>NZ_FWFV01000026.1 GCF_900172315.1 Palleronia marisminoris
GCCGCGCCCCTTGTCAGCGCCCTTTGGCTTGTCGCCACTCTGCGAAGCGCTGGAGGTTGCTTTCGTCCGTGGCCGGGTAGAGGCCGATGATGGAGGCTCCGGCTTTCACCTGGTCTACCACGAAATCCTCGTAGGCCGTCATCTCGACGGCTTCGGCTGCGACCTCGTCGGCGATCTCGGCGGGGATCACGATCACGCAGTCCGCGTCGCCCACGATGATGTCGCCCGGGAAGACGGGCGCGTCGCCGCAGCCGATCGGCTCGTTGAGGGCGATGGCCTCGTTCGTCGTCAGGTTCGTGGGGCTGGAGGGGCGCGTGTGATAGGCCGGGATGTCCAGCTCGGCGATGATGGCCGCGTCCCGGAAGCCGCCATCCGTCACGACGCCCGCTCCGCCCCGCTTCATCAGCCGGGTGATCAGGATGTCGCCCGCACTTGCGGCGGTGGCGGACTTGCGGCTGTCCATCACCAGGACGTGGCCCTCGGGGCAGGTCTCGATGGCGACGCGTTGCGGATGCTCGGGGTTGCGGAACTCCACCAGCTGATTGCGATCCTCGCGGGCGGGCATGTAGCGCAGGGTGAAGGCGGGACCGACCATGTTGCGGCCCTTCCAGCCCAGCGGGTTCACGCCCTGGATCACCTGGCTCCGCAGGCCGCGCTTGTAGAGCGCCGTCGCCAGCGTCGCCACGGAGACGCCCATCAGCTTTTCACGGGTATCGGGATTCATGTCGGGATCTCACTTCAGGTCTTCGGGCATCAGCGCCACGGGGAGGTTCTGGTAGCAGACCGGGCGCAGGACGCGCCGGATCGACAGGGTGCCGACATTCGTCGACGCCGGGTAGGGGCCTCCGTGCACCATCGCGTCGGCCACTTCCACGCCGGTGGGGAAGCACGCGGCCGGCCTTGCGTTCCGCAAGGGGCAGAAGCGCACGGGCAGCGTCCGTGTCGCCGTCGTCCATCTGCAGCGTCACGGTGAGCTGACCCTGCATCGTGCGGGCGACCTTCTCGACCTCGGCGGCATCCTTGCAGCGCAAGATCAGGCCGACGGGGCCGAAGACCTCTTCGCTCAGCTCATCGCTGCCGAACCAGGTCTCGGCATCGGCCTCGAACAGGAACGGCGTCCCGCTGCGCTCGACCGGGTCGGTCACGACGACCGAGGTCACACCGCGATGTTCGGCCATCGCCGCCGCACCCGATTTGCAGGTGGCGGCGATGCCGTCGGTCAGCATGGTCTGCGGACCCATCTGCTCGAGCGCGGCCTTGGCCGCATCCCGCAGCGCGTCGGCGTCCGTGTCGCCGTCGTCCATCTGCAGCGGCTGGCGGTCGGGCAGCGCCCCGTCATGTCGGCGATCGAGACAGGCGCCCTCGCGGATGTGGCTGGCGAAGAGGCGCAGCTGACCGGTCGTGCGACCGCGCTCGCCCTGCAGGCGGGCGTCGGGCAGGCCGGTCTCGGACGTCCCGATGGCGGTGATCGCGTCGCCCCGCGCCTCGATCTCGTCGGCGATGGCGTCGAGGAAGGCGGCGCGCTCTTCGCGGGAGGTGTTCGCGTAGGTCGGGAATGCGTCTTCCGCGGCCTCGCAGGCCCGGTCGACCCGTTCAGGGGTGCCGACAGAGAAGTCGTGGGCGTCCCCCGTGGCAGGCTCGGAGCGGAACGTCCGGTCGGACGCGACCCACTCTCCGGCGACGAGGTGCTTGCCGTGGGGGGGGAAGGTCTGGTCGAGCATTCGGTCTCCTTTCAGAGAAGGTCGTTCTTGGCGAGGAAGTCCGTCATCGTCTTCCGTTGAGCGTCCGTCAGCGGCCAGGCCGAAGGCGGGCGGGTCCGGCCGCAATCGATCCCGATCGCCTGGAGCGCGGCCTTCACGCCGGTCACGTTCGTGCCGTTCAGCTCTTCTGCGCGGATATCCTCGAACGGGCGCATCTCGGCGATCAGGCGGTTGGCTTCCTCGTAGTCGCCGCCATCGAGCGCCTTGTGGATCGCGACCGAGCGCTCGGGCCAGATGTTGATGAGGCCGCTGGTGAACCCGCGCGCCCCCACCGCGTAGAAGGGGGGCGCCCAGACCTCGGCCAATCCGCCGACCCAGACGATGTCGGGCGAGCAGGCGGCGCGCGCCTCGGCCAGTTTCAGCGGGTTGGGCGTGGCCCATTTCACGCCCTTCACCCCCGGCAGATCGCACAGCGCCTTGATCGCGCTCGTCCCGATCGCGTCGTTCCTGAGATAGAGCATGATCGGCAGGCCGCCCGCGGCATCCGAGACGGCCTGGACGTAGTCGATGGTCCCCCGCGGCGAGACGAACGGATCGGGCGGCTGGTGGATCATCAATGCTGCCGCGCCGGCCTCGGCGCTGGCCTCGGCCAGCCGGCAGGCGTCGCGGATGCCGCGTCCTATGCCAGCCAGAAGCGGCGCACGGTCGCCGAGGATCGAGGCGACCTCGCGCACCATCGTGCAGGCCTCGTCCGTGGTGAGGGCGTAGAACTCGCCGGTGTTGCCGTTGACCACCGGCATGTGGACGCCCGCACCGACCGCCCGGTCGATGATCGGCGACAGCTTCCCGGGCGCGATCTCGCCCCGGTCGTCATAGGGCGTCACGAGGATCCCCGAGATGCCCCGCAGGGCCGCATCCAGATCATGTGCCATCAGTAAATCTCCGGCTCGCCTGCCGCCTCGCCGTGCCCGCGTTCGAGGTAGTCGA
>NZ_FWFV01000007.1 GCF_900172315.1 Palleronia marisminoris
AAGGACGTGAAGGCGTTCGAGCTCGACCTAAAGTCGGAGGAGGTCTCCGACGACGACTTCCATCGCTACGCCGGCTGATCCATGAAAATCAGCACTCGGCATGTGCGGGACGTGGCGGGGGAGGAGGATTCCTCCCCCGTCTACCTCACCTTCCACCTTGGCGAGCAGACGCTCGGAATAGATGTCCGCGATGTGCGGGAGCTACTGGTCCCGGGGAAGATCACCCCGCTGCCCGATGCGCCCATCTGCGTTCTGGGAGTCGTCGATCTCCGCGGGACCCCTCTGCCGGTCGTCGACCTGAAGGCGCACCTTGACATTCCTTCGACGGCGAGCACTCACGAGCCACAGATCCTGGTCGTGGAAGTTGCGGCGGGATCACATCGCAAGCTGCTAGGAATCCTCGTCGACGGGGTGGGCCAGGTAGATGAAATTCCTGCGGACAAGATCCAGCCGTGCCCCAGCATCGGGATCAGCAATTGGGACAGCAGCATCATCGAGGGCCTCAGCCTCCGCGAAGCTGAACTGGTTGTCTTGATCCGGATCGACCGAATTTTTGGCGACATGATGGACGAACTCGCGCTTGACGGGCCCCCCGCGTAGTCTGGAGCAGTCTCTTATTCCGAAGTTGATCAAGGGCAGCGGCGCAAATTATCGATGGGTTTCGCACAGCTACCGGCTTCGCCCCAAAGTCCTCAACTTCGCTGGGTCTCTCGCCCCCTGGGTGGCCCACGGCATAAACCTGCCCCAAGCCGCCCTGCTCGTGCACAGGGGATGCCCTCACGCCGCGCGTCTCTCGAGGTCCGCGAGCAAGTGGGATGCGACGAGAAGCCCCGCCTTCGCGGCTTCTCGTTTCGCGGCCCGCCTGCGTTCAGATGGCAGCCTGGCGCCTTGGTCGGAAATCTCCTCGAAAAGGCGTTCGGCGGTTTCGAGGGAGACGCCGAAACGGCCCGGATCGATCGCGATGACCAGCTCGCCGTGCTGGACACCCTTCCGTGCGGAGCTGCCGGGCTCTGCCGTCTGGCAGCTCAGCAGGTCGCCGATCAACGGACCCGCCATAAGCTCGACCATCGTCGAGATGGCCGAACCCTTGTGGCGGCCGAAGGGAAGGAGAGCGCCCGCCAGCGCCTTGGTGCTGTCGGTCGTTGGCTGCCCCGCGTCGTCGATCGCCCACTCTTCGGGAAGGGCTTCCCCTTGCCGGCTGCGGAGCTCGACCTCGCCACGGGCAACCGCGCTCGTTGCGAAGTCGAAGGTGTAGGGCTCGCCATCGGGGCGCGGCCAGGAGAACGCGAGGGGGTTCGTCCCGAGAAGAGGCTGCGTCCCGCCAAAGGGGGCAACGTACGGATGGGTCGGCGTCATCGCGAGCGCCACCAGTCCCTGCGCGGACAGCTGCTCGACCTCCCACCAGAGGGCCGAGTAATGGAAGCAGTCGTTGACGGCGAGTGCGGCGATACCGCTGGCCCGGGCCTTCTCGACCAACTGCCCGACACCGGCTTGGAACGCGAGGAGCGAATTGCCGCCCTTGGCATCCACGGCAACCACGCCCGGGGCCCGGTCCGTCACCTCCGGCGTGGCCGTCAGATTCACCAGCCCGCTCTCCGCCACGGTCGAGCAGGAAACCAGGCGATAGAGGCCATGGGAATGACATTCCTGCGCCTGTGCCTCGACCATGTTGCGCGCCATGACCTCGACATGCGCCTGCGAATACCCGGCGCCACCGAGAATCTTCGTCGCGATATCTGCCGCATGCTGGCGAGGGATGCGCTCGTAAGGTCTGCTCTCGGTCAAATCTTCACCTGATTCGTATCCATGCTGTATCTCCACCGGCGATGAGGCGAGAACCGGCCCGCCCGACCCGCCGCATCCACCAACGAGACCACCGCCACCTGCTTGAGCGCAAGGGCCCCGTCATCCTGGCTGGAAGCCATCCATCATTGCCCGAGCGTGTCGCGGACAACGGATCGTAGCTCGTTAAAGCCGAACGGCTTGTCGAGCTTCGGCAGCCGGAGTTCACTGGCCTCGTCGAGATCGGCGTAGCCCGTGGCAAGTATCACCGGAAGATCCGGACGGATCTGTCGTGCTGCCTTCACAAGTTCGGTTCCGACCATCCGCGGCATGTTCTGGTCCGTGATCAGCAGATCCACATGCTGCTTTTCGAGAACCTTGAGCGCCTCAGCCCCGCCACTGGCTTCGATGACGCAATAGCCGAGATCCTCCAGCATGAGCGCGGTGTTCATCAGAATCAGGGCGTCATCATCGACGGCAAGCACCGTAACAGTCTTCCCGTCGCCGGTCTCCGACTCCGCGCCTGCCGCTGGTCCTGCCTTGGACAATCGCTGGGATTGGGCGGCGGGAAGCCAGAGTTCAGCCGTCGTACCTTCGCCCTTGCGGCTGCTCAGGACCAGGCGGCCGCCGGAGTCCTCAAGCAGTCCATGGACCAGCGAAAGCCCCAGTCCGGTGCCCTTGCCGGGACCCTTGGTCGTGAAGAAGGGATCGGCTGCCCGGCCGAGCGTCTCTTCGTCCATTCCCTCACCCGTGTCCGAAACGGAAAGACGCACATAGGCCCCGCCCTTGAGGCCCGTCACCTGCCCGTCCGAAACCTCCTCGCTCGACAGGGTGATGGTCAGCGTCCCGCCCTGGGGCATGGCGTCACGTGCATTGGCTGCCACGTTGAGCAAGGCAAGCTCGAGCTGTGTCGGATCCACCATCGCCTGAGGCACCGAGAGAGGGGCCTGGGTTTCGACCGAGATATCGCTGCCAAGCGAGAGCCGCAGCAGATCACCGGCGCCTCGAATGAGCGCCGGAAGGTCCACCGCCTGCGGTTCGAGCGGCTGACGGCGGGAAAAGGCCAGCAGGCGGGAGGTCAGGGTGGCGCCCCGATGAACGCCCTGAACCGCGTTCTCGAGCAGGCGCGTGACCCGAGACTCGTCAGGCAGCCGGTTCTGGAGCAATTCGAGGCTGCTGGATATCGCCATCAGGAGGTTGTTGAAATCATGCGCGATCCCGCCGGCGAGTTGGCCCAGTGCCTCCATCTTGCGGGCCTGGAGTAACTCTTCCTGCGTCTCCTCGAGTGCGCGTTGTGCCTCCCGCTTCTCGGTGATGTCACGGGTGACCTTGGCGAAGCCGATCAGGTGGCCGTCATCGTCGCGGATCGGGTCCACCACCACGCTGGCCCAGAAGCGGGTCCCGTCCCGCCGCACCCGCCAGCCCTCGTGCTCGAAGCGACCTTCGCGTTCGGCAGTCGCGAGCGCCCGTGAGGGCAGCCCGTCATGCCGGTCTTCCTCGGTATAGAAGCGCGAGAAGTGCTGGCCGATGATCTCGGCGGGCGCGTAGCCCTTGATGCGGCGCGCGCCGGCGTTCCAGCTCGCCACGTGACCGGTGGGGTCGAGCATGTAGATGGCGTAGTCCGTGACGCCCTGGACGAGAAGCCGGAACTGCTCCTGACTCTTGCGCAGCGCTTCCTCTGTCGCCCTCCGTTCTGTCAGGTCGCGGGTGATCTTGGCGAAGCCCAGGAGGTCGCCCGAAGGCGATCGGATGGGGTCGATGACGACATGCGCCCAGAAGTGGCTGCCGTCTTTGCGGACGCGCCACCCCTCGTTCTCGAAGCGTCCCTCGGCATCGGCGGTCCGAAGCGCGCGCTCCGGCAACCCGCTATCCTTGTCGTCCTGGGTATAGAAGCGAGAGAAATGCTCGCCGAGTATCTCGGCCGCGTCATAGCCCTTGAAGCGCTGCGCGCCGGGATTCCAGCTTGAAACGTGGCCGCCGGGGTCCAGCATGTAGATTGCGTAGTCCGTGATCGATTCCAGCAGAAGTCGGTACCGGTCATCATCGCTCACCTGGTGTGCCAAGCTGTTCTCCTCGGTCTCTCTCATCCCTTCAGATCGCTCGTGAACGGTCTTTGGGCTTCTTCTTCTGAATCTTCGGGCACGATGTAGGCTGTCGGGCGCGAGGTCCAGAGGGCGATGAGGCACCCGTTCCTGGAAGCCAGTTCCCGACGATGTCGCCAACCGGGCGACCGAGCGGCATGGCGATGGACGCGCAGCGCGGTCGCCTGTCCGTGTAAGATCTGATGACGAGTCCCTAGCGCCGAGGCTACGTCTTCCGAGGCGCGGCAACCTTCTCGATCGCCGCCATGACCACACCCGTATCTGTCTGATGGATCATGTGTCCCGCGCCTGGAACGAGGTCGAAGCTGCTCTTCGCGATCTCCCGGTGAAGACGCGCTGACTGCGCCTTGGGATCGACGAGGCGGTCCTCGGCGCCAGCGACGATGGCGACGGGCATCCCGAGGCTGGAGTAGATGGCACGATAGGCGGCGGCATCGGGGATCATCAGCGCCGATTCCGCGGCGCTCGCCCGTATCTGGGACGGCCGAACGGCCATGGCCTTCGGGAAGCCCGCGAATTTCGCCGGGACGCGCTGCGGGCCGAAGATCTTCCGCATCAGGAGCGGCCACATCAACCGGCTCAGGATCGGAGAGATGGTGTAGCGCATGAGGTCGCCCACCAGCGGTACCGCCGGGCCGGCCATGCCGATCACGTCGGGCCTCGCGGTCGGATAGTAGTAGCCCGAGGCGAGCACCAGCCCGCTGACCAGCCAGGGATACTTGTGCGCAAGCGCCACAGCCACCGAGCAGCCCCAGGAGTGACCAAGGATCGTCGCACGCTCGATGCCGATCCGCGAGAGCGCCTCGTGGATCAGATCCGCTTGCGCCTCGGGCGTCCAGACCCTGCTCCGTGGGCGTGCGCTGTGGCCGTAACCCGGGCGGTCGAATGCGATGACGCGATGAGTCCGGGTGGCGAGATCGATGAGGCCGCTCGACTCGAAGTCCTGGATCATGCTGCCATTGCCGTGCAGCAGGACGATCGGATCCCCATCGCCGCGGTCCACGTAGTGCAGACGAACGCCGTCGATGTTCAGAAACTCGCCGGCCGGGGGATTGTCGCGCTCGGCCTTCCGGGCGAGGCGGTGGTTCACGAAAGCAGATACCGCGAGGCCGGCAATCGCAAGGCCAAGGACGTTGGACCCGCTGGACGGCCGCGGGGGTGCCGCACGCTTCCGGATTGCGTTGCGCCTACCAGGGTAACTGCTCAAGCGAAATGTCATCAGGGTTTCCGTTCACTATGGCGCGTGACAGCCCGGCGGGCGGCTTCGTGGTGCAGGACATCTACGTTTCCCGGATGCAGTGGTTCCTCGCCCTGAAAGCGGGGTCCGCCCGAAGCAGCGATCCTTGGCGGCAAGCCACGAGAGATCGTGAAAGATTCCTGCACCAGCGGCAGCGCGAGGTCGCGGATCGGCCCTTCTGGGCCCGGAAGTCGAATTCCCGAGTGCGCCCGAAGTATGGATCATCCCGGCAGTGTCACGATCGTCGCCCCGCGATCCGTCGCGACCACCGTATGTTCATACTGCACGACCGGGGCCGCCGGCTCGCTGTAGAGCGTCCAGCCATCGCTCCCGCCGCTGGCCCAGAGCCCGCCCGTCGAGAGGAAGGGCTCGACCGTCATGACAAGCCCCTTGTTGATGCGTCGCGTGTCGCCACGGGTCGGCCAGGTCGCGATCTCACCGGGGTACTCGTGCAAGGACCGGCCCACGCCGTGGCTGGCCAGGTTGCGGATCAGCGTGTAGCCCCGGCCCGAGGCGAAGCGGCCGATGGCCCGGCCGATACCCGCCAGCGGCTTGTCCCGACCGACCTGGGCGATCCCGATCTGCATCGCGCGCCTCCCGTCGCGGCAGAGGCGGTGCAGCGACGGGTCTTCTGGCGCGAGATTGTACGTCGCCCCGGTATCGGCGAAGTACCCGTCCTTGGAGGCCGACACGTCGATGTTCACCAGGTCTCCGAGCGCGATGACCCGGTCGCCCGGTATGCCATGCGCAATCTCCTCGTTCACGCTGATGCAGGTGAAGCCCGGAAAATCGTAGGTCGATTGCGGGGCCGAAACGGCTCCCTCATGCTCCAGCAGATCGCGGCCGATCTCGTCCAGCTCGCGGGTGGTCATGCCGGGCTCCATCGCTTTCGCCATGGCCTGCATCGTGTTCGCGACGATCCGGCCGATCTCCTTCAGGCCGTCCAACTCGTCCTCGTGCGTGATCGTCATGTTCGGCCTTTCGCGGGTTCGGGGCAGGTGCGGTCACTGCAGGTCGGCGAAGGCGCTTTCCAGGCGGGCGCAGGCGTCCTCGATCTGGGCGCGGGGCATGCCGATGTTGAAGCGCAGGAAACTTTCGCCGCCCTTGCCGAAGGTGCCGCCGTGGTTGGCGGCGATGGACGCGTCCTGCTCGACCCGGCGCGTCGCCTCGGACAGGGCCATTCCGGTGCCCGAGAAATCGACCCAGCTGAGATAGGTCGCTTCCAGAGGCATGGAGGACAGCCCCGGAATGGCGGCGATCGTCGCGTCGAAGATGCGGCGGTTCTCGTCCAGATAGGCCACCAGCCCGTCCACCCACTCCGCGCCTTCCGCCGAATAGGCGGCCTCGGTCATGGCGAGTCCGAACGAATTGGGCGAGAGGCCGAGCGCGCCCATCCGCCCGGCGAACCGCGCGCGCAGGTCGTCGTCGGCGATGATGACGTTGCCCGTATGGCTGCCGGCGATGTTGAACGTCTTCGAGGGCGCGTTCAGCGTCACCAGCCGATCCTCGACGCCCGGCGTCAGCGCCATGGGGCGGTGGACGTGGCCGGGATAGGTCAGGTCCTGATGGATCTCGTCCGAGACCAGCGCCAGGTTGTGGCGTATCGCGAAGTCGGCGATCGCGGCGTTCTCTTCCGCCGTCCAGACGCGTCCGCCGGGATTGTGGGGCGAGCACCAGATCACCATGCTCTCGTTGCCCTGCATGGCGGCGTCGAAGGCGTCGATGTCGAGGACGTACTTGCCTTCGACGACCGGCATCTGAAGCTCGCGCACCTCGCGCCCCGCCGCGCGGATCACGCGGGCGAAGGCGTGGTAGACGGGGGTGAAGAGGACCACGGCGTCGCCGGGCTGCGTGTAGGCATCGACGCAGAGGCCGGTGGCGTTGACGAGGCCATGGGTCGTCAGGATGTGGGCGGGGTCGATGGACCAGCCGTGGCGCGTCTCCATCCACCAGCGGATCGCCTCGAGATAGGCGGTGTCGTCGCCGTAGTAGCCGTAAACCCCGTGGGCGTGCATCCGGGCGACGGCATCCTGTACGCATTGCGGCGGGCGGAACTCCGTGTCGGCGACCCACATGGCAAGGCCCGTCTCGGCGGGAACGCCGTAGATCGCCTCCATCTTGTCCCACTTTGCGCAATGGGTGCCGCGGCGGTCGATGATCTCGTCGAAACTCATGGGATGCTCCTTTGGCCGCTTGGCTAGCAGGCAGGGCGCGGGAGGTGAAGCGGGGCGTTGCGAAGGGCGCGAGGCTCGCCTAAATCCCCTGCATGATCCGCCCCATCCTGATCCACCCCGACCCGCGGCTGAAGACCCGCGCGACCGAGATCGGCGCCCCCGACGCCGAGATCCGCGCCCTGGCGTCCGACATGCTGGAAACCATGTACGACGCGCCGGGCATCGGCCTTGCCGCGCCGCAGATCGGCGTGATGAAGCGCCTGTTCGTCATGGACTGCATCAAGGAAGAGGGCGCCGAGCCGCGCCCGATGGCCCTGATCGATCCGGTGGTCGAGTGGTCCTCGGAGGCGCTGAACACCTACGAGGAAGGGTGCCTGTCGATCCCCGAGCAATATGCCGATGTCGAGCGCCCGGCCGAGGTCGAGGTGTCCTGGACCGACCTTGACGGCGCGCGGCAGCGCGAGCGGTTCGCCGGCCTCTGGGCGACCTGCGCGCAGCACGAGATAGACCACCTCGATGGCAAGCTGTTCATCGACTACCTCAAGCCGATGCGGCGGCAGATGATCACCCGCAAGATGCAGAAGATGAAGCGAGAGCAGGCGCGCGCGTGATGCCGCCGGTCTACGCTCCGCGCCCCGTGCGCCACCTGATGATGTGGCGGATCGGAGCCCTGCGCGTGAAGCCCTACCATATCGGCCATGCGGTGCCGACCGAGGCGCGCGTGTCTGCGGCACGGCTCGAGGCCGACCGGATGGCCGAGGCTGCCGCGACCGAAGGCAGTTCGCACGATCTTGGCTTCGCCGTGGTGCACGAGGGCGAGGCCGGGACGTGGCTGCTGATGGACTGGTGGGCGCATGGCGACATCCTGTGTCAGCGCCTCAGCCTTGACGATGGGGCCGGGTTCCGGGCCGTGGATGACCGCCCTCTGACCGCCTGCGTATGGGAGCTCCCGGTGCTGATGCACGAGCGCGACGCCTGGGTGCGGCACATGATGCACGCGCCCGCCTCGGCCGATCGCTACCTGTCGGACCGCCTGCCCGAGGGGGTCGTCTGATGGCGGTCCGCCCGATCCTGCGCTGGCCGGACCGGCGGTTGCGCGTTTCTGCGGCCCCGGTCGAGGCGGTGACGGACGACATCCGCGCGATATGGCAGGACATGATTGACACGATGGACGCGATGCCGGGCGTGGGCCTTGCCGCGCCGCAGATCGGGGTGGGGCTGCGCCTTGCGGTGGTCGATGCCAGCGATGCGCGCGGGCAGGCGGTTCGAATGGCTAATCCGCAGGTGCTGCATGCGAGTGTCGAGGATCGCGTGCATGAAGAGGCCTCGCCCTGTTTGCCGGGTGTCTCGGCCAAGGTGGCGCGGCCGCGCGCGGTGACGGTGCGGTTCTTGAACGCCGAGGGCGCGGTCGTGGAGCGGGATTTCGTTCACCTCTGGGCGGCGAGCGTGCAGCACCAGATCGACCACCTGGATGGCAAGCTGTTCGTGGATCGCCTCAGCCGCACCAAGCGCGAGATGCTGATCCGGCGGTCGGCCAAGGCGGGCTGATTGTTGCCACGCGGGGGTGGGGCGGCGTATGTCGGCGACGCCCGGACCCGGAGACGCCCATGACCCTGACCTTCCGCAACGCCCGCCTGATCGATCCCGAAACCGGCGAGGAGCGCCGGGGCGACCTGCACGTCGCCGAGGGACACATCTTGGACGCGGCACCCGAGGCGGCCGAGGTGATCGACTGCCGGGGCAAGTGCCTTGCGCCGGGGATCGTGGATCTGGGCGTGAAGGTCTCTGAACCCGGCGAGCGGCACAAGGAAAGCTTCGCCTCGGCCGGACGCGCCGCCGCCCGGGGCGGGGTGACGACGATGGTGACGCGGCCCGATACGAACCCCGCCATCGACACGCCCGAGGTGCTGGAGTTCGTCGCCAGACGGGCCGAGGCCGATTCGAAGGTGCGGACGGCCCATATGGCCGCGCTGACCAAGGGGCGGGACGGGCGCGAGATGACCGAGATCGGGTTCCTGATGGATGCGGGGGCTGTGGCGTTCACCGATTGCGACCGGGTGGTGGAGGATACGCGCGTGCTGTCCCGCGCGCTGACCTATGCCAAGGGCCTTGGTGCGCTGGTCGTGGGGCATGTGCAGGAGCCGGGGTTGAGCCGGGGGGCCGCGGCGACGAGCGGCAAGTTCGCGTCGCTTTACGGGCTGCCGGGGGTGTCGCCGATGGCGGAACGGATGGGGCTGGACCGGGATATCTCGCTGCTGGAGATGACGGGCGCGCGGTATCACGTCGACCAGATCACCTCTGCCCGGGCGCTGCCGGCGCTGGAGCGGGCCAAGCGCAACGGGCTGGATATCACCGCCGGGATCGGCATCCACCACCTGACGCTGAACGAGCTGGACGTGGCGGGCTATCGGACATTCTTCAAGCTGAAGCCGCCGCTTCGGGCGGAGGATGACCGGCAGGCGGCGGTCGAGGCTGTCGCCTCGGGGCTGATCGACGTTATCTGTTCGATGCACACGCCGCAGGACGAGGAATCGAAGCGCCTGCCCTTTGAAGAAGCCGCATCGGGTGCGGTTGGGCTAGAGACGCTGCTGCCCGCCGCGATGCAGCTGGTGCATGCGGGCAGCCTGACGCTGCCGCAGCTGTGGCGGGCGCTGTCGCTGACCCCGGCGCGGCGGCTGGGGCTGGAGGGGGGGCGGCTGTCGGCGGGCGCTCCGGCGGACCTGGTGCTGTTCGACCCCGATGCGCCCTTCGTGCTGGATCGCTCGACGCTGGCGTCGAAATCCAAGAACACGCCGTTCGACGGGGCGCGGATGCAGGGGCGGGTGCTGGGAACGTGGGTCGGCGGCGCGCAGGTCTATGCGCGCGAGGCGGCCTGATCAGATCGTCTCGAGGATTTCCTCGATCTCACGGATGCGGGACGCCGGGGTGGGGTGGGTCGCGAGGAACTCGGGCGCGCGGTTGGCGTTCGCGGCTTGCATCCGTTGCCACAGGGTGACGGCCTCTTGCGGGTTGAACCCGGCATCCGACATGGTGGTGAGGCCAAGGGCGTCGGCCTCGATCTCCTGGTCGCGGGAATAGGGCAGCAGCAGGCCGTAATCCAGGCCGAGGCCTAGGGCCGCGGCGATCTCGGCGCTGTATTCCACGCCGCCGACATTCAGGAAGAACGACACGATCCGCAGCCCCGCGTTCCGGGCGATCTGGGCCGACATGCGTTTTTGCGCGTGCTCGGCCGAGAGGTGTCCGATCTCGTGCCCGACGATGGCGGCAAGCTGCGCCTCGTTCTGGACGACGTCGAACATGCCCTCGTAGACGCCGATCTTGCCGCCGGGCAGGGCGAAGGCGTTGATCTGGGGCGAGGCGAAGACCTCGATCTCCCACCCGTCATGCTCGACCGCCGACGCGTTCAGAAGCCGCATGGACACGCTTTGGAGCGCCTGTTCGTACGACCTGTTGCGGCTGAGGGGCGTGGTCTCGAGCATTTGCTCCCACGCCTCCTGGCCCATGCGCGCGGCCTCTTCGTCCGAGACGAGGTTCGGGGCCTCGTCACATCCCGAGAGCGCGACCGGGGCGGTGAGCGAGGCGCCCAGGAAAGCGCGGCGGGTGAAGCAGCTTTGGCACATGAAGCTCGAACGCGCGTCTTTGGCGGGCGTTCCGGCCTATCGTGGGGCGGCCGCGCGGCGCAGGCGGTCGTTGATCGCGCGGCCGACGCCCCGTTCGGGGATGGGGCTGACGGCGATGCGGCGCGCGCCCATGCGGTCGAGGGTCTGGAGATGGCCGAAGAGCTGTGCGGCGGCCTCGGTCAGGTCGCCGGTGGGCGAGAGGTTCAGGTCGGCGTTGATGGGGCCGAAGCCCAGCAGGACCTCGTCCGGGTCGGGCTGCGTGACGTTCAACCGCACCCGGCCCTGCGGCGCGTAGTGCGAGGCGAGTTGGCCGGGCGCGGTGGGGGTGTCGCCGGGTGCTTCAAGGCTGATGGGGGTGCCCAGCAGCGCCTCGATCCGCTCGACCGGGAGGCCGCCGGGGCGGAGCAGGCGGACGGTGCCGTCCACGGGCATCAGGATCGTCGATTCGAGGCCGACCGGGCACGGGCCGCCGTCGAGGATCGCGTCGATCCGGTCGCCGAGGCCAGCCTCGACATGGTCGGCCGTGGTAGGGCTGACCCGGCCCGAGGGGTTGGCCGAGGGCGCGGCGACGGGACGGCCGGTGCGTTCCAGAAGGCGCAGGGCCAACGGGGCGGCGGGCACGCGGACGGCCAGCGTGGGAAGGCCCGCGGTGACAATGTCGGCGACGGGGGCGCCATCGCGCAGGGGCAGGACCAGCGTCATCGGGCCGGGCCAGAAGGCGCGGGCCAGTTGGCGGGCAAGGTCGTCGAAGTGGACGAGGTCTTCGGCCGCTTGAAGCGAGGGGACATGCGCGATCAGGGGGTTGAAGCTGGGCCGGCCCTTCGCGGCGTAGATGCCGGCCACCGCGCGGGCATCGGTGGCGTCGGCGCCGAGGCCGTAGACAGTCTCGGTCGGGAAGGCGACGAGGGCGCCCTGCCGCAAGAGCTGGGCGGCGCGGTCGATCCCGGGCGTGTCGGCGGAGAGGCGCAACGTCATGGCGTCGGATTAGGCCAGCCGGGGCGCCTTGGCCAGACGGGCAATAACGCCGCGTTCCGCTTGTCGGGCGGGGGGTGGCCCGCCATTCTGACGGTCACGCCAGTTGGAGGAGCCGCCGCCATGCCCTATCGCGCCCCGTTGAACGACTATCGTTTCATCTTCGAGAATGTCGTCGGGTTCTCCCGCGTTGCCGAGACCGAGCGCTTCGCCGAGGCCACGCCGGAACTGGTCGAGCAGATCCTGACCGAGGCCGCACGGCTGAGCGAAGAGGTGATCGCGCCGTTGAACTGGCCCGGCGACCGCAACCCGGCCAAGCTGGAGAACGGCGTGGTGCGGACGTCTCCGGGCTTCGGCGACGGCTACAAGGCGATCGCCGAGGGCGGCTGGGTCGGCATGGCGGCCAACCCCGATCATGGCGGCATGGGCCTGCCGATGGCGGTGACGACGGCGGTGAACGAGATGCTGTCATCGGCCTGCCTGTCGTTGCAGCTGTGCCCTCTGCTGAGCCAGGGCCAGATCGAGGCGCTGGAGCATCATGCCAGCGACGAGCTGAAGGCGCTGTACCTGCCCAAGCTGACCAGCGGCGAATGGTCGGGAACGATGAACCTGACCGAGCCGCAGGCGGGGTCGGACGTGGGGGCGCTGCGGACGAAGGCCGAGCCGCAGGAAGACGGCAGCTACCGGATCACGGGGCAGAAGATCTACATCACCTGGGGCGACGCGGATTTCCTGCCGAACGTCGTGCATCTTGTGCTGGCGCGCCTGCCGGATGCGCCCGCCGGGACCAAGGGGATCAGCCTGTTCCTCGTCCCGAAATACCTGCCGAACGAGGCGGGCGAGCCGGGCGAGCAGAACGACCTGCGGGTCGTCAGCCTGGAAGAGAAGATGGGCATCCACGCCTCGCCGACCTGCGTGATGGAGTTCGACGGCGCGACCGGCTGGCTGGTTGGTGGGCCGAACAAGGGCATGGCGGCGATGTTCACCATGATGAACAACGCGCGCCTCGGCGTCGGCGCGCAGGGCATTGGCGTGGGCGAGCGTGCGTATCAGCACGCGGTGGCCTACGCGATGGACCGGGTGCAGGGGAAGGCGAGCGGCTCGGGCGCGATCGTCGAACATGCCGACGTGCGGCGAATGCTGACCCAGATGAAGGCGGACTTGTTCGCCGCGCGCTCCATCGCGCTGATGAACGCGGTGGCGATCGACATGGCCGCGGCCACCGGCGAGGCCGGGTGGAAGGCACGTGCGGCGCTGCTGACGCCGATCACCAAGGTCTTCGGCACCGAAACCGGCGTGCAGGTCGCGCATGAGGGGGTGCAGATCCACGGCGGCATGGGCTTCGTCGAGGAAACCGGCGCCGCCCAGTTCAGCCGCGACGCCCGCATCACCCCGATCTACGAGGGGACGAACGGCATCCAGGCGATGGACCTCGTGGCGCGCAAGATGATGGACGGGGGCGAGGCGGCATTCTCCCTGATCGACGAGATCCAGTCGCAGGCGGAAGAGGCCCGCGCGTCTCACGAGGCGCTGGCCCAGAAGGTCTGGGAGGCCACCGAGGCGCTGCGCGAGACGACCGAATGGCTGGCCGAGCAGGAGATGCAGGACCGCTTTGCCGGCGCCGTGCCCTACCTCTATGCCTTCGCCCGGGTGCTGGGCGGTGCCGCGCATCTGCGGGCCGCGCAGAAGGGCGACGCGGCGCGCGGGGCCTTCGCCGCGTTCTACATCGACCGGCTGCTGCCCGAACATCGCGCACTTCTGGCGCAGGCGCGGGCGGGGGCAAAGGGCCTCTATTCGATCAGCCTGGACGACCTGACGGCGGCCTGAGTCGCGCAGTTGTCTACGGCTGGCCGAGGCGATACGGGTCCCCGGACAAAGGGGGCCGACATGAAAAGCGACGGCGGAACGATCCGGTACATTCACGAGACGCCGCCCGAATTCGGCGTGCCGACCGCGATCGCCAAGGGGGTGGAATGGCTGCGCTTGCCCCTGCCGATGGCGCTGGACCACGTGAATTGCTGGATCCTCGACGAGGGGGACGGCGCCGTCACAATCGTCGATACCGGCTTCGACAGCCGGAAGACGCGCGACCTCTGGACACGGGCGCTGGACGGGCGGCGGGTTGCGCGGGTCGTCGTCACCCACCACCACCCCGACCATGTGGGCCTTGCCGGCTGGTTCCAGGCCGAGCACGGGACCGAGTTGCTGATGCCACGCACGGGCTGGCTGATGGCGCGGATGCTGACTCTCGACCTGCAGGAGCGTCCCGCGCCCGAGACGCTTGCCTTCTGGCGCGCCGCCGGGATGCCGTCCGAGATGATCGAGGCGCGCGCGGCCGAGCGGCCCTTCAACTTCGCCGACGTGGTGACGCCCCTGCCGCTTGGCTACCGGCGGCTGATGAACGAGGACATGATCTGCCTCGGCGGGCGGTGGTGGCATATCCATTGCGGCGACGGCCATGCCCCCGAACATGCGACGCTGTGGGAAGAGGACGGGCCGCTCGTCCTTGGCGGGGACCAGTTCCTGCCCTCGATCTCGCCCAATCTCGGCATCTACGCGACCGAGCCCGAGGCCGACCCGGTGGGCGAATGGATGGCCTCGTGCGAGCGGTTCCGCGGGCTTGCGACGCCCGACAGGATCGTCCTGCCGGGTCACAAGCTGCCCTATCGCGGCCTCGACACCCGGTTGCGTCAGCTGATCGAGAATCACGATGGCGCGCTCGACCGGCTGAGATCGCACATGACCGAGCCGCGCAGCGCGGTCGAGTGCTTCCGCCCGCTGTTCAAGCGCGAGATCGGGACGGCGGAATACGGCCTCGCCCTGGTCGAGGCGGTCGCCCATTGCCAGCACCTGGTCCATCGCGGCGAAGTGCTGCGCGAAACCGGCACGGACGGCGTGTGGCGCTTCGCATTGCGGTGAATTCTGCGTCCACGGGGCGGTGACAGTCCCGCACACATGGGCTATCAGACCGCGGAACTGTTTTCTTCGGAGCGGAACATGGCCAAGCATTCCCACGGCTCGATGGATACCACGCATCACGAGAAGGTCTTCAACTCGTTCATCACGTGGATCACCCGCGGAACGATCGCAATCATCCTCGGCTTGATCTTCCTCTGGCTCGTCAACGGCTGATCGTGCCCCGCATCGTTATTGCGCTCGCCGCGCTCTGCCTTGCGCTGGCGGGCTGCGCCGTGGGCAATCCGCCGCCCTCCGACCCGGCCGAGGTCGCCCGTCGCAGCTTTTCCGACAGCGGTCCTGCGCAGATCACGCTGTTCACGGTACGCGGCGTCGGCAAGGATAACGGCGCGCACACGGCGCTGCTGGTGAACGGCAGCGAGCGGGTGCTGTGGGATCCGGCGGGTTCGTTCCTTCATCCGCAGGTGCCCGAGATCGGCGACGTCCTTTTCGGCATCACCCCGATGATCGAGCGCATCTATACGGACTACCACGTCCGCCCGGATTTCTACGTCGTTCGGCAGGACAAGACCGTCACGCGCGAGACCGCCGACCGCATTATCTCGGCAATGCGGGCGCATGGCGCGGCGGGGCAGGCGACTTGCGCGCTGTCGACCAGCGGTATCCTGCGGCAGGCGGGGTTCGATGTCGGGCGCAGTTGGTTCCCCAATGCCCTGGTGCGCGACTTCGGCGAGTTGCCGGGCGTCACGACCACGCGGATCGACACATCGAACGTGAACACGAACCACAACGTGATCTTCGGGCGCGGTGGCGTGCCGCTGCCGCCGGGCGCCTGAGCCGTCCAGGAAAGCCGGGCGACCCGGCGGCGGCGTTGCGCGGCTGGCCTCCGGTGCGAACGGCCGCTCAACCTTCCGGCAAGTGCGTCGCGCGGATGGTCCGGGCGTTCATACACCCGAGGATCCCATGTCCGACAGCTCCACCAACCTTGCCTTGCCGTTCATCCAGCCGTCGCAGGCGCAAAAGCACGTCACCCATAACGAGGCGATCGCGCGGCTCGACGTGCTGACCCAGCTTGCCGTCGTGGCCTTCGACGCCGCGACGCCCCCCGCCGCTCCGGTCGAGGGCGCGGCCTATGCGCTCGGCACCGCTCCGACGGGCGCCTGGGCCGGGCAGGGCGGCACCGTCGCCGCCTTCCAGAACGGCGGCTGGGTGTTCATCACGCCGCGCGCGGGCTGGATCGCGGTGGCCGCCGACACGGGGCGGCTGCGGGTGATGACCCCAACCGGCTGGCGCACACCGATCTTCGACTGAGGCGAGGCGCCCGGGCCCGGACCGGGCGCTTCCCATTCCGCGCCGCCTGCGCTAGTCCCGCGGGCGACACGACAAGAGGCGCGGACCGACATGAAATTCACGCTGTCCTGGCTGAAGGACCACCTCGAGACCGCCGCCACGGTGGACGAGATCGCCGAGGCGCTGACCGACCTGGGCCTCGAGGTCGAAGAGGTCTCCGACCCCTCCGCCGCGCTGCGCCCCTTCGTGATCGGCAAGGTTCAGACGGCCGAGCAGCACCCCGGCGCCGACCGCCTGCGCATCTGCACGGTCGAGGCCGGCGAAGGCCCGACACAGATCATCTGCGGCGCGCCGAACGCGCGGGCCGGGATCACGGTCGTCGTCGCCAAGCCCGGCACCTATATCCCCGGCCTCGACACGACCATCGCCGTGGGCAAGATCCGTGGCGTGGAGAGCTTCGGCATGATGGCCTCCGAGCGCGAGCTGGAGCTGTCGGAAGAACATGACGGCATCATCGAGCTGCCCTCGGGCGAGCCGGGCGAAAGCTTCGCCGACTGGCTGGCCGCGAACCGTCCCGAGGCAGTCGACCCGGTGATCGAGATCGCGATCACGCCGAACCGCCCCGATGCGCTGGGCGTGCGCGGCATCGCCCGCGATCTGGCGGCGCGGGGGCTGGGCACGCTGAAGCCTCTGGCCGAGCCTGTGGTCGATGGTAGCTTCCCGTCCCCCATCGGCGTGGCCATCGACGAGGCCGCGTTGCCCCACGCGCCCCACTTCACCGGCCGGCTGATCCGTGGCGTGAAGAACGGCCCCAGCCCGGCGTGGCTGCAGGCGCGACTGAAGGCGATCGGGCTGCGCCCGATCTCGGCCCTCGTGGACATCACCAACTTCTTCACCTTCGACATGAACCGGCCCCTGCACGTCTTCGACGCGGCGCGGGTCAAGGGCGACCTGCGGGTGCACCTAACGGAGGGCGGCGAGACGCTCGAGGCGCTGGACGAGCGCATCTACACATTCGGCGCGGGGCAGGTCGTCATCAGCGACGATCAGGGCGTCGAGAGCATCGCCGGCATCATGGGCGGCGCGCCCTCGGGCGTCGAGGAGGACACGGTGGACGTGTTCCTTGAATCCGCGTGGTGGGACCCGGTGACGATCGCGCGGACGGGCCGGGCGCTGAAGATCAACTCTGACGCGCGCTACCGGTTCGAGCGGGGCGTGGACCCGGCATGGACGCGCCCCGGCCTCGAGGCCGCGACGCGGATGATCCTGGACCTGTGCGGCGGCGAAGCGTCGGAGGTCGTCGAGGCCGGCGCGGCACCCGATCATGCACGTGCCTATTCGCTGGATCCCGCGCGGTGCTCGTCGCTGGTGGGCATGGACATCCCGTCCGGCCAGCAGCGCGAGACGCTGGAGGCGCTTGGCTTCCGACTGGAGGGCGACCTGGCCCACGTGCCAAGCTGGCGCCCCGACGTGAAGGGCGAGGCGGACCTGGTGGAAGAGGTCGCGCGCATCGCGTCGCTGACGCTGCTGGTGCCGCAGCCGATGGCGCGCCCCCAGCCCGGCGTGCCGAAGCCGATCCTGACCGAGGGCCAGCGGCGCGAGCAGATCGCGCGGCGCACATGTGCCGCTCTCGGCTACAACGAGGCGGTGACCTATTCCTTCATCGACGCCGCTTCGGCCGCGCTGTTCGAGGGCGGGTCGGATGCCACGATGCTCGAAAACCCCATCTCGTCCGAGATGAGCCACCTGCGTCCCGACCTCCTGCCGGGCCTTCTGCAGGCCGCCGCGCGGAACCAGAAGCGCGGGCAGGGTGACGTCGCGCTGTTCGAGGTCGGCACGACCTTCCAGGGCGGTGAGCCCGAGGAGTCACGTGTGCAGGTCGCCGGCCTTCTGACCGGGCGCACCGGGCCGAAAGACGTGCACGGCGCCTCGCGCGCGGTCGACGTGTTCGACGTAAAGGCGGATATCGAGGCGGTGCTGGCTGCCCTCGGCGCGCCTGCGAAAACGCAGATCTTCCGCGAAGGGGCCGCGTGGTGGCATCCCGGTCGCCACGGGCGCATCTGCCTTGGGCCGAAGAAGACGCTCGGCGTGTTCGGCGAGGTCCATCCGAAGATCCTGCGCGAGCTTGGGGTGAAGGGGCCTGCCGTCGCCTTCACCATCTGGCCGGACGAGGTTCCCGCCCCCCGCAACCAGGGCGCCGCCCGCCCTGCGCTGGAGCTGAGCGATCTGCAGGCGGTCGAGCGCGACTTCGCCTTCGTGCTGGACGACCGGATCGAGGCGCAGCAGGTCGTCGCGGCGGCTCAGGGTGCGGACAAGGCGCTGATCGACGAGGTGCGGGTCTTCGACCAGTTCGTCGGCGGCAGCTTGGGCGAGGGCAAGAAGTCCCTCGCCATCACGGTGCGCATCCAACCCACGGGCCAGACGCTGACGGACAAGGAGATCGAGGTCGTCGCGCAGAAGGTCGTCCAGAAGGTCGAAAGCGCCACGGGCGGCACCCTGCGCGGCTAGGAGCGGGTCAGCTCGGCCGCCCTGAACCCGGCCTCGGCCATCAGTTCGTCCGACCGCCCCTCGACCGCGTTGCGCAGCCGTTCAACGAAGACGTCCTTGGACAGGCCCGGTGGGATGGGGTCGAGGAACTCGATCACCGCGTGGCCGGGCGTCTTCCGGATTCCCGTGCGGGGCCAGAAGACGCCCACGTTGACGGCCACCGGGATCACCGTCTCTTGCAGTTGCTGATAAAGAACCGCCGTGCCGGTCTTGTAGGGTACCTGGACCCCCGGGACGACGCGGGTGCCCTGGGGATAGATGATCAGCTGCCCGGGTCTCGCGCGGCCCTTCTGGACGTCGGCCATCATCTTGGCGATGGCTTGCCCCTTCTTGCCGCGATCGACCGGCACGCATCCCATCCGCTTGGCGAACCAGCCGAGGACGGGCGCGCGGGTCAGCTCTTTCTTCATGATGAACTTGGGCGCGGGCAGGACCGAGCAGAGCATGATGATGTCGAAGAACGACTGGTGCTTGGCCGTGATCATCACGGCACCGTCCGGCACCTCGCCGCGCACCTCGGAGGTCAGGCCGATCATCCAGGCGGCAGACCAGCGGACATAGTTGCAGTAGGCGCGCACGCCCCGATGTGCGCCGTCGTCCTTGCGCATGGCGATCGGTGCCCAGTAGAGGCCCATCAGCGCCATGACGGCATACATCTGCACGGTGAAGATCAGCGAGCGAAGGTACTGCATCACGATATGCTCCTGAGCGCACGAAGCGCGGCTAGGCGGGTGGCCCAGAAGGCCGTGAGACCGGCGACCGGCGGCACGAGAAGCGGCGCGAGCCATCCCGCTCCGGTAAAGCCCAGCCCGGTGAGAAAGCCACCCGCTTGTTCGACGGAGGGTAGCGCCCAGATCGCCAGCATCCCGGCGAGCGTGCCGAAAAGCGCCCCGCCCGCGGCACGGATGGTAAAACGGCGGACGAAGGCGCGGGCGATGAAAGTGTCGCGCGCGCCGATCAGGCGCAGGACGCGCATCACGTCGCGATTGGCGGCAAGGGCCGACATCGCCGCCAGCGTGATCATCGCGGCCATGGCGCACAGGATCAGGGCGAGCGCGCCGAGGCCCAGCACGTGCAGCCGCCCGGCCGCGCGCACCAGCGGCCGACGCCAGCGGGCGTGGTCGTCGAGGATCGCGCCAGGGGCCTCGGCGGCGAGGCGCAGGCGCAGGCCCTGCGCGTCATAGCCCTCGGTCGTCTCGACCACCTCGACCAGTTGCGGGATTGGCAGCGTCTCGACCGGCAGATCGGGGCCGAACCAGGGCTCGAGCAGGGCGCGCTGCTCGGCGGGGTCGAGCGCCCGAGACGACGCCACTCCCGGCGTCGTCTGCAGCAGCGCCAGCACCGCCCGGGTCTGCGCCTCTCGCTGGTCCAGCGGGGCAGAGATGCGGATGGTCGAGCTTTGCGCCAATGACGTCGACCATCGCTCGGCCAATCGGTGGGTTGCCAGAGACAGGGCCAGCGCAAAGACCGCGAGAAACGCCATGGCCGCGGCGGTGAAGGCCGTCAGCCGCGCCGTGAAGCCCGAGGGGGGCACGATCCGGTCGGCCTGTGCATCCCCGGCCAGCGTCTGCATGATCTCGCGGAACATCTTCACAGATCGGCGCCCGCCATGTCGAGCTGCCCGCGCCGCAGCCGCAGCACCCGCGCCTGCACCTGGCTTTTCGCGGCGCGGATCAAGTTCATGTCGTGGGTGGCGATCAGCACGGCCTTGCCCATGCGGTTCAGCTCGACCAGCAGGGTCAGAAGGCGCAGCGACATCTCCCAATCGACATTTCCGGTGGGCTCATCGGCAAGAACCACGTCGGGCGACAGGATCAGCGCGCGGGCGAGTGCTGCACGCTGCCTTTCGCCGCCTGACAGCTCGGCCGGGCGCGCCTCGGCCCGGTCCGTCAGGCCGACCCAGGCCAGAAGCTCGTCGATCTCGGCCGCGTGTTGGGCGGGATCCAACCCGGACGTCGCCAGCGGCATCGCGATGTTCTCACGCACCGACATGTGGTCGAGAAATCCGCAATCCTGGTGCACCACCCCGACCCGGCGGCGCAGCTTGGCCACGTCGTTTCGCCCCAACCTCGCGGCTGGCACGCCGAAGACGGTGATCGACCCGCGCGAGGGCGTCAGGTCCAGGTAGCACAGGCGCAGGAGCGTGGTCTTGCCCGCGCCCGAGGGGCCGGTCAGGAAATGGAAGCTGCCGGGCGACAGGGACAGGGAAATACCGCTCAGAAGCGCCGTGCCGTCGTATCCATATGTGATGTCGTTCAGCTCGATCACTGGGCGCCTCGTCAGCTCGCGGCCGTTTTGCCGCACCGGACGAGGCGTTTCAATCGCACCGGGTGGCAAAAGGCTTGCTTGGCTGGCCTCTATTGCTACCAAAGGGAAGGATACCAATAACAAGACCTTGAGGGGGCGGCCACCTGAACATGCGGATCACCTGTCCCAATTGCGCGGCCCAGTACGAGGTCGGTGCAGGGCTCATCTCCGAAGACGGCCGCGACGTCCAGTGCTCGGCCTGTGGGCATACCTGGAAGCAGTTCGGCGATGGCCGGGTCGAGGAGATCCCCGACGAGGACACCTCGGATGCCGCCGCCGACGAACCTGAGCCAGAGTACGAGGCGGATGACGCCGACGCCGAGGAACAGCCCGAAGGCGAGGTCACGGTCACTCGCGTGCCGCGGCGCGAGCTGGATCCCGACGCCCGCCGCATCCTGCGCGAGGAAGCGCAACGCGAAGCCGCCCGCCGCCGGACCCGCCACGTCACCGCCATCGAGATGCAGCCCGACCCGGCTCTCGAGGTTGCGCCACCCGCGGAAGAGCCTGCCGCCCCGGCCTACAGCGCCCAGCGCCGCCGAAGCGGGGGCGGCGGCATGTTCCCGGACATCGAAGAGATCAACTCGACCCTTTCCGCCGGCACCGAGGCCGACCGTGACCTGACCGAGCCCGCCTCGGCGTCGGGCGCCTTTCGCAGCGGGTTCCTGCTGATGCTGGCGCTGGCGATCCTGATCATGGCGCTCTACCTCGCCGCGCCGTGGCTCGCGGCGCAGGTGCCGGCGCTGGAGCCCGCGCTGGCCGGCTATGTCGGCGGGGTCAACAGCTTCCGCATGGCGGTCGAGGGGCTGTTGCAGGGCGCGGCCGAGTGGATCGACGGCCTCTCGGCCTGACCTCCGGCTCAGAACAGGCCGAACCCTGCATAAGGCAGGAAGCGCACCGGATCGCCCGGCGCAATCTGCGCCGCACCGTCGGACAGTTCGACCAGCCCGTCCGCCCATGACAGGCCCGAAACCCGGCCCGACCCTTCGGAAGCGAAAGTCTCGACCCCCTCGGGGCCAAGGCGCGCGCGCAGGTATTCTCGGCGGCCCGGTTTCTTGCGCTTCTCGAACGCGGCCGGGACGGTCATGGCGAGCGGTTCGGCCCACCCGCCGCCAGCCATCAGCGACAGGGCGGGCCGCGCGAAGATCAGCGCGCAGACGAAGCTCGCCACCGGGTTCCCCGGCAGCCCGAAGACAGGCAGCCCGGCCCGCATCCCCAGCGCCAGCGGCCGCCCCGGCTTCAGGGCGATCCGCCACGAGGTCAGCGCGCCTTCTTCGCGCAGCAGGGCCGAGACGTGATCCTCGTCTCCGGCCGACGCCCCGCCCGAGGTCAGGATCACGTCGGCCTCGGCCCCGTCGAGCCTGTCGCGCAGGGCGTTCCGGTCGTCCTCCACATGGCCCAGATCCACGGCCGCGTGCCCCCAGCGGGCGGCGAGGGCCAGGAGCATCGGGCGGTTGGCGTCGTAGGTCCGCGCGGGGTCCATGGTGCTGCCGGGAGCGGCCAGCTCGTCCCCCGTGGACAGGACGCCGACCCGGAGCGGGCGGCGCACGCTGACCTGCGCCACCCCTGCGGCGGCCAGCAGCGCAAGGTCGGGCGGCCTGAGCCGCGCGCCCGCGGCCAGCAGGGTGTCGCCCGCAGCCACATCCTCGCCCGCTTGGCGGGTGTTGGCGCGTGGCTTCACGGGGCCGTTGAAGGCGACCGTGGTGCCGTCGGTGCGGGTATCCTCTTCCAGCACCACGGTATCCACGCCTTCGGGCAGCAAAGCACCCGTCAGGATGCGGACCGCCTGACCCCGCGGAACCGTGCCGGCGTACGGTGCCCCGGCGGCGGCGCGGCCGGTGACGAGGGGCAGGGATTGCGGTCCGTCGCCGGTCACTTCATGCGCGAAGCCGTAGCCATCCACGGCGGAGTTCGGCCCCGGCGGGTTCGCGCGGGTGGCCGTGGCGGGCGCGGCGAGGATGCGGCCGTCGGCGTCTGCAGCGGCAATTTGCTCGGCGCCCGTGACCGGCCGCAACCTGTCGCGCAGGAGGGCGAGGGCGTCGTCCACCGGCGTCCACTCGATGCCCGGGGGCAGGGCGAAGCAATCGTTCGACAGGGGCGGAGGGGCGAGGGGCGCCTCGGCCGGCGCGGAGGCGGCGAGGTCCGTCAGCCGCCCGCGACGTCCGGCGCCAAGGATCCACCCTTCCTCGGGAGCGTCCACGTCCATCATCCGCGCCAGTTCATCGACGGGCAACGCCGCGAGCGCATGGGCGAGCAGGCGCACCTGGTGCCGGTCGCGGATGCCGTCTCCCTTGGGGGGCATGGCGTTTTCGATGAGGCCGGGCCAGATCTCGGTCAGCACGGCGGGCGCGTCCTGCCACGGCTCGAACGGCCAGGCGACGGTGCCGTCGATCCGGCGCAGGCGGGAGAGCATGGGCAAGCCCATCAGCGCCTGGCTACCGACCGTGGGGGGGAAGGCGAGTTGCCAGACGCTGGACGCCGCCGCCGCCGCGTCGCAGGCGCGTTTCTCGGCCATCCCGTGCCCGTCGCGCGTGCTGCCGCGGTAGGGGATGTCGGGCCAGTCGGTCTCGTTCGGCTTGCCCCAGAAGGGGCCGGTGCCGGGGAACAGGCGGTTCAGATCCGAGGCGACGGCGAAGCGGTTGTTGCGGCCGGTGTCGTCATCCTCGATCCGGTCGGCCAGCCAGTCCCAGAGGGCGAGCGTGTCGTCCTGCCCGGTGACGGCGCGGGCGAAGCCTTGCGGGTAGCCGAAGGGGAAGTCGAACGCGGCCATGACGCGGCGGCCGGCGGCGATCTCGGTGCGCAGGGTGTCGGCCAGCCATGCCTCGGCCGCGCGGCGCGTGGGCATGTGGCGGGGCGCTTCGGCGACCCCATCCCGGGCGATGCCGATCCAGATCGTGTTGGCGCGGGCGGCGGCGCGGCCTTGGGCGGCGGACCAGTCGACGACGAGGATCGTGTCGAAGGGTTTCAAAGCCCGACCTCGGCGGCGATGAAGTCGGCGATGGCGGCGGTGTCGTCGAGGTCGAGGATCGGGCGGTCGTCGATGCCGGGGTCGCCCTTCGCCGCGACGGCGCGGATCGTGGGATCATCGGGGGCGATCAGGGGGCGGCCGGTCTCGGCGCGCCAGGCCTCGACCTTGGGGTGACGGTCGCGCTTCCAGCCCTCGACCAGGATCAGGTCGACGGGCGCCATCCGCGCCAGCAGCTCTTCCAGCGAGGGTTCGTCAGCCTCGCCCAGTTCCGTCATCAGCGCCCACCGGCTGCGCGAGGACAGGAGCACCTGGTGCGCGCCCGCGTCCCGGTGGCGGCGGGAATCCTTTCCCGGCTGGTCCACATCGAAGCTGTGATGCGCGTGCTTCAGGGTCGAGACCGTCAGCCCGCGATGCGTGAACTCGGCCACCAGACGCTCCATCAGGCCGGTCTTGCCAGCGTTCTTCCAGCCGGTCACGCCGAAAAGCCTCATGCCATTCCTCTCGCGGCGTCCAGATCCTCGGGCGTGTTGACGTTGAAGAACGGATCGCCCCGGTCGGTGGGGAAGGCGGCGAGCGCGGTGCCGTGCCGTTCGGTCCAGAGGACGACCTTGCGGACACCGTCTGCCAGCGCCTCGCGCAGATCCTCGCGCAGGTCGACGGGCCAGAGGCCGCAGGTGGGGTGGCGGACGACACCATGCTCGGGATCGGGGGTCGAGGCGAGGGCGATCGGCTTGCCCTGCGCCTCGGCCGCGAGCAGCAGTTGCGGGACGAGGTCGCCGGGCAGGAACGGCGTGTCGGCGGCGGCGGTGACGATGTGGCTCGCTCCCAGATGCGCGGCCCAGTCCATTCCTGCCAGCACGCCGGCCAGTGGGCCGGGATTCCCTTCGATGCTGTCGGGCAGGACGGTCAGTTGCAGGTCCGCGAATCGCGCCGGGTCGCCGTTCGCCGACAGCGCGAGGCGGGGCACCTGCGGCGAGAGGCGGTCGATGACCCGGTCGAGGATCGAGCGGTCGCCCATCATCATCCGGCCCTTGTCGCCCCCGCCCATGCGGGTCGCGCGGCCACCTGCAAGGATGACGCCGTAGGGCGCGATCATGAGGCGGACCGCCGCTTGCGATCCTCGCCCGCCGATCCGGGTTCTGCGTCGCGGATCAGGCGATCTTCTCCAGCAAGGCAGACGAAGCGTTCGCCCCGCATCCGGCCGATCAGGGTCAGGTTCACCTGCCGCGCGATCTCGACCCCCCAGGCGGTGAAGCCCGAGCGCGAGACCAGCGCAGGGATGCCCATATGGGCGCATTTGATGACCATCTCGGACGTCAGGCGCCCGGTGGTGTACATGATCTTGTCCGCGCCGTCTGCTCCTTCCGAGACCATCCACCCGGCGATCTTGTCCACCGCGTTGTGGCGGCCGACATCCTCCATGTAGACGAGCGGGCGGTCGTGGTGGCACAAGACGGTGCCGTGGATCGCGCCAGCTTCGAGGTAGAGCGACGGCGTCGTGTTGATCCGCTTGGCCAGCGCATAAAGCCAGCTGGTGCGCAGCTCGGCGTCGGGCAGGCGCAGGTTCTCCAGCCCCTCCATCATGTCGCCGAAGACGGTGCCGACAGCGCAGCCGCTGGTGCGAGTCTTCTTCTTCAGCTTTTCCTCGTGGCTGGTGGGGCTGTCGGTGCGGACGACGACGACCTCGAGATCCTCGTCGTACTCCACGCCCGTCACCGTCTCGCCCTCGCGCAGCATCCCCTGGTTCTTCAGGAACCCGAGCGCGAGGTACTGGGGATAGTCGCCAATCGTCATGGCGGTGACGATCTCCTGCCCGTTGAGGTAGATCGTCAGGGGGCGTTCCTCGACCACCGGAATGGTCTGGGTCGCACCGGTCTGATCGGTGCCCGTGACGGCGCGGGTCAGGCGCGGGGCGGCCGGGTCGGGGGCGATCAGATAAGTGGTATCACGAGATTGCATTTGCAGGCCACTCTGGGCTGGGGCAGTAGGCTTGGGCCATACCGTAGAGCGCGACCATGCCAGCCTCCACCAAGAAATCCGTTTTCAGTCAGGGCGTCGTGCAGGGGCTGCCGTTCATCCTGGTGATCGTGCCGTTCGGGCTGCTGTTCGGAGTCGTGGGGACCGAGGCCGGGCTGAACCTGGCCGAGGTCATGGGGTTCACCCTGCTCGTCGTGGCCGGCGCGTCGCAGTTCACTGCCGTATCGCTGATGGTCGACAACGCGCCGGTCTTCCTGATCCTGGCGGCGTCGCTGACGGTGAACCTGCGCATGGCGATGTATTCGGCGAGCCTCGTGCCGTATCTGGGCACCGCGCCGCTGTGGCAGCGGGCGCTGGTTGCCTACATGCAGGTCGACCAGGTTTATGCCGCGTCCGTGGCCCGCTACGAGGCGCGGGACGAGCCGGTGGGCAAGCGCGTCGCCTTCTACTTCGGCGTGGCGGCGCCGATCATGCCGCTTTGGGTCTTGGCCACGTGGGTCGGCGCGGTGCTGGGGGCGAGCGTGCCGCCGGCCTTCGCGCTGGATTTCGCGATCCCGATCACGTTCCTGGCGCTGGTGGGGCCGATGCTGCGCACGGTCGCGCATGTCGCGGCGGCGGTCGTGTCGGCCGTGGTGGCGCTGAGCACGACGTGGATGCCCACGGGCACCGGCGTTCTGGTCGCGGCGGCCTGCGCCTGCGCCACCGGCGCGCTGGTCGAGACCTGGATGGAGCGCCGCACATGACGATGCCGACCGCCCAGATCTGGTTCATCATCGTCGTCCTCGGCGCGGCGACCTACCTGCTGCGTTTCTCGTTCCTGGGGCTGCTGGGCGACCGCGAGATGCCCCGTTGGGTCCTGCGGCTGTTGCGCTACACGCCGGTCGCGGTGTTCCCCGCACTGGTCGCGCCCCTTGTCATGTGGCCTGCCGCGACGGGCGGCACGTTCGACCCGGCGCGGGGCCTCGCGGCCTTCGCCACGCTGGCGGTCGGCTACGTGATGCGCAGCGTGCTGTGGGGCATCCTTGCCGGGGCGGCGACGCTGTATCTGGGCCTGTGGCTGATCTGAGCTAGTCGCGCTTCGCGAGGTCCTCCTCGTCGCCCATGGCGGCCAGCTTCACCTCGCGCAGGAACCGGATCGTCGGCTTCACTCCGAAGAGGAGCGAGCCCAGGACGAAGAACCAGATGGCGATCGTCTCGAGGCTGTTCCAGAAGAACAGGATCGACCCGACGAGGAACGCCACCGCCGCCGCGAAATCCACGCAGGTATGGGCGAGTTCGGAGGCGGCATAGAACCGCTTCGCGCGCTCGGACCGCTGCCGGTTCTCGTGGCGGAAGAGGGTCATCGGGCCTAGACTCCGGCCCTCAGGGTCGGCACCTGCAGCGCCGAGAAGCCGTAGTGGCGCAGCCAGCGCAGGTCGCTGTCGAAGAAGGCGCGCAGGTCAGGGATGCCGTATTTCAGCATCGCGATCCGGTCGATTCCCATGCCGAAGGCGAAGCCCTGCCACTGCGAGGGGTCGATCCCGCCGGCTTCCAGTACCTTGGGGTGGACCATGCCCGAGCCCAGAACCTCGAGCCAGCCGTCACCTTCGCCGACCTTCACGGTGCCGCCTTCGAAGCTGCACTGGATGTCGACCTCGGCCGACGGCTCGGTGAAGGGGAAATGCGAGGCGCGGAAACGGGTTTTGACCGACTTGCCGAAATAGGCCGAGAAGAACTCTTCCAGCACCCATTTCAGGTTCGCCATCGAGATGTTCTTGTCGATGGCCAGCCCCTCGATCTGGTGGAACATCGGCGTGTGCGTCTGGTCGTAATCGGCACGGTAGACACGGCCGGGGCAGATGATGCGCAACGGCGCGCCCTGCGCCTGCATCGAGCGGATTTGCACGGGCGAGGTGTGGGTTCGCAGCACGTGGGGCGGGCGGTCGTCGCCGGCCGCGCGGTGCATGTAGAACGTGTCCATCTCGCCCCGGGCGGGGTGATGGTCGGGGATGTTCAGCGCGTCGAAATTGTACCAGTCGGTCTCGACCTGCGGGCCCTCGGCGACGGCGAAGCCCATGTCGGCGAAGATCGCGGTGCATTCCTCCCACACCTGGCTGACCGGGTGGACGCTGCCGTCGGCGACGCCGCGCGGGCCGCGGCGCGCGGGCAAGGTGACGTCGAGCCATTCCTCGGACAGGCGCGCATCGAGCGCCGCGTCTTCCAGCGCCATCTTCTTGGCGGCGATGGCGCCGGTGATTTCGTCCTTCAGGGCGTTGAGCCGCGGGCCTTCGGTCTGGCGTTCCTCGGGCGTCATCTGACCGAGCTTGCGCATTTCCAGCGCGACCTCGCCCTTCTTGCCGATGGCGGCCAGACGCACCTCTTCCAGCGCGGCCTCGTCGCCGGCCTCGTTCACGCGGGTCAGGTACTTTGCGCGCAAGTCTTCCATGGCGGGCCTCTCATCCATCGTCGCGGGCGGTGCTAGCGCGGGCGGGGCGCAGTGGCAAGCTGGCGCGCTGCTTCACGCAATGGTGACCTTGCTTGGAGCCTTCGTCGCGTCACCTTTCCCCCATCCAATGGGAGAGACCGCCATGCGACTGCTTGCGACCACCGCCGCCCTGGCCTTCACCGCCACGGGGGCCTTCGCCGCTGACGTGACCTATGATTTCAACGGCGTTCAGCACACCGGCTATTACGCCGCTGGCGAGGGCGAGGTGTCGGGCCTCGTCCTGATCGTCCCCGACTGGGACGGTGTCGACGATTTCGAGACCGGCCGCGCCGACGAGCTGGCCGGGATGGGCTACGACGCCTTCGTCGTCGACATGTACGGCGCGGACACGCCGGCCGGCACGGTCGAGGAAAACCGTGCCGCCACCTCGGAACTGTCCGAGGACCGCGACAAGATGCACGAGATCCTGCTGGCCGGCATCGAGGCGGCGCAGGGGCAAAGCGATGCGCAGAACCTCGTCGTCATGGGCTACTGCTTCGGCGGCGGCGTGGTGCTCGAGATGGCGCGGTCGGGATTTGCCGCTCAGGCCGCGGGCTACACCGTGTTCCACGGGACGCTGGCGACGCCCGAGGAGCAAAGCTACGACGGGGACGAGCCGCCGATCCAGATCCTGCACGGCGCGGCGGACGAGTCGCAGACGATGGAAACCCTCTTCGCCCTCGCGCGCGAACTCGAAGAGGCGGGCAACACCTTTACGGTCGAGCTCTATTCGGGCGCGCCCCACGCCTTCACCGTCGAGGGCAGCGACCGCTACCAGGAGCGCGCGGCGGAAGAAAGCTGGGAGGCCTTCACCGACTTCCTCGGCGAACGCCTTGGCTGAGGAGATCGAGCGCAAGTTCCTCGTGACCGGGGATGGCTGGAAGGAGGGCGTGTCGGATCGGCACGCCTTTCGCCAGTTCTACCTGTCGCATAGCAAGACGGCGACGGTGCGGGTGCGCATCACGGACGACGTGTCGGCCCGGCTGACGGTGAAGGGCAACCGCGAGGGCCCCGCGCGGCCCGAATACGAATGGGACATCCCGATCGAGGATGCCCGCGAGATGGAGGCGCTCGCAACCGGGCGTGTGCTGGTCAAGACGCGCCACGTGGTGCCGGCGGGCGACCTGGCGTGGGAGGTGGACGTCTTCGCGGACGGGCTGATCCTGGCCGAAATCGAACTGCCGTCCGAGGACGCCGCCTTCGAGCGTCCCGACTGGCTGGGAGAAGAGGTCACCGATGACCCGGCCTACTACAACGCGGCGATGGCGCTGGGCACGGGCTAGGCTGCGTCCTCGCGCCAGATGCTCCAGTAGGTCGCCAGCCGACGCGCCGCCACCTTGGGCGGTTCGGCGAACACCGATCGACCCGACCGGAACGCCTCGGCCTCGAGCATCTCCTGCCGCGCGCGCATCAGTCCCCGGAAGGCGGCCATTGTGTCGGCATCGGCAATCTCGCCCGCCGCGTCGAGCGCCTCGCCCATGACGTGGATGTCGTGGTGGTCGCCCAGCAGGTCCGCAAGGTCGCTGGCGGGATCGACCTCGGCCTTGGCGACGGCCGACGTGTTTTTCAGAAGGCGCAGGTGGTACCAGTGGTACTTCGCCCGCTTGCGCCATTCGTGCAGGTTCTCGCCCGTAGGGGTCTTGCGTGCGGCCTTCATGGCGGCGCAGCCGCGCCCGTAGGTCTTTTTCACCCCGCCCGCGATGCTTTCCGCGCTGTCAGGGTCGATGGTCCAGAGGCAGGCCCGCTCGCGCGCGGCACGGAGCGTATCGGCGGCCTCTTCAAGGCGCTTGCCAAGGTCGGGGGCGGATTCGACCTTCTTCGCGCGTTTCTCGAAATGGCCCCGGATGGTCGAGAAGGCGTTGGCGTAGAGCTGGTCGTCGAACTGGGCTTTCAGCGCGTCACAGGTCTCGACCAGGGCGCGGGCGTCTCGCACGTCGGCAAGGCGGTGGGCGGTGTCCTGAAAGGCCGTGTTCTCGTGCGCATAGCCGTCGAAGCCCGGGCGCACCAGTCGGATGAGGCCGCGCAGCTTCTTGCAGCGCTTGCGAAGCTGGTGGATGCGCTCGGCCTCGGAGATGCCGTCATCCGCGGCCTCTTCCAGCGCCGTGTCGATCTGGTCGAGCGCGACGCGGCGGACCGCGGTCGTGAGGCTGTCGTCGTCGATCTTGAATGAATAGGCCATGTGCGACGAACGTTGGCGCAGGCGCCGCGTTCCCGCCAAAGAAAAGGCCGCCCGAGGGGGCGGCCTTGCCATCTTCGATCGGCGCCGGTTCAGGCGGCCTGCTTGTCCAGTGCGGCCTTGGCCTGATCCACGATGGCGGCGAAGCCCTCGGGTTCGTGCACGGCGAGATCGGCCAGAACCTTGCGGTCAACCTCGATGCCCGCAAGCGACAGGCCGTTGATGAAGCGCGAATAGGTCAGCGACTCGTCATGGGCGCGGACACCGGCGTTGATCCGCTGGATCCACAGGGCGCGGAACGTGCGCTTGCGGGTCTTGCGGTCGCGCGTGGCGTACTGGTTCGCCTTGTCGACGGCCTGCGTGGCGGTGCGGAAGGCGTTCTTGCGACGGCCGTAATAGCCTTTCGCAGCCTTGATGACCTTCTTGTGACGGGCGTGGGTGGTCGTTCCACCTTTGACTCGAGCCATGGGAGCGTCTCCTTACCGGTCGTAGGGCATGTATTGCTTGGCAAGCTTCTGGTCGGGCTTGCTGAGCACACGGGTTCCGCGGGCGTCGCGAATAAAATCGTTGGACCGCTTGATCATGCCGTGCCGTTTACCGGCCGAGCCGCCGACGACCTTGCCGGTCGCGGTGACCTTGAAGCGCTTCTTGGCGCTCGACTTCGTCTTCATCTTGGGCATTTTCGTCTCCTGTTGAGAGGGACAGTTCCGCAGCCTCGGCATGCCACACTGGCCGGACCACGCACGGATAGGCGGCCCCATTACAGCCTGGGGCGCGCTGGCGCAAGGGTGATCTGGCTGCGCTCAGCCCGGATCGGTGGCGAAGATCAGGCGTTCCTCGCAGGGGGCGACGCGCAGGATGTTGGTGGTGCCCGACTGGCCGAAGGGCACCCCAGCGGTGACGACGATCTGGTCGGTCGCGTCGGCGATGCCTTCGGTGCGGGCTGCGCGGGCGGCGTTGATCACGGCCTCCTTGAAGCGGGTCACCTCGCCGGTGCGGACGCAGTGCATCCCCCACGACAGGCAGAGCCGCCGCGCGGTGCCCATCATCGAGGTCAGCGCGATGATCGGCACCATCGGGCGTTCGCGCGCCACCAGCGTGGCCGTCGTGCCGGACTGCGTGTAGCAGCAGATCGCCTTGATGTCGGTCGTCTCGGCAATCTCGCGGGCGGCCGAGACGATCGCGTCGGCCACCGTCTCTTTCGTGCCGCCACGGCTGGCGTTGATCACGTCGCGGTAGGTCGGGTCGCTTTCGACCTCGATGGCGACGGCGTTCATCGTCGTGACCGCCTCGATCGGGTAGTCCCCGGCAGCCGATTCGGCCGAAAGCATGACGGCATCGGCGCCCTCGTAGATGGCGTTCGCGACGTCCGAGACCTCGGCCCGGGTCGGCACGGGGCTTTCGATCATCGATTCCAGCATCTGCGTCGCCACGATCACCGGCTTGGCCGCGGCGCGGCACTTGCGGATCAGACGCTTCTGGATCGGGGGGACGTTCTGGACGGGAAGCTCGACCCCGAGGTCGCCGCGGGCGACCATGATGCCGTCCGAGGCCTCGAGGATCGACTCGAAGTTCTTGACCGCCAGCGGCTTCTCGATCTTCGACAGGACCGCGGCGCGACCCTGACAAAGCTCTCGCGCCTCTTCCACGTCGCGGGGGCGCTGGACGAAGGACAGGGCCAGCCAGTCGACGCCAAGGGCACAGACATATTCCAGGTCCGAGCGGTCCTTGGGGCTGAGCGCGGCGAGGGGAAGCTCCACGTCGGGGACGTTCACGCCCTTGCGGTTCGAGATCGTGCCGCCGACCATGACCTCGCAATCGGCGAAGTCCTCGCCGTGCTCCTTGACCTTGAGCCGGATCTTCCCGTCGTTGACCAACAGGCTCGCACCCTTCTCGAGCGCCTGGAAGATCTCGGGGTGGGGCAGCTGGACGCGCGTGGCGTCGCCCTCGGCATCGTCGAGGTCGAGCCGGAAATCCTGCCCCTCGACCAGCTCGGCGCTGCCGTCCTGGAACACGCCGACGCGCAGTTTCGGACCCTGAAGGTCGGCCAGGATGGCGATCGGCCGGCCCAGATCCTCTTCGATCTGGCGGATGATCTTGTGGCGGGCACCGATTTCCTCGTGGCTGCCGTGGCTCATGTTCAGGCGGAACACGTCGGCCCCGGCCTCGAACAAGGCGCGGATCGTGTCGTAGTCGGAGGATGCCGGGCCGAGGGTGGCCACGATCTTGATCTTGCGCATGCGTCGCATGGTGGGCTCCCGTTAGCGTCGGACGCGCTTATGGGACAAAGCCCGGCATCTGACAACAAGGCGCGCCATCTTGCCTTGATCTTTCACGGGGCGCTGCACAGCTTTCGGGCAGACAACGGGAGAGAATCCATGGACGACGCCACCCGCACGGAACTGGAAGCCGCGGCGTTTCGCCGCCTGCGCGATCACCTGCAGACGCGCACCGACGTGCAGAACATCGACATGATGAACCTCGCCGGGTTCTGCCGGAACTGCCTGAGCCGATGGTATCAGGAGGCCGCCACCGAGCGTGGCCTCGAGATGGGCAAGGAGGACGCGCGCGAAGCGTTCTACGGGATGCCCTACGCGGAATGGCGCGACCGCTATCAGACCGAGGCCAGCGACGCCCAGAAGGCGACGTTCGACACGGCGTCGAAGGGCCACTGATGCGCGCGCGCTCTGACCTGGTGCGGTTCGTCCGCGACGCGCTGGCGGCGGGGCGGGGGCGTGACGAAATCCACCGCGCGATCCTAGGTGCCGGGTGGCGCGAGAAGGATGCCGACCGGGCGCTGGCCGCGTTCCATGCGGGGGATTTCGTGCCGCCGGTGCCGCGGCCGCAGGCCTTCGTCTCGGCCCGCGATGCGGTGATCTACGGGCTTGGCTTCTTCGCGCTCGGCGTCGTGGTGGTCTGCTTCGTCTCGCTTCTGTTCGACGCGGTGGAGGCACTGACCGATCCGATGTGGCGCGGCGGACTCGAGCAGCAGGCGTGGCGCGTGGCGGCGATCGTTGTCTTCGCGCCGCTCTTCGCCGCGACGGATTGGCGGGCGGACCGCGAAAGCCCGGTGCGCAAGATCTGCGCCTATGCCGCCTTGTTCTTCTCGGCACTGGTGATCCTGTTCACCCTGGTCAGCGTGATCGCGTTGGGCCTGTCGGGCGGGCTGACCCTGGCGCTGGGGGCGAAGGCGCTTGTCGTGGCGGGAACAGCCGGTGGCATCATGGCGTATTACCGTGGTGATTTCCGTGCAGACAGGGAGGGTTGAGAAATGCGGACGCCGTTCATGCTGGGGGTCGTTCTGTTACTATCGGCCTGTGTGCCGGCGCAGCCTCCGATGGAAGAACGGGTTGCGGCGGGGGTGCGCTATTACGGCATCGACGTGAGGCCGGAGGAACTGACCTTCGACCAGGCGGCGGCGATGAGCCTGACGCTCGACCAGGCCGGTCGTCACGGCTACCTCGACACGCGGCGCAGGCTGCGGGCGATCCTGCGCAATCCGGATTTCGCCGACTGACGCTGGCGACTCAGCGATACACCATGTCGATGCTGTCATAGGCGCCGAGTTCGAAGTCGTCGATGAACTCGCGGTGGTCGTGCTTGATGCGGTCGGCGGTCGCGACGGTGAAGCGCAGGATGTCCTGCTTGAACAGCTCGCGCGGTTCGCAGGCGGCCATGATCGAGGGTTCCACGTCGTAGTCGATCTGGCCGAGGTCGTCCGACAGCGCATGGGCCTGGGCAAGCGCCTCGCCGCAGACATGCGCGTAGGCGCGCCATGTCTTTTTCGAAAGCTCGTCCAGGTCGATGTCGTCGCGGAAAGGCGCGCGCTCGCGGCTCATGTAGCTGTCGCCGTCGATCTCGACGGCCCCGTAGAAGATGTCGCCGTGGGCCAGTTGCACTGCCTGGCCGTGGGCGATGCGCGCGCCCTGGCTGCCGGCGTGGAAGTCCGATGGCGGCGTCAGCCCCTCGAGCGCCGAGGTGCGGGCCCGCTTGAACTCGATGATGAGGTCGTCCGTCGCGTTCTTCGACGGCCCCTCGATCAGCACGTAGTAGCGCGGCAGCCCCAGTGACGCCGTGCCCTGCCCGTGACGCACGCAGACATCCTTGACCTTCAGTTCACCGGCTCGGTCGGGCGCGTCGATCCCGTTGGCCTTGGCAAGGTCGTCGACCGCCTTCTGGAATTTCTTCTTCTGCGTGGTGATCGGCTCGAGCTCGTCATCCGCCCTGAAGCCGCGGCCGTTGGGCTTGAGGTAATCCTCCCACAGCCAGTCCTTGCGCTCTTGCCAGGCATCCTCGAACAGCCGCTGCAGAACCTTGGGGGAGTTGTCCATCCGGAAGGCGTCGTTCTTCTCGACCTCGCTTTCGGCGAAGCGCTTCATGCCCGCCAGGTATCCATCCACGAAGGCGCACACGATCTTCCGGCGCTGTTTCCGGCTCAGGTCGCCTTCCTCTTGCGCGGCGATCCAGAAGCCGACGGCGCCGCGCTTGATGTCCCAGGTGAAGGGCGCATAGATCGCCTCGTCGAAATCGTTGACCGAGAAGATCGGCACGCCCTCGGCGTTCGGCATCACGCCGAAGTTCTCGGGATGCACGTCGCCGAGCGCGAGGACCGAGGGCATGTGCGCGTCGGTTCCCACCATGTCGCGATAGAACAGCAGCGCGGTGCCGCGGAAGAAGCTGTAGCGCGAGCCGGCAAGCTTCTTGAACTTGTCGCGGGTTCCCGAGGCCTTCTCCTCGATTCGCGTCTGGTGGTCCTCGCGCAGGGTCGAGCGGACGTGATGGCGCCGGGGAAGGCCGGTCAGGTACGAGGGCGGGAGGATCTGCTCGCCCTCGGCGATTCTCGTGGCGAGACTATGGAACGATTCGACGCGGCCCGACGATTTGACCACCGGTTGGGCGACGGTCTTGTCGGCGGTCTTCTTCGTGGCCGTGCCGTTTGTGCGCTTCTTCTGGGTCGCCATGCAGTCCCTCCGGGTGTTGGTGGGGAACGCCGCCCGTGCGAGCGCCGTTCCCACCTAGCCCATGCGCGCGACGGCGTCGTGGCGGATGCAGCCCGTCAGGTGGTCGTTGACCAGCCCGCAGGCCTCCATCCATGCATAGGTGATGGTCGGCCCGCAAAATCGGAATCCCCGCGCCTTCAATGCCTTGGCGAGGGCCGTCGAGGTCGGCGTGGCCGCGGGCATGTCGGCGGCCGTATGAAAGGCGTTCTGCACCGGCGCGCCGCCGACATGGCCCCAGGTGAAATCCGCAAAGTCTTCATCCATCTCGATAAAGGCACGTGCGTTGCCGATCGTTGCCTGAATCTTGCCACGATGTCGGACGATACCTTCATTGCGCAGAAGGCGCTCGACCTCGGCATCGCCCCATCCTGCGATCCGCTCGGGGTCGAATCCGTCGAAGGCTTCGCGGAACGCATCTCGCTTCTTGAGAATGGTGATCCATGATAGACCGGCCTGAAACCCATCGAGGATCAGTTTCTCCCATAGCGCGCGGGATTCGCGTTCGGGAACGCCCCATTCCGTATCGTGGTAGGCGACGTAGATCGGGTCGGTTCCGCACCAGGGACATCGTGTAGTCGTCATGCGTCCTCCGCCTGTCAAAATGGTTTTACCCGATGTTAGGGCGCGCGGAATAAGAACGTAAGGGGTACAGAGGGGATGGTGGGAATATGGCGTGGGATTTTGACGAGATCGAGGTTTCGGATCAGGCACCCGATCCGCTCAGCTATGCGGTGGCGGAACGTGACCGCCACGTCATCGCCTCGGTAGAGCGGGCGCTGGACACGGACAACGTCGTGCTCGCCTATCAGCCGGTCGTGGTGGCGGGCGGTGGCGCCAAGCCGGTCTTCTTCGAGGGGCTTCTGCGGGTTCTCGACCCTAGCGGCCGTGTCATTCCGGCGCGGGACTTCATCAATGAGGTCGAGGCTACCGAAACCGGGCGGCGCCTCGACGTGCTCGCCCTGAGATGCGGGATCGACGCCTTGATCCAGCGCCCCGAGCTGCGCCTGTCGGTCAACATGTCCGCCCGCTCGGTCGCCTATCCGCTCTGGATGAAGACGCTCGAGGATGGTCTCGCCGCGGATCCGTTCATCGCCGAACGCCTGATTCTCGAAATCACCGAAAGCACCGCGATCACCATGCCCAAACTGGTCAGCCGTTTCGTCGACGACCTGCAGATGCGCGGAATATGCGTGGCGATCGACGATTTCGGAACCGGCTACACCTCGATGCGCTACCTCAAGGACTTCTGCTGCGACATGATGAAGATCGATGGAGAGTTCTGCCGCGGGGTCGCCTCGCAACCCGACAACCGCGCGCTCGTCTCGGCCATGGTCGCGATCGCACGGCATTTCGACATGGTAACCGTCGCCGAATGTGTCGAGACGGCCGAGGATGCCCGTGTCCTGACCGAGATCGGCGTCGATTGCCTGCAAGGCTACCTGTTCGGGGCCCCGACGATCAACCCGAGCTTCGTTCCTTGCGCGGTGCCGCGCGCGGGATGAGTCTCCCGGTGGAATTCTGCCTCGCCGACCTTATACTCCTGCGGAACGCATGCATGCGAGAACAGATCACACCCCGGGGGGAACACCATGACTAACGTCGTCATCGCTTCTGCAGCCCGCACCGCCGTCGGAACCTTCAACGGCTCCTTCGCGGACACGCCGGCCCACGACCTGGGCGCTCACGTCCTGAAAGCTGTCGTCGAACGCGCTGGCGTCGATCCGTCGGAGGTGAGCGAGACCATCCTCGGACAGGTGCTCACCGCGGGCCAAGGCCAGAATCCTGCCCGCCAGGCGCATATAAACGCGGGCCTCCCGATCGAGGCCGCCGCATGGGGCATCAACCAGGTCTGCGGTTCGGGCCTCAGGGCCGTGGCCCTTGCCGCGCAGCACATCCAGTTGGGCGATGCCAAGATTGTCGCGGCCGGCGGGCAGGAAAACATGTCGATGGCCCCCCATGTGGCGAACCTGCGCAAGGGCCACAAGATGGGGGACCTCAAGTTCATCGACACGATGATCCGCGACGGTCTCTGGGATGCCTTCAACGGATATCACATGGGCCAGACCGCCGAGAACGTGGCCGAGCAATGGCAGATCAGCCGCGAAGAGCAGGACGCATTTGCGGTGAAGTCACAAAACAACGCCGAGAAGGCGCGTGCCGAGGGGAAATTCCAGGACGAGATCGTGCCCTACACGATCGCGACCCGGAAGGGCGACATCGTCGTCGATAGCGACGAGCACATCCGCGAGGGCGCGACGCCCGAGGGGATGTCCAAGCTCCGCGCCGTCTTCACCAAGGACGGCTCGGTCACGGCGGGCAATGCGAGCGGCATCAATGACGGTGCCGCCGTCGCCCTCCTGATGTCGGCCGACGAGGCCGAGGCGCGGGGTATCGAGCCCATGGCCCGCATCGTCAGCTACGCGACGGTCGGCCTCGACCCGTCGATCATGGGCACGGGCCCCATCGGCGCCAGCCGAAAGGCGCTGGAGAAGGCCGGCTGGAAGCCCGGCGACCTGGATCTCGTCGAAGCCAACGAGGCCTTTGCCGCTCAGGCCTGCGCGGTGAACAAGGAGATGGGCTGGGACCCCGAGGTCGTGAACGTCAACGGCGGCGCTATCGCCATCGGCCACCCGATCGGCGCGAGCGGTGCGCGGATCCTCAACACCCTCCTGTTCGAGATGACGCGCCGCGGCGCCAAGAAGGGGTTGGCCACGCTGTGCATCGGCGGTGGCATGGGCGTCGCCATGTGCCTCGAGCGTCCCTGACGGAGACAAGACCGCGCGGACCCTCGCGCGGTCGATCCCGATGTCCGATACCTTTTTCGATCAGATCGTCTTCTCGGGCGGCGGCACGCGCTGCATGTGGCAGGGCGGCTTCGTCGACGTCCTGCGGCAAGAGATCCCGCTTAGCCCGGAGCGGGTGACGGGGGTTTCGGGGGGTGCGTGCTCGGCCTGCGGTTTCGTTACCCATCGCGGCAGGCATGTGCGGGACATCTTCATCGAGAGCTTCCAGAAGCACGACCGCAACATTCCGCTGCACGAACCCTTCGACGGCAAGTACGGTTATACGCCGCACCAGCAGATCTATCGCGAAGTGATCAAGGCCTGCTTCGACGATCCGGAGGCGACCGACGATATCGCCAAGGGGCCGCAGCTCGAGATCCTCATCGGGCGACCGCCGGACGACCAATGGGCAAAGCTGACCGGAGCCGCGATGACGCTGCTCTACGAGGCCGACACTGCCGTGCGATCGAACCCGCATCTCAGGTGGCCCAAGGCCGCGGGTCTAAAGGGCGAGATGATCGACGCCCGCGCCGCGGCGCGCGACGGGCGGATCATCGACCTGATCTGCGCCGCGGCGACGATCCCGCCCGCCTTCGAGCCGCCGCTTTGGAACGGCGAGCCGGCCATCGACGCCGGGATGGTCGATCAGGCGCCGTTTCCGACCGGCGATTCAGGGCGCACCCTTGTGCTGCTGACAAAAGCGTTCAACGATATTCCAGAGGTCGATGGGAGGGTCTACGTCGCGCCGTCAGAGGAGGTGCCGGCCGACAAGATCGACTTCACCGATCCGCAAAAGATGCGGGACACGTGGGCGTTGGGCGAGGAGGACGCGCGCAGCTTTCTACGCGACATCGGCAACATCGCCCGGAAGTGACACAGAGGAGGAGACAGACATGGCACGTGTAGCGATCGTTACCGGAGGCAGTCGCGGCATCGGCGCGTCGATCTCTCGGGCGCTGAAGGAGGCCGGGCACGAGGTCGCCGCGACCTATGGCGGCAACGACGAGGCCGCCGGCGCCTTCACCGAGGAGACCGGGATTCGCACGTTCAAGTTCGACGTAGGGGATTACGAGGCCTGCAAGGCCGGCATCGCCGAGGTCGAGAACGCGCTCGGTCCCGTGGAGATCCTCGTCAACAATGCCGGGATCACGCGGGATGCGCCGTTCCACAAGATGACGCCCGACCAGTGGCGCGAGGTGATCGACACCAACCTGACGGGGGTCTTCAACATGACCCACAATGTCTGGGGCGGCATGCGCGATCGCGGATTCGGCCGGATCGTGAACATCAGCTCGATCAACGGCCAGAAGGGGCAGTTCGGGCAGGCGAACTATTCGGCCGCCAAGGCTGGCGATATCGGGCTTACCAAGGCCCTGGCGCAAGAGGGGGCGCGCAAGGGCATCACGGTGAACGTGGTCAGCCCCGGTTATATCGCGACCGACATGGTCATGGCCGTCCCCGAAAAGGTCCGCGAGCAGATCGTGGCGCAGATCCCCGTGGGCCGCTTGGGCGAGCCGGAGGAAATCGCGCGCTGCGTTGCCTTCCTCGCCTCGGACGACGCGGGCTTCATCACCGGCGCCACTCTGACGGCGAATGGCGGTCAGTACCTCGCCTGAGCCGAGAATCGAGAAGGCCGGCCCCGGGGCCGGCCTTTGCGGTTCAGTACGGGTGGCGGCTCAGTGCGTGAGCCGCTCGATCTGTTCCTTTAGTCGGAGCTTCTGACGCTTCTTCTGTTTCACCTCGGACTCGTCGCAGGATGGTCGGCGCTGCGCGGCCTCCACTTCCGCCGATAGCGCCTGGTGTTTCCTGCGCAGTTCCTGAACGTGAGAGCTTACAGACATCGTCACCTCCGTTGCTGTGAGACTCCAAAGATAAGCACTCTGTCGCCGGCTGTCATGGTTTCGTTGCAAATATTGCCACGGCCCCGCGAAGATTTGCCGAAAGTTATTCCCAAGCTGCTCCGGCCCTGAGCAAGGCCCTTGCTTCGGCGCTGAAATCGTCGCCATCCGCGGTATGGCGAGCGCCGGCGTGCAGAATCAGCGGCGCCTCCATCCGGGCAGGGGAACGGCCCCCCTTTGTGCCTTCGATCACGACGAGCACCGCCGGCCGCCCCTCTCGCGGCTGAACCGGGCGCAGGCGCAAGCTGCCGAGCGTCCCGTGCATCGCGGCCAGCAGGTCGGGCAGGCGGTCTGATTTCTGGATCACGCTCATCACGCCGCGGGGTTCGAGCCGCCGCGCACCGGCGGCGATCCAGTCGGCCAGCGCCACGCCCTCGCCGAATGCCGTTTCGCGAGGGGTATCGGGCGAGGGGGTGCCGGTGCGGCGGTCGAAATAAGGGGGGTTCGCGATGACCCGGTCGAACCGCCGCGCCCTGAGCGCCGGCGGCATGCGCCCCACATCGCCCTCGTGTATCGTCGCGGCGATGCCGTTGCGCCCCGCATTCACGCGGGCGAGGGCGGCATAGGCTGGCTGCACCTCGAGCCCGTGCAGGTCGAGCTCCGCGATTCGGGTCCCCAGGCACAGCATCGCCGCCCCCGCGCCGCAGCCCAGATCCAGAACGCTCTGCCCGGGCCGGGCCTCCACACTCGCGGCCAGAAGAACGGGGTCCACCCCGGCACGGTAGCCGTGGCGGAACTGGCCGAGGATCAGCTGCCCGCCGAGGAAGGCGTCGTGCGTCGTGCTATCGTCCGAAGTCGACATCATTGTCGCGCAGAACGGCGGTTGCGAGGAAATGGTCGCGGTTCGCGACCATCAGGCGCCGTGGCAGGATGCCGAGGGATCCCTCGATCATGCTCGTATGGACGTCGAACTCGAACACCTCTATCCCCTCGCCCGAAAGAAGGGCTTTGGCAAAGGCGATCGTCGCGGGATCGTTTGAGCGGAGGAGTTCCTTCATGGGGTCGAGGTAAACCCGACTGCCGCCCGGCGAAAGAGGCAAGACATGGATGTACAAGCGAAACCGCACGAGCAGCTGGCCGATGCCCTCTCGGTTCCGCTGGCCCAGGTTGACGCGCTGATCCGCGAGCGGATGGCCTCGGAGCACGCGCCGCGCATCCCCGAAGTCACGCAGCACCTCGTCAGCGCGGGCGGGAAGCGGATCCGCCCGATGCTGACGCTCGCCTCGGCGCGTCTGCTGGGATATCCGGGGCCCTACGACGTGCACCTCGCCGCGACGGTCGAGTTCATCCATACCGCGACGCTGCTGCATGACGACGTGGTCGACGAATCGAGCCAGCGACGCGGGCGCCCGACGGCGAACCTGCTGTGGGACAACAAGTCGAGCGTGCTGGTCGGCGACTACCTCTTCGCGCGGTCGTTCCAGCTGATGGTCGAGACAGGCTCGATGCGGGTGCTCGACATCCTGGCCAATGCATCGGCCACCATTGCCGAAGGCGAGGTCCTGCAGCTGACCGCGATGAGCGATCTCAGCACGAGCGAGGAGACGTACCTGAAGATCGTGCGCGGCAAGACGGCGGCGCTGTTCTCGGCCGCGACCGAGGCCGGGGGCGTGATCGCCGATGCCTCCGAGGATCAGATCCGCGCGCTGCATGTCTATGGCGACGCGCTCGGGATCGCGTTCCAGATGGCCGATGACGTGATCGACTGGATGGCCGAGACCGGCAAGGGCGTGGGCGACGACTTCCGCGAGCGCAAGATGACCCTGCCCGTGATCCGCGCGGTGGCCGCGGCGCAGGGCGGCGACGACCGGGCGTTCTGGGCCCGCACCATCGGCAAGGGCCGCCAGGAAGAGGGCGACCTGGACCGCGCGCATCAGCTGCTGGTCGAGACCGGGGCGCTGCACTCGACGCGGGAGACGGCGCTCGGGTGGTCCGGGACCGCCCAGGAGGCGCTGCGCGCCCTGCCGGAGAACCCGCTGCGCCACATGCTGCACGAGCTGGCGGATTTCGTTGTGGCGCGGCTGCGCTAAGCTGGCCTCAGCGCCGGATGGCCGAGGTCTCGACCCACCAGTCGGGGTGCTGCGAAAGGATCGCGTCGGCAGCGGCGCGGGCCTCGGGCTCGGTCGCGTAGAGGCCGAAGCAGGTCGCCCCCGATCCCGACATGCGCGCCAGAAGGCAATTCTCCGTCTCGGCAATCCGCGCGAGCGTGACGCCCACCGCGGGTTCGAGTTCTCGCGCCGGACCCTCCAGATCGTTGCGGGTCCGCGCTAGCCAATCCGCGAAGGCGGGCGCGTCCGGCCAGTCCACGGGATCGGGCAGTGGCGCGTTGTTCTTGACCTTGGTCGCGGCATAGACGCGGCCGGTCGGGACGTGGCGCCCGGCATTGACGAGGACGAGGCACGCCGAGGGCAGGTCGGGTAGGGGAGAGAGCTCTTCGCCGATCCCGCGCATCCGCGCCGGCTGCCCGGCAAGGCAGACCGGCAGGTCGGCCCCGATGGGCAGCACATCGTCAGGTATCGCCCGCCCGTCGAGGAGGTTCAGCGCCTGCAAGGTCGCGGCCGCATCGGCCGAGCCGCCGCCGAGGCCCGCGGCGATCGGCAGGCGCTTTGTCAGGGTCAGCCGAGCTGGCGGCCCCTCGGTCAGCCGCGCTGCCTGCAACACCAGGTTCGACGGGTCCGGAGCGAGGCCGGCCGCGAAGGGTCCGTCCACCGTCAGCTGCCAGTCGTCCGCGGCCTCTGCACTGACGGTGTCGCCGACATCGGCGAAGACGACGAGCGAATCGAGCAGGTGGTAGCCGTCCGGTCGCTGCCCGGTGACATGAAGCGCCAAGTTGATTTTGGCAGGCGCAAAGGCCTCAGCCGCCATTTGCCATCATGAGCGGCGGCTCGCCTTCCTCGTCGAGCACCCGGTCGAGGCCGACTTCGATCTTGCGACGGACGCGCTCGGGGTCGACGTCCTCGGTGTCCTCGTCCATGAAGCTGAGGGCGCGTTGCCACTGGAAGCGCGCTTCGAGCTTGCGACCGACCGCCCAGAGCACGTCGCCCAGATGGTCGTTCACGACCGGATCGACGGGCATCAGCTCGACCGCGCGCTCCATGGGATCGACGGCTTCCTCGTACCGCCCCGCGCGATAGAGACCCCAGCCCAGGCTGTCGACGATGGCGCCGGAATTGGGCGCCGCGGCGACCGCGCGCTCGATCATGTCCAGCGCCTCTTCCAGATCGTCGCCCCGCTCGAGCATCGAGTAACCGAGATAGTTCAGCACCTGCGGCTGGTCTGGATTGAGCTCGAGCGCCGTCTCGAAATCGGCCTTGGCCGCCTCCCAGTCGTCGAGGCGCTCGGCGGTGATGGCGCGGGCGAAATAGACGATCCACTCGCCAGACTGGGCCTCGTCCAGTAGCGCGATTGCCTCGTCGTAGGCGGCGCGCGCCTCTTCGTAGCGCCCATCCTCGCGCAGCGCGTCGCCCAGCGTGATGTGGACGAGGGGCTGGTCGTCGTATTGTGCTGCAAGCTCCTGCATCACCTCGACGCCCGCGTCCGACTGCCCCTCGGCACGCAGCGCTTCGGCGCGGCCAAGCTCGGCGGTGAAGAAGGCGGGATCGTCGGCGGGCACGTTGCCGTAGGTCGAGATGGCGAGGCCGTGTTGCCCCATCTCTTCGAACAGAAGCGCCGACAGCAGCGTCGCGTGGGTATGGCTCGGACGCAGGAACTCGGCCATGCGGGAATAGAGCAGCGCGTAGCTCGAGGCGGTCTCGCCCACCACGGTGTTGGCGATGTCGAAGGCAAGTTCGGCCATGCCCGCGCGGGCGTCGGGCGCGACGGTGAACTCCACCGGCTCGCCGTCGGCCAGGGCGTCGAACGTGGCGCTGAGCGTGGCGTCGAGGGCGGACCCGGCCTCGTCCTGGAGAAGGGCGCGGGCCTCGTCGGCGCGGCCGACCTGCGAAAGGATCTGAGCCTCGGCCATCAACCCGCGCCGGGTCAGGCGGATGCCGTCATTCGTCTCGAGAACCTCGGCGGCTTCCTCGAACCGGTCGAGCGAGGCGAGGGCGAGAGCCTTGTGGTAGATGCCGAACGCCTCGACCCCCTGCTCGCCGGAGACCTCGTCGAACGCGGCGAGCGCGTCTTCGGTCCGATCGAGGCCCATCAGCGACCATGCACGCGCCAGGCCGTCGAAGAGCGGCCCGACCGTGAGCCCTTCGTCGAGCGCGTCGAGGATGCCCTGCCAATCCTCGTTCCCCGCCCGGGCACTCAGAACGGCAAGGGCGGCGATCTGGCTGCTGCCGCCGTTCTCGACCAGGCGCTCGGCCACCGTCGCGGCGCGGTCGAAGTCCAGCAGCGACATCTGCGCGCCGGCCAGCGATTCCATCAGCGCGAGGTTGTCGCCATCCCGCGTCAGCGCTTGCGAGAGATAGCGTTCGGCGGCCGAGAAATCGTCGGCCAACTGCGCGGAGCGGCCGGCGAGATAGGCCCCCGCGTCCGGCTCGGCGACGCCGGGCAAGGCCAGGCCGGCCAGACCGGCGGCAAGAATGGCTGTGCGGAACATGCGGGATCCTTCTGCGCTCGTTACCCCGCAGAGTAGAGCCCGCGCCCCCGAAGGGCAATCGCGGCGCCCCGTTCAAGACGCCGCAGATCGCTCACATGTTCGGGTAGTTGGGCCCGTCGCCGCCCTGGGGCGTGGTCCAGACGATGTTCTGCGTCGGATCCTTGATGTCGCAGGTCTTGCAGTGGACGCAGTTCTGGAAGTTGATGACGAAGCGGTCCTTGCCCGTGCTTTCGTCCTTCACGAACTCGTAGACTCCGGCCGGGCAGTAGCGCTGCGACAGGCCCGCGTATTTCGGCAGGTTCACCTGCACGGGGATGTCGGGATCCTTCAACTTCAGGTGCGACGGCTGGCTTTCCTCGTGATTGGTGTTCGCGAAGGACACATTCGTCAGTCGGTCGAAGCTGAGCTTTCCGTCCGGCTTGGGATACTCGATCACCTTGTGCTTCGCGGCCTCCTCGGTCGCCTGCGCGTCGGTCTTGCCATGCTTGAGCGTGCCGAACAGTGAGAACCCGAAGCGGTTGGTCCACATGTCGAATCCACCGAGCGCCAGCGACGCGTTCAGGCCATACTTGGACCAGATGGGCTTCACGTTGCGCACGGGCTTCAGGTCCTTGCCGATCGGTCCGTCGCGCACGTCGCGGTCGTATTCCTCCAGCACGTCGCGGCTGCGCCCGGACTCGATCGCGCTGTGCGCCGCCTCGGCCGCCGACTTGCCCGAGAGCATGGCGTTGTGATTGCCCTTGATGCGGGGGACGTTGACCATTCCCGCCGCGCAACCCAGCAGCGCGCCGCCCGGGAAGGCGGTCTTCGGCAGCGACTGCCAGCCGCCCTCGGTGATCGCGCGGGCGCCGTAGCTGACGCGCTTGCCCCCTTCGAGCAGGTCCTTGACGTAAGGATGGTGCTTGAACTGCTGGAACGACAGGTAGGGGTTCACGTGCGGGTTGGCGTAGCCCAGGTGCACGACGAAGCCGACATAGACCTGGTTGTTGTCGAGGTGGTAGATGAACGATCCGCCGCCCGCGTTCGACCCCAGCGGCCAGCCCATCGTGTGGACCACCCGGCCGGGGGAGTGCTTCGCGGGGTCGATCTCCCACAGCTCCTTCATGCCCAGGCCGAATTTCTGGACGTCCGATGCCTTGTCGAGGGCGAAGCGTTCGATCACCTGCTTCGACAGCGACCCGCGCACGCCTTCGCCGAGGAAGACATACTTGCCGTGCAGTTCCATGCCCGGTTCGTATCCCGGCCCTTCGGTGCCGTCGGCGTTGCGGCCGAACTCGCCCGCGACGACGCCTTTCACGTTGCCGTCCTCGTCGAAGATCAGCTCGGAACAGGCCATGCCGGGAAAGATTTCGACCCCCAGTTCTTCCGCCTGTTCTGCGAGCCAGCGGCACACGTTCCCCATCGAGACGATGTAGTTGCCGTGGTTGTTCATCATCGGCGGCATCAACTTGGTCGGGACCGAGACCTTGCCGCCTTCACCCAGGTAGAAGAACTTGTCTTCCTTCACCGGCACGTTCAGCGGCGCGCCCTTGTCCTTCCAGTCCGGGATCAGCGCATTCAGCCCCACCGGGTCCAGCACGGCGCCCGACAGGATATGTGCCCCGACCTCGGATCCCTTCTCCAGCACGACGACCTCGCGCGCGGGGTCGAGCTGCTTCAGGCGGATCGCTGCCGACAGCCCGGCGGGGCCGGCGCCGACGATCACCACGTCGTATTCCATCGCTTCGCGGGTCGTGTCGGTCATGGGGGCTCCTCCGATTGCCGTGGGGCGTCTGAGTGAATATCTGCGGTTCTCGTGCGGAATCAATTGCGACACGGCGTTACGGCGCAAGATGCGGCCTCGAGGCAGCGGGTGCTTTCGCCTCTGGAACGGCTGTGTCAGGATGCACCGAAGATCGTAAACCGACGCGCGCTTTGCGCGTGTCGTAGCTCCATTGGGGAAACATGGAAAAGATACCGCTGACCCGCAACGGACAGGCCGCGTTGAACGCAGAGCTGAAGCGCCTGAAGTCCAGGGATCGCCCCGAGATCATCCAGGCAATCGCCGAAGCGCGTGCGCATGGCGATCTGTCCGAGAACGCCGAGTACCATTCGGCCAAGGAAAAGCAGTCCTTCATCGAGGGCCGCATCAAGGAGATCGAGGGAATCCTCGCCCGGGCCGACGTGATCGACACGTCGAAGCTGTCCGGCCCGATCAAGTTCGGCGCCACGATCAAGATCGTGGACGAGGATACCGACGAGGAAAAGACCTACCAGATCGTCGGCGAGCCCGAGGCCGATCTCGAGAGCGGAAAGCTCAACATGAAGTCGCCCCTCGCCCGGTCGCTGATCGGCAAGGAAGAGGGCGACAGCGTCGAGGTCCGCACCCCCGGCGGCGAGAAATCCTACGAGATCCTCTCGGTCAGCTATACCTGACATGCGCATCGAGGACGATGGCGCCGAGGCGGCGCAGAGGGGCCAGCTTCTCGCGTGGGGTGCCACGATCGCGTGGCTGGCGATCTCGGCGCTTGTCCTGTTCGGCTTCACCGGCGGAGAGGCCGATCTCGATCCGCTGCGGGTGCTGATGGTGCCGGTGGCGGTTCTCGGACCCATCGCGCTGATCTGGCTGGCGACGATCCTGGCGCGCCGGCTCGACGCGTTGACACGCGCGGTTGCGAACGGGCAGGCCGCGCCGGATCTCGCGGCGCTGGAGAAGAAGCTGGACGCCGTGCTGGCGACGCGGCCGCGCGCGCAGGTGGCGATGCCGGCCCCGCAGCAACCCGCCCGCGCGGCGGCACCCCAACAGCGGGCGCTCGCGCTCGAACCGGCTGAAAAATCCCCCGAGCCGGAGCTGACGGTCGACGAGCTGATCATCGCCCTGCATTTCCCGCAAGATGCTCACGACCAGGTCGGTTTTCGAGCGCTACGCCGCGCGCTTCGCGACCGCCAGAGCAAGGTCGTGGTGACCGCCGCGCAGGATCTCCTCACGCTTCTCAGCCAGGAGGGGCTCTACATGGACGACCTGACGGTCGAGCCGGCCCGGCCGGAACTGTGGCGACGATTCGCCCATGGCGAGCGCGGGGCCCCGGTGGGTGCGGTGGGCGGCGTGCGCGACGACGACATGATCGCGCTCGTGACCCAGAGGCTGCGGGCGGACACCATCTTCCGCGACGTGGCGCTGCATTTCCTGCGGGTGTTCGACCAGCTTCTAGCGAAGCTCGAGCCGCACCTGAGCGATAGCGAAATCGTGGAACTCGCCGATACCCGGACGGCCCGCAGCTTCATGCTGGTCGGCCGCGCGATGGGGACATTCGACTGACTCGAGGGGCGGCAGGGCGGTTCTAGAACCGCTCCAGCAACCGCCGCAGGTAGTCGAGCTCGCGCTCGGGACGCTGCTGCTCGCCCGAGCGGCGGCGGATTTCGCCCAGCAGCTCTTCGGCGCGGCGGCGCACGTCCTCTTGCCCCAGAAGCTGCTCGTCCGAGCCCGTCTGGCCACCCTCGCCCGCCTGCCGGCCCAGAGGGTCGCGGTTCTGACCGCCGGGCTGGCCCTGCGCCTGGTTCTGACCCTGGCCCTGCTGCTGTTCCTGCGCGAGCGCCTCGCCAAGGCTGCGCATCCCTTCGCGCAGGGCCTCCATCGCATCGGCCTGCCGGTCGAGCGCGCCGGGCGTGTCGCCCTGGCGCAGGGCCTCTTCGGCACCTTCCATGGCCCTGTCGGCGCGGCCCAGCGACTCGCGCGCCGCCTCGCCCTCTTCGGTGCCCGCGCCGGGCAGGTTGCCGCGCTGCCGGTTCAGTTCCTGCCGCAGGGCCTGCTGCCGGTCGGCGAGGCTCTGTTCGCCGCCCGGCCCCCCCTGCTGCGTGCCTTGGCCCTGGCCGGGTTGCTGGCCTTGGCCGGGTTGCTGGCCCTCACCGGGCTGCTGCCCCTGCTGACCTTGCTGGCCCTGCTGCCCTTGCTGGCCCTGCTGACCCTCCTGCATCCCGCGGAAACTGTCGTCCGACAGCTCCTGCTGGTCGCGCAGAGTCTCCTGCAGGCCGTCCATCGCCTGCTGGCCCTCGCCTTGCTGACCCTGCTGCCCTTGCGTGACACGCATGTTCTCGAGCATCCGGTTCAGCTGCTCCATCAGGCGCTGGGCCTCGGCCATGCGGCCTTCCTCCATCAGGCGCTGGATCTCGTCCATCATCTCCTGCAGCTGGTCGCCCGTCATCTCCTGCATCTCGCCTTGGGCCTGCTGCTGGTCGCCCTGCTCCTGCCCCTCGCGGGCGAGCTGTTCGATGTAGTCGTTCATCGCCTCGCGCATTTCCTGCATCAGCTCGGCGATTTCGGCCGCGTCGGCGCCGTTCTCCATCGCTTCGGACAAGCGCTCCTGCGCGCGCTGCAACCGTTCGCGAGCGTCGTTCAGGTCGCCGAACTCGATCTCCTGCGCGATTGCCCAAAGTTCGGCGGCGATCTCGTCCTGCCGCTCTGCGGTCAGCGGTGTCATGTCGAGCCCCGCCTCGAGCCGCCGGATCGCGACGCGCAGGCGCAGGTACAGCGTCTCGGACGGGAAGATCCCCTGCGGCTGCCACGAGACCGCGCGCAGGACGTCGCCAACGCGCCGGGCATTGTCGCGGGACCATAGCAGGTCACGGCGCTGTTCGACGACGGCCTGCGCCAGCGGGTCGAAGAAACGCTGGCCGGCAAGATCCATCTCGTAGGGGTCCGAGGCGCCGGTTTGAGCGCGCTCGTCCTCGACTTCATAGGTGATGGTGACGGGCAGGTTGGCCCAGGGGTGTTCCGAGAACGTCTCGACCAGGGTGCCGGTGAACTCGGCCCGGTCACCGGAAATCGGCAGCGGCAGGTCGACCACGATGGGATCGCGGGGGTCGGGCTCGGTGGCAAGGCCGTAACGGCGGTCCATCCGGTCCATGTCGAGCGCGATCCGCGCCTGGCCCGTCACGACGCCGAAATCGTCGCTCGCGGCGAAAGCCTGGCGGAACTCGCCGCCCGAGGCGCGCTCCGGGTCGCCGGTGACTTCGACCGCGGGCGCGGCATCGGGGCTCATGGCAATCTGCCAGTCGCGGCCGCCGGGGCCGTCCACCTCGATCTCGCCCGATCGCGTGACCTGGAAGCTGTGCTGTGGCGCGCTCGCGGGGTCGGGTGTCGTGGTGCCCGAGACGGTTTCGGTCAGCGTCAGATCGCCAACCTCGCCGTAGAGGCGCAGGGTGACCTGGCTGCCTTCCGGGACGTCGACGGGATGGGCGGGAAGGTCCGCGAGGTAGAGCGAGGGAAGGCCTGTATACGCGGGCGGCTCGATCCAGCCCTCCCACGACGGGCCGCCGGCCGCGGCCTGTCCGCCGCCTGGCGCGATCTGCGTGACCGACCCGACCTGCCAGAACGAGCCGAACAGCACCGCCATGGCGAAGGCCAGAAGGCCGGCGTAGCGCAGGGCGAAGGGGTCGCGGGCGGCGATGCGCAGGTCGGGGCGCGCGGGACGGGCGGCGCGGATGCGCTCGGCCATGCGGGTGACGTGGGCCTCCCACAGGGCGCGCGAGGCGGGGTCGTTGCCGCCGATCGCCATCTCGTCGGACAGCGCGGCGATCGGGCGGCCGGGCATCGTGGCGTCGAGTCGGGCGAGCGCCTCGGCCTCGGACGGCCAGCGGAACCGACGGATTCCGTACCACAGCGCCCAGAGCGTGCCCACGATCACCCCGAGGGACAGCATCCACGCCACCTCGAGCGGCAGCACGTCCTGCAGGCCCATCATCAGCACCGCGAGCGCGGCGAGGCAGATCGTCCAGAGCGGCCAGAACGCATGACTGGCCCGTTCCGCGACCATGCCGGTGCGGGTCAGGATCAGCGGTCTGCGCAAGCCCTTGCGAGCCGCGTCAGGAAGGGGGTGTCTCGGGGTCATGGACCTCCGGGGGTCGTCCCGTTCAGCCGGCCCGATGCGGTGGATTCCGCGTTAGAGCCACCCGGGCAGCCTATCGCGCCCCAGCATCTCGTCAATCGTCGGGCGGGCACGTATGACGGCGAATTGATCGCCGCGGACCAGCACTTCGGGGACCAGCGGGCGCGAGTTGTACTCGCTGGCCATCACCGCAGCGTAGGCCCCGGCCGAGCGGAAGGCCAGCAGATCGCCCTCGGCCAAGGGCGGCATGGGGCGCGAGCGGGCAAAGGTGTCGCCGGATTCGCAGACCGGGCCGACGATGTCGGCCTCCTGCTGCTCGACGCCGGCCGCCGGTTCATTCAGCGGGACGATGTCATGATGCGCACCGTACATGGCCGGACGGATCAGGTCGTTCATCGCCCCGTCCACGATCAGCCAGCGGCGGTCCGATTCTTCCTTCACGTAGAGCAGCTTGGTCATCAGGATGCCTGCGTTGCCAGCGATCAGGCGGCCGGGCTCGATCTCGATCTCGCAGCCGAGATCGCCCACGGTGCGCTGGACCAGCGCGCCGTATTCGGCGGGAAGGGGCGGGGCTTCATTGCCGCGGGTGTAGGGGATGCCGAGGCCGCCACCGAGGTCCAGCCGGCGGATGTCATGCCCGTCTTCGCGCAGCTGGTGCGTCAGCTCGGCGACCTTCGTATAGGCCTGCTCGAACGGATCGAGAGAGGTCAGCTGCGAGCCGATATGGACGTCGATGCCGATAACCTCGATCCCCGGCAGCGAAGCGGCCAGCGCGTATATGTCGCGGGCGCGCTCCAGGGGCACGCCGAACTTGTCGGTCTTGCGGCCGGTCGCGATTTTCTCGTGCGTCCGCGCGTCCACGTCGGGGTTCACGCGCAGCGCGATCGGGGCGGTGGCGCCAAGGCGGTCGGCAACCTCGGACAGGGCGCGCAACTCGGGCTCGCTTTCGACGTTGAACTGGCGGATGCCGCCCTGGAGCGCCTCGGCCATCTCCTCGCGGGTCTTGCCGACGCCGGAAAAGACGATGCGGTCGCCGGGGATGCCGGCCGCGCGGGCGCGGGCGTATTCGCCGCCCGACACGACGTCCATGCCTGCCCCCAGATCGCCCAGAAGCTTCAGGATCGCCAGGTTCGACAGCGACTTCATCGCAAAGCACACGAGGTGGTCCATTCCCGACAGCGCGTCGTCGAACAGCTGGAAGTGGCGCGTCAGCGTGGCGGTCGAGTAGACGTAGCAGGGCGTGCCGACCGCGGCTGCGATTTCGGCCAGGTCGACATCCTCGGCATGGAGGCGGCCGTTCTTGTAGTTGAAATGGTCCATGGTCGTCCTCGCGCGTCGAAGCGTGGATGCAGTACGGCCGCGCGGGGGCGGGAACAAGGGGCGGGGCCAACGAAAAAACCCCCCGAACGGGCGTCCGGAGGGCTTCGATCTTTCGGTTCGGCAATGCCGAGAGGGTTTACATCATACCCTCGCGCTGGGCCTTCTTCCGGGCGAGCTTGCGCTGCCGGCGGATAGCTTCAGCCTTCTCGCGCGCCTTCTTCTCCGAAGGTTTCTCGAAATGTTGCTTGAGCTTCATCTCGCGAAATACACCTTCACGCTGGAGCTTCTTCTTCAGGGCACGAAGCGCTTGATCGACATTGTTGTCACGAACGCTAACCTGCATGTGGTTTTCACCACCTTTCTAGTCTGGAGTTTCGGAACGTCTGCAGGAGGTGGCCTTATACGCAGGCCTCCCTAGTTTGTCTAGCGAAACGAACGCCCCGGAGGTTCCATGGACAATCCCCAAGACCCGCAGGACCGCATCCTCGACGCGGCACTGGCCCACGTTCCCTTCGACGGGTGGAGCGAACAGACCCTGAAGCGTGCTGCGTCCGACGCGGACATTCCGTTGCCCGAGGCCCGGGCGCTGTTTCCGCGCGGCGCGGTGGACCTGGCGCTGGCCTTCCACCGCCGCGGCGACGAACGCATGCTGCGCCGCGTCCGCCAAGAGAGCATGGCCGACCTGAGCTATTCGGACAAGGTCGCGCGGGCGATCTGGCTGCGCCTCGATTCCGTGGACAAGGAGGCGGCGCGCCGCGCCACGACGCTGTTCGCGCTGCCGAACCACGCCGCCGACGGAATGCGCGCCCTGTGGGGCACAGCGGACGCGATCTGGTCCGCGCTGGGCGACAAGTCGAACGACGGAAACTGGTATTCCAAGAGGGCGACGCTGACCGGGGTCTACGGCTCGGTCGTGCTGTTCTGGCTGGGCGATGCGTCGCTGGATCACGCGGACACGAAGGCCTTCATCGCGCGGCGGATCTCGGACGTGATGCGGTTCGAGCGGATGAAATCGTCGGTCAGCGCAAATCCGGTCGGGCGGGTGGTCATGGCGGGGCCGAACTTCCTGATGTCCCGCCTGCGCGCCCCGATCCGCCCACCGAGAGGCTTTCCCGGAACGACCGGCACGCGGCCGTAACCCATGACCGTGCCGACGAAGATGCAGGCCATTGAGATCGCGCGCCCCGGTGGCCCCGAGGTCCTGACCCCGACCGAACGCGACGTGCCCGTGCCCGGTGCCGGAGAGGTGCTGATCCGCGTGGCCTGGGCCGGGGTGAACCGGCCCGATGCGCTGCAGCGGGCCGGTGCGTATGACCCGCCGCCGGGCGCCTCGGACCTTCCGGGGCTGGAGTGTTCGGGCGAGGTCGTAGCGGTTGGCGAAGGTGCAGCGCGCCAGGTGGGCGAGCAGGTTTGCGCCCTGCTGCCGGGCGGGGGCTACGCGGAATATGTCGTGACCCCGGCGGCGCATTGCCTGCCGATCCCGCGCGGGCTGTCGTTGCAGCAGGCCGCCGCGCTGCCCGAGACGGTCTTCACCGTCTGGTCGAACGTGTTCCAGCGGGGCGGGCTGGAGGCGGGCGAGACGTTCCTGATCCACGGCGGCTCGTCCGGCATCGGGACGACGGCGATCCAGCTTGCCCGGGCCTTCGGCGCACGGGTGATCGCGACAGCCGGATCGCCCGAGAAGTGCCGCGCCTGCGAGGAACTGGGCGCCGAACGCGCGATCAACTACCGCGAGGAGGATTTCGCCGCCGTCCTGAAGGAGTTCGGCGGCGCGGACGTGATCCTCGACATGGTCGGGGGCGACTACATCCCCCGCAACGTGAAGGCCCTGAAACTCGACGGGCGGCTGGTGATGATCGCCTTCCTTGGCGGACCGAAAGCCGAACTGAACTTTACGCAGGTCATGGTCAAGCGGCTCACGCTGACCGGCTCGACCTTGCGGCCGCAATCGGACGCGGCGAAGGCTGCGATCGCCGAGGCCGTGGCCAAACATGTCTGGCCGCTGGTCGAGGCAGGCAAGCTGCGCCCCGTGATGGACGAAAGCTTCGCCCTGCAGGATGCCGCGAAGGCCCATGCGCGGATGGAAGCGTCCGAGCATATCGGCAAGATCACTCTGGAAGTGGCGGGCGGCTGATCCTCAGCGGATGGGGTCCAGCAGCGCGTCCGCAAGGGTGCAGTCGCGGATGACGTCGGCACCGCAGCGGCGGGGCGTCAGGTCGTCGCGGGTCAGGCAGATCCGCGCCTCCTGCACCCGGCCCGACCGGCAGGTGATGGTGATCGCGTCGGGGAAGAGGCCGGGGTTCGCCTTGAGGAACGCCTCTTCCACCACGCGGGCGGGGAGACGAACGGGATCTTCCAGCTGGCGCAGCACCTCGGGGCGTTCGATCGCGGCATAGGCGTCGCGCGAGCGTTCAAAATACCCGTCGGAGGTCAGCCCCGAGCAGCGCCCGTGCTTCTGCCATTCGTGCCACGCCAGCCCGCCCGTGCCCATGATGTCGGCCATCGCGGCGGTCTCGGCGCGTGACGGATCGGCCGCATTGGTCGCGCAATATTCGGGATATCCGTTCTCGTGTTGCGGCCAAAGGCCATGCAGGATCCATCCCAGCGGCCGGTCGCATTGCGGCGAGCCCTGCGCGTCGCCTTCCAGCGCGCACCACGTCGGCGACCAGCTGAGCGACAGGACATAGTAGTCGAACGCGCCGGCTTCGTCGGCGCGGGCGGGCAGGGCGAAGGCAATGAGAACCGCAAGAACGCGAAGCATTTGGCTCTTTCCATGTTGCGCCACGGTGACTATATCCTCCGCGAGTTCCCCTACAATGCGAACTTGGCCCGTTTCCCGGGTCGGCCCCACCCGGGGCCACGGACGAGCCATGTGCGCGCGACGAAGGAGACGAGAGAGATGGCGGACAAACCGATCATGGCGAAGGCCACCGCGGTCTGGCTGGTGGACAACACGACCCTGACCTTCAAGCAGGTGGCCGATTTCTGCGGCCTGCACGAGCTCGAGGTGCAGGGCATCGCCGATGGCGACGTGGCCACGGGCGTCAAGGGCTTCGACCCGATCGCCAACAACCAGCTGACCCAGGACGAGATCGACAAGGCCGAGAAGAACCCGGCCTACAGTCTCAAGCTGAAGTTCAACCCCGCTTCGGTCGGCGAGGAAAAGCGTCGCGGCCCCCGCTACACGCCCCTGTCGAAGCGTCAGGACCGCCCCGCCGCGATCCTGTGGCTGGTCAAGTTCCACCCCGAGCTTGCGGACAGCCAGATCTCGAAGCTTGTCGGCACCACCAAGCCGACGATCCAGTCGATCCGCGAGCGGACGCATTGGAACATCAACCAGCTTGAACCCGTCGACCCGGTGGCGCTGGGCCTCTGCAAGCAGTCGGAACTGGACCTTGCCGTGCAGAAGGCCGCCTCCAAGCGGGCGCAGGACGGTCAGGTGATGTCCGATGACGAGCGTCGCAAGCTCGTCTCGACCGAGCAGAGCCTCGCGGGCGAGACCGAGCCCAAGATGCCCTCGGCCATTTCCGGGCTGGAGCAGTTCAAGCTGTCCGACACCGGCGAAGAGCTGGAAGAGGATGACGACCGCGACGTCAGCGACGCCGAAAGCTTCTTCAATCTGCCGAGCGACGAGCAGGACGAGGACGACAACGCCTGAAGGCGCGTCCTCAACTCGGAACAGGGACGGGCGCCATTCGGGCGCCCGTTTGCGTTTCTGCGGGGCGTGGCGCCCTTCCACCACCGGCCCAACCCCGGTATTCCCCAAGGCGGCAACAGGGAGGCGCAGGATGATCCTCGGCATCGGCACGGATCTTGCGAATATCGACCGGATCGCCGGGACGCTCGACCGGTTCGGCGATCGCTTCCGCAACCGCGTCTTCACCGCGACCGAACAGCAGAAGGCCGAACGCCGCTCGGACGTCGCCGGAACCTACGCCAAGCGGTGGGCGGCGAAGGAGGCATGCTCGAAGGCGCTGGGTACGGGGCTTCGCATGGGGATCGCGTGGAAGGACATGGCGGTGTCGAACCTGGCGACCGGCCAGCCCGTGATGGAGGTGACGGGCTGGGCCGCCGACCGTCTTGCGGCAATGACGCCTGCCGGTCACGAAGCCATCATCCACGTCACTCTGACCGACGATCACCCCTGGGCGCAGGCCTTCGTTGTGATCGAGGCGCGGCCCCTCGCCACACCGGGTGCCTGAGCGGAACCGGCAAAGCCCGGCCTCCGTTCTGGCCGCATGAGCAAACACGAGATAGACCCGACCGAGGCCGAGCTCGGCGCGCTTGGCCACGCCATCCGCCGCGCGCTGGAAGTCGCCAACCGCCACGACGACCGCGCGCCCATCGTCGCCGCCGTCCTTCTGGACGACGAGGTCGTCGCCTGGGGCGACAACGAGGTGCATGTGGCGAACGACCCCACCCGTCATGCCGAGATCGTCGCCATCGCCAATGCTTGCGCCGATCGCCCCGAAGGGATTGCCGGTGCCACGGTCGTCACGTCGCTTCAACCCTGCGAGATGTGCCTTGGCGCCATGGGCATGGCCGGGGTGGAGCGGGTCGTGTTCGCCGCGGGCAAGGCCTCGGTCCGCGGCGGCTATTTCGCCTATCCGGACCTCGGAATCGACGATTTCGCCAAAGCCGCCAGCGGGTCCCTCGGCTGGGCCGGCCCGCTGATGGAGGCCGATGTCCTCAGGCTCTACGCCGACCCCGATCGCGAGCATTGACGCCGCCCGAGCCTTCGCTCATCTAGGCGCCGCACCAGCGGGAGAGCGGGAATGGCGAAGCGCGAGAAGGAGGGCGGCATCCTCGAGACCGTCAAGACGGTAGTCTATGCGCTGGTGATCGCCGGGCTGTTCCGCACGCTGTTCTTCCAGCCGTTCTGGATTCCGTCGGGCTCGATGAAGGACACGCTGCTGGTCGGCGACTTCCTCTTCGTCAACAAGATGGCTTACGGCTATTCCCAGTATTCCTGCCCGTTCTCGATGTGCACCTTCATCGACGGTCGCTGGTTCGGATCGGAGCCCGACCGCGGCGATGTCGTGGTGTTCCGCCACCCGGTCACCGGATCGGACTTCATCAAGCGCCTGATCGGCCTGCCGGGCGACCGGATTCAGGTCCGCGACGGGGTTCTTTATATCAACGACGAAGAGGCCGTGCAGGAAGAGGCGGGCACCTTCGTCGAGACCTTCGACAAGCAGGGCCCCGTCGGCAACCTGCCGCAATGCGAGAACGCGGGCGTGGCATTGGGTCAGGACTGCCTCAAGTCGCGCTACATGGAAACGCTGCCCGGCGGCACGACCCACAGCATCCTGAACGTGCGCGACTCGCGCCTCGACGACACGCCCGTCTACACGGTGCCCGAGGGGCATTTCTTCTTCATGGGCGACAACCGCGACAACTCGACCGATAGCCGCGTCAGCCAGAACGCGATGGGCGTGGGCTTCGTGCCGTTCGAGAACCTCGTGGGGCGGGCAGACCGGGTGATCTTTTCATCCGCCGGACGGTCCATGCTGTTCTTCTGGACATGGCGCCTCGACCGCTTCTTCGAGGAGATCGTGTGAAGCTGTCGGCTCAGCAGCGCGCCTTTGCCGAAGAGCTGGGCCATGACTTCATCCGGCCGGAGCTTCTGATCCGGGCGCTGACGCACGGCTCCATCGCGACCGTGACCCGCCCCGACAACCAGCGGCTGGAGTTTCTGGGCGACCGGGTGCTTGGCCTCGTGATGGCCGAGGCGCTGCTGCAGGCAGATCCCGATGCGGCCGAGGGCGCGCTTGCCCCCCGCTACAACGCGCTCGTCCGGAAAGAGACCTGCGCCGAGGTCGCAAGCGATGCGGGCCTCGGCGACGTCCTGCGGCTGGGCCGGTCCGAGATGATGTCGGGTGGCCGCCGCAAGGAGGCGCTGCTGGGCGACGCGATGGAGGCGGTGATCGCTGCGGTCTACCTCGATGGCGGGCTCGAGGCGGCGCGGGCCTGCATCATGCGCCTCTGGGGCAGTCGGATCGACAGGGTCGAGGCGGACTCGCGCGATCCCAAGACGGCGCTGCAGGAATGGGCGCAGGCCCGCAAGCTGCCGCCGCCCGAATACCCCGAGCTGAACCGAACCGGCCCCGATCACGCGCCTGTCTTCACCGTCGAGGTGCGGCTGGCGAACGGCGAGTCGGCGCGGGCCACGGCGAAATCCAAGCGCGAGGCGCAGCAGGCGGCGGCGAAGGCCCTTCTGGATCGGCTGGAGTAGGGCGCGGCCCCTTCGCGGATCGACGCGCCTCGCCTATATTGACGGGTGAAGGTGCCTCTGGTCAGCCGGGACAGACTGCCCTATGACACCGCGCCTGCAAGGAAAGGACCGTCCATGACCACCCGCGCGGGCTTCGTCGCCCTGATCGGAGAGCCGAACGCCGGCAAGTCCACGCTGCTGAACCGAATGGTTGGCGCGAAGGTGTCGATCGTCACGCACAAGGTGCAGACGACCCGCGCCCGCATCCGCGGTATCGCGATGGAAGGCGAAAGCCAGCTCGTCTTCGTGGACACTCCGGGCCTGTTCACGCCGCGCCGCAGGCTCGACCGGGCGATGATCGCCGCCGCCTGGGGCGGCGCATCCGATGCAGACCTCGTGGTCCTGCTGATCGAAGCGCATCGCGGCCTGACGGAAGGCGTGGAGCGCATTCTGTCAACGCTGGAAGACCGCGAAGCCAAGGGCGTGATCCTGGCCATCAACAAGATCGACCGGGTCGAGGCCCCGAAGCTGCTGGGCCTGACCCAGAAGCTGAACGACCGCTTCCCCTTCGCCGAGACGTTCATGATCTCGGCCGAGAAGGGGCATGGGGTCGAGGCGCTGCGCAAGTACCTCGCCGCCGAACTGCCCGAGGGGCCGTGGCTCTATCCCGAGGACCAGATCGCGGACCTGCCCACCCGCATGATCGCCGCCGAGATCACGCGGGAGAAGCTGACCCTGCGCCTGCACCAGGAACTGCCTTACCAATTGACCGTCGAGACCGAGAACTGGGAAGAGCGCGAGGACGGCTCGGCACGGATCGACCAGGTGATCTATGTCATCCGCGACGGTCACAAGGGGATCGTGCTGGGCAAGGGCGGCGAGACGATCAAGGGTGTCAGCCAGGCTGCGCGCGAAGAGATGGTCGAATTCCTTGGCCGCCCCGTCCACCTGTTCCTTCAGGTCAAGGTTCGGCCGGGCTGGCTGGAAGAGGCCGCGCGCTATTCAGAGATCGGCCTCGACTTCAAGGACGGGGCCTGAGGCGGCTGATGGCGAGGCTGGCCAGCGGCATCTGGGTCTCGGCCTACCTCATGCGCCTCGGGCAGGCGAACATTCCCGCCTACGTGACCGCACGGGGCGACGAGACGGCGGGCGCGATCTTCGTCAAATGTGCGACGCTGGACGGGCAAGCGCGGGTCTGGTCGCGCGCCTACGACTTTGAGGCCGACGCGCGGGTTTGGACCGAGTGGAGCGCCGGCCCCGAATCCGAGGTCGACGCGGCAATCCGGTCCGAACGAGGCCGCGACCGCGACCTCTGGGTGATCGAGGTCGAAAGCCGCGAGGGCCGCACCCTGCTGGATGAAGAGGGCCTCGCGTGATCGAGTGGCGGGAAGAGGGGATGGTCCTCTCGGTCCGCCGCCACGGCGAGAACGACGCCATTGTCGAGGCGCTGACCCGGGACCACGGCCGCCACGCCGGTATCGTGCGCGGCGGCGGCGGGCGGCGGCTGGCGCCCTTGATGCAGCCAGGCGCACAGCTTGCGCTGACGTGGCGCGCCCGGCTCGAGGATCACCTGGGCCACTTCGCAGTCGAGCCGGTGAAAAGCCGCGCCGGCCTCATGGCCGATCCGCTGGCGCTGTCGGGGCTGACTTCGCTGACCGCCCTCCTGGGCTTCGTGCTGCCTGAACGCGAGGCGCAGCACGGCCTCTACGAGGCGACGATGGCCGTGGTCGAGCTGATGGCGGAGGGCAATCCCTGGCCGCTCGCCTATCTGCGGTGGGAGATGGGGCTGCTCGACAGGCTCGGCTTCGGCCTCGACCTCACGCGCTGCGCGATGACGGGGACGCGGGACGATCTGGCCTACGTGTCCCCGAAATCCGGCCGTGCCGTGGGGCGGGATGCGGCGGGGGATTGGGCCGAACGCCTTCTGCCGCTGCCGCTGTGCATGATGGGACAGGGGCCTGCGACCACGTCCGAAATCGTGCAGGGCCTGCGCATTACCGGCCACTTTCTGGAAAAGCGCCTCGCCCCGTCCTTGGGCGACCGCCCGCTGCCGGTGGCGCGCGAGAGGCTGATGGGCCGGTTGTCGCGCGCGGTCTGAATCCGACATCGCCGCTGTCGAAAACGGATCAGACCGTGCGGTCGCGCGCGCGCATGCTCTCGCCCATGACGTGCATTTCGCCCGTCGTACTGCGGAAAGGCCCGTCCCATGGGCGACAAGAACCCCAAGAAGAAGCCGAAATCCCCGAAGCCGGCGCCCAAGGTCGAGATCGAGCCCACGGCGCCCCTGAAGCCGGTGAAAGGCGGCAAGCGCTAGACGACCGACCGCCGCGCCCGTCCCAACTAGGCGCGGCGGTCTACCCGTAATGCGCGACCGGGGTGCCGGCGATGGCGCTCATGTTCAAGAGCCCGCGGGCGGTGATCGAGGTGGTCACGATATGCGCCCGGTTGCCGAACCCCATGAGGATCGGGCCGACTTCCAGGCCGCCGGCCTTCATCTTCAGGATGTTGCGCACGCCCGAAGCCGCGTCGGTATTCGCGAAGACCAGCACGTTGGCCGAACCCTCGAGGCGCGAGTTCGGGAAGATGCGCTCGCGCGTCGCCGCGTCGAGCGCGGCGTCGGCATGCATCTCGCCCTCGTAGGCGAAGTCGCGGGGCTTGCTGTCGAGGATCTCCAGGGCCGCGCGCATCCGCGTTCCGGTGTCGCATTCGAGGTTGCCGAACTGCGAATGCGAGCACAGCGCCACCTTGGGCGCGATCCCGAACCGGCGCACGTGGCGCGCGGCGCCCATGACCGTGTCGGCGATCTGCTCGGGCGACGGCTCGGGGTTCACATGCGTGTCGGCGATGAAGAGCGGCCCGTCCTCGAGGATCATCAGCGACAGTGCGCCGATGGCGCGGCGCCCCTCGGTGGCGAGGACCTGCGTGATGTAGTTCAGGTGCCACAGGTATTGGCCGAACGTGCCGCAGATCATGCTGTCAGCCTCGTCCCGGTGGACCATGACGGCGGCGATCGCCGTTGTGTTGGTGCGCATGATCGCCTTGGCGATGTCGGGGGTCACACCGCGCCGCTGCATGATCTCGTGGTAGGTCGTCCAGTAGTCGCGGTAACGCGGATCGCCCTCGGGGTTCACGAGGTCGAAGTCGCGCTCGGGCCGGATGGTCAGGCCGGCACGCTCGGCGCGCAGGGCGATGACGTCGGGGCGGCCGATCAGGATGGGGCGGTCAGTCGTTTCCTCGAGCATCGCGTGGGCGGCGCGCAGGACGCGCTCGTCCTCGCCCTCGGCGAAGACGATCCGGCGGCGGGCGGTGGCGGCGGCCTCGAACACGGGTCGCATCAGGAAGGCCGAGCGGAAGACGCTGGCGTCGAGGCGGCGCTTGTATGCGGCAAGATCGTCCAGCGGGCGCTCGGCCACGCCCGTCTCCATCGCCGCGCGTGCGACGGCCGAGGCGACCACGCCCATCAGGCGCGGATCGAAGGGCTTGGGGATCAGGTAATCGGCGCCGAAGGACAGCTGCTCGCCCTGGTAGGCGGCGGCGGCCTCGGCGCTGGTCGTCTTGCGGGCCAGCTCGGCGATGCCTTCGACGCAGGCGATCTTCATCTCGTCGTTGATCGTGCGGGCGCCCACATCCAGCGCGCCGCGGAAGATGAAGGGGAAGCAGAGGACGTTGTTGACCTGGTTCGGGAAGTCCGACCGCCCCGTGGCGATCAGAGCGTTCGGCGCGACCTTGCGGGCCTCGTCCGGGTCGATCTCGGGCGTGGGATTGGCGAGGGCGAAGATGATCGGCCGCTCGGCCATGCGCTCGACCATCTCGGGCTTCAGCACGCCGGGTCCCGACAGGCCCAGGAACAGGTCCGCCCCGTCGATCACGTCGCCCAGACCACGCGGCCCGCCCGGTTGGGCATAGGCCGCCTTCTGCTCGGTCATCGAGGTCTCGCGCCCCTCGTGGACCAGCCCGTCGAGGTCGCAGAGCCACACGTTCTCGCGCTTGACGCCCAGCTTCAGCAGCATGTCGAGGCAGGCGATCCCGGCCGCCCCGCCGCCGGTCGAGACGACCTTGATGTCCTCGAACCGCTTTTCGGCGACGCGCAGCGCATTGGTGGCGGCGGCCCCGACGACGATGGCGGTGCCGTGCTGGTCGTCGTGGAATACCGGGATGTTCATGCGCTCGCGGCAGATCTTCTCGACCACGAAGCAATCGGGGGCCTTGATGTCCTCGAGGTTGATCGCGCCGAAGGTGGGTTCCAGCGCGCAGACGATCTCGGCCAGCTTCTCGGGGTCTCGCTCGGACAGCTCGATGTCGAAGCAGTCGATATTGGCGAACTTCTTGAAGAGGACCGCCTTGCCCTCCATCACCGGCTTCGAGGCGAGCGCCCCGATGTCGCCAAGGCCCAGCACCGCCGTGCCGTTGCTGACTACGGCGACGAGGTTACCGCGGGCGGTATAGTCGCGGGCGGCCGTCGGGTCGGCCTTGATCTCGAGGCAGGCTTCGGCGACGCCCGGAGAGTAGGCGAGCGCCAGGTCGCGCCCGTTCGCCAGGGGCTTCGTCGCCCGAACCTCGAGCTTCCCCGGCCGTGGCTCGCGGTGATACGCGAGCGCCGCATCGCGCAGGTTCGTCTGCTTGTCGTCGGCCATGTGCCTGTCCCCCGGCTGGTTCGGTCTATCCCGGCTCCGGTGAGATAACGGCAGAGGTCAGCCGCGGCCAGTCCGTTCCTGCAAGGTGTCGATCAGTTTCGAAGCCTCGGCCTTGGTGAGGTCGGGATTGAACTCTTCGCCGGCCTCTTCGCACATCGTCTTGAGATAGCTTGCCTGTGCGCCGGTCATCGCCTCGTCGCCCGTGGTCCATTGCTCGACCGGCTTGTCGGCGTTCGAAGGCGTCTCTCGCTTGGGATGTTCCATCGGATCGTCGCTCATGGGCGTTCCCCTTGTGTTCCTTTCGAGGCGAACGCCGGAGGGTCCCCGCGGATCCCTCTACATCTTCTCCAACGCGTCGATGCGCTCATTTGCCTGGCGGCGGGTCAGGTTGGCGTCGAACGGCTCGTCGTGCTTTTCGCACAGCTGGCGCAGATGGGCGGCTTGCTCTTCCGTCATCTGCTCGTCGTCGCCGCGCACCTCGTCGGTGCCCACGACCGCTCCGGCAATGGGGAAGCTGGCGGTTCCGGTGCCCTTGTCACCCGGGATGGTATCGTCTGACATGGTGTATCTCCCTTCCGCCGGAAAACGAGCGGCGGCCCCGCCTTGTTCCCGCTTGCCAATCGGGGGGCGGCGTACCAGTTTCGCGTCATGGATGATCTCATTGCCGCCGCGGCCACCGTCCGCGAGAACGCCCACGCCCCCTATTCCCGCTTCAAGGTCGGTGCGGCGATCCGCACGCCCGACGGGCAGGTCTTTGCGGGATGCAACGTGGAGAACGTGGCCTACCCCGAAGGCACCTGTGCCGAAGCGGGCGCGATCGCGGCCATGGTCGCCGCCGGGCAGACGCGCATCGCCGCGGTCGCCGTGATCGCCGACAGCCCGTCCCCCGTGCCCCCCTGCGGCGGATGCCGTCAGAAGCTGGCCGAGTTCGCCGCGTCGGACGTTCCGGTGGTCATGGCCACCACGGCCGGCGGACGGCAGGAGGTGACGGTGGCCGACCTGCTGCCCGGCGCCTTCGCGGCCGGGCACATGGAGGGAGCGTGAGCTTCCGCGCCCTCCTCTCGCAGCTTCGGGCCGGCCAGAGGCCCGATCCCGCGGGCCTGATCGCCTTCGCGACCGGCCTTGCCAGCGGCGCGGTCAGCGACGCGCAGGCCGGTGCCTTCGCCATGGCCGTGTGCCGCGGTCCGGGCCTTGGTCCAGAGGGGCGCGTCGCGCTGACCCGCGGCATGGCCGATAGCGGCCAGCGACTGTCCTGGGGCCTGCCGGGACCGGTGATCGACAAGCACTCCACCGGCGGAGTAGGCGACCCGGTCAGCCTCGTGCTGGCGCCGATGCTGGCCTCGATCTGGGCGTATGTCCCGATGATCTCGGGTCGTGGGCTGGGGCATACCGGCGGGACGCTCGACAAGCTGGAAGCGATCCCGGGGATGCAGGTCGAACTGTCCGAGGATCGGTTTCGCGCCGTGGTCGCGGAGGTCGGGGCGGCCATCGTCGCCGCCAGCGCCGACATCGCCCCGGCCGACCGAAGGCTCTATGCCATCCGCGACGTGACCGCGACGGTGGACCAGATCGACCTGATCACCGCGTCGATCCTGTCGAAGAAGCTGGCGGCGGGGTTGCAGGCGCTCGTTCTCGACGTGAAGGCGGGCTCGGGCGCGTTCATGCGCGACGCCGAGGACGCCCGCGAACTGGCCGAGGCGTTGGTCCAGACCGCGACCGAGGCCGGATGCCCGACTGCCGCGCTGGTGACGGCGATGGACGAACCGCTCGCCCCCGCCTGCGGCAACGCGCTCGAGATCGTGGCGGTGGTGGAGGTGCTGACCGGCACCGCCTCAGACGGCCGCCTGCGCGAGGTGTCGCTGGCCCTCGGTGGCGCGCTTCTGGCCCGCGCGGGGCAAGCGGAGGATGCCGAGGCTGGTGCCGCGCGGCTGGCCCAGACGCTGGAGGACGGGCGCGCGGCCGAGGCCTTCGCCCGGATGGTCGCCGCGCAGGGCGGACCTGGTGACTTTGTCGAGACATGGCAGAGGCGCCTCGCGACCGCACCCGTCATCCGCGACGTCACCGCGACCGAGGGCGGAACGCTCGCCCGGATCGACGGCACCGCGCTTGGGCTGACCGTGGTCGGGCTGGGCGGCGGTCGCCAGCGCGAGGGCGACGCGATCGATCGCAGCGTGGGCCTCGATCGGATCGCGCGCATCGGCACGCGCTTGGCTCCCGGTGATGTCTTCGCCCGCATCCACGCGGCTGACGAAGACGCCGCCGACATGGCCGAAGAAAGCCTGCGCGCCGCCATGTCCCTGGGCGAGGCCGCCGAACCGAAGCCTCTGATCCTCGGACGCATCGGATGACCGGGCGCGCGTTCCTCGTGGTGCTCGATTCCGTCGGGATCGGCGGGGCGCCGGATGCCGAGGCGTTCGGCGACGCGGGCGCTAACACGCTGGGCCACATCGCCGAGGCGCTGGCCGGAAGCGACCGGCCCCTGCGCCTGCCCAACCTCGACCGCCTGGGGCTCGGCCGCGCCGTGGCGCTGGCCAGCGGCGCCACACCTCCGGGCCTCGGGGCCGAGCCCGAGGGGCTTTGGGGCGCGGCGACTGAAGTCTCGCAAGGCAAGGACACGCCCTCGGGCCACTGGGAGATCGGGGGCCTGCCGGTGCCGTGGGAGTGGACGTTCTTTCCGCCGACCGATCCTTGCTTCGACGAGGATCTCGTCGCCCGCGTCTGCGAGTTGGCAGGCACCGACGGCATCCTCGGCAATCGCCACGCCTCGGGGACCAACATCATCGAGGAAGAGGGCGAGTCGCATCTGAACACCGGCTGGCCGATCTGCTACACCTCGACCGACAGCGTCTTCCAGATCGCGGCGCATGAAGAGGCGTTCGGCCTCGATCGGCTGTTGAAGCTCTGCGCAGACCTCGCGCCGGAATTGCACGCGCGCAAGGTCGGCCGCGTCATCGCACGGCCCTTCGTCGGCGCGCAGGGTACCGGCTGGACCCGTACAAAGAACCGGCAGGACTTCGCGATCGCCCCGCCCTCGCCGACCCTGTGCGACTGGGTGCAGGGGGCGGGGCGCCGGGTCCACTCGGTCGGCAAGATCGGCGACATCTTCTCGATGCAGGGAATCGACACGAAGGTGAAGGGCAGCGATGCGGATCTGCTCGAGGCGCTGAAGGAGCGGCTGGCCGAGGCCGAGCCGGGCTCGCTGACCTTCGCCAACCTCGTGGAGTTCGACAGCGCCTACGGCCACCGCCGCGACGTTGCGGGCTATGCGCGGCACCTCGAATGGTTCGACACCGCGCTTCCGGACCTGCTGGCGCGCATGAAGCCGGACGACCTGCTGCTCATCACCGCCGACCACGGCAACGACCCCACCTGGCGCGGGACCGACCACACGCGCGAGCGGGTGCCGGTGCTTGGCGTCGGCGCGGGCGCCAAGGCGGTCGGGCAGGTGGCGTTCGCCGACATCGCCGCAACCGTCGCCCACCATCTGGACGTTCCGAACCGCGGACCGGGAAGGAGCTTCCTTTGAAAGACCTGCCAAAGATCGAGCTGCATCTGCACATCGAAGGGGCTGCCCCGCCGTCCTTCGTTCGCGATCTCGCGTCCGAGAAGAACCACGACCTCAGCCGCATCTTTGCCGAGGATGGCAGCTATCGCTACGATGGCTTCCTCGAGTTCCTCAGCGTCTACGAAGAGGCGACGTCAGTCCTGAAGTCCCCCGAGGACTACGCCCGCCTGACGCGCGAGGTGCTGATGCGCCAGGCCGAGCACGGGGTGATCTATACCGAGATGTTCCTGTCCCCCGACTTCTGCGGTGGGCGCGACGTGGGCGCTTGGCAGGAATATCTGCACGCCATCCGTGAAGCCGCCGAAGGTGCCAAGCGCGACGGCGCCCCCGAGATGCGCGGCATCGTCACCTGCATCCGCCATTTCGGCCCCGACCTCGCGCGCGAAACCGCCACCTGCGCGGCCGAGACGGCGGCCGATTTCATCACCGGCTTCGGCATGGGCGGCGACGAGGGCAAGGGGCGGCAGGGCGACTTCGTCTGGGCCTTCGACTGCGCGCGCGAAGCCGGGCTGCGGTTGACCACCCACGCGGGCGAATGGGGCGGGCCGGGCAGCGTGCGCGACGCGCTCGACGATCTGAAGGTCGAGCGGATCGGCCACGGCGTCCGCGCGATCGAGGACCCGGCGCTGGTCGAACGGCTGGCGCGGGAGGGGATCGTACTCGAGGTGTGCCCGGGGTCGAATGCGGCGCTGGGCCTGTACCAGTGGAAGGCGAACCCGATCGAGAAGCTGCGTGCGGCCGGGGTGCCGGTGACGATCTCGACCGACGACCCGCCGTTCTTTCACACCACGATGACCGGCGATTACGAACACATCGCCCATGTCCACGGCTGGGACGAGGATGCGTTCCGCGAGGCCGCCCGGGTTGCCGCGCGCGCCGCCTTCTGCGACGAGACGACGCGACAGGCGCTTCTCGAAAGGATCGGCGAATGACCCAGCACCTCACCGTGGTCGAGCACCCCCTCATCCAGCACAAGCTGACCATCATGCGCCGCCGCGACACCTCGACGGCCGTGTTCCGCCAGCTTCTGCGCGAGATCAGCCAGCTTCTGGCCTACGAGATGACGCGCGACCTGCCGCTGACGACCACCACCATCGAGACCCCCGTGACCGAGATGGAGGCGCCCACGCTGGCCGGTCGCAAGCTGGCGCTGGTATCGATCCTGCGCGCGGGGAACGGTTTGCTGGATGGGATGCTCGACCTGATCCCCTCGGCGCGGGTGGGGTTCGTGGGGCTCTATCGCGACGAGGAAACGCTGGAGCCGGTGAAATACTACTTCAAGGTGCCCGCCCAGCTCGACAAGCGGGTGGTGATCGCGGTGGACCCGATGCTGGCGACCGGCAACTCCTCTGTCGCGGCGATCCAGATGCTGAAGGACGCGGGCGCGAAAGACATCCGGTTCCTGTGCCTGCTGGCCGCCCCCGAGGGTGTCGCGCGGATGAAGGAGGCGCACCCGGATGTGCCCGTCGTGACCGCCGCGCTGGACGAGCGGCTGAACGAGAAGGGCTATATCGTGCCCGGCTTGGGTGACGCAGGCGACCGGATGTTCGGCACGAAATAAGTCGGCCCTTGCCACCGCCGGCTGTTCCCCCACCTTTTCGGGGGCAACGCGAGGGGACAAGATGAGACATGCACGCGCATTGGGCAGGGCTCTCGTGTTGGCGCTCGGCCTTTCCGGGGCCGCTTTCGCACAGACGGCCGGCACCCGCCTGGCCGAGGCACCGCCCCCGGCCGAGTTCCCGCCGGCATCTTTCCAGGGCGCGGAATACGTGGACAGCGCGGGGTGCCTGTATGTCCGCGGCGGAACGGGGGCGACGTCGATCTGGGTGCCGCGGGTGACGTCGGACCGGCGGGTGATCTGCGGGCTGAGGCCGACCTTGCCCGTGATCGCCGCGCCCGGGGTGATCTCGGTCGATCAGGCCGCGAGGCGTGCGGTCGCCGGAATGCTCGACGCCGGCACCGTGATCGCCGTCCCGGCGCCGCCGCGGCTCGAGACGCCGGACGGCTATCGCCCAGCGTGGGAGGACGGTCGGCTGAATCCCTATGCCGGCAAGCAGCTTTTGTCGGGGGCGCTGCAGCAGGCGCTGGTCTGGACGCAGACGGTGCCGCGCCGGCTGAAGTCCGCGTCCGGCGAGGATGTGACGAGCCGCTACAACTTCCTCGTCTATCCCTACACCGACTACGCCAAGCAGCGCGCGGCGCTTGGTTCGGGTAACTACATCATCATCGAGACCACGGCCGGGCGCGAGATCGTTCCGCGCTATTGAGTGCAGATCGCCTGAAGCGCCACCCAAGCCCCGTCAGACAGGATGGGCCGCGCGTCGGCCTCGGCGCCCTCGGCCAAGGCCGTGGCCGCATCCCCGTCCAGCGTCGCGGCATAGGCGCGGGGGCTGACGCCGGCGGCTTGGAATCGCGCCGCCAGTCCGTCGGTGGGCGTCGGTTCGGTCGGCTGCGTCATGAGGTGCTCGGCATAGGTGCTGAGATCACGATCCGAGACCTCGCCGGTGGTCATCAGCCGCAGAGCTGCGTCGGGTCCAGAGACTTCGAGCAGCCGCGCGATCGGGTCGCTTTGCCGGGCCTGTTCGATCGCCGACAGGATGTGACCGGCGACGACGCCCGGTTCATCGTTGTCTTCAATCAGGTGCTGCCCGACGGCGACGATGCCGCCCGGAAGCGCGAGCGCGTCGTCCCGTTCGGTGCGGAGGATCACGACCCGGCCGCGGCCTTCGCCGATCAGGCGCCGTGACAGAGTGTCGAGCGCGCCGCGCGCGGCCGGATCGCTGCACACCGGACCTGTCAGGCGCGTGATCTCGTCGAGAAGGCGGGCGCCGGTATCGGCACGAACGGCCGGCGGCGCGACCGCGACCGCGTGCCGGATCAGCGCGCCGGGCAGCCAGAACACGCCGAGCGCGCCGATCCCCATAAGCGCCCCCGCGAACAGGACCGAGCGCAGGATCCCCGGCCGTGGCCGCCGCCGCCGGATCGCCCGGTCCACCCGCGCGATCGCGTCGATCATCAGGTCGTCGTCGATTTCCAGCGTTTCGCCGGCCTCGGGGCCGGGGGCGAAGATCGCGGGCATCTCGCCCGGATTGCGACGCTCGACAGCGGGCAGGGACCAGTGGGCCAGCGGCGTCTCGCCCGTGGTGTAGATGGCGAGGGTGGCCTCGCCCAGCGACACCACCACGTCCCGCCGTTGTTCGCCCGCACCGGGACGCCAGAGAGCCGGCGCCTCGAGCCGTTCGAACTCGGTCAATGCGGTCATCGGGGCTGTATCGGGTCCTCTGGCAGGAAGTCGCTTGCTCTTCACCTATTCCGGTTGACGCCGATCGGCAACGGTTGCGGCGGTGCCAGAGAAACGCCGGACCAATGGCCCGGCGTTTCAAGGTCTTGGGCAGGTCAGGCGGCGGCCTGTCCCTCGCCGTAGCGGGCGTAGAAGCGCGCGCCGCTCTCGGCCATTTCGCGCAGGAGCTTCGGCGTCTCGAACCGCTCGCCGCATTTGGCGGTCAGCGTCTCGCAGATCTCCACGCCCTTGGCGGCGCCGATGATGTCGAGCCACGAGAACGGGCCGCCCGACCACGGCGCGAAGCCCCAGCCCAGGATCGCGCCCACGTCGCCCTCGCGGATATCCTCGAGCACGCCTTCCTCGAACGCCCGCACCGCTTCGAGCACCTGCGCCATCATCAGGCGATGCTGCACGCGGGTCAGATCGGGCTGGTCGTCGGCCACCGGGAACTTCTGCGCGAGGCCCTCCCACAGACCCTGGCGCTTGCCGCTGTCGTCATAGGCGTAGAAGCCCGCGCTGGCCTTGCGGCCCATGCGGCCCTCGTCGGCGAGCCAGAACAGGACCTCGTCCACTTCCGCATTCGGATAGGCGTCGCCCATGGCCGCCTTGGTGGCCTTGGCGATCTTCACGCCGAGGTCGATGGAGGTCTCGTCGGTAAGCTGAAGCGGGCCCAGCGGGAAGCCCAGCAGCTTGGCCGCGTTCTCGATCAGGGCGGGCTCGACTCCCTCCTTCACCATGCGGACCCCTTCGTTGATGTAGGGGATGATGCACCGGTTGGCGTAGAAGAAGCGGGCGTCGTTCACCACGATCGGCGTCTTTCGGATCTGGCGCACGAAATCGAGCGCCTTGGCCACGGCCCGGTCGCCGGTCTTCTGGCCCTTGATGATCTCGACCAGCATCATCTTGTCGACGGGGCTGAAGAAGTGGATGCCGATGAACTGCTCTGGGCGCGTGCTGGCCTCGGCCAGTTCGGTGATCGGCAGGGTCGAGGTGTTGGTGGCGAAGATGCAGTCCTCGCCGACGACGGCCTCGACCCTTTTCGTGACCTCGGCCTTGATGCCGGTATCCTCGAACACCGCCTCGACGATCAGGTCGCAGTCCGACAGCGCCTCGTATTCGGTGGTCGCGTTGATGCGGCCCAGAACCTCGGCCTTCTTGTCCTCGGTGACCTTCTTGCGCTGGATACCCTTGTCGAGGATACCCTCGGCATGGGCCTTGCCCTTGTCGGCATTGGCCTGCTCCTGGTCGATCAGCACGACCTCGATCCCCGCCAGCGCCGAGACATAGGCGATGCCGGCGCCCATCATGCCCGCGCCCATGATCCCGACCTTCTTGACGGTCTGGTCGGGCGCGTCGGGTCGGTTCGCACCCTTCTCGAGCGCCTGCTTGTTGAGGAACAGAGACCGGATCATCGCGGTGGAGGACGGGTTCATCAGCACGTTGACGAAGTAGCGCGCCTCGATCTTCAGGGCCGTGTCGAAGGGCACCATGGCGCCTTCGTAGACGGCCGACAGCAGCGCCTTGGCCGCGGGGAAGACGCCCTTGGTCTTGCCGTTCACCATCGCGCTGGCACCGACGAAAGTCATGAAGCCGGCGGGGTGGTAGGGCTCGCCGCCCGGCATCTTCCAGCCCTTCTGATCCCAGGGTTTCACGATGTCGGCGTCTTTGGCCTCGAGCACCCAGGCCTTAGCGCGGTCGAGCAGTTCGTCGGCCGGGACGATCTCGTCGATCAGCGACGCGCTCTTGGCCTTCTTCGGGTCGAGCATCTTGCCTTCGAGCAGCACCGGAGAGGCCGCCATCGCGCCGACCATGCGCGAATAGCGCGTGGTGCCGCCGGCGCCTGGGAAGAGGCCGACCATGATCTCGGGCAGGCCGATCTTTGCCTTCGGGTTGTCGGCCATGAAGCGACGGTGACAGGCCAGCGCGATCTCGGTCCCGATGCCGGCGGAGGTGCCGGGCAGGGCGACCGCGACAGGCTTGCCGCCCTTGTTCTTGTCGTCGAGGCCCGCACGCTCGAGCTTGCGCAGGATCCGGTGGCCTTCCATCGTGAAGTCGAACAGCGCCTTGGCGGGCTGGTCGCCGGCTTCTTCGCGTATCTTCGCCAACACGTTCAGATCCATGCCGCCGGCGAAGTCCTTCTTGCCGGAGGTGATGACGATGCCCTTCACAGCATCGTCCGACAGCACGTCGTCGATCATCGCCTCGACATCGGCGAAGGCCTCGCGCGTCATCACGTTCATCGAGCGGCCTTCGGCGTCCCAGGTGATGACGGCCACGCCGTCCTCGTGCTTCTCAAGCTTGAAATCAGCCATCGTTCTCTCCTGTCGGGTCGGTGTCGCCCGTCCAAATCAGTTCCTGACCGCCCGAGTCCCGATCCACATTCGGCAGGACGAAGGGCCAGGTCGAATTCATCAATCCGTTCGCGATCGAGATCGCCTTCCAGGTGCCGTCGACCTTCCGCAGCGTTGCGGTGCTCCGGTAAGGATTGCAGACCCTTACGGCGCCCCTCAGGATCTCGGTGTCGAAGGTGCCGGCGATCATGTCGTCGCCGATGGGGTCCACCTTGCGCGCCGTGCAGATCATGTCGGTCGCCCTTTGCGATTTCAGCATGTCGCTCCATGCGTTGAAACCGACGCGCAGTTTGTCCTCGTCTTCCACGACGAACACCGCTGTCCGTGTCGCTATCGCGAAGGGCAGGTGCACCAACGTCAGATGCTTGTCGAAGTCGTAGTCGAAGAAGCTCTTCGAGCGCGCATCGATCCAGCTCTGGAAGTCGATCTCGGGCATCGGATCACACTCGCTCGATGATCGTCGCAGCACCCATGCCCGAGGCGACGCAGAGCGTGGCGAGGCCGGTTTCCTTGTCCGTCCGCTCCATCTCGTCGAGCAGGATGCCGAGGATGATCGCGCCCGTGGCGCCCAGCGGGTGGCCCATGGCGATGGCACCGCCGTTCGGGTTCAGCCGCTCGGGGTCGATCTCGAACCGCTGCAGGAACCGCAGGACGACCGCCGAGAACGCCTCGTTCACCTCGAAGAGGTCGATGTCGCCGATCTCCATTCCGCTGTCGCGCAGGATCTTCTCGGTCACGGGAACGGGGCCGGTCAGCATGATGGTTGGGTCGGTGCCGATCTTGGCGGTGTGGCGGATGCGGGCGCGAGGCTTCAGGCCGCGGGCCTCGCCGAACTCCTTCGAGCCGATCAGGATGCCGGCCGCACCGTCGACGATGCCCGACGAGTTGCCGGCATGGTGGATGTGATTGATCGCTTCCAGGTGCGGGTATTTCATCAGCGCGATCTGGTCGAAGCCGGGCATGGTCTCGCCCATCTCCTTGAAGGCGGGGTTCAGGCCGCCCAGCGACTGCATGTCGGTGCCAGGGCGCATGTACTCGTCGCGGTCGAGTATGGTCAGGCCGTTGATGTCCTTCACCTCGATGACGGACTTGTCGAAGCGGCCTTCCTCCCACGCCTTGGCGGCGCGCTTCTGGCTTTCGACGGCAAAGGCGTCGGCATCGTCGCGGCTGAAGCCGTACTCGGTCGCGATGATGTCCGCCGCGATGCCCTGGGGCACGAAGTAGCTGTTCATCGCGATGGAGGGATCGACCGCGATCGCCGCCCCGTCCGAGCCCATGGCAACGCGGCTCATGCATTCCACGCCGCCGGCGATGTAGCCCTCGCCCGCGCCGGCACGGACCTGGTTGGCTGCGAGGTTCACGGCCTCGAGTCCGGAGGCGCAGAAGCGGTTGATCGACAGGCCGGGAATCGACTGGTCGAGGTCGCTGGCCAGCACGGCGGTCCGGGCAAGGCAGCCGCCCTGTTCCTTGACCTGCGTGGCGTTGCCCCAGATCACGTCCTCGACCGCGTGACCTTCGAGGCCATTGCGCTCTTTCAGGGCGTTCAGCGTCACCGCGGACAGCCGGGCCGAGGTGACCTCGTGCAGGCTGCCATCCTTGCGGCCCTTGCCACGCGGCGTGCGCACGGCATCGAAGATATAGGCCTCAGTCATCGTGTCCTCCTCTCAACCCCCGCGGGGCATCAGATCGTAGGGGTGCTTCCAGCCGTCGAGCGACTGGATGTTCCCGAGCCACCGGTCGATCCCAGGCCAGTCGGCCCGGTCGAAACCGAAGGGTTCCGGATAGTAGAGATAAGAGCAGCACGAGAAGTCCGCGACTGTGACGTCCCGTCCCACGATCCAGTCCCGTCCCGTCAGATGCGTTTCGAGGATATCATAGACGCTCCGAAGCCGGGCTTGCATGAATTCGATGACCGGCTGCGGACGTTTCTCCTCGGGCACGAAGTTCATCAGGAAGCGCACCGTTCCCGCTTGGCCCGACAGCTTGTGGTTGTCCCAGAACTGCCACCGCAGCACCTCTCGCGCCTCGGCGGCGTCCGCTCCGCCGAAGCGACCGGTCTTTTCCACGATATACTGCTGGATCACGCCCGACTGCGTGAGCGTGACGTCACCATCGACCATCACCGGGGCCTCGCCCATGGCGTTGATGTCGCGGCGATACGCCTCGGTGCGTGTGGCGCCGTTGAAGAAGTCCACGAAGACCGGCCGCCAGTCGAGCCCCGCCAGTTCCATCGGCAGCGCGGCCTTGTATGCGTTGCCGCTTTCTCCGAAGCAATGAAGTTCGATCGCCATGGTCCCACCTGTGCTTTGCTCTGCTCGCAGGTAGGACGAGGCGGCTGGTTCACCACCGACAAGTCTTGCGAGCCTTGCGCTTACATGGCTAATCCCCCCGAACAGATGCCGCCCAGAAGCACACGCACCGAAAGGTTGTTCCACATGCCCACCTATACCGCCCTGACGCTGGTGCCGGACGAGTCGAACGCCAAGGCCCTGGGCGACGCGATGGAACGGCTCGATCCCGAGCCGACCGGTGTGGGCGTGTTCGAGATGGAGGACGGCTCGGGCCTGTGGGAGGTCGGCGGCTACTTCACCGAAACCCCGGACGAAGCGGGGCTGGCGCTGCTGGCGGTCACATTCTCGGCCCGCGCGTTCGCCGTGTCCGAGCTGCCCGAGATCGACTGGGTCGCGAAGGTCCGTCGCGAGCTGTCGCCGGTCGAGGCCGGGCGGTTCTTCCTGTACGGCTCGCACGACGCGGACAGGGTGCCCGAAGGCTGCATTCCGCTGCTCGTCGATGCGGCGATGGCCTTCGGCACCGGGCACCATGGCACGACCAAGGGGTGCCTGGTTGCCTTCGACCGCCTGCTTGCCGCCGGCGTCGCGCCCGCGACGGTGGCAGATATCGGCTGCGGCACGGCCGTCCTGGCGATGGCCGCGGCAAAGGCGTTGCCGGTGGTGCCGATCGCGTCGGATATAGACCGCGTCGCCGTGGACGTGGCCGAGGCGAACGTCGCCCTGAACGGATTGGCGGGGCGGGTGATCTGCCTCGAGGCGACGGGCTTCGACCACCCCCGGATCGAGGGTGCCGGCCCCTACGACCTGATCTTCGCGAACATCCTGAAGGGCCCCCTGATCGCCCTCGCGCCCGAGATGGCGGCCCATTCCCGCACGGGAGGGCACCTGATCCTCTCCGGCATCCTCAACCCGCAGGCGGATGAGGTCGTGTCGGTGTACCAGCGGAACGGCTATGAGCTGGTCGAGCGCGACGTGATCGGCGACTGGACGACGCTGACGATGCGGCGGACCTGACGCGGGGCCAGCCTCGTCTCGCCACCTGCCGTGACTACGCCGTCGGCAGGTGGCTTGGACGTCACAGGCGGCTCAGATCCGTTCGGCTCAACCCGAGGTCGGCGAGTTGCCAGTCGCTCAGCTTCAACAGCGTCCGGGACGCACGGCGGCTGCGGCGCGCGGTGAGCCGGCCGACCAGGTCGAACAGGGCGGATGCGGCACGGTAGGTCAGAACGGCCGTGCGAGGCGTGTCGTAGGAACGGTGAAGATCATAAAGCGCCATCTTGGTATCCTTGCATTGATGACGGTTGCGCCGGGCCTTCATGTGCTTCGACCGTGCCGCGAAATCAATCCCCATAACCCACTGAAAACGTGAAAGATTGTCGCGCTCGACATGTCGTTTTTCGACCGACCCATGTCGCTATTTGCCGGCTTTGTCGCGACTGGTGAGCGGCAAGTCGGAAACCGACCGCTTGGCGCGTGTTCCCCATTCGTGCTAGTGAGCAGGAAATAACGAATAAAGGGGCAGGCAGCATGCGAGTTCTCGGGGTGGATCCGGGTCTCCGCACCATGGGGTGGGGCGTGATCGAATCAGATGGCAGCCGGATGCGGCACATTGCGAACGGATTGTGCTGTTCGGACGGAAAGCAGGAGCTTGCGCTGCGGCTCGTATCTCTGCACCGGCAGTTGTGCGACGTGATCGCCGCCCATGCCCCCGAAGCGGCGGCCATCGAGCAGACCTTCGTCAACGCGGACGGGGCGGGTTCGTTGAAGCTGGGGCAGGCGCGGGGGGTGGCACTTCTGGCTTTGGCCCAGGCGGGCCTCACCATCGGGGAATATGCACCGAACAAGGTGAAGAAGACGGTGGTGGGCGTCGGCCATGCTGCCAAGCCTCAGGTCGACCACATGATCCGCATGCAACTTCCCGGCGCCGAGCCCGCCGGCCCGGACGCGGCCGATGCGCTGGCCATCGCGCTGTGCCATGCCGTGCACCTGTCCACCGCCCGCGCCTGGGACGCAGTGCGCGCATGATCGGGCGGTTGTCGGGCCGGGTCGGGTATCTGGGCGACGATCACGTCCTGATCGACGTCGGCGGGGTGGGCTACGTCGTGTATGTCTCGGAACGCACGCGCCTGTCGCTGCCGAGAGCGGGCGAGCCGGTCTCGCTGTTCACCGACCTTCTGGTGCGCGAGGATTTGCTGCAGCTTTTCGGCTTCGCGACGCTGCTCGAGAAGGAGTGGCACCGCCTGTTGATGAGCGTCCAGGGCATCGGCGCGCGCGCATCTCTCGCCATCCTGGGCGCTTTGGGTCCCGAGGGTGTCAGCCGGGCGATCGCGCTGGCCGATAGCGCGGCGATCCGGGCGGCACCGGGTGTCGGCCCGAAAATCGCCGCCCGGGTGGTGAACGAGCTGAAGGACAAGGCGCCCGCGGTCATGGCTCTGGGTGCGCAGGGCGGTGCGATCTTCGACGAGGATGCGACGCCAGTGACGGGCGAAGCGCCGTCTGCGGCTCCCAAGGCGCCCCGCCGCACGGAAAGCGCTTCGGCGCAGGCCGAGGCGATGTCGGCGCTCGCGAACCTTGGCTACACGCCCGCAGAGGCAGCCCGCGCCACGTCCGAGGCTGCGGCCGAAGCACCCGATGCCGATACCGCCGCGCTGATCCGGGGCGCGCTGAAGCGACTGGCGCCGGCATGAGTGCAGCATGACCGGCGCCGACCCGACCCTCCGCCCCGAGCCGCTGCCCGAGGATGACGGCCCCGCCCTGCGCCCGCAGACGCTCGACGCGTTCACCGGGCAGGCCGAGGCCCGTGCCAACCTGCGCGTCTTCATCGAAAGCGCCCGTATGCGCGGCAAGGCGATGGATCACGCGTTGTTCCATGGGCCTCCCGGCCTCGGGAAGACGACGCTGGCGCAGATCATGGCGCGGGAACTTGGCGTCAACTTCCGGATGACCTCGGGCCCGGTCTTGGCCAAGGCGGGCGATCTGGCTGCGATCCTGACCAATCTCGAGGCGCGGGACGTCCTGTTCATCGACGAGATCCACCGCCTGAATCCCGTGGTCGAGGAGGTGCTCTATCCCGCGCTCGAGGATTTCGAGCTCGACCTCGTGATCGGCGAGGGTCCCGCCGCCAGAACCGTCCGGATCGAGCTGCAGCCCTTCACCCTGGTCGGCGCCACGACCCGGCTGGGCCTTCTTACGACGCCCCTGAGGGATCGGTTCGGCATCCCTGTTCGCCTCCAATTCTACACCGTCGACGAACTGCAGGACATCGTCGCGCGCGGTGCGCGGCTTCTTGGCGTCGAAGCGGAGCCGGAGGGCACGCGCGAGATCGCGGCCCGGGCCCGCGGCACCCCCCGGATCGCCGGCCGCCTGCTGCGCCGCGTGGTGGATTTCGCGCTGGTCGAGGGGGACGGGCGACTGACGCGGGACCTTGCGGACCGGGCGCTGACGCGGCTTGGCGTGGACGAGATCGGCCTCGACGGGGCCGACAGGCGTTACCTCGGGCTGATCGCGGAGCACTACTACGGCGGCCCCGTGGGCATCGAGACGCTGGCCGCCGCCCTGTCGGAAAGCCGCGACGCGCTGGAGGAAGTGATCGAGCCGTTCCTCCTGCAGCAGGGCCTCGTGCAGCGCACGCCGCGCGGCCGGATGCTGGCGCCCCGCGCGTGGTCGCATCTTGGGCTGCGTCCGCCGAAGGTGTCGGACGGCGATCTGTTCGACACGTGAAGGCTGGGCTAGGAACAGGCCCGACGATATGGAAATCGGAGGCTCCATGACGCCCGACGACGTTGCCCGGCAATTCACCCGCTCGGACGGCAGTTACGTGTTTGCGAGGTGGGGGCGGCCTATCGCGCCGGTGGTTTTCGGAGTCGAGGATCAGACGCTCTCGGTCATGAAGGGCGCGCTTCAGGCGGTGGCGGATTTGGCGCGGCACCCGGTGGTCGAGACGGACCCGGAACTTGGCGTGAACTTCATGGTCTTCTTCCTGCGCGAGTGGGATGAACTGCGCCATGTCCCGGACCTCGGGCGGCTGATCCCGGACCTTGAGTCGCTGCTTCCGCGCCTCGAAGAGGCGGGGGCGAACCAGTACCGCGCTTTTCGCTTCGAGGAGGACGGGGCGATCCGGGCGGCGTTCGTGTTCGTTCGGATGGACGACGAGATGTCTGCCCTTCCGGCTGAAATCGTGGCCCTGTCGCAGGTGGTGCAGACGATCCTCTTGTGGTCCGACACCGCGTTTTCGGAGCGTTCGGCGCTGGCCGAGGCGCCCGATGGAACGGTGATCCTGCGCCCCGAGATCGGGCGGCTGATCCGCGCCGCCTATGATCCGGTGATGCCGCGGGCGACGACGGATGGGGCGCATGCCTACCGCCTGTCGGCCCGGATCGGGGGGTGAGGCGATGGGGTTTCGGGTGACGGTCTATTACGAAGATACCGACATGGGCGGGATCGTCTATCACGCCAACTACCTGAAATACATAGAAAGAGCACGGTCGCACTGGGTTCGGACGCTGGGGATCGACCAGGTGGCGCTGCGGGACGAGGGGACCGTGTTCGCCGTGCGACGGGTGGAGGCGGAGTTTCTGGCTTCGGCGCGGCTGGACGATGTGCTGGATGTGACGACCGCGCTGGTGGATGCGAGCGGGGTTCGGGTGCGGCTGGAGCAGGTGGTGCAGCGGGGCGGGCAGGCGCTGTTTCGGGCGCAGGTCGAGCTGGTCGCGATCGACTGGCGGAGCGGGGCGGTCCGGCGGATGCCGGCGGCGCTGCGGGCGCTGAAGGAGCCCCGGGACTGAAAAGGGCCACGCCGGAGGGGCGTGGCCAGTCCTTCAGGGAGGAATCGCCGAGCCACCGCGCCCGACGACGGATCAAGCTAGGCATGGATCGGGGGACCGGCAAAGAGCGCGTGTTGAAATGCGTTCTCAACGTGAGGTTGTGTTGCAGATCGGCACCGCCCGGGCGGGTGCGGGAGGGGGGCGTTAAGCGGGTTCGTCCTGCCTCTCGGGTGTCGGAGAAACGTATGAATCGTGTGAGAGTCGCGTAGGAACAGCGTGAGAGATCCGTGAGAGGGGGCGCGTGAGCGTGAGTCTCGGCCGGGAGGGGTCGATTCGTGGGGTTTGCGCGGTCTGGGGAACCGGTGTTAACGCCTCTGCGCTGGGGCAGCATGGATGAACACGCGAACAGACCCGACCGGAAGAGCATCCCGTGGGATGCCCATGTCTTTGGATGGGGGCCGATGGTGCCGTTCCTTGTGGCCCTGTTCGGGGTGTGGGTGGGGCCGCCGTGGCTGGACGAGCTGGCGCTGCGGCTGGCGGTGTTGTGGGGGGCGAGCATCGTGATCTTCGTGTCGGGGGTGCGGCGGGGATTCTCGTTCGCTCAGCCCGAGGGGCCGCGGCCGCATGTGCTGGCAGAGATGCTCGGCCTGTTCTCGGCGGCCTTCCTAGGGCTGGTGCTGGTGCCACCCTTGGGGGCGCTGGTGCTGGCGGGGGCCTTCGCGGCGCTGACGGTGCTGGACACGCTGGCGGCGCGGCGGGGCGACGCTCCGCGCTGGTTCGCGCGGTTGCGGCCGGTTCAGATGGCGATCCCTGCGGTGTGTCTGGCGGTGCTGGCGTTCGTGTGAGGCGGGGGCTGGTTGGGGGCGAGGCAGCGCACCTGTCCTTGGGCGTCTCTGCGGTGGAGCCGATAGAGGTCTGACTGCCCGAGCTTTACGACGAGGCGAGGGCGGGCTTCCCGTTGGCAGATGCGTGGACCTATGCCGCGCCTCTTTCTAGAGGCCGTCTGGTAGGGCCGCTTTATCGGCGTCGACCTTCTGGAGGAGATGCTTGGGGGCGGCTTAAAGGGGAGAGGTATGACGAGCACGTGTGTGCATTCTTTCGAATGGTTTGCTTCGGCGAGCAAGAATGCGCATAAGCGATCTATCTTAGATAATTTGACGTACAAGCAATGAAAAATTTTTCTGCCGAAGTCCGGTTGTAGCTAGTTATTCTGAACGCGATTTTTTCTGCGTAAAACAGAATGACAGCGCCGATTAGTAGAAGCGAACTGCCAATTATTTCCATCCCCGTTGCAGGCAGCGCGAAAACTCCACTAATGGCGAAGAGAAACCCGGAGAGATATGGAGCGAGGTCAGTCCACACTTGGCGCGGGTCGTACCTTCGTAAAGTCCCAAAACGTCGAGTGTGGCAGGTTTGTAAGAATGAAAATCTGCCATCGTGGGTGCACCTTATGACAAGGCCATCGCGAGGCGGAACCGCTGTTTGAACTAATTGCAGCTCTTCTCCTTCTTGTCGGGCTATGGTTTTTTTTAACGGATCCCATGAGATATCGAGCGAGGCCACACTCCCAATAGGGGCATTAAATCGCAACGGTTCCATAAAGCTAGTTTCGTCGATCGCCTCATCAGTATAATTCGATATAAGAACAAAATCTGTATACAGCTTTTCCGACGAGAAGCCTTCACCTTCAAATCTTATGGAAACTGAAGTATCGGGTTCGCCGCGCAGGTAGTCGTGGCGATATAACGAATAATAGACTAACGCTTTTCTCTTTTTCACCCATGAGATAAACGCGATCAGCGCCAGTATTAGGGTTGTCGCACTCGCAGCGCCGCCCAGAAAGGGGCTGCTGAGACTCGTCTCAAACATCCAACTCCTCCACGAACTTCGCGTTCTGCGAGATGTACTCGAAGCGAAGCTCGGGCTTCTTGCCCATGAGGCGTTCGACCAGATCGCTGGTCTCGGTCTGCTCGTCGATCCTCACGCGGATCAGCTTGCGGGTCTTGGGGTTCATCGTGGTTTCCTTGAGGTCCTTGGCGTCCATCTCGCCCAGGCCCTTGAAGCGGGAGACGTCGATCTTGCCCTTGCCGCCAAGGCCCTTCTTGAACCACGCGTCCTTCTCGGCCTCGTCCAGCGCGTATTCGCGGCGCGCCCCTTGGGTCAGGCGGTAGAGCGGCGGGCAGGCGAGGTAGAGGTGGCCCGCGTCGATCATCGGTTTCATCTGGGTGAAGAAGAACGTCATCAAAAGCGAGGCGATGTGCGCCCCGTCCACGTCGGCGTCGGTCATGATGATGATGCGGTCGTAGCGCAGGTCGTCGAGGACGAATTTCGAGCCCATGTTGACGCCCAGCGCCTGGCAGAGGTCGCTGATCTCCTGGTTGGAGCCGAGCTTGGAGGAGGCGGCGCCGAGCACGTTCAGGATCTTGCCGCGCAGGGGCAGGAGGGCCTGCATCTCGCGGATGCGGGCCATCTTGGCCGAGCCGCCGGCGCTGTCGCCCTCGACGATGAAAAGCTCGGTGCCCTTGCGGTTCTTGGCGGTGCAGTCGACCAGCTTGCCGGGGAGGCGGAGCTTTTTCGTGGCGGACTTGCGCTGGGTTTCCTTCTCGGCCCGGCGGCGGAGGCGTTCCTCGGCCCGCAGGACAAGGTAGTCGAGGATCGCGGTGGCGGCCTTGGTGTCGGCGGCAAGCCAGGTGTCGAAGCGGTCGCGGATCGCGGTTTCGACAAGGCGCTGCGCGGCGTTGGTGGCGAGGCGGTCCTTGGTCTGGCCGACGAATTCGGGCTCGGCGATGAAGCAGGAGACGAGGGCGCAGCCGCCGGCCGTCAGATCCTCGCGCGTGATGTTGGCGGCCTTCTTGTTGCCCACACGCTCGCCATGGGAGCGGATGCCCTTGAGGATCGCGGCCCAGAAGCCGGCCTCGTGCGTGCCGCCTTCGGGGGTGGGGACCGTGTTGCAGTAGGACTGGATGAAGCCGTCGCGCGAGGGGGTCCAGTTGATCGCCCATTCGACCTTGCCCGGCGCGTCCTTGAAGTCGACCGAGCCGGCGAAGGGGGTGTCGGCGTAGGTGGCCGCAGCGCCGAGCGTTTCCTTGAGGTAGTCGGAGAGGCCGCCGGGGAAGTGGAAAGTCGCCTCGGTCGGGGTTTCACCGTCGTCGATGTGCGACTTCCAGAGGATCTTCACGCCCGAGAAGAGGTAGGCCTTGGAGCGGATCATCTTGAAGAGACGCGCGGGCTTGAGCTTGAGGTTGCCGAAGATCTCGGCGTCCGGGTGGAAGGTGACGGACGTGCCCTTGCGGTTGGGGGCGGCGCCGGCGGGGGCGATGGGGCCGGTGGGTTTGCCGCGGCTGAACTCCTGCGCCATGAGCTGGCGGTCGCGGGCGACCTCGACCCGCACGTGGTCCGACAGGGCGTTGACGACCGAGATGCCGACGCCGTGCAGGCCACCGCTCGTCTGGTAAGCCTTGCCCGAGAACTTGCCGCCCGCGTGGAGGGTGCAGAGGATGACCTCGAGCGCGCTCTTGCCCGGGAACTTGGGGTGCGGGTCGGTCGGGATGCCGCGGCCGTTGTCGCGGATGGTGCAGGAGCCGTCCTCGTGCATCTCGACCTCGATGCGGTTGGCGTGGCCGGCGACGGCCTCGTCCATGGAGTTGTCGAGGACTTCGGCGACGAGGTGGTGCAGCGCGCGTTCGTCGGTGCCGCCGATATACATGCCGGGACGTTTGCGGACGGGTTCGAGCCCTTCGAGCACCTCGATCGAGGAGGCGTCGTAGGTCTGCGGTTCCCCGCCTTTGAGAAGGTCGTCGGCCATGGTGCTGCTCGCAATGTTCTTGGTTTGGGCCGTGGCAGTCTCGCAGGAAGCGAAGGGCCGGGCAAGGCGCTGCTTTACCTTGCCGCGCGTACGGCTAGCTTCTGCGTCTATTCGGAACGGAGGTTACCCATGCGCATCCTGTTCACCGGCGGCAGCGGCAAGGCCGGCCGGCACGTGGTTCCCTATCTGATCGAGCAGGGGCACGAGGTCACGAATCTAGACCTGGTGCCTCTGGACGTGGCGGGGGTGAAGAACTTGACCGGTGATCTGATCGAGCCGGTGACGGTGTGGAACGCGCTGACGCAACCAGCGGATTTCGACGAACTGGAGGGCGGGAACGGGGTGCGGCCCTACGATGCGGTGGTCCATTTCGCGGCGATCCCGCGGATCATGATCACCTCTGACAACGAGACGTTCCGCACCAACACGATGAGCACCTACAACGTGATCGAGGCGGCCGTGGGGCTCGGCGTGCGCAAGATCATCTTTGCCTCGTCGGAGACGACCTACGGCATCTGTTTCGCGGATGGCGAGCGCAAGCCCGAATACATCCCCGTCGACGAAGAGCATCCCACCATCCCGGGCGACAGCTATGCCATGTCGAAAGTTTGCAACGAGGCCACGGCGCGCAGCTTCCAGCAACGGTCAAAGGCGGACATCTACGGGCTGCGGATCAACAACGTGATCGAGCCGCATGAATATGCCAAGATGTTCCCGGCCTTCGTGAAGGACCCCGATCTGCGCCGCCGCAACATCTTCGCCTATATCGACGCGCGCGACCTGGGCCGGATGGTGGATTGCTGCCTGAAGACCGACGGGTTGGGCTACGAGGTGTTCAACGTCGCGAACCCCGATGCCAGCGTGGACCTGACCAGCGACCAGATCGCCGAGCGGTTCTACCAGGGCGTCCCGTACAAGCACGAAATGGCCCCCGACGAGACGATGTATTCGATCGGGAAGGCCCGGCGGCTCGTCGGGTTCAACCCCGTCCACAGCTGGCGCGACGAGATCTGAGTCAGGCCCGGGCGCTTTCGGGCTCGGCGACTGCGGTGTCCGCCCCGCCAAGGAAGCTGCCCAGCGTTCGCAGGCTTTTGACGTTGTCGCAGATCACCTTGACGATCACGAGGAACGGCACCGCCATCAACGCCCCGGGGATGCCCCAGAGCCAGCCCCAGAACACCACGGTCAGGAAAACCGACACCGTGTTCATGTTCAGCCGCCGCCCGAGGATCGAAGGCGTGAAGAACTGCCCTTCGAGGCTGGTGGCGGCCATGTAGGCAGCCGGCATCAGTAGGGCGTGGCCGACCGTGTCGAGCGTGACGAGCGCGTAGAACCCTACGAGGACGGTGCCGGCGAGCGCCCCGATAAAGGGCAGGAAGTTGAACACGAAGGCGACGAAACCCCAGATGAACGCGTTCGGCAGCCCCAGCGCCCATAGCGCTCCGAAGACGACGACGCCGAGGGCCGCATTGATCGCGGTGATGGTCAAGAGGTAGCGAGAGATCGCACGCTCGACCCCGTAGACGATGCGCAGGGCTCGCTTCTTCTCGCTCAGGAGGGGATAGGCCTCAACGATCTTGACGTAGAACAGGTCGCCCGAGGCCAGGATGAACAGCGCCAGGACCAGCGCCACGGACAGGGTCGCCCCGATCGAAGCAGCGTAGCTGGCGGCCGAGTTCAGCAGGCCGGGCTGATCCAGCACGACCTTCTGGACGCCGGCATCCTCGTCCGTCGCCATCTCTTCGACCTGGTCCGACGCTTCCTGGACCTTCTCGACCGATTCGAAGATGCCGGCGAGCTTGCGTTGCACCTCCTGGCCCATCTGGGGCGCGGTTTCGACCCAGTTCGAAACGGGTTCGCTCATCGCGTAGCCGGCGGCGCCGATCACCCCGGCGAGCGACAGGACCAGTGCCACGGCGGTCAGCGGCGGGGCGACGCCGCGGCGGCTTGCCCAGCGGACCACCGGCGACAGGGTGAGCGCGACCATGAGGCCCAGGATCACCGGCAGCAGGACGTCCCGCGCGAAGAAGCAGGCGACGGTGAGGCCGATCAGCACCGCGATGGTCAGGAGCCCGCGGATGCGCTGCAGCTCGCGCACGGTGGCGGCCCGCGCAAGATCCACTTCTAGGGTGTCGGGGTCGATGGGATCGGCGGAGACGGTCTCGTTGGACATGATGGGCCCGTGCTGGGGGATGGACGGTAAAGCCCGGCCGGTGCGGCCGGGTTCCCCGCGGTCAGTCGGCGCGGCTCTCCGTGCGACTCTGCGGGAAGAGGCCCGAGAGGCTGCGGCCAATGATCCGGTGGACCTGTGGCTTCTCGACGGCGGCGAAGGGTAGGGGGCGGCAGACCTCCATCGCGGCGACGCCGACGCGGGCGGTGAGGGCGCCGTTCACGATCCCCTCGCCGAAGCGGCGCGAGACGCGGGCAAGGACCGAGCCACCCGCGACCGATCCGATCAGGTCGTCGCCCACGGCCACGGCGCCGGTGGCCACGAGGTGCGTGAAGACGGCGCGGGTCAGGCGCCACGCGCCGAGCGTTCCGGCGCGGCCGCCGTAGATTTCGGCAATGCGGCGGATCATGCGCAGGTTCGACACGAAGGCGGCGGCGACGTCGGCCAGCGCCAGCGGCACCACGGCGGTGACGGCGGCGACCTGGCGGGCCGCGCCCTCGACTTCGATCCGCGCGGCCATGTCGAGGGGGCCGAGCAGCTCGTGTTCGGCAAGGCCCAGAAGCGCGTCGGCGTCGAACAGGTCGGGGGCGCGCTCTTCGAAGCGGGTGCGGTGCCAGTCGAGTTCGGGGCGGTGCGCGTAGAGGGCGACGAGGCGGCGGGCGACGTCGCGCGCGGTCTTGAGGTCGTTCGACCGCGCGGCCTCGGCGGCCTCGAGCTGGATCGAGCCGACGCGCTTGAGCCGGGCAAGCGCGCGCAACTCGCGCGCGGCGAGGCCGAGCGAGGTGAGGATCAGCCCGCCCACCAGCACCGTGGCGACCCAGCCGAGGATGACCGACCTTGCCAGCATCGCGTCGATGGCGGCCCAGGTGGCGACCGACAGCATGAAGATCAGCGTCGCGCCGAGCATCCGCCAGAACCATGCGCCGAGGGCGGATCGCGGTCGCGAGGCAAGGGCGGCCATGGTGCGCATCGCCTGGCCCGAGGGGGCCTCGCCCGTCGTGGGCAGGTCGTCGGGGACGGGCGGTGCCTCGTGCGGTCCGGCGTGCTCCGCCGTCTCGTCTTCTATCAGGATGGGGCGGCGTGCCATGTAACCCTCGCTTTCCGCCGGCTCATAGCCGATCGCCGATCAGGAACTCTGCCGCCCGGTCCAGCCGGATATGGGGCGGCCCCTCGCCCGGCTTCATCTTGCCGGTCTGCGGGACGAAATTCATCACGGCATAATCTCCGTCGAGCCACGCCGCCTCGCCCCGCCGCCCCTGCGACAGGAGGGCCTGCGGATCCTCTGGCAGCTCACCCGGCCAGAAGGCGGCGCGGCGGCCGTCCGCCAGCCGGCCGCGCACCACGTCGAGGGTCTCGCCCTCGTGCGGAACGGTGTCCTCGGTCGTCGTGCGCAAACTGGCCAGCGCCATCGAGGCCGTGCGTGCGCCGGCATAGTCCGCGCGGCGGCGGGCGTCGTCGGTCAGCGCCTCCATGATCCGGGTCAGGCGGCCGTGCTGAGAGTGGTGCAGGTGGTCGGCCTTGGTGGCGGCGAACAGGATCTTCTCCACCCGCTTGCCGCGGAAGATCTCGGACAGGAAGGCGTTTCGGCCGGGGCGGAAGGCGGTCAGGATGTCGGCCATCGCGACGCGCAGATCGTCCACCGCCTGCGGCCCCGCATGGATCGCGCCGAGCGCATCGACCAGCACCACCTGCCGGTCGATCCGAGAGAAATGGGCGCGGAAGAACGGCTTGACCACCTCGCGCTTGTAGGCCTCGAACCGACGCTCGAACTCCTTGGCCATCGAGCCTTTGGGGGCCTCGGACGGGGGCAGCGGCGCGAAGGTCAGGGCGGGGGAGCCCGCCATTTCGCCCGGCAGAAGGAAGCGGCCGGGCGAGCAGTCCGAGAAGCCGGCCTCCTTCGCCTCGGTCAGGTAGCCGCGCCAGAGCTCGGCCAGGCGCGCCGCGTCGTGGTCGGTGAAGGTGGCAGCGGGGTCGACGTCCGCAAGGGTCGAGAGGAACTCGGCCCCCGCGCCGCGCTGGGCGGCGCGGGCAAGCGCACCCTCGGACCATTCGGCGAAGCTCTTCTCGAGCAGGCCGAGGTCGAGAAGCCACTCGCCGGGGTAGTCCACGATGTCGAGATGCAGGGTGCGCGGACCCCGCACCCCGCCCAGCAAGCCGCCGGGCTGCACCTTGAGCGACAGGCGCAGCTCGCTGGTGGCGCGGGTGCTTTCGGGCCAGCGGGGATCGGTGCCGGTCATGGCGTCGAGATGCGTCTCGTAGTCGAAGCGGGGCAGGGTGTCGTCGGGCTGCGGCTGCAGGTAGGCCGCCCTGATCGCGCCGGTCGACACGCCGGTCAGCCCCGGCATCCGCCCCCGGTTCAGCAGGTTCGCCACGAGCGAGGTGATGAACACCGTCTTGCCCGCGCGGCTGAGCCCGGTGACACCGAGGCGGATCGTGTTGCCCTGAAAGCGCTCGGCCAGCCCCCGCGTCAGGGCTTCCGCCCGCGTGGTAACGCCGTCGATGGCCTCTCCGATCATGCCCGTCCCCCTGGTCCTGCCTCGGGGGCAGATAGGCCCGCTGGCGTCCCCATGCCAGCCCGCGGCCGGCCTCAGATGCCCGTGCGGCTGCGGCAAGTTCTCGCCGAAGGGCGGTGCATCCTCCCGCCTCACCCCATCGTGCGCAATATGTGGCTTTTTCCGCGCGGACGCTGTAGGTAAGAGCGCAACGAGGTCCGAAAACGGATCCGGATGGCAGGTAAAAGAGCAGGACATATGGAAACGGAAGCACTCGCGGCCGCGTCAGAGCTGGATTTTTCCATGCTGGGATTGTTCGCCCGCGCCTCTTTGCTGGTGAAGCTGGTCATGCTGATGCTGATCGCGGCCAGCGTCTGGTCCTGGGCGATCGCGATCCGCAAGATGCTGACCTTTCGCAACGTCCGCTCAGAAGCGTCGAGCTTCGATGCGGCGTTCTGGTCGGGCGAGCCGCTTGACGACCTCTACCGCAAGCTCGGCCCCGAACCGTCGGGCCGCGCCGCCAGCGTCTTTGCCGCCGGCATGGCCGAATGGCAGCGGTCGCACAGAAACGACGGGCGGATGATCCCCGGCGCGCAGGCGCGGATCGAGCGGTCGATGGACGTCACCATCGCGCGCGAGGCCGACGATCTGGAGCGCGGGTTGCCGATCCTGGCGACCATCGGCTCGGTCGCGCCGTTCATCGGCCTCTTCGGCACCGTCTGGGGCATCATGACCGCCTTCATCGACATCGCCGAGCAGCAGAACACCAACCTTGCCGTCGTGGCACCCGGCATCGCCGAGGCGCTGCTGGCCACCGGCCTCGGCCTTCTTGCGGCCATTCCCGCGGTGATCTTCTACAACAAGCTGTCGGCCGATCAGGGCCGGATCGTGGGCGACTACGAGGCTTTCGCGGACGAATTCTCGACCATCCTTTCCCGGCAACTGGATAGCTGACATGGGCGCCGGCGTCATCTCGAAGGAGGCGGGCGGCAGCCGACGGCGGCGTCGCAGCCGCGTGCGGCCGATGTCGGAAATCAACGTGACGCCCTTCGTGGACGTCATGCTGGTGCTTCTGATCATCTTCATGGTTTCGGCCCCGCTGCTGACGGTGGGCGTGCCGATCGAACTGCCCGAGACATCGGCCGAGGCGCTGCCGACCGAGCAGGAAGAGCCGCTGACGATCACGCTGACCGCCGAGGGGCAGGTCCTGCTGATGGACAACGAAACCGAGAGCGGGAACCTCATCGGCCAACTGCGCTCCATCGCGGCCGAGCGCGAAAGCCGCAAGGTGTTCCTGCGTGCGGATGGTGGCATCCCGTATTCCCGCGTGGCCGAGGTGATGGGGGCGCTGAACTCGGGTGGGTTCAACCAGATCGGCCTTGTGACGGATGCGGGCGGGCCGCGGCTCGACGGGTCGGACCAGTAGGCGAGGGGGCCCGTCAGGGGCATGGACACGCCGCTCATCATATCCGGGAGTGCGCATGGTGCGCTGATCCTCTTTCTCCTTTTCGGGGGGTGGTTCGAGTCCGAGCCGCTGCCGCCCGTGGAGTCGACGGAAGTGACCGTGCTGAGCGAAGAGGAATTCGCGGTGCTGACCCGGCCCGAAACTGTCGAAGAGCCCGAGCCGGTACCGATGGAGTCGGCCGAAGAGCCCACGGCGGCGGTGGACCCTGCGGCGCCCGAGGAAGAGTCTCCGCCCGAAGAGCCGCGCGTGGCCGAACCCGCCGCCGAAGCGGTGCCCGAACCGGAGCCCGAGCCCGAGCCCGAACCAGCGCCCGAACCCGAACCGCAGCCCGAGCCGGTGGTGGAGCCCATACCGGCCCCCGATCTGGATCCCGCCCCGCGCCCCGAGCGGCCCGACGTGCCGCAGGACGACACCGACACGCCGCAGGCCGCGCCGCGCGTGGCCGACGAGGTGACGCCCGCGCCGCCGCTGGAGGCCGAGACCGCACCCGAGCAGCAGGAGGCGACGGCCCCCGAGCCGGAGCCCCAGCTCGAGCCCGTCGAGGAAGAGGCCCCCGCCGCGCCCGAGGAAACCACGACCGAGATCGTGACCGAGGCCGAGGACCCGTCGACCACGCTTGCCGACGCCGCCCCGTCGCAGACCGCCCGCCCGCGCGGCCGGCCCGAGCAGGTCGTCGCGGTCGAGCCCGAGCCAGAACCGGAACCGGTAGAGCCCGAGCCTGCCCCCCAGACCGAGGGGCAGGTGGTCGAGGCGAACTCGGACAACGTGCAGACGGCCGTCGAAGAGACGATCGCCGGGCTGGAGCAGATGGTCGAGGAAGGCGCCGCGCCGGGGATGCCCGCGGGCCCGCCGATCACGGAAGGCGAGCGGCAGAACTTCATCCTGGCGATACGCCGGTGCTGGAACGTGGATGTCGGCTCGGAGGCGGCGGATGTGAACGTGACGATCCGCTTCGACATGACGCCGGACGGGATGCCGGTCTCGAGCTCGATCACGCAGCTTTCCGCGACCGGGGGATCCGAGATGGCGCAGCGGGCGGCCTACGATTCGGGGCGCCGCGCGATCCTGCGCTGCGCCGTCGAGGGCAGCGGATACGATCTGCCGCCCGAGAAATATGCTCAATGGCAACAAGTCGAAGTGACTTTCAATCCCGCCGAGATGCGGGTCAGGTGAGGCAGGGATGCCGGACCGGAACGGACAGACGAGGGGGAACATACCCATGAAACTGATGACGACGCTTTTCGCGGCGGCGCTGGCGATCCTGCCCGTGGCACATGGCGCACAGGCGCAGGACGGACCGCTGAGGATCGAGATCACCGAGGGGGTGGTCGAACCGCTGCCCTTCGCGATCCCGACCTTCATCGCCGAAACGCCCGAGGCGCAGCAATGGGCCGACCGCATCACGCAGGTCATCGCCGACGACCTGACGGGCACGGGGCTGTTCCGCCGGATCTCGCAAGACGCTTTCGTCAGCCAGCTGACCGAGTTCACGCCGTCGGTCACCTATGCGAACTGGCAGGCGATCAACGCGCAGGCGCTGATCACCGGTGCCGTCAGCACCGGCGCGGATGGGTCGCTGTCGGTGAAGTTCCGGCTGTTCGACGTCTTCTCCGAGGCGCCGCTGGGCGAGGGGCTTCAGCTTCAGGGCAACGAAAGCAATTGGCGCCGCCTGGCGCACCGGGTGGCCGACGCGGTCTACAGCCGAATCACGGGCGAGTCGGGCTATTTCGACAGCCGCGTGGTCTTCGTGTCCGAGCAGGGGCCGAAGGACGACCGCCAGAAGCGTCTTGCCGTCATGGATTACGACGGCGCGAACGTGCAGTACCTGACCGACGGCGGCTCGCTGGTGCTCGCGCCGCGCTTCTCGCCGCAGGGCGACCGGGTGCTCTACACCAGCTACGAAAGCGGCTTCCCGCAGATCTACGAGATGAACGTGGGGTCGGTCAGCCGATCGGCGCTGCAGGTTCCGGCGGAGTCGATGACCTTTTCGCCCCGCTATGCGCCGGACGGCAGCACGGTGATCTTCTCGGCCTCGACCGGGGGGAACACGGACCTCTACCGCGTGCGCCCCGGCGGCGCGCCTGAGCGGCTGACGAACGCCCCCTCGATCGAGACGGCGCCCTCGTTCAGCCCCGATGGCAGCCAGATCGTCTTTGAAAGCGACCGCTCGGGCACCCCGCAGCTTTACATCATGCCGGCGAATGGTGGCGAGGCGCAGCGGATCAGCTTTGGCGCGGGCCGCTACGGCACGCCCGTCTGGTCCCCGCGCGGCGACCTGATCGCCTTCACCAAGCAGAACGAGGGCCGGTTCCATATCGGCGTGATGCGCACCGATGGCAGCGAAGAGCGCCTGCTGACGGCGAGCTTCCTCGACGAGGGCCCGACCTGGGCGCCCAATGGCCGGGTGCTGATGTTCACGCGCGAGACGTCCGGTGCGGGGGGTGCCTCGGCGCTCTATTCCGTGGACGTGTCGGGGCGGAACCTGCGCCGGATCGAGACGCCGGCGGGCGCGTCGGACCCGGCGTGGTCGCCGCTGTTGCCCTGAGCCGTTAACAGCGCTGCAAAACGGTGCTAGGGAACATGAAACATAACGAGGGAGCGCATTGATGCGTATGATGGGAAAGCTGGGACTGGTTCTGTGCATGGTCGGATTGGCCGCGTGTTCGAACCCCGACCGCTTCGCGGGCGGTGCCGGCATGGGCGTCGATGGTGGCGCCGGGGCCGGTCTTCCGGGTGCGGGCGGCGTGACGCAAGGGGCGCTTGACCCGTCCTCGCCGGCCTATTTCAACGAGACCGTCGGCGACCGCGTCCTGTTCGCCGTCGACACCTCGACCCTGTCCGACAGCGCCCGCCAGACGCTGATCGGCCAGGCCCGCTGGCTGACGCAGAACCCGTCCTACACCGCCATCATCGAAGGCCACGCCGACGAGCAGGGCACGCGTGAATACAACCTCGCCCTCGGCGCGCGCCGCGCCGAATCCGCGCGGGCGTTCCTGGTCAGCCAGGGCATCTCGGCCAACCGCCTGCGCACCGTGACCTACGGCAAGGAGCGGCCGCTCGAGGTGTGCTCGTCCGAGGATTGCTACGCCAAGAACCGCCGCGCCGTGACCGTGATCGCGGCCGGCGGGCTGACGAGCTGATCCCATGCTGCGTGCGCTGATCCTCTCGGCCGCTCTGATCCCCGGCGCCGCCATGGCGCAGGACGCTCAGACGCTTGCCGACCTCAAGCAGCAGATCTCGGTACTGTTCACCGAGGTCCAATCCCTCAAGCGCGAGCTGTCCACCACGGGGGCGCCCAACCTCAACCTCGAGGGGACCGGCGCGCTCGAACGGATCGACGCGATGGAGGCTGAACTGCGGCGCCTGACCGGCCGCACCGAAGAGATCGAGAACCGGATCGACCGGGTGGTGTCCGATGGCACCAACCGGATCGGCGACCTGCGCTTCCGGCTCTGCGAGATCGAGGAGGGCTGCGATTTCGCGTCCCTTGGCGAGACCCCGCCCCTTGGCGGCGACGCCCCCGCCACGCCCGCACCGGCCGAGCCGGTGACGGACGGCGCGCAGATGGCCATCGGTGAACAGGCGGCGTTCGACCGGGCGAAGGAGGCCCTCGACTCCGGTAGCTTTCGCAGCGCCGCAGACCAGTTTGAGACCTTTACCCAGAACTACACGGGCGGCCCGCTGACCGGTGAGGCGCACTTCCTGCGTGGTCGCGCGCTGAGCGAGCTGGGCGACAACGCCGGCGCGGCGCGGGCGTATCTCGAGTCGTTCTCGGGCCAGCCGGAAGGCGCGCGCGCGGCCGAGGCGCTGCTGCAACTGGGGCTGAAGCTCGACGAGCTGGGGCAGCGGGCCGATGCCTGCGCGACCCTTGGCGAAGTGCCCGAGCGTTTCCCCGGAAGCACGGCAGCGGCGGAGGCGACGGCCGCCAGGTCTCGGCTCGCCTGTTCGTGACACCCGCCAGCGCGGTTGCGGCCGCGCTGGACAGCACCCCCGGCCTCGTCGGGGTTGCGGTGTCCGGGGGCGGCGACAGCATGGCGTTGCTGGTTGCCTCGATCGAGGCCGGGGCTGATTTGCGGGTCGCCACGGTCGACCACGGACTGCGCCCCGAAAGCGCGGCCGAAGCGGCAGAGGTCGCCCGGTTCTGCGCGGCACGAGGGGTAGGGCACGAGACGCTGGCTTGGCGCTGGGACGGGGCGGGGAACCTGCCGGCGATGGCGCGGCAGGGCCGGCTGAACGCACTCGCCGCCTGGGCCGAAGCGCAAGGTCTGTCGGCAGTCCTTCTGGGGCATACGCAGGATGACGTGGCCGAGACCTTCCTGATGCGCCTGTCGCGACGGGCCGGGGTGGACGGGCTATCGGCCATGGAACCCGCGTTCCGGCACGGCGGCGTGACCTTCCTCCGGCCACTACTGGACCAATCCCGTGCCGGTCTGAGGGACTTCCTGCGGGATAGGGGCATCGCATGGATCGACGACCCCACCAATGACGACCGCGCGTTCGAGCGCACCCGCGCCCGGCAGGCGCTGGCCGCGCTGGGGCCCCTGGGGATCGACGCCGGTTGCTTGTCAGATGTCGCGGCGCAGATGGGCGAGGCGCGAGCGGCGCTGGACGCGGGCCTCCTGGAGCTCGTCAACCGGACGGTGCGGCAGGTGCGCGGGGATCTGCTGGTCTCGGCCGCCGCCTTCGACGCCCCGCAAGAGCTGGTCAGGCGGCTTCACGCGGCGGCATTCCGATGGATGGGTCGGCTGCCGTATCCACCGCGCCGTGCCGATCTGGCGCGTGTCATGACGGCTGCCCGGGCGGGGCGTCCGGCGACTCTGGCCGGAGTGCACCTGCTTCCCCAGCCCGAGGGGGCGCTTCTGACCCGCGAATTCTCCGCCGTCCAAGGCGTTGTGACAGCGACCACGGCTCTCTGGGACGGACGCTGGCGCCTCGACGGTCCGCACGCGGCGGGGTTGACCGTGAGGGCGCTCGGGTCCGAGGGGCTTGCGGCCTGTCCGGACTGGCGCGCGACGGGGCGTCCGCGGGCTGCCCTGCTGTCCACGCCGGGGGTCTGGGCCGGCACCGAGCTGGTCGCCGCACCCGAGGCGGGGCTCGGCAATGGTTGGGTGGTTGACGTAGCGGTATTCCGCGACCAAATGGCCTCACTCTCACGAGGCAATTGAATCACTGGGCGCAATGTCTATTTAGTGCCTCAGCCTAGGGTGCCGGATCCGGCGGCCCTGCAAGTCCCACCTCAGGAGGTATTCTTGGGCAACGCGCGTAACATCGCTTTCTGGGTCGTTCTTTTCCTGTTGGTCTTGGCCCTGTTCAATCTTTTTTCCGGTGGCCAGTCCTCTCTGAACGCCCGGTCGGTGAGCTATTCCGAGTTCGTCGAGCAGGTCGATAGCGGCGCGGTCAACAGCGTGACGCTCGACGGCGAACGCGTCCTCTTCCGCGGTGCGGACGGGCAGGATTATTCGACGGTTCGCCCCGACCAGGGCGGCGAGCTGACGGATCGGCTGATCGCCAACGACGTCACCGTAAACGCCAAGCCTCAGGAGCAGTCGGGTTTCACGACGATCCTGATGACCTTCCTGCCGTTCCTGTTGCTGATCGGCGTCTGGATTTACTTCATGAACCGGATGCAGGGCGGTGGCAAAGGCGGGGCCATGGGCTTCGGCAAGTCGAAGGCCAAGCTGCTGACCGAGAAGCATGGCCGCGTCACCTTCGACGACGTCGCTGGCATCGACGAGGCAAAGGAAGACTTGGAAGAGATCGTCGAATTCCTGCGCAACCCGCAGAAATTCTCGCGCCTCGGCGGCAAGATCCCCAAGGGTGCACTGCTGGTAGGTCCTCCGGGCACCGGTAAGACGCTGCTGGCCCGCGCCGTCGCGGGTGAGGCCGGCGTTCCGTTCTTCACCATCTCGGGGTCGGATTTCGTCGAGATGTTCGTGGGCGTCGGTGCCAGCCGCGTGCGCGACATGTTCGAGCAGGCCAAGAAGAACGCGCCCTGCATCGTCTTCATCGACGAGATCGACGCGGTTGGTCGCTCGCGTGGCGTGGGTTATGGCGGCGGCAATGACGAGCGCGAGCAGACGCTGAACCAGCTTCTGGTCGAGATGGACGGTTTCGAGGCGAACGAGGGCATCATCATCGTCGCGGCGACCAACCGCCCCGACGTGCTCGACCCCGCGCTTCTGCGTCCCGGCCGCTTCGACCGCCAGGTCCAGGTGCCGAACCCCGACATCAAGGGGCGCGACAAGATCCTTGGCGTGCACTCGCGCAAGGTGCCGCTCGGTCCCAACGTGGACTTGCGCATCATAGCCCGCGGCACGCCCGGTTTCTCGGGTGCGGATCTGGCCAACCTCGTGAACGAGGCGGCGCTGATGGCCGCGCGCGTGGGCCGTCGCTTCGTCACCATGGAAGACTTCGAGAACGCCAAGGACAAGGTCATGATGGGCGCCGAGCGCCGATCCATGGTCATGACCGAGGACGAGAAGATGCTGACGGCCTACCACGAGGCGGGCCACGCCATCGTCGGCCTCAACGTCCCGCAGCACGATCCCGTCCACAAGGCGACGATCATTCCGCGCGGCCGCGCCCTTGGCCTTGTCCTGTCGCTGCCCGAGCGTGACCAGCTTTCGGTGACGCTGACGAAGTACAAGTCCAAGATCGCCATGGCGATGGGGGGCCGGGTCGCCGAAGAGTTGAAATTCGGTCGCGACAACGTCACCAGCGGCGCATCCTCAGACATCCAACAGGTGTCGAAGATCGCCCGCGCCATGGTCACGCAGTTCGGCTTCACGGAAGAGCTCGGCTACGTCGACTACGCGAACGAGCAGCAGTCCTACCTCGGCGGTTATTCGGGCGGGACGAACCATTCGGCCGATACGCAGAAGCTGATCGACGACAAGGTCAAGGAAATCATCGACGAAGGCTACGAGACCGCCAAGCGCATCCTGACGGAGCAGCGCGACGGGTGGGAGCGTCTGGCGCAGGGACTGCTGGAATACGAGACGCTGACCGGTCCGGAGATCCAGAAGGTGATCAACGGTGAGCCTCTGAACCGTGGTGATGACGACGACACGCCGGACCAGGGCAACACCTCGTCCATCGCGTCGATCCCGAAGACGAAAACCCGGCCCAAGCCCGATAGCGGGCTGGAGCCTGAACCGACCTGAATATCGAAGGGCCGCGCAAGCGGCCCTTTACTTTTGCAAGGCCGGTGCAGGATACGCGCTCTTCCACGAATTCCGCCCTTCCTGTTCGCGATAACGGATTGGTGAGGGAACCGGGCGAGACTCCGCTTCATTGAGCAGTCAAACGCAATGGAGTCTTGACATGACGAGTGCAATCGTTGCCATCCACGCCGGCCTGCTGACGGGAATCGCCTTGGCCGCCTTGGTCCTTATCTGATAACCCACGCGCCAGTCGCAGTCAGAAGCAACGCCGCCTGCACCTGCAGCGCGGCGTTTCTCATTTCCGGATCATGCACGCGCCCGCTGCGGAACGGGGACGGCGCAAGGCTGGCGGCCGGTGAGGATCGCGCACGCCCCCGGCGCCAAGAGCGACGCCAGCGCCGGCGACGTCCAATCTAAGCCGCCGGTATAGGTCCCATAGGCCGGCAAGATCGCGTGACGCCCGTCATGCAGGCAGCAGGGGCGCGAGACCATCTTGCCGCCAAGCGCAAGGCGCGCCTTCGGATGATAATGCCCGCTGATCTCGCCCTGTTCAGGGGTCGCGATGTGGCGGAACGTGAGGGGGCCGGCCAGAAGCTCGGATTTGGCGGTTCCGCCCAGATCGACGGGCGCCGGATCGTGGTTGCCCGCGATCCAGACCCATTCGCGCCCGGCCTGCATTCGCGAAATCCACAGCGTTTCGGCATCGCCCAGCCCCTCGCGGGCCGCGTCGTCGTCGAAGCTGTCGCCAAGGCAGATCACGCGCGCGGGCTTCGTCGCCAGCACGTCCGAGTCGAGCCGGGCGAGCGTATCGCGCGTCTCGTAGGGGGGAAGCATCTGGCCGGAGCGGCGGGCGACACGTTCGGACTTGCACAGGTGCAGGTCCGAGACGACCAGCGTCGCCTCTGCCGGCCACCAGAGGGCGCCCGTCGACAGGATACGCAGCGTTTCGCCGGATAGCTGGAAATCGCAGAAGTTCATGTTGCGTTCTATAGGCATCCCGATCCCCGTCGCAAGGCGGACCGAGCGGATAACCGGTCGCCGGAACCGGAGCAAGGGTCAGAACGGGACGCGCCAGCGCCGCTCGTCCTCCCGCGTGATCTGGAGGCCCGCGCCCTCCATCAGGCGGGCGGCTTCCTCGGCCAGAAGGCGCTCGGTCCCCGCGCCCTCGACCGGAACCCGGCCGGCCTCGAGGAACAGCGGCGCGGCCAGTGGCGTGGGGCGATCGGTCGTCACATGGTCGATGCGGCTGGCGGTGCGGGCCAGCATCTCTTCGATCCGACCGAAATCGACGAGTCCCTTCAGCGCCTCTTCGCGCGTGATGTCGAGCAGCAGGTGCTCGGGGTCGTAGCGGCGCAGCGTATCGTAGAGGATGTCGGAGGAGAACGCCGCTTGCTTGCCGCTCTTGCGCTGCCCCTGGAGTTGGCGGTCGATCAGCCCGGCGATGACGGCCGACTGCTTGAAGGTCCGCTTCATCACGGCGTTGCCGCCGAGCCAGGTTTCGAACGCGGCGCGCAAGTCGTCGCTGTCGAACAGGGGGGCGGGGTCGGTTACGCGGTCGAGGCCCCAGATCAACGTGGCGTAGTCGGTCGAGACGAAACCAAGGGGGTGCAGGCCGGCGGCCTCCATGCGGGCGGTGACTAAAAGGCCGAGCGTCTGCATCGCGTTGCGCCCGGCGAAGCCGTAGACGCAGGTGTAGGCGCGGCCGAAGAAGGGGAAGCTTTCAACCAGCAGGCGGTCGGCCTCGGGCAGGCGAGAGCGCTCGCGTTGCAGGTGGAGCCAGTCGCGCGTGCTTGGTGGCAGTTCGGGCCAGTCGTCCTGGGCGAACATGCGCAGGATGCGGTGGCTGAGCTGGGTGGAGGTGGCGAATTTGGTGCCCATGAAGGTCGCGATCCTGGGCGGCTTTTCGGGACGGCGCGAGACCTCGACCGTCATCTCACGCAGGCCCTCGTAGCGCACCACCTCGCCCCCCATCAGGAACGTGTCGCCGGGCGTGAGGGTGGCCGCGAAGCCTTCCTCGACCTCACCCAGGGGTGTGCCGCCTGTGCCGCGGCGGCCGCGCAGACGCACCTTCAAGAGGTCGCTGTCCATGATCGTGCCGATATTCTGCCTGATCCGCAGCGCCCCACGGGGGTCGCGGAGCTGCCAGAGCCCGTCGCGTTCGACCAGCCGCTGCCACTGGTCGTAGCTGCGCAGGGCGTAGCCGCCCGTGGCGACAAAATCGAGGCAACGGTCGAAATCCGCGCGCGTGAGACTGGCGTATGCCCCGGCCGTCTTTACCTCGCGGAAGAGGTCGATGTCCGTGAATGAACCCGAGGCGGCGCGGATCAGGATGTGCTGGCAGAGCACGTCGCGGGGACCCGGTCCGCGCGGGTCGCCGTCGAGGTCGCGGGCCTTCACGGCCTCGAGCGCGGCCACACATTCCACGATCTCGAACCGGTTCGCGGGGACCAGCAGCGCCTTGGAAGGCGCGTTGTAGCGGTGGTTCGCCCGGCCAATCCGCTGGACCAGCCGCTTGACGTTCTTCGGCGCGCCGATCTGGATCACGAGGTCGACGTTGCCCCAGTCGATCCCGAGGTCCAGAGAGCCGGTGCAGACGATGGCGCGCAGGTCTCCGTTCACCATGGCGGCCTCGGTCTTCGTGCGCTGCTCGCGCGAGAGAGAGCCATGGTGGATGCCGATGGGCAGCGCGTCCTCGTTCTGCAGCCAGAGGTCGTGGAAGAACAACTCGGCCTGGGCGCGGGTGTTGTGGAAGATCAGCGTGGTGCGGTGGCGGCGCACCTGCTCAAGCACCTCGGGCATGGCGTAGCGCCCGCCGCCGCCGGCCCAAGGGGCGGGGGTCTCGGTCTCCAGCATCGCGATGTCGGGGTCGGGGCCGGGATCGGCGTAAAGGATCGGGCAGGGATCGGGATGGCGGGCGAGGAAGCTGGCGATGGCGGCCGGATCCTCGACCGTGGCCGAAAGGCCGACGCGCTTCAGATCGGGGACCAGGGCCTGCAGGCGGGACAGGGCCAGCATCAGCTGATCGCCGCGCTTCGACTCGGCGAGGGCGTGGATCTCGTCCACCACCACGCGACGCAGGCCCGCGAAGATCTTCGGCGCGTCCTCGTAGGACAGCAGCAGGGCGAGGCTCTCGGGCGTGGTCAGCAGGATATGCGGCGGGTCGGCGCGCTGGCGGCGTTTCTGGGTGTAGCTGGTGTCGCCGGTGCGGTCCTCGATCCGGATGGGCAGGCGCATATCCTCGACCGGGCGGGTCAGGTTGCGCCTTATGTCGGTGGCGAGCGCCTTCAGCGGCGAAACGTAGAGCGTATGCAGCCCCGTGCGCTCGCCATCGGCCAGATCCACGAGGCTGGGCAGGAAGCCAGCGAGCGTCTTGCCCCCGCCGGTCGGCGCGATCAGCAGCAGCGATGGCTCGTCGGCGCGATCCAGCATGTCCTGCTGGTGGGGGTGCACGGTCCAGCCGCGGGTGGCGAACCAGTCGTGGAATCGGGGGGGCAGGGCGCTCATGATCCGGAACCTAGGGGCGTGCCCGACCATTCGCCATGCGACAGAGGAGGATTGGCCCATGAAGGTTCTCGTGATCGGTGCGACGGGCGGCGTCGGATCGCGCCTCGTGCCCATGCTGGTCGAGAGCGGCCACGAGGTGCACGGGCTGCACCGCCACCCCGAGCAGGCCAAGGCGCTGCAGCGGCAGGGCGCGACGCCCCATGCGGGCGACCTGATGGAGATGCAGGTCGCGGACTACCGGGCGGCGGTCCGGGGGATGGACGCGGTGGTGTTCTCAGCCGGGGCCGGCGGTGCTGGCGAGGCGCAGGCCTCCAGGATCGATGGCGACGCACCCGAGGTTATGGTGCAGGCAATGCAGGCCGAGGGGGTGGGGCGCCTGGTGGTGGTCTCGGTATTCCCCGAGGCGGGACGGGCCCGTCAGGTCTCGGACACGTTCGAGCACTACATGGCCTGCAAGAAACGCGCCGATGTTGCGGTCGCGCGCTCCGGCCTCGACTGGGTGATCCTGCGGCCGGGCACATTGATCAGCGAGGACGGCGACGGAGCCGTCACGGCGGCGCGCGTGGCGCCCTATGGTGACGTCGCCCGCGGCGACGTGGCAGCCGCCATCGCGGCCGTGCTCGAGCGGCCGTGGCTCCGATGGGAAGCTGTCGAGCTAACCGACGGGGATGTCCCGGTCGGCGATGCGCTGGACACGTTCCGGCGCTAGTGTTCGACCTCGCCGTCCTCGACGAAGAGGTTGGCCCAGGCGCGGTCGATCAGTGCGGGCGTCATCTGGTTTGGAATCCCCTCGAACGCGCAGATCGAAAGGATCTGGTCGATCAGGAAGACCGGCATGTAATTTGCATATGCGTTGCCGATCTCGGGGAAGCGGTTTCGCACGAGGTGAACGAGCGACGGCTCGTCCAGCGGCATCCCCTTCTTCTTGGCGACCATGGCGAAGATCCTCAGGAAGTCCTGCTGGCTGGGCCCGTCGACCTTGATCTTGTAGAAGATCCGGCGCAGCGCGGCCTTGTCGAAGATCTTGTTCGGGTGAAAGTTCGTCGAGAAGATCACGAGCGTGTCGAACGGGACCTCGAACTTCTCGCCCGATTGCAGGGACAGGATGTCCTTCGATTCCTCGAGCGGCACGATCCACCGGTTGATGAGGGCCTGCGGCGGCTCTTCCTGACGGCCGAGATCGTCGACGATGAAGACGCCCCCGGTGGATTTCAGCTGCAACGGCGCCTGGTAGGTCCGCGCGACCGGGTTGTAGACGAGGTTCAGCATGTCGAGCTTCAATTCGCCCCCGGTGATGACGGTCGGCCGCGTGCACAGGACATAGCGCGCGTCATGCCGCTTGCGCAGTCGGAGCGAGGTGTCGGCGTGGATGTCCTGCTCGACGCTGGTATGGACGATCGGATCGTACACGGTGATGACCTGCCCCGCGTATTCGATCGCCCGGGGGACGTAGATCGAATCGCCTAGGGCGTCGCGAATTCCGTTCGAGATCGAGGATTTGCCGTTGCCGGGAGGGCCGTACATCAGGATCGACCGGCCGGAACCGACTGCCGGGCCAAGCTGGTCGAGAAGCGTCGGCGGCAGGACGAGGTGACCCATCGCCTGGGTCAGCCGCTCGCGCGTCATCGTGATGTTGCGGATGGACTGTCGTTCCACCTGCTCGGCATAGGTGGCCATGGGGACGGGCATCGCGCCGAAATACTCGGACTGGCCGAGGGCATCGAGGGCGCGCGCCTTGCCCGTGTCGGACAGCTGGAACTCCATCTCGCCGGTCGAGGTGGCGCGGAGCGTGCCGAGCGCTTCCAACAGGTTCTGCTCGCGCACCAGGTCGATGAGGGCCTGCGTGGTGCCCAGCGGCAGGGCGATTGTGCGGGCGATCTCGCTCGTGGTTGCGGCGTTTGTGCGGAATACCGTCTTGAGAAGGATGTCGCGCATCATGACGATCGGCAGGCCGACGGCGTCGAGCGTGCGCGGCGCAGGCGGCTCTACCGGAGGCGGCGTCGGAATGTTCATCGGATCATCCCCCGTGTCTTCCAAGCGGATGTTGCGCAATGCCTGTGCCCGGAATGTGGCCGAATGGCGATCAGCCGAAGGCAGCTACCGCCAAATACAGCGACAGGGTCGGCCCGAGCCCAAGGCCCATCGGGAACTTCCGTGCGCCCCAGCTTTTCCAACGGGGCGCGAGGCGCGTCACCTGCGGGATGCGCCGGGCGCTACGGTGCAGCGCGACCGCCATGAGCAACATCACCGACAGCAGAACCAGAACAGCATAGGCGTCCGGAAGGAGGACGAAGGGAGCCGCGGCCGCAAGGAACTTGGCGTCGCCCGCCCCCATCGCGCGGGCCAGGTTCAGGGCAAACCCGACCGCCAGCATGACGAGCCCCTGCACGATCTGCCACAAGTACAGGTCGAGCGGCAGGACGAGCGGACCGATGACGAGGAAGATTGCCGCCAGCGTCAGGACAGCAGCATTCCGGATCTTCATGTGGCGCAGGTCCGACAGCGCCACCCAGCCGCAGGCCGGAAGCGTGAGGATGAAGAAGATCGCTGCCGCGCGGTCAGGCAGGGCGAAATCGACCGGCAGCGGCATCAGTTCGTCACGTTGGAGCCGAGCGCGTCGAGCGCCACCTGCGCGGCGTCGAAATGTTGCGGATGGGTGTCGATCGCGTCGCGCAGAAGACCCTCGCCAACCGAGACGTCGCCCTGCTTGATCGCGGACAACGCGAGGGTGTGCAGAAGCTGCGCACGTTCGACTTGCGACATCTGAACGACCGGCAGCTCGTAGTTGCGCTGGGACCCGCGGGCCAGGGCGAGGTTGTTCTTGGCCGTGAACAGGCCGGGCTCGTAGCTGAGCGCCTCGGCGAACAGGCTCTCAGCCTCGGTCGGCTGCCCCCGGCTAAGCTTGGAGAAGCCCCAGTTGTTCAGCGTGCCGGCCGGCTGCGTCGTCAGGCCAACGGCCGTCTGATAGAGGCTGTCCGCCGCGGTCCAGTCTCCCCGGCTGTCGGCGATCATCGCCTCGAGCCGGTAGCGCTGGAACGTTCGGTGACTGTCCGGGACACGCGCGAGTTGCGCCGAGGCCGAGGCCCAGTCGTCCGAGCGTATCAGCGCGTCCGCAAGCGCCAGACGGTCATCGGGTTCGGCCCCGCGACTTTCGGCCACACGGGCCCAGACGCTGGCGGCCTGTCCCGGCTGCTTGGCGCGGATCAAGGCTTGGGCGAGCCCGCGTTGCAGGTCGATCCGGTCGGGATTGTCGGCGACGGCCTTGCGGAAATACTGGACCGCCTCGCGAGGATCCGACGACGCCAGCATGACCTGGTTCAGATTTGCCGAGTCGACGACGTTCAGGTCCTTCAGGGCGCGATCGACATCCGCGTTGCCCGACCTACCGCCGCAGGCCGACAGCGTCATGACTCCGCCGAGGCAGAGCGCGAGTATGAGGGTGTGGCGCATGGGTGCGTCCTTGCTGCTCGAAAACGACTCCGTTTCCTCAGCCGGGCGAGACAAGCCGGTAGCTGCCGTTCCCGCGCCTTTCGAGGGCGAAGCTCTCTTTTTCGGGTTCAGTGTAAGCATCGGTCCCCAATTTGGACAGCGCACGAGTGAGATTGGCGCGGATGTCGTCACTTTGGCCACTGTCGGCGGCAAAGGCGGCCCTGAACTGAAGCTCTGCCTCGGCCACGCGACCGGTCTCCATCAGGACGACGCCAAGGTTGTTGAGGGCGGGAACGAAGGTGGGATCGGCCTCGATCGCGCGCCGGAACAGATCCTCTGCCTGACCCAGCCGGCCCATCCGAAGCGACGAGGTTCCGAGAGCGGTCAGCACCTCGGGCGTCATGCCGCTTTCGGCCGCCTCGCGCAGATAGGCCTTGCGCGCGAGCTCGAACTCACCGGCCTTCATCAGACGGTTGCCGACGGTCAGTTCGTCCACCGCTTCCGCGCCACCGTCCATTCCGGGCATGCCCCCACAGGCGGCTAGCGCGAAAGCGACGAGGAGGGGGGCGAGGCGGGTCATCACTCGAATTTGGCGAAAGTCTCGATGATATTGTAGACCGACGGGCCGAGCAGCATGATCAGCAGCGGCGGGACCGTCAGCATCATCGTGGCCAGCGTCATCTTCGTAGGCAAGGTGTTCGCCTTCTCCTCGGCGCGCATCACGCGCTTGTCCCGCATCTCGGCCGCGTAGACCCGCAAGGCTTCGGCAATCGAAGTACCGAAGGCCGCCGACTGGATCAGGACGGTCACGAAGTTCGACACGTCGGTCACGCCCGCACGCTCGCCCATGTCCTTCAGAACCTGCGCCTTGTCCTTGCCCGCCCGGATCTCCTGCGTGACGGTTTCGTACTCGTCGGCCAGGGCGGGATATCCCGCCCGGATCTCGCGCGCGACCCGCCCGATGGACTGGTCCATCGATTGCCCGGCCTCGACGCAGACCAGCATCATGTCCAGCGAGTCGGGGAAGCCGTTGGTGATCTCTTCCTGGCGTTGCTGAAGGCGCTTGGTAACCCAGTATTTCGGAAGCATGTACCCCGCCCCACCCGGAAGGAGCGTGTAGAGGATCATGGAATTCATGCTCATCTCGCCATCTGCCGAGACGAGCAGGGTGTAGGCAAGGCCAAGGGCAAGGAACGTGATCCCGAGGAAGAACTGAGCGAAATGGTACACGCGGACCGCTTTCTGGCCACGGTAGCCGGCGCGCACGAGCTTGAGCTTGATGGCCGAGAATTCCTCGGCGTCCTGCGGCTCGAGGAAGGTCGAATAGCGCTCGAGCTTGTCCACCTTTCCACCATCGCGCCGGAGGCTCTGGCCTTCGGGGCGCGCGCGCGCCTCTTTCGCCCTGCGGGCGAACTTGTCCATCGGGTCCGGGCGCCTGCTGACCATGAGGACGCCGCCGAGGGCCAGGAGGACGAAGGCGAGAAATCCGGGAACGATCAGGGGCCCCAGCGGGCCGAACAGGTCGGTGAGAAGGGTGGTGATCGCATCCATGGGGGCCTCAGACCTTGATGTTCACGAGCGAGCGCATGACGAACAGGTTCACCACGAGGAACCCTGCGACGACGAGGCAGGCGGGGACGAAATATGCCGTCTGCTTCACGTCGTCGAAATAGTCGGGTTTGATCATCATGATGACCATGATCGCGACCACCGGGAAGCCGGACAGGAACATGCCGGACCATTTCGCCTCGGCGGTGATGGCCTTCACGCGGCGGAACAACTTGAACCGCGAGCGGATCACCTTGGCCAGGCCGTCCAGCACCTCGGCCAGATTGCCGCCCGATTGCTGCTGGATAGTCACGGCGACGGCGAGGAACCGCAGGTCCTGCATGTCCAGCCGCTCGGCCATCGCCTTCAGCGCCTCGCCGGTGTCGCGACCATAGGCGGCCTCGTCCGCGATCACGCCCATCTCCGATCCCAGCGGATCGGGAACCTCCTTCGCGACGGCGCCGAGGGCCGACGAGAACGGATGCCCGACCCGGAGCGACCGCACCATGAGCTCGACCGCATCGGGAAGCTGCTCTTCGATCATCGCCATGCGCTTCTTGGCCTTGTTGTTGACCCAGACGACGACGCCGCCGACGCCGATGGCGACCGCGCAGACGATCCTGATCGGCGTATCCGCCCCGGTCCCGAGGGTCAGCGCCACGTAGGCGACCATCGACAGCACCGCCATGATCATCATCAGCTGTGTCGGCGTGAAGGCGATGTTGGCCTTCTGTGCCTTCGTGGCCAGCAGCGCATAGATCGGCAGCTTCTGGCCGTTCATGTGCTGGGTCATCTCCTTGCGGAGCTGGTCGAGCACCTGTTCGCGCCCCTTGCCCTTCTCGAGCATCTCGATCCGGCGGTTCACCCGGCTGTTGAGCGAGATCGACTTGCCGAAGGCTGTCAGGTAGATGCCTTCGACGAGCAGCAGGACGGCCACGAAGATGACGCCGTAGACGATCAGTTCGACGGGGATCTGCATCCGTTCACCCTTTCACGACGTCGTAGATTTCGGGCGACAGGTCGAAACCCCACATGCGGAACCGCTCGGCGAAGTGCGAGCGCACGCCGGTCCCGGTGAAGTGACCGAGGATCTTGTTGTCCGGCGTCAGCCCGGTCCGCTGGAAGCGGAAGACTTCCTGCATCGAGATCACGTCGCCCTCCATCCCCGTGACTTCGGTGATCGAGACCATCCGGCGGGATCCGTCCTGCAGGCGGGTGGCCTGCACGATCAGGTGGACGGCGCTTGCGATCTGCGAGCGCACGGCCTTCAGCGGCATCTCGATCCCCGCCATCGCGATCATGTTCTCAAGGCGCGATACGGCGTCGCGGGACGAGTTGGCGTGGATCGTCGTCATCGAGCCGTCATGGCCGGTGTTCATCGCCTGCAGCATGTCGATGACCTCTTCACCGCGGGTCTCGCCCACGATGATGCGGTCGGGACGCATCCGCAGCGCGTTCTTCAAGCAATCCCTCTGGCTGACAGCGCCCTTGCCTTCGACGTTGGCGGGGCGGCTCTCCATCCGGCCGACATGGGTCTGCTGTAGCTGGAGTTCCGCGGTATCCTCGATCGTCAGGATGCGCTCGGAGTTGTCGATGAACGAGCTCAGCGCGTTCAGCGTCGTCGTCTTGCCCGATCCCGTGCCGCCCGAGACGATCACGTTCAGCCGGGTCGAGACGGCGGCCTCGAGATACAGCGCCATCTCTTCCGAGAAGGCGCCGAAATCCACGAGGTCGCGGATGCCCAGCTTCTCTTTCTTGAACTTTCGGATCGAGACGAGGCTGCCATCGACCGCGATCGGCGGCACCATGGCGTTGAAGCGCGATCCATCGGCGAGGCGGGCGTCGACATAGGGGTTCGATTCATCGACCCGGCGACCAACGGCCGAGACGATCTTGTCGATGATGCGAAGAAGGTGGCGCTCGTCCTTGAAGGTGATGTCCGTGAGTTGCAGCTTGCCCGCGCGTTCGACGAAGATGCGGTGCGGGCCGTTCACCAGGATGTCGTTGACGCTGTCATCCTTCAGAAGCGCTTCCAGCGGGCCGAGGCCCTTCACCTCGTCATAGAGCTCCTGGTTGAGGGTGTTGCGTTCCTCGCGGTTCAGCACGACGCCCATTTCGGCCAGGGCTTCGGAGGCGATGGCCGTGATCTCGGCCTTGAGGTCCTGTTCGGCCGCCTGTTCGAGGGCGGCGAGGTTCAGGTTGTCCAGAAGCTCGCGGTGGAGCTTCACCTTGATGTCGCCGAGTTTTTCCTTGCGACGCTTCTCCTTGTCAACCGCGGGGGGCGTCGCGGCGACGGTGCTTTGCCTGCGGGCTGGCTCCATCGGTCTAGGCTGCTCGGCCCTCGCGGGGGCGGGAGCGCTTGGCGGGACGATCGGTTTGGGATCGGGCTTCTTGTAACGCGAGAACATCTGATCCTCAGCTTTCGGCCACGTTGCGGTTCAGCTCATGCGCCGATGCGGCGATCTTGGCGATCTCCTTCCGCAGGGGGTTCTTCCGAGCGGCGGCGGCAAGCGGCAGGCCGCTATCGTTCGTTTCGGTCACGGCCTTGCCACCATCGGGCAGTTGCACGTCGATCGACACGCCCAGACTTTCGGCCAGCTTCTTCATCCGAGTGCGGCCGGCAAGGTCAGTGAACTTGGGTGCGCGGTTCATGACGAAGCGGAGCTTCTCGGAGGGCAGCTCTTCCGCCTTGAGCGCACGGATGAGGCGCAGGGTGTTCTGAGCAGAGCGCATGTCGCGTTCCAGCAGCGCGAAATAGACATGGGCGCGGGCCAGCACGGTTTCGGTCCACTGCACAACCGTGCTCGGCATGTCGACGATCACGTAGTCGAACTGGGCGCAGGCGAGATCGAGGATGCGCTCCACGTCTTCGGGCAGGATGAGGTCTAGGGGGACCAACTCGGCCGGAGACGTCAGGACATGCAGCCGGTCGTCATGGGACACCATGGCCTGGAACAGCTGGTCGGCATCCATCGCTTCGGTGTCCGACAGCAACTCGACCACTGCCTCGCGTTGCGGCAGGTCGAGATAGCTCGCGACCGCGCCGAACTGCAGGTCGAAATCCAGGATGCAGACGCGCAGCTTCTGCTTCCCACTCAGCAGGCTGAGCTCGTTTGCCAGGTTGACGGCGAAGGTCGACGCGCCGACGCCACCGGCCAGACCATGGACCGGCAGGACGACGCCGTTGCGGTCGCCCTTGCCCGGTTTGGCGCGGACGATCTCGCTTGCGGCGGTGATCGGTTCGAGAGCGGGGGCGGACCGCGTACGCGCTATGGCGTCGGCCAACGCGCCGTCGGGTAGGGGGTACGGGACGAACTCGGTCGCGCCGAGCTTCAGAAGCTGGTGCAGGACGAGGGGGGAGACCTCCTCGGCGATCAGGATCACCTTGACGTCGTGGGCGATGGCCGTGCGGATCGTCGTCCCGATGGCATCCACCTCGGGTTCGTCGTCCGGGTCGATGGCAAGTACGAGCACCTCGAGCGATCGTGCATCGGGCTGTGCCAGGAAGATGGTCGCGTCGGCATAGGACAAGTCGCCCCATGATTCCCCGAACGTGGTTTCCATGTCCTCGATCAGAAGGTCGAAGTTCCGGATGTCCCGGCACACGGTACATGCACGGATCGGCGCCAGGTCTTCGGCTAGAGCCACATTCGTCATGTCGTATCGTCACCCCTTGTTGCCGCGGCTGACATCCGAGTTCTCGGAGAACAGGTCGTGGGTCAGAGTTGTGAGACTACGCGAAATGTGGGCGACAATGAGGCTGAAGCGTCGCCATTCTCCGGCATTCACGAACGGTCCGGAGTGACGCTACTGAGCGGCTTCACCACCAGCGCCGGTGATTGAAGCGGGGTCGAGCTGCGGTACGTAAGTGGCGCTCTCGATCCACTCGCGCAGGATGATCTCGGCGTACTTGCCGTACAACAAGTCGCCCCCGCGGCCGACGAAGCCCGATACCTCTGTGACCGTTCTGCGGTTCGCCCGCTCGCGCCCCTGCGTTACGATCAGGGGCTGGGTCTCGCCAAAGGAGACCAACGCTTCGAGCCGCGCGCGGTTGACGCCGTTGCGCACGAGTTCGCCGACGACAGCCTCTGCCCGTTGCCGCCCCAGGGCGAAATTGTACGCGTCCGATCCCACCAGATCGGTATGGCCGTATACGCGGAACCTGACCTCGGGGAATCGGCGGATCCAGGCGGCTTGCCGGGCGATCACGGCACGAGCCTGCGGGCTCAGGGTCGCACTGTCGAAGGCAAACGTCACGACCGACACGACTTCGGTCGAGAAGCGGTTGTTGAGCCCCTCGACCTGCCCGATCCTGCCGGACTGGACCATCATGTTGTTCATCGTGGCGTTGCCGAACCCGCCTTCGTCCACTTCGGAACCGAGCGGCGCGTTCCAGGTCGTCACGCCAGTCGTCTCGCCGCAGCCGGCCAGTGTCAGGAGGGCGACGCCGATTGCGGAAGGGATCGTCCGCGCGGCCATTCAATCCTCCATTACGTAGCCGTAGGAGCCCGAGAAGTCCTGCCGCGCAATTTCGCCGGCCGCGCCGGTCGGACCGTCGCCTGCGACCTTGCCGAAGAGGAAGAACTCGCGCTCGGTCGGCAGGGTCACGCGGTCGGTCGGCAGGGCAAGGGCCTCGCCACGGACCGGCGACACGAGATGCGCAGTGATGATGATGACGAGCTCGGTCTGATCGCGATTGTACTCGGCCGAGCGGAACAGCGCGCCAAGAACCGGAATGTCCCCGAGAAAGGGGACCTGCGCGCTCACATCACGGAAATCGTCCTCGAGCAGGCCTGCGATGGCGAAACTTTCGCCGTCCCGAAGCTGGACCGTGGTCTGTGCCTCGCGGCGCGAGAAGCCGTCCACGCTGATCCCGGACTGGGTCGCGCCGATGCTCGAGTCGATGCTCGAGACGGCCGCGTTCAATTCGATATTGATGACCTCGTCCGCAAGCACACGCGGGAGGAAATTCAGCTCGACGCCGAAATCCTTGTACTCGATGGAAATCCCGTCGTCGTCCTGCACGGGAACCGGGTACTCACCCCCGGCGAGAAAGCTCGCCTCTTGCCCCGACAAAGCCGTAAGGTTGGGTTCCGAGAGGGTGCGCACGACGCCCTTGCTCTCGAGCGCTTCCAGAAGGACCTCCAGCCGCAGCGAGTTGCCCCCGAAGCTGAAGCCGAAGGCGCCTTGGCTGGAGGACCCCACGGTCAAGTCCTGGCCGATTCCGTTGGCCCCGTCGAGATAGGTGCCCGTTTCGCCGCGGAACCTGTTCGAGGCCACGGCGATCGACGAAGAAAGCGTCTTCGAGACCGACCGCGACATCTCGGCGAACCGCACCTTGAGCATGACCTGCTGGGTGCCGCCGACGCTCATCAGGTTGGAAACGCGGCCCGGGGAATAACGTTCGGCCAGCTCGAGCGCGGCATCCAAGGAGATGATGCTCGACACGGTGCCGGACAGGACGATGCCGTCATTGGCCGTGCGCACCTCGATCCCCTCTCCGGGCAGGATCTGGTCGATGCGTTCCTTGAACTCGGCGATATCGGGAACGACCTGCACGTCGACGTTCGTGATCAGCCGGCCTTCGGCGTTCAACAGCGTGAGGGTGGTGCGTCCGGGAGTCTTTCCGAGGACATACACGGTGCGGTCGGACAGCGTCGAAATGTCGGCGATCGCGGGGTTCGCGATCGACAATTCGGCGAAGGGAACATCGCTTTCGACGACGACCGCACGGTTCATGGGAACGCGCAGGGCAGACGACGTGCCGTTCGACAGAACCCGCAGGTTCTGTGCGAAGCCGTACTGCGCTGACACCGGCGCAAGCGCCAAGATCAGGCCAATTGCGATGGCCTTGAAGGCGGTCTTCATGCTCATGTGATCTGCCTCTGTGATCACTCCGATGCGGATCTGGCGCCCGCCTTTCAAGGAGCATGGGGGGCGAGGCGATCTTTGACAATCGTTCGATGGACCCGCCGATGGACTGCGGATCTGGCGCAACACCCTGCCGCCGGCCGGTTCCAGCGCGTCAGTTCGTGCAGGGGATCGGCATTTCCACGACCTCGGACCCGCGGCGGGTGCGGATCGAACAGGTCTTCGGCCTCGGGATTTCGGCCACGACAGGTTCGTCGATAATCCCGAGAAGCTCGCGCTGGTCGATCTCGACCATCTCCGACACGCTCTGATCCAGGGCTCCGACAAGCGCCAGCGAAAGGCTGCCCGACGACTGCGCCTGGGCGAAAGAGGCGACCTGGCGCGGCGTCGCCTCGACGGTGATGGTGCGCGCGACCACGGCCTGACTGCGTTCGGCGTCGGTGGACTGGTCCACGGCCACGATCCGTACGTTTGTGTCGATCAGTCGCGTGGCCTCGCCGTTCTTCCCGGGCAGGGCTCCCGTCCAGAAGAGGTCCACGCGGTCATTCGGCCGCAGGAAACCTGACACGCCGCTGGCCACGTCGACCCGGATGGCGAAGGCCCGCATCCCCTCGCTGAGCCGGGTGGCGACGCCCGCATCCTCGCCGGGACCGGTGACCTTGATTGCGAGCACAGGCTCGTTGGTGGCCATCGCGCGCAAGACAGTGCGCTGCACGTCGAAGCCTTCGGGAAACATGGCATCGACATCAGTGAATATGCCGGCGGGGATGTTCCCGGTAGGGAGTTCGATGAACTTCAGGTCGTCCTTCGCGAGTGGTTCGCCATAGGAGACGTCGCGCTTCACGGCGATCACCTTGGTCATCGGGACGGCGGTGGCTTGGTCTGCCTGAAGGGTCGACATGTAGTCCTTCGCAAGAAAGACGGCGAAGCTGGCCAGACTCAGACCGGCAAGCAAGACGGCGGCGAAGATGATGCGCATGGAGCAGAGTTCCCCGCTGGGCGATCGAACATTGTGCATTTGCTCTTTGAGGCGAAACGACGCCTGCGACGTCGCAACGCAATGGATCTGCGCACTCATCCGTTGAAGATGAGTCTGGCGTTGCGACTGCGGAACCTCATGAGACAATGCGGCGCGCTGCCGATCGCAGAGCGCCGCAAGATTGCATTATGGATCGAGATTATTCGGAGACCGTGGTGTCGCCCAGACCGTCAGCTTTAGTGATGTCCGCTGCGATGTTGGTAGCCGCCGTGGTCAAGCCGCCGCTGATCGTAGTAAGAACGGCGATGCCGAGGCCCACGATGGCGGCGGTCAGCACGACCCAGTCGACGGTCACGGCACCGTCTTCGTCGTTGCGGAAGGTCTTGGCAAGCTTGAAGAGTTTCATGAATTCTGGCTCCTGGTTGATCGCCCCTGCGGCTGTTGTCCGGGGCATGGTGGTAACTTGATTGGGGATTAGGGCGCGTTTTGGGCGGCGTTCCGGCCTTTTCTGGGATTCACGGGTCGGCTCCTCTGCCTACGACGGAATCTTAGGGGAAGGTCGGATTGTACGCTGACGTGTGGGCCGCGACGTGGCTAACTCGTTTCGAATGCGCCTCTGAAGAAAAGGGGCCCACCGTGGCCAGAACCGAGATGGCGAGGCCGGCGCCAGCAGCAGCGAGGACGACCCAATCCACGCTCACCGCACCATTCTCGCTCGCAACGAAGAATCCGACTTCGTTTGAGATGTTCATCGTTAAGCTCCGTTTGGGAATGAATGGATTTCCAGACCGATAGACGAGAGCATTGAGGTCGTGGCCCCGCCGAATTCAGGCGGGAATCGGGCAGTTTCATTGAGTCCTCAATAATCAACCATTCAGACCCGCTAAGAGATCTTTCGAGGATCTGTGCTGGCGTGGCTGAGGCGCGAGCGAGGCGACAATGTCGAGAGAAGCGCAGATGGTTCCGCGGGAAAGTTCGCCCTCTGCGTCACGTCTGCAGCTTTGCCCGAAAATGTTGCGCGTAGACGGTGAAAAGTATTGGGCGTTCAGGCGAAAGCTGAGTAGCTCGGGGAAAGCAAACCGACGAGCAGTCCCATGAAAACTATTCTGGCGTCCGCGATCGGGCTTCTCTGTGCATTGAGCTATCCGGTGCAGGCCGAAGATGTGCTGCCGCTCAGGGACTTCACCTTCAAGCGTGTGGGTCTGCCAACGCAGGGCAAGCCTCGCATCAATGTTCAGATCGACCCGGTGGAGCAGGCGCGATTGCTGGAAGTCGCACCGGCAAAACTGCCCGCGACCGATTCCGACCCCCACTCTGGTTCCGTTGAAAAGGCGATCGGGAACTTCGGTTGGTTCTGGGAGACGATCCCGATCAACGGCATCGGCCCCGGCGGGCTCGACAAGGTTATTGCCACCTTGAACAACTCCCGCAGTGGTCCGGGCGGCCCCCGCTTGGCCACGTTGAAGTTGATAGCGGATCGCTATGGCCCGACCTTTCTTGCCGAAAGCGTCGGGACGAAGGTCTCCCCCGCCCTGGCTCTCGCGGTGGTCGCTGTGGAGTCGGCAGGGCAGGTCGAAGCGGTTTCGGGCGCAGGAGCCGAGGGGCTGATGCAGTTGATGCCCGCCACCGCAGCACGGTTCGGCGTGACCGACAGCTTCGACCCGCGGCAGAACATACGCGGCGGAATCACTTATCTGGATTGGCTGATGAGACGGTTCGAAGGCGACCCGATCCTGGCGCTCGCGGGCTACAATGCGGGTGAGGGGGCCGTCGAACGGCACGGAGGTGTGCCGCCATACGCCGAGACGCGAGACTACGTGCCCAAGGTGCTCGCCGCGTTCGCCGTGGCTCGGGGGCTTTGCGCGACGCCCCCGGTTCTGATCTCGGATGGCTGCGTATTCGTTGACGAAAGGATGGCGGCGTCAGACTGACCGTCAGTCGCCCCGTGCCGGAGTCGTTCCGGAGACGTCACCGTTTTGCTCCTGGTTGTCTGTGACGCCGGCAATCCGCCGCCGCCACAGGCTCGCGCGTCAGGCGACGAGCGTAGCTTCGGTCGCGGCGCGGATGTCGTCTTCGCTCACACCAGGTGCGGTCTCGACAATCTTGAGGCCACCTTCGACCACGTCGAGCACGCCGAGATTGGTGATGATGCGCTTGACCACCCCGGTCCCGGTCAGGGGAAGCGAACAGGCTTTCAGCAGCTTCGACTCTCCCTTCTTGTTCTGATGATCCATCACCACCACGACGCGTTGCACGCCCGCCACAAGATCCATCGCTCCGCCCATGCCCTTGATCAGCTTGCCGGGGATCATCCAGTTCGCCAGGTCACCGTTTTCGGCCACTTCCATGGCGCCGAGAATCGCCATCGCGATCTTGCCGCCGCGGATCATGCCGAATGAGGTGGCGCTGTCGAAATAAGCCGTCTTGGGAATTTCGGTGATCGTCTGCTTTCCGGCATTGATGAGGTCGGGGTCCTCCTCGCCTTCGAACGGGAAAGGACCCATTCCAAGCATCCCGTTTTCCGATTGCAGCGTCACTTCGACCCCGTCGGGGATGTAGTTGGCCACGAGCGTCGGAATCCCGATCCCGAGATTCACATACATGCCGTCCTCGAGTTCCTGCGCGGCCCGCTTGGCCATCTGATCGCGATCCCAAGGCATCAAGCGTTCTCCTTCTTTCGCGTGGTGCGCTGTTCGATCCGCTTTTCGTGCGCGCCTTGGATCAGGCGATGGACGTAAATGCCAGGCAAGTGAATCTCGTCTCCGTCAAGGCTGCCGCGGGGAACGATCTCTTCGACCTCGGCGACGCAGATCTTTCCGCAGGTGGCGGCCGGCACGTTGAAGTTGCGGGCCGTCTTCCTGAAGACAAGATTGCCGGTCTCGTCGGCCTTCCAGGCTTTCACGATCGACACGTCCGCTATGATGCCGCGCTCGAGGATGTAGGTCTCGCCGTCGAACTCCTTGTGCTCCTTGCCCTCGGCGATCTGGGTGCCGACGCCGGTCTTGGTGTAGAAGCCCGGGATTCCGGCGCCGCCGGCGCGCATCCGCTCGGCGAGGGTGCCTTGCGGGTTGAACTCGACCTCGAGCTCTCCCTCCAGGTACTGGCGCATGAATTCGGCGTTCTCGCCCACATAGGACGACATCATCTTCTTCACTTGCCGCGTCGCGAGAAGAATGCCGATGCCGAAATCGTCCACTCCCGCGTTGTTGGACGCGAAGGTAAGGTTCTTGACGCCGGACTTGCGGATCGCTTCGAGCAACAGTTCAGGTATGCCGCACAATCCGAATCCGCCGGCCGCGATCAGCATGTCGTCGCGCAGCAGTCCGTCGAGTGCGGCTTCTGCCGTGTCGTAGACCTTCTTCATGAAGCTCCCCCTTGTGTTGCCGCCCGCTTATCTCGTTTCGCCCGGGTGCGTGTCAACGCAGCTTCACGTCTGGGGGACCGGATCGACCGGTCAGCTTGCCCCGCGGGATAGAATGGACAATGCGGCGCTGGCTGGCGTGAACCCGCTTTGCGCAGTACCGATCGCGCTGAACATCAGGAACCGGCGCGTCAGTTCGTCCAGCTTGTCCGAGTTGACGAAGTCCGAAACCTTGGATGTGCCGAAGGTGGCCTCTGACCGTTCCATGAAGCGCGAGAGCTGCTGATCCACATCCAGTGCGGCGAAACTCGACGGGAAGTTGAACACGGTCTCGAAAGCCTGCCGGAGCGGCGGGCTGGACATCACGGTGTACCATTGCGCCGCGGCGGATGACCCGCTTTCCGCAATGCTCGTGAGCTCACGCTCGAGGGACAAGGCGATCCGCATGCTCTGGTCCGAGTTCCCCACGCCGATCTCGAACTGCCGGTCCGCGTAGCGGCGCGTGATCTGGTCCGCGAAACCATCGGGATAGGCGCGCTCGGTCCGCTCGGGGATGTTGAACCCGAAGGCGCGGGATGCGGCATAGTAGCGTTTGTCGGGGCTGAGGCCGACGAAGGACTTGGGGTCGGTCGGGTCGGACGTCAGGATGCGGTCAAGCAACGCGCGCCTGCCGAGGATGTCGACGCCGTACGGTGCGAAAGCTTCGTCAAGGCCGAAGAAATCCTCGGTCGCGTCGCGCACAGCAAGGTCACTGATGACCTGACGCGGTTCGGTGATGGTCTTCAGCTTGTCTGCGACGGCCGCGACGAATGTCTCGGCGCGCGTCTCGCCGGTCACGGCCGGGCCGCCGAAGTTGAACGCGCCCGAGAGCGCCTTGTAGCGCTTGTCCGGCAACTGGTTCACGAACGACGTCTCGTCCGTCAAATCCGAAGTCAGCACATCGCGCAGAAAGATGTCGTTGCTGCGGTCGAGGCCGAAAACGTCGAGGGTCGCGTTAAGAAGACGCTCGTTCTTCAGAAGGTCGTCGACGGTACCGAGAGTCCCGGCCGCGGCCTCGAACTCTGCGACGAAACCGGACAACCCGACTTCGACGGCGCCACGGTTCGCGAAATCGAGCGCCGTGGTCATCTTCAGATATTTCGGATCGCTCAGCCGATTGGCGAAAGAGGTCGGATCCGCAGGATCGGACTCTAGAACTGAACGCAGAAAATACGTGTTCTTCTCGTCGCTCTCAAGGCCGAAAGTCTTCAGCGTGAGGCGCAGAAGGACCGGATCAGAGAGCAGGTCGTCGGGAGTCGCAACATCTTTCAGCCGCTCCTTCAGATCGCCCGAGACGGCCGACCCCGAGACCTGGGGCCCCTCCGTGCCGGTGAAACCGAAGGTCTGAGCGAGAGAGAGATATCGCTTGTCGCTGAGGCGGTTGGCGAAGGATCTCTCGTCCGCAGGGTCGGAGTCGAGGACCTTCTTTATGAAGGCCCTGTTGTTGATATCCGAGTCGAGGCCGAATGCACCCAGGGCCACGCGGAGCAGCCGGCGGTCGTCCAGAAGCTGATCCGAGGTCTCGATCGACGAGATCTTTTCCTTGAAGGCAGCCACGTCGCCCGCGATCACGGGCGACCGATCGAAGGCGGCCTGCTGCGTTTCGCGCGTCCGGGTCAGGATCGACCACCCGGCCAGACCGCTGCCGACGACTATCGGTGCGAAACTCATCTGCGAACGGGCCTCCGATTCTGTCGCGACAAACGGATTGCCGCAAGCCACGGATACGGTCGCCCTCTTAACAAGGCGCTAAGATCCGTCGATGAGGTCTCAGTCTTCTTTCTTCTTGGTTGCCGCCTTCTTACCAGCCGCCTTCTTGGGTGCGGCCTTCCTTGTGGCCGCCTTCTTTCTGGCTGGCTTCTTGCCCGATTTCGCCTCGCGCTCGGCCACAAGGATCACCGCTTCGTCGAGCGTGATCGCTTCGGGATCGGTCGTCTCCGGGATGGTGGCGTTCACCTTTTCCCATTTCACGTAAGGCCCGTAGCGCCCCTTCATCACGTTGACCGGTCCACCCCGATCCGGGTGCTCGCCCAGTTCGCGCAGCGGAGCAACGGGGGCGGCGCGCCCGCGCTGGGGCTTGTCGGCGAGGATCTGGACAGCGCGGTTCATCCCCACCTCCCACACGTCCTCGACAGACTCGAGGTTCGCGTTGGTGCCGCCCTTGTGGCTTATCGTCTCGGCATGTTTGATGTAGGGGCCGTAGCGCCCGATATTGGACCAGATCATCACGCCGTCCTCGGGATGCGGACCGATCTCGCGCGGCAGCGCCAATAGGCGCACGGCCTGTTCCAGTGTCGTCTCTTCGGGCGTCCAGCCCTTGGGGATCGACTGGCGCGGTGGCTTCTTGTTCTCGTCCGTCACCTCGCCCCGCTGGACGTAGGGGCCGAACCGGCCCTTGAAGACATAGATCTTGTCGCCCTGATCCTCGCCTAGAAGCTTGCCTTCGGGCGGGATCGCGGTCTCGGCCTCGGCTTCGTCCATCGGCGGACCGAAGGGGCGGGTGAAGCGGCATTCGGGGTAGTTCGAGCAGCCGATGAAGGCGCCGCCCGACCGTGCCGTCCGCATCGAAAGGCGCCCCTCGCCGCAATTCGGGCAGAGGCGAGGATCGGTGCCGTCTTCCTTCGGGGGGAATAGGTGGGGTTCGAGAACCTCGTTGATCTTCTCGAGCACCTCGGTGATGCGCAGTTCGCTGGTCTCGGCCACGGCGGCCGAGAAGTCGCGCCAGAACCGTTCGAGCAGGCGCTTGTAGTCCTCGTCCCCGGCCGAGACGTGGTCGAGATCCTCTTCCAGATCGGCGGTGAAGCCGTAGTCGACGTAGCGGCGGAAGTAGTTTTCGAGGAAGGCGGTCACGAGCCGTCCCTTGTCCTCGGGGATCAGGCGGTTCTTGTCCTTGCGGACATATTCGCGGTCCTGGATCGTCGTCACGATGGACGCATAGGTCGAGGGCCGGCCGATGCCGAGCTCTTCCATCCGCTTGACCAGCGTCGCCTCGGTATAGCGCGGCGGGGGCTGGGTGTGGTGTTGCAGCGCCAGCACCGCGCCGTTGTCGCTGAGGTGCTTCGTCTCGGTCTTCTCGGCCTCGGGCTTCAGGCCATTCGCGGCGAAGGCGGCGGGTTCGCCATCGTGGATCTGGGGCAGGCGGGCGTCGTCGCCATCCTCGGACGGTTCGTCGCGGCCTTCTTCATAGACTTTCAGGAAGCCGTCGAAGGTGATGACCTGGCCGGTCGCGCGCAGACCCACATTGCCGTCGGCGGACTTGATCTCGACCGTTGTGCGTTCCAGCCGCGCGGCCTCCATCTGGCTGGCCAGCGTCCGCTTCCAGATAAGGTCGTAAAGCTTGCGCTGGTCGCTGTCCGAGATGCGCAGCTCGTCCGTCGCCTTGCTCATGTCGGTGGGGCGGATGCACTCGTGCGCTTCCTGCGCGTTCTTGGCCTTGTTCTTGTAGATGCGCGGCGAGCCGGGGACGTACTTGTCGCCGTAGCGGTCCTTGATCGCCTCGCGGGCGCCCTGCACGGCCTCGGGGGCCATGTCGATGCCGTCGGTCCGCATGTAGGTGATGAGGCCGGCCTCGTAGAGGCGTTGTGCCGCGCTCATCGTCTGGCGCGCGCCCATGCCGAACTTGCGCGACGCTTCCTGCTGGAGGGTCGAGGTCATGAAGGGGGCCGATGGGTTGCGGGTCGAGGGCTTGGCCTCGACGCTGGCAACCTTCAGGTCACGCGAGGCGACGGCCTGCACGGCCATCTCGGCCTGGGTGCTGTCGGACAGGTCGAACCGGTCGAGCTTCTTGCCGCCATAGGTCACGAGGCGGGCGGTATAGGTCTGGCCGCGAGGGGTCTGAAGCTCGGCCTTGACCGACCAGTATTCTCGGGGGCGGAACGCCTCGATCTCCATCTCGCGCTCGACGATGAGGCGCAGGCAGACCGACTGCACGCGACCGGCGGACTTCGCGCCGGGCAGCTTGCGCCACAGAACGGGCGACAGGTTGAAGCCCACGAGGTAATCGAGCGCGCGGCGGGCGAGATAGGCGTGGACCAGCGGGGCATCGACCTGCCGGGGGTTCTTCATCGCCTCGGTCACCGCCGACTGGGTAATCGCGTTGAACACCACGCGGCTGACCGGCGTGTCCTTCTTGATGGCCTTGCGGGCGCGCAGCGTCTCTTCGAGGTGCCACGAGATCGCCTCGCCCTCGCGGTCGGGGTCGGTGGCGAGGATCAGGTTGTTGTCGTCTTTCAGCGCGTCGGCGATCGCCTTGACGTGCTTCTTGGAGTCCGCGCCGACTTCCCAGAGCATCTCGAACTCGTTGTCTGGATCGACCGATCCGTCTTTCGGCGGCAGGTCACGGACGTGGCCGTAAGAGGCGAGCACCGTGTAGTCCGGCCCGAGATACTTGTTGATGGTCTTGGCCTTTGCAGGCGATTCGACGACGACGACGGGCATGATGCTCCCTGGGCTCGGGTTTGGCCGGGTAGATGTGGGCAGCGGGACTGCCTTGTCAATCGCGGCTTAACCGGTGCGGCGCAGAAGACCACCCCCGTCACGCTCGATCAGGCCATCGAGTTCGAGCCGGGTGAGGCAATCCGAGACGCTTCCAGCTGGCAGGCCAAGGTCGCGCAGGATCTGGTCCTCGCTGATGGGCGAGGGTCCGAGCCGGTCGAGGACGCGCGCGTCGATCTGGTCGGGAGGAGGCGGCGCGTCGGGGGCGGCGGCGGGTGTGTGTGTCGCAGTGCGCCGGGGTACATGGACCGTCGCATCAGGCAGCGCAGCCAGCACGTCCGCCGCGTTTCGGATCAGGGTGGCGCCGTCGCGGATCAGCATGTTGCAACCGGCGGCGCGGGCATCGAACGGGTGCCCCGGCACGGCGAGCACCTCGCGCCCCTGGTCGAGCGCGTCCCGCGCGGTGATGAGAGAGCCCGACTTTGCCGCAGCCTCGACCACCACGAGGGCTTGCGACAGGCCCGAGACAAGCCGGTTGCGGCGCGGAAAGTGCCGGGCCTGCGGCTTGAGGCCGATCGGCTGCTCGCTGACGAGGCAGCCGGTCTCGGCGATCCGGGCGGCGAGGTCCGCGTTCTCGGCCGGGTACATGACGTCGAGCCCGCCGGCCATGACGGCGATCGTGCCGGTCTCGAGTGTTGCCTTGTGAACCTCGGTATCGATACCGCGGGCTAGGCCTGAAACGGTGGCGAACCCCGCCCTGCCGATTCCGTCGGCAAGCCCGCGCGCCATGCGCAGGCCAAGGGATGACGCGTTGCGCGCGCCCACGAGGCCGACGGCGGGACGCGACAGCACGCGCGCATCGCCGCGCATCCACAGGACCGGCGGCGCGTCCGCGATTTCGGCCAAGGCTTCGGGGTAGTCGGCGCTGCCGAAAAGCAACGGCCGGGCACCGATGGCGCGGCCTGCGTCAAGCTCGGCCCGGATGACGGCCGCAGGACAGGTGGAGTAGTTGTCGACCCCGGCAGCAGCGGCGATTTTCGGAAGGGCGATCAACGCGTCCCCGGCGTTTCCATGCTCCGCCAGAAGGCGGAAGAAGGTCGCGGGACCGACGCGTCGAGATCGCAAGAGACGAAGCCAGACGAATGCGTCTTCCTCGGTGGGGGGGGGGATGAGGGGGGGTGTGGAAGGGAGAAACTCCATTGCCCGCCTTGCTCCGTCTCCTGCAGGCACAGATGTCGTCCATAAAGGTTAACGGGCGGTAAACCAAAACCGGCGTTTTGCGTGCGATCGGTTAACCAACTGGGGAAACGAGAAAATTTTTCTCACTCGCCGGGGCTTTTCAACCGAGGGTTGGGGGCGGCGGGCAGAATCACCCATCGCCTCGCCGCCATTCTGGAATCAGGCCGCGGATCCGCCCACGGTCAGCCCACCGATCAGCAGGGTCGGCTGGCCCACTCCCACAGGCACCCATTGGCCAGCCTTGCCGCAATTCCCGATGCCGGGGTCGAGGCTCATGTCGTTGCCGACGCCCCTGATCTTCTGCAGCGCCGTGGCGCCGTCGCCGATCAGCGTGGCCCCCTTGACCGGCGCGCCGACGACGCCGTTCTTCACGCGGTAGGCCTCGGTGCAGGAGAACACGAACTTGCCGTTGGTGATGTCGACCTGCCCGCCGCCGAACCCCACGGCGTAGAGCCCGTCGTCGAGGCCCGAGAGGATGCTCTCGGGGCTTTCGGTGCCGGGCTGCATGTAGGTGTTGGTCATCCGCGGCATGGGGGCGTGGGCGTAGCTTTCGCGCCGGCCGTTCCCCGTGGGCGCCACGCCCATCAGGCGCGCGTTCTGGCGGTCCTGCATGTAGCCCACCAGTACGCCGTCCTCGATCAGGGTCGTGGCGTTCGACGGCGTGCCCTCGTCATCCACGCTGATCGAACCGCGCCGGTCGGGCAGGGTGCCGTCATCCAGAACCGTGATGCCGGGTGCGGCGATGCGCTGCCCCATCAGGCCCGCGAAAGCCGAGTGGCTCTTGCGGTTGAAGTCGCCCTCGAGCCCGTGGCCGATCGCCTCGTGCAGCAGGATGCCGGGCCAGCCGGGGCCGAGAACGACATCCATGATACCGGCCGGCGCAGGTTCGGCACGCAGGTTGACCAGCGCAATGCGCAGGGCCTCGCGAGTCACGTCCTCCCAATGGGCGCGGTCGATGAGCGGGGTCAGCGCGTGGCGTCCGCCGCCGCCGTGGTAGCCCTGCTCGCGGCGGCCGTTTTCTTCTACGATCACGGCGACGTTCAGGCGAGTCATGGGGCGGATGTCGCGGACGACATGGCCGTCGGGGCGCAGGATCTCGACCTCCTGGATCGAGGCGGCGAGCGTCGCCGACACCTGAACCACCCTCGGGTCGAGGTCGCGGGCGAAGGCGTCGATCTCGCGCAGGGTCTCGATCTTCACGCCGAAGGCCGCGTCGTTCATCGGGTCGGCGTCGCCATAGAGCCGCCGGTTCGTCGCCGGGGGCGCATCGGCCATCGTGCCGCCACCATCCCCGACGGCAAGGCGGGCGGTCTCGGACGCGCGCAGAAGCGCCTGCTCGGACAACTCGGTCGAGTGCGCATACCCCGTCACCTCGCCCTTCACGGCGCGCAGACCGAAGCCCTCGGTCGCGTCATAGGCGGCGTTGCGGACACGGCCGTCGTCATAGGTGATCGACTCAGACCGCATTCTCTCGAAGAAGAGTTCGCCATCCTCGGCTCCGTCGGTGGCCTGGCGCAGCGCGCGCAGGGCGGCTGCCTCGTCGATCCGGGTGTCGAGCGGGCGGAAGGGGGCGTCGGGCATGTCGTCTCCGGTCTGCGTGATCCGCCTGATATGTGCGCGATGCCCGCCATTTCCATCCCGCGGTCCGGTCTGGCACGGCGGGCCTCGGCGTGGATGCACGGCGAATTGACGCAACACGGCGCCTTGCCGTTCGGGCCCCGATATGGTCTTAAGCCACCAATTTTCCACGGGTCGAGTGCGCCGCCGGATCGGCGTGCGCGCGCGAAAGCTGCCCGACCGAGCCGAACAGGAAAGAGCCGATGCGCGCACGCCACCTCATTGCCGCCCTTCTCACGCTTCTCCCCGGGCAACTGCTCGCACAGGAGGGGAACCCGATCGGCGACCTGCCGATCATCGGGGCGCCTTCGGATGGCGGCACGGGCTTCCAGCCGGCCGTGACCGAGCTTGCGCGGGATCTGCAGTGGCTCGACGGGATGGTGCTGATCATCATCACCGTCATCACCGTCTTCGTGATCGGATTGATCGGCCTCGCGCTGGTGCGTTACAGCCATCGCCGCAAGAAGGCGCCCCAGGCCTTCACCCACAACACTCCGATCGAGATCGCCTGGACCATCGTGCCGATCGTCATCCTGGTCTTCATCGGCGCGTTCTCGCTTCCCGTCCTGTTCGAGCAGCAGGAGATTCCCGAGGCGGACGTCACGATCAAGACCACCGGCTACCAGTGGTTCTGGGGGTACGAGTATCCCGACCACGGGTTCTCGTTCGACAGCTACATGATCGGCTCGCCCTTCACCGGCGGAGACAACCGCCTTACGGACGAGGTGCGCGAGCAGTTGCAGGCGGCCGGCTATTCCGAGGACGAGTTCAAGCTCGCCACCGACACCGCCATGGTCGTTCCCGTGGGCGCCACGGTCGTCGTGCAGGTGACCGGGGCCGATGTGATCCACTCCTGGACCATCCCCGCCTTCGGCGTGAAGCAGGACGCGGTGCCAGGTCGCCTCGCGGAATTGTGGTTCGAAGCCGAGGAAGAAGGCGTATATTTTGGCCAATGCTCCGAGCTTTGCGGCATCGCCCACGCCTATATGCCAATCACGGTCAAGGTCGTAAGCCAGGAGGCCTACGAGGAGTGGCTCGACTGGGCGATCGCAGAGTACGGCGGCACGCCGCGTGAGGTTGCGGATGCCGGCGGTGCGGTCGAGGCGCCCGCGGCCGCAACCTTGAACGAGGCCGACGCCGGAGTTGTCGAGGACGAGGCGACGAACATCGAAGAGGCGCCTGCCGCGTCAATCGTCGAGCAGTAAGGACCGCACATGACCGATGCCACCATTCTTGACGAAGAGCACGAGGCCCAGTTCGGCGACTATTTCGCCCTGCTGAAGCCGCGGGTGATGACGCTTGTCGTCTTCACCGCGCTCGTCGGCATGCTGGTGGCGCCGGTGACGCTGCATCCGTTCCTGGGTTTCTGCGCCATCCTCTTCATCGCGGTTGGCGGCGGTGCCGCCGGCGCACTGAACATGTGGTGGGACGCCGATATCGACGCCGTGATGCGTCGCACGTCCAAGCGGCCGATTCCGTCGGGTCGGGTGACGGGGCGGGACGCACTCTCTATCGGGCTTGCCCTCTCGGGCTTCGCGGTGGTGATGCTCGGGCTCGCGACCAACTGGGCGGCGGGTGGCCTGCTGGCCTTCACGATCTTCTTCTACGCCGTCGTCTATTCCATGTGGCTGAAGCGCTCGACGCCGCAGAACATCGTCATCGGCGGTGCCGCCGGAGCATTCCCCCCGATGATCGGCTGGGTGGCGGCGACGGGCTCGGTGAGCCTCGAGTCCGTGCTGATGTTCGCGCTGATCTTCCTGTGGACCCCGCCGCATTTCTGGGCGCTCGCGCTGTTCATGCGCTCGGACTACGACGACGCGGGCGTGCCGATGCTGACCGTGACGCACGGCCGCCGCACGACCCGGCGCCATATCTTCGCCTACACGCTGGTGCTCGCCGCCTTCGCCGTCTGGCTGGGCCTGACGACCGCCGGCGGACCGATCTACCTCGTGACCGCGATCGCGCTGAACGCGTGGTTCATCAAGGGCGCGTGGGAGATTCGCGGACGCGACGAAGAGGCGGCCGAGGCCGACAGCTACCTCGTCGAGAAGAAGTTCTTCAGGTTCTCGCTCCTCTACCTCTTCCTGCACTTTGGCGCGCTGCTCACCGACGCGATCTTGCGGACCGCGGGGGTGATCGCATGATACGCGCCGAGCACGAGATCCACCGCCGTCGCCGGTCGCGGAATGTGGGGATGCTGGTCGTCCTCATCGGGCTCATCTGCGTCGTCTTCGGTCTGACGATGGTGAAGGTGAAGCAGCTCGGCGCCGCGCAAAGTTTCGATCATGTGGTGCGACCCGAGCTTCTCCCCGGCGAAGAGGCACCGCAGTGATGGACGGCAAGACCAAAACCCTTTTCGGGACGGTCGGCGTGATCGTCTTCATGGGCGCGATGGCCTGGGCGTCGGTGCCCCTTTACTCGCTGTTCTGCCGCGTCACGGGCTACGGGGGTACGACGAACACCGCCGAGGCTGGCTCGGACGAGGTTCTCGACCGCACGATCTCCGTGCGCTTCGATGCCACGCTCGAAAAGGACATGCCGTGGGAGTTCAAGCCCGTCGAACGCGAGATGGAAATCCGCATCGGCGAGACCGGGCTGGCCTTCTACGAGGCCTACAACCCCACGGATAAGCCGATCGCGGGGCAGGCCAGCTACAACGTCGCGCCGTTCTACGCGGGCCAGTTCTTTTCCAAGATCGATTGCTTCTGCTTCACCGAGCAGGTGCTGCAACCCGGTGAGCGCGTGCAGATGCCGGTGTCGTTCTTCGTCGATCCCGCCATCGTCGACCACCGCGATGCGAAATACGTGAAGCACATCACGCTTTCCTATACATTCTACGAGATCGACCTGCCCGAAGAAGAACGGCAGGCGAGCCTCACGAGCAACTGAGCCGAGGGACGCCATGGCGCACGAAAAAGACCACGACTACCACATCCTGCAACCGTCGCTGCATCCCTTCGTCGCGGCTGTCGGAGCCTTCGTCATGCTCTTCGGCGCGGTCATGTGGATGCACGGGATCACGCCCTTCATGTTCGCGATCGGGCTCGTGATCGTTCTGTATTCGATGTTCGCGTGGTGGAAGGACGTCGTGACGGAATCGAATGTCGGCGACCACACGCCCGTGGTCCGCATCGGCCTGCGCTACGGCTTCATCCTGTTCATCATGTCCGAGGTCATGTTCTTCTCGGCGTGGTTCTGGTCGTTCTTCAAGCACGCCCTCTACCCGATGCAGACGTTCAGCGAGGGCCAGTGGCCGCCCCCCGCGATCGAGACCTTCGATCCGTGGCACCTGCCGCTGATCAACACGCTGATCCTGCTGTGCTCGGGTGCGGCGGCGACATGGGCGCACCACGCGCTGGTCCACGAGAACAACCGCAAGGACATGGCGAACGGCATCATCATCGCGGTTCTGCTGGGACTCGTCTTCTCGTTCTTCCAGGCCTACGAATACAGCCACGCCGCCTTCGGCTTCGCCGGGAACATCTACGGCGCCAACTTCTTCATGGCGACCGGCTTCCACGGCGCGCACGTGATCATCGGGACGATCTTCCTGTTCGTCTGCTACCTCCGGGTCCGGGCCGGGCACTTCACGCCTGACCACCACACCGGGTTCGAGGCGGCCGCCTGGTATTGGCACTTCGTCGATGTGGTGTGGCTGTTCCTCTTCGCGTCGATCTACATCTGGGGGTCCTGACGCCTCATCCGAGGACAGGACGAAAGGAGCGGCAGGAACCCTGCCGCTCTTTGACGTTGAGGGATTGTCATGCGCTGGATCGGACTTGCGTTCATCGGCCTCGGCGGGCTGGCCGTGCTTCTTGCCCTGGGGTTCTGGCAGGTGAGCCGCCTCGACCAGAAGATGACGCTTCTGAACGAAATCGAGACCGGCATCTCGGCACCCCCCGTCGACTTGCCGACCGACCCGCAGCCAGAGGCCGACCGCTATCTGCCGGTAGAGGCCACCGGGCGGACGACGGGTGCCGAGTTGCACGTGCTGGTCTCGACCCGTCAGACCGGCGCCGGCTACCGGATCATCGCGCCATTCGAAACCGGGACCCGGCGCGTCATGGTTGACCTGGGCGTCGTTCCGACCGCCGAGAAAGATCCGATGCGTCCCGCGCAGAAACTGACCGTGGCAGGCAACCTCCACTGGCCGCGCGAGACCGACCGCTTCACCCCCGAGCCCGAGCGTGACCGGAATATCTGGTTCGCCCGCGACGTGGACGCGATGGCCGACGCCCTCGGGACAGAGCCGCTGCTGATCGTCGCGCGCGAACTCGATCCCGGTCTGCCGGATGTCATGCCCTTGCCCGTCTCGATCGACAACATCCCGAATGACCACCTGCAATACGCGATCACCTGGTTTTCCATCGCTGCCCTGTGGGCGGGGATGACAGTGCTGCTGGGCTGGCGTATGGCAGGCCGCACCGGCAGGAAGGCCTGAGAAATGCGATATGTTTCGACCCGCGGGCAGGCGCCCGCCCTGGATTTCGAAGGCGCGATGCTGACGGGCCTGGCCCGTGACGGCGGCCTTTATGTACCCGAGACGATCCCGACCTTCACCGAGACCGAGATCGCCGCGCTTGCCGGACGCCCCTATGAAGAGATCGCGCTGCGGGTCATGCAGCCGTTCACCGGCATGGACGAGGCACGCCTCTCGGACCTGATCGCCCGCGCCTACCAGAACTTCGGCCACGACGCTCGGGCGCCGCTGAAGCAACTCGGCCCGAACCACTTCCTGCTGGAACTGTTTCACGGGCCGACGCTCGCGTTCAAGGACTTCGCGATGCAGCTGATCGGCCAGCTGTTCCAGGACGTGATGACGCGCCGGGGTGAGCGCATCACAATCGTAGGCGCGACCTCCGGCGACACCGGAAGCGCCGCGATCGAGGCGTTCCGCGGCCTCGACAACGTGGAATGCTTCATCCTCTTCCCCGAGGGGAGGGTGTCCGATGTGCAGCGCCGGCAGATGACGACGCCCTCCGAGGCGAACGTGCATGCTCTGGCGGTGAAGGGCGATTTCGACGATTGCCAGGCTGCCTTGAAGGACATGTTCGCCGACCATGGCTTCCGCGACCGCGTGGGGCTGACGGCGGTGAACTCGATCAACTGGGCGCGAGTCCTGGCGCAGGTCGTGTATTACTTCAGTGCCGCGACGGCGCTTGGCGCCCCGGCGCGCAAGGTCAGCTTCACCGTGCCCACCGGCAATTTCGGCGACATCTTCGCAGGCTGGATCGCCAAGCGGATGGGCCTCCCCATCGACCGGCTGGTGATCGCCACGAACCGCAACGACATCCTGCACCGCACCTTCGCCACCGGTGAGCACCGCAAGGAGGGGGTCAGCCCCACCATCAGCCCCTCGATGGACATCCAGGTCAGCTCGAATTTCGAGAGGGCGCTGTTCATGGCCTATGATCGCGACGGCGCCGCGGTGGCGCAGCTGATGGATGAGCTGAAGCAGAACGGCGGCTTTCCGGTGAGCCAAGGCGCAATGCAGGCGCTGCGTGAGGATTACGACTCGGGGTCCTGCTCGGAAGAGGAAACCGCCGCCACGATCCGCGCCATGCATGCCCGGACGGGCGAGACGCTATGCCCCCACACCGCTGTCGGCGTGAAGGTGGCCGAAGAGCATCTGGGCGAGAGCCTCATGGTTACCCTCGCCACGGCGCATCCCGCGAAATTCCCCGACGCGGTCGAGGCCGCCACCGGCCACCGCCCGGCGCTGCCCGAGCGCATGGCCGACCTGTTCGACCTGCCCGAGCGCATGACCTCGGTGCCGAACGTGGTCGGCGACATCCAGACCCTTATCGAAGAGCGCATCAATTGACCGTCCAACTCCACACCCTTCCCAACGGCCTGCGGGTCGTGACTGAACACATGCCCGGCCTCAAATCCGCGAGCGTGGGCGTCTGGGTGAATGCCGGAGGGCGGCATGAGCGGATCGAGCAGAACGGCATCGCGCATTTCCTCGAGCACATGGCGTTCAAGGGGACGGACCGTCGCTCGGCGCTTGAGATCGCCGAGTCGATCGAGGACGTGGGCGGCTACATCAACGCCTATACCAGCCGCGAGATGACGGCCTTCTATGCCCGCGTGCTCGAGGTGGACGTGCCGCTGGCGCTCGACGTGATCTCGGACATCGTGCTCAACCCGATCTTCGATCCCCGCGAGATCGAGATCGAGCGCGGCGTGATCCTGCAGGAGATCGGGCAGGTCAACGACACGCCCGACGACATCGTGTTCGACTGGCTGCAGGAAGCGGCCTATCCGGACCAACCGCTCGGCCGGTCGATCCTCGGCCCGTCCGAGCGCGTGTCGGGCTTCACCCGCGACGACCTCTCGACCTTCGTCACCGAGCGCTACGGCCCCGGCGACCTGATTCTGTCGGCTGCAGGTTCCGTCGATCACGACGCGATCGTGCGCTTCGCCGAAGAATCGTTCGGCCACCTTGCGCCGCGAGCCGGCTCTCCCCTCGTTCCCGCGACCTTCCGCGGCAGCGAACGCCGCGAAGAGCGCAAGCTGGAGCAGGTCCACTTCACGCTGGGCTTCGAGGCGCCGAGCTACCGCGACCCCGACTTCTACGCGGCTCAGATCCACGCAAGCGCGCTTGGCGGCGGCATGTCCTCGCGCCTGTTCCAGGAACTGCGCGAGCGGCGGGGTCTGTGCTACACGATCTTCGCGCAGGCCGGCGCCTATGACGATAGCGGGCTGATGACGATCTACGCCGGCACCTCGCCCGAAGAGATCGAAAGCCTCGCCCACGTCACCATCGACGAGATGAAGCGCGCCGCCGACGACATGACCGAGGTCGAGGTCGAGCGTGCGCGCGCGCAGATGAAGGCGGGGCTTCTGATGGGGCTGGAAAGCGCCTCGGCCCGGGCCGAGCGGCTCGCGCGGCTCCTGTCGATCTGGGGGCGCATCCCGTCGCTCGAGGAAACCGTCGAACGGATCGACGCCGTGACCCTGTCGCAGGTGCGCGGCTTCGGCGAACGCATGGTCCAAAGCGCACCCGCGATGGCGCTTTACGGCCCCGTGGGTGCAGCGCCGGCCCTATCGGACCTGTCCGGCCGGCTGGCTGCGTGATGGCATTCGGACGTCGGCGGCTCAGGGTCGAGAGCGACCGCCTGACCCTGCGTCCGCCCGAACATACCGACTTCCGCGCCTGGACCGAGCTGCGCCGCCAGTCGGCGTCGTTCCTCCAGCCGTGGGAGCCCGTCTGGGCCCCCGATCACCTGACCCGCAAGAGCTTCACCAACCGCGTCTATTGGGCGCAGCGGTCGGTGCGGGGGGAAACCGCGCTGCCCCTCTTCATCTTTCGCCGCGACGAGGGCTCGCTGGTGGGGGCAATCACGCTCGACAACATCCGGCGCGGGCCGGCGCAGTCCGGGACACTGGGCTACTGGATCGGCGCGCCCTTCGCGCGGCAGGGCTTCATGCGCGAATCCATCGAGGCGCTGACCCATCATGCCTTCCACCGCCTCGATCTCAGCCGGATCGAAGCTGCTTGCCTGCCCGAGAACAAGGCCTCGCGCGCGGTGCTCGAACGGTCGGGCTTCAAGTACGAGGGCGTTGCGCAGTCCTACCTGCAGATCGCCGGCCGGTGGCGCACTCATGTGCTCTACGCCAATCTGCGCGCCGATCGCCGCGGCCGGACCGATGCGGGATAGCCGATCACGGCACCGCTATTGGATCGGTACGCGGCGGCTGGCTAACGTCGGGGCAGGAGGTACCGCCATGTTCCGACGTCTTACCCTCGCCATCACTTTGACCACAGCACCCCTCGCCGCGCAGGATCGCCAGAGCCACTGCATCGCGATCGCCGACGCGGCGCCCGGCATCGAATACGTCCAGCCGGCTGCCTGGGGCGATGCGCTACCCGATTACACGGTGCGGCTGACTTACCTCGACCACTCGCAGTTCCTGATCGAGGCGCCCGACGGCACCACCGCCGTGACCGACTACAACGGCTGGCTCGCGGGCGCGCCGATCGTGCCGAACGTGGCCACCATGAACCACGCGCATTCCTCGCATTGGACGATCTCGCCCGACCCGCGGATCCCCCACGTCCTTGAAGGCTGGGGCGACGGGGTCGCGCCCAATAACCACCGGCTGGAGGTCGGAGAGATCTTCGTGCGCAACGTGCCGACCGACATCCGCTCGGGGTATTCGGGGGTCGAGAAATTCGGCAACTCGATCTTCGTGTTCGAGGTTGCGGGGTTGTGCGTCGGGCATCTGGGCCACCTCCATCACGAGCCGGACGAGGCACAGTATGCCGCGCTTGGGCGTTTGGACGTGGTCATGGCCGCGGTGGACGGCGGGATGACCGTGGACCTCGACACGATGATCGACGTGCTGACGCGGCTGGAAAGCTCGGTCATCCTGCCGATGCACTGGTTCGGCACGGCGACGCTGGGCCGGTTCCTCGACGGGATTTCCAGCGAGTTCACCGTGGAGATGCGCGAGGAGCCTTCGATCGAAGTCAGCTTGCGTGATCTGCCCGACCGGCCCACGGTGTACGTCCTGCCACCACTTTCGGGAATGCGATGACGGCTGACTGGCTGAACGATCTGATGCCCCTCCTGTCCAAGGGCGCGCTGCGCGAAACGGGGGAGACCTACCTGACGGAACCCCGCGGCACATGGCGCGGCAGCGCGGGCGCGGTGGTTGCGCCGGAAGATACCGAAGAGGTCGCGCGCGTCATCCGCTTCGCCGGCGAACGGGGCGTCCCGGTGGTGCCTTGGAGCGGGGGTACGGGCCTGGTGGGCGGCCAGACCATGCCCGACGCAGCGCCGATCCTGCTATCGACCGAGCGGCTGAACCGCATCCGCGGCGTCTATCCGTCCGAGAACGTGATGGTGGCCGAGGCGGGCTGCATCCTCGCTGACGTTCACTCCACCGCGGAGGAGGCTGACAGGCTGTTCCCGCTGTCGCTGGCCAGCGAGGGAACGGCGCGGATCGGTGGGCTTCTGGCGACCAATGCGGGCGGCGTGCAGGTGCTGCGCTACGGCAACGCGCGCGATCTCGTGCTGGGGATCGAGGCGGTGCTGCCGTCGGGCGAGATCCTGCACGGGCTGCGGCGTCTCAGGAAGGACAACACCGGCTACGACCTGCGCAACCTGCTGATCGGCGCGGAAGGCACGCTCGGGATCATCACGGCGGCCGCGTTGCGCCTGTTCCCACGCCCCGCGCGCGAGGGGACGGCGGTGCTGGTGGTCGAGAGCCCCGAGGCGGCGCTGAAGCTGCTGAGCCATGCGCTCCCCCTAGGCGGGGTAACGGCGTTCGAGCTGATGTCGGGCCAGGGGATGCGGTTCCTGCAAGACACGGACGTGCCAGTGAGGCTGCCCTTCGCCGATGTGCCGGAGTGGTCGGTGCTGATCGACCTGGGGCTGGGCCCCGAGGACGACCCGACCGAGCGGCTGGAGCGGTTGTTCATTGAAGGGCACGAGGCGGGGCTGGTGAGCGATGGCGTGATCGCCTCCAGCGAGGCGCAGCGCCGCGACCTCTGGGCCGTGCGCGAGAACATCCCCGAGGCGAACAAGCGCATCGGCGCGATCGTGTCGAACGACATCGCCCTGCCGCTTTCGGCGGTCCCCGACTTCATCGACGGCTGCGGCGACCGGCTGCGGCAGGTGGCGGACCTGCGGATCAACTGTTTCGGCCACCTGGGCGACGGCAACCTGCACTACAACCTGTTCCCACCCGAGGGTCGGTCGAAATCCGACTACGCCGATCGCGCCGAGGATCTGCGCGGGATCGTGGACGAAGAGGTCGCTTTGCGGGGCGGCTCGTTCTCGGCCGAGCATGGGGTGGGGCGGCTGAAGGTCGGCATCCTCGAACGCTATGGTGACCCCGCGAAGCTGTCCGCGATGCGCGCGATCAAGGCGGCACTCGACCCCAAGGGCATCATGAACCCCGGCGCGGTGCTGCGGCAGAACTGAGCGTCAGCGCATGAAGTTCGGGCGCAGGCGCAGGCGGCGCTGGCTCTCGCGCGGCAGGTGGCGGTTCAGCCGCTTCGACGCGCGCGAAAACAGCAGCACGATGCACAGCGTCAGAAGGATGAAATAGCCCGCGAGGATCGGGTAGGGCACGAACGGGTTGAAGGTCTTGTCCGCGAAGTAGCTGGCGTAATAGAGCGCATCGCCCCGCTGCTGCCACGCCGGAAAGCCCGAGAAGAACACCAGCGTCGTCGCGTGGAAGAGGAAGATCGCCTCGTTCGTGTAGGCGGGCCAGGCGAGGCGCAGCATGGTGGGGAAGGTGATCCGGCGGAACCTTGTCCAGCCGGTCAGGCCATAGGCGGCCGCGGCCTCCATGTCGCCGCGGGGAATGGCCCTCAGCGCGCCGTAGAAGATCTCGCCCGTGTAGGCGGCGGTGTTACAGAACAGGATGATCGTCGCGCCCAGCCACGCGGCGGTCAGCGGATCGGCCAGCGCCGTCTGCCCCTTGAGGGACAGGAACGCGAAATAGGCGAAGAAGAACTGGATGAAGAGCGGCGAGCCCCGGAACAGCAGGATGAACCAGTCGGCAAGCTTCCTCGCCAGCCGGTTCCGCGATGCCTTCCCGACCGCAAGCGCAACGGCAAGCCCGAAGCCGAGGGCCAAGGCCGCGACTGCGAAGTAGACGTTCCAGATCAGCCCCGACCCGATCAGCGTGATCTGCTGGCACAGGGTGAAATCCTCGCGCGGCAACAGCCGCTCGCCGATCCCGAGCGAGCGCAGGGCGTAGTCCTGTATCGTCTGCCAGCAGCTCATTGGGCGACCGCCTGACCGATGGACAGCCGCGCCATGATCCGGTCGAGCACGACCTCGGACACGCGGGTGAGGATGAGGTAGAAGATCAGCAGCGCCAGGAAATACCACATCCGCCAGTCTCCGTGCGGGTAGTCGGTGAAGTTCGGCGTCTTCGTGCCGCCAAGCTCGCGCGCCCAGTAGACGACGTCCTCGATCCCCAGCAGGAACAGCAGCGGCGTCGCCTTGATGAGCACCATCCACAGGTTCGACAGGCCGGGCAGGGCGTAGATCCACATCTGCGGAACGATGATGCGGCGGAAGGTCTGGGCGCGGCTCATGCCATAGGCGGCCGCCGTTTCCAGCTGGCCCTTGGGCACGGCCATCATCGCGCCGAAGAGGACGTTGGCCGCGAAGGCGCCGAAGACGATGGCGAAGGTGAAGACGGCGATGGCAAAGCCGTAGACCTCGTGCGCCCATTGCGGCGCGTTGTTCGACGGGGTCTTGGCGGCCGGGCAGACGAGGAACTCGCTTCCCTGGCGGATGGCCTGGGCCCAGTCGGGGCAGACGGCCTGGTGGCGCAGCCATTCGACCCCTTGGTCGAGCGCGATGACGAAGAACAGGAAGAAAGCGATGTCCGGCACGCCACGGACGATCGAGATATAGGTCCGGCCCAGCAGCTTGACCGGCCAGAACCGCGCCCGCGCCGCCATGGCGCCGCCAAAGCCGAACGCCAGCGCGACCGGCGCCGTGATCGCAAGCAGCAAGAGCACCGTCCCGAACGAGGCATAGAACGCAAGGTGCTTGCCCGTGGTCAGGTAGCAGGCAAGCCAGGCGAGGCCGTCGAGGCTAACAGGATCGGCGCAGTTCGGGAACACGGGAAGGGGGCCTGTCCAAGCCGGCGCGTGTTCGGCCGGCGTATCCGGGAAACGAAGTCGGGCGGGCGCGATCAGGCGCCCGCCCGTGGATCAGATCAGAACTCGGGCGTGTCGGGCAGCCATTTGGCGATCAGCTCGTTCAGCGAGCCGTCTTCCTTCATGCTCTGGATCGCGGCAGTGAAGGTCTCGCGCAGTTCGGCGTCGCTCTGGCGGAAGGCCATGCCGATGCCTTCGCCGAGCGCGACATCCTCGCCGACGAACACGAGGTCGTCGTTGTTCTCGACATAGGAGGTCAGGAAGTCCTTGTCGGCCATGACCGCATCGGCCTCGCCGTTACGGACGGCGGCGACGGTGTCTTCGGGGTTCGGGAACTCCAGCAGCGTGGCGCCGGTGCTGGTGACGTGATCGGCCTGGATCGTGCCGGTCTGCGCCGCGACCACGCCGCCTTCGACATCGACATCCTCGGACAGGGCCGCGTAGGCCGACGGCAGCGGCGGGGTGTAGTTCTCGGAGAAATCGACGACTTCCCGACGCGCCTCGGTGATCGACATGCCCGCGATGATCGCGTCGTAGTTGCCCGACTGCAGGTTCGGGATGATCGAGTCCCAGTCGTTCGTCACCCATTCGCAGGTCAGTTCGGCACGCGTGCAGAGCTCGTCGCCCAGCTCACGCTCGAAACCGGCGACTTCGCCGTCGTCATTCAGGAAGTTGTACGGAGGGTAGGCGCCTTCGGTGCCGAGGCGCACGGTGTCCTGCGCGAGGGCGGCGCCGGCCGTGAGGGCCAGGAACGCGGTGCCGAGGATCAGTCGGTTCATGCGGTAGTCTCCCGTTGGTTCTTTGTTTGTGGGGGAACAGTGCCCCGAAGTCGGGGGGAAAGACAAGAATGCCGGGGCGGTCAAGGCGTTGCGCGGGTGGGGGCGAGGAACATGAGGGCGGTCCGGCCACGGATGGGCAGTTTCCGGGCCCTTTGACTCAGCCCGGGGTCGTCGAACTGAGGAACCCGCGCAGGCGGTCGCTTTCGGGGTTGCCGAACAGGCGGTCGGGCGCGCCTTCTTCCTCGATCCGCCCCTGGTGGAGGAAGATCACGTGGTCCGAGCAATCCCGCGCCATGTTCATGTCGTGGGTCACCAGGATCATCGTCCGGCCCTCTTCGGCCAGCGCCTTGATGACGCGCACGACCTCCTGTTCCAGCTCGGGATCGAGCGCCGAGGTCGGCTCGTCGAACAGCAGGGCGCGGGGTTCCATGCACAGGGCGCGCGCGATCGCGGCGCGCTGCTGCTGGCCGCCGGACAGCTCGGCCGGGTAGCGGTCGGCCTTGTCGCCGATGCCGACCTTGTCGAGGTAGCCGCGCGCGGCCGCTTCGACCTCGGCGCGGTCGCGCTTGAGGACGTGGACCGGGGCCTCCATGACGTTCTGCAGCACGGTCATGTGCGCCCACAAGTTGAACGACTGGAACACCATGGACAGGTTCGTGCGGATGCGCGTGACCTGTTTGGGGTCTGCCGGGCGGCGATCGGCACCGTGGCCCTTCCAGCGCACCGGCTCGCCCTCGAACGCGATCTCGCCCTGCTGGCTGTCCTCGAGCAGGTTGCAGCAGCGCAGAAGGGTCGACTTGCCGGAGCCGGACGAACCGATCAGCGACACGACATGCCCGCGCGGGGCGGCCAGATCGACACCGCGCAGGACCTCGAGGTCGCCGAAGCTCTTGTGCAGGTCTTTGATATTCAGAACGGGCGCGGTCACGGGGTCTCCGACATGGTTCGGCGGACTAGGACGCATCGGAGCGCAAAATGCAATGTCAGGCGCGGCGATCCTCGACGCGACGCCGCGCCATGTTCGAATCCCGGTCGTTCACGCCCAGAAGCGGCGCGATTTGCCGCATCAGCGCGTTCTCGTCCTCGTCCCGGTGCCCGTCAGCCAGCACGACGTCCCACAGCGCCTCAATCACGCCGATCCGGTCATCGTAGGCCACGCCGTCCTTGATCGCGCGGGTGAAGCGCACCGTGTCGGGGGCCTCGGCCTCGATCGCTTCGGCCTCCTGGCGCAGCTGCCGCGCGGCGTCCGGGGCAAGGCCGTAGCGGCTGGCCACGGTGCGGTCGATGCGCTCGCGTTCGGCCGCGTCATAGGTGTCGTCGGCCTTTGCCAGGCGGACCAGTAGCGCCGTCAGCGCGAGGCGCGCATCGCCATCGGGCATCTGTTCGGGTTCGGGCGCCGTGAGACGGCGAAGGAGATCGGACAACATGGACCGCCATATACGTCGGTGTTGCATAATCGCAAAGGCTGCCAGCAATTTTCACGTAAAAGAGAACCTTCGCCCCCCAGCCTTGTTGAAGACGCAATCGCCGGACTATTGTCGGGGCGAACCGCCAGCAGGGACTTTGCCTTGACCGTCACTCGCGCCATCTCCGCCATCGCGCTGATCGTTGCCGCCCCGGCCGCGTTTGCCGGCAATCTGACGATGCCTGCGTCCGAGCCGGCGCCGGTCTACGCGGCGCCCGTGGCCGAGCCTGCGCCCAACCTCGTCTTCACGCTGCGCGGCGGCGTGGCGACGGCGCCTGAGTATTTCGGCTCGGACGATTACGAGTTCGGCCCCGATTTCGGCTTCTCGCTGAATTCCCTCAACGTCGGTCCGCTGAACTTCGGTTCGGCCGATCCCTATTACCAGCCCGAGGGCGTCGGCCTGCGCGGCTCGTTCCGCTACATCGACGAGCGCACTGCCGAGGACAGCCCCGAGCTTGACGGGTTGTCCGACGTGGACGCTACCTACGAGGTCGGGCTTGGCATCGGCTACAGCTCACAGCGCTTCGACGCCTTCGCGGACGTACGCTACGGCTTCAACGGCCACGAGAGCTTCGTGGGTGAGCTTGGCGCTGACCTGAAGGCACAACCCTCCGAGCGTCTGACCCTGTCGGCCGGCCCGCGCGTCCTGCTGGGCTCGGACGACTATGCCTCGACCTATTTCGACGTGCCCACGGCGACCCCGAATTTCGGTGCCTACGATGCGGATGGCGGCGTGATCAGCGCCGGCGTCGAGGTCGGCGCCGAGTATCGTTTCACCGAGAACTGGGGCGTCGAAGGTGCCGTGACCTACGACCGCTTCGTGGGTGACGCCGCCGAAAGCCCGATCGTCGAGAACGGCGACCGGGACCAGTACGGCATGCGTGTCGGGCTGACCCGGCGGATCACCCTGGATTTCTAGGGTCGCCCGACCGACCGCCGGCAACTGCGAACCGACCTCAGTCCAGATCGGCGAAGATGTTCTCGTCCTCGTCGAACTCGATTACGTCTTCCTGGGTGGTGCCCACGTTGATGTCCTTGACCTGCACGCGGCCGTCGCCGTTGCCTGTCACCACGATGTCGCAGATGTCGATGAAGAGCCCGTTTTCGACCACGCCGGGAATCTGGTTCAGCACCAGCGCCGTCTGCCGCGGGTTGCCGATCCGGCCGAGGTGCAGGTCGAGGATGTGGTTGCCCTCGTCCGTGATGTAGGGGGCGTCGCCGTTCATCCGCAGCTCTATCCGGTCGCCCATCACGTCGAGCGCGGCGATGGTCTCTTCCAGCAGCGCCTTCGTGGTCTGCCAGCCGAAGGGGATCACCTCGACCGGCAGGGGGAAGGCGCCCAGCATGTCCACCTGCTTGGTGCGGTCGGCGATCACGATCATCCGGTCCGAGGCTGTCGCAACGATCTTTTCCTGCAGATGGGCGCCGCCGCCGCCCTTGATGAGGTTGAGGTCGGGGTCGTACTCGTCCGCGCCGTCGATGGTGAGGTCGAGCCACTTCACCTCGTCCAGCGTGCTGATCGGGATGCCCAGCTGTCGCGCGAGCTTCGCGGTGCGCGTCGATGTCGGCACGCCGGTGATCTTCAGCCCGTCCTCGACCAGCTCGCCCAGGCACCGCACCAGCCACTCGGCCGTCGAGCCTGTTCCGAGACCGACCCGCATCCCGTCCTCGATGAAATCGCAGGCCCGCTTGGCGGCCACGAACTTGGCGGTGTCGATGGCAGAGAGCTTCGCGGACATGGGGCAGTCGCCTTTCCTGCTGCGTTTTGCGACGTATAGGCGGATTGCGGCGTTACGGCCAAGGGGAAAGGCCTTCGTGGCGCAGATGCGCGGCGCGATGTCGTTTCCCGCGAGCGGCCGGCCACCCCGGCGTGAAAGGCTGACGCCGAAAGGAGACGCGATGTTCATATCCGTGCTCGACATGTTCAAGCCGGGGCTCGGTCCGTCCTCGTCCCATACGATGGGGCCGATGGTGGCGGCTGCCCGCTTCCTTGGCCTGCTGCGCGGATCGGCATTCAAGCCGGCCGGCGTCGCGGTGAGCCTGCACGGCTCGCTGGCCTTCACCGGCAAGGGCCACGCGACGGATCGCGCAGTCATCCTCGGCCTCGCTGGCGTCACCCTCGCGGATTACGAAGCCGACCCGGCCGAGGCGTTGCTGACCCGGATCGACGAGACGCGGCAGGTCACGCCCGAGGGCCTGCCGCCACTTGCCTTCGATCCCGAACGCGACGTGATCTTCGACTATGATCGGCCGCTGGACGGCCATGCCAACGCGCTGGAGTTCTACGCCCGCGACGCCGAGGGCGACGTCGTGCTGCGCCAGGTCTACTACTCCATCGGCGGCGGCTTCGTCCTCAGCGCCGAAGAGCTTGCGGCCGGCGAAGACAGTGACCCCGGCCAGCCGGTGCCATATCCGTTCAAGTCCGCCGCCGAAATGTTGACGATGTGCGCGCGCGAGGGCCGGTCCATCGCCCAGCTGAAGCGGGCGAACGAGGTGTCGCGCATTGGCGGCCAAACCCTGCACGACGGGCTGGAGCGGATCTGGCGCGAGATGTCCGAGTGCATCGACCGCGGTCTCTCTGCCGACGGCGTGCTTCCGGGGGGGCTGGGCGTCCGGCGGCGTGCGGCCGCCCTTGCGCGCGGGCTCAACGACGAGCGGGGGCGCAACCAGCCGCATCCGCACCTCGCCATGGATTGGCTGGCCGCCTACGCGATGGCGGTGAACGAGGAAAACGCTGCCGGCGGGCGTGTAGTGACTGCGCCGACGAACGGGGCCGCCGGGGTGGTGCCCGCCGTCATCCGTTACTGGCTGGACCACGTGCCGGGCGCCAGCACCGCCCGCGTCGGAGAGTTTCTTCTGACCGCTGCGGCCGTGGGCGGGCTCGTGAAGCACAACGCCTCGATCTCGGGGGCGGAGTGCGGCTGCCAGGCCGAGGTCGGCAGCGCCGCCGCCATGGCCGCCGCAGGGCTCTGCGCCGTTCTGGACGGCACGCCCGAGCAGGTCGAGAACGCCGCCGAGATCGCGCTCGAGCACCATCTGGGCATGACCTGCGATCCTGTCCGGGGCCTCGTCCAGGTGCCCTGCATCGAACGGAACGGGCTTGGTGCGATGAAGGCGGTGGGCGCGGCCTCACTGGCGCTTCGGGGCGACGGCAGCCATTTCGTGCCCCTCGACGCCGCGATCGAGACCATGCGCCAGACCGGCCGCGACATGAGCGAAAAGTACAAGGAAACGTCGCTCGGCGGCTTGGCGGTCAACGTCCCGAACTGCTGAGCGTCTAGCCCGTCCCGAATGCGTCCACTGCCACGTCGCGCTCGGACGGGGGCAGAAGGACGATCACGCCCTCCGCTTCAAGGTGAACTGGCCCGGTCGCTTCGTTCGAGGTGCCGATCCGTCCGCCCGGGTCGAACCGCATGCCATCGATCGGCCAACGCAGCCCCTGTGAGCGTCCCGCGACCGGTCCCATCGGGAACAAGGACACGCGAGTGCCGGGCGCGACATCGAGCCGCAGCAGCGCCGGCGCCGCGAAAACGACATCCGACGAGCCGAGCAGAATGCACCGCCTCCGGTCGCGCGCGAGCGTGGACAGGGCCGCCATCGTGTGGTCGAGGCGTCCGCCAAGAAACCCCAGCCCGATGATGAGCGGTGTGGTGATCCGGGACAGGCATTTCTCGAAATCCGTGCTGTCCTGGTCATCGACGTAGTGAACGATCTCCTTCGGCAGCTTGGCCAGTGCCGCCTCCGAAAGCGAATCCATGTCGCCGATCACCGCCTCTGGCACGTATCCCGCGGCGACCAGGGTTTCCGCGCCTCCATCCGCGGCGGCGATGCACGGCGCGCGTGAGATCGACCAGGCAAGGTCCTCGGCCAGCACCGGCCCGCCGCCCACAAGCGTGACGGGGCGCGTCGTTCTCAGGATCGTGTTCACGTCTTCCTGCGCGGTCACATTTCAGCCCCGAATTCATGCATCATTCTTCCCAGTTCCGTACGTTTTGGTAAGCACTTGCATGTTACGTGGCACCAGCTCGACGCAGCGGGAAGGCAAACGATCGAATGGCGCAATCGAACAAGATCCTGACCGTGTCCTATGGAACGTTCTCGTGCACGCTCGAGGGTTTCGACAACCCCTTTGCCGCAATGCAGTCGATTGCCGAGTATTTCCGCGATCTCGCCGCGGACGACCGATATTTCGGAGCGGAACCCCCGCAGCCCGATGCCCAGATGCTCCATCAGATCGCCGAGCGCGAGGTGCGGCACCGCGTCGACGCACGAATGGCCGATGGCGGCCTCGTCCTGCGCCAGGTGGCCGAACCGGACGAGACAGGGGCAGGTCCCGTGCCTGAGGCCACGGCCCCGACGACCAGCCAACCCTCCGTCGAGAACGCCGAAGCGGCCGACCTGACCACAAGCCATGCGAATCGCGCGGACCTCGAGCCGCCGCTAGCCGAGGCAGACCCGGCCACACCTACTCACCGCGAACCGGAGGCCGGGCAACCCGCTGCAAAAGCGCCTTCCGATGTGCCCGACACCTCTGGGGAACCGGCGGGTATTGGTCACGTCGAACTGGCAAATCTGAGACCGACCATCGCTCCGGCGGAGAAGATCTCCGACGGGCAAGCCGCAGCCTCCCATGAGGATGATCCGGACGACGAGGGGAAATCTACGGCCGAGGAACCGGAGGATTGGGTGGAACTGGATGTGGAGGGCGATGACGGGGTTCCGCGAGTCGTCGGGATGAGTCGCGCCCAATTTCAGACAGCCCTCGCCAACGGGGACCTTGTAGAAGTCGAGGACGACGAGGCCGAGACATCGGAAATGGCTTCGGAGGACACTATTCACCGGATTCTGGCCGAGACGAGCCTGAACGACGCGGATGCCGCGGCCCTCGCGGCCGATCTTGCGGCCGTCGGACTGGAAACCGGGAAAGTGGACGTCGACGCCGCCGAGGACGGCTCTGCGCAAACCGGAGAGAGTGGTGACCGGACCGTCTCGCGGTTGCTGGACGAGACGGACGCTCAGATGGGCGATACCGAAGGGCACCGCCGGCGCGCCGCGATCCAGCATCTCCGCGCTGCCGTCGCTGCGACGAAGGCGGACGGCGGATTGCGGGATCGAACGCCGGGTCAGGACGTCTCCATTCAGAAGTTCCGGGACGACCTGCAAAAGGCCGTCCAACCCAGCGCCACCGCAACGGGCGACGGGGCGGAAAACCCCTTGGGTCCGCTTGTCCTGGTGTCGTCGCAGCGCGTCGACCGTCGCCTCGAGCCCGTGCGACCGTCTCGCCCCCTACATGACGATCCCGCGCCCGACTCGCCGAAGGAAGCGAGCGATCCACAGGATCAAGCGACATTTGCCGATTTCGCGGCGAAGCTTGGTGCACGTGAACTGCCCGACCTGCTCGAGGCCGCGGCGGCTTACTCGAAGATCATCGAAGGACAAGAGGGCGCGCCACGGCCCGTGCTCATCCAGCGCGCGACCGCGATTGCTCCGGCCGGGACGACAACTCGCGAAGATGGATTGAAGAGCTTCGGTCAGCTTTTGCGCGCGGGCCGCCTTCGCAAGATCGACTCAGGCCGCTTCGCCCTCGCCGATGACGCAGAGATGGCAGAGAAGGCTCGCGCCGCCCAGTAGGCGGCGCGAGATCCTCAATCGTCGCGCCCATCGGGGTCCGGCTGACCGACACCGCGGAACACGTTGCGGAACGGCAGCGCCCAGATGACCCCGAGCGCCATGTAAACCGACAACTCCAGCAGGATAGGCGGACGGCCGAACGCGGTCATCACGGTCGACGCGAGGACGATCCAGATCGGCAGCCCGACCAGCAGGATCACCAGCGACCAGCGGCGCTTGGCCTTGTGGGACAGGGCCACGGCTCAGTCCCGGAACGGGTCGGTCACGAGGATCGTGTCGTCCCGCTCGGGGCTGGTGGACAGAAGGGCGACGGGGCACCCGATCAACTCTTCGATGCGACGCACGTACTTGATCGCGCCGGCGGGCAGGTCGGCCCAGCTGCGGGCGCCTTCGGTCGACTCGGTCCAGCCCTCCATCTCTTCGTAGACGGGAGTGCAGCGCGATTGCGCCTCGGAGGCCGTCGGCAGGTAGTCCAGCCGCTCGCCGTCCAGATCGTAGCCGGTGCAGACCTTGATCCGCTCGAACCCGTCCAGCACGTCGAGCTTGGTGAGCGCGATGCCGTGCATGCCGCTGGTCGCTGCGGTCTGTCGCACCAGGCAGGCGTCGAACCAACCGCAGCGACGCTTGCGCCCGGTGGTCGTGCCGAACTCGTGCCCGCGTTCACCCAGCCGCTCGCCATCCACATCGTGAAGCTCGGTCGGGAAGGGGCCTTCGCCGACGCGGGTGGTGTATGCCTTGACGATGCCCAGCGTGAATTCGACCGCATCCGGCCCGAGGCCCGAGCCGGTTGCAGCCTGCCCGGCGATCACGTTCGACGAGGTGACATAGGGATAGGTGCCGAAATCGATGTCCAGAAGCGCGCCCTGGGCACCTTCGAACAGGATGCGCTTGCCCTCGCGCTTCGCCTGGTCGAGTTCGCGCCAGACGGGCTTGGCAAAAGGCAGGATCTGCGGTGCGATCTCGCGTAGCTCGGCGATCAGCCCATCGCGGTCGATGGGTTCCAGCCCCAATCCGCTGCGCAGCGCGTTGTGGTGGACGAGCGCGCGGTCCACCCGCAGCGCCAGCGTCGCTTCGTCGGCGAGGTCGGCGACGCGGATCACGCGGCGACCCACCTTGTCCTCGTAGGCCGGCCCGATGCCGCGCCCCGTCGTGCCGATCTTGGCGACGGCCGTCTGCCCCTCGCGGGCGCGGTCCAATTCGCCGTGGAAGGGCAGGATCAAGGGCGTGTTCTCGGCGATCATCAGCGTGTCGGGCGTGATCTCGACACCTTGCGCGCGGATCGCTTCGATCTCGCGCACCAGGTGCCACGGGTCGAGGACCACACCGTTGCCGATGACGCTGAGCTTGCCCTTGCGCACCACCCCGGAGGGCAGGGCGTGCAGCTTGTAGACGGTTCCGTCGATGACGAGCGTGTGGCCCGCATTGTGTCCACCCTGGAAGCGCACGATCACGTCGGCCCGCTCGCTGAGCCAGTCCACGATCTTGCCTTTTCCCTCGTCACCCCATTGGGCGCCGATTACCGCCACGTTGGCCATCGCGATCTCCCTCGCTGCAAACGGGCCGTTCCTAGCCGAGCGTCGCGACGGGGGCCAGCCCCTGCCGACGGTTCTCGCATCGCCCGACTGGAACCGTACGCTTTGTCCTCCGTTCAGGCAGGATCACCACGATGGACCCGCCATGCTAGACCTTCTCGCCCAGCCGCAAGCATGGGCCGCCTTTGCCGCGCTGGTGACGATGGAAATCATCCTCGGCATCGACAACCTGATCTTCATCTCGATCGTGTCGGGCAAGCTGCCCGAGCGGCAGGCGAAGATTGCGCGGCAGGTCGGCCTGTCCCTCGCCCTGATCCTGCGCCTTGCGCTTCTGTCGGTCATCGCCTGGATTGTCGGGTTGACGGCACCGGTGATCGACCTTGGCATCCAGGGCGCCCCCGGTGAGCATGGCGAGCCCAGCTTCGAGACTGCTTTCTCGTGGCGCGACCTGATCCTGATCGCGGGCGGCGTATTCCTGTGCGTGAAATCCACGCAGGAGATCCATCACAAGGTCAGTCCCGGCGATCACGCCGACGGCGGCGGCAAGGCCGCGGCATCGCTCGGGGTGGCGATCGCGCAGATCATCGCGCTCGACGCCGTGTTCTCGGTGGATTCGATCCTGACGGCCATCGGCATGACCGATGAACTGCCGATCATGGTCGCGGCCGTGATCGTGGCCGTCGGCGTCATGTTCGCAGCCGCCGGAGCGGTCACCCGGTTCGTGAACGCCAATCCCAGCGTGGTCATGCTGGCGCTGGCGTTCCTCCTGATGATCGGCATGGTGCTGATCGCCGACGGGTTCGGGCGGCACGTGCCGAAGGGCTACATCTACTCGGCCATGGCCTTCGCGGTGCTGGTCGAGGTGCTGAACATGTTCGCCCGGCGGCGCCGGCACGCGCGCCAACCAGCCGCAGCGCATGAGTAGCGGTCGGGTTCAGACTTCCCGGTCGCCCGTGGCCTCACGCCAGTGGACGCGGCAGAGCGAGACGTAGGCCTCGTTGCCGCCGATCTGCACCTGGTCCCCTTCCGTCAGCACGCTGCCCTCGGGTCCCTGGCGCACGACCATCGACGCCTTCTTGCCGCAATGGCAGATGGTGCGCACCTCGCGCATCTCGTCCGCCCAGGCCAGAAGCGCAGCCGAGCCCGGAAATAGGCTGCCCTGAAAGTCGACGCGCAACCCGTAGCACATCACCGGCAGGTTCAGGTCGTCCACCACGCGGGCCAGCTGCCAGACCTGGGCCCGGGTCAGGAACTGCGCCTCATCGATGAAGATGCAGGCGATCTTCGCGTCGTCTCGCCACCCGGCGATCCGGGAAAAGAGGTCATCCTCGGGGCCGTAGGTCTCGGCCGGGGAGGAGATGCCGATCCGGCTGCCGATCCGCCCCGGGCCTGCGCGGGCATCCATGCGGGCCGTCAGCAAGCGCGTTTCCATCCCGCGCTCGTTGTAGTTGTAGGACGCCTGAAGCAGCAGGGTCGACTTTCCCGCGTTCATCGTCGAGTAGTGGAAGTACAGCTTGGCCATGCGCGCCGGGTTAGCCCGGCGGAGCATGGTGCTCAAGCCTCAGGCCGTGTCGTAGAGATCCTCGGCCACATCCTTCGGAAGGGACTCGCGGATCTTCTGCATGATGCCGCTGCCAAGCTTCCCCTTCAGCAGGCGGAAGATGGCGCGGGCGGCGGCTTCGGGGTCGGGATCGTGGGCATCCACCAGGTGCGCGCCCAACTCTTCGCAATATTGGCTGGTCGAACGCGTCGTGACCGGCGTATCGGCGGGGCGCCAGTTCTCGTAGTAGATACCGCGCACCAGGTGGGGCAGCTGCGCGCCAAGCGCCGAGGCCTCGTCCACGGTCAGGCGGTCGCGCACCGTGTGAAGACCGGCGCGCAGGGTGTGGTAGGCGTGCTGGTGATTGAGACCGAGGTCCTGGCCGAGCGTGTTCAGCCAGTTGTTGGTCTCGTTCACCGTGTCGTCGATCATCGAAAGACCGAGGTCGGACATGGGCAATCTCCTTTTCACTCATACACTTGGTGAATGAACGGAGACTGCCCGCCCGGCGTTCCGATCAGCCTTGAAGCGCGCGCACCACGATCTCGCCCTTTTGCCGTGCCTGCATGGCCAAAGCGGCCGCATGGGCGCCCGCAAGCGTTGTATAGTAAGGGATCTTGTCGTTCAGCGCGACGGCCCGGATCGAGCGGCTGTCCTCGACCGCCTGCGCGCCTTCCGTGGTGTTCATCACGAGGTCGACCCCGCCGTCCTTGAGGATGTCGACGATCGTGCGCCCGCCTTCGTAGACCTTGTGCACCTTCTTCGACTCGATCCCGGCGTCGCTCAGGACCTTGTGAGTCCCGGCCGTGGCGAGGATCGACAGCCCCAGGTCACTGACCAGCCGCGCCGTTTCGATCAGCAGGTCCGACTTGTCCGAGTCGCGCACCGACAGGAACACGGTGCCCTCGGTCGGCAGGTCGACGCCCGCGCCCATCTGCGCCTTCAGGAACGCCGTCGCGAAGTCGCGGTCCCAGCCCATGACCTCGCCGGTCGAACGCATCTCGGGCCCGAGCAGCGTGTCCACGCCGGGGAAGCGGGCGAAGGGCAGCACCGATTCCTTGACGCTGAACCAGGGCATGTGCGGATCGGCCAGCGTCATCGGGTCGGCAAGAGGGATCGTGTCGTCCACGCTGACGCCGTCGGGATAGGCCGCGCGCTCGGGGAAGGCCGACAGTTTCTCGCCCGCCATCAGCCGCGCGGCGATGGATGCGATGGCGCTGTCGGTGGCCTTGGCGACGAAGGGCACGGTCCGCGAGGCGCGGGGGTTGACCTCGAGCACGTAGATCTCGCCGTCCTTGACAGCGAACTGCACGTTCATCAGCCCGACGACGCCCAGCTTCAGCGCCATGGCAGCGGACTGACGCTCCATCTCTTCGACGATGTCGCGGGGCAGGGTGTGTGGTGGCAAGCAGCAGGCGCTGTCGCCGGAATGGACGCCGGCTTCCTCGATGTGCTGCATGATGCCGGCGACGTGCACGCTCTCGCCGTCGGACAGGCAATCCACGTCGACCTCGACCGCGCCCGACAGGTAGCTGTCGAGAAGCACCGGGTTCTTGCCCGACACGTCCACGGCGTCGCGGATGTAGCGGCGCAGGTGATCCTCGTCCCGCACGATCTCCATCGCGCGGCCGCCCAGCACGTACGATGGCCGGATGACCAGCGGATAGCCGACCTCGCGCGCCATCTCGATGGCCTGTTCATCCGACCGGGCGAGGCCGTTCTTCGGCTGCTTGAGCCCCAGCTCGTTCAGCATGCCCTGGAACCGCTCGCGATCCTCGGCCAGGTCGATCTTGTCGGGTTGCGTGCCCAGGATCGGGATGCCCGCGGCTTCGAGGTCGTTGGCCAGCTTCAGCGGCGTCTGCCCGCCGAACTGGACGATCACGCCGTGAAGCGTGCCGTTCTCCTGCTCGACGCGCAGGATCTCCATCACGTGTTCCAGCGTCAGCGGCTCGAAATACAGCCGGTCGCTCGTGTCGTAGTCGGTCGAGACGGTCTCGGGGTTGCAGTTGACCATGATGGTCTCGTAGCCCGCTTCGCTGAGCGCATAGCAGGCGTGACAGCAGCAATAGTCGAACTCGATCCCCTGGCCGATCCGGTTCGGACCACCGCCGAGGATGACGACCTTCTTGCGGTCCGAGGGCCGCGCCTCGTCCTCGACCTCGCCGAAGACCGGTACTTCGTAGGTCGAGTACATGTAGGGGGTCTGCGCTTCGAATTCGGCGGCGCAGGTGTCGATGCGCTTGAACACGGCGCGCACGCCCAGGTTCTCGCGGGCGCGGCGGACTTGCGCCTCTTCGCGTCCCGTCAGCGTGGCGAGGCGGGCATCGGTGAAGCCCATCATCTTCAGCTCGCGCAAACCGTCCTCGTCCCGCGGCAGACCGTTCTTCGCGACCTGCGCCTCGGCCTCGACGATCTCGCGGATCCGGGCCAGGAACCAGGGGTCGAAATTCGTGACCTCGTGGATGTCGTCGATGCTCAGCCCGTGGCGCATGGCTTGGGCCGCCACGCGCAGCCGGTCGGGGGTCTGCCGGGCCAGCGCCTTGGTGATCGCGGCGCGCGACTGGGACGAGGTGGGGTCTTCGCCGATGCCGGGGATGGCAATCTCGTCGAAGCCGGTCAGGCCGGTTTCCATCGATGCCAGCGCCTTCTGCACCGATTCGTGGAAGGTCCTGCCGATGGCCATCGCCTCGCCCACGGATTTCATCGCGGTTGTCAGGTCGGGCTTGGACCCGGGGAACTTCTCGAATGCGAAGCGCGGGATCTTGGTGACGACATAGTCGATCGACGGTTCGAACGCGGCGGGGGTTACCCCGGTGATGTCGTTGTCCAACTCGTCGAGCGTGTAGCCGACGGCCAGCTTCGCGGCGATCTTGGCGATGGGAAAGCCGGTGGCCTTGGAGGCCAGCGCCGACGATCGCGACACGCGCGGGTTCATCTCGATCACGACCATCCGGCCGGTGTCGGGATCGACGGCCCATTGCACATTCGACCCGCCGGTTTCGACCCCGATTTCGCGCAGCACGGCGATGCTCGCGGCGCGCATCTGCTGGTATTCCTTGTCGGTCAGCGTCAGCGCAGGGGCCACGGTGATCGAGTCGCCGGTATGGACGCCCATCGGATCGACGTTCTCGATGGCGCAGACGATGATCGCGTTGTCCGCCTTGTCGCGGACGACCTCCATCTCGAATTCCTTCCAGCCAAGCAGGCTTTCGTCCACGAGGATCTGCGCGACGGGCGAGGCTTCCATGCCGGTGCGGACGTAGTGCTCGTATTCCTCGCGGTTGTAGGCCACGCCGCCACCCGTTCCGCCCAGGGTATAGGCGGGGCGGATGATCGCGGGCAGGCCAATATCCTCGAGCGCCTCCATCGCCTTCGCGACGCCCGCCTTGATGTCGTAGCCCTTCTTGGCGGCCTTCGGGGCCGAGACGATCGTGGCGCGGGGGTTCTCCAGCCCGATCCGGTCCATCGCCTCGCGGAAGAGGCCCCGGTCCTCGGCCATCTCGATGGCCTCGCGGCGGGCGCCGATCATCTCGACCCCGTACTTTTCCAGCACGCCCATCTCTTCGAGCTTCAGCGCGGTGTTCAGGCCCGTCTGCCCGCCCATGGTCGGCAGCAGCGCGTCGGGACGCTCCTTCTCGATGATCTTTGCGACGACCTCGGGGGTGATCGGCTCGATGTATGTGGCGTCGGCCAGCCCCGGATCGGTCATGATCGTCGCGGGGTTCGAGTTGACCAGGATGACCCGGTAGCCTTCCTCGCGCAGGGCCTTGCAGGCCTGTGCGCCCGAATAGTCGAATTCGCAGGCCTGCCCGATGATGATGGGGCCGGCCCCGATGATCATGATGGACTGGATATCGGTGCGTTTCGGCATGGCGTCCCCCGAGGCAAATCGCCGGGGGTTATACGGGGCAGGCGCGTCGGCGCAAGGCCTCAGAACGGCGGGGTCACGTTGCCCGAGTAGAACCACGCACCCATCCCCAGCGCGAACAGGATGTTGCCGGCCACCGCGTGCATCGCCAGCGCCTCGGGGAAAGAGCGCCTGTCGCGGTAGCTATGGGCGAAGGCCAGACTGCCGGCGAAGGTCAGCGCGGCGACGATCCAGTTCCAGTAGATCAGGTGCGCCAGCGAGAAGATCGCGGCGTTCAGGATCAGCGCGGCTGTGCCGTCCGGCAGGATCGGGCCGTAGCGTTCGAAGAAGAGGGTGCGGAAGATCAGCTCTTGCGGCAGGGCCGACAGCAGCGGGTAGAGAAGCAGGATCGCGACCAGAAGCCACGGTGCCGCCCGTCCCGGCATCAGCCAGGCCTCCGGCCGCAGGCTCGTGACCAGAACCGCCGAGAGGCCCGCCGCGATACCCGCGAAGGCGATGACCCGGAACCACGACACCCGACCCTGCCAGAGCTTGCTCAGCACGAAACCTGGCGTGCGAAAGAGCAACCAGCCCGACAGGACCACCAGCGCGAAGAGGACCGGAAACAGGCTGCTGGCGGGCAAGAGCACGGCAACAGCCACCGGGGCGACCACGAACAGCAGGACGAATTCGACCCGCAGGCGGGCAGGGGAGGGGGGTGTCATGGCTGCTCAGATGGCATGGCCACGCGACGGGGCCATGACGGAACACGGTCAGTTGTAGAGGTAGTCCCGCGTGATCGGCACCGCGTCGTTCTTTCGCGCCAGCTGGAACTGGAACACGACCTGCTGGCCCTGAACGAAGCTCATCTCGGACGCCACGAGGTAGTAGCGCCACATCCGCACGAACCGGTCATCATAGAGCGCTCGCGCCGCGTCGGCGCCGGCCTCGAAGCGGTCGGCCCAGACCCGCAGCGTCTTGGCATAGTGCAGCCGCCAGACTTCGAGGTCCGACGTCACCAGCCCCTGCCGTTCGATCGCGGCCGACGTCTCGGACAAGGCGGGGATGTAGCCGCCCGGAAAGACGTACTTGCGGATGAACGCCGAGGTGATCCCCGGCGGGTTCGTCCGCCCGATGGTGTGGATCAGCGCGACCCCGTCCTCTTTCAATAACGTGCGGCACTTGCGGAAATACTCGTCGTAATGCGGCTGGCCGACATGTTCGAACATCCCGACCGAGACGATCCGGTCGAACGGTCCCTCGACGTCGCGGTAATCCTGCAGGCGGATGTCGATCTTGCCGTCCAGGCCCTTCCGGCGCACCCGCTCGGTGGCCAGCTTGTGCTGTTCCTCGGACAGGGTGACGCCGACGACTTCGGCGCCGAACTCTTCCGCGAGGGTGATCGCCATGCCGCCCCAGCCGCAGCCGATGTCGAGAATGCGCATCCCCGGCTCGATCAGCAGCTTCTTCGCGATATGCCGCTTCTTGGCCAGCTGCGCCTCTTCCAGCGTGATGTCGTCCGTCGGCCAGTAGGCACAGGAATACTGCCGGTCCTCGTCGAGGAAGATGTCGTAGAGCTTGGCCGACAGGTCGTAGTGATGCGCCACGTTCTTGCGGGCCTTGGGCGCCGGGTTGAACTGCGACAGCCGGCGCGCGTGCTTGCCGATCCGGACCACGGCATCCTGACTCCAATGCCGGTGACCCTTGCGCATGTTGTCGAGCACCAGGCCAAGGAAGTCGCGCAGCGCCTCGTCCTCGGGCTTGTCGCCCTCGACCAGGATCTCGCCGTTCATGTAGCCCTCGGCGGTGCCCAGGTCGGGGTCCTTCACCACCGCGGCGATGCGGCTTTCGCTGGTGATCCGTGCCTTCACATGCGGGGTGCCGTGGCCCATGACGATCACCCGCCCGGAAGGAAGCGTCAGTTCGAGCGTGCCGTCCTTCACGATCGAGCGCAGAATCCGCTCGAAAAGCCGCTCCCACATGGCCCCACCCCTTCGTTCACTTGTCCCGAGGGGCAGTCTGTCCGTGATCACGGGATCGTCAAGGCCCTCGCGCGCTTGACTTCGTGGCGTTGCCCATGTTCATCGCGCCTGTCGAACCGGACCGAAGGACCCTCGCCATGCACGCCTATCGCAGCCATACCTGCGCCGATCTCACCAAGGAGAACGTGGGCGACACCGTGCGTCTTGCCGGCTGGGTCCATCGCGTGCGCGATCACGGTGGCGTGCTGTTCATCGACCTGCGCGACCATTTCGGCATGACCCAGGTGATCTGCGACCCCGATTCCCCGGTCTTTGCGGACGTGGAAAAGGTCCGGTCCGAATGGTGCATCCGCATCGACGGCACGGTGAAGGCGCGCGACGAAAGCCTGATCAACCCGCGCCTGCCGACCGGCGAGATCGAGGTCTATTGCCGCGGGATCGAGACGCTGGGCCGCGCGGGCGAGCTGCCCCTCCCGGTCTTCGGCGAGCCCGACTACCCCGAGGAAACCCGCCTGAAATACCGCTTCCTCGACCTGCGCCGCGAGACGCTGCACAAGAACATGGTGCTGCGATCCGACGTGGTGCGCGACCTGCGCGAGAGGATGTGGGGCCAGGGCTTCAACGAGTACCAGACGCCGATCCTGACCGCCTCGTCGCCCGAGGGCGCGCGCGACTTCCTCGTGCCGTCGCGCCTGCATCCCGGCAAGTTCTACGCGCTTCCGCAGGCACCGCAGCAGTTCAAGCAGCTGATCATGGTGTCGGGCTTCGACAAGTATTTCCAGATCGCGCCCTGCTTCCGCGATGAGGACCCGCGCGCCGACCGCTCGCCCACCGATTTCTACCAGCTCGACCTGGAAATGTCCTTCGTCGAACAGGAAGACGTCTTCGCCACGATCGAACCCGTCATGCGCGGCTGCTTCGAGAAGTTCGGCGGCGGCCGCACCGTCGACCAGGCCTTCCCGCGCATCCCCTATGCCGAGGCGCTGCTGAAATACGGCACCGACAAGCCCGACCTGCGCAACCCGATCGAGATGCAGGTCGTGTCCGAACACTTCGCCGGCTCGGGCTTCGCGATCTTCGCGAACCTGCTCGAAAAGGAAGGGACCGAGATCCGCGCCATCCCCGCCCCCAAGGGCGGCAGCCGCAAGTTCTGCGACCGGATGAACAAGTTCGCGCAGGAACAGGGCCTGCCCGGCATGGGCTACATCTTCTGGCGCGACGGCGAGGACGGACTCGAAGCCGCAGGCCCCCTGGCCAAGAACATCGGCCCTGAGCGGACCGAGGCGATCCGCCAGCAGCTGTCGCTCGGCAAGGGTGACGCGGCCTTCTTCCTCGGCGGCAAACCGTCCGAGTTCGAAGGCGTCGCCGGCCGCGCCCGCACCGTCATCGGCGACGAGCTGGAGCTGACCGACAAGGACCGCTTCGCCTTCTGCTGGATCATCGACTTCCCGATGTACGAGAAGGACGACGAGGGCGGGATCGACTTCTCGCACAACCCGTTCTCGATGCCGCAGGGCGGGATGGAGGCGCTGGACGGCGACCCCCTCGAGGTAAAGGGCTTCCAGTACGACCTGGCCTGCAACGGCTACGAGCTGGTGTCCGGCGCGATCCGGAACCACCGCCCCGAGATCATGTTCAAGGCGTTCGAGATCGCCGGCTACGACGAGGCCGAGGTCCGCAACCGCTTCGGCGGCATGGTCAACGCGTTCCAGTACGGCGCCCCGCCGCACGGTGGCTGCGCTGCCGGGATCGACCGGATGGTGATGCTGCTCGCGGACGAGCAGAATATCCGTCAGGTCATCATGTTCCCGATGAACCAGCAGGCGCAGGACCTGATGATGGGCGCCCCGTCCGAACCGACGCCCCAGCAGCTGCGCGAACTCGGCCTCCGGGTCCTCCCCAGGGAGTGACCCGGTTCAGCCGGTGACGTTGCCAGGCAGGATGCCGAACACCAGCACGGGGCATCCGCCCGAGCGTCCGGCGGCGATGCGGCTGATCAGCTTGTGCGTGCCGGTGGTCGAGGCGCCGAACTTCGCCGCCACGGTCGTTCCCGCCTCGGTCCCGTCCTTCTTCAGCGCGGGGCCGAGCGAGGCGAAGAACCCCTGCGACAGCTCGCGCGTGACGATGACGCCCACGTCGATCACGCCCGCCTCGAAGAACGAGCGGAAGGCGTAGAGGTCGCGGTCGTAGGTCTGGTCCTTCGAGTTCCACTCGTAATCGAACGCCACGCGGCCGCGCCAGAAATCGACCATGTGGTTGTGGATGTAATCCTCGCGCAGGATCCGGTCGATCTCGGGGGCGCCTGCACCCTTGCCCGCCCGCAGCGTCACATACAGGTCGGCCTCGATCCGCACCTCTTCCTCGAACCCCTCCATCAGGGCGAGGTCCGCAAAGCGGCGCGTGGCGTCCATGCGGTTGCCGCCGGGCTTGCGGATCTCGGTCCGGGTGATGGTGAACGCATCCAGGATTCGCAGGATCCGCTCCAAGTCGTCCGGCGCCCGTTGGCGCAAGACGGCCGCCGCGCTGCGGTAGCTGGTGACGGAATAGCGGTCGCGCAGGTGTTCGGGCAGGATGCCCCGCGTCATCTCGGCGGGATCGAAGACCGCATCCTCGACCCGGCGCATCCTACTCGGCCGCGACGCCGGAATTGTAGGAATAGGTGGACCAGTCGGGCTTCCAGTCCGCATCGGCCTGGTTTCCCCAGACGGTCCAGCCCTCGCGGATGCCGCGCCCGAACATTTCCAGGTACGGCCCCCACGAGCAGCCCTCGATCAGGTCGTATTGCTCGTCGGGCTTGCGTGAATGCTCGCGCTTGCGGGTCTGCATCATGTTAACCTGCCGCCGTCCGGGGGGCAGCGTGCGCACGTCCTTGCCGCGCGTGCCGAAAAGCAGGATCTCGGTCACGTTGCGGAAATAGAACCCCACGCCGCGCCCGTCCGAGCCGCCATCCTTGCGCACCTTGTGCCACACGATGTTCGACTTGTATTCGAACCCCCAGGCGCGCAGCACCTCCAGCCCGTCAGGCAGCAGCGCGTTCGGCACCCACATGTAGCAATGCGCCCGGTCCATCAGGTGATCGGCGACGGGCAGGGCGCAGATCTCTTCCAGCGTCATGGTGGGATAGCGCGCCAGCCGCTTGTGCTCGGGCGCGACCTTGCCGGTGCGGTTGGTGAAGCGCCACGGCGGATCGGCCAGCACGCAGCCGAACCGGTCCTTGCCGAGAAACTCGGATAAGTCTTGTGCGGGCTGGGTCGTCATGTCCGACATATCGCTCACCGACTGCACCTTGTCACTAGAACATTGTGCGAACTTAGCCACGAGTTCCGGTTGACGCCACCCCCTTGCCACCGCACGGTCCGCGGATGGAGACCAACCGCCTCGCCCTCAAATCCGCGCTGCACGCCCTCGACCGGGCCGAGGCGCTTCTGGCGATCGCCGCGCGCCACGATCTGCTGGGCGCGCGGCTGGCGCCCGACATGTGGACGCTGCGCCAGCAGCTGTTCAGCGCGATCGGGTTCACCCGCCGGGCCGTGCTGCCGCTAAAAGGCATCGCACCCGAGAGGGTCGAGGCCGATCTGACCGAAGAGGGCCTGCGCGCCACGATCTTCGCAGCCCGGGCCGAAATTGCCGCAGCCGAAGGCCCGGCGCCGGAGCGAATCGCTCATCTTGCCGGCGAGGCGACGCTGGACCAGACCGCCGAGGATTACCTCGCGACCTTCGCCCTGCCGAACCTGTGGTTCCACCTCTCCATGACCTACGCGATCCTCCGCGCGGCGGGAGTGGACCTTGGGAAGGCCGATTTCGATGGCCTCCACATCTATTCCTGAAGTGGACGCTTAGATCGCGACCCGTTCGCCCGACATCCGCGCCTGCACCAGCCCCGCAAGGGCCGATATCGCGGGAAGCTGCGGCTTGCCGTCTTCGAGCGCAGAGGACAGGGCTGCCGCGCGGTCCGTCATCTCGGTGTCGCCGATCGTCCGGCCAAGCCCGTAGGTGAAGGCTGCCGCGTAGGCCAGCGTTGCGACATCGGCGCCGTGATCGAGCAGGTCGTCCACATGGGCCAGGTCGTCCTGCAGTGCGGCGGCGTCCGGCTCGACCATCTCGTCGCCCACGAGGCGCGGCCCACGGGGCAGCGCGTCGGCCGGCAGGTGGTGCAGAATCGCGGCCTGGAACGCAGCGATCGAGGCGAATGGCTTGGCGAGGAACTCGTCGGCGCCGGCATCGATGGCCGCTTCCTCCAGCGTCGGATCGCCCGACACCGCGATCAGCACGCCCACGCGCGGCACCGCCCGCGACAGCCGCCCGATCAGGTCCAGACCGGACCCGTCCGGCAGGCCCAGATCGGCGATCACCGCGCTTGGCCGGTACGAGATCAGGTGGCGTTCGGCCGCCCGCACGCTGTCGGCGCGCCGCACCCGCGCACCGCCGCGCAGGCACATCAGCCGCATCGTCTCACCGGCGTGGCGACTGTCCTCGATCACCAGTATCGTCTGCCCCAGAAGCGGCTTGTCTGCCGTGCCGCGGCGGGCGAAATTCAACTTCGACGCGTCATCCATGCCCCGTCTCCCTCGTTTCACGCAAAGGTGTGACATGACGAGGGTTAACAGCTCCCTAACCAGAGCGCACGGTGCTGTTGCCGTGGCGCGGCGCGGCGCGTATCAGCGCCCCGCAACCCGGAGTCTCGCATGATCGGACGACTGAACCACGTGGCCATCGCAGTCCCCGACCTCGAAGCCGCCGCCGCGCAATACCGCGATACGCTCGGCGCCGAAGTCGGTGCGCCGCAGGACGAGCTCGATCACGGCGTCACCGTCGTCTTCATCACCTTGCCGAACACCAAGATCGAGCTTCTGTACCCGCTCGGCGACGCGTCCCCGATCCGCGGGTTCCTCGAGAAGAACCCGGCGGGCGGCATCCATCACATCTGTTACGAGGTCGACGACATCCTTGCCGCGCGCGACCGCCTGAAGGCCGACGGCGCGCGCGTACTCGGAGACGGAGAGCCCAGGATCGGCGCGCATGGCAAGCCCGTGCTGTTCCTGCACCCCAAGGATTTCAACGGCTGCCTGATCGAACTCGAGGAGGTCTGACATGGGACCGACAGCCGCAATCGTTCTTTATGCCGTGGTCTGGTTCATGGTGTTCTTCGTGATCTTGCCGATCGGCCTCTCGACCCAGGGCGACGAGGGCGAGATCGTGCCCGGCACCCACGCCGGCAGCCCGGCGCGCTTTCCGCTGAAGCGCAAGGTGATCCAGACGACGATCTGGGGCACGCTGATCTGGGCGGTGATCGCCGCGGTGATCGTCTCGGGGAAGATCAGCGTGCAGGATTTCGACTGGTTCGACCGGATGAGCCCGCGGGCCGGGGAAGCCGGTGATACAGGTGCGTGAAACTCGCCGCACCCAGGAGAGGCACCAGCAGGTTCACGATCGGCACCGTCAGCGGCACCGCCATGACGCAACCCGCCGCCCAGATCCGCAGGCTGTACCGCCGGCGTAGCGCGGCCGCGCCCTCGCGTCCCAGCCGGCGCGCGGCGATCAGCTGGAAATACTCGCGACCCAGCAGAAAGCCGTTCAGCGCGTAGAAGATGAGCGGCGCGAAGGGCGGCAGCAGCAGATACGCCACCAAGGCGGCCATGTTCGCAAGGATCAGCACGCCGAGGAACCCGGCCCCGTCGCGGATCGAATCGGCCAGCGACAGGCGCGGCGCAGGCGAGAGCTGCGGGTAGTGCTTCGCCTCGACCGCGTCGGTCACGTCGTCCAGGAAGAACGAGGTGAAGGCCGAGGCGACGGGCACCATCAGGAACACCGACAGGACCAGCAATCCGATGACGGACGCGCCCGAGGCGATGTCGTCCAGCCACCCGATCTCGCCGATCCAGGGCAGGGCAACCGTGTCGGGCAGCAGCCAGTTCATCCCCCAGACGAACGCCGCGCCGAAGGCGATCAGCAGCCCGACGGTCAGCGCCAGCCCGGTCCAGAGCACCCGCTGAAACGCCGGATCGCCCAGCTGCCGGGCCGCCTTCGCAACGTCCGAAAGGAATTTCACTCCAGCACCCAGCTGATCTTGGCGGCCATGTCGGGGCGCGGCCGGTCGGGGGGTGCGCTCGTCTCCGTGCCGATATGGATGAGACCGGCGACCAGCTCGTGCGGTTCGAGGCCGAGGCCCTCACGCGCGAAGGTCTCGTCATGGCAGGCCCAGCCGGTCAGCCAGTTCGCGCCCCATCCGCTGGCCAGCGCGGCGTTCAGCAATTGCAGGCAGACGGCCCCGGACGACAGGACCTGCTCGACCCGGGGCACCTTGGGGTGCTCGACCGGCGTGCAGACCACCGCGACGGCAAGGCCCCCGTTGGCGTATTGCGAGCGTTGCTTGTCGATCTCCTCGGGCGCACGGCCGAGTGCTTCGCCGCGCGTGCTCACAAGCTCGGCCAGTCGCATCAGGGCAGCGCGCTCCAGCACGATCAGGCGCCAGGGTTCCAGCTTGCCGTGATCGGGTGCACGCAGCGCCGCCGTCAGGATCGGATCCAGCGCGGCGCGATCGGGCACGGGATCCGCCAGCGTCTTGTGCGGGCGCGATCGGCGGGACAGCAGGAAGTCGAGGGCGGCTGGGTCAGGCTGTGGCATGTGCACTCCGGTCGGTTCGCCTTCCATGTCGGGCCGTGCTGGCGGGCGGTCAACGGCTGCGGCCACATTCGGCGCGAAATTCCGGCGGCCGGGTGGTAGGGCAGGGGCATGACCGACCTCAGCCATCTCGCCCGGCCCGGCACGACCCTCAGCCTGCGCGTGACGCCGAATGCCCGCACCGCCGACATCCGGGCCGAGGGCGACACGATCCGCATCCGCGTGACCGTCCCGCCCGAGAAGGGGAAGGCCAATGCTGCGGTGCTCAAGGCCCTGTCGAAGGCTCTCGACGTTCCGAAATCCCGGCTCGAGATCGCCTCGGGCGCCACCGGCCGCAACAAGACCTTGCGCATCCTCTAGTCAGCGCTTCACGGGGCGGCCCAGCTTGTAGGCGCCCTCGGGCAGGTCGAGCGCCGCTGCCAGATCCGCCACCTGCGCGAACGAAAGGGTGATCTTGTGCGGCCGCTCGGTACGGGGGTCGAACTGCTCGACCGTCACGCAATCCTCGAAGGCGTTGATCGTGACATCCTCCTGCCGGTGTCCGGCCGGGTCGTCGACCAGAGTAATGACCGTGGCGTCGAATTCGTGCTCGATGGTGAACATTGCCCGTCCCCTTGTCCTTGGGGCCGACCCTCTCGCGGAACCGCCTGGGGTGCAATGGGCTGGTCCCCGCGCGCGTCGCCGATATGTTGCGGTCGATCCCGACCCGGAGCGACCCGATGCGCGCATTCGTCCTTTCGATCCTTCTGGCGCTCACCACCGCCTGCAGCGTGCCGGTGGCACCGGCGCCCCCTCCGCCTCCGCCTCCCACGGCCGCGGTGCCGCCCTCGGCCCAGCCGCTGGTCGAGGTGGTCAACCGCGTGATGCCGGTGGCCGTCCGCGCCTGCCGCAGCCAGCGCACCAGGCAACGGTGCGACTTCCTCGTGGCGCTGGACGATTCGCCTGATATCGAGGCGAACGCCTTCCAGACCCTCTCGCGCGATGGCCGCCCGGTGATCGGCTTCACCCTGCCGCTCGTCCAGCAGACCCGCAACGCGGACGAACTGGCCTTCATCCTCGCCCATGAGGCCGCACACCATATCGCCGGGCACATCGCGCGGGGGCAGAACTCGGCCCGGATCGGCGCCGATCTGATCGGCGGGCTCGTCGCGGCGGGCGGAGGGAACGATGTCGCCATCCGCGAGGCGCAGAACTTCGGCGCCTTCCTGGGCGCGCGCCGCTACGCGCAGGAGTTCGAGCTCGAGGCCGACGCGCTCGGCGCGCTGATCGCGCGCGAGGCCGGCTACGATCCCCTGCGCGGCGTGATGTTCTTCCAGAACGCGCCCGATCCAGGGAGCAGTTTCCTCGGGACCCACCCGCCGAACGCGGCTCGGGTCGACATCGTGCGCCGGGCATTGGCGGGGTCGTGACGCGCTTGCGTCATGCGCGCCCGGCGTTTATAGGCGCCCGGTGGCCCTCGGGGCTGCGAATCCGTGAAACGCCGCGTGTGCCCGCTCCCGTCGCTTGGGGGGCATTTCCGGCAAGGTAGGAGAGCGACATGAAACTGAACGAACTGCGCGACAACGACGGCGCGTCCAAGAAAGCCAAGCGCATCGGCCGCGGCCCGGGCTCGGGCAAGGGCAAGACCGCCGGCCGGGGTATCAAGGGCCAGAAATCCCGCTCGGGCGTGGCGATCAAGGGCTACGAGGGCGGCCAGATGCCGCTCTACCAGCGTCTGCCGAAGCGTGGCTTCAACAACATCAACCGCAAGACCTACGCGGTGGTGAACCTGGGCCTGATCCAGAAATTCATCGACGCCGGCAAGCTTGGCGAAGAGATCACCGAGACCGAGCTGCTCGATTCGGGCCTCGTGCGCCGCAAGCGCGACGGCATCCGCCTGCTGGCCAAGGGTGAGCTGACGACGGCCGCCAAGATCACCGTGTCGGGTGCCTCCAAGGGCGCCATCGACGCGGTCGAGAAAGCCGGCGGCTCGGTCACCGTCACCGGCGGCACTCGCCCCGGCGAGGGCGAAGACGCGGCCTGATCCGGCCCCTTCGACCAATCGATTGTGCTGGCGGCGCGCTCCCTCGGGGCGCGCCGCTTTCCATTCGGGCGAGGGTCGTGTCGACGCCGCCACAGGGCTTCCCCGCACCACGGGGGCGTCTATACGCACGCAACCTCCGGCAGTAGAACCCGCGTTGCCCACGGGGGGCATTGAGGGAATCCATTATGAAAACCATTTGTCTGCTCGCTGCCGCCGTTCTGGCCGCCGGGTCCGCCCATGCCGGTGGCGTCACCGCGCCCGCGCTGGACCCGCAACCGCAACCGCAACCGCAACCGGCGCCCATTCCGGTCTCGCAGCTTGATTGGACCGGCGGCTATGTTGGCGCCTCGCTCGGCTACGGTGATGTCGACGCCGAGATCGTCGAACCGCTCGACCTCGACGCCAGCGGTGCCATCGGCGGCGTCTTCGCCGGCTACCAGCACGATTTCGGCAGCTTCGTCCTCGGCGCCGAACTCGACGCGAATCTCGCGAATCTCGATGTCGACGTCGACGCGATCGACCTCGACGGCGTCGACATCTCGGTGGACCGCCTTCACCGCCTGAAGGTGCGCGCGGGCTACGATGCGGGCCGTGCGCTGGTCTATGGCGTCGCCGGGGCCGCCTATGGCAACCTACACGTTGAAGTGGACGATCTCGACGGTCTCAGCGGCGAAGATGATGCGAGCGACTGGGGCTACGTCGTCGGCGCCGGCGCGGATGTCCTCGTCAGCGACCGCGTCTCGATCGGCGGCGAGGTTCTCTACCACAAGTTCGACGCGCTGGCCGATGCGGACGAACTGGGCGCCGAGCAAGGTCTCGACGCCGAGGTGATCACCTTCCAAGCCCGCGTCGCCTACAGGTTCTGATCCTCTTCATCGCCGGACGACGGACGGGGCGGCCACACGGCTGCCCCGTTGCGTGACGGCCCTGCGGCCAGCGCTTTGAGGGAAGGCCAAGGGTGGTTGCGCTGGCGTTCCCGCGCCTTTACATCGGCGTGGATCCTCCAGGCCGGGCGCGAGCGTATCGGCCCATTGTGACTTCGAAAGGCCCCCCATGGCATCAGCAGCGGAACAGATGGCCGCGAACATGAGTTGGTCTGCCTTCGGCAAGGCGACCGAGCTTCGCTCCCGCATCCTCTTCACGCTCGGGCTACTTTGCGTGTACCGCCTCGGGACCTACATCCCGGTGCCCGGGATCGACGGCAACGAGCTGCGCGACTTCATCGAGCAGGCGAGCGCCGGTCTCGGCGGCATCCTCAACATGTTCACCGGCGGCGCGATCGGCCGGATGGGGATCTTCGCCCTCGGCATCATGCCCTACATCTCGGCCTCGATCATCGTTCAGCTGATGACGGCGATGGTCCCCCAGCTCGAGCAGCTCAAGAAAGAGGGCGAGCAGGGCCGCAAGAAGATCAACCAGTACACCCGCTACGGCACCGTGTTCCTCGCGACCTTCCAGGCCTACGGCCTTGCCGTGTCACTCGAGGCGGGCGGGCTGGTGACCGAACCCGGCTGGTTCTTCCGCATCGCCTGCGTGATCACGCTGGTCGGCGGCACCATGTTCCTGATGTGGCTGGGCGAGCAGATCACCAACCGCGGCATCGGCAACGGCATCTCGCTGATCATCTTCGTCGGCATCATCGCCGAGGTCCCGTCCGCGCTGGCGCAGTTCTTCGCGAGCGGTCGCTCGGGCGCCATCAGTCCCGCGCTGATCGTCGGCATCCTGTTGATGATCGTGGCCGTGATCGCCTTCGTGGTGTTCATGGAACGGTCCTTGCGCAAGATCCACATCCAGTACCCGCGTCGGCAGGTCGGGATGAAGGTCTATGACGGCGGCTCGTCGCATCTGCCGATCAAGGTGAACCCGGCGGGCGTCATTCCTGCGATCTTCGCCTCGTCGCTTCTTCTGCTGCCGACCACGCTCGCGACCTTCTCGGGCAACGAAAGCGGCCCGGTCCTGTCGGCGATCCTGGCCTATTTCGGGCCCGGTCAACCGCTCTACCTGCTGTTCTTCGGCGCGATGATCGTGTTCTTCACCTACTTCTACACCGCCAACGTCGCCTTCAAATCCGAGGACGTGGCCGAGAACCTGAAGAACCAGAACGGCTTCATCCCCGGCATCCGCCCCGGCAAGCGCACCGAGGAATATCTCGACTACGTCGTGGTCCGGATCCTCGTGCTCGGTTCGGCCTACCTGACGGCGGTCTGCCTCCTGCCCGAGATCGTCCGCCACCAGGCCGCCATCCCCTTCTATTTCGGTGGCACGAGCGTGTTGATCGTGGTCTCTGTCACGATGGATACAATCCAGCAGGTTCAAAGCCATATGCTGGCCCATCAGTACGAGGGCCTGATCGAAAAATCGCAGCTGCGCGGGAAGAAGCGCAGCGGCAAAGGCTCCGCGAAGGGAGCCAAACGGGGAGGGGCACGTCGGTGACGACAAACATCATTCTTCTGGGGCCACCAGGCGCCGGCAAGGGAACGCAGGCAAGGCGGCTCGAGGATGAGCGCGGCATGATCCAGCTCTCGACGGGCGACATGCTGCGCGAGGCGCGCAGCTCGGGCACCGACATGGGCAACCGCGTCGCCGAGGTCATGGATCGCGGCGAGCTTGTCACCGACGAGATCGTCATCGGCCTGATCGAGGAAAAGCTCGACGCCGATGGCGGCACCGGCTTCATCTTCGACGGCTTTCCGCGGACGCTCGCGCAGGCCGACGCGCTTGCGGCGCTTCTGAACAAGAAGGGTGCGCGTCTCGACGCGGTGATCGAGATGCAGGTGGATGACGAGGCGCTGGTCAAGCGCATCATCGCCCGGTCGACCTGCGCCCAGTGCGGCGAGGTCTATAACGACATCACCAAGCCGATCCCCGCGGACGGAAAATGCGCGAATTGCGGCGGCACCGAGTTCAAGCGCCGGGCCGACGACAACGAGGACAGCCTCCGCCAGAGGCTCCTGGAATACTACAAGAAGACCTCGCCGCTGATCGGCTACTACCACGCCAAGGGCCAGCTGACCCGCGTGGATGGGCTGGGCGAGATCGACACGGTTTCAGCCGCGATCGCAAAGGTCCTCGACGCCTGACTTCCAGCGGCCGCGGCACAGCCCGCGGCCCCTCGGCGACGCCCCGCCGATCGCCGGCCAATCCCCTTTTGCGACCCCCGCCATCGGGCGTAGCTTCGGTCCCATAAAAAGAAGCAGACCGAGGCAGACCCATGGATTTCGTGACACTGACCTTCCTGGTCGGCGCTGGCAGTGCGCTGTTCATCGCCGGCGGGATCGTGACCCTCCGCGCCCTGAAGCGGGCAGAGGATCGCGACGAGGACTGACGCCCCACCTGCGAGATGCTGGCCATCCGCCCGGGGCGGCGTCTATTCGCATGCGCTGCCCTTGACCCCGGGGCGAATCCCGACTAAGGCGCACCATCCTATGAGATGTGGATGATACGGGGCCTCGCTGCTCCGTGAAACCGCGACTGAAATGACCTGAGCCTGCGGCGGACCGCTTCGGGCTTACGTTGTGAAAAAAGGGCCTGGGGTTACGGGCTCGCAACGAAGAGGAAGAGTACACTTGGCACGTATCGCAGGGGTCAACATCCCCACCGCCAAGCGCGTCCCCGTCGCGCTTACCTACGTTACCGGCATCGGTCCCTCCTCGGCTCGCGCGATCTGCGAGGCCGTCGGCATCGAAGCCAGCCGCCGCGTCAACGAGCTGTCGGATGCCGAAGTCCTGAAGCTGCGCGAGCATGTCGACGAGAACTACACCGTCGAAGGTGACCTGCGCCGCGAGACGCAGATGAATATCAAGCGCCTGATGGACCTCGGCAGCTACCGCGGCCTGCGCCATCGCCGCAACCTCCCCGTGCGCGGCCAGCGCACCCACACCAACGCACGCACGCGCAAGGGCCCCGCAAAGGCCATTGCCGGCAAGAAGAAGTAAGGGGAGACCGGACACATGGCACGCGATCGTCGCGCTACCGCGAAGAAGAAGGTTTCCAAGAACATCGCCGCCGGCGTTGCTCACGTGAACTCTTCGTTCAACAACACCAAGATCCTGATCTCCGACGTGCAGGGCAACGCCATTTCGTGGTCGTCCGCCGGCACGATGGGCTTCAAGGGCTCGCGCAAATCAACCCCCTACGCCGCTCAGATGGCCGCCGAAGACGCGGGCAAGAAGGCGCAGGAACACGGTGTGCGCACCATCGAGGTCGAGGTTCAGGGCCCCGGTTCGGGCCGCGAATCCGCGCTCCGCGCCCTGGCCGCCGTCGGCTTCAACATCACGTCGATCCGCGACGTGACGCCGATGGCCCATAACGGCTGCCGTCCGCCCAAGCGCCGCCGCGTCTGATCGGATCTTCGAGAATACCGCAGGCCGTGCCACGTCGCACGGCCTGCATTCGTCGTTTTCCACCTCGGGTGTCGGGGCGTCTTGCATGGGCCGCCGACGAGAATTGAGGAGACATACATGCTTCACAAGAACTGGCAGGAGCTCATCAAGCCCCAGCAGCTCGAGATCAAGCCCGGCAACAATCCGCAGCGTCAGGCGACGGTCATTGCCGAACCGCTGGAGCGTGGCTTCGGTCTGACGCTCGGCAACGCGCTGCGCCGTGTCCTGATGTCCTCGCTGCAAGGCGCGGCCATCACGAGCGTTCAGATCGACAACGTCCTGCACGAGTTCAGCTCGATCGCCGGGGTCCGCGAGGACGTCACCGACGTCGTGCTGAATCTCAAGGGTGTCGCAATCAAGATGGAAGTCGAGGGGCCCAAGCGCGTCTCGATTTCGGCCAAGGGTCCGATGGTCGTCACCGCCGGCGACATCTCGGTGTCGCAGGGGATCGAGGTCCTGAACAAGGATCACGTGATCTGCCACCTCGACGACGGTGCGGACCTGTTCATGGAGATGACGGTCAACAGCGGCAAGGGCTACGTCTCGTCCGACAAGAACCGGCCCGAAGACGCACCGATCGGCCTCATGCCCATCGACGCGATCTACTCGCCGATCCGCAAGGTCAGCTACGACGTTCAGCCGACCCGCGAGGGCCAGGTGCTGGACTACGACAAGCTGACCCTCAAGGTCGAAACCGACGGCTCGGTCAGTGCCGAGGACGCCGTGGCCTATGCTGCGCGCATCCTGCAGGACCAGCTCGGCATCTTCGTCAACTTCGACGAGCCCGACCAAGCCGGCGCCGCCTCTGATGACGACGGCCTCGAGTTCAACCCGCTTCTGCTGAAGAAGGTGGACGAACTGGAACTGTCGGTGCGCTCGGCCAACTGCCTGAAGAACGACAACATCGTCTATATCGGCGACCTGATCCAGAAGACCGAGGCCGAGATGCTCCGGACCCCGAACTTCGGCCGCAAGTCGCTGAACGAGATCAAGGAAGTGCTCTCGGGCATGGGTCTGCACCTCGGCATGGATGTCGAGGAATGGCCGCCGGAGAACATCGAAGACCTCGCCAAGAAGTACGAAGACAACTTCTGAAACCACGATCGGGAGGGCGCTCTGCGCCCTCCTGCAAGACCGGGCACATGCCCCAAGGAGAGTCGGTGACACGCATCGCCGGCCGGACAAAGCAAAACGCGATTTAGGAGATAGAAAATGCGTCACGCCCGCGGATACCGCCGCCTCAACCGCACCCATGAGCACCGCAAGGCGCTCTGGGCGAACATGGCCGGCTCGCTGATCGAGCACGAGCAGATCAAGACGACCCTGCCCAAGGCGAAGGAACTTCGCCCGATCGTCGAGAAGCTGATCACGCTCGCCAAGCGCGGCGACCTGCACGCCCGCCGTCAGGCCCGATCCCAGCTGAAGCAGGACCAGTATGTCGAGAAGCTGTTCGACATCCTCGGCCCCCGCTACGCCGAGCGTCAGGGCGGCTACATCCGTGTCCTGAAGGCCGGCTTCCGCTACGGCGACATGGCCCCGATGGCGATCATCGAATTCGTCGATCGCGACCGTGACGCCAAGGGCGCTGGCGACCGTGCCCGCCTCGAGGCCGAAGACGCCGAATAAGCGTCTCCCTCTTGAGACACGATCCGAACGGCGGGGTTTTGCTCCGCCGTTTTTTTATGCCGCATGGGCTCTGGCATCGGCCCGGGATATAAATCAAACGATGCATGCCGCGATGAAAATTGCCTCGTCGGGTGTTTTCTGCAAGCAGCACGGGAATGATGCCATGATCAATCAAGCCACGGGCATCGAAGCGATCGAGCTTGGGCTGTCCCGGCTGAAGCGGATGTGTCCAAGTGGTTTCGCGCTCGGGCTGCACATCCGGTTCGCCTCGGCCCGGATCATGATTCAGACTTACGACCCGCGCTGGATCGATCGCTATACGGCGCGCGGCTACATGATGTGCGACCCGCTGATCTCGTGGGGGATAGGGTCCACCGGATGCGTGCGCTGGTCCGAGATGAACCACCCCGATCCTCATGATATTCTGGGTCAGGCGATGGAGTTCGGGTGCCGATACGGCGTGGCGATCTCCGAAGGGCCGACCGGTTCCCGCAGCATCGGGGGCTTTGCGCGGGGCGATCGCGAGTTCACCGACGCCGAGATGCAGGCCCTTGCGGCAACGGTGAAGGCGCTGCATCGCGATTCCACGCCGCGAACGGATGTTACGAAAGGGCAGCGTCATGCCCTGCGCACCATCGCGGCCGGGCACCGCTACGCCGAGGCCGCGGTGCTGCTCGGCATTTCCGAAAGTGCGCTGAAGGCCCGGCTCAAGGCCTGCCGCGAGCGCCTCATGGCACGCACGACGGCCGAGGCGATCCAGCGCGCCCAAGAGCTTCACCTGCTGTAGCTGCCGCCAATCAGCCGCTTTCCCCCGCCGTCGCCGCCCTGTAGGCTTGGGCGATCATGTCCGACCTGTTCGATAAAGCCCCTGCGACGGGTCCCGACACCGCGCCGCGTCCCCTTGCCGACCGGCTTCGGCCGCAGCGCCTGTCCGAGGTGATCGGGCAGGGGCACGTCATCGGGCCGAACGGTCCGCTCGGCGTCATGCTGGAGTCGGGCACCTTGTCGAGCCTCGTCTTCTGGGGGCCGCCCGGGGTTGGCAAGACGACCATCGCGCGGCTTCTCGCGCACGAAACCGACCTTGCCTTCGTCCAGATCAGCGCGATCTTCACCGGCGTGCCCGACCTGCGCAAGGTGTTCGAGGCGGCCCGGCACAGGCGCGCGAACGGGCAGGGGACACTGCTCTTCGTCGACGAGATCCACCGCTTCAACAAGGCGCAGCAGGACGGCTTCCTGCCGCATATGGAGGACGGGACGATCCTCCTCGTCGGCGCCACCACCGAGAATCCATCCTTCGAGTTGAACGCCGCGCTCTTGTCGCGGGCGCAGGTGCTGGTGCTCGAGCGCCTCTCGCATGACGACCTCGAGCGCCTCGCGCAGCGTGCCGAGGCCGACATGGGCCGCCCGCTGCCCCTGACCGCCGAGGCCCGCGCCCAGCTTCTCGACATGGCCGACGGCGACGGCCGCGCGCTTCTCAACCTGGCCGAGCAGGTGATGGCCTGGAAGACCGAGGCGCCCCTCGATCCCACCTCCCTTCAGGCCCGGCTGCAACGCCGCGCGGCCCAGTACGACAAGTCGGGCGACGCGCATTACAACCTGATCTCGGCGCTGCACAAATCGGTCCGGGGCAGCGACCCCGATGCCGCGCTCTATTGGCTGACGCGGATGCTCGACGGCGGAGAGGACCCCCGCTACCTCGCCCGCCGCATCACCCGCATGGCGGTCGAGGATATCGGGCTGGCCGACCCGCAGGCACAACGGGTCTGCCTCGACGCGTGGGAGACCTACGAGCGCCTCGGCTCGCCCGAGGGGGAACTGGCGCTCGGGCAGGCTGTCACCTACCTCTCCCTCGCCCCGAAATCGAACGCCGGCTACGCCGCCTACAAGGAGGCGATGCGCGCCGCCAAGACCACCGGGTCAGAGCCGCCGCCCAAGATCATCCGCAACGCGCCGACGAAGCTGATGAAAGAGCAGGGATACGGCAAGGGCTACGAATACGACCACGATGCCGAGGACGCGTTTTCGGGCCAGAACTACTTCCCAGACGGCATGAAGCGCGGTGTCTACTACCTGCCGAAAGAGCGCGGGTTCGAGCGCGAGTTGAAGAAGCGCCTCGACTGGTTCGTCTCGCTCAGGGCGAAGCGGAAGAAGGGGCAAGACGAGTGATCGGGACGCTGCTGCAGGTCGCTGTCGGCGGAGCCATCGGCGCATCGGCGCGCTACCTCGTGGGCATCGGCGTCGCGCGGATCGCGGGGCCGGGGATGCCGCTGGGGGTGCTGACGGCGAACGTGGTGGGCTGCTTGCTGATGGGGCTGTTCGCCGGGATGGCGGGGCGGCTGGGGCTGGGATGGCTCGGGCCGTTCGTTGCGACCGGCATCCTGGGCGGCTTCACCACCTTCTCGACGTTTTCTCTCGAAGCCGTGAACCTGATGCAGGAGGGGCAGACAGGGACGGCGATCCTCTATATGGCGCTGTCGGTTGGCGCGGGGCTCGGCGCGTTGTATCTCGGGCTCGAACTGGCGAAGGCGATGGCATGAGCGGCGTTCACACGCGAAAGATCGAAGAGGGCGAGGGCGACCAGAGGCTCGACCGCTGGTTCCGCAAGCACTACCCCCACGTGCCGCAGGGGCGCATCGAGAAGATGTGCCGCAAGGGCGAGATCCGCGTGGACGGTGCCCGCGCGAAGGGCGCCACGCGCGTCGAAGAGGGGCAGGAGATTCGCATCCCCCCGCTCCCCGACGTTGCCGCGCCCGAGATCCTGCAAAGCCGCGTCAGCGATTCCGACGCCAAGCTGATCCGGTCCTGCGTGATCTATCGCGACGAGCACATCATCGCGCTGAACAAGCCGCCGGGGCTGCCGACGCAGGGCGGTTCGAAGCAGACCCGCCACGTCGATGGGCTTGCCGAAGCGCTGATCGAGGACGACGAGGACAAGCCGAAGCTGGTTCACCGCCTCGACAAGGACACGTCGGGCGTCCTGCTGCTGGCCCGCACCCGCCTGGCGGCCAAGGGCCTGGCCGAGGCGCTGCGCCACAAGCGTACACGCAAGATCTACTGGGCGGCGGTCGCGGGCGTGCCCAGCCCGCGGGACGGCGTCATCAAGTTCGGGCTGGTGAAGGCCCCCGGCCACGGCATCGGCGGAGAGGGCGAAAAGATGCTTTGCCTGCACCCCGACGACGTGCGCGACACCGAAGGCGCCAAGCGGGCCGAGACGCACTTCACCACCCTTTCCGCGCTTGGCGGCCGGGTTTCTTGGGTCGCGCTCGAGCCGATCACCGGGCGCACCCACCAGCTTCGCGCGCACATGGCCGAGATCGGCCACCCCGTGATCGGCGACGGCAAGTATGGCGGCTCGGGGCAGGAGAACCTGGGCGACGGCTGGGGCGCGCAACTGGGCGGCGACCTGTCGAAGAAGCTGCACCTGCACGCCCGCTCGCTCAGCTTCGAGCATCCGGTCACGGGCGTGCCCCTGTCCCTCACCGCACCCTTGCCCGAACACATGAAGCGCACCTGGGACGCGCTGGAGTGGCGCGTCGCGGACGCTCCCGACGATCCGTTCGCCCCGCCCGAGGAATGACCCTGCGGCTCGCGCTTTTCGACATGGACGGCACGCTCGTGGACAGCCAAGGGCATATCGTGGCGTCCATGGACGCGGCCTTCGCTGCCGCCGGGCGCCCCGCGCCGGACCGCGAGGCGGTGGTGGCCTGCATCGGCCTGTCGCTGCCCGTGGTGTTCGAACGCCTCGCGCCGGGGGCGGATCACGCCGATATGCTGGCCGCCTACAAGACGCATTATGCCGCGGCGCGGGCGAAGGCTCCGGCACCGACCTTTCCGGGCATCCCGGCGGCGCTCGACGCTCTGGGGACCGAGCCCGAGACCCTGATCGGCATCGCCACGGGGGCGTCGCGTCGCGGGCTCCGGGCGATGATCGATGCGCACGGGTTCCGCCTCGCCACGGCGCAATGTGCCGACGATCACCCCTCGAAGCCGCACCCGTCGATGATCGCCGCCGCGCTGGCTGAAACCTCGGTCACCCCGGTAAACGCCGTGATGATCGGCGATTCGACCTTCGATATGGAGATGGCCCGCGCCGCCGGCATCTTTGCGCTTGGCGTCGCGTGGGGCTATCACGCGCCCGAACGGCTGCGCGCGGCCGGAGCGCAGGCCATGGTCGAGACGCCCGCCGCGCTCGTCCCCGCCCTGCACCAGATTTGGGAGAGCTGAATGTCCGACTGGGCCCCGAAACGCTTCTGGAAATCCGCCCAAACAGAGCCCGTCGAGGGCGGCATCCGCGTTCTGCTGGATGACAAGCCGATCCGTACCCCCGCGGGCGAAAGCCTCGTGCTGCCGACCGAGGCACTGGCCGAGGCCGTCGCCGCCGAATGGGACGCGCAGGCGAAGATCGTCGATCCCGGCTCCATGCCGATGACCCGCACGGCGAACTCGGCCATCGACAAGGTCGCGCCGCAAAAGGCGGCGGTCGTCGCTGCCCTGGCCGAATACGGCGGCACCGACCTGCTCAGCTACCGCGCCGAGAACCCGCAGGCGCTCGTCCTGCAGCAGTCGCAGATGTGGGATCCGCTGCTCGATTGGGCCGAGGAGACCTTCGGCGCCCGCCTCGTCACCACCCAGGGCGTGATGCCCGTGGCGCAGGACGCCGCCGCGCTCGACCGCCTGGTTGCGCCGATGCACGAAATGTCCAAGTTCCGCCTCGCGGCGTTCCACGATCTGGTGGCGCTGTCGGGTTCGCTGGTGCTGGCCCATGCCGCGGCCTGGGGCGCCCGGTCGCCGGTCGAGGTCTGGGACCTGTCGCGCCTCGACGAGGAATGGCAGGCAGAGGAATGGGGCCGCGACGAAGAGGCCGAGGATTTCGCCGCGAGGAAACGCCGCGCCTTCCTCGATGCGCACAGGTTCTGGGCTCTGGCCACCTGAGCGTCGTGGCGATCGGCACATTTCACGGGCATCTGCTGATCGCGTGACCGATTCGTCATCTCATCTGGTTATCGGTGACTTGACGCATGGCGATGAATAGCGACACACTCGGTCGCGTTCGGGACCTATCCGGGTTCCTCGCCAATGCCGGCGCAGTCGGCCAAATCCGATCCGGCCTCGCGTCGGGCAACTCAGGAAGAGGTATTCATGAAAACCACCGTATTTCTCGGCACCGCGTCCGCGGCCATGTTGGTCGCAGGTCTCGCCGGCGCCCAGACGCTAAGTGACGTCCAGGAGCGCGGCACCCTGAACTGCGGCGTGTCCACCGGTCTGACCGGGTTCTCGGCCCCCAATGCGAGCGGCGAGTGGGAAGGCTTCGACGTCGCCGTCTGCCGCGCCGTCGCCGCAGCCGTTCTGGACGACCCGAGCGCCGTCGAGTTCGTGCCGACCACCGGCAAGACCCGCTTCACCTCGCTCGCCTCGGGCGAGATCGACCTTCTTTCCCGGAACACCACCTGGACGTTCAGCCGCGACAACGACCTGAAGTTCGAATTTGCCGGCGTGAACTACTACGACGGCCAGGGCTTCCTGATCCCGAAGGAGCTCGGCGTCACCTCGGCCAAGGACCTCGACGGCGCGACCGTCTGCGTCCAGACCGGCACCACGACCGAGCTGAACCTCGCCGACTTCTTCCGCAAGAACAACATCAGCTACGAGCCGGTCCCGATCGAGACCAACGGCGAAGCGCAGCAGCAGTACATCGCCGGTGCCTGCGACGCCTACACGACCGATGCCAGCGGCCTTGCCGCCACCCGTGCCTCGTTCGAGAACCCCTCCGAGCACGTGATCCTGCCAGAGATCATCTCGAAAGAGCCGCTCGGCCCGCTCGTGCGTCATGGTGACAGCGAATGGGGTGACGTGGTGCGCTGGACGCTCAACGCGCTTGTCGCCGCCGAGGAATACGGCGTGACCTCTGCAAACGTGCAGGACATGGCGTCGGCACCGGGCGACAACCCCGAGGTCAACCGCCTGCTCGGCACCGAGGGCGAGCTTGGCGCGATGATCGGCCTCGACAACGACTGGGCCGTCAAGGCGATCTCGGCCGGCGGCAACTATGGCGAGCTCTTCGCGCGGCACATCGGTGAGGACACGCCGGTCGGCCTCGCCCGCGGGCTGAACGCCCAGTGGACCAACGGCGGGCTGCTCTACGCGCCTCCGTTCCGGTAAGGTAACCGGGGGGCGCGGCCTGATCGCGCTCCCCCTCCTCGACCGTTCCCACCACCATCGAAGCGTCCCGACCCCGGCTCTGGCCGGGCGGACGGCGCGTAGGCAGACGGAACCGAGATGGCCTCCATTTCCGATCACGACACGCCCAAGCGCCGTGGCTTCCACCCCGGAATGCTGCTCAGCGACACGCGCTACCGCGGACTGACCTTCCAGTTCATCGCCCTCATCGCGATCATCTGCATCGCGAGCTGGCTCGGCTGGAACCTCATGCGCAACTTCGCGGCGGCGGGGCTGAACTTTTCCTACGGGTTCCTCGACAACCCGGCGAATTACGACATCAACCAGACCCTCATCGACTACACGAGCCGATCGTCGCACCTGCGGGCGGCGATCGTCGGCGTGATCAACACGCTGCTGGTCGCGATCGCCGGCTGCATCCTCGCCACGCTCATCGGCGTCTCGGCGGGTGTGATGCGGCTGTCGAAGAACTGGATCGTCGCGCGGCTCATGTCGGTCTATGTCGAGGCGTTCCGCAACGTGCCGGTCCTGATCTGGATCCTCATCATCGGGACAGTCGTCACCCTGTCGGGCGGCGCGCCCCGCGACTTCCTGACCCGCGGCGGCTCGGTCGAGCCCGATCGAGGCCTGTTCCTGGGGTCCTTCGCCTTCACCAATCGCGGTCTCTACGCGCCCGCGGTCGAGGTCGGACCCGGCTGGCCGATCGTGCTCGGCGCCCTGGTCGCCGGCATCGTCGGCTTCTTCCTCTGGCGGTCGCACGTGAAGCGGACGCTCTTCAACTCGGGCAAGCTGCTGCCGGTCTGGCCCTCCTGGGTGATCCTGATCGCGCCGGTGGTGATCGCCGAACTCGCGCTCGGGTCGATCTCGTTCATCCGGCCGGACGTGGCCGCGAACAACTTCAACATCCAGGGCGGTACGCTGATCGGCAAGCCGTTCATCGCGCTCTGGCTGGCCCTGTCGGTCTATACCGGCGCCTTCATCGCCGAGAACGTCCGCGCCGGCATCCTGTCGGTGTCGACGGGCCAGACCGAGGCGGCGGCCGCGCTTGGCCTGCGGCCCCGGCGGATCATGAACCTCGTCGTCCTTCCGCAGGCGCTGCGGGTGATCGTGCCACCGCTGATCTCGCAATACCTGAACCTGACGAAGAACTCCTCGCTGGCCATCGCCGTGGGCTATGCGGACATCACCGCGACGCTTGGGGGGATCACGTTGAACCAGACCGGGCGGGCGATCGAATGCGTGCTGCTGCTGATGCTGTTCTACCTCGTCATCAGCCTGACGATCTCGGGGGTGATGAACATCTACAACGCCTCCGTCGCCCTGAAGGAGCGGTAGAATGAGCGACACCCACGCCCAATCCGTCGCCTTCGTCCGCGAAAGCTTCATCCCCGAACAGGCCCCCCCGGCGCGCGAGACCGGCGCGATCCGCTGGGTCCGCCACAACCTGTTCCCGACGATCCCGAACGCGATCCTGACGCTCCTGGCGCTCTACGTGATCTACGTGCTGCTGTCGGGGCTTCTGCCGTGGCTGCTCGGCGGCGTGTGGAACGCGGGCTCGCTCAGTGAATGCCGCGAGATCACCGGCGCCGGGGCGGGGGGCTGTTTCGCCGTCCTGACCGAGCGGTGGAACCAGCTGATCTTCGGCTTCGCCTTTCCGCAGACCGAGTATTGGCGCCCCCTCCTCGCCTTCGTCCTCCTCTTCGTCGCCGGCGCGCCCGCGCTTTTGCCTGATCTGCCGCGGCGACTTCTGATCCTGACGGCGCTCTATCCCTTCGTCGCGTACTGGCTGCTCTGGGGCGGCACGATCCTGACGCCCGTTTCTGCCTTCCTGGGCGTCCTCGCCGGCTATTTCGCCTTCAAGGCGACCGATCGCTGGAGTTTCGCGCTGTCGCTCGGGGCCGCCGTGGTCGCGGCCGTTGCGGTTTGGTGGGTCGGCGGCTGGGTCGCGTCGCAAGAGCGCGACTTCCTTGCCATTCAGCGAATTCAGAGCCGGGACATGGGGGGCTACATGCTCAACATGATCCTCGGGACGGTCTGCATCTCGCTGTCGCTGCCTTTCGGCATCCTGCTGGCTCTCGGCCGGCAGTCGCGCCTGCCGCTCATCAAGTATGTCTGCGTGGCGTTCATCGAGTTCGTCCGCGGCGTCCCGCTGATCACGCTTCTCTTCGTGGCGAACGTGGTGCTGGCCTACTTCCTGCCGCCCGATACCAATTTCGACCTGATCCTGCGGGTCATCATCATGATCACCATGTTCGCCTCGGCCTATATCGCCGAGGTGATCCGCGGGGGCCTCGCCGCCCTGCCGCGCGGCCAGTACGAGGCCGCCGACAGCCTCGGCCTCGACTATGCGCAGGCCATGCGGCTGATCATCCTTCCGCAGGCGCTGAAGATCTCGATCCCCGGCATCGTCAACGTGGCGGTGGGGCTGTTCAAGGACACGACGCTGGTGTCGATCATCTCGATGTTCGACGTGGTGGGCATGATCCGCGGGCCGATCCTCGCCTCGACCGATTGGAACGGCGTCTACTGGGAGCTCTACGGCTTCGCGGCGCTGCTGTTCTTCGTCACCTGCTACGGCATTTCGCAATATTCCCAGTGGCTCGAGCGCAAGCTTGCCACCGAACACCGGTAAGGAGCGCCCCTCATGGAAACCGCAAACACCCGCGCGCCCGACCGCAGCCAGCTCAAGGTATCGGACGAGGTCGCCATCGAGATCGACGGCATGAACAAGTGGTTCGGCAATTTCCACGTGCTGCGCGATATCGACCTGACCGTCTACAAGGGCGAGCGCATCGTCGTCTGCGGCCCGTCAGGCTCGGGGAAATCGACGCTGATCCGCTGCATCAACGGGTTGGAAGAGCACCAGAAGGGCAGGATCACCGTCGACGGCACGGTGCTGAACTCGGACCTCAAGCAGATCGACAAGATCCGATCCGAGGTCGGGATGTGCTTCCAGCACTTCAACCTCTTCCCGCACCTCACGATCCTCGAGAACTGCACCCTCGCGCCGATCTGGGTCCGCAAGACTCCGAAGAAAGAGGCCGAGGAAACCGCGATGCACTTCCTCGAGAAGGTGAAGATTCCCGACCAGGCGAACAAGTATCCCGGCCAGCTATCGGGCGGGCAGCAGCAGCGCGTGGCAATCGCGCGATCCTTGTGCATGCGACCCAAGATCATGCTCTTCGACGAGCCGACCTCGGCCCTCGATCCCGAGATGATCAAGGAGGTGCTCGACACGATGATCGAGCTGGCCGAAGAGGGGATGACGATGATCTGCGTGACCCACGAGATGGGCTTTGCGCGGCAGGTCGCGAACCGGGTGATCTTCATGGCCGACGGTCAGATCGTCGAGCAGAACGAGCCCGAGGCCTTCTTCAACAATCCGAAATCCGAGCGGACCAAGCAGTTCCTGAGCCAGATTCTCGGCCACTGAGGTGAGGCGTCAGTCCGTCAGGTCGCGCGGCACCACGAAATCCACGACATGCCCCTCGCGCGGGGCCACGTCGCCCCAGGAGGCGACCTCGAAGTCGAGGATCAGCGTCGCGCAGGTCGGGAAATAGGCGAACTCGCCGCGATCGGGCGTGGTGCGGACCAGCCGCTGCGCCAGCGTCGCCATGCCGGGGTTATGCGCGATCAGGATGACGCAAGCCTCGGGCCGGCCCACCAAAGCCGCCAGCATCGTCTCGGGCGAGGAATGGTACAGTGCACGGTCGCGGACGGCATTGGGCGCCGCGCAAAGCCGCGGGCCGATCCCGGCCCATGTCTCGACCACGCGCCGGGCTGTGGATAGCAGCGCGACCTCGGGCCGGTGGTCATTCTCGCTCAGCCAGCGGCCGATGGCGGTGGCGGATCTTTCGCCGCGGCGGGTGAGGGGACGGTCGTGGTCGTCGAGGTCGGGGTGGTCCCACGCCGATTTCGCGTGGCGTGTCAGGATCAGCCGTCGGCTCACCGCTTGCCCCGGATCAGCGTGCCGGCGCCCGCCTTGGTGTAAAGCTCCAGCAGGCAGGCGTTCGGCACGCGTCCGTCCAGGATCACCACGGCCCGCACGCCGTCTTCCATGGCCAGCAGGGCCGTCTCGGTCTTGGGGATCATCCCGCCCGAGATCACACCGGTATCGGTCAGCTCCTGGATCGCCTCGGGCGTAATCTCCGAAATCACCTCGCCATCCGCGCCCTTCACGCCGGCCACGTCCGTCAGCAGAAGCAGGCGGTCGGCTTTCAGCGCCCCCGCGATGGCGCCGGCCGCCGTGTCGCCGTTCACGTTGAAGGTCTCGCCGTTCCGGCCCGCGCCGATGGGGGCGATCACGGGGATCGTCTTGCTGTCCTTCATCCGTTCCAGAAAGGTCGGGTTCATCTCGACCGGCGTGCCGACGAAGCCCAGTTCCGGGTTCGTCTGCTCGCAAATCATCAGCTGCGCGTCCTTGCCCGAGATGCCGACGGCGGTGCCACCCTCGGCCTGAATCGCCTGCACGATGCGCTTGCCGACGAAGCCCGAAAGGACCATCTCGACCACCTCGATCGTGGCCGCGTCGGTCACGCGCTTGCCGCCGACGAAGGTGCTCTCGACGCCCTGCGCCTTCAGCACCGCGTTGATCATCGGGCCGCCGCCATGGACGATCACCGGGTTCACGCCGACATGGCTCATCAGGACCACGTCGCGGGCGAAACTGCGCATCGCCTCGTCCGAGCCCATGGCGTGCCCGCCCAGCTTGATGACCACCGTGGCGCCCGCATATCGCTGGAAGAACGGCAGGGCCTGCGACAGGGTGTGGGCCGTCTGGGCCCAATCTTCAGAGGCGGGATGGGTCTCGGTCATGGGGCCTACTTGCTACGAATGGGGCGCGGCGGTTCCGCCAGTCTTAGCCGGGCGAAACCCGATTTGCCATATGGTCGGACCGGTCAGGCAATTCCGGCGATGACGGCGCGGAGCGTCTCGATCCCGTCGCCCGTTTCGGACGAGGTCACGACGATCTCGGGATAGGCGGCGGGGTGGCGTGCCAAGGTCTCGCGAAGGGCGGCTTGTGTGCGGTCGCGATCGGCACCCTTTACCTTATCCGACTTCGTCAGCACCGCCTGGAACGGTACAGCTGCCTTGTCGAGCAGATCCATGATCTCGGCATCGACGGGTTTCGGGCCGTGGCGATGGTCGATCAGCAGGAAGGCGCGGCGCAGATTCGCGCGGCCGCCCAGATAGGCCTTCATCACCCTCTGCCACTGTTGCACGACCGGCACCGGCGCGTTCGCGAAGCCGTAGCCCGGCAGGTCGACGAGGTAGAGATGCGCCAGCGTGAAGAAGTTGACCTCTTGCGTGCGCCCCGGCGTGTTCGAGGCCCGCGCGATGTTCCGCCGCCCGGTCAGCGCGTTGATCAGGCTCGACTTGCCCACGTTCGACCGGCCGGCAAAGCAGATCTCGACCCGGTCGTCCGGGGGCAGGCCGTCCATCGCGACGACGCCCTTCAGGAACTGCGTCTCCTGGCGGAACAGCTTGGTGCCTGCCTCACGCTCCTCGGCGCTCGGGTCGGCTTCGGGGAAGGGCAGGTTCATGCCAGCAACTCCACGGTCTCGCCCCGGTTCACGGTGCCGCCACGGGTGACGCGCGCATAGACGCCGACATCCTTGCCGCCCGTCGTCTTCGACAGAAGCTCCAGCATCGCGATATCCCGGGTTCCGGTGTCGGGGTTGGCGTCGGTGGCGCGGCAGCGGCCGGTGGGCTCGAGCACTTCGATCTCCGCATCACCGAGCCGAAGCCGTCTCCCGACCCAACCAAGCTCGGACCACGCTTCGGCGTCCGAGATCACGATATTCGCGCGAAAGCGGAGCGCTTCGACGGTCTGCCCGGCGGCCTCGGATAGCGCATCCAGGGTCGCCTGCGTCAGCACGTGCACCGTGGCCTGCCCGTTATCGGCGAAGCTTTCGGGCGGAGCAGGCAGCACGCGGGCGGGCGCGGGCTTGTCCTCAGGCCAGATCGGTCGGACCCAGTCGAGCAACTGCGCCGCATCGTCAGGGAGCGAAAAGCTGCGCGTCGGACGGTCGGGGTGGGACAGGGTGATCCGGTCGCCCGCCGTTTCAGCACGCACCGCAGCAAGGCCGGGACCTGCCATCACCTGCAGAAACGCGGCCTTCGGCATCCAGCCTGACCGGTCGGGCGCCTTCGCATGGGCAATCGCCCATGCCCTGTCTCCGGGAAAGGGGGCGTCCGCGCTCAGGAACGCCGCGTCCAGAGGCTCGGCACCGACGCCCTTGATCGGGTAGCGGTAGAGCCCCCCGACCTTCATTTTGCGTCCTTGTTCCGCCGGAACGAGCCCAGGATGTTGCCCAGCAGGTCGGGTTTGTACCCCTGGCTGCGCATGATCGCGTATTGCTGGGTAAAGGTGATGGTGTTGTTCGCGATCCAGTAGAGCACGAGGCCGCTCGCGAACTGGCCCAGCATGAACATGAACACCCATGGCATCCAGGCGAAGATCATCGCCTGCGTCGCGTCGGCGGGGGCCGGGTTCAGTTTCTGCTGCAGCCACATCGAGATGCCCAGAAGGATCGGCAGCACGCCCAGCGACAGGATCGCAAGGAACGAGCTGGGATCGGGCGTGCCCCAGGGCAGCAGCCCGAAGAGGTTCAGGATCGAGCTCGGGTCCGGCGCCGAAAGGTCGTCGATCCACAACAGCCACGGCGCGTGGCGCAGCTCGAGCGTGACGAAGATCACCTTGTAGAGCGAGAAGAAGATCGGGATCTGCAGCAGGATCGGAAGGCAGCCCGCCGCCGGGTTAACCTTGTTCTTCTTGTAGAGCTCCATCATGCCCTGCTGAAGCTTCTGGCGGTCGTCGCCCGCCTTCTCCTTCATCTTCTCCATCTCGGGCTGAAGCTCTTTCATCTTCGCCATCGAGACGTAGGACTTGTAGGCCAGGGGCAGCAGCAGCGCCTTGATCCCGAGGGTCAGGACGATGATCGCCCAGCCCATGTTGCCGATCACGCCGTTCAGCCAGTGCAGGGCCACGAAGATCGGCTTGGTCAGGAAGAAGAACCAGCCCCAGTCGATCGAGTCGACGAAGCCGTCGATCCCCTGCTCCTGGTAGTTCAGGATCGTCTCCCATTCCTTCGCGCCGGCGAAGAGGCGCAGCGAGGTCGAGCCGGTTTCGCCCGGGGCAACCTCGAGCGTCGGGAGGCGGGCCTCGGTCTGGTAGATTTCGCCGCCGGGGACGAACTTGGCGACGCTGGTGAAGCTGGTGCCCGGCGTCGGGATCAGCGTGGTCATCCAGTACTTGTCGGTGAAGCCGATCCAGCCGTCCTCGATCACCTCGATCACGTCCGCCGGCCCGCCTTCGCGGGCGATCTGGTCGAGGTCGGGCAGGTCGTCGTAGTCGAGCTCCTGCAACTCTCCGTCGGACATGCGCACGACGCCTTCGTGCAGGATGAAGAACCCGGCCAGATCCATGTCGCCGTGGCGCGCAACGGTGCCGTAGGGGGCGAGGCGGACGGCATTCCCGGTGGAGTTAAGGACCGACTGGTCGACGGTGAACATGTAGTCCTCGTCCACCGAGATCGTGCGGCGGAACACCAGGCCGTTGCCGTTGTCCCATTCCAGCGTGACGGGGTTGCCGGGCGACAGCGTCTCGCCTTCGACCACCTGCCACGGCGTCTGCGCGCCGGGCACGTCCTCGTAGGCCAGGTCGCCGCCGGGGGCCCAGCCGAAGAGGGCGTAGTACGGGCGGTCGCTGGCGACCGGGTTCAGAAGCTCGACCAAGGGGGAGCTTTCGTCGACCTCCACGTGGTAATTCTTGAGCGCCAGCTCGTCGATCCGCCCGCCGATCAGCGAGATCGAGCCGGACAGGGCCGGCGTGTCGATCTCGATCCGCGGCGCGTCCACGGCGACCGCGGCGGGAGAGCCGTCCTGCGGGGCGTTGGTCGATCCGGGAGGCGCGGGGGCGGTGGCGGGGTTGGCCGGGGCGCTGGTCTCGCTGACCTGATCGTCGGTCATCGTCGCCTCTTCCGGTGGGAAGAGGAGCGTCCACCCTAGGATCACGAGCGCGCTCAGGACGATCGCGAGGATCATGTTGCGGTTCTGGTCGTCCATGGCGCCTGCGCCCCCGGTTGCTGTCGCTCGGTCGCCGCGGTTCAACAGGCGGGCAGAGGGATCGTCAAGGCGTTTCGGGCTTCAAGCACGGTGCCGTCAACTGCGCGACGCGCTCGCGGACCCGGTATCGCCGTCCGGAACGGCCGGTGCGAGCCCTGGCCCCGAGACCAGCGTACAGCCCATTGCCGAGAGCATCTGGGCCGTTTTGCGCGAGCCCACGCCATCCGCATGGACTTCTGCCCCGGTTTCGGCCGCGCGCGCGAGGATCGTGGCCACCTGGCGCCGGGCCGCCTCGTCCGCGTCCATGTCGCGCACCATTTCTGCCGGCAGCCAGTGCGGACCCGCCCCGACCTGCGCGACCGTCGGGGCCTCGGTCGAGACCGTGCATCCCGTGGCCAGAAGGGCGGCTTCGGTGGCAGGAGAGAGGCCGGCGCCGACACGCAGCGTCACGCGCTCGGGCAGGATGTCGCACCCGTCGAGGCCGAAGACCAGCGCGAAGGCCATGTCGGGATCCGCCGCGAGATCGTCGGGCAGGGGCAGGCTCAACCGCGCACCGCTATCGCCGTCGAGCATCCGGGCGCCGCTTCGCAGCCTGGCCAGGAACAGGTGGCGCGCGACCTCGGGCGAAGCGGGCCTGCGGTCCTCGACATCGGGCGGGGCGACGGGCTCGACCGCGACAAGCTCGTGCCGTTCGGCGCAGAGGATCGGCAGCGCCTCGAACGGGATCGCCGCGGCTTCGGCGGCAAGGGCGCGCGGCGGGGCGTGGTCGTCGATGAAGAGAACGACGTTCTCGGACTTCGCACGCGCAAGGGCGCGTTCTGCACGGTTGAGATGATCCTCGGGCCACGCGCCGGCCCCCGTCCGCGTCGCGCCCATCCGCACCGAGCCGCACCGATCTTCAAGCACGACCTGCGCGCGGCAAAGCCAACGGGCGAACTCGGCATCCCGCCCCGGCGCGTCGAGGTGAACGGCGAACCGGTCTTCGCCGGCAATCACCTGGTCCCGCCGGCAGATCAGGTCGCCCGCCAGCACGGCCGGGTCCAGCCCGCTTCCTTCGAACAGCACGAGCGCGCCCGACCGCCCCGAGATGGCGTCGATGACCCGGTCGCGAAGACCGACGACTGGCGGCCGCTCCCGCACGAGGCGCACCCGCCCGAACACCGCTCCGAAGGCGGCCAGACTTAGGCAGGCGATCAGGATGGCGGTCATCGGTGGTCTCCCCGGGTCTGGGGCACCGTACGGACCGATCGTAAGCGTCGGGTTAAGACTCGGCCGGTTTCACGTCGAGCCCGGCGAAATCGAACAGCGCCGGGTCGAGCAGGTGCGACGGCCGCGTGTTCATCAGCGCCCGGAACATCACCTGCCGCCGACCGGGCGAGTTCTTCTCCCACCCGTCGAGGATCTGCTTCACCTGTTGGCGTTGCAGCCCGTCCTGGCTGCCGCAGAGGTCGCAGGGGATGATCGGGTACTGCATGGCACGGGCGAACCGCTCGCAATCCTCTTCGGCCACGTGCGCAAGCGGGCGCAGCACGAACAGGTCGCCCTCTTCGTTGACCAGCTTGGGCGGCATCGTCGCCAGCCGCCCGCCATGGAAGAGGTTCATGAAGAACGTCTCGAGGATGTCGTCGCGGTGATGGCCCAGCACGACTGCGGAACAGCCCTCCTCGCCGGCGATCCGATACAGGTTCCCCCGCCGCAGCCGCGAGCACAGCGCGCAGAAGGTCCGCCCCTGGGGCACCTTGTCCATGACGATGGAATAGGTGTCCTGGTACTCGATCCGGTGGGGCACGCCCATCCGCTCGAGGAACTCGGGCAGCACAGTCGCGGGAAAGCCCGGCTGCCCCTGGTCGAGGTTGCAGGCCAGGATCTCGACCGGCAGCAGGCCGCGCCATTGCAGCTCGGTCAGCGCGGCCAGCAGCGTATAGCTGTCCTTGCCGCCCGACAGGCACACCAGCCAGCGGTCGCCCGGCCGCACCATGCCATATTGCTCGACCGCCTCGCGCGTGTTCTGCACGATGCGCTTGCGGAGCTTCTTGAACTCCGTCGTCTTGGGTGCACCGTGAAAGAGCGCATGGATATCGTCGGTCTCGTCGAGCATGGCCGCGAATTACGCTATTCTCGCGCCGAGGCAAAGGAGGGTCGCACCGTGTTCACGAACCCGTATCCCGACGGCCCCGGCGCGCTGACGGGATTTCGCTACCTGACGGCGCTCGCGCTGATCCGGCCGAGGGCGCAGCTGCTCGAGCGGTTGGGCGAGGACGGCGACTACATCCTCGCGCGGGACTACGATGTCGAGGTCGTGGTGGACGGCGAGGCGCGCGCGATCACCGCGCCGCGGGGGCTGATCACCGACCTGACCTCGGTCCCGTGGATCTTCCGCTGGTACGTGGGGCGGGTCGGGCCGTGGCTGGAGGCCGCGATCATTCACGACTGGCTCTATGTCGCGTGGCAGGTCGTGGGGCGCAGGCCCAGCGAGGCGGATCGCGCCTTCGCCGACCGGGTGATGCTGGCCGCGATGGAGGCAGCGGGCGTCAGTCCCCTGCGGCGGCGCGCGATCTACCTGTCGGTGCGGCTGTTCGGCGGGCGCACGTTTTTCGAAAGGAACGACCGGCTCTTCGCGGACCTCGGGGACGACGCCTACGATGTGCCGATGGTGCTGCCGGTCTCGTGACGCGCGCCCGGCACGGGGCCGGGCGCGCCTTCTCTACCGCAGCAAATCCCATCCCGTGGCGGGCGGGTCGATGCGCGGCAAGCCGATATCCCTGCGCAGGTGGTTCGGCAGGTGGTCCGCGCTCGGCAGCGGCTTTTGCCGCGGCGCGAGGACCGCGCGCAGCGCAAGCAGGAAAACGCGCCTTGCGCCGAATTCGGCGATCGCCGCGTCGATGACGGAGGACGGAGTCCGGACAGTCTGGATCATGCACATACCGGCCCCTTTGTGCGGGGCCGCCTCTGGTTTGGATGATTGGGAATGACCACGGGCGATGTTCCCGGCGGGGCCGGGCAACAACGGTTCAGCGGTCGGAAGTGGCCCCGAGGGGCGGTCGGCTCAGCCCGCGAGGGGGCGGAGCGTATACCCGAGCCAAGGGGACATCATGCGTCGGAATCCTGCCATCATGCGCCCCCTTCTCTAACGTGATTCGCCTAGGTGACTTTGCGTAACACAGCCCTGCGCGCGAGGCGCATCAAATTTTCACAGCAGGGTGATCAGCGATGCGAATTGCTCTGCCTCGGCGGAACGGGGTCCACGCCTGAACCGCCCCAGGGGTGGCACCGGCCGATGCGGCGCAGCGCCAGCCAGCCGCCGCGGACGGCGCCGTGGATCTGAAGCGCTTCGAGCGCGTAGGCAGAGCATGTGGGGTGATAGCGGCAGTTGAACCCGACCCAGGGCGACAGGATCAGGCGGTAGGCCCGGACGGGCAGGGCGAGCAGGTGTGCCGCAGGGCTCACCTGTGGGCCTTCTCGACGGCGCGGGCGAACTCGGTCCGCAGCTCGGCGAAGTCGGTGGTGGCCGTGGCGTCGCGGCGGCCGATCAGCACGTAGTCCCAGCCGGGGCGGGCCAGCGCCGGCAGGTCAAGCCGCGCAACCTCGCGCAGCCGTCGCTTGGCGCGGTTGCGGGCCACGGCGTTGCCGACCTTCTTGGAACAGGTGAAGCCGACCCGCACCGGGCCATCTTCCTCGCGGTCGCGCGCCTGGAGCATGAAGGACGAGGCGCGGACCACCCGCGCACGGGCGGCGCGCAGAAAGTCGGCGCGCTGTTTCAGGCGCTCCAACGGCAAAGACCCGCCGGGCGCGGGCGCGGCGGGCTGATTGTCGGTCATGATCCTTGGATCAGGCGGACAGCTTCTTCCGGCCCTGCGCGCGGCGGGCGTTCAGGATCTTGCGGCCGGCCTTGGTCGCCATGCGGGCGCGGAAACCGTGGCGCCGCTTGCGGACGAGGTTCGAGGGCTGGAACGTGCGCTTCATCGGTCACTCCCCATGAGTGGTCAGGGCGCCCGGAGCCTTCGTCAGGCCCGCATCGGCGCGGTCATTCGGATAAGGCTCGCGCCATAAGCGAGGCGCGGGACCCTGTCAACACTTCGGAGCCTCGCGCGAATGTTTCAACCGCTCACCAAAGCCCCTCGCGCCTTCAATCGCGCGTGTGACGCCTCGCCGCAAGATGTGGAACCGGCCTAGGTCCATACCATTGACCCACGCGAGGACGAGGAACCATGGCCGACACCGCGAAGACTGCCCCGAACCCCTGGCTCAGACGCCTGCCGATCCTCGTGATCGCCGTGGTCGCCCTGGTCGGCGCGTTCACCCTGGGCGATTGGGTCAGCTTCGACACGCTGGCCGATAATCGCGAGCGCCTGTTGGCGTTCCGTGACGCGCACTATGTCTGGGCGGTCGGCGTCTTCATGCTGTGCTACGCGCTGATCGTCGCCTTCTCGCTGCCCGGGGCGACCCTGGCGACGCTGACCGGCGGCTTCCTGTTCTCGCTCTTTCCCGGTGTGCTTTACAACGTCACGGCAGCCACGATCGGCGCGGTCGGCATCTTCCTTGCGGCGCGCTGGGGGCTCGGCGACCGGCTCGAGGCGCGGATGAACGCGAGCGAGGGCATGATCCGCCGCATCAAGGAGGGCATCGACGAGAATCAGTGGTCGATGCTGTTCCTCGTCCGCCTGGTCCCCGCGGTGCCGTTCTTCGTCGCCAACCTCGTGCCCGCCTTCATGGGCGTCCCGCTCTGGCGCTACGCGGTCACGACCTTCTTCGGGATCATGCCGGGGGCACTGGTGTTCACCTCGGTCGGCGCGGGGCTGGGCGAGGTGTTCGCGCGGGGCGAGACGCCCGACCTGTCGATCATCTTCGCGCCCGAGATCCTGTTGCCGATCCTCGGCCTCTGCCTTCTCGCGGCGTCACCCATCATCCTCAAGGCCGTGCGCGGCCGGAAAGGGGTCTGACCCATGGAAAAGATCACCTGCGACGTCTGCATCATCGGCGCCGGCTCGGGCGGCCTGTCCGTCGCCGCGGGCGCCGCGCAGATGGGCGCGAACGTCGTCCTGATCGAGGGGCACAAGATGGGCGGCGACTGCCTTAACTACGGCTGCGTCCCGTCGAAATCCCTGATCGCCAGCGCCGCGCGTGCCTACGGCATGGCGCACTCGGACCCTTTCGGCATCGCCTCCGTCGAGCCGCAGATCGACTACGGCGCCACGAAAGATCACGTCGCCCGCGCCATCGAGGCCATCGCGCCGATGGACAGCCAGGAGCGGTTCGAGGGCTTCGGCGTCCGCGTCATCCGCGAATGGGCGCGCTTCACCGGCGAGCGCACCATCGCCACCGACAGCCATGAGATCACCGCCCGCCGCATCGTCATCGCCACCGGGTCGCGCCCCCTCGTCCCGCCGATGGAGGGGCTGGACGGCGTCGACTACCTCACGAACGAGACGATCTTCGACCTGCGCGAGCGCCCCGACCACCTGCTGATCATCGGCGGCGGCAATGTCGGCATGGAACTGGCGCAGGCTCACCGGCGCCTCGGCTCGAAGGTCACGGTGATCGGGGGCTCGAAGGCCCTGCCCAAGGACGATCCCGAGGCGTCGGCCGTCGTGCTGGACCAGCTTCGCCAAGAAGGGGTCGAGATCGTCGAGGGCCAGCACGCCAAGCGCGTCAGCAAGGGCCCCGAGGGCATCAGGGTCGAGACGGATGACGGCAGCTACACCGGCTCGCATCTTCTGGTCGCCGTGGGGCGCAGCGTGAACCTCGACCGGCTGGACCTCGGTGCAGGCAACGTCGCCCATGACAAGGCGGTCACGGTTGACGACCGCCTGCGCTCAACCACCAACAAGCGTGTCTTCGCGATCGGCGATGCGGCGGGGCGGATGCAGTTCACCCACGTCGCGGGCTACCATGCCGGCGTCGTCGTCCCGCAGATCATGTTCGGCGTGCCCTCGAAGGCCAGGCAGAACCACATCCCCTGGTGCACCTACACGGACCCCGAACTCGCCCAGGTCGGCCTGACCGAGGCGCAGGCGCGCGAGAAGCACGGCGACAAGCTGCGGGTCGTGCGGTTCAACTACGACGAGAACGACCGCGCCAACGCGACGGGCCAGACGACCGGCTTCGTCAAGGTCTCGGTCGTGGGGGGCAAGCCGGTGGGTGCCACCATCGTCGGCGCCGAGGCCGGAGAGTTGATCTCGACCTGGGCGCTGGCCATCGCCAACGGGCTCAAGATGCGCGCGATCTCGAACACCGTGCTGCCTTATCCCACGCTGACCGAAATCAACAAGCGCGCGGCCGGTGCCTACTTCTCGCCAATCCTGTTCGAGAACGATAAGGTCAAGCGCGTGGTGCGGCTGGTCCAGAGGTATCTGCCATGAGCGAGGGCCGATGCTGAACACCCTTTCAGGCCGCTTCCTGATCCTGACGATCGGCTTCGTGATGCTGGCCGAGGTGCTGATCTTCGTGCCCTCGGTCGCGCGCTTCCGCGAGGATTACCTGTCCTCGCGCCTCGAACGGGCGCAGATCGCGTCGCTGGCGCTGCTGGCGGGCGAGACGATCTCGCCCGAGCTGGAACAGGAGCTTTTGCGCAACGCCGAGGTCTACAACGTCGTCCTCGTGCGCGACCAGACCCGGCAGCTTGCCCTCTCCTCCACCATCCCTGCGCCGATCTCGGACACCTACGACCTGCGCGACCCTGGCGGGCTGGAGCTGATCACCGACGCGATGCAGGCGCTGTTTTCGGGCGGCGACCGGGTGATCCGGGTGATCGGCGCGCCGGTGCGCGAGGGCGGCGAGCTGATCGAGGTCACGATGGCCGCCGAACCCCTGCATGCCGCGATGATCGACTACGGCATCCGCATCCTGATCCTGTCGGCGCTGATCTCGATCGTCACCGCGTTGCTTCTTTTCGCGGCCGTGCGCCGCTTCCTGGTCAAGCCGATCCGAGGCGTGGTGGGCGCGATGCAAAGCTACGCCGCCGCCCCCGAAGACGCCCGCCGGATCATCCAGCCCACCGCCGGCGTGGACGAGCTGCGCCGCGCCGAGATCGCGCTGCAATCCATGCAGACCCAGCTGACATCCGCCCTGCGCCAGAAAGAGCGTCTCGCCCAGCTTGGCGGCGCGGTCGCCAAGATCAGCCACGACCTGCGCAACGTGCTGACGACGGCCCAGCTTTTCGCCGACCGGATGGAGGGGTCGTCCGACCCCACCGTGTCGCGCCTGGCGCCCAAGCTCATCAGCTCGATCAGCCGCGCCATCTCGATCTGCGAATCCACGCTGGCCTTCGGAAAGGCCGAGGAACCACCCCCCCAGCTCACCCGCGTGATGCTGGCCGATCTCGTGTCGGACGTGCTTGACGGCGAGCGCCTCGCCACCGGAGACGCTGAAATCTCCTTCGCCGAGGATGTCCCCGCCGGCATGTCCCTGCGCGCCGACCCCGAACAGCTCTACCGCGTCCTGGGCAACCTCGTGCGCAACGCGCGCCAGGCGATGGTGTCGCAAGGCCGCCCGGGCGAGATCGCCATTTCCGCCGACGAGACCGAGGCCGACTGGACCATCCGCGTCACCGACACCGGCCCCGGCCTGCCCGAAAAGGCCCGCGCCCACCTGTTCCAGCCATTCCAGTCCGCCTCCAAGCGCGGCACGGGGCTGGGCCTTACCATCGCCCAGGACCTCGTGCGCGGCCATGGCGGCGATCTGCGCCTGCTCGATACCGGCCCCGAAGGCACCGCCTTCGAAATCCGCCTGCCCAAGACCGTCATCCGCCTCGACGCGGCGGAATAGGCTCCCTTCATCCTGCCCGAAATACTCCGGGGAGCGCGAGGGGCAGCGCCCCTCGTTCCGCCCTCTCGACCTCGCCTCCGCTTCCGGTCACCTTGCGCCCAAAGGAGAGCCCGATGCCCGACTACCACATCCCCCCCGCCGGCCTGCCGCCGCAGACCCAGCTGATGGAGACCCGCGCCGTCTTCACCGACGCCTACGCCTTCATCCCCGGCACCACCGTGCGCGACATCACCGCCTCGGCCCTTCCGGGCTGGGACAAGACGCGCCTGTGGATCATCGCGCGCCCGATGACGGGCTTCGCCGAGACGTTCTCGCACTACCTGATGGAGGTCGCCCCCGGCGGCGGCTCGGACGCGCCCGAACCCGACACGCAGGCGCAGGGCGCGCTTTTCGTCACCGGCGGGGCGGGGCAGGTCACCATCGAGGGGACCGCGCACGACGTCGGCCCCGGCAGCTACGTCTATATCCCCGCCGGTACCGCCTGGTCGCTGCGCGCCGAGGACACGCTGACCTTCCACTGGGTCCGCAAGCGTTACGTTCCGGCGCCGGGCCTCGCCGCCCCCGAACCCATCGTCACCTCGGATGCCGAGGTCGCGCCGACGCCGATGCCCGACACCGGCGGCGTCTGGGCCACGACCCGCTTCGTCGATCCCGCCGACCTGCGCCACGACATGCATGTCACCATCGTCACCTTCCAGCCCGGCGGCGTGATCCCGTTCCCCGAGACCCACGTGATGGAGCACGGCCTCTACGTCCTCGAAGGCAAGGCGGTCTATCGCCTGAATAAGGACTGGGTCGAGGTCGAGGCCGGCGACTACATGTGGCTGCGCGCCTTCTGCCCGCAGGCCTGCTATGCGGGCGGGCCGGGGCCGTTCCGCTACCTGCTCTACAAGGACGTCAACCGCCACGCGGCGCTGACGCTCTGACGTTGCCGCGTCGCGGCGGCGTGCTAGGCTCCCGGGCGCACAAGCGAAGGGGCGGCAACATGGATGAACGCACGGCAGAGGCCATCGTCGAGGCGGTCAGGGACGTGGCGCGGGCCGAGATCATGCCCCGCTTCCGCGCCCTCTCGCCCGGTGATGTCGAGACCAAGACCGGTCCCGAGGACCTCGTGACCGTCGCCGACACCGCCGCCGAAGACGCTTTGACCCGCCGCCTCGCCGAGATCCTGCCCGGCGTCGGCGTCGTGGGTGAAGAGGCGGTCGAGGATGATCCGACGATCCTGGACCAGCTGGCCCGGCCGGATCCCTGCCTCGTCATCGACCCGATCGACGGCACCTGGAACTTCGCCCGCGGCCTGGCGGTTTTCGGCGTCATCATCGCCCTTCGCGAGGCCGGAAAGACCGTCATGGGCCTGCTCTACGATCCGGTCTGCGACGACTGGATGATCGCGCGGGCGGGGCAGGGCGCGCATTTCGTCCGCGCCGACGGAAGCCGCGTGGCGCTGTCCACCCGCGCCGGGCGCGAGCCGGCGATGGAAACGGGCTACCTTCCGTTGGGCATGTTCGACCAGCGCAGCAAGGAGGCGCTCGCCCCCCTTCTGCCGGCGTTCTCGCGGGTGCAGTCGCTGCGTTGCTCGCTCTATGAATATCGGACTTTGGCGGCGGGGCACGTGGATTGGCTGGTCGCGTCGGGTTCGAAGCCGTGGGATCACCTTGCCGGGCAACTCGTCGTGGAAGAGGCCGGTGGCGTCTGGGGCACGCTCGCCGGCGGCCCCTACGATCCAACCAACCGCGAGCAGGTCCTGCTGGCGACCGCCGCGCCGGAACGGCTGGACACCCTGCGCGGGACCCTCTCGCACGCCCTCGGGTAATTCCGCACAGCGGAACCACGTTTCAACAGACGGAAATGGTGGTTGCGTCTGGCGACCATGAGGCTAGCTTTCCCCCGAATACGGGGAGAGAGCCATGTCCGACACTGTCCGCTATGACCGCGAGGGCGCGGTCGCCATCGTCACCGTCGACAACCCGCCGGTCAACGCGCTGGGCCACGCGGTCCGGCAGGCACTGGTCGCGGCCTTCGATCGGTTCGAAGCCGACGACGCCGAGATCGCCGTCCTGACCGGGGCGGGCCGCCTGTTCCTCGGCGGCGCCGACATCTCGGAATTCGGCAAGCCGCCGGCCGAGCCATCGCTGCCCGACGTGATCGGCCGGATCGAGCGCTGCGCCAAGCCCGTCGTCGCCGCCATCCACGGTGCGGCGCTGGGCGGGGGCCTCGAGGTCGCGATGGGCTGCCACTACCGCGTGGCGCTGACCGGGACGAAGCTCGGCCTGCCCGAGGTGACGCTGGGCCTCATCCCCGGCGCCGGCGGAACCCAGCGCGCGCCGCGCCTGATGGGCCTGGACGCCGCGGTCGAGTTGATGACCACGGGCAAGCCGATCGAGCCCGAGAAGGCGCAGGTCTACGGCCTGATCGACCGGGTGGTCAGCGTGGACGAGCCGCGCCTCGCCGGCATCGCCTATGCCGAGCAGCTTCTGGCCGAGGGCGCCACCACCCGTCCCACCCGCGACCTGCCCGCCCCCGACGCGCCGAAGCGCGACCTGGAAACCTGGCGCGAGCTGCTGGAGCAGCGTCACATGGGCGAGATTGCGCAGAACCGCGCCGCCGAGGCCGCGTTCCGCACGCTCGACACGCCGTTCGACGAAGGGATGGCCGCCGAGCGCGAGGCGTTCCTCGACCTCATCAAGTCCCGGCAGAGCGACGCCCTGCGCCACGCCTTCTTCCTCGAGCGGCAGGTCTCGCGCCTGCCCGAGCTGAAGGGGGTTGAGCCGCGCGAGATCGCCAGCGTCGGCGTGATCGGCGGCGGCACGATGGGGGCGGGCATCGCCACGGCCTGCCTGCTGGCGGGCCTGTCGGTCACGCTGATCGAGACGGATGCGGTGCGGGCCGAAAAGGCCTACCTGACCGTGTCCAAGAACCTCGACGGCGCGGTCGAGCGCGGCAAGATGAGCGAAGATGCCCGCCGCGCCGCCGATTTGACCACCACCGTCGAATACGAGGCGCTCAGCGAGGCCGACATCGTCGTCGAGGCCGTGTTCGAGTCGATGGACGTCAAGCGGCAGGTCTTCGCGCAGCTCGACGGGCTGATGAAGCAGGGGGCGGTGCTGGCGACGAACACGTCGTATCTCGACGTGAACCAGATCGCCGACGCGACGGGCCGCCCGCAGGACGTGATCGGGCTGCACTTCTTCTCGCCCGCGCACGTGATGCGGCTGGTCGAGGTGGTGGTCGCGGACAAGACCGCGCCCGAGGTCACGGCGACGGCCTTCGCGCTGGCCAAGAAGCTGAAGAAGGTCGCCGTCCGCTCGGGCGTCTGCGACGGGTTCATCGGCAACCGCATCCTCAGCCACTACCGCGCCGCCGCGACCGAGATGGTGCTGAAGGGCGCCTCGCCCTACCAGATCGACGCCGCGATCGAGCGCTTCGGCTTCAAGATGGGCCCCTACAAGGTCGCCGACCTCGCCGGCCTCGACATCGGCCACGCTACCCGTGCGCGCAAGGGCCCGCAGCCGGGCGAGGTGAACCCCGACTGGGACGATCGCCTGAACGAGATGGGCCGCCTTGGCCGCAAGACCGGCCGCGGCTACTACACCTATGACGACGGCACCAAGGAAGACCCCGAGGTCCCGCAGATCATCGAGGACATCCGCGCCGCCAAGGGCATCGAGCCGCGCGACTTCAACGAGACCGAGCTGGTCGAGCGCTACATGACCGCCATGGTCAACGAGGCGGCGAAGGTCGTAGGCGAGGGAATCGCGAAGCGGCCGCTCGACGTGGATGCTGTGCTGCTGTTCGGCTACGGCTTCCCGCGCTTCCGCGGCGGGCCGATGAAATACGCGGATCACGTCGGGCTGCGCGTCATCTCGGACCGGATCGACCGCTACGCCGCCGAGAATCCCGAATTCTGGCAGAAAGCCCCCCTGATCGCCGAACTGGTCGAGCGGGACGGCACCTTCGAGGAGTTGAACACATGAGCCGCGCCGTCATCGTCTCGGTCGCCCGCACCCCCGTCGGCAAGGCCCACCGGGGCGCCTTCAACCGCACCCACGGCGCCGACATGGGCGGCCACGCCACGCGCCATGCCGTTGACCGCGCCGGCATTGACCCCGCGCTGATCGAGGATTCGATCTGGGGCTGCGGCTATCCGCAAGGCGCCACGGGCCGCAACATCGCCCGCCAGGCGGCGGTCCGTGCCGGGCTGCCGGTGACGGTGGCGGGGACCACGGTGAACCGGTTCTGCGCGAGCGGCTTGCAGGCCATCGCCATGGGCGGTCACATGATCGCGTCCGAAGGGGCGAAGGCGGTTCTGGTCGGCGGCCTCGAGTCGATCAGCCGCGTCCAGCCGCCCCCGGACGAGACGCCGAACGACTGGATCATGGCGCACAAGCCCGACCTCTATTTGCCGATGATCGACACCGCCGACATCGTGGCCGAACGCTACGGCATCAGCCGCGAGGCGCAGGACGAGCTGGCGCTGGCGTCCCAGCAACGGACCGCCGCCGCGCAGGAAGCGGGGCGGTTCGACGACGAGATCGTGCCGATGGAGGTCACCCAAGCCGTCAAGGACAAGGCCACGGGCGAGACCTCTGAGCAGACCCGTGTGGTTGCGCAGGACGAGTGCAACCGCCCGGGCACAACGCTGGAGGGGCTGAAAAGCCTGGAGCCCGTGCGCGGCGAGGGGAAATACGTCACCGCCGGCAACGCGAGCCAGCTTTCGGACGGTGCCGCGGCGCTGGTGATGATGGACGAGGCCGAGGCCGAGCGACTGGGGCTGGAACCGCTGGGCGCCTTCCGCGGCTATGCGGTTGCGGGCTGCGAGCCGGACGAGATGGGCATCGGCCCCGTCTTCGCCGTGCCGCGCCTGCTGGAGCGGCAGGGTGTCGGCGTCGACGACATCGACCTATGGGAGCTGAACGAGGCCTTCGCGTCGCAGCTGCTCTACTGCCGCGACAAGCTCGGGATCCCCGACGACCGGCTGAACGTCGATGGCGGCTCGATCTCGATCGGGCACCCGTTCGGGATGACCGGCGCGAGGACCACCAGCCACCTGCTGATCGAGGGCAAGCGCCGGGGCGCCAAGCTGGGCGTGGTGACCATGTGCATCGGCGGCGGTCAGGGTGCCGCCGGCCTGTTCGAGATCTTCTGAAGTGGCCGGTCCGGTCCTGAGGGACGAGACGGGGGCGCAGCGCGCGCTTGGCTACGTGCTCGACCTCAGTGGCGAGACGGCGCGCGCCACGATGACAGTGGACGACCGGCACACGAACCGGACGGGGCGGCTGCACGGTGGGCTCGCCACGCTGTTGCTGGACAGCGCGATGGGGGGCACGGCCTCGCTGGCGCTGGACCCCGATGGATCGCACCCGGTGGTCACGCTGTCGTTGACGACCAACTACCTCGCCGCCGGCGCGCCGGGAGACGAGCTGATCGCCACCGCCCGCATCCAGGGCGGCGGGCGCAAGGTGAAATACGTGGACGGCACGCTGGCCACGGCGGACGGACGGATCATCGCGACGGCGACGGGCGTGTTCAAGTCCATCGCGCGGGGCTAGACCTAGGACATTGGAGGACACGACATGGCGAAGGACACCAAGGGCCACGGCCCCGAGCTTGGCAGTTTCGAATGGAGCGACCCGATGCTCCTCGAGACGCAACTGACCGAGGACGAGCGGATGCTGCGCGACGCGGCCCGCCAGTTCGCCACAGAGGTGCTGCAGCCGCGCGTGGCCGAGGCGTACCGCGCCGAATCGGACGCGCCCGACCTCTTCCCGATGATGGGGCAGGCGGGGCTCCTGGGCGTCACGGTGCCCGAGGAATATGGCGGGCTCGGCGCCAACTACGTCACCTACGGACTTGTCGCGCGCGAGGTCGAGCGGGTGGATTCGGGCTATCGCTCGATGATGTCGGTGCAGTCGTCGCTGGTGATGTACCCGATCCACGCCTACGGCTCCGAGGAGCAGAAGCAGAAGTTCCTGCCCGGCCTCGCCAGCGGCGAGCTGATCGGCTGCTTTGGCCTGACCGAACCTGACGCGGGCTCGGACCCCGGCGGCATGAAGACCGTCGCGAAGAAGACGGACGGCGGCTACGTGCTGAACGGCGCGAAGATGTGGATCTCGAATTCGCCCTTCGCCGATGTCTTCGTCGTCTGGGCCAAGTCCGAGGCGCATGACGGCAAGATCCGGGGCTTCGTGCTGGAGAAGGGCATGAAGGGCCTGTCGGCGCCCAAGATCGGCGGCAAGCTGTCTCTGCGGGCCTCGACCACGGGCGAGATCGTCATGGACGGCGTCGAGGTCGGCGAGGACGCCCTGCTGCCGAACGTGCAGGGCCTCAAAGGGCCGTTTGGCTGCCTGAACCGCGCGCGCTACGGCATCTCCTGGGGCGCCATGGGCGCGGCCGAGGCGTGCTGGCACGCCGCGCGCAGCTATGGGCTGGAGCGCAAGCAGTTCGACAAGCCGATCGCCGGGACGCAGCTGTTCCAGAAGAAGCTCGCCGACATGCAGACCGAGATCGCGCTGGGGCTTCAGGGCTCGCTGCGGCTGGGGCGCATGATGGACGAGGGGCAGGCCTCGCCCGAGCTCGTCAGCCTGATGAAGCGCAACAATTGCGGCAAGGCGCTGGAGATCGCGCGGGCGGCGCGGGACATGCATGGCGGCAACGGGATCAGCGACGAGTACCCGGTGATGCGCCACATGATCAACCTCGAGACGGTGAACACCTACGAGGGCACCCATGACGTGCACGCCCTGATCCTCGGCCGGGCGCAGACGGGGATACAGGCGTTCTTCTGAGGCACGGCCAGCACGAAGGCCCCGGCCGCCAGATCGGCGCCGGGGTCTTTTTCATTCATGGAAAGTGGTCTGACGAAGGGGCGGCCGCCCTGAGTGACGCGAGGATGGGGACGGGGCGCTACCCCCGGCCGTCGTCTCACCGGTGAGAACAGTGGTCGGGCAAATCCGGATTGTCAGGCCGGGTGCCCTCTCCAAAGGTCTCGCTGTTTTCGTCATGCGCGCCGGGCGGATATGGCCGCCCGGGCGTTAAGACCGCGTGAGGGCGCCGCGCGCTAGTCCGACGCGTCGGCCGAGCTGTCGCGGGCCATGTCGGGGCGGTCGGGGGCGTGGATCTCGACCCGCTCGATGGTCTCGCGCCCGAAGGCCACGATCATCGAGACCACCATCAGGCAGACCAGCACGAAGATCGGCAACCCGACCACGGTGATGACCTGCCTGAGCGCCTCGAGCGCCTCGTCCCCCGCCAGCACCATCAGCGAGGCCGCGACGGCGCCTTCGGACACGCCCCAGAACACGCGCTGGCGCACCGGACCGGCCTCGGGCTCACCCGAGCAGAGCATGTCGACCACCAGCGAGGCCGAGTCGGACGAGGTGGCGAAGAAGATCGCCACGATCACCACCGCGACCCCCTGCAGGAAGGTCGTGGCCGGAAAGCTCTCGAAGAAGACGAACATCGCCAGCGGCACGCTTTCGGCCACGGCGTCCGAGATGCGTCCGGCCTGGTCGCCGAGATCCGCACGCGCAGCCTCGCCGATGCCGTCGATCCCCATCGCCGCCCAGCCGAAGATGGCGAACCAGACCACCGTGAAGGCCGAGGGCGCGAAAAGGACGCCGAGGACGAACTCGCGGATCGTCCGCCCCTTCGAGATGCGCGCGACGAAAAGGCCGATGAAGGGCGACCACGTCACCGTCCAGGCCCAGTAGAACACCGTCCACGACCCCTGCCAGCCCCAGTCATCGGTGTCGGGACGATAGCTGGCCATCATGTCGTTCCAGAAGGCGAGGCGGGGCAGGTTGGTGATGTAGATGCCGATGGTCTCGACGATGCCGCGCAGCAGGAACAGGGTCGATCCGGTGACGAGGATGAAGAGCATCAGCGCCACTGCCATGCCGATATTGATGTTCGACAGCAGCTTCACGCCCTTGTCGAGCCCCGCCACGATCGAGGTCACGGCCACGCAGGTCAGCACCGCGAGGATCGCCAGGCGCAGGGGCGTGCCGTCGGGCCACCCGAACAGCTCCTCGAGGCCGGCGGCGATCTGGCTGGTGCCGAGGCCCAGCGACACCGCGACGCCGAACACGGTGCCGAGGACGGCCACGATGTCGATGGTCTTGCCGATGGGGCCCTCGATCCGGTCTCCCAGAAGCGGCCAGAAGACCGAACTGACCCGAACCGGCAGGTGATAGCGGTAGATGCAATAGGCGAAGGCCAACCCCGGCAGCGCGAAGATCGTCCAGGTGTGGATCGCCAGGTGATAGTTGGCGATGGCGATGGCGTCGCGTGCGGCCGCGGGCGAGAAGGGCTCGACCCCGGTGAAGGGCGGCGTCGAGAAATGCGAGATCGGCTCGGCCACGCCCCAGAACATCAGGATCGTGCCGATGCCGCCGGCGAAGAGCATCGCGAACCACGACAGGTTGGAATACTCGGGCCGCGCGTCGTCCCCGCCCAGGCGGATATGCCCGTAGGACGAGAACGCGGCGAACAGCAGGAAGCCCAGCCAGACGTTCACGCCGAGGATGAAGAACCAGCCCAGCTTGGCCACGATCCAGCCCCGCGCGGCGGCGAAGGCGTCGCCGATGGTCGTGGGCGCGATGGCGAGGACGGCGACGAAGACGACCATGAAGACGGCGGACACGAAGAAGATCGTCGGGTCGGTCCTGAGGCCGAGCCGTTCGGCGAGATCGCGCATGGGGATGACCTTTGGGCTGTTACGCCGTTGAGTTTAGGTCGGATCCCGCACCTGATCAGTCCTCGGCCGCAAAAAGCAGGTCTTCGGCGGCTGGCGCTATTCCGCGGCGGGCGACTCGGCCATCGATCCGTTCTGGCGGTTCCAGCGGATCGAAGACATGAGCGCGGCCCCGATCAGGGCGATGCCGATCAACCCGGTGACGACCTCGGGAACATGGGCGAGGGGCTGGATGAACATGATGACCGCCAGGACGAAGATCGCGTAGAACGCCCCGTGCTCGAGGAAGCGGTAGGCCGAGAGGGTGCCCTTCTCGACCAGCATGATCGTCATCGAGCGGACGTACATCGCCCCGATCCCCAGCCCGATGGCGATGATGAACAGGTTCTGCGTCAGGGCGAAGGCGCCGATCACCCCGTCGAACGAGAAGCTGGCATCGAGCATCTCGAGGTAGAGGAACGCCCCGAGGCCGCCCTGTGCCGCGGCTTTCTCGGGGCCGGCGCTGTCGAGCACCGCTCCGATCGCATGAACCACGAGGTATGTCAGAAGACCCCACATCGCCATCGTCAGGAACCGCCCCGCTTCGGCACTGGGGAAGAACTGCGACAGGCCGAGAAGGACCGCCACCGTCACCAGCACATCGGCGCCGCGGGTCGCGCCGTGATGCGCCGCCAGGCCCTCGGCCCGGCCGAGCCAGTGGATGTCCTTCTCGGGGTCGAAGAAGAAGGACAGCGCCACCATCAGAAGGAAGGTGCCCCCGAAGGCGGCGATGTCGGGATGCGCTTCCTCCATGATATGCGCATATTGCGCCGGGTCCTCGGCGGCGAGGACGACGGCCTGCCACGGCCCCGTCTGTGCGGCGATCGACACGATGGCCAGCGGGAACACGATGCGCATCCCGAAGACGGCGATGATGATGCCCCAGGTCAGGAAGCGGTGCTGCCAGACGGGCGACATGCGTTTCAGCACGTTGGCGTTGACGATGGCGTTGTCGAAGGACAACGAGATCTCGAGCGCGGCAAGCACGGTCGCGATGAAGAAGAACCCCAGCATCCCCTGCAGCGTCCCGGCGAAGGACCATCCCACCCAGAGCGACAGCGCGAGGCCGATGACCGTGACCGCGATGGCCCACGAGAAATAGCGCATGGTAGACGAGAGCATGTGGTTCCTTCCCGGTCGTGTCGTGCCCACATAGGACGTCGCGTCGCGGCTTGCATCCCCGGAACGGCAGGGCAACCGCTTGCGCGCGCGCCGGCGGGGCGGCAGTGTTTCCGCCATGCCGCACCCACAGCCCCCGATCTATCGCCTGCGCATCGTCTTTCCGGGCCACGGCATGGTGGGGCCGGGCAAGGCCGAACTGCTGCAGCGGATCCGCGAGACAGGCTCGATCGCCGCAGCCGGGAGGGCGATGGGAATGAGCTACAAGCGTGCGTGGCAACTGGTCGAGACGATGAACGCGATGTTCGCCGAGCCGGTCGTGACCAGCGTGCGCGGGGGGGCGCGGGGCGGCGGGGCGACGCTGACCGCGACGGGCGCCGAGGTGCTGGCCGCCTACCTCGCGGCGGTCGAGGCGGCTTCGGCCGCGGCGGCCCCCGCGGCGGGGCGGCTGGAGGCGCTGCTGGGAAGCGCCGACTGAGGTAGCGATATGTCCGGGCGAAAATATCGCTTGCGAGCGCTGCATCGGGGCGCGATGCTTTGACGGTTCCCGAGGACAGGTTCCGACATGCTCAGACCGATCGCGCTCTGTCTGGCGCTTGTGCCGTTTCAGGCCGTTGCCGCCGAGGTGACCGTCTTCGCCGCGGCGAGCCTCAAGACGGCGCTGGACAAGGTCGTGCCGGGCTACGAGGCCGCCAGCGGCAACGAGGTCAGCGTGGTGCTAGCGGGGTCGTCGGCGCTCGCCCGGCAGATCATTCAGGGGGCGCCGGGGGACGTTTTCGTCTCGGCCAATCCCGGCTGGATGGACGAGGTCGAGGCCGCCGGCCGCCTTGCCCCCGGCTCGCGCCGCGACCTGCTGGGCAACCGCCTGGTCCTGGTTGCGGGCGTCGAGGGCCCGGCGGTCGAGATCGCGACGGCCGAGGACATGCCCGCGCCAGCCGCCGAGGGGCGCATCGGGATGGCACTGGTCGATGCGGTGCCGGCCGGGATCTATGGCCGCGCAGCGCTGGAATCGCTGGGGCTGTGGCAGGACTACGCGCCCCGTGTGGCGCAGGCGGACAACGTGCGGGCGGCGCTTGCGCTCGTCGCCATGGGGGCGGTGCCTTCGGGCATCGTCTATGCCACCGACGCCGCCGCCGAGCCGCGCGTGTATGTGCGCGGCCGGTTCGCGCCCGACCTGCACCCCGCGATCCGCTATCCCGCCGCCGTGCTCGAGGGCAGCGAGACGGGTGCCGGGTTCCTCGACTGGCTGGAAGGCACTGAGACCTCGGCGATCTTCGACGAAGCCGGGTTCGAGGTGATCGACTGAATGGGCTGGCTCGGCCCCGAAGCCACGGACGCCCTGCTGCTGTCGGTGAAGGTGTCACTCTGGGCGACGGTGGTCAGCCTGCCCTTCGGCGTGCTGGTGGCCCATGCGCTCGCCCGGTGGTCGTTCCCGGGGCGGCAGGTGCTGAACGGGATGGTCCACCTGCCGCTGATCCTGCCCCCCGTGGTCACCGGCTACCTGCTGCTGATCGGGTTCGGCCCGCAGGGGCCGCTGGGTCCGGTTGGCGGCTTCTTCGCCTTCCGCTGGACCGGGGCGGCGCTGGCGGCTGGCATCATGGCCTTCCCGCTGATGGTCCGCGCCATCCGCCTGTCGATCGAGGCGGTCGATCCGGGGCTCGAGGACACCGCCCGCACGCTCGGCGCCGCGCGCCCGTGGGTGTTCCTGACGGTGACGCTGCCGATGATCCTGCCCGGTGTGCTGACCGGCGCGGTGCTGGCATTCGCGAAGGCGATGGGAGAGTTCGGCGCCACGATCACCTTCGTGTCGAACATCCCCGGCGAGACGCAGACACTGCCCACGGCGATCTACACGTTCCTGCAAGTCCCGGGCGGCGAAACCGAGGCGCTGAAGCTGGTCCTCCTGTCGGTCGGCGTCGCGATGGGCGCGCTGGCTCTGTCGGAATGGCTGGGCACTCGCGTCGCGCGGCGGGTGGCGGGGCGATGAGCCTGCGGGTCGAGGTCCGCCGCGCGGTGCCTGGCTTCACGCTCGACGCCGCGTTCGAGGCACCGGCGGGCGTGACGGTGCTGTTCGGGCCGTCCGGCTCGGGCAAGACGACGCTGGTCAACGCGATCGCCGGGCTGGTGCAGCCCGATGCGGGACGGATCGCGGTGGGCGACAGGGTGCTGTTCGACAGCCGCGCAGGGGTGGACGTGCCGGTTCATCGCCGCGGCCTCGGAACGGTGTTCCAGGACGCGCGCCTGTTCCCGCACCTGACCGTGCGGCAGAACCTTTGCTACGGGCGCTGGTTCGCGCGGGTCCGCCAGCCGCTTGGCCCGGTGGTCGAGATGCTGGGGATCGGCCATCTGCTCGACCGTCGCCCCGCCGCGCTGTCGGGGGGCGAACGCCAGCGGGTGGCCATCGGGCGCGCCCTTCTGTCCGCCCCGCGTCTGATCCTGGCGGACGAGCCGCTGGCCGCGCTCGACGACGCCCGCAAGCGCGAGATCCTGCCCTATTTCGAGCGCCTCAGGGATGAAGCCGGCGTGCCGATCCTCTATGTCAGTCACAACGCCGCCGAGGTCGCGCGGCTGGCGACCACGGTGGTCGCGTTGGAGGGGGGGCGGGTCGTCGCGCATGGCCCCGCCGCCGAGGTGCTGGGGGATTCCGAGGTCGCGCCACTGGGGGTCCGGGCGATCGGGGCGGTGCTGACGGCGCGGGTGGCGCGGCATCATGCGGACGGGTTGACCGAGCTCGACGCAGGGGGTGTGCCCCTGCTCCTGCCGCGGGTGGATCGTGCGATCGGAACCGCCCTGCGGATCAGGATCGCGGCGCACGAGGTCATCCTGTCGCGCGGGGTGCCGGTGGGGCTGTCAGCGCTGAACCATATTCCGGGCAGCATCGCGGCGCTGCGGGACGGCGAGGGGCCGGGGGTGATCGTCACGCTGGATACGCCGGCGGGACGGGTGCTGGCCCGGATCACCCGCCGCTCGGCCGAGGCGATGGGGCTGGCGCCGGGCCAGCCATGCGTCGCGGTGGTGAAGTCCGTGGCCATCGCGCGCGAGGATGCGGGGGGCTGAGGCTCAGCGTCCCGATGTCAGGACCGTCGCCGTCGCAAGGATCAGCCGCATGTCCAGCACCAGCGAGCGGGTGCGGGCATAGGCCTCGTCGAACTGCACCCGGGCGGCGAAATCAGTGCGACCGCGCCCGTTGACCTGCCAGAGCCCGGTCAGGCCCGGACGCAGGCGGAAATAGCCGATACCTCCGGCATCGCGGTAGAGCTCTTCCTGATCTGCCATGAAGGGGCGGGGGCCGACGAGGCTCATCTCGCCACGGGCGACGTTCCACAGTTGCGGCAGCTCGTCGAGGCTGGTGCGGCGCAGGAGGCGACCCAGCCGGGTCACGCGCGGGTCGTGGCGAAGCTTCTGGTTCCGCCCCCATTCGGCGGCAAGCGCCGGATCGGCGGCGCAGAGGCGGGCCAGCGCGGCGTCGGCGTCGGGAACCATGCTGCGGAACTTCCACATGCGGAACGGCGTGCCGCCCCGGCCGATCCGGGTCTGCGCATAGAAAGGACGGCCGCCGGCCAGAAGCAACACCACAACGATCGTCAGCATCAGCGGCAGCACCAGCGGCACGAACAGGGTCAGAACGACAAGATCGAAGAACCGCTTGCCCGGTTCGGGAAGGGCCGGAAGCAACCGGCCCGAGAGGGATTCGCTGAGTGACATGGTGGCCCGTTTCCTTGCTTCGACGGAAAGGGACACTCGCCATTACTGCTTAACACGACGTTTATCATGAACGCCCGTTTACCAAGGTCGCGACAATGCGAGACGCTTTGCCGCCGTGGCGGCCGGAACGGCGGCGATCACGTGGACCGCCGGCCGGAGCGTTACTCTTCGCTGCCCTTGAAGACCGTGATGGCGTGGACGACGCGGCGGCAGGAGGCCTCGTCCCCGACGGTGATGCGCAGGCAGTTGGGCAGGCCGTAGCCGGTGACCTGCCGTACCAGCAGCCCCTCGGATTTGAGGTGGGCGTTGCAGGCCGACGCCTCTTCGGCGCTGTCGAACCGGGCGAGGACGAAATTCGCCGTGGAGGTGTCCGACATCACCCCGACCTCGGCCAGCGCCTTGGCCATCCAGGTGCGCATCCGCGCGTTTTCCGCCCGCGAGCGGTTCACGTAGTCGCGGTCGCGCACGGCCGCCTCGGCCGCGGCAAGCTGCAGCGTCCCGAGGTTGAAGGGCCCGCGCACCCGGTTCAGCACGTCGATCACATGGGCCGGCGCATAGGCCCAGCCGACGCGCAATCCGCCCAGCCCGTAGATCTTTGAGAAGGTGCGCGTCATCACGACGTTCTCGCGCTTGGAAACCAGGCGCGCGCCGCCATCGTAGCCGTCGACATACTCAGCATAGGCGCCGTCGAGGACCAGCAGCACGTTCTCGGGAAGCTCGGAGGCCAGCCGCCCGATCTCGTTCGAGCCCAGCATCGTGCCGGTCGGGTTCGCCGGGTTGGCGACGAAGACCAGCTTGGTGCGGAAGCTGACCGCGTCGAGGATGCGGTCGACATCGACCTTGCGCTCGTGCTCGGCCACGCAGACCGGCGTCGCCCCGGCGGCAAGGGCCGACAGGCGATACATGGCGAAGCCGTGCTCGGTGTGGATCACCTCGGTTCCCGGACCGGTATAGGCGGTGCAGAGCATGTGGATCAGCTCGTCCGAACCGGCCCCGCAGACGATCAGCTCGGGGTCGAGGCCGTGCATCTCGCCGATCGCGGCGCGCAGGCTGGCATGGTCGGTCGAGGGATAGCGGTGCAGCAGATGCTCGACCTTGCGCAGCACCTTGCGGGCGGATTCGGGCGGGCCAAACGGGTTTTCGTTCGACGACAGCTTGACCACGTCCTTGATCCCGGGCGCAGTGCTTTCGCCGCCCTGGTAGGGCGCGATGTGCAGGACGCCGGGTTTCGGCTCGATCGCGTGTGACATGTGCGGGAACTCCTCGACGGGTTCTCTGTAGCGACGACGGCGGCCGTGGGGAAGCCCGCGATGCGCGGGCGGGCGGGTCACTTTGCCTGACTTTTCTCGATCAGCGACAGCAGGATGCGCCGCGGCACCAGCGGGACGACGAACCGCAGGACCGGGGCGATGATCCAGGGCGCCACGCGCAGGATGGCCCCTTTGCGCATCCCCTCGTAACCGGATCGCGCCACGGCCTCGGCACTGGTGCCGCCCTGCTTGACCATCATCGAGCCGCGCAGGTCGGCCCTCTCGGCGAACTCGGTCTCGACATAGCCGGGGGCGAGCAGGGTGCACGTGACGCCGCGCGGCCGAAGCTCGTGGTCGATGGCCTGCGAGAACGAGTTCACGAAGGCCTTGGTGGCGAAGTAGGTGGCCTGCAGCGGCCCCGGGAAGTAGCCGGCGGCCGACCCGACGTTCAGGATGCGGCCGTGCCCGCGCTCGGCCATGTCGCGGCCGAAGCGATGGCAGAGCGTGACAAGGGCCGTCACGTTCAGGTCGATCATGGCGAGGTCCTTGGCCGGGTCGCGGTCGATCATGCGTCCATGGCCGCCGAAGCCGGCGTTGTTTACGAGGATGTCGGGGAACAGGTCCATCCGGCGCACCGTCTCGTAGAGGCGGTCCGCCGCGCCCTCTGCGCCGAGGTCCAGCGGGACGACATGGACGGTGATGCCATGCGCGGCTTCGAGTTCGGCTTTCAGCGCCGACAGGGCATCCTCGCGCCGGGCGGTCACGATCAGGTCGCCGCCGCGCGCCGCATGGAGCCGGGCGATCTCGCGCCCAATGCCCGAAGACGCGCCCGTCACGAGTGCAAGCTCTGCCATGGTCGGTTCCTTCTGCCTGTCGGTCGAGAGGTAGCACGACGACAGCCGGGCGTCCTGCATGTCGCACGAAAAAGGGCCGCCCCGGTGGGGACGGCCCTGATTGTCGCGAATGGCGACGCCCTTAGTTCTGGGCGTAGTATTCGATGACGAGGTTCGGCTCCATCTGCACCGCGTAGGGCACGTCGCCCAGGCCGGGGGCGCGGACGAAGGTCGCGGTCATCTTCGAGTGGTCGACCTCGATGTAGTCGGGGACATCGCGCTCGGCCAGCTGGACGGCTTCGAGAACCGAGGCGAGCTGCTTGGACTTCGGACGAACCTCGACGACATCGCCTTCCTTCACGCGGTAGGAGGGGATGTTGACCTTCTTGCCGTTCACCAGCAGGTGGCCGTGGTTGACGAACTGACGGGCGGCGAAGACGGTCGGCACGAACTTGGCGCGGTAGACCACCGCGTCGAGACGGCTTTCCAGCAGACCGATCAGGATCTCGCCGGTGTCACCGCGACGGCGCTCGGCCTCGGCATAGATGCGGCGGAACTGCTTCTCGGTCAGGTCGCCGTAATGCCCCTTGAGCTTCTGCTTGGCGCGAAGCTGCAGGCCGAAGTCGGACATCTTGCCCTTGCGGCGCTGGCCGTGCTGGCCGGGGCCGTATTCGCGGCGGTTGACCGGGGATTTCGGACGACCCCAGATGTTCTCGCCCATCCGGCGGTCGATCTTGTACTTGGCAGAGGTGCGTTTGGTCACCGTCTGATCTCCTTCGTTTCGGTTTCGAAGGGCGTTGTCCTCTCCTCGGATTTGGCCGAGGCGACAGGCATCCCCTTGCGGGGGCCCCCAACACCAATGAAGCGCGCCTTATACGCGGGCGAGGGCCGGAGTCAACACGTGCGCGCCGGGGGTGGCAGACGGCTGCGCCGGGATATATCCGTGCGGCCGAACGAAGGGGAGCCCGACATGGAGATCTGCCGGACCAAGGCGGCGCTGCGCGAGGCCCGTGCGCGGCTGGGCGATGAGGGCGCGCAGGTCGGGCTGGTTCCGACCATGGGCTACCTGCACGAGGGGCACCTGACCCTGATCCGTCGGGCGAAGGCCGAGACCGACCGCGTCGTCGTGTCGATCTTCGTCAACCCGACCCAGTTCGGCCCGACCGAAGATTTCGACGCCTATCCCCGCGACGAGGCCCGCGATTTTACGCTGCTCGAGGACGAGGGGGTGGATGCCGTCTTCGCCCCCGACCCGTCCGAGATGTACGACCCGGAAGCCGAGACGGCGGTCGAGCCGACGAACCTGTCGCGCATCCTGATCGGGCGGCTGCGCCCCGGCCATTTCCGCGGTGTGGCGACGGTGGTGACGAAGCTTCTGAACCTCGTGCAGCCGAGCCACGCCTATTTCGGGCGCAAGGACTACCAGCAGCTCGCCGTGATCCGGCGGGTGGTGCGGGACCTGGATGTCCCGGTCGAGATCGTCGGCGTCGATATCGTGCGCGAGGCGGACGGGCTGGCGATGTCATCGCGCAACGTGCGGCTGACCGAGGAACACCGCGCCGCCGCCCCGGCACTGCACGACGCGCTGCAAGAGGGGCGGGCGGCGATCGAGGGCGGCCGGACGGTGAAATCGGCGCGCAAGATCATCCGCCGCGTGCTGCAGGGCGCGCAGGGGGGCGAGATCAGCTCGATCGACATTCGCGATGCCGACGGCCTTGCCCAGGTGACGGGGCGGCCCGAGGGGCCGGTGGTCATCCTGCTGGCCGTCCGTTTCGGCAGCGTGCTACTGATCGACAACATGGTTGCAGACCCCCGGGAGGCCGCATGAGCACCGACAGACCCAAGCCCGTCCGCCGCGTGACGGTCCCCCAGATCGCGGCGCGCAAGGGCGGCGAGCCGATCGTCTCGCTGACGTCCTACCACGCGCACACGGCCGCGATCGTGGATCGTTACGCGGACTTCATCCTGGTGGGCGACAGCCTCGGGATGGTGATGCACGGGATGGAGACGACGGTCGGCGTCACGATCGAGCTGATGATCATGCACGGCCGGGCGGTGGTGCGCGGGACGAAACGGGCGCTGGTCGTCGTCGACATGCCCTTCGGCAGCTACGAGGAAAGTCCCGGCGTCGCCTTCCGCAACGCGGCCCGGATCATGCAGGAGACCCAGTGCGGTGCCGTGAAGCTCGAAGGCGGCGCGCGCATGGCCGAGACGATCCGCTTCCTGACCGACCGGGGCGTGCCGGTGATGGCCCATATCGGCCTGACCCCCCAATCGAGCCACACGATGGGCGGCTTCCGCACCCAGGGCCGGGACGAGGATACATGGCCGCTGCATATCGCCGACGCGAAAGCGGTGGCCGAGGCCGGTGCCTTCGCTTTGGTGGTGGAAGGGGTCGTCGAACCCCTGGCGCGCGAGATCACCGCTGCGGTGGGCATCCCCACCATCGGCATCGGGGCCAGCGCCGAGTGCGACGGGCAGATCCTCGTGCTCGAGGACATGCTGGGGCTGGGCGAGGGGGCGCCGAAATTCGTCAAGGTCTACGGACGGTTGGGCGAGGAAATCGAGAACGCCGTCCGCGCCTATAGCGAAGACGTCAAGAATCGCTCCTTCCCCGGCCCTGACCAAGTTTATCGTTAATTCGCTGCCACTTGAGAACGAATTCGCCGTCTGGTGGTGGCATTGTTCCCAAAACGTGGGATTACAACTCCCGGGTTAATCATGGACGTAACCTTTGCTTGATAGGTTGAGAGGCTATCAAGATAGAACGCCGCAGAGATGTATGCGGAACGGTTATGCCTTCGATTACTCGATTTGCCGAATTATTGACGTCGTTTCGATGTGTAGACGCGCAATTGCGCGAGGCGATCCGTGCGGGCGAGGGGACACGGGTCCATGCCCGCTTGCTGCGACGCTCGGCCCAGTTGCTCGACAAGATCGAGGCGCACCAGCCGACCAGCCGGCAGGAGATGGAGGAGATCTTCGATCACCACGCGCGTCGCCGGGTGGAAGGCGCCACCACCAGCGCGCGCGCCACGGATCGTATCGCTTCCATCCTGCGCCGGTCCGCCGGGAATTTCCCGCCGACGCATGCAGCCGCGACCTTTCGAAGCCAGGCCGTCCCCGATCCCCTGCCGGAACAGGTCGAGGGGGAGGATCTGGCGATGCTCGTCGTGCATTGCCGGGGGCGCTTGTCGGCGATCGGGCGCGATTGCCGGTTCATCGCCGTCAGCCGGGCCGAGGCCGTCGCCCACGGGATGCGTCCGAGCCAGGTGCTGGGCTGTTCGCTTCCCGAACTGTTGCGCTGCGGGCGCGCGCAGACCGCCGAACGCCGGGCGCTTGTCCTGGCGCTGGCCGACCGGCCGCATCGCCAGGCGCTGACCGATCGCGACGGCCGGCGGGTCCGCATCTCGGGCGTGAGGGATACCTCGGGCCATCTGTACGCCGCGATCCGCCATGTCGAGGTGGCGGCTGCCGATCAACCCGTCACGACCTGATCGGGCGGGCGATGCCCGTCGGCGAAGGTCTTGATGTTGATGATGACCTTCTCGCCCATCTCGGCCCGCCCCTCTAGCGTGGCCGAGCCCATATGGGGCAGCAGCACCGTGTTGGGCGAGGCGCGCAGAAGCGGATTGACCTCGTTCCCGTGCTCGAACACGTCGAGCCCGGCCCCCGCGACCCGGCCGGCCTGCAGCGCGCGGGCGAGGGCGCTCTCGTCGATCACTTCGCCGCGCGAGGTGTTCACGATCACGGCGCTCGGTTTCATCAGCTCGATGCGCCGGGCGTTCATCAGGTGGAAGGTCGAGGGCGTGTGCGGGCAGTTGATGCTGATCACGTCCATGCGCGACACCATGTGGTCGAGGCTCTCGTGATAGGTCGCCTCGAGCGCCTGCTCGACCTGTGCGCGCAACGGGCGGCGGTTGTGATAGTGGATCTGCATTCCGAACGCCTGCGCGCGTCGCGCCACCGCCTGCCCGATGCGCCCCATCCCGAGGATACCCAGACGGCGTCCCGCGATGCGCCCGCCCAGGAACGCCGTGGGGGCCCAGCCCGGCCACGCGCCGTCGCGCATCGCGGCGAGCCCCTCGGGAATCCGGCGTGTGACGGCGAGCATCAGCGCGATCGTCATGTCGGCCGTGTCGTCGGTGGCGGCGCCCGGCGTGTTCGACACCAGGATGCCCCGCTGCCGGGCGGTGGCGACATCGACGTTGTCCACCCCTGCACCGTAATTGGCGATCAGCTTCAGCCGGTCGCCGGCCCGCGCCAGGAGCCGCGCGTCGATCCGGTCGGTGATCGTGGGGACCAGCACGTCGGCGGTCTGCACAGCCTCGATCAGCTCGTCCTGGGTCATCGGCGCGTCGTCCTTGCGCAGCCGCACGTCGAACAGCTCGGCCATCCGGGCCTCGACCTGGTCGGGCAACCGTCGCGTGACGACAACACTCGGGCGATGAGCCGGCATCGGCACCTCCTGGGCTTCAAAATGGCGCGCGCATGAAGCAAGGTGGACGGGAACGGGGCATGGCACAAGCCGCAGACCCCGTGTCCCCGGAAGGGGGCAGGGAAACAGGCGTAATGTCCGGGCAGATCGACAGATGAAGACAGGCGTGTTCGCCGCGGTGCTGGCCGCGTTCGTGACGGGGTTCGGGGCCTCGGGCCACGCGCAGGAGGTCGGGCCGGTCACCAACCTGCCGATCCCGCGTTTCGTCTCGATCAAGTCCTCCGAGGGCAACGTGCGGCGCGGCCCGTCGCTCAGCCACCGGATCGACTGGGTCTACACGCGCAAGGATCTGCCGCTGATCATCACGGCCGAGTATGGCCATTGGCGCCGGGTCGAGGATCGCGACGGGCAGGGCGGATGGGTGCATTACTCGCTGCTGTCCGGCGTGCGCACCGTCCTGGTCGAGAGCGAGGCCGCCACGATGCACAGCCTGCCCGACAAGGGCGCGCCCGAGGTCGCCATCCTGAAACGCGGTGTCGTGGCACGCATCGACGAGTGCGCCCGCGACTGGTGCCGGGTCCACAAGGCCGGCAATTCCGGCTGGGTCGAGAAGGCGGATCTGTGGGGCGTGACGCCGGGCGAGATCATCGAGTAGCGTGCCGCGAGCCTGCACGACGAGGCGCGCGAAATTGCCAGATGCGTGGGTCGAGGCTTTGCTGTAGCGCAGCTTCATGCTGTTCGACCTTCTGCCCCCCGACCTTCTCGTCCTTGCGTTCATCCTGACCTTCGCGGCTGGCTTCGTGAAGGGCGCGATCGGATTCGCGATGCCGCTGATCATGATCTCGACGCTGTCGATCCTGATCGACCCGCGGCTCGTGGTGGCGGGTATCGTGTTGCCCATCGTGGTGTCGAACGCGCTTCAGGTGGCGCGGGCGGGCCGGGTCGAGGCGCGCGCTGCCGTGGTGGAATTCTGGCGCTACATCCTGGTCGTCTGCGTGATGATCCTGATCTCGGCGCAGTTCCTGACCATCGTGCCCGAGAGGGCGATCTACGTCGCCCTCGGGGTGCCGGTGGCGGTCCTGTCGGTGGTGCAACTGACCGGCTGGCGCTTCTCGATCCCGGCCGGGCGGCGGCGCGCGGCGGATCTGGGGATCGGGATGGTAGCCGGATCGCTGGGCGGATTCGCCGGGGTGTGGGGGCCGCCGACGGTGCTGTACCTTCTGGCGCTCGACACGCCGAAGCACCGGCAGATGGCGGTGCAGGGGGTCGTCTACGGACTGGGCTCGATCGCGCTGCTGGCGGGGCACCTGCGATCGGGCATCCTGAACGCCGAGACGGTCTGGTTCTCGCTGTACCTGCTGGTGCCGGCGATGCTGGGAATGTGGACCGGGTTCCGGGTGGGGGACAGCCTGGATGCGCTGAAGTTCCGGCGGGCCACCCTGATCGTGCTGATCGTTGCCGGGCTGAACCTGATCCGTCGCGGACTTGTCGGGTAGCATGAAAAAGGCCCCCGCGCGTGATGCGCGGGGGCCCGAAGGCTTCAGAGATCGGGTCGATCAGTTGACGACCTGAACCTCGGCGTCTTCGGGAAGCGCCATGTCCGAGTTGTACTCGAAGTTGTTGGCGTTCTCGATCTGATCTTCGGTCAGTTCCTGCAGGACGATCTGGCCGTTCTGCATGGTCACCGAGTCGAGGGCCACGGGCACCTGGGTGTCACCAAGGCCGAGGAAGCCGCCTGAGGACACGACCAGCATCTGCTGACCGTCCATCTCGATCACGGCGTCGGGGCTGCCGAGGCTGTCGCCATCCGCCGTCAGCACTTCCATGCTGGTGATGTCGGCGACGGTCATCGAACCGGCGGCCTGCGTGGCTTCGGCTTCACCGGCATCCTCAGCCACGAAGCCTTCCTCGGCAGTCTCGGCGTCCGCGTCGGCAACCTCAGCCGAGGCCTGGGCAGTCGCCTGCGTGTCGGCTTCGGCGTTCGCCTGCTCGCTGGACTGCTGGGACTGACGCTGTTCACGCTGTTCCTGCGTCTCGAACGTCACCTGCGGCTGGCCGCTCTGGATGATCTCGACCGAAGGCTGCTGGGCGAATTCGACCTGAACGTCCGGCTCCGAGCCCATGTAGGTCACGCTCGGCGCGCCACCTTCGTTGATCTGGACCTGCGGCTCCTCGTCGTTCTGGACGAGTTGCACGGTCGGCTCGCCGCGCGTGGTGGTCACGTTGCCATCGACCGACTGGTTGGCCGATGCTTGGACGTCTGCGTCGTCACCTTCGACGGGGGTCGCGTTTTCATCGACCTGGTCTTCCGCCAGTGCGATGGTGACGTTGGGATCAGGCTGCGAGACCTCGACCTGGGCTTCGCCCTGCTGGACCTCGACCTGCGGCTCGCCCTGCGAGACGGAAACCGACGGGTCCGACTGCAGCACGTAGAGGTTCGGGGCCGGGATATCGACGCGGACGATGATCTCGGGGATCTGGACCGAGACGGACGGCTGCGGCTGCTCGAGCTCGATCTCGGGCGCGGACTGATCGACGGTGACCATCGGCGTTCCGGGCGTCACGGACACGTCCGAACCGGGGACCTGCACGTCGACATTCGGCGCGGGCACGGAGGCCTGGGCTTCGGCTTCGACGTCCAGCTGCTCGGTGGCCTGAACTTCTTCCGAGACCTGCACGTCGGCTTCGGCTTCCGCCTCGGCTTCGGCAGTGACTTCGGCTTCGGCTTCGGCGTCGGCGGTGGCTTCCGCGTCGGTCTCGACCGTTTCGACTTCCACTTCGCCTTCGGCCTGGGCGCCATCGGCGAAGAACGTCTCGATCTCCTCCGCGTAGGTCGCGCACTGATCGGCGGCGTCTTCGTTGATGGCGGTCACGACGTCCTGCGCCGCGACTTCACCGACGCTGCCGTCGTTGTCGGCGATCAACTGCCCCAGGATCTGGCACTCGTTGGACTTGCCGGACAGTTGGTCGGGGTTGATCTCGATCTGCTGAGCCATCGCGCCGCTCGCCATGGGCAGGGTGAGCGCGGTGCTCAAGAGCAGAGCACGGGTACTGATGTTCATTGGATACTTCCTCCGAAATTCGTTTCTGACCAAGTGGTCTACTCACGAAAAGCGGAGCGACGTGGTGAGTTCCGATAAACTTGCACGAAACCCACCAAAGACAGATCACCCGAGCGCCACAGCCCGGACGTCATCGTCGATATGTCCCTCGTATTGGGCGAAATTCCTGGAGAACATCGTTACCAGCTTCTGTGCTTGCGCATCATAGGCCGCGGGGTCGTCCCAGGTCCTGCGCGGGTTCAGCAGAAGGTCGGGTACCCCGGCGACGGTGGTCGGAACGTCGAAGCCGAAGTTCGGATCCTTGCGGAACGGCGCGCTGTCGAGCGTCCCGTCGAGCGCCGCGGACAGCAGTGCGCGGGTCGCCTTGATCGGCATGCGGCTGCCCTCGCCATAGCTGCCACCGGTCCAGCCGGTGTTCACCAGCCAGCAGGTCGCGCCGTGCTTCGAGATCTTCTGCTTGAGAAGCTCGCCATAGGCCTCGGGCCGGCGCGGCATGAAGGGCGCGCCGAAGCAGGTCGAGAAGGTCGGCTGCGGTTCGGTCACGCCCCGCTCGGTCCCGGCGACCTTGGCGGTGAAGCCCGACAGGAAGTGATACATCGCCTGCGCGGGCGACAGTCGCGCGATCGGTGGCAGGACGCCGAACGCATCGCAGGTCAGCATGATTACGTTCTTCGGGTGGCCGCCGAGCGCGCTTTCGCTGGCGTTCGAGATGTAGTGCAGCGGGTAGGCGCAGCGCATGTTCGCCGTCAGGCTGTCGTCGTCGAAGTCGAGCTCGCGGGTGGCCTCGTCATAGACCATGTTCTCGATGATCGTCGCGAAGCGCTGGGTGGTGGCGTAGATCTCGGGCTCGGCCTTGGGATCGAGGCCGATCGTCTTGGCGTAGCAGCCGCCTTCGAAGTTGAAGGTGCCGCGGTCGGACCAGCCATGCTCGTCGTCGCCGATCAGAACGCGCGACGGGTCGGCCGACAGGGTCGTCTTGCCGGTGCCCGACAGGCCGAAGAAGATCGCCGTATCCACCGGGTTGCCGGGCGCATGGTTGGCCGAGCAGTGCATCGGCATGATGCCTTTCGCCGGCAGCAGGTAGTTCAGGAGCGTGAAGACGGACTTCTTGTTCTCGCCCGCATACCCGGTGCCGCCGATCAGGATCGTCTTGTCGTCGAAGTTGATCGCGATGACCGTCTCGGACCGGCAGCCGTGGGTGTCGGGGTCGGCCTTGAAGGTGGGGCAGTTGATGATCGTGAAGTCGGGCACGAAGCTGGCGAGGCTTTCGGCGTCGGGCCGGCGCAGCAGGTGGCGGATGAAGAGCGAGTGCCAGGCAAGTTCGGTCACCACCCGGACGTCGAGCCGGTGCGCGGGATCGGCGCCACCGAAGAGGTCCTGCACGAAGTAGTCGCGCCCCTTCATGTGGGCGATCATGTCGGATCTGAGGCGGTCGAACTTCGCCGGCTCCATCGGGGAGTTGTTCTCCCACCAGATTTGGTCCTCGACACCCGGGGTACGGACGACGAACTTGTCCTTGGGCGAGCGGCCGGTGTGCTTGCCGGTCGAGACGAGAAGCGTGCCGCCTTGGCCAAGCTTGCCTTCCTCGCGGTCGAGCGCGGCCTCCATGAGCTGCGGCTCGGTCAGGTTGTAATACACGGTGCCAAGCCCCGAGATGCCCTGGGTTTCGAGGGTATGCGACGTGTTCACGGGTCCTTGGGTCATGTTCTCGACTCTCGAAATAAAGTTGCGTGGCTGGGCCGTGTCGGACGTCTTTGATTATCTCGCGCGCGCACGACGCTCCACCCCGGTAGCGCAACCGCGTCAGGTTTAACGCAATCAGCCCCGACTCGTGCGCACCTTGCGCGGTGCGGCAATTAAGTCAGCCTTCACGATTTTCAGGTCTGGTGAAGCGGCGCAGAGGGCGCCGATTCGTGAATTGAGTTGCCTCGATAGGGTCGAACGGGAATTATGGCTAAAAAAAGAAGCCTGCAGGCAACAACAATCGCGCAGTAAAAGGATAATCGACATGTCGAGGATCGCTCTCGTCGATGACGACAGAAATATTCTGACGTCCGTCTCCATGACGCTCGAGGCCGAGGGTTTCGAGGTCGAGACCTACAACGACGGGCAGCAGGCGCTTGACGCTTTCGCGAAGCGGCTTCCGGACATGGCCGTGTTCGACATCAAGATGCCGCGCATGGACGGCATGGATCTGCTGCAGCGCGTGCGGCAGAAATCCACGATGCCGATCATCTTCCTGACCTCGAAGGATGACGAGATCGACGAGGTTCTGGGCCTGCGGATGGGCGCCGACGACTACGTCAAGAAGCCGTTCTCGCAACGTCTTCTTGTCGAACGGATCCGCACGCTTCTGCGCCGGCAGGAGGTGCTTTCGGGCGAAGAGCCCACGGCCGCCGAGGCAAGCCAGGCGATGGCGCGCGGAGACCTCACGATGGATCCGGCCCGCCACGCCGTGAAGTGGAAGGGCATGGATGTCGCGCTGACCGTGACCGAGTTCCTTCTGCTGCAGGCCCTCGCGCAGCGTCCGGGCTTCGTGAAGAGCCGCGACCAGCTGATGGACGTGGCCTATGACGACCAGGTCTATGTCGACGACCGTACCATCGACAGCCACATCAAGCGGCTGCGCAAGAAGATGCGCGCCGTGGACCAGGAGTTTTCGGCGATCGAAACGCTCTACGGGATCGGTTACCGCTACAACGAAGAGTAACTGCGGTGGCCATGGCGTCCGAGATGGAGACGGAAAGCGTCCAGCGGTCAGGTGTTCTGCTCGGCGAGGATTGGATGCGTGCCGATGCATCGGCCGATCGGGAGGCGCGACAGAAGTCGCGCAAGACGGGCGTGATCTCACTCAACCGCTCGCCGCTGGCGCGCAAGATCATCATCTTCAACCTGCTTGCGATCCTGATGCTGGTCGCGGGGGTCCTGATTCTCAACCCGTTCCGCGACAGCCTCGTCTTCCAACGCGAGGCCGGGCTGGTCGCCGAGACCGAACTGGTGGCCGACGTGTTCGAGGCGCAGCTTGTCCAGGCGCCGGGCGCGCGGCTGGGGCAGGGGCTCGACGCCGAGGCGACGATCGCCGCGCTCGACCTGTTCGGGCCGTCCGAAGTCTTCGTCTTCGATGCCGAGGGGAGCGTCCTCGGCACGTCGCGGGGGCTGGCACGTTCGTCTTTCTCGATCGAGGTGGCGGGGCATGAACGGGAGGGGCGCTCGACGATCCTGACCGACGTGCTGGACCGGGTGTGGATGACCGTCGCGCGGCTTCTGGAAAAGGGCAGGGAGACCAACACCGCCGCCGAAACGCAGCATCTGGCGAATTTGCTGGTCGAACGCGCCCTGGGCGGCGGCACCCATGTCGAAACGAACCTCGTGAAGGATGGCAGTACGGTGTTTGCCGTCGCGACCCCGATCATGGACGGAGCCGAGGTGATCGGCGCCGTTGCCCTGACGAGCGGCGCGGGCGAGATCGACGAACTGGTCCGCGCCGAGCGCGAGCAGGTGCTGCAGATGTTCATCGTCGCCATCGTCACCTCGGTCGGTCTGAGCCTCGTGCTGGCCTCGACCATCGCGAACCCGCTGGCCGACCTGGCCGCCGCGGCCGAGATCGGCCGGGATCGCAACGCGCGCTCCATGTCGCCGGGCCGGGTCCGCATCCCTGACCTCTCCGCCAGGCCCGATGAGATCGGTCGCCTGTCCTCGGCACTGCGCGGGATGGTTGCCGCGCTTTACGACCGGATCGACGCGAACGAACAATTCGCGGCCGATGTGGCACACGAGATCAAGAACCCCCTCGCATCGCTGCGATCCGCGGTGGGTTCGCTCCGCTTCGTGAAGAAGGACGAGCAGCGCGACAAGCTTCTCGACGTGATCGATCATGATGTGCGCCGCCTCGACCGCCTCGTCAGCGATATCTCGAACGCATCGCGCCTCGACAGCGAGCTGGTGACGGAGGAAGAGGAAAGCTTCAACCTGCTCGGGATGCTGACGACGATCGGGGACTATCTCGGGCGTGACGCCGACGCCAAGGGGATCACCTTCATCACCGATCTGCCAAGCGACCCGATCTTGATCGACGGGCTCGAAAGCCGGCTCGCCCAGGTCTTCGTGAACCTGATCTCGAACGCCATCTCGTTCTGCGACGAGGGCGACGCCATCCGCCTCTGGGCGCGGCGGCGGGACAATCGCGTGCTCGTCGTCGTCGAGGATACCGGCCCCGGCATCCCCGATTCCGCGCTGACCCGTATCTTCGACCGCTTCTACAGCGAGCGTCCCGAGGGGCAGTTCGGCAACAATTCGGGCCTGGGCCTCGCCATCTCAAAGCAGATCGTCGAAGCGCATGGAGGCGTGATCTGGGCCGAGAACATCAAGCCCACGGACGCCGATCCGACCTCCGAGCCGCTCGGCGCGCGCTTCGTCGTCGGGCTTCCGGTGTGACGCTCGCGCCCGGCCTGACGCTTCATGCGAGCGCCGTCGCCGTTTCGGGTCGCGGCGTCCTCCTTCGGGGCGCGGCCGGGACGGGAAAGTCGACGCTCGCGCTGGCCCTGATCGCGCGGGGCGGGCGGCTGATCGCGGACGACCGGACCTGCCTCGCCCGGCGCGGCGAAGGGGTGCTTGCCTGGGCGCCTGCACCGATCCTGGGGCTGATCGAGGCGCGGGGCATCGGGCTGATCGAAACGGAGCCAGCCCCGCCGACCGTCATCGCGGCCGTCGTTGACCTGGACGAAGCCGAACCGCACCGCCTTCCGCCCGCGCGGTTTTGTGACCTGGCGGGAGCGTCCCTGCCACTGGTTCTGGGTGCGGGCATGCCCCATCTTGCTGATGCCTTGATACTTTTCCTGACATCCCTCCGAAGGATCACTGCATGACCGGCCGTGTCGTTCTCGTCACCGGCCCGTCCGGAGCCGGACGGACCACCGCGATCCAGACGCTCGAGGATCTCGGATTCGAGGTCATCGACAACATGCCCCTGTCGCTCGTCGGCCGGATCCTCGGCGGAGGGGCGGATGGCCGGCCGATCGCGCTCGGCCTCGGGGTGCGCAATCGCGATTTCAGCGCCGATGCGATCCAGCGGATGGCGCAAAGCCTGTCGGACGACCCGGGCGTTGAGTTTGATCTGCTCTACCTCGACGCGCGACGGGATGTGCTGATCGCCCGCTACTCCGAGACGCGGCGGCGCCACCCGCTCACGCCGGAAGGAGAGCCGCAAGCGGGGATCGACCGCGAGCAGGATCTGCTTGGCCCCGTACGCGAACGGGCGACGGTGCTGATCGACACCTCCGACCGCACCGTCCACGAGACGCGCGACGAGGTGCGTCGCTTCTTCGGCGGCGGGACGACGGGCGACATGGCGATCTCGGTGCAGTCGTTTTCCTACAAGCGCGGCTTGCCGACCGGCGCGGATCTGGTGTTCGACATGCGCTTCCTGAAGAATCCGCATTGGGAGCCCGCGTTGCGCGCGCTCGACGGCCGCGACGCTGCAGTGCAGAAATACGTCATCGAAGATCCACGATTCGGCGACATCTTCGCGCGGATGCGCGACATGGTGCTCGCCCTGCTACCGGCCTACCACGAGGAGGGCAAAAGTCACTTGACCGTAGGTATAGGGTGCACTGGCGGGCAACACAGGTCAGTTTCCGTTGCGGAATTTCTGGTCAAGGCCCTTGCAGAGGGCGGATGGCGGGTGTCAACTCGCCATAGAGAGCTTGAGAGGCGCCGGCAGGTCACCGCGCCCGAGCGGGGGTAGCGTCGTGATCGGCATCGTCATCGTAGCGCATGGGGGGCTCGCGCGCGAGTTTCTCGCCGCGGTCGAACACGTCGTCGGCCGTCAACGCGGCCTTCGCGCTGTTTCGATAGAGCCTGAATGCAACCGGGATATGAAGCAGGCGGAGATTTGCGCCGCGGCCGACGCAGTGGACGAGGGCGACGGCGTCATCGTCGCCACCGACATGTTCGGGGGGTCGCCCTCGAACCTGTCTCTGCGCGCCTGCGATCCCGACAACCGTCGTATCGTGTATGGTGCCAATCTGCCGCTCTTGATCAAGCTGGCGAAGTCCCGGCACCTGCCTCTGCCCGAAGCTGTATCGACGGGGTTGATGGCGGGCCGGAAATATCTGGACACGATGGCGCAGCCCAAGCCCGAGTTGAGATTGGCGTCCGGGGGCAATGGCTGAATATATGGCCCGAAGAAGTCTGAAGATCGTGAATGAAAAAGGGCTGCATGCGCGCGCCTCGGCCCGGCTGGTCGAGGTGGTCGAGGACTACAACGCGCGTGCGACAGTTCATCATGGCGATCAGAGCGCCTCGGGCGACAGCATCATGGGGCTCTTGATGTTGGCCGCGCATCGCGGCGTGACGATCGAAATCGAGACCGACGGCCCCGACGCCGACAAGCTTGCCGAGGCGTTGGAAGTTCTGGTCGCAAGCCGGTTCGGCGAAGACATGTAAGGGCGCGCGCCGCGTGCCCGGGCCTTGGGATCAGCGGGTGGGCACGGGCTCGTCGCCCCGATAGTCGTAGAAGCCACGGCCGGTCTTGCGGCCGAGCCAGCCGGCCTCGACATATTTCGTCAGAAGCGGGCAGGGGCGATACTTGGTATCCGCCAGCCCGTCATGCAGCACGTTCATGATCGACAGACAGGTATCCAGCCCGATGAAATCAGCCAGCTCCAGCGGGCCCATCGGATGCTTCGTGCCGAGCTTCATCGCCTTGTCAATGGACTTCACGTTGCCCACGCCCTCGTAGAGAACGTAGACGGCCTCGTTGATCATCGGCATCAGGATGCGGTTGACGATGAAGGCCGGGAAATCCTCGGCGATGGCAGCCGTCTTGCCCAGCCGGTCAACGACCTCCATGCAGGCGGCGAAGGTTTCTTCGTCGGTGGCGATGCCGCGGATCAGCTCGACGAGGCTCATCACCGGGACGGGGTTCATGAAGTGGAACCCCATGAACTTCTCGGGCCGGTCCGTCTTCGAGGCAAGGCGGGTGATCGAGATGGACGAGGTGTTGGTCGTCAGGATCGTGTCGGGCTTCAGGGCGGGCACGAGTTCCTTGAAGATCGCGTCCTTGACGGTTTCGCGCTCGGTCGCGGCTTCGACCACGAGATCGCATTGCCCCAGGTCGGTCAGAGTGCCGGTGGTCGCAATCCGCGACAGGGCGCCGTCCCGATCCTCGGCGGTGATCTTCTCGCGCGAGACCTGCCGGTCCATGTTCTTCGAGATTGAAGCCGTTGCGGACTCGAGCGCCTCGGCGTTCACGTCGTTCAGGAGGACGTCGTAGCCGGCAAGTGCGCAGACATGGGCGATGCCGCTTCCCATCTGGCCGGCACCGATGATTCCGACGCGCTCGATCTTCATGCTTCGCTCTCCTAGTCGAATTTGCGCGACCTTAGTCGGGGGCGAACGGGCGATGCAAGGCGCCGGAGCGGGCGAAATGGCGCGCGTTAGGAAAATCAAAACGGGAAGTGCCGTAGAAAGAGGGTGGGGAACAAAAGGGGGACATCTCGATGTCCGAATCGGTGGGGGGCACTTCGGTGCCCGTGTTGGAGACGTGCGTCTATCCGGGATCGAAGCTCAAGTGCCGCGGCCCGGCGCGGAAACTGGATGGCGACTTCATCGCGGTGGTGGGTGGGGCAGAGACGCTGTCGCCCCACCTTTCGCGGGACGTTGCCACAGTGATCGAGGAAACGACGGGTCTTCCTTGCGTGAATTTCTCGGCCGCCCATGCCGGGCCGTCGGCATATCTCGCGGATACGGCACTTCTGATGCAAATCGCCCGCGCCCGGGCGGTGGTGCTGAGTATTCCCGGAGCGCATCTTGCGAAGAACTCGTGTTTCCGTGTGCATCCGGTGCGAAACGACCGGGTGGTAGGCCAGAGCAGCGGGCTTCAGGCGCTTTATCCGGAGGTAGATTTTCTCAGCCACCCCTTCGTTCGGCACATGCTGGGCGAGATGATGCGGGTGTCGCCGGGGCGTTTCGCCGTGGTGCGCGACGCGATGCGCAAAGGGTGGGCCAGCGGCATGGCGGACCTGATCGGCGCGATCGACGCGCCGGTCTATGGCCTGTGGCTGGGGACCCGGCGACCGGAGCAGCGGACTGATGCGCTGGAAGCGGGCGATCCGTCTTTCGTGACCCGCAGGATGCTCGGGGCGTTGAACCTGGCCGGTCTGGCCGAAATCGTGCGGAACGGGGATCGCCCCTTGCCGGGCGCCGACATGATCGACGAAGCGGGGCAGGTGCTGTCGCGGTTGCTGACCGACGAGGCGGCTCCGCCTATGCGTCGGCGGACCGGCTGATACGGATAAGGGCCTCGCGGAGGGGGCCCTTTCGAAGGATGGGATATGCGCCGTCTGTTTTCAAACAGGCGGCACATTCGGTAGATAAGCCGGCACAGGCTTGGGACCGAGCCTTCGCCGTTTTCGCGTCGATGGAAGGCTTCGATGCCGTGCCGCATGGCGGGCGTTTTCTTCGTGATGGCCCGCCGGACCTTGGCCTCCACCTCGTGGATCTCGTCCGACCCGGGATACCGCACCTTCCGCTTCGGCGGCTCCATTGGTTCCTCCTCACCATCGAGAAAGGTCTCTGGCTCAAATGGCGAGACGCAGGGCCTCAGCTCCAGATTGTCGAAGGCCGCCCGGTAGATGTTGAGGAGGAGGTCAGGAATGGTGGATTGAAGGCGGCATCCTTGATGTAGGAGCCACCCACGCGAGCCCCTCCTGAGCCCGCGCCGGTGCCGTTGCTCAGGCGCGCCCGCACCGAGTTCATAAAACTTGACGCCTGCTGAAGCGTAGCCAAGTGGACGAGCTCCGCCAACTCGCCGCGAAGCTCCTCGGTCGGGCCCGTTCCGTCGAATGGAATGGCCTTGAGATTCCGCCGCAGCCCGGCCCGGACGATAGGGAACCTTACAACCTTGTTGATCTCTCAACTGGCCTGGGTCAATGACCTCATCCAGATCCCGGGGAACGCGGAGCTCTGGTAGTGCGTGGTCGAATATTTCCTGCGTTCGCCAGCCTCGCCGCCCATTGCGACGGTCATGTTCTCACCGATGTATGCCCGGGTGATCTCGGCCGGGTCGGTGTCGAGGGTGAAGCGACCTGCCCAGAGCCCGGCGACTTCAAAGGCCCGGGGCTTGTCTCGGTCGGCCTTCACCTTGCCGATGATCTCGCCCTTCTTGGCTTTCTTGTTGAAGGTCATGGCGAGCCAAGTGAAGCGGTTCTCTCGGATCTCGTCCCGGAAAATGTGTGGCAGCAGCGTTGGAAACGTGGCCCGCGGAACGAGCCGCGTGTGAGCAGCTTCTTCATGTCGAAGCCGAACCAGCCGTCGGCTACGTCGCGGATGCCCTGGATATTGAACCGCCCCGGGTTGCTTGGAGAGCAAGACTCTCGAAGGATTGCTCTATGGACAAGAAGAACACGACGAGCCCGTACCCGGCCGAGCTCCGCGAGCGGGCTGTGCAGATGGTTGCGGACCATCTCGATGGCTACAGCACTTTGACGGCGGCGGTGCGCGACATTGCCCGGAAGCTTGGCTGCTCCCCGGATAGCTTGCGGGTCTGGTACAAGAA
>NZ_FWFV01000010.1 GCF_900172315.1 Palleronia marisminoris
TTCTTGTACCAGACCCGCAAGCTATCCGGGGAGCAGCCAAGCTTCCGGGCAATGTCGCGCACCGCCGCCGTCAAAGTGCTGTAGCCATCGAGATGGTCCGCAACCATCTGCACAGCCCGCTCGCGGAACTCGGCCGGGTACGGGCTCGTCGTGTTCTTATTGTCCATAGAGCAATCCTTCGAGAGTCTTGCTCTCCAAGCAACCCGGGGCGGTTCACATTCCTTGGGCCGGACGACATCATGGACAGCATCAATGTCCAGCAGCTCGCGCGCGGCCACGCCTATCCGCTCTTCTACGATACGCTGTTCGATGACCTGCGGCAAAGGCTGACAGAGGTGACACTGGAGGCCAAGGGGGCCCAGAAGGGCGTCTGGGAAACGGATAAGACCTCATCGGGGGCTGCATGGGACGGTGGCCCCGCAACCATGGCCCCGATCTTCCCCAAGCTATGGAGGCGGATTGACGAGTTCACGCGCGACGAGACCTTCTTTGACCCGGAGCAGCCGCTGGCGGGGCTCAAGCCTTGGATAGAGATCGTCAAGCCGGAGCGCGTGAGCGTTCCGCATCAGAACATCTTCACCGGGTTCGACAACCTCCTCGAGACGACCGACACGACGGTCAGGATGATCTACGAGCCGCACGAGATCGTCGTCATTTCAGCGTAGGGAGCCACGACAGGACTCTGGCGTTGCCCGGCCGGCTGAGCGTCGGGCAGCGGCCCCACCATGTTCAGCCATTCACCCATCAGCGACGACGGGTGCAGCGAGTGCCAGCGACAGGATCAGGACGAATTGCTTCATGCCGGATCTCCTTCATGAGCGTAACCGTCCCTTTATCCGTGCCACATCTTTCAGAAGGCCGCCAAGTGCGTCGGACCATCATCGCTCTTGCGGTGCGGGCAGGATTGGACCTTGATCACAGTCAAGTGTATCGGTACATCGAGATGTATGGATAAAGCTGATGCTCTCGAGGCCTTCGCCGCTCTCAGCCAGCCAACCCGGCTCGATGTGTTCCGCCTGCTCATCAAGGCCGGTGAAGCTGGCATGTCTGCGGGCGAAATCGGCGAGACCCTCGGGGTGCGCCAGAACACGATGTCGACCAACCTGTCGATCCTGGTTCGCTCCGGCCTGATCCGGAACGAGCGGGAAGGCCGCAGCATCCGCTACTTCGCCGACATGGACGGCGTGCGGGGGCTGCTGGCGTTCCTGATGGAGGATTGCTGTGCCGGCCGCCCCGAGCTCTGTCAGCCGGTCATCGACGCAATTGCCTGCCGCCAATCATAGGAAGACCGTCATGGCCGATACCTCACTTCCCGCCGCGGCGGGTCTGGGCACCTTCGAGCGCTGGCTTTCGGTCTGGGTGGCGCTTGCCATCGGCGCGGGGCTTCTGCTGGGCAATTTCTTCCCGGGCCTCTTCGGTATGCTCGCGGCGCTGGAGATCGCCTCGGTCAATCTGCCTGTGGCGGTCCTGATCTGGGCGATGGTCTACCCGATGATGGTCGGAGTGGATTTCGGATCGTTGAAACGCGTCGGCGACAAGCCGAAGGGGCTCGTGGTGACGCTGGTGGTGAACTGGCTGATCAAACCCTTCACGATGGCGGCCCTGGGCGTGCTGTTCTTCAACTATGTCTTCGCCGGGCTGATCCCGCCGGACGACGCGCAAGCCTACCTGGCGGGCGTGATCCTGCTGGGGGCGGCGCCCTGCACGGCGATGGTCTTCGTCTGGTCGAACCTCACGCGCGGGGACGCGACCTATACGCTGGTGCAGGTCAGCGTGAACGACGTGATCATGGTCTTTGCCTTCGCCCCGATCGTGGCCTTCCTGCTCGGCGTGACGGATATAGTCGTGCCTTGGGACACGCTGCTGCTGTCGGTTGGCCTCTATGTCATGCTGCCGCTGCTGGCAGGCTTCCTGACGCGCCGAAGCCTCGTCGCAAAGGATGGCGAGGCCGGGGTAGAGTCTTTCAAGAGCCGCGTGCAGCCGTTCTCGATCATCGGACTGCTGGTGACGGTTGTGCTGCTCTTCGGGTTCCAGGGCGAGGTGATTCTCGACCGTCCGCTCGTCATCACGCTGATCGCCGTGCCTTTGCTGATCCAGTCCTACGGCATCTTCTTCGCGGCCTATGGCGCGGCGCGGGCCTGGGGCATCCCGTTCAACGTCGCCGCCCCCTGCGCCCTGATCGGAACCTCCAACTTCTTCGAACTGGCCGTGGCCGTCGCGATCAGCCTGTTCGGCCTCGGCTCGGGTGCGGCGCTCGCAACGGTTGTCGGCGTCCTCGTCGAGGTGCCGGTAATGCTGTCCCTCGTCGCCTTTGCCAACCGGACGAAGCACTGGTTCCCCGCCGAGGAGGGCGCGTGATGAGCATCGTCATCCACCACAATCCGGACTGCGGCACCTCGCGCAACGTGCTGGCGATCATCGAGGCGTCGGGCGAGACACCAGTGGTCATCGAGTATCTCGAGACGGGCTGGACGCGGCCGCAGCTCCTGGCGCTCTTCGCGGCCGCGGATCTGACGCCGCGGACGGCACTGCGGACGATCAAATCTCCGGCGAAGGATCTGGGTCTGCTCGATCCATCAGTCAGCGACGAGGCGATCCTGACGGCGATGCTGGAGCATCCGATCCTGGTCGATCGTCCCATCGTCTGCTCGCCCAGAGGCGTGCGGCTCTGCCGCCCGAGTGAAGCCGTGCTCGATCTTTTCGACACTCTGCCGCCGGGCCCTCTCGCCGAAGAGGATGGCACGCCCGCTCATCGACGCGGAAGGAAATCGCGGTGCCTGATACTCCGAACCTCGACGAACGCCACGTCCAGCCGATCGACACGGATCGCTTGCTGTCGCCCGAGCGGGCGACACATGCGCCCCGCATCTTGCTGCTCTACGGCTCCTTACGGGAGCGCTCGTTCAGCCGCCTGATGACAGAAGAAGCCACCCGCATCCTGACGCGGTTCGGAGCCGAGACCCGGACCTATAGCCCCTCCGGCTTGCCCCTGCCCGACGATGCGGACGCAGATCATCCGAAGGTGCAGGAGCTGCGCGATCTGGTCGCCTGGTCCGAAGGCATGGTTTGGTGCTCGCCCGAGCGGCACGGCGCGATGACTGGCATCATGAAGACCCAGATCGATTGGATACCGCTATCGCTCGGCGGTGTGCGGCCGACACAGGGCAAGACCCTGGCGGTCATGCAGGTCAGCGGCGGCTCGCAAAGCTTCAACGCGGTGAACCAGCTCCGTATCCTCGGCCGCTGGATGCGCTTGATGACCATTCCGAACCAGTCCTCCACCCCAGAGGCCTTCCTGGAGTTCGACGAGGCAGGACGCATGAAGCCGTCGCCATTCTACGACCGCGTGGTCAACGTCATGGAAGAGCTGATGAAGTTCACGATCCTCACCCGCGACAACAAAGCTTACCTGCTGGACCGCTACAGCGAACGGAAAGAGAGTGCCGCAGACCTCTCGAAGCGCGTGAACCAGAAGGCGATCTGATCGACCGTCAGAAGTAACCGCTTCCACGATGCCGGAGGCGGCCAAAGGCACTGGCCGCGTCGACGGCGGCCGGGGTGAGCACTGCGCTCAGTCGCGCCAGGCGCTCTCGTTTTTCTGTTCATAGTCACTGAACGCCTTCTTCAGCCCGCCCAGCACTTCGGCGGCCGTCTCAAACATCGCCTCCAACTGCGGCTCGTCGACTTTCTCGATGTCGGCGCGCAGGTGATCCATCATCTCCTGTAGACGGGTCTGCATCTGCTGGGTGTGGTGACGCGGATTTCGATCTGCTTCGCTGGCCATGCAGGCTCCCCTGTCGATATGTCCCGTTGCACCCGCCGATCTCGCCAGACGGGTTGCACGAGGAACCACCCTCGCACTAGTCGGTTTCCGATATCGGATTTCGACTGCGGGTGAGCATGGGACGAGCCGAAGATGGAACACCAGGAATTGCTCTCGGGCTTCATCCGGCTCCACGTGCTGCATCATGCCGCCGAGGGCGACCTCTACGGGAACTGGATGATCGAGGAGCTGGCACATCACGGATACAGGATCAGTCCCGGAACGCTCTACCCGATGCTGCATGCGATGGAACGCAAGGGCTACCTGACCTCCCGCATCGAGCGGGCGGGCCGTTCGCAACGGCGTATCTATCGCGCCACGCCCTACGGAATTGAGGCGCTGACGATGGCTCGGGAGAAGATCAGGGAGCTGCTTCATGAGGTCGCACCCGAAGACCGAGGCGCCTGACGCCACGGCCCCACGCGGCTCGGCCGGAGAGGTCTTTCGCGCATTCCTGAAGCTCGGTTTGACCTCTTTCGGGGGGCCAGTCGCGCATCTCGGCCATTTCCGCGACGGGCTGGTCCTTCGGCGCAAGTGGATCGACGAAGCAGGCTATGCCGATCTGGTCGCGCTCGGTCAGTTCCCGGTCCGGCCAGCAGTCAGGTCGGGTTTGCGCTCGGGCTGCTTCGTGGCGGCCCGCTCGGGGCGGCCGCGGCATGGGCAGCGTTCACGTTGCCGTCGGCCTTGCTTCTGGTTCTTTTCGCCTTCGGTGCAACCGCGTTCGACGGCTCGCTCGGGTCGGGCTTCATGCACGGCCTCAAGATCGTCGCGGTCGCCGTCGTCGCGCAAGCCGTGTGGGGCATGGCCCGAACGCTCGCGCCGGATCGACAACGGGCCGCCATCGCCCTCGGGGCAGTATTGATCGTGGCCTTCGCCGGCGGCTCCGTCGGGCAGATCGCGGCGATCGTCATGGGCGGCATCGCTGGTGTATGGCTCTACCGATCCGCCGCAGCGCCGAATGCGAACCACCTGTCGTTCGCGGTGCCGAAGCGCGTCGGAGCCGCGGCGCTCGGGCTCTTCTTCGTCCTGCTGTTGCTTTTGCCAATTCTGTCAGGAGCTCTGTCGGCGCAAGGGCTCGAGCTGCTGGACGCCTTCTACCGCGCAGGCGCGCTGGTGTTCGGTGGCGGTCATGTCGTCCTACCGCTGCTCGAGGCGGAAGTGGTCCGGCCCGGTTAAGTAACCGAGGATGCGTTCCTCGCAGTGTATGGCGCGGCACAGGCCAGTCCGGGGCCGCTATTCACCTTCGCCGCCTATCTCGGCGCCGTCAGGGAGCCGGAACCGAACGGCACGATCGGCGCGGTGATCGGGCTCGCCTGGATCTTTCTACCCGGTTTCCTGCTGCTGATCGGCGTGCTGCCATTCTGGGACGCGTTTCGGACCCGGCCCCGCGCTCAGGCGGCGATGCGCGTCGCGAACGCGGCGGTGGTCGGCATCCTCGGTGCGGCGCTATACGACCCGGTCTGGACGAGCGCGATCTTCACCTCGCGCGACTTCGCCCTCGCCCTGGTGGGCTTCGTTCTGCTGACCGTCTGGAAAGCGCCGCCGTGGATCGTTGTGTGCCTTCTCGCGGCGGGAGGGACAGCGCTCGCGACGCTATAGAGGTAGAAGAACGCGCCGAGGGCACGAGAGGCGGAGCCGCCGACTTGGCGGCTTCAAGCCGAATTGTCAGCAGAGTTTCGGCTGATCGGCATCGCCCATAGCTCAAGTCACGCCAGTCAAGATTGTGCTGCAACGGCGAAGCTCTTCACCATCGCAACGGCAAGTTTGGGCTCGATGCCGACCTTCGCCGCGCGGTGCTCGGACGGCCGAACCGCGGACAGAGCGGACCTTGCTCAAATCGCGGGCACGCGGCATTCAGAAGCAGGATCCCCTAGATGGTGTTCGTCGTGGCTCAGAACTCTCGTCCGCTGGTCACGCAGTCCGACATCGAAACTGCGCTTTGCGGTGCTGGACTGCAAACGGGCGACGTCGCGATGGTGCATGCCTCGATGTCCCGGTTGGGCTACGTGATCGGCGGTGCGGAGACGGTGGTGCGCGCCCTACTTCATTGTGTCGGAGACAGCGGCACGCTCATGACCCCCGCACAGACATGGCTCAATCTCGACCCCGAACGCGGGGTGCATGACCTGCCACCTGAAGACTGGCAACTGCTTCGGCAGGAATCGCCCGGTTTCGATCCTGCCGTGACGCCCAGCATCGGTATGGGAGCGGTGGCCGAGCTGATCCGGACCTGGCCGGGATCGTTCCGGAGTTCGCATCCCGCTCGGTCGTCGGCCTCCATCGGCGCGAGGGCCGCCGATCTGATGGCCCAGCATGACCTGCACGATCTGCATGGCGAACGCAGCCCGCTTGGCGCCGCGATCCGCGCCGGAGCCAAGATCGTCCTGCTGGGCGTCGGCTACGACAAGTGTACCGCCCTGCATCTTGCCGAAACCCGTGCCGCGCCAGACGATGCGCCTGTGCTGTCAGAACGAGGTTGGGTTCGAACGCCGGATGGGCGGCGCGAAGTCAGCTACACCACGCTTGCGTTCGACGGCACCGACTTCCCCGCGATCGGGCGGACCTTCGAGGAGACGTGTGATCCGCCCGTTGCAGTCGGGAACGGCGAAGTCCGCGTGGTCGATGCCGCTCGTCTCGTCAACTTCGCAGTTTTGCGGATTCAGGAGCATCGGTAAGAGGCGGCTTGCACCGGACTTCCGCTCCGAGGTGCTTGGACAACCGCAAGGCGGACAAAGCTGCCCGATGCTCTGTCATGCATCCATGGGTTCTTCGGCACAGGAGACTGGCGACGGCGCGCATCGCACTGCCGCCAGTCTTCTATGATGTCAGAGCATACTTGTTTCGCCGTCTCCGGGGGTCCGCAGTTTGTCCGAGAGCCCCTCGTCCGCCGCGAAAGCCCAAAGTTCAGCGCGCGTCAGGACGCAGTGGTTGATTGCTTCCATGTGCGAGGCGATTAGAACAGTCTCGGGGGCAGCCCGGTGAACCCTCAGGACATCCTCGGTTCCCATGATGATGCCACCGTCGACGCCCTGGACCATCGCGTAGCCCGAGTTCAGGATCGCGACTTCAGGTGCGTGCGCAGACAGGACGGCGGCAACGTCATCGTTCCAGATCGTGTCTCCGGCGAGATAGATGGTCTTCTCGTCAGGATGGCTGAACACCAAACCGCAGACTTCACCCAGGATCTCTGCCATCAACTCGTAGTGCGCCTCTGTTCCGTGTCGGCCCGCCGTCTTGATCAGACGCACACCGCCAAACTCGGAGCTTTCGGACAGCACGCGGACATCCGTAAAGCCTTGCCCGCGGATGACTTGGGCATCCGTGCCGTTCCGGGCGAAGACCGGCAGATCCCTGGGCAGCGCGTCTCGCGCCGCCTGGTCCCAGTGGTCTTCGTGCAAATGGGTGACGATCACGGCATCGACGTCGACGATGTCTGCAATCGGCATTGGCAGATGCACCATCGGATTGCGCTGCTCGCTGTTCACGGTCCCCGGGAACCCCGGCAGGGCGTGACGATCCGCCAGCATCGGATCGACAAGGAAGCGGACGCCGCCGTAGTCGATCCGCAGGGTGGCATTGCGGACCTGGGTGATCTTGCCTCTGCTCTCGGAGCTGACCTCATTTCCCTGGGCTGAAACAGAGACAGCGCTTCCGACGACGGCGGAGGCGGACATGGCAAGCATTTGTCGGCGCGTAGTCATTGGAACTCTCCTCTTGCCGGTTCAGCGCTTGATGAAATCGTCGGTGGCGACGACCTCGCCATAGGCGAACTCAAACGCCGCCATCAGTGCCGTATGGACATGGGCCGCCGGAACAGTCGCGCCATTGAACTCGAGGTCGCGCGTGGCGCAGGCGTCGTGGATGGTCACGGTCTTGTAGCCGAAGTCGTTGGCGGCCCGGACAGTCGCGTCGACGCACATGTGGCTCATGGCGCCCACGACGAACACTTCCTCGACCCCCTTCTCGTCGAGCAGGTCCTTCAGACCGGTGTCGCGGAATGAATTGGGAAAGTTCTTGGTGATGACCGGCTCGCCCTCGCCGGGCGCGACGACCTCGTTGATTTCGGCCCCCTCCGACCCGGGGACGAATACCGGAGCGCCGGGCATCTCATGTCGCACATTCACGATCAGGTCGCCGGCCTCGCGACCATGGGCAATAACACGCGCCGCGTTGGCCGCGGCTCGCTCGATGTTCTCGAGCGCCAAGCCCCCGCTCGGCCAGTATTCATTCTGCAAATCGATCACGACAACTGCACGCTTGGACATGGTCTGCACCTTTCTGCGTCTTCGTTTCTTGATCTCAATCTGGCGCGCGCCCACATCCCTCGCTATTGGCGCAATCGACATAAGACGGGGCGATATCGACAATGGGCGAGATCAGGATCGGCATCGCCCTCTATCCCGGCGCGCAGCTCTCCGCGGCCATGGGGCTGACGGATCTGTTTCACATCGCCGGGCAGATGGCGGAACGCTCGGATCACGGCGCTCCGCAGTTGCGGGTTCAGACCCTTCGGGCCGACGAGCTGGAAGGATCGAGCCATCAGGACGCTCCCTGTCAGGTCCTGATCCTGCCTCCGTCACTGGAGGCGCCCATCCACCCGAATATCGCTGCCCCACTGGCCGCCTGGTTGCGGGAGCGTCATGGCGAGGGGACAGTGCTGGCTTCCGTCTGTGGCGGTGCCTTCCTGTTGGCCGAGACGGGACTATTGAGCGGGCGCGCGGCCACAACGCACTGGTTCTATGCCGATGATTTCCGGGAGCGGTTTCCCGATGTTGCGCTGGATACGGATCGGCTGATCATCGACGGCGGTGATATAATTTCGGCAGGCGGCTTGATGTCCTGGACCGATCTTGGCCTCAAGCTGGTCGAACGCTTTCTCGGTCCGGTGGTGATGGCGCAGACAGCCCGGATGATGCTCGTGGACCCGCCGGGGCGGGAGCAACGCTATTACAGTGGTTTCGCGCCCCGCCTGACCCACGGCGACGCGGCTGTCCTCAGGGCCCAGCATTTCTTGCAGGCGAACGAGGGACGGGATGCGCGCCTTGCGACGCTGGCCGAACAGGCTGGATTGGAAGAGCGCACGTTGCTGCGCCGCTTCCAGAAGGCGACTGGCCTCACAACAACCGATTACGCGCAGCGCCTCCGCGTCGCGAAGGCGCAGGAACTCCTGCAATTCGGACGTCTGCCGGTGGAGCGCATCTCCTGGGAGGTCGGCTATTCCGACGCCGGGGCCTTCCGCAAGATCTTCCACCGGATCGTGGGACTGACCCCGGGAGAATACCGGAGGCGCTTTCATGCGTAGGGTCACTGCATTGGTGACGCCTTCCGCAAGACCCATACGACCTCAGCTTGAAGGGGAGAATGTCGCATAAGGGCTCATAGCCAATAGAAGCTACACCTCCCCACGACGTTCTGACACGTGTGCCACTGGGTATCTCGGCTCGAAGATCAATGACGCAGTAACGCCGTTCGGGCCGCTTTGCAGGTCGAAGTCGCAAGACAATTCGGCGCAGACGACCTCCGCAATCTTCATGCCAAGGCCGGCCTGGTCTTTCTGCGGATCGTCGGGGAGTCCCACGCCATCATCAGAGCAAGCCAACCGAACCATCCCGCCACCCTGCGGCTCAAGTCGTACACGAACCCTTCCACCGCGGCCGCCCGGGAAGGCATGCTTGAACGAGTTGGTGACGAACTCGTTCAGGAACGTCCCGACCGCCACCGCCTGCTGGGCGTCAACGATGACAGGGCTCGCAGAGATTTCGAGTGAAATGCCCGCAGGCGCGAATGCCGCCAACTGATCCCCGACCTGCCGGACGTAGACATCGAGGGTGACCTCGGCATGTTCGTCCAACTTGTAGAGCTGCTCGTGTAAGCTGCTCATCGCGTCGATCCGCGTCATCATGTGCGAGAGCGCCCTACGCGCGTCTGGCGAACTGAAGGAGCGGCGCTGGAGGCGCGCGAAGGAGGACAGAGATTGCAGAGAGTTCTTGACCCGGTGATCGGCTTCTTTCCGCAGAACTTCCGCATTTTTCAGACCCTTGCGCAATTCCAGTTGCGCCATGACCTGCCGTGCAAGAACCCGAAGGGTATCACGCTGGAGGGGCGTAAGCTCCCTCGGCTGATAATCAAGCACGCACAGCGTGCCAAGTGGTAGACCTTCTTCTGTCTTCAGAAGCGCTCCCGCATAAAAGCGTAAGCCAGGTTCTCCGACGCAGAGCGGGTTATCCCGCATCCTGTTGTCCTCGAGCGTGTCGGGGATCTCGACGAAGTCGGGCTCCAGGATCACGTGCGAGCAAATAGACGTTTCGATCGGCGTCTCGCGCACGCCAAGGCCGATCTCAGCCTTGAACCACTGCCGCTCCGCATCGATCAGGTTGACGACCGAAATCGCAGTTCCACAGATCTCGGCGGCAAGCTTCACAATGTCGTCGAAATCCTGCTCGCGATCCGTATCGAGAACTTCATACGACCGAAGCGCTCTCAGCCGGTCTTCCTGAGATGGGTGTGACAGCGCTCGCAAAGCAACTCCCGGGCTTGATTGGATAATAGAAGCAAACTCGCACCCGTTACTCGAATACGCAATGCGGGTCTTCGCGCACTTCCGCGGCCAGTCCAAACTGGCGCGCGATGACGATAAAAGGCGCGGCGACCCGGGCAGTCAGACAGCAGCAGGCGCCGCCTCGGAGTGCAGCCCGACTGCCGCCGCGGAGATGAGAAGCTGGTGGAGGGGGAGCGGTTGCGAAGCGGCTACAACAACTCGTCAAAGAGGTCCTCGACCCGAAGAGGTTTTTTCAACACCCTGTCGGGGCGAGCCGCAGCGATGCGGTGGAGCTTCCCGAGGGCCGTCGTCGCTGTGACGAAAATGAACGCTACATCGGGCCGGAGTATCCGCATATGCTCGACCACCTCCACGCCGTCCGAGGAGTCCGCCAGATCCATGTCTGTGATCCGGACATCCGGGAGCACGTCGGAGAATTTCTGCTGAGCGCCGGCGGCCGTTGTTGCAATCCCGAGGACACAGCAGCCGGCCTCTTCACAAGGAAATTGGAGATCGAGTGCGATTAGGACCTCGTCTTCGACAATGGCGACCGTTGTCTCATCCATTTCGAGTGCTTTCGTTTCGCAGCCAACGGCGCACTCTATCTGCCGTTCCCCGCAAGGCGCCGAACGTGACACCGTGTGTCAACAAAACTTCGCGCGCGGCGCTCTCGAATCTGCTTCCGCAGGAGGCGAAGCCCGGGCGTTCTGTCATGCCGGTCACGCATCCGCCGCCTTGGCTCGAGATCGAAGGGCGAAACGGCCTCTCGGAGAAACGATGCTCTAACGGCGCGGTATCGCCCATTAGGCCGGCGGTCCCGCGCGCCTGAGTGCAGCACGGTCGCACATCTACGGGCGCGCCTGCGCGCGGCGAGAGCGTGCAGGCCTACATCTTGTTAGAAGTCAGGCTGCGCTGGCCAATTTCGCAGCTTTGCGCTGCTTCAACGTCGTCCGGTGCTGTAGCAGAAAACGCAACGTCTCACGCGATGCATCAGGACCAGCAGGGTCGGTGAAGCGCCCGGCCCGACTGCCTCCAGACCATGCATGACCAGCGTCCTTGACGACCCAAAATTCCGTGAACGATCGTCCTTTTCCCCGGCGATGCGACTGCCGAACAAACGCATGTCCGCCATGCGGTCGGCTGGTCCGCTCGGTGCGGCGCAGATCTGCGTAGGCGTCAGCGGCGCGCGCCGCAATATATCGCCCGTTCCTGACATGCACGACCTTGTCCTCTTCGCCATGGAAGATGATTGTTGGCATCGGGCTGGGGAACCGGTTGCCTGGAGCGCCGTGCTGCATCGCGAACGCGGCTGTCGTTGCGTCGCGTGCCGCGCGCCATGCCAAACCTGAGTGGACCCCGACTGCGGCGAAGATATCTGGGTATGTCGCAGCGAGAATAACTGCCATTGACGCTCCCGCTGACAAACCCGCGACGTACACCCGCGCGGGGTCGGCCGGAGTGATATTCAGAACATCCCTTGTCAGACTGGCCAGAAGTGCGGGTTCCCCCGCCTCCCGGCTCTGATCCCCGCGGCGAAACCAGTTCCAGCAGCGGTTCGGCTGCGCTTGGCGAGTCTGCGCCGGATAGACAACAATGATACCCAGCTCCTCGGCCAAGGCGTTCATTCCTGTGCCCGTGGCGAAATCGTCTGGCGTCTGGCCACATCCGTGCAGCATGACGAGGACCGGCAGCGGCTGCATCCCCTGTGTGGCACAGGCAGGAAGGTAGAGCTTGTAATCCAATCTACCGTCGGCGCAGTCGTGGGTTCGAGATTGAAAAGACGCCCCCCGCGGCATCGGCATCCGCGACCGCGCGGTCGCCATTGAAGGCTTCGCGTTCGCCGCCTGCTTGACCTGCGCTTTCGTGCTGAGTTTTGCACGGCTGAGCGCCCGACCGGCATCGTTGGATGCGGCATTGGATTTGGGTCTGGCTTTCGGCTTTACCGGTTTCGGCAGCATGGCACCGGCCATTTTCCCGATAGCCGTTGCCGTGGCTTTGCGTATCCGCTTGCGACTACGGGTCCGCGCCTTCTTGAACGGATCGAACATTCGGCTCAACTGCTTTGATGGGTCCGGGCAGAGCTACCCACCTTTGTTTCACGCTTTGGCTTTCAGCGGAGACGGACAAATGTCGATCTCCTTACTCGTGATGGTTAACGCAGGAAGCCGCCGAATGGTTCAAGTGGCGACCGGCTTGGCCAACCTCAACCTGATGCAGCATCCGCCCACGCCAGAAGATTTCGGTTCTTGCCCCCATCGGCCGCAGGCTCGCAAACCCTCCAAAATCGACCGGACATTCGAGACGCTACCGTGATCAGCGGCATCGTCCGCGCCGCAGAAGTCGTGGGGTCTAACGATCCTGCATGCTGACGCAAAGGGCCGCTTGGGGGAGACGGCGTCGCAGCATGCGGTTGCCGACGAACAGTCAGTCTCACTGCACCTGCGGACTCGAGCTGGCACGCCGCGTGCATTTTGGGCTTGAGGCAGACCTTCGCCGGGCCGGGGTGCCACGAAATGTCTCCAGATCATGTGCCCGCTTTGACCGATCGTGCGTAGCCTCACAAGGGTAGCCCGCAGCTGGGATGCTATGCCGCCTTGTGGCGCTCAGCCTGCCGAACTCGCGTAAATCGCTTCAGCGGATTCATGAAAACAGGGTGTCGGACGCCCCTGCCCTGCCCCGCAAACGGTTTCGAAAACTGTTTTTCGTGGGTTCGCTACCCGTGCGTCTCGTAAAGCATCAAGACAACGATCGATTTCCTCTATGTGGGGCGGCCGCGCGGCTCATGGCGTGGCCGGTCTTCTCTTGGCGACGAGCCGCTGCCTTATCCGGTGGAGCCTGCCGCGGCGCCACCGGCTGGCCGGACGCTCTGGGTCGAGAAGGTCGTTCTCCCGCAGAATGGCATCCTCCGCGGCCCCGAACTCTGGCGGCACGAATGGAACGAGCGACCGGCCGCCTCCGCGCAGCGCCTCGACTGCTTGGATGAGCGAGCCGCCCGCTGCATCTACCGCGTGCTCCACTGCCCGCGGCTCGACGCCCAGGTGCTCGGCCAGAAGCGTGGTCCTGAGACCGGCAATGCGCGACCGGGTGTCCGCCTCACCGGGCATACCCGGACGCGCCTCGACGGACAGGTCGCATTCCGTGTCGAAGCCGAGTGAGCGGTTGTTGAGGTTGGAGGAGCCCACCCGCATCAGGCGGTCGTCCATGATGACGATCTTGGCGTGGACGTAGATCGGCTGTCCGCCTTCCGTCACGGGGGTATAGATCCTGAAGCGGCCATTCTGGTCAGCCTTCTGGACGATCTCCAGAAGCCGCGCGCGGGCCGTGCCCATTGCCTTCTCTTCCAGCCACCCTTGCGCCGTCTCGGGATTGACGAGGACGATCTCGGGTCCGTCCGGTTCCGCCAGCCGCACGGCGATCGCCTCGGCCAGAAGGCGCGATGCGAAATATTGGCTTTCGATGTAGAGCGTCCGCCGGGTGGCGGCGATGATCGCGAGGTAGAGCGACTCGATCTCGTGGACCTCCTCGCGTCCGGCATGGGCCGGCATCGTGCGGGAGATGGCGACTGCGGCGCTGCGGAGCATCGGGTCAAGATGCTCGGGCCAGATCGGCGGGACGGCAGGCGGCGGCTTGATCGTTTCGCCGGTAGCATGTTCCCACCGCGTTCGAACGAGATCGCCCAGCGCGCGTGCCGCATCGCCGCCGACCGCGACAGTCGCGTCGTGCCACGGGTCATAGCGACGCTTCGTCGTGGGTCTGATCCGGTAGGGGCTGTCGTCCGCGTGGTCGTTCGTGTCCCAGCGATCAGCGGTGGCGTCGATGCCGCCGCAGAAGGCGAGGACGTCGTCGATCACGATGATCTTCTGGTGATGCGCCGCGCCCGAGGGATGCGCGTGATCGAGCTTGAGGCGGATCTTGCGCCCGAGCAGCCAGTCCGCGAGCCGGAGCGGCGTCGAGCCTCGGCCGAGCGTGCCCAGAAGGCCCACGTCCCATTGCAGCAGACGAATGTCGAGTTCGGGGCGGCGGCGGACGAGCCAGCTCAGCAACTGGCCGAGCCGGTCGGGCACGTCCCCGTCGTCCCCGCGTGGGTCGAGGGAGATCCGCGTGTCGAACTCCCAGCCGATCATGATGACGCTGTGCCGGGCCTTCTGCATGACCTCTCGCAGGCCGGCGAAGTATTCGGCCGCATCGACAATCACCGCCAGCCTGTCGGCCGTCTCGATCCGCCAGCACGTGTCGCCGGGCCGCAGAACGGATTGAGTCTCATGCATGGGTTGCCATCCTCATTGAAATCCGGGCGCGCCGGCCACGGTCCCCAGGCAGGGCCGGACCCGGGGTCCTCTCGCGAAACCAATTGCGCGGTTGCAACGTTCCGCGCTCGGACCGCTCTGTGCCTGTCCGGTCCTTGCGGATCGGCGTAGCTGCCGCCACATCGTCCACCGGCCACGCCTGGCCCGAGCCGTCGATCCTACAAACCTCGATCAGAGGGCCGGCCGTGTTCCGCCCCCTCAGGACCTCGTAGCGGCGGCCGGCGGCCTCGCCGGGCCACGGCAAGCCGCGGCTGCGGCGGCTTCAAGCGCGCACGTCGCAACCAGAATCGGCCTCCTGCGGGCCGATCTCCTGTCTGATCAGGCGCAGCGTCTCGCCCGGAGCGTCCCACGGGATGTAGTGACCGGCATCCGTAATCCAGTGAAGCCGCGCCTTGGAGAACGCCGCGACCGCCCGATTTGCTTGTCGTGGTAGCAGCAGGCGGTCCTTGCGCCCCCAGACGATCGTGACCGGCTCGCGCGTCTTGTCCGTGCCCTCCTGAACGGGCCCGTCGGCCAGGTCGCGGGTCAGGGCGTCGAAGGTCGGGGTCGCCGCGAAAGACAGAAGCTCGCGCAGTGCCATGTCTGAAGGAACTTGTGACGGTCGGGCCGAGATCTGGGCCAGAAGCGCCGCGCGGCCGGCTGCGTGCCGCGTCATCATTGGCAAGGCCGGGCTGGCCAGCCGCGCAACACCGCCGCTGGCCAGCAGAGACACCTTCAGGAACCGGCTTTCCCCGGTGCTCCAGAACCCGCCTGGCGCCAGCGCGATCGTGGTGCCGACGAGACCGCGGCGCGCCATTTCCAGTGCGACCCGCCCGCCAAGCGAATGGCCGACGCAATCGACCCCGACGAGATCCTCAGCGTGGATGAAGTCAGCAATTGCATCAGCGATGCCCCGGAACGTTCTGGCCGCAGGCGTCACCGGCGAGGCGCCATGTCCGGGCAAGTCCACCACGATCACCTCGTTTGTCTTCGCCAGGACGTCAATCATATCGCCCCACGAGGCGATGTTGCCGCCCAGGCCGTGCAACAGGAGTAACTGCTTGCCCGTTCCCTTGCGCATGACGTTGATAGGCGGTGTGGAAGGGTTTGCGTTCGCGTTCATACGGGAGCAACGGACAGACCGCCGGAAACGATCCCGTGCGTCCCAGATGATCGAACACCGCCACCGGTTGCGCGGTCTCCCGTCTGTTCCACGACCTCGAAATCCACCGGGTGCACCATCACTTCACGGCTCTGGTCCAAGCGTGGCCTCCTGTGCAATGTCCGTTCATGGCGAAACTCAGTTCACTCTGGTCCGGCGACCTCGCCCTCGATGACGCTTTTTGGACATGGGCGGTGACGGTGGGTCTGCTGATCAATATCGGCACCAGCATCCTGTTTCTGGTGCTGATCCTCCAAGAACGACCGCTGGCCGCAGTGCTCGTTGGTTACGCGCTATCGATCCCCTACAACATCGTCGCGACCGTGGGGGTCTGGCGCTCGGCCGCACGCTACGCGGGTCCATCTGTCCATGCCGATCTTGCACGGATCGCAACCGTCATTTTGATGGCGGCACTCACGCTGACCTGAGAGACGCGAAAGATTTTCCTGCATCCCTGAAGAATCGGCCTACGATAGCGTTACCAATGTGCCGACATCGCGGATGTAAGACAGGGGCGGATCTTCCCGCATCTTGACGGCCTAACCGCAGATGTCCCGCATCAGCGAGCGAAGCCAGCAGTGGCATGGGTCGGTGTCCATGCGCGGGTGCCATACCAGCGCGACCGGAATGGGGTCGACCTCGAACGGCAGTGGAAAAGCGATCAGATCGTGGCGCAGGGCATCCGTAAATCGCTCGGGCACCGTCGCGGCGAGGTTCGTGCCGCGCGCCAGTCCCAAGGCGGCGCCAAAGCCTCCTGCTGTCGCTCCCGCCTTTCGCGCATGCCCCTGCGCGGCCAGTGCGCCATCCACAGGGGCGTGACCGCTTCCGGAACGACTGACGAGCACGTGTTGCGCGGCGAGATAATCCTCAAGTGTCAGGGGCTTCTGGCTCATCGGGTTTTGCGGGCTGACCACCCCAACGAAGTGGTCGCGGAACAGCAGCGCGGTGCGGAGTTCCGGTGCCGGTGTGGCGCGAACGAGGCCCACTTCGAGATCGACCGTGGCGTCACGCAGAGCACTGCTTTCACGCTCGGCCTTGGGCAAGAAGCGCAGCCGAACAGAGGGCGCTTCCCTGGCGGCACGGGCCACGATCGCACCGCCGAAACCTTCCGCGAATCCTTCGCTCGCGCGGATGGTGAAGGTGCGTTCCACGGTGGACAGATCCACATCTGGAGAGGGTGAAAGCGCTGCGTTTGCTCGCTGGACCAGGGAAGACACCTCCTGACGCAGCTCCAGCGCCCGCGGTGTCGGCACAAGTCCGCGGCCGGCCCGCACCAGGAGCGGATCGCCCGTCACCTCGCGGAGCCGGGCCAGTGCCCGGCTCATTGCCGAGGCGCTGAGCCCGAGCCGCCGCGCTGCCGCCGTCACACTGCCCGTGTCGAGCAGTGCATCGAGTGTCACCAGCAGGTTCAGGTCAGGGTGCGCCATCTTGGCAGATTAGCATGCACGGTGACATGGCGTCAGACGCAACTGTCGAATGCGGACGACGCGCGTTCCGCCATCTGACGGCGAGACGTATCTCGGGATCACAATTCCCCGGAGTAGCTTCAGATGATCCCTTCGCCCTACGCTTCAGACACAACCGAAATTCCGGCCATGCAGCATTCTGCGCCGCTGGCGCTGTGGCGAAGGGAGGCTTGAGCCGTGGCACCCAACGCCTCACAAGTCTCCAGATGGTCGCTTGCCGCCATCGGATCGAGCGTCCTTCTCGCCTCGCTCGGCACCAGCATCGCCAATGTCGGTCTGCCGACCTTGATGGATCACTTCGGCACCTCGATTCAACAGGCGCAATGGGTGGTGATCGCCTACCTTGTCGCGTCCACGGCGCTGATCGTGGGCGCCGGTCGGCTGGGAGATCTGTTCGGCCGCCGGCGCATGCTGCTGGTCGGGATCATGGTGTTCACCCTCGCATCAGCGCTTTGCGCGATGGCCAGCAGCCTTCCTCTCCTGATCGCTGCGCGTGCGGTTCAGGGCGCCGGGGCTGCGATGATGCTTGCACTATCCATGGCTTTGGCAGGCGACGCCCTGCCGCGCGAGATGCTCGGGCGGGCGATGGGCATCCTTGGCACCATGTCTGCCATCGGAACAGCCTTGGGCCCCTCACTGGGCGGTGCGCTGATCGCGGCCTTCGGATGGCAGGCCTCGTTCGCGATCGGTCTGCCGCTGGGGGCTCTCACCGCGGCGATGGTCCTGGGCGGACTGCCCGCCGACCGCCAGATCGCGAGCAATCAGCAGTTCGATCTGACCGGCACTCTCACGCTGGCTGCCTCGCTTGCCTGTTATGCCCTTTCGATGACCCTCAACGGCGGTTTCGGAACGCTCAACCTGGCGCTGCTGGCCGCCGCCGTCGCTGGATTGCTCCTGTTTCTGCGGATCGAGGCGCAATCCGTTGCGCCGCTGGTGGACCTCGGAGTTTTGTCGGAGCCGCCCCTGCGCACCGGCCAGGCGCTTGCGGCGCTGATTGCGACGGTGGTCATGGCTACCCTTGTGGTGGGACCGTTTTATCTCGCCGCAGGCCAAGGTCTGGACGCAGCCGCTCTCGGCGCGGTGATGTCCGTCGGACCCGCCGTGGCCGCATTGGCTGGCGTGCCATCGGGCCGGCTTGTCGAACGGCTGGGCGCCCCGACGGCTGTAACACTGGGGCTCTGCGTGACGGGAACGGGATCGCTGCTCCTCGCGACACTGCCATCTTCCGCCGGCGTCGCTGGATATACCGCTGCGCTGGCGGTGCTGACCGCCGGATACGCGCTCTTTCAGGCGGCGAACAATGCGGCCGTGATGTCAGTAGCAAACGCCGACCGGCGTGGCATCGTTTCGAGCCTGCTCGGCCTCGCTCGCAAAGACGATCGTGCGTATGAGCACGTTCATATCCCCAAGACAGGGTGTCTTCGAGAAGAACAGACCGCCGGGCACCAGCACGTCATGAATGTGGCGCAATGCGACGTTCGGGTCGCGGACGAGGTGAAGGTAGTTGAAGCCCAGAACGGCATCGTATCTGGCAGGCTCCACTGCGATACTCTCTGCCGTCGCTGTGCGAAATGCGAGGCCGTCGACGGGATCGGCGACGCGCTTCTCTTCCGCAATCGCAATCATCCGTTCTGAGATGTCGGTGGCGAGGTAGATACTTACTCCGTCGGCGAGCCGCAAAGCGGTCGATCCCGTGCCGCAGCCCAACTCCAGCACCCTGGCGTCCGGGGACAGCAGCGCGCGTGTCCGTTCCAGCGTCCGCTCATATCCTCCCTGATCGGCGATCTTGGCTTTCGAGTAGCGCCGCGAAGTTCGATCCCAGAAGCGGGCGTCTTTCGCTGTGGACATCTCAAAACCGCCGTCGAGTTAAGGCAAAGCATAGGCGCTAAAGGCGCGGAATGGCAAAACACGAAGCGTCTGGAGGTGTGGAGGCGCGAGTGGGCCTCTGCGACAGGTTCAGCGCAGCGGCAGAGTTCTTTTGCCCCTTCTTCGATACGCTCGCGATTTTACCGTCGAATCCACGGAACTGGCAGCAGCTCACCTGCGAACTCGGCGTCATCCGCCGCGGTCAGTTTGGGCTCGATGCGGACCTTCGGCGACGCGGCGAAGCGTCAAATCCGCACCTGGACCCGGACAATCAGTCGCTCTCGCGCGGGACGGCCGATACCTCCTCCAAGTAGACGCGGACCGCTTCCTGCACATGCCGGAAACGATCGCCGCCGAGATGCTTGCCGCCATACCAGCGTGTGACAACGATGACATGGTTACGCAGGTTTTGGCGTTCCAGCATCCGCAGGATCACCATTCCTGCGCCACTCTCACCATCGTCGTTCTTTGTCCGTCGTTCATCCGTCAGCAAGCCCCAGCTGTTGTGGGTTGCCTTTGCGAACTTCTTCCGGCGTTGCAGTTCCTTGACGAAGGCCTTCGCCTCTTTCTCGGAGCTACAGGGCTTGCCGGCGACTGCATATCTTGAGCCGCGATCGCTGATGATGTTGTCGAGCACGAGCATGCTCTACGGCTATCGGTGTTTGTGCCGCCTTTCAAGATTCGCGTCAGGACGCGCTGCGCATCCTTTCTCACTCGACAGAACGCGGGGAAGCTAATGAAGATCCCCATGGGAAGCTCGCATCCTGCGCAATGCCAGTCTCAGATCGAACGCTGCCGTTCCGGCAGGCAGGTCGCTTCCGAATATCTTGACGAATGCTGGATTGGAAAATGGATGCGTCATCGCGCCACCAGCGATCGTCACTCGGCCTCGAAGTCGCGCGTCCGATCCCAATCAGTTTCAGCCCCACCTTCGGGACTTCCCTCTTGTTGCCACAGGACGTAGGCACGCTCACGAATATGTTGATCATGAGCACGGTGCCAATGATCTTCCGCGCGCCCCTCTGGGCGCCCTTCCTGTTCCCAAAGGGCATGTGCCCGTTCACGCACCGCCTGTTCCAGGCCGAGCCTCGTCTCTGAATCACTGCTTGTCTCGTCGCCATAAGGCTGTAGTTGGCCACCCCGGCTCCGGTGCATTCGAGCGGTCAATCCTGCGAGTTCGTCATCGGGGACCAACAGTCCATGGCCGGCGGCCTCCAGCGCTTTTGCTTGATAATCAGCGTCGCTGGCCTCTCCCCGAGAGTTGCCAAGCGTGACGGGATACGTGTGAACTACTCGTCCGTTGCTGTCCACGACGTCCACTAAACGTTCTGCCATTGCATTGCTCCTCTCGAGGGCTCTTGTAGCTCCGGTAATACCTGTTGCAGCCTACGCGGCGAGGTGTCCTGAGCGGGGGATAGTCTTTGTAAAAGTGTCGCAGTGAATCGTAATTCGACAGGCGAGTAGCGCGGACCGCCTCGGCATACGCCGCGGCCTGCAGCTTGACGAAGCATACTTTCCGGAGCAGTCGCCCAGCTTCGCGGCCGCGCATCCAGCTCTACCGGAACTACATACCGACCCGTCACGAGTCGTTTTGAACTGAACTTCCTCGGCGTCCCGAGGCCGGTGCCACGGGACGCTGTCGTTCACATCATACCGTTCATTCCGCCCATGCCTGACATTTCGCTGTCAGCACCGGCCTTTTCGGGTTTCTCGGCGATCATCGCTTCAGTCGTTATCAACAGTCCACCAATAGACGCGGCGTTCTCGAGCGCAATGCGAACGACTTTCGTCGGATCAATGACGCCGGCTTTCAGCATGTCGACGTATTCCTCGGCTTGCGCATCGAAACCGAAGCTCCGGCTGTCGCTTTCGATGACCTTTCCCACGACAACCGACCCGTCGACACCGGCATTCCCGGCGATCTGGCGCAGCGGCGCCTGGATTGCACGGCGGACGATCTTGATCCCGGCATCCTGGTCGTCGTTCTCTCCCCTGAGCGTCGCCAGAACCTTGCCCGCATGAACGAGTGCCACGCCTCCTCCTGGCACGACGCCTTCCTGAACCGCCGCGCGAGTGGCGTTCAGCGCATCATCTACGCGGTCCTTGCGCTCCTTCACCTCGGTCTCGGTGGCACCGCCGACGCGGATCACTGCGATGCCGCCGGCAAGCTTGGCCAGCCGTTCCTGGAGCTTCTCCTTGTCGTAGTCGGACGTCGTATCTTCGATCTGTGCCCGGATCTGCGTGACCCGCGCCGCGATCGCATCCTTGTTGCCGGCGCCATCGATGATCGTCGTGTCATCCTTGGTGATCGCAACCCTCTTGGCAGTGCCAAGCATGTCCAGGGTGACATTCTCGAGCTTTGTGCCCATCTCGACGGAGATCACCTGGCCGCCCGTCAGCACAGCGAGGTCTTCCATCATCGCCTTGCGACGATCTCCGAACCCCGGCGCCTTGACGGCCGCCACCTTGAGCCCGCCGCGCAGCTTGTTGACGACCAGCGTCGCCAGCGCCTCGCCCTCGATGTCCTCCGCAACGATCAGCAGTGGCTTTCCAGCCTGAATGACCAACTCGAGAAGTGGCACCATTGCCTGCAAGGATGACAGCTTCTTCTCATGTAGCAGGATCACGCACTCATCCAGTTCGACGACCATCTTCTGCGCGTCAGTGATGAAGTATGGGCTGAGGTAGCCGCGGTCGAACTGCATCCCCTCGACCACATCGGTCTCGGTATCCAGCCCCTTGTTCTCTTCGACGGTGATCACGCCTTCGTTGCCAACCTTCAGCATTGCGTCCGCTATTTGCCGACCGATTGCCGTCTCGCCATTCGCCGAGATGGCGCCGATCTTCGCAATCTCGTCAGTATCGCCCACCGGTCGGGACATGGACTTTATCTCGGCCACGACAGCAGCGACGGCTTTGTCGATCCCGCGCTTGAGATCCATCGGGTTCATGCCTGCCGCGACCGACTTCATGCCCTCCTTGACAATGGCCTGTGCCAGAACGGTCGCGGTGGTGGTCCCGTCGCCGGCTTCGTCATTGGTGCGCTGCGCCACTTCCTTGACCATCTGCGCGCCCATGTTCTCGAAATGGTCGGACAGCTCGATCTCCTTGGCGACGGTCACGCCGTCCTTGGTGATGCGCGGAGCACCCCAGGACTTGTCGAGGATGACGTTCCGGCCCTTGGGGCCGAGAGTGACCTTCACGGCGTTGGCCAGCGTGTTGATGCCTTTCAGCATGCGGTCACGGGCATCGGTGTTGAATCTTACGTCTTTGGCGGACATGATCATGTGCTCCTGAGAATGAAATTTAGGCGTAGCATCGGGTCAGGCCATGACGCCGAGAATGTCGCCTTCCTTCATGATCATGAGATCCTCACCGTCGAGCTTGATTTCGGTGCCCGACCATTTTCCGAACAGGATTCGGTCGCCGGCCTTGACGTCCATGGCGATGCGATCGCCGTCCTCGTCCTTTGCGCCGGGCCCGACCGAGACGATCTCGCCTTCCTGGGGCTTCTCTTTGGCTGTGTCAGGGATGATGAGCCCGCCCGAGGTTGTCTCGTCACCTTCGATGCGGCGAACGAGAACTCGGTCGTGGAGGGGGGTGAACGGCACGAAAACGCTCCTTCTTTGAATTCCAAGGGAGCATGGCGATGTTCAGAAAGCACGTTAGCACTCGCCATACCGGAGTGCCAATGGATCTAAGATGATGGGCCGCGACCGGCACGACAATGGACTGCGAAGAATAATTTCTCGGACAACCGGTTGGACCCGGTGTCCGAGGAGAATGTCAGCGACATCGTCGGGCTTTACCTGGTTCCAATCGACCGCCGTCGTGGTGAGTCAACGAGAAGATCCGCCCAAGCGGATCTCGGGGCAGAATCACAGGGTCCGGCACGGGTGTGTCCGAAAGTGTGAGGTGTTCTTCGCTGCATCCCGGCGAATTGGTAAAACGGGCTCAGAGCTGCCGTCCGCTGCGCCGTGCATGAAGGTCCGCAATGGGCCGATCGCGACAGTGAGCTTCACCTGTGCCTGCAGGCTCGAGGGGTCTGCTTTCTGCGCATTGCCGAAGTTCGATCAAGGCGCGGCGAACGGCTGCTCTCCGCCCTTCATGACCGCCAGCCGGGTCATCGCAGCCTGCCGGCCTGGATCTCCGCTTCGACGATATGTTGCGCCCGCCTCGCGGCAACGCCGCAAGTCCGCTTTCCGCCGATTCTGTGGGAAAACACCTGTTCGCGAGCGCAGAATCCTGGCGCTCGTGATTGGCGCAGGCGCCTTTCTTGTCAGGCATTTCGCGGTTCCTGCGGTGCGGGAAGGATCTTCGCCAGTTTCCGGAGGTTCTGGGCGGTGGCGGCGAGCAGGAATTCGTCGTTCGCGCCGCATGGTCCCCGTAGTCGGAGCCTCCCAAGGCCGAGGATACGCTTGAGGTGCGCGAAGAGCATCTCGACCTTCTTCCGCTGCTTCATCGAGACCGCGTCTTGCTCTGTTCTGGCGATGTCGCGGGCGACCTGGCGGGCGTCTTCGTGTTCCTCGCGGGTGACGGATCGGGCATCGGCGTTCGGGCAGCAGTGCTGTTTCGACGGGCAGGCCTGGCAGGTCAGTTTCAGGGCGCGGTATTTGGCCCGACCCTCACTGGTCGGTCCCCGGTTCGGGTCGGAATAGTTCCGGCGGAACTGCTTCAGTGCCTGGCCCTCGGGGCAAACGTATTGGTCGTTCTCGGCGTCCCACTCGAAGTCCGCCCGGCTCCAGGTGCCATCGCTGCGGCCAGACTTGTCGAAGACCGGGATGTGCGGTGCGATCTTGCGCTCGACCAGCCAGCCCAGCATCGGGCCGGTGCCGTAGGCCGTATCCGCGATCAAGCGCTCGGGATGCAGGCCGAACCTGGCTTTCACCCGATCCAGCATGGCCTTGGTTGAACCGACCTCGGCCTGCCGGATCGACCGTGTCGCCTCGACATCGACGATGACGCCGTGGTCCGTGTCGATCAGGTAGTTGTCGGAATAGCTGAAGAACGCAGGCCCTTTACGAGCCGCGGTCCACTGGCTGGCTGGGTCGGAATGCGAGGTGAACTTGGGCTGGACCTCGCTGGCGGCGCCGAACGCGGCCTCGTCCAGTGTGTCCAGATACTCGCGGACTGCGCGGGGCGCATCGGCTGAAGCGATCTGCGAGACGTCCCAGTCCACCTTCGGCGTCGAGTTCTGCTTGTTCGCGTCCGCCTCGATCAGGCTGGCATCAATCGCCATGCTGGCCTGCCCCCTGAAAAGTGGTCCTCCCTGAAGTATGGCTTTCGAGCCAGTTGGAGGATGCAAGAATACCCCAGAAGAGACACAAGCCGGGAGATTGTCGCGAAGCTTCGGCAGGTCGACGTGCTGGTATCGCATGGCAGGTCGGTGGCCGAGGCGGTGCGGTCGATTGGCGTGACCCAGTTCACCTACTACCGGTGGCGCAAGGAGTATGGCGGTCTGAAGACCGACCAGGTGAAGCGGCTGAAGGAGCTCGAGAAAGAGAACGAGCGGCTGCGGAAGGCCGTTTCCGACCTGACGCTTGAGAAGCTGATCCTGCGGGAGGCCGCCTCGGGAAACTTCTGAGCCCCGCCCGCCGCCGTCGGTGCGTCGATCACATCAGGCAGAAGTTCGGCGTCACGGAACGGTTCGCCTGCCGTGTGCTCGGCCAGCATCGATCGACCCAGCGGAAGGTGCCGCAGGGACGAGCCGACGAGGACGCGCTGACCGCGGATATCGTCGCGCTCGCCAGTCAATACGGGCGCTACGGCTATCGTCGCATCACAGCGCTTCTTCGTGAGGCTGGCTGGGTCGTGAACGCCAAGCGGGTCGAGCGGATATGGCGGCGGGAGGGGCTGAAGGTTCCCCAGAAGCAACCAAAGAAGGGTCGCCTCTGGCGGGGTGACGGGTCCTGCATCCGTCTGCGGCCGGAGCGACCGAACCACGTCCCCCTCTCGGTGATTGCGAGCAATCACCTGCCGGTCAGCGGGATCCTACGACTTCGTCGAAAGCCGGACGCACGATGGAAGGAAGTTCCGCATGCTCAACGTAATCGACGAGTTCAGCCGGGAATGCCTGGCCATCAGGATCGACCGGAAGCTGAACTCGACCGCGGTGATCGATGTCCTGACCGAACTGTTCATCTTGCGAGGTGTGCCCGGTCATGTTCGCTCGGATAACGGTCCGGAGTTCATCGCCAAAGCTGTTCGGGACTGGATCGATGCCGTGGGAGCAAAGACAGCATTCATCGAGCCCGGCAGTCCCTGGGAGAACGGCTACTGCGAAAGCTTCAACTCGAAGCTCCGCCCCTCTCGGCAGATTGCTTCGCAATCGCCTGCCGGGCAGCGGACGAGCTGCTGAATGGCGAGATCTTCTACAGCCTTGCCGAAGCCAAGATCGTTATCGAAAGCTGACGCAGGCATTACAACATGAAGCGACCGCACTCATCCTTGGGCTACCGGCCCCCGGCGCCCGAGGTGGTGCAGTGGCCGGCTCCGCAATCCGGAGCCGCTTCGCCGGCCACTCCGGCCGTAGCGCCAAGTTCCGTCATGCACTAAGACTAAACCCGGACCACCCGATTGGGCAGGCCACTTGCGTTTGAGCCACCCTCCGTCCGTCTTGTTGAGAAGAACGTCTCCCCGTCGAACGTCGAGGATCCTCGATTTCTCAGTCGGTTGCGCTCCATCATGGAGCGTCGCCGCGTGCCAAAAGCTATCATTGACTCGCTGTTCTCGTCAGGAGAAGCCGCGCCCGAGCAGGGAGAACTGCTGCCAAGCCGGTGAGAACAACCCCGAAATGAAGTTCGATTTCTGTTCCTTCCGGGGATGCGCCCCTGAAATCGAAGTGTTCAGCGGGATGCCTGATAAAACGCATTTTTATCAAGTGCTTGTCAAAATTTCACTGAATTGGCGCAGGCAACAGCTCCGGAGAATATCGACCCCGAGAGACCACTTCCGGGCCGCTTGGCGCCGCCGCCGGTGCTCAGCCCATCCCGCATAACCCGCGAAAACAACGGAAAGATCCGGCCGCAGCCGGATCGAGAGAACGCTTTCGCGAAGGCAAGTGGCGGGGGGACGTCCTCCGCACAATCCCGGCAAGCTTCTAGAAATATTGACTTTCTATTCGCGCCCTTGGAAACGTACCACGTAAAATACCACTCCGCGCTACCCGATGCGTCCCTCGCGACGACTTCTCTCCAAACCCTGCAGCTCTCTTAAGGCGCTCTGAAACCACATGCGCCTCACAAGGATACCCCCCAAAAGGTGTTCGGAAGGACTTTTCTTGCCTTCATCGCACTCCGTTGCATCCTTGCTGGATTCGTTCGCCCAGCCGGCATCGCGTAAGAACCACCATAGAAGCCTCTCGATAGACGATATTATAGAGCGGGACCTTAGCACCTCATTAACCAGCTTATCTAAGTCTTGGAGCATTTCTTCACGCACATCCTCATGGATGGATTCATCCTTCTTGATCGCACGCCTAAGTCTTGTCACATTTGGTAAGCGTGGCTTCCCATTTGACTTCTCTTCATGCGGTTCGCTCATTCCAATTCCTATCCGACAGGTCCGCAGCAGCGTCTCAAAGAAGCGATTCAGGCTCCTAGTCGTCAGCCGACCGTCCCCCTAGGGGTGCTGAACGAATACCCGGAACTCTGCTCACTGATTAGAGAGGCTACACCACGGTCAGCAGGCGCACCAACTCCCTAATCGCCCGCAGTTCGTTCGTTCGCAGGCCGTGACGGCAGTTCGGATGCGCGCAACCAGAAGGCGCCCCGCCACCGGCGCCATGCAGCCGGCAGACGTACCGTCCTTTCTCGCGGTGCACTGGCGCACTTCCGCCCAGACAAACAGCAGCTAGATGAACGGATCGCTTGTCGTCGCGAACGGGTCAGAAGGTGAAGCCGGTGTGTCCAGTGGAGAAGTCTTTTCCCAACAGTCCATCAAGCTATCAATCGCCGCGCTTGAACCGCTCAGCGAAAAGGTGGCGAGCCTAAATTCATCATCATTGTAAAGAGCAACAGCTCGGCCCCTCTTAAGATCCGATAGAAAATCAACTGTCTTAGTTGCGTCCGATGGGGTCACAGACACAGATTTTCCACTTGCCGTACCGTCCATGTTCCAACGAGAATAATCAATGTCAATAATGAATGAGACGGGGCGCGATTCGATATCCCAATTCGCATCCCAAACATAAATTGTGAAATCGCCGCTAGCAAACGCAGTCAAATCGAAGGTTTGGTTCTGTTGGTTTGTCGTAGTCGCCTCGCACCAAGTCACATCATCGCTGGACACATATTCGACGACCCATGAGCCCTTCGAAAATATAGTCGTTCTTTCGGCATTGGCAGCTAAAGGGAACGACAAGCATAACAGTGAGAGGACTACGCGCATACCGGCTAGGCTACCATTCCGTTCCGATTCGGCAAGGGGCTTTTAGCTGTTCGATTTTGGGCGGTGGCACGGACGCTTCGTAGCGGCGGCCTCCGTCCAAAACATAGATGGGCGAAGGACTGCGCTTGCTCTCGTTCCGCCCGCGAGACCCGAAGCGCGAACGTCGACGCGTCGGCCGGCATCCGGCAGAGGCGTCAGAAATATCCCCCGTGTTCCGTCGCATCCCGACACAGAAGCCGCGTGAGGGCGCGTATGGCCTTAGCATCGCGCGTCCGCAGCCCATGACGGTAGTTGGGGTGGGTAGGTCCGCAGGGTGCACCTCCACCGGCGCCGTGAAGGCGACAGACCCGCCAGCCCTTCTTCGCCGGGCATTGGCATGGAAGCCCGGTTCGCTTCGCCGTCGCCGTGCAGCGCGGGGCCGCACGCAGGCGCATGACAGGGTCTATGGGGTTAGGGTCGGTTCTAGTCATGCACCACCCCCCGTGTGCGTCACGTCGCCCACAATGGCCTGCCCGCCTTCGTTTACCGTGACCCGCTCCACGCGCACCAGTTGCTGCGCCTTCGCACGGTATTTCTTCAACGCCTCCATCTGAGCCAGGAACGTCCTGCTAAGACGCGTCATCGACCGTTCGCAGCTCTCCCTCACCTGATAGCTTGTCTGGTAAGACGCCTTCTCGGAGAGGCTGGTCATGGCGATGTGAGTAGCCGTCATCTGCGCCACTAACGTCGCCTCCACGCCATCCCTTGGCTCCACTTCTGCAAACATGGCCGGGGCCAAGGACGCGAAGGTCTCGGCCGCCTTCCCCAATGCGCTAAGAGCGGTGCAGAAGACTAACCGCGCGGCGTCATCTGTCTTGATCCCCATCAGAGGTTCGAAGCGGAAATCCTGCACCGTTACCACGTCAATTTTTTCGCCGTCGCCGTAACGAATTTTTGGGAACTGGCGCGTCGCTGCCTCCTCGCGGGCCTCTGTTGTCGGTGTTGATGTCATGGCCGCGTTCCTTCGTATGAGTGGTAAGTATTAGTGTTCCGTTCCAGAACCGTGCCGCCGACTGGATACGGCCCTGACGGGTTCTGAAATGGAACCAGACTTGTCGATTGGGTTCTCGAACGGAACCACGGCGGCGCCTAACTGGCCCATCCCAGAACCGCGTTCTGTTTTTTTGCCTCGATACCGCCGCCAGTCATGGGAGGGTGGTTGGGTTCCTCTGACCTTCTGAACCGGCTTCGTTGTCAGGCGCCATTCATGAGCTTGGCGGTGATACCAATTGCCTTCCCGCTCCAGTGCCACAAGGCCACGCTCCACTAGTTCGGCATAGGCCCGCTGCACGGTCGCCTTACCCATGCCGAGCGCCTCTGCCGCCTCGGCGAAGGAAAGTCGCAGCTTGCCGTTGTTGCTGCCGTTGAAGCGCGTGTGCAGTTCGAGGAACAAGCGCACCGCGGCGCCCGACAGGCTGCGCCATGCAGCGCTCTTGAGCAATCCGTATGGGAGAGGGGCATACTGCCCCTCCCCCTTTTTCTTGGAGCTACCCATCAAGACCACCGGTGCCATTGCTGCTGTTGTCGGGATCGTCGCGGTGCGGCGTCTCCAGTTCCATTACCAGCCCACGCGCCGACGGCGGATAGTCCAGCTTTGCTGGGTCGCATGTCTTCGCCAGATAATAGTGACCGATGCGTTCCGGCCCCCGATACTCGGTCAAGATGGGCCAACCGTAGTTAGAGCGGAGCGTGTGGACGATTGCCCCGAGACGCCACCCTCGGACGCCTCGGATAACGTCCATGTGGTTGAGCGTGTGCCCCCGCGCCAACGCGCGGCAGGCATAGTAAATTTGGGTAGGATTGCTGAACCAGTGGTCATTCATGGCAGACGCTCCCCAAGTGGAGCGTCAACGGCTGGATCGAGTTGCTGAGGCGATCCCAATAGAAGCGCGCCTCGGCTGGGCTTGCGTAACACGCGCCGTATGTGACATCTGTTGCACGTACCACCGTGGCAGTTGATGTCACATGAAAGGCCCTGGCTCCGCGTGCGGTGTTGGGGCTTTTCATTATGCGGCCTCCCCGTTCGGGTCGGTGCGCTGGGCACTGAGATAATCGTTTAGATCGGTACCATGGTACCCAATGCGCCGCCCGATGCGGATAAAGGCGGGTCCGCGGTTGCGGTGTCGCCACTGAGCTAGCTTCTCTACGCTGCCCAGAACCCGCATCTCTGGGTCTTCTGGGAAGAAAATGCGGTCCTCGTCGAACAACCGTCTCGGGGTTTGTTTCGAGTTCTCTGCCATCGACTAGCCCTTTCTCGGCTTACTGCTGATGGCTGGACGTTAACCGGCATAACGCCGCTGCAAAAATCCGGTTACAACCTCGTAGCGGCAACTTATTCGGATTAAGCGCGATGGCTGCGCCGATACCTCTCGAACTCTTCCGAGATCTGCCTGAAATCGCTGATGTTCGCAGATGCCAAGCGGCACATTTGACGGTAATTGTACTGCTTCCATGGCAGCAGGCCGAGGCTGATGGCTTCGTTTAACAGTCTGCCTAGCTGCGCCTGCACTTCTAAGAGCAAAGCGATAATTGGTGATTCACAGTCAGGATTAGCGTCAGTGGGAACCGCCACTCCCATAGGGAAACGTTCACGCTCCAACCCGGCCATGATGTGTCGGAACAATCGCTCGAGACTGTGACGCTCCTCCGCCTCTACGTATCGCTCGGAATACGAATTGTTGTATGGCTCATTCCGCTCTTTCATTGCTGAAAAGTACGATAGATAGCGACGGAACGCCAAATAGTCGAAAAAGTCGTCGAGAGCCGGCTCGAAGTACGGCAGCCCAGCACCCGTCGTCCTATCGATGGCTGCGTCAGGACCATCGCCAACAGCGTCTGCCAAGCCGTGCGGGGCAAGCAACAAGCTGCGATCAAACTCGCTTAGCTGACTTAGAAGGGCGCTCAAATTTTGGGAGGCACGCTCAATCCGCTCAACCAAACCTTCAAAGTCGCTCGCCGGCATCGATGTTTCGCCAAGATGGCCAAATTCCCCTTCATTCGCCTCGTCGCGCCCCCAAATCTCGCAAACCCAATGCTTAGCAAAGACCTCGACGCTGAACCTCACACCATCTTCTTGGGCCGTCGATAGAGTAACGCCAGTTCGGCGCGAGACGGCGTCAAAATCCAGGAACTCGGGCATCCTCCCGTCGAGTTGGGCGATCCAGCCCCCTCTGTCCTGATACCCGATCAGTTCTTCCAACCAACCTGGACCTCGACCGCCCTCAACTACCCTTCTTCGTCTAGCCATCGCGGCACCCATTTGCCGCTCGAGTTACCTCGTTCGACCAGCGCCCCATCAGCTCTCGCCGCCGCTCCAGAAGGTCCGACCGCGCATAGGCCCGCTCTATCTCCGATCCGAATTGGTGCGCTAGCGCAGCCTCGGCAACCTCCCGCGGGGCGCCCGCCTCCTCCGCCGCCCAATCGCGGAACGTGCTACGGAAGCCATGCACGGTGTAGTCACCGCGGCCCATGCGCCGCAGAAGCATCAGCATCGACATGTTGGATAAGGGGCGGTGCCGCTTCTGACCTTCGAAGGCATAGGCTGAAGCCATCGCCGTCATCGGTTCGAGAACGCGCAGCATTTCATCCGTCAGGGGAACCCGATGCTGATCTCCTCCCTTCATCCGCTCCGCCGGGATCGTCCATAACCGATTTGCGGTGTCCACCTCATCCCATGTCATTCCCAGCGCCTCTGAGGTGCGACAACCGGTCAGAATGGTAAATTGCAGCGCCTTCGCCGCCGTGGCACTGCGCGCCTCCAGTTCCGCATAGAAGCCCGGAACATCGCGCCACGGCATCGCGTAGTGATGCTCGACCGTGGTCTTCACCTTGGGCAGGACCCCTCCCTCTTTCACCGCCGTGACCGGGTTCTCGCCGTTTCGGAACCTCCGCGACCGCGCCACATCCAGCACCGTCTTGACCCGCTGCGCCAAGCGCCGCGCGGTTTCGTGCTTGCTCGTCCAGATGGGAGAAAGGCACATCAGCACCTCGGGCTGCCCGATAGCGTCGACGGGCATCCGACCAATCTTCGGAAAGGCATAGTCACGCAAGGTGTTCAGCCATTGCTGGCCGTGCTTGGCGTTCTTCCAAGTCGGCATCCGCTCAATATGAACTTGCTGCGCCAGTTCCTCAAAAGTCGGCACCTCACGCTTGGCACTGAAGCGGGGATTGAGACCCACCTTTGCCATGCGGCGGTATTCTAGCGCCCGATCGCGGGCTTGATTCAGCGTCACGACATCGGCGCCCCCCAAACCGAAATCCGTTCGCAGCGGAGCGCCCTTGCGGTTCTTTTGCCCCTTCACCGTCACGCGCACGACCCAACGCCGCGCCCCCGATGGGTCGACCACCAGATAAAGGCCAGCGCCGTCACCGTGGCGCCCCGGCCCCAGGTTATCCACCAGTCGCTTCGTCAGCTTTCCGTTCAGCACCGCTGTCATACCACCCTTTATACCACGCACCGGAAGCATACGGGCGAAATCGAATGAAAGCTACGGAAACCTCGGACAAAGAAAAAGCCCCGCGTTAGCGGGGCTCTATGGCATCTGAAGCCATCTTAGGCACGTCAGTGAGAGGTGGCAGTGGCGGAGAGGAAGGGATTCGAACCCTCGAGACGGTTTCCCGCCTACACACTTTCCAGGCGTGCGCCTTCGACCACTCGGCCACCTCTCCGCCGGCGGGTGTAGCGAAAGGGTGTGGGGGAGTTCAAGGGCCTACGTGAAGATAGATCCCTTCCCCCTTCTCAAGCGTCCTGGAACACCGCCGGGACACGGCGTTCGGCGGTCTCGGTCAGCCAGTCCGGTGTCGGCAGACTCTTTTCACGCAGGAAGTCCGGGTTGAAGATCTTCGAGCTGTAGCGCGTGCCGTAGTCGCACAGGACCGTGACGACGGTGTGGCCGGGCCCAAGCTCGCGTGCGAGGCGGATGGCACCGGCGACGTTCGTGCCGGTCGAGCCGCCCATGCAGAGCCCCTCGTCCCGCAGGAGATCGAACACCACGGGCAATGCCTCGGCATCCGGGATGCGGTACGAGAAGTCGGGCGTGAAGCCCTCGAGATTGCCGGTCACGCGACCTTGCCCGATCCCTTCGGTGATCGAGTTCCCCTCGTTCTCTTCGCCGGTGTAGATCTTGTACATGCCCGAGCCTTCGGGATCCGCCAGACCGATCTTCACGCCGCGGGGCTGCAGCACCTCGGCGACGCCGGCGATCGTTCCGCCCGAGCCGACGGCGCAGATGAAGCCGTCGATCTTGCCGCCCGTCTGCTCCCAGAGCTCGGGGGCCGTCGTTTCGACGTGGGCGCGGCGGTTGGCGGTGTTGTCGAACTGGTTGGCCCAGATCGCGCCGTGCTCGGTGGTCCGGGCAAGCTCTTCGGCGAGGCGGCCCGAGTAGCGGACGTAGTTGTTCGGGTTGCTGTAGGGGACGGCCGGAACCTCGACGAGTTGCGCACCGGCGAGGCGGATCATGTCCTTCTTTTCCTGGCTCTGCGTCTCGGGGATGACGATCACGGACTTGAAGCCCATCGACGCGCCGACGAGGGACAGGCCGATGCCCGTGTTGCCGGCGGTGCCCTCGACGATCGTGCCGCCGGGTTCCAGCAGGCCCTTCTCGACCGCATCGCGGATGATGAACAGAGCGGCACGGTCCTTGACGGACTGGCCGGGGTTGAGGAACTCGGCCTTGCCCAGGATCTCGCAGCCCGTCGCCTCGGACGCGCCCTTCAGCCGGATCAGCGGCGTGTTTCCCACGGCCGCGGCCAAGTCGCTGTGGATCCGCATCGCTCACCGCCTTTTGTCATTCCGATCAGGTGCCGGAAAGTAGGCTCCTACGGCCGCACCTTCAAGCCGGGTCGAAGGTTCCCCGACGAAGCGCCCGGTCGACCCACAGAAGCGACAGCAGGAGCGGCCCCGTCTGTGCCTCGCCGGTGTCGATCAGGTCGAGCGCTGCGTCGAGGGTCAGGACGTGGCTGCGGATGTCCTCATGCTCGCCCTCCACGCCAGCCACGGTCTCGCTGCCATCCGGCAGATCCGCGATCCCGACATAGCTGTCGATGAACTCGCTGGTCGCCCCCGGGCCGGAATAGTAGCCGGCGATCCGGTGCATCGCGGCAAGTTCCACCCGCGCCTCCTCGAGCGCCTCGCGACGGGCGGCGGTTTCGGGCGTCTCGCCGGGATCGATCCGGCCGGCGATGGGTTCCAGGATCCACGGGTACGGGTCGCCGCGCAGGTAGGCGCCATAGCGAAACTGTTCGACCAGCAGCACGCGGCGGCGCACGGGATCGAAGGGGATGACGGTGACCGCGTCGGACATCCAGAACGCCGCGCGCTCCATCGGGGCGGACATGCCGCCCGCGAAAGTCGGGTGCCGCAGCTGTGTTTCGGCCACCGCGAAGAAGTGGTGGTAGGGCACCTGCTGGTCGATCACCTCGACCCGGTCTCGGTGGATGTCGGCGCGCAGCATGGTCGGAGCGACCTCCCGCCCTGCGCGGATCGTCGAACTCGCACGGGCGCGGAGCGTGCCCATCCGGAAGCGCAGCGCCTCGGCGTCGATCCGGCCGTGTAGGCCCAGCACCTCTGTCGCGGCCAACCGCGTCATGGGGCCGTGCGCCGCCTGCCAGTCCGCAAGGCTCCACTCGGTGCCCGAACCCGCGCCACCCGGCGCGCGGTAGACCCGCGCCGTCACCCGTCCCGCGTCGGTTTCGACCTCTGCCTCCGCAGTCTGGAAGTCGAAGCCGTTCTCGTAGAAATCCATGCGCGCCGCGTGTTCGGAGGGGGGCTGGATCAGCAACCCCTGCGCCGCGTCGCCATCAGAGCGGACGAGGATCGGCCAGTCGCCCTGTGCCGACCGTTCCACCCGCCAGCCCGGCAGGTGGGCGGGCGTCGCCTCGATTTCGGCGCCCAGCACGATCCTGCGCAGGTCCGGGTCGAGCAGCGTTCCGAAGAGGAAGATGCGGGTCATTCAGATCGCCTCTCAGCCAGAAGTTCAGCGGAAATCCCGGCGACTAAGCCTCCGCCCAGGGCGCCGAGCAGCGCCCCGGGGACCAGATAGAAGAGCCCCATCTCGGTAGCAATCCGGGCGACGTCCACAAGCCCCTCGACCGGGCCCGCATATTGCATCCTCAGCGACCGGCGCAGCATCCCCAGAAAAGCCCATAAGGCGCAGCTGCCGACGAGCAGCGCGGCCCCGCCCGACAGCCCTGCAGACAGTGCGGCCACCGGCCCCTGCCCCGCAGACGGACCGATGAGGACCCAGCCCAGGACCAGGCCCAGCACCGCGTTCACCTCGGCGAACCGACGCGCCACGACGGGCAGGTCGGGTCCCGCGAGGATGACGGCGCTCATCCACCAGGCAGCGGCCGCCAGGATCAGCGCCGCGGTGAGCTTAGAGAAGGTCGGCATCAGGCCCGCCGCGTGACCGTGATCCGCGTGACGTCGCACTTGCCGCGGTGGAAGGCCGCGCCGCAGGAGGTCGCCTGCACCCGGGAGATGCGGCGCAGCCAGAAGCGCACCTTCTCGAACAGGCGCAGAAGGCGCATGCCGAAGCCGTCATGTACCGGGTCGCCCTCGAGCCGGCCACACACCATCCGCGTGGTCGTCTGGAACACCGGCGCGGAATAGCGCGGCACGTCGATCTGGCCCTCGGTGATCGTCAGGATGGTCATCCGATCTCTCCCTGCCCGGGCGAAGCTAGCCGCGGGCGCCACGGGAAAGCCGCGCCTCGTGGCAGGTTTCGGGCCTCTTTGGGCGTCCTGCGTCAGTAAAGCGAGACAAGGCGCGCCGGTTTGACCGAATGCAATACCGTGACCGGCGAACCCCATGGCACACGCTCGTAGAGGTCGATCACGTCGTGATCAAGCATCCGGATGCACCCCGAGGAAACAGCCTGCCCCAGGTATTTCGGCTCGCACCCGCCATGGATTCGATAGAGCGTGTCCACGTCGTTCTGGAACAGGTAGAGCGCCCGCGCGCCCAGCGGATTGCCGGGACCCGGATCCATGCCGCCGTTCGCGACCGAATAGGGGGCAAATTCCGGCTGCCGCGCGATCATCTCGGCGGGCACCTTCCAGCGGGGCCACTCGCGCCCGTACTGGATCACCGCGTCACCGTCCCAGCCGAAGCCCGAGGCGCCGACGCTGACGCCGTAGCGCATCGCCCGCCCCTCTCCCAGGATCAGGTGCAGGTTGGCCGCGTCGGGATCGACCACGATGGCGCCCTCGGGCTGGTTGGGGAACGGGTTGTCCACCTGCTGGCGCCAGAGATGTTCGGGCACGACACCGTCGGGGATCGCGGGCACGGGATAGGGCTCGTCCAGTATGGCGCCGTAATGGGCGGGCATCGGCGGTGGCGGCGGCGGCGGTGCAGGCGGCTCGACCGGAACGCGGCGCTGGACCGGGGGCGGAGGCGCGGCGCAGGCGGACAGAGCCACAGCGCCGGACGAGGCAAGGAAGAAACGTCTGTTCATGAGGTCGGTCTCGGTTCGGAAGAGGGGTGCTGACAGGCGATCATCCGTGGCGCTTCGGCGGGTCGAGCGGCATCTGCGGGCGGTAGAGATCGCGCAGGCGGACGGCCTTCGGGGGCGCCGTCGTTGCCCGCCGCGTCCTGGCGACCACGGGAAGTGCCAGCACGGCGTCCGCAGCGCGTGTCGGCACCTCAACAAGGCGTGCGAATGCCCCCCAAGGCAGAACCCCTGGGCACGGAAGCGACAGGACGAGGGTACGCAGGATCGTCATGGACGTCGTTTGTCTTGTCGGATGGGGATTGTGAAGCCCTCTCGCCCGCTCACAGGCGCGTGGTCGCCTAGAAGTCGCGGTTGCCGTAGGCCGCGATCGCGCGGTCGCGCCCCTCCTTCGGGTCGACGACGGGGTGCTCGGGATAGGGGTCGTCCGGAGACATCCGCCAGCTGCGCGGGATCGCGTCGTAGAAGGCCAGCGCGGGGGCGGGCGGATCGTCGGACAGCTCGGCCAGAAAACGAGTGACGTAGGCGCGATCCTTGTCGAACTTGTCGAGCTGCGTGACCGGGTTGAAGACGCGAAAATAGGGCGCGGCGTCCGGGCCGGACCCGCTTGCCCACTGCCAGCCGAGCGCGTTGGACGCCGGGTCCCAGTCCACGAGCGTGTCTTCGAACCAGCGGCTGCCGATCCGCCAGTGGCTCATCAGGTTCTTGGTCAGGTAGCTCGCCGCGATCATCCGCGCGCGGTTGTGCATCCGCCCCGTGACGAACAGCTCACGCATGGCCGCGTCGACGAACGGGATGCCGGTTCGCCCGCGTTTCCAGGCCGTCACCTCGGGAAGCTGCTCGTCCTCGTTCCAGGGGAAGGTGTCCCATTCCCTGCGCCAGTTCTCGGTCAGGAGGTGCGGCGTGTGGAACATCAGGTGATACGCGAAGTCGCGCCAGACAAGCTCCTTGAGCCATGTCGCGGCGCCGGCCTTGCCGTCCTCCTGCGCCCGCAGCCCCGCATGCCAGCACGCGCGGACGGAAATCTCGCCATAGGTCAGATTCTCGCTGAGGCCGCTCGTCCCCTCGACGCCGGGATGGTTGCGCTGCGTCTCGTAGCCGTCGATGCGGTCGCCAGAAAAGGCGGCGAGGCGCGCCTGCGCCGCCTCTTCGCCAAGGTTGAGCCAAGGCCGCACCACCGCGGCCCCGCGATCCATCGCGGTGCCCATCCCCCAATCTTCGATCCGGTCGCTGTCGGGCCAGCGCGCGGGTGGCCGCAGTTCCGTCGGCGCGTCGAAAGGCGCGGGAACGTCGCGATCCTTGACCGCGCGCCAGTAGGGAGTGAACACCTTGTAGTAGCCACCCTGCTTCGTCTCGACCGTCCAGGGCTCGACCAGGATGTGCCCAGGGACGCTGCCAGCGTCGATCCCCCTGCCCGTCAGCGCCGACTTCACCCCTTCGTCCCGCTCGATCGAGGCCGGATCATAGGCGCGGGTCCACCAGACGGCGCCCGCTCCGGTCTCGGCAGCGAGACCTTCGAGCACCACCTGCGCCGTCCCCCGCCGCAGGATCAGGCGCGAGCCGATCCCGGCCAGCCGTTCGGCAAGATGTTCGACGCCCAGCCCGAGGCGCCATTTCGGCGCGGCGCCATGGCTCTCGAACACCTCGTCGAGCACGAAGACGGGGATCACCGGCCGGCCGCTTTTCGCGGCGCGGTCGAGCACGGAATTGTCGGTCAGCCGCAGATCGCGGCGCACCCACCAGATGACAGGAGAGGTCGGTTCAATCATGGGCGCTCAGATAGGCCGGTGGTCAGAAACGACAAAAGGGCCGGCGCGGCGGCCGGCCCTTTCTTCGCGAGGTCAGACCCCTATTCGCGCGGTTCGCTCATCAATCCCTTGTACGTGGAATAGCAGAGGAACAGCAGCACGACGGTGAAGAAGATCCCCGTCGCGTTCACCATGGCCTGCAACGCCGTAAGGCCGCCGCCGATCAGCAGCACGATCGCCACGATGCCCTCGGTCGTCGCCCAGAAGATCCGCTGCGCCGTGGGCGCCTCGGTCTTGCCGCCCGCGGTGATCGTGTCGATCACGAGCGAGCCGGAGTCCGACGAGGTGATGAAGAAGACCAGCACCAGGATGATCGCCAGGGTCGAGGTGACCGCCGTCAGGGGCAGCGCCCCCAGCATCGCGAACATGGCGATGGCGTCGTTGTAGTTGGCGATGACGTTCTCGTAGACGCCCGACTCCTGACCCTGCTGGACCACCTGGTGGATCGCCGAGCCGCCGAACGTCGCCATCCAGAATACCGAAACGAGGCTCGGGATCAGGATCACGCAGGTGACGAACTCGCGCACCGTCCGGCCGCGGCTGACGCGGGCGATGAACATGCCGACGAAGGGCGACCAGCTGATCCACCACGCCCAGTAGAACGCCGTCCAGCTTTCGCGGAAGCTGTCGTCGTCCCGGCCGAACGGATTCGACAGCGGCACCACGTCACGTACATAGGTGACGAGGCCGATCCCGGCATCCTGCAGGATCTGCAGCGTCGGACCGGCAAGGAACACGAACAGCAGCAGTATCCCCGCGAAGAACATGTTGATGTTCGACAGCACCTTCACGCCCCCGTCGAGGCCCCGCACGACCGAGATCAGCGCCACGGCCGTCACGCAGGCGATCACGATGATCTGCGTGTTCAGCGTGTTCGGCACCCCGTAGACATAGTTCATGCCCGCGGTCGCCTGCTGCGCGCCGAGGCCCAGCGACGTGGTCAGGCCGAACAGCGTCGCGAAGACGGCGATGATGTCGATCATGTGGCCGGGCCAGCCCCAGACGCGGTCTCCCAGCAACGGATAGAACGCCGACCGGATCGAAAGCGGCAGCTGCTTGTTGTAGGTGAACAAGGCCAGCGACAAGGCGACGACGGCATAGATCGACCACGGATGCAGCGCCCAGTGGAAGATCGTCGCCGAAAGCCCGTGCGCCCGCGCGGACGCCACCTGGTCGGGCTGAAGCTCTCCGTCCACGAACGGCCCATCAAGGCCCAGCGGTCCCGATACCTGCATGTGGTAGACAGGCTCGAGCACGCCGAAGAACATCAGGCCGATGCCCATGCCCGCAGCGAACAGCATGGCGAACCAGGACGGGTACCCGTAGTCGGGCTTCGCGTCCGATCCTCCCAGCCTCACGCGCCCCAACGGAGAGATCGCGATGGCGAGGCAGAAAATGACGAAGATGTTCGCCGCCGCCAGGAAGAACCAGTCGAACGTGGTCGTCACGAAGGTGAAGAGCCAGTTGAACACGGCCGAGGCGCTGTCCTGGAAGATCAACGTCACCAGGACGAAGGCCACGATGGTCAGCGAAGAGATCAGGAAGACCGGGTTGTGAATGTCGAATTGCAGCGCGCCGGAGCCGCCTTGGTAATTGTCTTGCCCGACGGTGTAATCAGTATCGATCGTGTTGACCGCACCATCCGGCGTCGGGATGTCCGTCCCCGCCGATTCGTCTGTCATCGCATCGTATCCCTCTGTTTCTAGGCATCCTACGCACTGGTGACATACCGATTGGCCGTTGACGTAGCGCCATGCGGCTCTTCGTCCAAGCAGGGCGCGGCGCCGTGCTTGGAAGATCGGCTCCCGACTCCGCGCGTGTCGTCGCGCTGAAAAGGTGGTCGGGGTCGTCAGGCGTCGCCGTCTGCCTCATCGATCCGGCCTTGTCCACCGGAGGGACCCGATTCAGCAAGCGACTGTGGCGAAGACCCGACCCGTTCTGTTGGCGGATGGCGGGCTGAGCGCGACGGACGGACGGGACGCACCCTGTTCCGGATCGCGCGCGGACGGACTTGAAGGACGGCTCCGATGCGACTATCTTCAGCATGTCTCGCAAGGGACTATGGACATAAACGCGCATGTAATAAGCGGATCGGACCCGGGGGCGGTACCCGGCGGCTCCACCAAACCACCCGTCATTGGGGTGCATGGGGCCGAAATAGGATCGACGGACGTCTAAAGATGTTGCTTTGTCTCGGTGAGGTACCACCGTTATCGGTCCGGAAAAGTACAATTGCCAATGACAATCGTGCTCCGGTTGCGGTTGCCGCTTAAGCGGTAACTAGACCGAAATTGAAGCCCTTGCCCCTAGCAGGGTAAGGCGGGGTTCGCAGGCACCTGGCAACAGAAGCCTGCACTTCCGCTATTTACCGGTTCTTCACAGCTGTCGTGACATTCCTTCGCCCAGAGGGAGTCCAGTTTCATGACACATGAAGAATTCATCCTGAAGTTCTACGAGACGGTCTGGAGCGGCGGCGACATCGCGGCGATCGACGAGTTCTTCGCGCCCACCGCCACGCTCGACGGATTCGCGCACGACATGTCCCTCCGCCCCGAGGATCTCGTTGTGTTCACCCAAGGCCTGCTGCGGCTGATCGAGCAGCCCCGGTTCGAGATCCTGCATATCCTCTCTCGAGACGATCAGGTTGCGGCCCTGGTCCGGTGTAGCGCCCGATGCGCGCGGACCGGCAACGAGGCCTCGATCACCGCGCAGATCATGCTGCGCTTCGTCGATGGCAAGATCGTGGAGGCGTACAATCACTACGACATGGTGGCGCTCTTCATTGCGCTGGGCCTCATGCCGCCCGACACGCTGGAGCGGATGCTCGCCGTCCACCCCTTGCGCTGAGGCGCCATCCGATCGTCATGCCCGGGATCGTCACGGCTTCGGCGCCCGTTCCCAGCTTGAACCGTCGCAGCCCTTCGTTCTGTGCGGTGACGAGGCCCAGGTCGAACAGGACGGCGCCGGCCTTGGCTGCGTCCTCCATCGCCGTCGCGATCAGCAGGTGATGGGCCGACCGGCTGCGTCCGTCGGGGCCGGTCCAGCCCAGGTGGTACGTCCAGCGCCCCGAGTGGCGCAGGACACAAATCCCCGCCACCGGAAGGGCACCCGAGAACGCGGCATAGGTCAGGACGCCGCAGGAGTCGGCCGCGATCATTCCGCGAAGCCACGCCAGGGGCAGCGCCTTGTAGCCGCGCGCCGACCGCTGCGCGGCCTCGGCTTCCGACAGCCATCGCGGGCATCCGGCGATGCGGTGGATGCGCAGGTCCGACCGTTCCGCCACATGCAGGCGATTGCGCCACTTCTTCGCCATGCCCGCCCGGAGATCGCCGTCGAGCCGCCGAACCGCCACCTGTCGCGCGGTCGAAACGGCGCGGCCGGCGGGTTCGGCGATCAAAGTCAGTCCCGGCAGGCGCGCGGCATAGCTACCGGGGCGCCTGTAATGCACACCGACCGGAGCGTAGCCGACCCCGAAGCGGCGGACGAATTGAACGACCGCGTCAGGGTCGCTTGCCGGGCCGACCGCGTAGCGTTCGACCCGCGAACCCAGAGTTCGAGCAGTTTCGCCATAGGCCCAGCTTTGCTGAAGTGGCGCGCCGAAGGTCCAAGTATTCCACTCGGCGCGCGAAGGCTCGATACGTTCCATGGCCCGAGCATATGCCGGCGCCAGTTGGCAATATCTTAACGGTAAAGCAGAGACCGCCCGTTGCGGAACAGGTGGACTCGGGCGGGATCGGCAGACAACCTCACCTCGCGTCCGCGCAGGTTCTGGTGGACGCCCTGCAGCTTCGCGATCACCGCGGCGTCGCCCTTCTCCATGTCCTCCATCGAGGTGTCCGGGGTCTTGAAGTAAAGCAACGTTACCTCTCCAAGCGCCTCGACGATGTCGACCTTCCCCTCGAAGAGGTAGTCCGCGCCTTCGGCCACGGCGAAATCCTCGGGGCGGACACCGACCTTCACCTCGGCACCCTTGTCGCTTTCGGTGGATGGGTAGTGCGACACGGCCGTCCCGCCGCCATCCATCCGGATGACCGTGCGCTCGCCGGTCTCGACGATCTTGCCCGACAGCAGGTTCATCGCGGGCGAGCCGATGAACTGGGCGACGAACTCGTTCTCGGGCTTCTCGTACAGCTCGAGCGGGCTGCCCACCTGGCTGATGCCGCCGCCGGCAAGCACGACGATCCGGTCGGCCAGCGTCATCGCCTCGATCTGGTCATGCGTGACGTAGACCATGGTCGAGTCGGGCATCTGTTCCTTCAACTGCGCGATCTCGATCCGGGTGGCCACGCGCAACGCCGCGTCGAGGTTGGAAAGCGGCTCGTCGAAAAGATAGACCTTCGGGTCGCGAACGATGGCCCGCCCGATCGCCACGCGCTGCCGCTGCCCGCCCGACAGCGCCTTGGGAAGACGGTCGAGATATGGGTCGAGCTGCAGGATCCTGGCCGCATTCTCGACCCGCTCGTTGATCTCGTCCTTCGACTTCTTCGCGATCTTCAGCGAGAATGCCATGTTGTCGCGCACGGTCATGTGCGGGTAGAGCGCGTAGCTCTGGAACACCATGGCGATACCCCGCTGCGAGGGCGGCACGTCGTTTACCACCTGCCCGTCGATTTCGAGCGTGCCGGCGGTGATCTTCTCGAGCCCCGCAATCATCCGGAGCAGCGTGGATTTCCCGCAACCCGACGGGCCGACGAAGACGATGAGTTCGCCCTTCGTGACATCGAGGTTGATATGCTCCAGCACCTTCACGTTGCCGTAAGCCTTGGCGACGTCTGTCAACTTCAAATCGGCCATCGGTGGTGTTCTCCCGTCATTGTCCGGCCGCCGAAACGGCAAAGGCGCCCTGATATGGGCCGATTTCCACGGTGCCGTCCCCAAAATCCACCGCGAAGGGCGCATCGTCGCGGGGGGTCCATTGTCCGTCGGGCAGCGCGACCGTGAGGGGCGCGCCGCTCAGATTGTAGGCGGCGAACACCAGCGTGATACCGTCGTTGCGGGTCAACACCAACCGCGCTTCGTCGGCCGCGATGATCGTCAGATCTCCCTTGGCGAGCGCCGGTAGCGTCTTTCGGAACGCGATGAAGGACCGGTAGAAGGTCAGCGTCGACCCCAGATCGCGCTCCTGCACCGACACCGCCCGGTCGAGATGCTCGACCGCGACCGGCAGCCAGGGCCGCGCATCCGAAAACCCGCCATAGTGGTCCTGCGTCCACGGCATTGGCGTGCGGCACCCGTCCCGACCCTTGTATTTTGGCCAGAACCGTTTGCCATAGGGGTCCTGCAAGTCCTCGTAGGACACGTAAGCCTCGGTCAGGCCCAGTTCTTCGCCCTGATACAGGCAGACCGTGCCCTTCAGCGTCATCAGGATCGCGGCGTAGAGCTTGCGCTCCATCTCGTTCAGGCCGAAGCGCGAGGCCCACCGCTCGACGTCGTGGTTCGAAAGCGCCCAGCACGCCCAGCCCTCGGTGACGATGCGTTCGAAGCGCTCGAGCACCTCCCTGATCCGCGAGCCCGACGGATAGACCGTCGAGAGGAAGTCGAAATCGTAGGCCATGTGAAGCCGGCCGTTCGACGTGTATTCGCGCTGAGTCTCCATGCCGCGCTGGCTCTCGCCGATCTCACCCACGCTGGTGATCGCCGGGTATTCGTCCATCACCGCTCGCAGCCGCTGCAGGAACACGAGGTTCTCGGGCTGGGTCTTGGAATAGAGGTGATCCTGGAAGTTGTAGGGGTTCACCGAGGGCGCCGTGTTGTCGTTCTGCTGCTCGGGCGGCAGGGGCGGGTTGTCGCGCAACTCCTTGTCGTGGAAGTAGAAGTTCACGACGTCGAGCCGGAACCCGTCGACCCCCTTGTCCAGCCAGTAGCGCGCGACGTTCAGAAGCTCTTCCTGTACGTCCGGGTTGTGGAAATTCAGGTCAGGCTGGGCGATCAGGAAGTTGTGCAGGTAGTACTGCATCCGCTCGCCTTGCCACTCCCACGCCGAGCCGCCGAAGATCGACAGCCAGTTGTTGGGCGGCGAGCCATCGGGCTTGGGATCGGCCCAGACATACCAGTCGGACTTGGGATTGTTGCGGGATGCACGACTTTCCTTGAACCAGCGATGGTCGGACGAGGTGTGGCTGAACACCAGGTCGATCAGCACGCGGATGCCCAGTGAATGGGCCCGGTGGATCAGCGCCTCGAAATCGCCCATCGACCCGAACATCGGATCGACGTCGCGAAAGCTCGAGATGTCGTAGCCGAAATCCCGCATGGGCGAGCGGAAGAAAGGCGAAACCCAGATCGCGTCCACGCCGAGCTTCTGCAGGTAATCCATCCGGTGAATGATGCCCGACAGGTCCCCGACCCCGTCATCGTTCGAGTCCTGGAACGAGCGGGGGTAGATCTGGTAGATCACCGCTCCGCGCCACCAGTCCGGATCGTGCGGGCCGGCCTCGATCGGCCGATCCGAAACTGCGTCCATGAACGCCATGAATTATTTCACCGAGCCTGCAAGAAGTCCGCGTACCAAGAAGCGCTGCATCGAGAAGAAGACGATCAGCGGCACCGCGATCGACACGAAGGCCGCCGTCGCAAGTATGCCCCAATCCCCCCCGCGCGAGCCCAGAAGGTCGTCGGCGATCTTCACCGTCATCACCTTGCTCGCGTCGTCGGACGGAAGAAACACCTTGGCCACCAGCAGATCGTTCCACGTCCACAGGAACTGGAAGATCGAGAACGCCGCCAGCGCCGGCAGCGACAGCGGCAGAACGATCTTCAGGAACAGCTGGAAGTCCGTGGCCCCGTCCACCCTGGCGCATTCGATGATGTCGCGTGGCAGGCCGGCCATGTAGTTTCTGAGCAGATAAACGGCCAGCGGCATCCCGAAGGCTGTGTGCGCGAACCAGATCCCCATGAAGCTCTGCCCGATGCCGATGCGGTTGTGCAGGTTCAGCATCGGCACAAGCGCCAACTGCAGTGGCACGACCAGCAGGCCGACGACGGCCGCGATCAGGATGCCCCGGCCGGGGAACTCCATCCAGGCCAGCGCATAGGCCGCGAAGGCCGCCACCAGGATCGGGATGATCGTCGCTGGGATCGTCACCGTCAGCGTGTTGATGAACGCCCGATCCATGTTGTCGGCCGTCAGCACCTGTTCGTAGTTCTCCGTCGTGAAGCTGGGCGGGCTTTCGGCGGCGAAATAGATGCGCTGCCCCCGATCGCCCGGGTCCTCTGGCGTGCGCCATTCGTAGGTGCCGTCGGCGTTGACCGTCAGCGTCTCGCCCTCGCCCAGCTCGACGGTCGTGCCGGCCTCGAACTCGGTCGGGTTCACGCCGCGAGTGCCGAACGCCACGACCTCGCCGCCGCCGTCGGGAAAGAAGCTCTTCGCCTCGGGGTCATCATAGATGCTCCCGGTCACGACGAACACGTCGCCCTCTTGCGTTGCCTCGGCCGCGGTGCGGCCGCGGGCGGTCAGTTCGACCGGAAACGGCGCCTCCCACCAGCCCGACTCGCTGATCTGGTCCCGATCGCGGAATGACGAGACGAACAGCCCGATGGTCGGGATGAGCCACAAGAGCACCAGCAGCAGGACCGACAGGTGCGTGGCCCAGGCGAGCGAGGATTTCTGTCCGGCGATATTGTCCATCTCAGCGCATCTCCTTCCGCGCTTCGCGGATGTTCCAGAACATCACGGGAAGCACCACGATCATGATGACGAAGGCGATGGCGGTCGCACGCCCATCGTCGCGGAACATGAAGTCCATCATGTAGGATGGCAGGATCTCGGTCCCGAAGTTGCCGCCGGTCATGGTGTAGACGATGTCGAACACCTTCAGCACCAGCACCGTGATCGTCGTCCAGACCACCATGATCGTCGGCAGGATCTGCGGCACCTTGATCTTGAAGAAGATCTGGAAGGGGTTGGCCCCGTCCAGGATCGCCGCCTCGATGGTCTCTTCGGGGATGCCGCGCAGGGCGGCCGACAGGATCACCATGGCGAATCCGGTCTGGATCCAGACGAGGATGACCATCAGGAAGAAGTTGTTCCAGAACGGAATCTGCATCACGTCGATCGGGTTCTCGAAGCCGGCGAAGGCGCGGACCGCGTTGATCAGGCCGATATCCGCGTCGTTGGCATAGACGAACTTCCAGATCAGCGACGCGCCGACGAAGCTGATCGCCATGGGCATGAAGATCAGCGACTTGGCGATGTTGCCCCAGGATAGCTGGTCGGTCAGCTGCGCCACCACGAGGCCGATGAAGGTCGAGGCCGAGGGCACGAACAGCACCCACAGCATGTTGTTCAGGAAGGCCGTCGTGAAGTCACCGCCTGCGAAAAGCAGCGCGTAATTGTCGAAGCCCACGAACGTGTCGGGGTTCCGCCCGTAAAGCGACCGGATGAACGACCCGATCACCGGATAGACGAGGTAGAGGCCCAGCACGAAGATCGCGGGAAACAGGAAGAGCCATGGCCGCACCGCATTCGCGCGGTTGATGTTGCGGCCGATGTTCTCGCCCTTCGCCGGAAAGATGAAGCGGTCGAGGATGAGGTTCGACAGGTAGAAATATCCGACGCATCCGCCGACCCCGATGATTATCGTGATCAGCCCCTGCAGGATCACCGGCATCTCGTCTCCCCCTCCGTGACGACCGTTAGCGCTCAGCTTTGCGCTGTCGGGCGCCTATTTCAAGCACCCATTAGCGTGACGTGGGGCGCGCAACGGCATGAGTTGCGCGCCCGCCCGCCTCAGTTCGACAGCTGGTCCCAACGGCTCTGGATCGCCTCGCCGGTGGCCTGCGCGTCCTGGCTGCCGGTCGTGAACTCGACCATCTGCGTCCAGAAGGCACCCGCGCCGATCTCGCCCGGCATCAGGTCGGAGGCATCGAAGCGGAACGTCGTCGCGTCCAGAAGGATGTCGTTCAGCGCCCGCTGGTCATCCGTCCCGAAAACCTCGGGGTTGATGCCCGTGTGCGGGGTCAGCAGGCCGCCCTGAGCCGCCCAGATCTCGTGTGCCAGCGGGGTCTGCAGGTATTCGATGAAGCCGCGCGCGGGCTCGCTGTCGTTGGTGATCGCGAACATCGTGCCGGCGCCCAGAACGGGCTGCTCCGCATCGCCGCCTTCAGGCGCGGGAAAGTAGAAGAAGTCCACGTCCGTGCCGACTTCGCTGCCTTCGGGGAAGAAGGTCGGGATGAAGGTCGCCTGCTTGTGCATGTAGCACTCGGGCGGAAACTGGAACAGGCCGGAGGGCGAGTCGCGGAAGTCCGTCGTCGCCGCCGCCTCGCGGCCGCCGTTGACGAAGCCGTCCTGCAGGAAGAAGCCGTATTCCTCGATCGCGTTCACGACTTCGGGGCTGTCGAAGGCCAGATCGTTCGCAACCCAGGCGTCGTATTGCTCGGGCGTGGCGGTGCGCAGCATCAGGTCCTCGACCCAGTCGGTCGCGGGCCAGCCGGTCGCCGCACCCGAACCCAAGCCGATGCACCACGGCGTCACACCGTCATCGGCCATCTGCTGGGTCAGTTCCTTGAGGCCCTCGTAGGTCTCGGGCACCTCGTACCCGGCTTCCTCGAACTGCTCGGGCACGTACCAGACCAGCGATTTCACGTCGATCTTGTAGGGAAAGGCATACAGATGCTCTTCGCCGCCCTCGCCCTCGAAGCTGGCCAGATCCACCCAGGACTCGCCGGCCGAGTAGTTCTCGCGGATCCACTCCGCGGTCTCGGGTTCAAGCGGGGTGATGGCGCCGCGTTGCGCAAGGTCCGCCAGAAGGCCCGGCTGGGGGAACACGGCGATGTTCGGGGCCGAGTTCGCTTCGGTCGAGATGACGATGTCCTGTTCGAAGCTGTCCGAACCGGAATAGTTGACACTGGCACCGGTCGCCTCCTCGAAATAGGCGACCACCGACTCCATCAGCTCGGCGTCGGCACCCGTCCAGGGGCCGGTGATGTCGATGGACTGACCGGAATAGTCATGGTTCGACGCGAATTCCTCGAGGCTGTCCCAGCTGAACGCGCCTTCGCCCTTCGGAAAGACGAAGTCTTGCGCCTGCGCCATTCCGGTGCCCAGTGCCACCATCGCGGCGCCGGTATAAAGCGTTGTCTTGAATGTCATGGGTTTCTCTCCCTTGAGATGTGCAATTGACGTGCACCCCGTTCTGCGGGGCGTCATTCTACCACTTACGCGCGATCACGCGGGCCGCACGGATGCGTGAAGGCTCCCTCACCAACATGTAGAAGTCAAATGCCGGCCGGCAAAGCGGAAATCAGGTTCTTCGGGCAGGGGCTTGCAACGTCCGCTTGTATGGGTCCTCTCCTTTTGACGGAGTCGGACCGGCAATCTATGTTCTGCCCCGACCATAGATTGGAGTCTCCATGCTCAAGCACAGCCGCGCCGATTTCCCCAAGGGGTTCCTCTTTGGGGCCGCAACCTCGTCCTACCAGATCGAGGGCCACGCAATGGGCGGCGCGGGCCGCACGCAATGGGACGACTTCGCCGTCACCCCCGGCAACGTGACCAGGGCCCAGAACGGAGACGTGGCCTGCGACCACTACAACCGCTGGCCCGAGGATCTCGACCTGCTGAAGGACGGCAATTTCGACGTCTACCGCTTCTCGACCTCGTGGGCGCGGGTCATGCCCGAGGGGCGCGGCGCGCCGAACCCCGAGGGGCTCGACTATTACGACCGGCTCGTGGACGGGATGCTGGAACGCGGCCTGAAGCCCGCCGCCACCCTGTATCATTGGGAACTGCCCTCGCCGCTGCTGGACCTCGGCGGCTGGCGCAACCGTGACATCGCCCAGTGGTTCGCCGACTATACCGAGGTCATCATGTCCCGCATCGGCGACCGCGTCTGGTCCGCAGCGCCGATCAACGAGCCGTGGTGCGTGGGCTGGATGTCGCACTTCCTGGGCCAGCACGCACCCGGCATCTCGGACATCCGCGCCACCGCGCGGGCAATGCACCACGTCATGCTCGCCCACGGCCGCGCGACCGAAGTGATGCGCGGGCTCGGCATGCAGAACCTCGGCGCGGTCTGCAATTTCGAATACTCGGTTCCCGCCGACGCCAGCCCCGAAGCCCGCGCCGCGGCGCGTCTGTATGACGGCTACTACAACCGCTTCTTCATCGGCGGGCTGTTCAACAAACGCTATCCCGACGACGTTCTGGAAGGCCTTGGGCCGCACATGCCAGACGGCTGGCAGGACGACATGGACCTGATCGGCCAGCCACTCGACTGGTTCGGGATCAACTACTACACGCGCAAGCTGATCCAGGCGAATGACGGCCCGTGGCCCTCGCATGAAGAGGTGCCGGGCCCCCTGCCCAAGACCCAGGTCGGGTGGGAGATCTATCCCGAGGGACTGCACGCCATCATCAAGCGCGTCCATGACGGCTATACCCGTGGGCTGCCGATCTACGTGACCGAGAACGGCATGGCCTCGGACGACCGCGTGGTCAACGGAGCGGTGAACGACAAGGCGCGGATCGCGTATCTGGACGCGCATCTGGGCCAGGTCCGGCGCGCGATCGACGAAGGCGTACCGGTCAACGGCTACTTCGCCTGGTCGCTGCTGGACAATTACGAGTGGAATCACGGCTACGGCCCCCGCTTCGGCCTCGTGCACGTGGACTACAAGACGCTCGCGCGGCTCCCGAAGTCGTCCTACCACGCGCTGAAGGACGCGCTGGCCCGATGACGCGGATCGCGCTGGTATCCGATGTCGGCGGCACGAATACCCGCGTCGCCCTCTCGCGCGACGGAGAGGTCGACGAGTCCACCATCCGTCGCTTCAAGAACCGCAATTACGGTGGGCTGGGCGAGATCTACACCGCCTTCCTCGCCGAGTTCGACGTCTCGTGCGATGGCGCCTGCATTGCGCTGGCCGGCCCGGTGATGGATGGCGCGGGCCGCCTGACAAACCTCGACTGGAGCTACGACAGCGCCCGACTGGCCGCCTGCACCGGCGCCTCGTCCACTGCCCTGCTGAACGACCTGCAAGCCCAGGGCCACGCGGTGCCGTTCCTGTCGCCCGACAACCTGGCGCCGATCATCCCCGGCCCGGGAGGCGCCGAGCACAACGCCAAGCTGGTGATCGGCGTCGGCACGGGCTTCAACGCGGTGCCGGTGTTCCGCACCGATTTCGGCCGCTTCGTTCCGCCGTGCGAAAGCGGGCACGCCTCGTTCCCGGTCCTGTCCGACAAGGACATGTCGCTGGCCCGCTACGTGACCGCCCATCACGGCTTCCCGGGGGTCGAGGATGTCCTGTCGGGCCGCGGGATCGAGCGGGTTTACGCTTGGGCCTCTGGCGAAGACGTGCAGAAGAGCTCGACCGAAATCGTCGGCCTGATCGCCGCGGACCAGGATGAGGCCGCGCGCCGGACGGCCGAGGCGTTCTGCAGCGCCCTTGGCCGTGTTGCCGGGGACCTCGCCCTGACCCATCTGCCCTTCGGCGGGATCTACCTGATCGGTGGCATGGCCACGGCGATGCGGCCCTACCTGTCCCGCTACGGGTTCGAAGAGTCGTTCCGCGCCAAGGGCCGGTTCTCGGACTTCATGTCGCGCTTCGCGATCTGGGGGGTCGAGGACGACAACGCCGCCCTGCTGGGCTGCGCCCGGCACATCGATGGTGTCATAGCCGCCGCACGCTGATCGGGACGCCCTTCTTCCGCTCCCTACTCCGACGACTGGCGCGCGTCGTCGCCGGCAGACGTCCGGGTCTGCGTCCGACCGGCCGGGTCGGGCGGCTTGAAGGTCGTTGCCGAGGCGCGGTTCCACCGGCGGCGGAAGACCTCGTCGTCGAAGCCCACGTCCCGCACCAGGAACCCGACCGGCAGGTAGGTCCAGACGTCCGACGCCTCGACCATGTCGCCGTCCCCCTCGCGCTTCATGAAGTGGTACGGCAGGAAATCCCGCGGATCCTCGAGCCCCGCAGCCCCCGTCATCTCGGCCAGCGCGCGCATCGTGTTGCGGTGGAAGGCGGCCACCCGCTCGGATTTTTCGGGCACCACCAGAGCCCGCTGACGGAGCGGATCCTGCGTCGTCACGCCTGTCGGGCACTTGTTCGTATGGCACGCCTGGGCCTGGATGCAGCCGACGGCGAACATGAACCCGCGGGCCGAGTTGCACCAATCCGCACCCAGCGCGAAGGCGCGGGCGATGTCGAAGGCGTGGATCAGCTTGCCCGCTGCCCCGACGCGGATGCGGTCGCGGATGTCGGCGCCGCGCAGGACGTTGTGAACGAAGCTCAGCCCTTCGGTCAGGGGCATCCCGACATGATTGGCGAACTCCAGCGGCGCGGCGCCGGTGCCGCCCTCGGTCCCATCGACGACGATGAAATCGGGATAGATCCCGGTCTCGATCATCGCCTTCACGATGCCCATGAACTCGCGCCGATGCCCGATGCAGAGCTTGAAGCCCACCGGTTTGCCGTGGCTCAGGTCGCGCAGCTCGCCCAGGAACTCGCACAGCTCGATCGGGGTCGAGAATTCGGAGTGGCCGGCGGGCGAGACGCAATCCAGCCCCATCGGCACGCCGCGCGCCTCGGCGATCTCTTCGGTGATCTTGGCGGCCGGCAACATGCCTCCGTGGCCCGGCTTGGCGCCCTGGCTCAGCTTCAGCTCGATCATCTTGACCTGCGGGTCTTCGGCCTGCTGGGCGAACTTGCCGGGGTCGAACCGCCCGGTCTCGTTGTTGCGGCAGCCGAAATAGCCCGAGCCGATCTCCCATGTCAGGTCGCCGCCATGACGGTGATACTTCGAGATCCCCCCCTCGCCGGTATCTTGGCTGAAGCCGCCCATCTTGGCGCCCTTGTTGATCGCCTCGACCGCAGCGCCCGAGAGCGAGCCGAAGGACATCGCCGAGACGTTGTACAGCGACGCGTCGTAGGGCTGCTTGCAGTCCGGCCCGCCGACGCGCACCCGGAAGTCGCGGCGGTCCAGATGCGTCGGCGCGATCGAGTGCGTCATCCAGGAATAGCCGCCCTCGTACACCTTCTTCTTGGTCCCGAAGGGGCGCGCGCCTTCCTCGTCCTTGGCACGCTGATACACGATCGAGCGATCCTCGCGGCTGAACGGTTCTTCGTCTTGGTCGCTCTCGATGAAGTATTGCCGGATTTCGGGCCGGATCTTCTCGAAGAAGAAGCGGATATGCCCGAGGACGGGATAGTTGCGCAGGATCGAGTGGTGGATTTGGAAGATGTCGCTCAGACCGACGATCGCGATTGCCACGGCCACGACCGTCAGAAGCCACCACCACCAGCTGCCCGTCCCGATGGCGACCACCAGCAGGACGACCGCCAGGACAGCCGCCCCGCCGAGGACGCCGAAGCGATGAACCGGCCCGACACGCTCGGGATCGTATCCCAGGTACCTCAGCATCCTACCCCCGTTCGAAAACCAGCCCCATGCTGTCGCGCAGCACGATCGGCCCCGAGATGTACTCTTCCCCGATGCCGGGCGTGCGCAGCACACAGCGCCAGCCGCTGCCCTTCAGCCCCGGGATCGGCAGGCGCAGCGGGTCGAACTCGTCGGTCGCGCCGCCTTCCATGTGGGTGATCGTGAACACCTCCGTCTCGGGCCCCTTTCGATAGCTGGTGAAGACGGTGCGCCCGTCCACCGGCTGCAGGTAGTCAAAATAGTCCTCCGGCCCAAGATTTCCCCTGAGCCAGGGATTCGCGCGACGATAATTCCGCAAGTCCAGCATGAAGCGCGTCTGCGCCGGGTTAACGTGCGACTGCGAATGGGCGACATTGCAGTAGTCGTGCATGTCGTCCATCCAGGCCCGCGCGATCTCCTTCAGGTCGTCGACCGTGAACACGCCCGGCCCCGCAAGCGGCGGCTCGACCCCGTTCAGCAGCTTCGCGATGTGGTCGAGGTCGTATTCCGTGACCTCGACCAGCGCCGGCAGGAACTCGAAGAAGCGGCGCAATTCCTCGCGCGTCTCGAAGCCCAGCTCCTTCAGCCGCTCGAAATTGCCGGGGACCGAGTACTGGTAGTCGTCGACCTGCCATTTCAGGCTGATCGCCTCTTCGGCCACGACCTTCACGCCGTACTTGTCGTCCTGGTTGCGGATGAACCCCCAGTTGGCGCGCGCAGTGGCGTTCAGGAAGTCCATCGGAACGCCCGGGAACGCCGCGTAGGTCAGCATCGAAACGGCCGGGTTGTCGTAGGCCTTCTCGAGGATCTCCATCCGGGTGTCGCCCAGCCGCGTGTTGATGTTGAGCTTGGGGTTCACCTGCGTGCCCCGGCGCAGCGTGTCGTGGTTCGCGGTCCCGCTGATCCAGTTCGAGCCGCTGTGCAGCATCTCCTTGATGCGCCACCATTTCGACAGCCAGTAGCCGTAGATGAAGGGCGTGTTATGGGCAAAGGTCAGCGGCCCCCACTGGAACACGTCGTCGTCCATGTGCTGCTCGATCACGGCGCGATAGGACGAGCTCAGCTCCCAATCCTCCTGAGGCCAGGGGCGGCCGTCCTCGAACACGAACCAGGGGCGATAGTCGGTGCCCGCCACGTTCTGCACGATGTCCGACATCAGGTTCAGGTACTCGTCGTCATGCTTGAGCTCCTGCGCCTGCGGATCCCACCATTTGAAATCCTGCGCGCCGTCGACCCGCACGCCGTCCGCACCGTAATCCACCTTGCGGCGCTGCAACTCCAGAAGGATCGCGCGCACGGCCGGGTTCTTGTAGGCTAGGTTCTGGCCGTACATGTTCGGCCCGCCGAAATAGTGGTTGTTCAGCGCGTCGAGGCCCTGATTGTCCGAGTGGCCGAAAACCACGTCGAAGACGAGCATCTTGGGCTTGTTCGGGAAGTTGTGCAGCGCCGCAGCCAGATCGGCCAACTCGTCGGGCCGTCCGGTCTCCAGAAGCACCGGGTTCACCGTTGCCATGCCCGAGATCACAACGTCGTAGCCCCAGTTGGTCGTATCGGGGCGGATCAGTTCGACCTCGACCGAACCGTCTTCGAGCGGGTTCTCCTGCCAGAAGTCCGGGCCGGTCTCGTAGACGGTCGTGGGCTCGACCGGCAGAAGCTGCACCGCGTCATAGCCAAGGTAGATCTCGTCCATCGGGTCGGTGGGCAGATCTCCCTTCAGCCGCTCGGACAGGCGTTCGAACTGGCGGGTCAAGGAGGCAATCGTACCGCCCGCCGTCGCGGTGGGAATGTGGATCTGAAGGATGTTCGTCGGAGGTCCGAACTTGTGGGGCGCCTCGCCCCTCAGCCCGGCCCAGTAGTCCTTGTCCTTCCGCTCGGCCTGGAGCCGATGCATGTCGTAAAGCTCGGCCGGGGCGAAGGCCCCGAAGGGCAGCGAGGCTGCCAGCGGGTCCAGGATACGGTGCCATTCATCGTACTGGTCGCGCCAGACGAGCGCATAGAAGTCGCCGAGTCCGTCGCGCGTGCCGGCCCGGACCCCCGTCGCCGCGGCAAAGGTATGCGCCTCGTATCGGGCCACGGGCAGGTAAACCCGGTCGAAGGGGATCGTCTGGTGCGAGCGCGTCAGCTCCAGCGGCCCCTTCGGCGACAGCACCTCGAGGAAGACGTCCGCATCCGGGATCCGCGCGTCCTGAAGCTCGGGCGTCCAGAAGCCGAAGGTCGCCGTGTCGCCGTCGATCTGGCCCCCCAGCGTCCTGGCGATGGCCTGGTGCGCCTCGAACGCCGTCTCGGAGGTGTTGAGCCACTTGCGGGACTGTTCGGCCAAAGCCTGTGCGCGGTCCGTGTCGGCTGTGACGCGGTCTTGGAGGGACATGGAATTCCTTTCTCGATCGGTCGCGGCGCGTGGCCTTTGAACCCTAGAATGGAGCGCGCCCGCGCATGATCAAATGCGCGGGCGCGTCTGTTCCCCGGGCACCGCCTGGTTCAGGCCCGAACGTCCGGTTCGGTTCGGCCGGTATGATGCTGGATCCGCGCGATCTCGTGGGCGGCGGCGATGATCCCCGAAAGCGCCTCCTGCACCTCGGTGTCGAAGGTCGCCGGGTCCTCGCTGCGGTCTTCGAGGTACACCCGCAGCGTCGCGCCAGTGGTGCCCGTCCCCGACAGGCGCAGCACCACGCGGGCGCCACCGTCGAGGTACACGCGAAGGCCCTGCTGCGTGGCCACCGAGCCATCCACCGGGTCGGTGTAGGAGAACTCGTCGGCGGCCTCGACGGTGCGGCCGGCGGCATTCGTGCCCGGCAGGTCCGAGAGGCGTCCGCGCAGGTCATCCATCAGGGCCTCGGCCTTCTCGGTCTCGATCCCCTCGAAATCGTGGCGAGAGTAGAAGTTGCGGCCGTAGGTCCTCCAGTGGTCCTGCATCGTTTCGACCACCCCGCGCCCCGTCGCCGCGAGGATGTTCAGCCACAGAAGCACCGCCCAAAGCCCGTCCTTCTCGCGCACGTGATCGGCGCCGGTGCCGGCGCTTTCCTCGCCACACAGGCGCACGCGACCGTCGTCGAGCAGGTTGCCGAAGAACTTCCAACCGGTCGGCGTCTCGTAGCAGGCCAGCCCCTTCTTCTCGGCCACCACGTCTGCCGCGCGGCTTGTGGGCATCGAGCGAGCCACCCCGGCGATCCCGTTCGCGTATGCCGGCGCACGTTCCGCATTGGCCGCCAGAACGGCCAGCGAGTCCGACGGGGCCACGTACATCGACGGCCCCATGATCATGTTGCGGTCGCCGTCGCCATCCGAGGCCGCACCGAAATCGGGGGCGTCGGGACCGTGCATCGCCTCCATCAGCTCGTTCGCCCAGACGGGGTTCGGGTCGGGGTGGCCACCGCCGAAATCGGGCAGCGGCGTGGCGTTGATCACGCAGCCCTCGGGCGCACCCAGACGGTTCCGGAGGATCTCGGTCGCATAGGGGCCCGTCACCGCGTGCATGGCGTCGAAGCAGATGCGGAACCCGCCCTTGAACAGCGCGCGGATCGCGTCGAAATCGAAGAGGCTCTCCATCAACTCGGCATAGTCGGCGACGGGATCGACGACCTCGACCTCCATCCCGCCGAGAGAGACCGGACCAAGCGTCGCAAGGTCGATATCCTGCGCCTCGAGGACGTGGTACTGCGCGATCGCCTTCGTCGCCTCGAAGATGCGGTTCGTCACGTCCTCGGGGGCCGGGCCGCCGTTGGGGGTGTTGAACTTCACCCCGAAATCCTCGTCCGGGCCGCCGGGGTTGTGGCTGGCCGACAGGATGATGCCGCCATCCGTCTGCCTCTTGCGGATCAGGTTCGAGGCGGCCGGCGTGGACAGGATCGCCCCCTGCCCCACGATCACCCTGGCCGCGCCGTTCGCCGCCGCCATGCGCAGGATCACCTGCGCCGCGCGGTCGCCGAAATACCGACCGTCGCCGCCAAGGACGAGGGTCTTGCCCTCGACCCCGCCGATCCCGTCGAAGATGCTCTGGACGAAATTCTCGAGGTAGTGCGGCTGCATGAAGACCTTGGTCTTCTTGCGCAGCCCGCTGGTGCCGGGCTTCTGCCCGTCGATGGGCGTGGTCTCGATCGTGAGCCGTTCCATGGGTGGTCCTAACTGTCCCTGTTGGCCATGATGATGGACGTGCGACGCACGGCGTCAAGCTGACCAAGCCCGTCTGCCGGCACCTCGATCCAGCGCCGCCAGTTGGGATGCTGGTGCACCGTTCCGGGCAGGTTCGGCTGTTCGACCCGGCCCAGCATGTCCTCGATCTGCGCGACGACGAGGCGCGAGGGGGTCTCGGCCAGGAACGCGTGCAGATCGTCGAGGCTGTCGCCCCCGATCAGGTCGCAGAAGGCGGTAACCTCGGCCGCGCGCTGCGTCTTCGCCTGCGCCGCTGCGGCCTCGTCCATGTCGCCGACCGTGACTCGCCAGTCGATCTCGCGACCCTGCTTCCAGCCTTCCCACGTGGGCAAGTCGTGGCTGCCCCACGAGGTCAACGCGCCGCGGGCATAGGCCTCGGCCGGCGAGAAGGCCGTGTCGCCCTTCTCCCACTGGCGTTCGAACTGCGCCACGCGGCAGCCCAGGATGCCGCTTTCCTCGAGCGCCTCGCGCAGGCCTTCGGGGATATTGCCCAGATCTTCGCCCACGATGGTGGCGTCGGCCCGCGCGGCCTCGATCCGGGCGACGGCCAGCATCGCCTCGCGCGGCATCGTCACGTAGGCACCGGGCGCGTCGCCTTGAGGCACCCAGAAGGCCCGCTCGAAGCCCAGCACATGGTCGATCCGCAAGAGCTTCGCATGAGACAGTGCGCTGCGCAGGATCGCCTGAAGCGGGCGGAAGCCGTCTTCGGCCAGCGTGTCGGGACGCAGGGGGGCGAGACCCCAGCTCTGCCCCTCGGCCGAGAAGGCGTCGGGCGGCGCGCCCAGCGAAACCCCGCGGGCGAACAGCGACGGCCGCCCCCAGGTCTCGGCCCCCGAGGGATGGGTGCCGACCGCAAGGTCGAGGTAGAGGCCGAACCGCATCCCCGCCGCCAGCGCGGCATCTTGCGCGTCGGCCAGTTGCCGGTCGGCCATGTATTGCAGCCAGGCGTGGAAGGTGACGTCCTCGGCGTGGTCGGCGGCGAACTGGCGGACGGCGTCGCCCTCGGGGTCCTGCATCTCGTCGGGCCACTGGTGCCAATACGCGCCGAGCAGCGCGCCGATCGCCTGATGCAGGGCGAACCGCTCCAGATCGGCGCCCTGCTGCCCGCGCCACGCCAGGAAACCGTCATCGGGCGCGAACGCCGCGCGGAGTGCGGCCATCCGTGCGGGCAAGGCGCTGTCGTAATTCAGAAGGTCGGACGCGGGCAGCGGAACCTCAGCGGCCGGGTCGACATGCATCGTGGAAAGCCGGCCCCGGTGGGCGGGGGCATACGGTGAGAAGGCATGAACGTCGTCCGGGAACCCGGCATGGACCGGGTTCACGCCGATGAAATCAGCGCCCGCCCGGCCCAGGCTGTCCGCGGTGCGCGCAAGGTCGCGATACGTCCCGATCCGCCCGTCATCCGCCAGCCCGTAAAGCGGCACGGTCACGCCCCAGGCGCGCGGTGGCTCGGGCAGGCACGCGGGTGCGGACAGAAGCCACGCGCGTTCGCCCGACAGCTCGAGCGCGTGGATGCCCATGGGAAGCGCCCCCAGATCGGCACCCTCGCCGTCGCGCGGGGGGCTGTCCTCGGGGATCAGCCGCCAGGCTTGCCCCTCCAGTGCAGGCAGGCGCAGCGGGACGTCCGCCTCGACCACCTGCCACAGGGGCAGGACCCGCTCGGCAGCGATGCGGGCCAGTCGCGCGGCGACATCGTCATCCGTCAGGACGCCGAACGCGGCAAGGATCGCATCCCGCGCCTCGGGCGTCAGAGCGTGGACCGTATCGGTCGCATCCTTGTATTCGGGCACCACGCCAAGAGCGCGCGCCAGGCTGTCGCGATCGGTCATGCCGCGTCTCCCCATTGCAGGAACACCGCCACGCTGTCGGCGGGGATCGTCACGACCCCCGTCACCAGTTCGCCCACCGCGACGCTGTTGGAGGTGTCGATCTGCCAGTCCCACGACAGCCCTTTGGGCAGATCGGGCAAGCTCCAGTCCCGGGCCTTGCCCTTGTTGAAGACCGCGAAGATGGCCTCTTCGGTTTCGCCGTAGTCGGGCGTTTCGGCGGCCATCCGCAGTTCCATCGACAGCGAGTCGAAGCTGGGGTCGTCCCAGTCCTCCTGCCGCATCGGCGTGCCGTCGGGGCGCCACCAGAAGATATCCTCGCGCCCGTCGAGGCTGCGCTCCTGCGAGTGCAGGAAAAGCTTCTGCCGCAGCAACGGGTGGTCCTTGCGGAACCGGATCATGTCGCGGGTGAACTCGTGGAACTCGTGGTCCATGTCGTCCCAGTCGATCCAGCTGATCTCGTTGTCTTGGCAATAGGCGTTGTTGTTGCCGTTCTGGCTGTTGCCCATTTCATCGCCCGCCAGGATCATCGGCGTGCCCTGGCTCAGCATCAAGGTGGCCATCATGTTGCGCTTGCGACGGGCGCGCGCCTCGAGCACGCCGGGCTTTTCGGTCGGCCCCTCGACGCCCAGGTTGTCCGAGAAGTTCTCGCCATGGCCGTCCTTGCCATCCTCGCCATTGTCGTCGTTGTGCTTGTCGGCGTAGCTGACCACGTCGTGCAGCGTGAAACCGTCATGGGCGGTCAGCAGGTTCACGCTGGTCGTCGCGGGGCGGCCCGAATGGTCGAATTGCAGCGCCGAGCCGGTCAGTCGATCCGCAAGGCCCGGAACAGAACCCTTGTCGCCCTGCCAGAACATCCGCACCCGGTCGCGGAACTTGTCGTTCCATTCGAGGAAGGGCGGCGGAAAGGCCCCGAGCTGATAGCCGCCGGGGCCGATGTCCCACGGCTCGGCGATGAGCTTGACCTGCCCCAGCACCGGATCCTGCCGCACGGCGTCGAAGAACGCGGCGCCCTGGTCGAAGCCCCCTTCGTTCACCCGACCCAGAGTCGAGCACAAATCGAACCTGAACCCATCCACATGCATCACTTCAACCCAGTATCTGAGTGAATCCATGATCATTCGCAGGACCATGGGGTGGTCCACGTTCACCGTGTTCCCGCAGCCCGTGTCATTGACGTAGTACCGCTTGTCGTCGGGCATCAGCCGGTAGTAGGCGGCGTTGTCGAGGCCGCGGAAGGACAGGGTCGGGCCAAGCTCGTTCCCCTCGCAGGTGTGGTTGTAGACCACGTCCAGGATCACCTCGATCCCCGCACCGTGCAGGCGCGCCACCATCTGCTGGAACTCGGCGATCTGCCCGCGGGCCAGGTATTTCGGCTCGGGGGCGAAGAAGCCCAGCGTCTGGTAGCCCCAGTAGTTGGTCAGGCCCTTTTCGTGCAGGAAGCTGTCGGTCAGGAAGGCCTGCACCGGCAGAAGCTCGACCGCCGTGATCCCCAGGTCGGTGAGATAATCGAGCATCGGGTCGCTCGCGAGGCCCAGGAACGTGCCGGGATAGCGCGCATCGTGGCACAGCGCGGTGACGCCCTTCACATGCGCTTCATAGATGATCGACTGGCTGACCGAGGTCTGGGGCGGCAGGTCGCGCCCCCACGAGAAGGCCGGATCCTCGACCACCGAGCGCGGCATGTAGGGCGCGCTGTCGCGGGGATCGGGGGTGAGGTCGTCCTTGCCCACCGTGTAGCCCATCAGCGCGTCGTTCCATTCGGGATGGCCCGTCAGACGCTTGGCATAGGGGTCCATCAACAGCTTGGCGGGGTTGAAGCGGTGCCCCTCGCGCGGGCGATATGGGCCATGCGCGCGGTAGCCGTACAGCGTGCCGGGCGTAAGGCCCGAGATGTAGCCGTGCCAGACGTCGCCGTCGCGCTCGGGCAGGTCGATGCGTATTTCCGCGCCCGCTTCGTTGAAGAGGCACAGCTCCATGCGCTCGGCATTTTGCGAGAAGACGGCGAAATTCACGCCGTCGCCGTCGAAGGTCGCGCCGAGCGGAGCGGCGCGCCCCGCGGCGATCGAAATGATGTTTGGCATCAGCTAGGAACGAGATCCCTGTAAAGGTCAGCATACTGGCCGGCAGACACGTCCCACCCGACGGGATGACGCATCGCGGTGCGCGCCATGCGGGACCAGGTCTCCGGCGTTGCGTGAAGCTCTACCATGCGGGTGAGGGCAAGGGACAGGGCCTCGACGCTGTCGGGTCCGTGAACGATGCCGGTCGCCACGCCCGCGCGCAGGGCCGCGTCGTTAGCGTCGATCACCGTATCGGCCAGACCGCCCACGCGGGCGACCACCGGAATCGCGCCATAGCGCAGGCCGTAAAGCTGCGTCAGCCCGCAGGGCTCGAACCTCGAGGGGACCAGCACCGCCTCGCCCCCCGCCATCATCCGGTGCGACAGGTCCTCGTCATAGCCGATACGCACGGCGACGCCGTCGTGCCGTTCGGCGGCCTCGCGCCAGGCGCTCTCCAGCGCCCGGTCGCCCGAGCCCAGAAGCGCAAGCTGCCCGCCTGCCGCAAGGTAGTCGGGCAGCGCCTCGATCAGCAAGTCGAGGCCCTTCTGCGCGCTCAGCCGCGAGATGACGACGGCCAGCGGGCCGTTCGACGCAGGCAGGCCCATCTCATCGCGCAGGGCCCGAACGGCAGCGGTCTTGCCGCGGAAGCTGCGGAACCGCGTGATCGCGGGGTCGGTCGCGGGGTTCCACGTCTGGGTGTCGATGCCGTTCAGGATCCCGGTCAGATCGCCGCTCCGGGCCGAGATCAGGCCCTCGAACCCCATTCCGAACGCCGGGGTGGTCAGTTCGCGCGCATAGCGGGGCGAGACGGTGGTGATCCGGTCGCACCACACAAGCCCGGCCTTGAGGAAGGACACCCTCCCCCAGAACTCGTAGCCTTCGACATGGAAATCGGCCGGGTCGAGCCCCAGCCGATCGATCTGCGAGGGCTCGACCATGCCGGCGAAGGCGATGTTGTGAATCGTCATCACCGAAGGGACGCCCGTTCCGCTCTTCTTGAGGAAATACGGCAGCAAGCCGGCCTGCCAATCGTGACCATGGGCGATGTCGGGCTGCCAGTCGGTCGCCCCGCAGCAGATCTCGGCGCCGGCCCTGCACAGCGCGGCGAAGCGCTCGGCATTGTCGGTCCAGTCGACGCCATCCGCGTCGAGGTAGATGCCACCCGAGCGATCATAGAGATGCGCGGCCTCGAGCACGTAAAGCCGCAGCCCCGCCGCCTCGGCTTCGATCAGCCGCGCAGGGCCACCGTAGAGATCGTCCCAGGCGTGAACCACGCGCGCCGACCCCACGGCCTTCATCACCGCCGGGTAGCCCGGCAGAAGGGTCCGCATCTCGACGTCCCGCGCGGCGAGCGCACGGGGCAGAGCGCCGGCCACGTCGGCCAGCCCCCCGGTCTTGATCAGCGGCGCGCATTCCGACGCGACCGACAGGACGCGTGTCACTGGGCGGCGCTCCAAGCGTCGACCATGCCTTGAGTGATCAGCGTCACGCCGCCTTTCGACACCTCGAAGAACCTCGCGTCCTCCTTCGGGTCCTCGCCCACGACCATCCCCTCGGGGACGATCACGCGCGCATCCACGACGCACTTGCTGAGCTGCGCGTGGCGTCCGATGGTCGCGTGGGGCAGAACGACCGTCTCTTCGAGCTGCGCGTAGCTGTTCGTCCGGACGTTCGTGAACAGAAGCGAGTTGCGGATCTCGGTGCCCGAGATGATGCAGCCCCCCGCCACCATCGAACTGAGTGCGTGGCCGCGCCGGTTCTCTTCGTCATGGATGAACTTCGCGGGCGGGGCGACCTCGGAATAGGTCCAGATCGGCCAGTTCTTGTCCCACAGGTCGAGGTCGGGGTCGAAATTGGTCAGGTCGATATTCGCGCGCCAATAGGCGTCCACCGTGCCGACATCGCGCCAATACGCCTCAGCCGTCGCCTTGTGCTTGACGCAGCTTTCGGTGAAGCGGTGCGCCTGCGCCCGCCCGTTCTTGACGATGTAGGGGATGATGTCCCCGCCGAAATCGTGCTTCGACCCCTCGAGCTCCTGGTCGTTCAGCAGAAGCTCGCGCAGATAGGACCACTTGAAGACGTAGATGCCCATCGAGGCCAGCGTCTTGTCAGGGTCGCCCGGCATCCCCGGAGGATCGGCCGGCTTTTCCAGGAACGAGGTCACGCGCAACTCCTCGTCCACCGCCATGACGCCGAATGCCGAGGCCTCCTCGCGGTCGACCGTCAGGCAGCCGACCGTCACGTCGGCATTGGTCGAGACATGCTCCTCGAGCATCACCTCGTAATCCATCTTGTAGATGTGATCGCCGGCAAGGATCAGGATGTATTCGATGCCGTAGCTGTCGATGATCTCGATGTTCTGCGTCACCGCATCGGCGGTGCCAGCATACCATTTCTCCTCGTTCACCTGCTGCGACGCCGGCAGGATGTCGAGAAATTCGTTGCGCTCGGCCCGGAAGAAGGACCAGCCGCGCTGGCAATGGCGGATCAGCGAGTGGGCCTTGTATTGCGTCGCGATCGCCATCTTGCGGATGCCGGAATTCAGCGCGTTGGACAACGCGAAGTCGACGATCCGCGTCTTGCCGCCAAAATAGACGGCGGGCTTCACGCGGTTGTTGGTCAGCTGCTTCAGCCGCGACCCACGTCCGCCCGCAAGGACGAACGCCATCGTCTTGGACGAGAGTCTCTTCTGGCTCTCCATCTCATTCCCCCCGGGCTTGGCTCAGCCCTCTTTCACGAAAATCACCGTCGAAAGCGGTGGCAGATAGACGGTCGCCTGCGCCGCCTGACCGTTCAGGCCTTCTCCGACGGCATCCACGCCGCCCATGTTGCCGCGACCCTCGCCGCCGTAAATCTCGGCATCCGAACAGAAAGCCTCGCGCCACCGCCCCTCTTGCGGAATCCCCAGCGCGTAGTTCCGCTCGACCGGCGTGAAGTTGCAGACCACGACGACCTCGGGGTCCGACCCGCCCGAGCGGCGGATCCAGGCATAGACCGAGTTCGTGTCGTCATTCGCCTCGATCCACTGGAAGCCCGCCGGGTCGCAATCCAGCGCATGAAGCGCGGGCTCGGCCCGGTAGAGCGTGTTCAGATCGCGGACCATCCGCTGCATCCCCTTGTGGCGCGGGTCGGACAGCACGCCCCAGGACAGCTGCGAGTTGTGGTTCCACTCGGACGGCTGGGCGAACTCGCAGCCCATGAAGAGAAGCTTCTTGCCCGGATGAGCCCACATGAACCCGTAATAGGCGCGCAGATTGGCGAATTTCTCGTCCTCGCGCCCCGGCATCTTGCCCAGCATCGAGCCCTTGCCGTGCACCACCTCGTCATGGCTGATCGGCAGGATGAAATTCTCGCTGAACGCGTAGTGCAGACCGAACGTCATCAGGTGGTGATCGTGTTTGCGATAGATGGGGTCCTTTTCCATGTACCGCAGGGTGTCGTTCATCCACCCCATGTTCCACTTGTAGCCGAAACCGAGGCCCCCCTCGTCGACGGGGCGGCTGACCATCGGGAACGACGTGGATTCCTCGGCGATCGTCATGATGCCGGGATTGTTCGACGTGGCGGCGACGTTGGCGCTCTTGATGAAGTCGATGGCCTCGAGGTTCTCGCGGCCGCCATGCTTGTTCGGGACCCACTCGCCCTCTTTGCGCGAATAGTCGCGGTAGAGCATCGAGGCCACGGCATCCACGCGCAGACCGTCGACGTGGTATTCCTCGATCCAGTAGAGCGCGTTCGAGGTCAGGAAGTTCTTCACCTCGGTGCGGCCGTAATTGTAGATCAGCGTGTTCCAGTCCTGGTGGAACCCCTCGCGCGGATCCGAATGCTCGTAGAGATGCGTCCCGTCGAACAGGCCCAGGCCATGCGGGTCGGACGGGAAATGCCCCGGCACCCAGTCGAGCAGGATGCCCAACCCCTTGCGGTGCGCCGCGTCGACCAGATCGCGGAACTCGTGGGGGGGGCCGAAGCGGATGGTCGGCGCGAACAGGCCGACCGGCTGGTAGCCCCACGAGCCGTCGAACGGGTACTCGCTGACCGGCAGCAGCTCGATATGGGTGAAGCCCATGTCATGGACGTAATCCACCAACTCCTCGGCCGCTTCCTTGTAGGAAAGCGGGCGGTTGCCCTCTTCGGCGATCCGCTTCCACGAACCCAGGTGCACCTCGTAGACCGACATCGCCGCGGTCGTGGCGTGCCTGACCTCGCGCTCGGCGATCCAGTCGTCATCCTTCCAGCCGTAGCCAGCGATATGGCGCACGATGCTGGAGTTCTGCGGAGGGTGCTGGCTGCCGAAGCCGACAGGGTCGGACTTGAGCGGCTGAAGTTGGCCCTCTGGACCCAGGATCTCGTATTTGTAGGCCTCTCCCTCGCCCACGTTCGGGACGAAGATCTCCCACACGCCGGTCGCACCGCGCAGTCGCATCGCGTGGCGGCGGCCGTCCCAGTGATTGAATCCGCCGACGACGCTGACCCTTTGCGCATTCGGCGCCCAAACGGCGAAATGCGTGCCGTCCTGGCCCTCGTGCTCCATGATGTGGGCGCCGAGGACGGTCCAGATCCGCTGGTGCGTGCCCTCGCCCAGAAGGTATTCGTCCATCTCGCCGATGACGGGGCCGAAACGGTAGGCGTCCTCGTACTCCCAACTGTCCGTGCCGGAATAGCCGCGGAGCCAGTAACGTTCGCCTTCGGGAACCTCGCCGGCAAAGACCGAGATCCCGCCGGCAACGCGCCCCAGCGGATGTTCGGTGCCGTCGTCGGTCACGGCGAAAAGCCGCTCCGCGCCAGGATCGAGCGCGCGAACGGTCCCTCCGTGACGGCCAAGTACGGAAAACGGATCACCATGCCGCCCCTGGTGGAGCGCCTCGGCAGCCTTGGGATCCACGATCGATGCGGGTTTGAGAACGGAGCCTGTCATGCACCAAAGGCTAAGGCGTCCGTGCCGCAAGGCAACGGCTCTGGCCCGGCAAAAAGCACATGACTGCGTTTCGGCGCTTTGGCGCGCATGGTCCCGAGCGGCCGCAACCCACGTGCAGGATGAATTCTGGCCTGCCGTAGCGGCAGAAAAGGGCGTCCGAGATGATCCCGGACGCCCCTCAACACAATCAGATCGTCAGCGCCTCGGCGCCCCAGATGTCGGCCATGTAGCCCCGGATCGTGCGGTCCGAGCTGAACCAGCCCGAACGAGCGGTGTTCAGGATCGCCATCCGAGTCCATTCGGCCCGGTCGCGATAAGCGACTTCCAGCTCGCGGCTCGCACGCCAGTAGTCCGAGAAATCCGACGTCACGCAGAAATAGTCGTGTCCCATGAGGTTCTCGATGATCGAGGGGAACCTCTCGCCGAAGATTCCGGCCTCGATCGCGTCCATCGCGCGCTTGAGCCGCGGATCGGCCGCGATCGCCTTCTTCGCGTGCTCGGCCACTTCACGTCGGGCGACCACCTCGGGCGCGGTCATGCCGAAGAGGAAGAAGTTCTCCGCCCCGACAAGCTCGCGGATCTCGACGTTCGCACCGTCGAGCGTGCCGATGGTCAGCGCGCCGTTGAGGGCGAACTTCATGTTGCCGGTGCCGGACGCTTCCTTGCCCGCGGTCGAGATCTGCTGGCTGACCTCGGCGGCCGGGATCAACCGCTCGGCGAGGCTGACGTTGTAGTTCGCCGGATAGGCGACCTTCAGCAGGTGCGAGGTATCGGGGTCGGCGTTGATGACCTCGGCCACCGCGTTGATGAGGTGGATGATCTCCTTCGCGAAGACATAGCCCGGCGCCGCCTTGCCGGCGAAGATCTTGACCTGCGGCAGCCAGTTCCCCTGGGGCGCGTCCTTCATCTCCTGCCACAGCGCGATGGTCTGCAGGATGTTCAGGTGCTGGCGCTTGTATTCGTGGATGCGCTTGATCTGCACGTCGAACATCGCGTCGGGATCGACGCTGAGGCCGCGCTGGCCCAGATAGGCGGCAAGATCCGCCTTGTTCGCCCGCTTGGCCGCATCATAGGCATCGCGAAAGCTCGAATCGTCGGCGAGCGGCTCGATCTCCTGCAGGCGCTCGAGGTCGTCCACCCAACCGTCGCCGATCGCATCGGTCACGAGGCGCGACAGGCGCGGGTTGGCGCCCAGCACCCAGCGGCGCGGCGTGATCCCGTTCGTCTCGTTCACGATGCGGTTCGGGTGCAGGCGGTTCAGCTCGGCGAAAACCGTTTCCTTCATCAGCTCGGTATGAAGCGCCGACACGCCGTTCACCTTGTGCGCCATGAAGAACGCGATCGGCCCCATCTGGACGTCGCCGCCGCCGATCATCTCGACCTTGCGATCGGGATGGGCGTTCTTGTGCATCGCGTCGATCATCTCGATGATCTGCATGTGCCGCGGCAAGAGGTCGGTCATCAGCTTCACCGACCAACGCTCGAGCGCCTCGGGCAGAAGCGTGTGGTTGGTGTAGCCGAGGCACCCTTGCGCGACGGTCACGGCATCCTCGAACGCCATGCCCTTCTCGTCCACCAGCAGGCGCACCAGCTCGGGGCCGGCAATCGCAGGGTGGGTGTCGTTCAGCTGGATCGCCACCTTTTCGGGCAGGAGCTTCAGGTCGTCATACTCGCTGTCGAAGCGGCGCAGGATGTCACGCAGGCTCGCGGCGGTGAAAAAGAACTCCTGCTTCAGGCGCAGGCGCTTGCCGTCTTCGGTGGTGTCGTCGGGATAGAGAACCCGGCTGATCGTGCGCGCCAGGTTCTCGGGCTCGGCGGCGCCGTAATAGTCGCCGGCGTTGAACCGGCCCAGGTCGAACACCGTCTCGGGACGCGCAGACCAGAGGCGCAGCGTGTTGGCCCAGCGGCCCTGCCAGCCGATCATCGGGGTGTCGTAGGCGCGCGCCAGCACCGTTTCGGCAGGCTGCCAGACGGTACGGTCGCCAAGCTGCTTCACCTGACCGCCGAAGCCGATGCGATACTGCGCCTCGGTCCGCTCGTATTCCCAGGCGTGGGCTTCGGTCAGCCAATCCTCGGGGCCCTCCATCTGGCGGCCTCGGTCGAAGCTCTGCCGGAAAAGGCCGTGCTCGTATCGGATGCCGTAGCCATAGGCCGGGCAGCCGACGGTGGACATCGATTCCAGGAAACACGCCGCCAGACGGCCGAGACCACCGTTGCCCAGCGCCGCGTCGGGCTCGTCCTGCATGACCTTGCGCGCGTCGAGACCGCGGGACTGGAAGAACTCCGTCACCTCGTCCATCAGCCCCAGATTGACTGTCGCGTCCTCGAGAAGGCGACCGATCAGGAACTCCATCGACAGGTAGTACACCCGCTTGCCCTGCTTGTCATAGGCGGCACGGGTCGAGGCGAACCAAGGGTCGACGATCCGGTCGCGGACCGCGAGGCTGAGAGCCATGCGCCAATCGGTCAACGTGGCCACGTCCGAACTTTTGCCGAGCGAGAACTTCAGGTGCTGCCGGATAGCATCGGCAAGCGTGTCGCCGGGGCGCGGGATGGTCATGTCTTTCACGAGTAGTCTCCTCCGGCATCGCCGGTTAGCGGTATCTGGCGATCAATTTCGCCCCGTCTAAGCAATATGTCAAAAGACGCAAGGGATAGGGCAGCTGATCCGGGCGCTATGTTTGAATGCCGTTGCGGCCCATCTTCGCCCTCGGGACCCTTCATAGGGAGACCGGATTGAGGAAAGGTTGACGCTCGTTCAGGTTTCGAGGCCGAGCCGTTCGCGCATGAATGCCAGGGCCACGGACAGGCCATCGGGCGCGATGCCGTGGGCAACACCCTTCGAGACATGGGCGAAGACGTCCACACCCGCGGCCTGAAGCGCCTCGGCCGCCGCGGGCAGCGAAGCCGGGGGGACGACCTCGTCCTGGTCGCCATGGATCAGAAGGACCGGCGGGCGAACGGCGATCTCGTCCTCCAGCGTCTCGGGACGCAGGAGCCTGCCCGAAAAGCCGACGATCCCCGCAACCTCGGCGGTCCGGCGCAGGGCGACGTGCAGCGCCATCATCGTGCCTTGGCTGAACCCCACGACGACCATGCGATCCGCGCTCAGCCCCTCTTCGGCCAGCACGGAATCGAGATATGCGTTCAGGTCGGAGGCTGCCCGATCCATCGCCTCGTCGGCCGCTGTCGGGTCGGACCCGTCGAGCCAGGGGATCGGAAACCACTGGAAGCCCATCGGGTTGACGACCGACTGCTCGGGCGCGTCGGGAGCGTGGAATGCGGTGCCCGGCATGTGCTCGGCCAGCGGATCGGACAGGCCCAGAAGGTCGGCCCCGTCCGCGCCGTAGCCGTGCAGGAACACCACGACCGACCCCGCTTCGCCCCGCGCAGGCCCCCTGCGCTTGCTGTCCAACGTCCGTGCCATGCCCGCCCCTTCGTTTCGATCCTCGCCTGCCTAAGGCTTCGCGTCGCGTGGATCAACGCGTCGGGAGAATCTGGTCTGGCACGTGCTTTCGGCAAGCTGGTGGAGTATGGACGCCACATCATGCGCATTTTTGGGGGCGGCCTCCCTTGATCTACCGGCCGCCGTCGTCACATCCGACTGGCATTCCGCCAGCACCCCCAAGGAGAGATCGATGGCCGACAGCGACCGGACCGGGTCCACGCCTCTCGAATTCGAGACCGACCGGGGCGCCTCTCGATCGATCTGGATTGCCGCGCTGATCCTGCTGGCCGTGATCGGCTGGATGGGCAGCGGCTTTGTCCTGCCGTCGGAGGAGGTTGCGCCCGAGGCGACCGTGACCACGCCCCAACCGCCTGCCGTGCAGGTGCGCGAAAGCGTCGCCGAGGCGGTGACCCTGACCTTCTCGTCGGAAGGCCAGGCCCAGCCCGATCGCGACACACCGCTGCGGGCCGAAGCCTCGGGGAACGTCGCCGAACTGTTCGTCTCGAAGGGCGCGCTCGTCGAACAGGATGCGCCCATCGCGCGCCTGTCGGCCACGCGCGCCGAGGCCGACCTTACCCAGGCCCGCGAGGAACAGACCCGGGCCCGGCGCGAGCTCGAGAACGCGCAATCCTTGCAGGAGCGCGGCATCGCCACCGCCGATCGCGTGGCCGAGGCGCGGGCCGCTGCCGCCTCTGCCGACGCCGCCGTGACGAATGCCGAGGCCGCACTGGACGATCTGACGATTCGCGCGCCATTTCCTGGCCGTCTCGAGACACTCAGCCTCGACATCGGCGAGTTCGTCTCCTCGGGCGAAGAGGTCGGGCGCCTCGTGGACAACCGCCCCCTGACGGTCGAAATCCAGGTGCCGCAGCAGGCGCTAAACCGGATCGAGTCGGGACAGACCGCCGAGGTCCGCTTCATCACGGGCGAAACCCGCGAGGGCACGGTCACCTTCGTCGGCTCGGCCGCCCAGTCCGAGACGCGCACCTTCCTGACCGAGATCGAGGTTCCGAACGAGGATGGCGCGATCCCGGCAGGCATCTCGGCCGAGGTGGTCATCCCCACCGGCTCGTCGCAGGCCCATTTCATCCCGCCGTCGATCGTCTCGCTCGACCCGGACGGCGCACTTGGCGTCAAGACCTTCGAGGAGGGCCGCGTCGTGTTCCACCCCGTGGAGATCGTCAAGACCGCCCTATCGGGCGTCTGGGTCACCGGACTGCCCGACAACGCGCAAATCATCACGATCGGGCAGGGTTTCGTGCAGAACGGCGAGGAAGTGCGCGCCACCTCTGCACCCGAGGATGCGTCCGCCAGCGCGGACAGCACCTTGGCCAGCCCCGACGACGCATCCGCCGACACCGCGATCGCCGACAGCGCCGGCTCCGACGAGGAGACGCTGCAATGAGGGGCCTGATCGACGCCGCCTTCTCGCGCTCGCGCGTGGTGGTGATCGCCCTCGTGATGATCCTGGGCGTCGGCGCGATCGCCTACACCTCGATCCCGAAAGAGGCGAACCCCGAGGTCCCGCTGCCCATCGTCTATGTCGCGACCTCGGTGGACGGTATCTCGCCCACCGACGCCGAACGCCTGCTGCTCGAACCGATGGAGGCCGAGTTCGCCTCGATCGAGGGGCTCGAACAGATGAACTCGGAAGCCGCCGAAGGATTCGCGAGCGTGCAGCTCGAATTCACGGCCGGCGGCGATATCGACGAGGCGCTCGACAAGGTGCGCGAGGCGGCCGAGTCGATCCAGGGCGACCTGCCCGAGGATGCGAGCGAACTGGACGTGGTCGAGATCAACACGGCCCTCTTCCCGATCATCACGGCCGTCCTGTCCGGCCCCGTGCCCGAGCGCACGCTGAACAACCTGGCCGAAACGGTGCAGGACGCGGTGGAAGCCCTGCCGGGCGTCCTCGAGGTCGAGATCGGCGGCGCCCGGGACGAGTTCCTCGAGGTGCTGATCGACCCCACGGTCTTTCAGACCTACAACCTGACCTTCGACCAGCTGATCGCCCAGATCCAGAACAACAACATGCTGATCGCCGCCGGCGCGATCGAGACCGGCGGCGGCCGCATCGTGCTGAAGGTGCCGGGTCTGATCCAGGACGTCGAGGACGTCATGGCCATGCCGATCAAGGTCGAAGGCACCACGGTCGTGACCTTCGGCGACGTCGCCACCGTGCGCCGCTCGTTCGAGGATCCGTCCGGGTTCGCCCGCATCGACGGCCAGCCGGCGCTTGCGCTCGAGGTGACCAAGCGCTCGGGCGCCAACATCATCGACACGATCGAGCAGACCCGCGCAACCATCGACGCCCTGTCGCAGGGCTGGCCCGACAGCGTCGAAGTGACCTACCTGCAGGACCAGTCCATCGAGGTGCGCAACCTGCTGTCGGACCTGGAATCCAACGTCATCGCCGCGATCCTGCTGGTGATGATCGTCATCGTCTTCGCGCTTGGCGTGCGGTCCTCGATCCTCGTCGGACTGTCGATCCCCGGCGCGTTCCTGGCGGGCGTCGCGGCGCTGTGGTTCATGGGCTACACGATGAACATCGTGGTGCTGTTCTCGCTGATCCTCGTGGTTGGGATGCTGGTGGACGGCGCCATCGTCACCGTTGAGCTTGCCGACCGCCGCCTGCAGGAAGGCGACACGCCTCGACAGGCTTATTCGCACGCCGCCAAACGGATGACCTGGCCGATCATCGCCTCGACGGCGACAACCCTGTCGGTGTTCTTCCCGCTGCTGTTCTGGACCGGGCTGGTCGGCGAGTTCATGAAGTACCTGCCGCTGACGGTGATCCTGACGCTCTTTGCCTCGCTCTTCATGGCACTGATCTTCATCCCCGTCCTCGGCGGCGTGATCGGGAAGCGCCAGCCCCAGAGCGCGAAGGCCAAGGCCGCGCTCCATGCTGCCGAACAGGGCGATCCGCGCAGCATCGGCGGCTTCACGGGCGCCTATGTCCGGCTTCTCAACGCGGCGATCCTGCGTCCGGCGGCCACGCTGATCCTGGCGCTCGCGCTGCTTCTGGGGGGCTTCGCGCTCTACGGAGAGTTCGGCCGAGGCATCTCGTTCTTCCCGACGATCGAGCCCGAGTTCATGCAGGTCACCGTTCGCGCCCGCGACAACCTGTCGATCTACGAACGCGACACGCTCGTCCGTACCGTCGAGAACCGCATCTTCGGGCAGGAGGGGGTGGACAGCATCTATGCCCGCTCGTCCATCGGCGCTTCGGGTCAACAGGGCGAGGACATCATCGGCACGATCCAGCTCGACCTGACCGATTGGGATACGCGTCCGACCGCGGCCCAGATCGGCACCGACATCCGCGAGAAGACCGACGACATCGCCGGCATCCAGGTGCAGGTTCAGACCGAAAGCGGCGGGCCCACCCAGGGCAAGCCGGTGAATGCGCAGGTGACCGCACCGACGCCCGCGGCGCAGACCCAGGCGGTCGAACTGGTCCGCGCGCTGATGGACGAGGTCGGCGGTTTCACCGACGTCACCGACAGCCGCCCCCTGCCCGGCGTCGAGGTCGCGATCGATGTGGACCGCGCCGAGGCCGCGCGTTTCGGCGCCAATGTCAGCCTGCTGGGCCAAGCCGTGCAGCTTCTGACCCAGGGCATCGAGGTCACCGATTACCGCCCCTCGGATGCCGACGGCGAACTGCCCGTCCGCGTGCGCTTCCCCTCGGACGAGCGCAGCCTGTCCGAGCTGGGCAACCTGCGCGTCCCGACCTCGGCCGGGATCGTCCCGATCCAGAACTTCGTCACCTTCGAACCGACCGAGCGTGTGGGCGTCATCCGCCGGATCGACGAAGAGCGCGTGACCACGATCGAGGCCAACGTCGCGCCCGGCCTTCTCGTCAACGACCAGACGGCGGCGCTGCAGCAGGCCATCGCCGAAGCCGATCTGCCCGAAGGGGCATCGGTCACCTTCGCCGGCGAGGCCGAGGATCAGGCCGAGAGCATGGCGTTCCTCGGCGCCGCCTTCGTCTCGGCGATCTTCCTGATGTTCGTGATCCTGCTGATCCAGTTCAACTCGTTCTACCAGTCCCTCGTGGTGATGAGCGCCATCGTCTTCTCGATTGCGGGCGTCCTTCTCGGCCTCATCGTGACCGGCCGGCCGTTCGGAATCGTGATGGGTGGCGTGGGGGTGATCGCCTTGGCCGGCATCGTGGTGAACAACAACATCGTTTTGATCGACACGTTCAACGACCTGCGCCGCGCGGGGATGGGCCCGCACGAGGCCGCCCTGCGCACCGGCGCCCAGCGTCTTCGGCCGGTTCTGTTGACCTCGATCACCACGGCGCTCGGCCTGCTTCCGATGGTGATCGGCCTGAACATCGACTTCGTCGGCCGCGAGATCATCTACGGCGCGCCGTCCACCCAGTACTGGACCGAGCTCTCCTCGGCCATTGCCGGGGGGCTCGTCGTCGCGACGATCCTGACCCTGGTGGTCACGCCGGCGATGCTGATGCTGCGTCCGGGCGGCACGGTGGACCGCCCGCGCCGACGCTGGTTCTGGCAGAGACGGACCGCGGCGCCGGCCTGAAATTCAGACCACGCCTTCCCTCGCCTTTGCCACGGCGTACCACGCCCAGAGACCGCGCGCCGCCACACCGCGCCAGGGCCGCCACGCCTCGGCCAGCGCGCGAAGCTGAGCCTCGGTCGGTCGGGCCTCGAAACCATATAGCAGCCGCGCCGCCTCCTGCAGCGCCAGGTCGCCCGCCGGGAACACATCCGCACGTCCAAGCGAGAACAGCGCATAGATCTCGGCCGTCCACCGCCCGATTCCCGGCACGGCAACCAGCGTCGCCACCACCTCGTCCGAGGGCACATGCGCCAGCGCCTCGAAGTCGATCCCCGCATCGGCCAGAGCGCGGAGATAGCGCGCCTTGGGCCGGGACAGGCCACAGCCCTTCAGCAGCACATCCTCGGCCGCGCGCACCACGAGCGGATCGTGCAGCCCGGCCGCCTCGACCCTTGCGCCGATGGCCCTGGCCGACGCGACGCTCACCTGTTGGCTGACGATCGCCTGCACCAGCGCCGGGAATCCGCCCGCGCGCAGCCTGTCCGGCCACGGCCCCGTCTCGGCCCGCGCCCGCGCAAGCCCCTCGTCCCGGGCGACAAGCCATGCCGTGCCTTCCTCGATACAGGTCGGCCCCGTGATGATCCGCTCGTCCACTACCGATCCTCCACCAGCCGTCGCGCCCAGGCAATTGCAGCCTCTACCGTCTCGAGCCGCGGGGCGTCGGGGCGGGGCGGCCGGCGGATCATCGCGACCTCGATCCCCAGCCGGCGCGCGGCGTCGAGCTTGGCCCGGCTCGACCCGCCGCCCGCGTTGCGCACGACCAGCCAGTCGATGCGCAGGTCGCGGAACAGCCGTTCTTCATCGTCGACGCCGAAGGGCGGCACGCCCACCTGCCACGCCCCGTCGGCAAAAGGCGGCGGCGCATCCGGGGCCGGACCGTTCCGCCGCACCAGAACCCGGCGCCCCTCCATCGGGCCGAAACATTCGAGCCTTTGCCGACCCGTCGCGATCAGAACCCGCGCGCCTTCGGACGGCATCGCCCCGGCGGCGGCCTCGTCCCGGGCAGAGTGCCACCGATCCCCCGCATCCGGCTGCCACGCCGGCCGCAGAAGCTGCGCGTAGCGGAGCCCGACTTCACCGCAGATCCGCGCGCTTCTCATCGAGATCCGCTCGGCGAAAGGGTGCGTCGCGTCCAGCACCGCGCCGATGCCTTCGCGCGACAGATACTCGCGGAACCCGTCGTCGCCGCCGAAACCGCCGATCCGCGTGGCAGGGTCCCGCGCGCCCTCGGCCAGCGAAACAACCACCGTCAGGTCGCGCAAGCCCGCCAAGGTGGCCGAGACCTCCCGCGCCTCGCGTGTCCCGCCTAGCAGCAGAAGCCGCATCCCAGCGCCCTCCCCCGCAGCACCGCATCGCACCGCTGCATGGCCGTGAGGCGCGGTGCCGTCAAGTTTCGCGCTTGCATCCGGCCGGTGCAGAGGTACGCCTGTCGCATGACCGCTCCGGCCCATATCCAGCGGCGCAACGTCGCCCTTCTCGCCGCTGCGCAGGCCGTCCTCGGCGCGCAGCTTCCGGCGATCTTCGTGGTCGCGGGGCTGGCCGGGCAGACGCTTGCCTCGAACCCGTGTTTCGCGACACTTCCGATCTCGCTCATCGTGCTGGGGTCCATGCTGTCGGCGCAACCGCTGTCGGCGCTGATGCAGCGGCACGGCCGCCGCGCGGGCTTCTGGCTGGGCGCCGCCGCCGGCGCCGCGGGGGCCATCGTCGGCGCGGCCGGCCTCTACCTGGCCAGCTTTCCCATCTACCTGCTCGGGTCGCTGCTGTCGGGCACCTTCATGTCCTCGGTCGGCTTCTACCGTTTCGCCGCCGCCGACACCGCCTCCGAAAGCTTCCGGCCCAAGGCGATCTCTTACGTGCTTGCCGGGGGCCTCGTCTCGGCGATCATCGGGCCGCAGCTGGTCAAGGCGACGTCCGACGCGATGGTGGTGCCGTTCCTGGGGACCTACCTTGGCATCATCGGACTGAACGCGGTCGGGGCGCTGCTGTTCTTCGGCCTGCGCATTCCGCGCCCGCCCCTGCCAGAACCCGACGCGCCCACCGCCCGCAGCCGACGCGAACTTCTGGCGACCCCCACCGTGGCCGTCGCGATCATCTGCGCCATGGTCGCCTACGCGCTGATGAACATGGTGATGACGTCGACGCCGCTGGCCGTCGTCGGCTGCGGGTTCTCGCGCAACAACGCGGCGGACGTGGTGACGGGGCATGTGCTGGCGATGTACGTCCCCTCGTTCTTCACCGGCCACCTGATCGTGCGCTTCGGCACCACGCGGATCATCGCCGCAGGCCTCGTCTGCCTAGCCGGAGCCGGCCTGATAGCGCTTTCGGGCGTCGAATTGGCGAACTTCTTCGGTGCGCTGGTCCTTCTGGGTCTCGGCTGGAATTTCGGCTTCATCGGGGCGACCACGATGCTGTCCGGGGCCCACACGCCGGAAGAGCGTGGCCGCGTGCAAGGCATGAACGATTTCGCCGTATTCGGCTGCGTGACCCTCGCCTCGCTTGCCTCGGGCGGGCTGATGAACTGCGCGGGCGGCACGGCCGAGCAAGGCTGGACGGCCGTCAACATCGCGATGATCCCGTTCCTGACGCTGGCGGGGGCGGCGCTGATCTGGCTGCGCCGGCAGCCGCAGCCGGCCTGAGCCCTCAGCGACCCAGCGACGCCATCCGCATCAGCCGGAGCCGCCGTATCGCTGGCGCGCGGAGCAGCCGCCCTTCGCGCACCCGCGCCGGGTCCGAGCGCGCGGCGGCAAGCACCGGGCGGGCCTCCCACGCCGCAAGTGCCGCGGGGCGCGCGGCGCGGCTTACGGAACCCAGGCGCGACAGCCCCTCTTCGGCCAGGGCGCGGATGCCGTCGTCGCTTGGATCGGGAAGCGGGGCGAGCCCCCGCGCCTCGAGCTCGGGCACCGCGGTCAGCCACCCGGCCAGTCCGCCGGCCACGCCGACACCGCGCACCTGCGCCTCGTCCGACGCGCCGAGGCACCGCGCGGCGGCCCACATCAAGCTGCCGGCGAGGTCGTCCATGTGCCCCAGAAGCTGACCGGTCCCGACAAAGGGTTCGCGCGCGATTTCCCACCGGCGGGCGGCGACGGCCCGGTCGAGGATGTGCGCGCCCTCGGCGTCGACGATCTCGGCCAGCGGAGTGACGACCTCATGGCGCCGGGGTGTCTTGCCCTCGGCGATCTCGTCCAGCGCGTCGCGCCACCATTGCAGGCGGATCTCGGCGATCATCGGCTCGGCCGTCACCCACGGCGCGCGCGCGGCCTCGACATTGAGCGCGTAGATCGGGAACAGCGCCCTCCGCGCCGCCGGAGGAGCCGCCATCGCCGCGAGGAAGCGGTCGGGGTCGCCGTTCCGGACGATCTCGGCGCAGGCGTTGACGCTCATGGCGCCTCCGCATCGCGGACGAGCTTCCAGTTCACCGCATCGAGCAGCGCCTCGAACGAAGCGTCCACGATGTTGGGCGACACGCCGACCGTGGACCAGCGCCGGCCGGCGCTGTCCATGCTGTCGATGATCACGCGGGTGACGGCCTCGGTCCCGCCTTGCGTGATCCGCACCTTGAAATCGACGAGGTGCATGTCGTCGATCGCCGCCTGGTAGGGACCCAGATCCTTGGCCAGCGCCTTGGACAGCGCGTTGACCGGTCCGCGGTCCGAACCCGTCTCGTCCATGCTTTCGCTGACGCTCATGTGCTTTTGATCGCCGATCTTCACCACGACCACGGCTTCGGACAAGCTGACCATCCGGTTGTACTTGTTCTTCCGCCGCTCGACCGAGACCCGGTAGCGCTTGACCTCGAAGAACGCCGGCAGCCGCCCCAGATGCCGCCGCGCCACCAGCTCGAAGCTGGCCTGCGCGGTGTCGTAGGCGTAGCCGATATCCTCTTTCTCCTTCACCTCCCGCAGGATCTCCAAAAGCCGCGGATCGCCCTTTTCGACCTCGATCCCCATGTCCTGGAGGCGCGCGCGCAGGTTCGACTGGCCCGCCTGGTTCGACATCGGGATGATCCGCTCGTTCCCCACCGTCGCGGGGTCGACATGCTCGTAAGTCGCAGGGTCCTTCGCGATGGCCGAAGCGTGAAGCCCCGCCTTGTGCGCGAAGGCCGAGGCGCCGACGTAAGGAGCATTGTTCCGCGGCACCCGGTTCAGGATCTCGTCGAGCCGCCGCGAGATGCGGGTCAGCGAGTGCAGCCCCTCGGCGCTCACCCCGATCTCGAAGCGGCTGGCATAGGGCTCCTTCAACGCAAGCGTCGGGATCAGGCTGATGAGGTTGGCGTTCCCGCAGCGCTCGCCCAGCCCGTTCAGCGTGCCCTGGATCTGCCGCGCACCCGCCTCGACCGCCGCCAGCGACCCGGCCACCGCCATCCCCGTGTCGTCGTGGCAATGGATGCCCAGTCGGTCGCCCGGAATGCCTGCCGCGATCACCTCGGAGACGACCTTGCCGATCCGCCCCGGAAGGGTGCCCCCGTTGGTGTCGCAAAGCACGATCCAGCGCGCGCCGGCCTCATGTGCGGCGTGCAGGCATTCCAGCGCGTAGGCGGGGTTGGCGTTGTATCCATCGAAGAAATGCTCGGCGTCGAAGATCGCCTCGCGTCCCTGCGCCACGCAATGGGCGACCGAGGCGCGGATGTTCTCGACATTCTCGTCCCGACCGATGCCCAGCGCCGTATCCACGTGATAATCGTGGGTCTTCCCGACGAGACAGACCGACGGTGTTCCCGCGTTCAGAACCGCCGCCAGGACGTCGTCATTTCCGGCCGACCGCCCCGCCCGCTTGGTCATCCCGAATGCGGCGAGGGTCGCGCGCGTGGGGCCGACCGCCTCGAAAAAGGCACTGTCGGTGGGGTTCGCGCCGGGCCAGCCGCCTTCGATGTAGTCGACGCCGAGCGTGTCGAGCATCTTCGCAATCGCCAGTTTCTCGTCCACCGAGAACTGCACGCCCTGGGTCTGCTGCCCGTCCCGCAGGGTGGTGTCGTAGAGGTACAGGCGCTCGGTCACGGCAGCTCCTTCAGGGCGTCGGCGTCGAACCCGACGCCCGGCGACAGTGCCACGCCCTCGCGGCTCATCTTCACCTCGACCCCGGCGGCGACCAGCCGCGCCTTCAACGCGTCCAGTTCCGAGAAGTCCTTCGTCTGCATCGCCTCTGCACGGATATTCGAAAACGCGGTTTCAAGCGCCGACAGATCGACCGCGTCGGCCCACTCTCCGATCCCGGGAGTCAACAGCCCCATGAGCTGCGCCGAGGCCAGAAGCACCCCCGCCTCGACCTCGCCCGCCTCGATCCCGGCGACAAGCTGGTGCAGCACCGCCTGCGCGCCTGCCGTGTTCAGGTCGTCGGACAGCGCCTCGACCACCTGCGGGTCCGGCGTGCCCGGCTCGGCGTCCGTGGTCAGGGCACGCCAGCGACGCAGGGCGCTTTCGGCGCCTTGAATCTTGTCCTCGGTCCAGTCCATCGGCTTGCGGTAATGCGCCGACAGCAGGACGAAACGCATCACCTCACCCGGCGTCCCCTGGTCGAGCCGATCCCGCACCGTGAAGAAATTTCCCAGCGATTTCGACATCTTGCGGCCGTCGACCTGCAACATCTCGTTGTGCAACCAGTAGCGGGCCATCGGCGCGCCGTCATGGGCGCAGGCCGACTGGGCGATCTCGTTCTCGTGGTGTGGGAAGATCAGGTCTCCGCCGCCGCCGTGGATGTCGAAGGTCCGGCCCAGCAGCGCCTCGGACATGGCCGAGCACTCGATATGCCATCCGGGCCGCCCCCTGCCCCACGGGCTGTCCCAGCCCGGCAGACCCTCCTCGGACGGCTTCCACAGGACGAAATCCATCGGATCGCGCTTGTAGGGCGCCACCTCGACCCGCGCGCCGGCCTGCATGTCCTCGAGCGAGCGGCCCGAGAACGCGCCGTAGTGCTCGTAGCTCGAGACCGAGAACAGCACATGGCCCTCGGCCTCGTAGGCGTGACCTTCCGCGATCAGCCGCTCGGTCATCGCGATCATCTGCCCGATGTAGTCGGTTGCCCGCGGCGTCTCGTCCGGCGACAGGCAGCAGAGCGCCGCCATGTCCTCGACATACCAGCCGGTCGTCTCGGCGGTGATGTCCGCGATCGACCGCCCGCTCTCCGCCGCGCGCGCGTTGATCTTGTCGTCCACGTCGGTGATGTTGCGCACATAGGTCACCGCGCCCTCGCCATAGGTGTGGCGCAGCAGGCGGTAGAGCGTGTCGAAGACAACGGCCGATCGCGCGTTGCCCATATGCGCGCGATCATAGACAGTCGGCCCGCAGACATACATCCGCACATTCTCCGGATCGAGCGGCTCGAACGGCTCTTTCCGGCGGGTCGCGAAATTGGTGAGACGGATCATGGCGCGGCTCCTGCGGTCTCGGGCGTCCGCGATGTCGCAATATCCGTGCCCTTAGACAAGGGCCGGCACGAAAAAGGGGCCGGGCACAGGCCCGACCCCTTCTGTCGTTCGATCCGGATGGATCAGAACTGGTAGGCCACGCGGCCCGCGATCGAGGTCGCATCGGCTTCGAGGCCGGTGTCGTCGAAATCGTCGAAGCGGTGGTACAGGACTTCGGCACCGACAACCACGTTGTCCGTAACCTTGTAGTCCACACCGGCACCGATGACGCCACCGACGCCTTCGAATTCCTCTTCGTTGAACTCGGCCTTGGCGTAAGCCGCACCAACCGTACCGTAGACCAGCGTGTTGCCCAAGTCGTAACCGGCGCGCAGCTTCAGGCGGTGAACCTGATCGATGTCGAGGCCTTCGATGTTGTACTCTTCGTCAAGACCGTCGCCGTCGGTGTCCGGGCCGGTGATGATCTGATCATCGCCGCTGATGCCCGTAGCGTTCAGGTCGAGTTCCGCGCCAAGCACGAAGTTACCGAAGTCGTGCTGGTAACCGGCGAAAACACCGCCGATAGCACCGTCGGCGTCAATATCGCCGAAGACGTCGGAGAATGCGGCAACGAGATCGTCATCATCGTCGTCGCCGAAATCGCCGTCACCGTCGGCGTCGATGCTCAGGCCGCCGAGGTCGGCATCGCCGCGAGCGTAGCCCAGCGACGCACCGACGTAGCCGCCGGTCCAGTCCTGCACGGGCATGACGAGGGGCGCGGGGGCCATCGGAACGGGCTCGACCGGGGCGGGGGCGATGCCACCGGCGTAGGCAGCACCGGCGAACAGGGCACCGGCAGCGGTAAGGGTCACGAATTTCATTGTCTGCTCCTACTGAAAACTGGATGTCGCCACGGGGGTACCATGGAATCTGTCCCGGACATCTGTGAGCATAGACACCAATCGGAAGAGTATGTTCCAATCACGAAAGAACACCCAAGCGGAGTGTTGCAAATGGGCGACGAATTTCCTTGCGTCCAGCCCCTGATGCGGCCTTCGCGGTCCGTATCGCACGGCTCGAGGGGCTGAACTTCAACCCGGGCGGTGCACATGAAAAAGGGGCCGGGCACAGGCCCGACCCCTTCTGTCGCTCGATCCGGGTGGATCAGAACTGGTAGGCCACGCGGGCCTGAACGGTGGTAACGTCGGCGTCGACGCCCGTGTCGTCGAAATCGTCGAACTTGTGGTACAGCACTTCGCCGCCGACCACGACGTTGTCGGTCACCTTGTAGTCGACGCCGGCACCGACAACGTAGCCCGTGTCGCTCAGCGTTTCACCGAACGCGTCGGCCTCGGCGTAGGCCGCACCGGCCACACCGTAGATGAGCGTGTTGCCGGCGTCGTAGCCCGCGCGCATCTTCAGACGGTGGATCTGGTCGATGGACACGCCTTCTTCGTCCTCGTCGGAATCATCGAGGAAATCGCTGAAGTCATCGTCGTCGAAGTCGAGGTTCGCAGCGTTCAGGTCGAGTTCGGCGCCGAGCACGAACTGGCCGAAGTCGTACTGGTAACCGGCGAAGGCACCGCCGACGACACCGTCGCCATCGACGTCGAAGATGCCATCGTCATCATCGTCGGTATCATCGTCGTCGTCGAGGATGGCGTCCAGCGCATCGTCGTCACCGTCGAGGTTCACGCCACCCCAACCAAGGGACGCACCTGCATAGCCGCCGGTCCAGTCCTGCGACGGCATGACGATGGGCGCGGGGGCCATCGGGACGGGCTCGACCGGCGCGGGGGCGATGCCACCGGCATAGGCGGCACCGGCAAAGAGGGCGCCAGCAGCGGTAAGAGTTACGAGTTTCATGTTCTGCTCCTTATTAGCACGATGTCGCCGCGGGAAATCCCGTGGAATGTGTCCCGGACATCTGTGGCCATAGACGCCAAATCGGGGGGGATGTTCCAATCACGAAAATTTCGTTCGGCGGCGTGTTGCACCTTGACTACACTCAATTCGGCAAGTTACCGCCGAAAGCTGCCGCAGAATTGCGAGCTTCTCGTCAACCCCCTGACTTCTCTTCCAGAATCAGCCACTCTTCTTCGGCTGAACTCAGCCGATCCTGACGATCGGCCAAAGCGTCGGTCGCTTTGGCGAACTTGACAGGCTCGCGGGCGAATAATTCTGGATCCGCCAACAGCGACTCGAGCTTCGAAATCTCCGACTCGATGCGCGCGATTTCGGTGGGCAGTTCTTTCAGGCGGTGCGTTTCGGTGAAGGTCAGGCCCTGCGATTCCCTGGTCGGACCGTCATTCGCGGATTTCGGAACGGACTGCCGCGGCTTCTCCTGCATGATGTCGGACTCGGCGGGCTTCTGCGCCTGGTAGTCCGACCAGCCGCCGGCATAGGCGGTGACGTGGCCGCCGCCTTCGAATGCCACGGTCTGCGTCGCCACCCGGTCGAGGAAATCCCGGTCGTGGCTGACCAGAAGGACCGTCCCGTCGTAATCGGCCAGCAGGTCCTGCAGCAGGTCGAGCGTTTCGATATCCAGGTCGTTGGTCGGTTCGTCCAGCACCAGGAGGTTGGACGGTTTCGCCATCAATCGCGCCAGAAGCAGCCGCGCCTTTTCGCCCCCCGACAGGGACCGCACCGGCGCGCGGGCCTGCGCTTCCGAAAAGAGGAAGTCCTTGAGGTAGCCGACCACGTGCCGCGGCGTGCCGCGGACCATGATCTGGTCCGCCTGCCCCGAAACGCGCATGTCGGGCGAGCCCGTCAGGCTGTCCCACAGCGTCATGTCCGGATCAAGCGCCGCGCGGGACTGGTCGAACACCGCGAGTTCCAGGTTGGTGCCCTGGCGGACCTTGCCGCTGTCGGGCTCGAGCTCGCCAGTCAGCATCTTCAGCACGGTCGTCTTGCCCACGCCGTTCGGGCCGACGAAGGCCACCCGGTCGCCCCGCGCGATCTTGATCGAGAACGGCTGCAGGATCGTCCGGTCGCCATAGCTCTTGGTGATCGCGTCCGCTTCGATCACCTTCTTGCCCGATTGCGACCCGCTTTCGAGATCGAGCGCGGCGGTCCCCTGCCGGCGGATCATGTTCGACCGTGTCTCGCGCAGCTTCCCAAGCTCACGCACGCGGCCCTGGTTGCGCTTGCGCCGGGCCGAGATGCCCTCGACCGCCCATTTCGCCTCGGCCTTGATCTTGCGGTCGAGCTTGTGGCGTTGCTGGTCCTCGTCCTCCCAGACCTTGTCGCGCCAGTCCTCGAAGCTCTCGAAGCCCTGCTCCAGCCGGCGCACCTGGCCGCGGTCGATCCACAGCGTGGCGCGGGTCAGGTTCCGCAGGAACGCCCGGTCGTGCGAGATCAGCACGAAGCCCGACCGCGTGCTCGTCAGCTGCTGCTCGAGCCAGGCGATCGCCCGAATGTCGAGGTGGTTCGTCGGCTCGTCCAGAAGCATCAGCTCGGGCGCCTCCGCCAGCAGCTTGGCCAGCGCTGCGCGCCGCCGCTCGCCGCCCGAAGCCTTCGCGGGGTCCGTGGCGGGGTCGAAGGTCAGGTCGTCGGCGACCATCTCGACCTTGTAGGCCTCGGATGGGTCGAGGGCCGAGGTCGCGAAATCGCCAAGCGTCGCGAAACCCTCCATCGAGGGTTCCTGCTCCATGTAGCCGACCGTGGTCCCGGGCGAGAGGACGCAGCCGCCGCGGTCGGGCTCGACCAATCCGGCCATGACCTTCATCAGGGTGGATTTGCCCGATCCGTTCCGGCCGACCAGCGCCACCCGGTCGCCCGGTTGCACGACGAGGTCGAGATCCGAGAAGATCGGATCGCCGCCGAAGGTGAGGGAAATGTCGGAGAGTTGTAAAAGCGGTGTGCGTGCCATCCGCGCGAGGTAGAGGGCGCCGCGTGCCTTATCAAGACGCCGATGCCGGCCCGCGCGAACGATCTACGTAACGCTCATGCCCCACGCCCCGACGACACCCCGGACCGAGGCCCGGCCGAAGACGGCCCGCCCGCCGCTCTACAAGGTGATCCTGCTGAACGACGATTTCACGCCGCGCGACTTCGTGGTGACGGTGCTGAAGGCGGTGTTCCGGATGGGCGAAGGCGAGGCCCTGGGCGTCATGCTGGCCGCTCACCAGCTCGGAGCCGCGGTCGTCGCCGTCTTCACCCGCGAGATCGCCGAGGAGAAGATCCTCCGCGCCCACGAGATGGCCGCGGCCGAGGATCACCCGCTGACCTTCACCTCCGAGAAGGAGTAGTCAGCCCGCCACGGCCCGCAGTAGACGTTGCCGTGCGGGCGGAATGGCTCCGATCTCGACGCCGGTGAAGACGTGCATCGTCCCCATCTCGTCATCCACCACCGCATGATCCGACACCCAGCCGCCCATGGTGAGGTAGGTGCGCAGCAGCGGCGGCATCGCCGCCATCGCGCGCCGCGGGTCCAGCGGCCGGGTCAGCGCGCGCGCCAGCGCCACCACGCGCGGCGCCTTCACGCGGGGCAGCCAGCGCGGCGGCGCAACGTGGCGCTGGTGCAGGAAGGCGAAGGCATCGGCATGGGTCTTGGCGTCGGTCCCCTGGAACGAGGCGCAGCCGAACAGCATCTCGACCCCCTCGTCATCCACGATCCGCGTCAGCGCACCCCAGGCCAGCCGCAGGATGTCGGGGTCACGGTGGTCGGGATGGATGCAGAAGCGCCCCAGCTCGACCATCTTGCCGTCGAACGCGCCGAGCTTGCCCAGCTCGTAGTAGCGCGCCGAGTAGGACGCGCCGATCTCGGCCCCGTTGGCCAGCGGCATGAGGCGGAAGGTGCAGACCGCCGTGCCGGTGCGGATGTCCTCGATCATGACGTGGCGGCAGCGGGCATCGTACTCGTCCCCCGCCGCGCGGTCGGCGGGAAAAACCGTCGCCCGAAGTGCCAGGCACCGCGCGATTTCGACCGAACTCTGCGCCTCGAAGACCCGGTAACGGCCCTTTGCCAGTATGGTCATGACACCGACCCCACCCTTTCAACGCCCTCACTGGACCTTAAATAGGCCTGCAAACGCAATAGCGGACACGACGCGACGTATCCGTGACACAAAACCGAGGACAGCATGGAAAAAGTGCAGAAATCCGACACCGAATGGCGCGAAGCGCTTTCCGATCTCGCCTACAAGGTGACCCGCAAGCATGGCACCGAACGCGCCGGCACCCACGAGGACTTCCCCGCGGGCCCCGGCACCTACAACTGCGTCTGCTGCGGCCTGCCGGTGTTCGACCAGGATCACAAGTTCGACAGCGGCACCGGCTGGCCGTCGTTCTACGAGCCGGCCGATCCCGGGAATGTCGAGACCTCCGAGGACCGCAAGCTCTTCATGAAGCGGACCGAAGTGCACTGCGCCCGGTGCGAGGCGCATCTGGGGCACGTCTTTCCAGACGGACCCCAGCCCACCGGCCTGCGCTACTGCATCAACGGGGTCGCCCTCGAGTTCGAACCCAAGGGCTAGACCTCAACCGTCGTCGAAGAAATCGGCCGGGTTGAAGGCGCCCACGTTACGGAAGAGCTGGCGCAGGAAGCTGATGCCCTCGGTGCTTTGCGTCGTGGTGCGGCGCGACAGTCGCACCACCCGGCCATCCTCAAGCCCGTAGCGTTCGATATTCGAAAGCGCGCCATTCTCGGCGAACGAGATCGCAAGGACCTCGCGATCCACCTCTTCCGGGGCGAGCGCCCCGTAGTGGCGGAACCGGCTTTGCACGTAATACCACGAATCCGCACCAAGCACGCCGGTCGAGGTCGGTCGGCCCACGGCCGCGGCAACCTCGTCGCGCGTCGCGACGCCGACCTGCAGCGGGGCGAGCTCGTCGTCGGGGGGCACGTAGCCGTGCGTTTCATAGACGGCGGAGCAGGCCGCCAGCGTCAGGGCAAGAAGGCCCGCCACCAGCAGACGTAGATGATTGCTCATGTGTGGTCCCTTGTCCCTTTGCCCTGTCGCTGCCTACATCAATGAGGATGGAACGATCAAGAATGGAGGGGCCATGCCGCCCGAGAGCGACGACACCAGGATCCGCCTGACCGGCACCGGCCCGCGCGAGCCCCGCGAGTTCGACCTGCGCCCCGACGAGGCCACCCGTGCCGCGCTGGCCGCCGAGTTCGACCTTTCCGCGCTGCGCAAGTTGCGATTCGCGGGGCAGTTGGTGCCCACGGGCCGACGCGACTGGCGGCTCGAGGCGACGCTCGGGGCGACGGTCGTGCAGCCCTGCGGCGTGACGCTCGAGCCGGTGACGACCCGGATCGACGAAGAGATCTTGCGTCATTTCATGGCCGACTGGTCCGCGCCGGAGGTGGCCGAGCACGAAGTCTCGGAGGACACCGACGACGAACCCCTGCCCGCCGTACTCGACCTGATGGCTGTGATCGCCGAAGAGCTGTCGCTTGCCATCCCGGCCTTTCCCCGCGCCGAAGGGGTGGACGAGGTCGAGGCCGAGGCCCGGCCCACGGGGGCCGAGCCGATCAGGGACGAAGACACCAAGCCCTTCGCGGGCCTGCGCGACGCGCTCTCGCGCGACAACTGATCAACGCGACGCGCAGGTTTCGGACAGGTCCCCGATCCCGGCGATGAGTGCCAGGTAGGCACCCAGCCCCTCGGCCCCGTCGAGCCCAGTCAGCGGCAGGGTGACGATCGGCAGGTCATGCGTCTCGCTCAGCCGCTGCGCCTGCGAGCGGTCGTCGCCCGGCGCGGCCAGCAGGCACGCGATGTCGCCCTCTTCGATCCGCGCCTCGATCTCGCGCAGGTGCTTCACGCCGGGACGCGTCGCGTCGCTTTGCGAGATCGCCCCCGCGATCTGAAGGTCGAACGCCTCGGCGGCGGGCCCCCAGGCATCATGCACCACGAGAATCGCACCCGGCGGGGTCGCGTCGAGCCGCGCCCGCGCACCGGCGGCCGCCTGGCGGATCGTCGCGGCAGCCTCGGCGGCGTTGGCGTGGTAGGTCTCGGTTGCGGCCGGCTCCAGTTCGATCAGCGACTCGGCAATGACGTCGAGCCAGCGCGCGGCCGTTTCGGGATCGAGCCAGGCGTGCATGCCATGATCATGCGCGTGCGCCTCCTCGTCGCCTTCGTGGCGGTGCTCATCCTCGGCCTCGTGGTGATCGTGATCCTCGGCCGAATGCGCGCCGTCCTCGGCCTCGAGCAGCAGGACGCGGGCCGAGAGGTTCCCGGTCGGCCCGTCGAGCCACGGGGTCAGGCCGTCCCCAAGCCGCACGACGAGGTCCACCGAGGACAGCGCGCGCGCCTGGCTCGGCCGCAGCGAGGCGGTATGCGGGTCGTCGCCCGCCTCCAGCAAGGACGGGACCGGCGCCCCCAGGACGGCGGCCGAAAGGCCTGCGGTCAGGGGAAGGTCGGCGATGACGGACGGCTCGGCCCACAGCGGGGTGGCCACGATAGCGGGGAGGAGGGCAAATCTGATCATGGCGTACTTGCTAGCCCGAGTGTTATACTATATCAAGCCCCTCATGACATGCTCTTCCTTCGATCCGCACGATCACGCCGCCTGCCGCGCCACGGCGCTGTCGCAGGCCGAATCCGCCTGCGCCGCCCAAGGGCTGCAATTCACGCCGATGCGCCGCCGCGTGCTCGACGTGCTTCTGGGGGCACCCAAGGCCATGGGGGCCTACGACATCCTCGAACTCGTCACACCCGAGGGACAGAAGCGCCAGCCGCCCGCCGTCTACCGCGCGCTCGACTTCCTGACCTCGAATGGATTCGCCCATCGGCTGGAGAAGCTGAACGCCTATGTCGCCTGCGCCTGCCCCGGTGCGGCCCATCGCCCCGCCTTCCTGATCTGCCGGGTCTGCGACCGGGTGGCCGAAGCCACCGACGTGGCCCCGCGCCGGCTGGGTGACGAGGCCGCCGCACAGGGCTTTCGCATCGAGCGCACGGTGGTCGAAGCCCTGGGCATCTGCCCCGGTTGCGCAGCATGAGCCTTGCCGCGCTCGAGGACGTCACCCTCAGGCGGAACGGCGAGGCGGTGCTCGACGCCGTGTCCCTGTCCGTCGATGCGGGCGAGATCGTCACGCTGGTCGGCCCGAACGGGTCCGGCAAGACGACGCTGGTGCGCACCCTGCTGGGGGCCGTGCCGCCCGACAGCGGCCGTGTGACCCGGCGTCCGGGCCTTCGCGTCGGCTACGTGCCGCAGCGGCTCTCCATCGACCCGACCCTGCCGATGACCGTGGGGCGCTTTCTGCGCCTGCCGAACCGGCATCCGTGGGACGCGATCCACACGGCGCTGGAGGATGCCGGCCTGCCGGACGTCGCCGACCGCCCCCTCGCCGCGCTGTCGGGCGGTCAGTTGCAACGTGCGCTGCTGGCCCGGGCCCTGATCGGCGACCCCGAACTCCTGATCCTCGACGAACCGACGGCCGGGCTCGACCAGCCCGGCGCCGCGGCCTTCTACCGCAGGATCGAAACCTTGCGCGACAGCCGCGGCTGCGCCGTCCTGCTGGTCAGCCACGACCTGCACGTCGTCATGGCCGCATCGGACCGGGTGATCTGCCTGAACGGCCATGTCTGCTGCGAGGGCACACCTGCCGTGGTCGCATCGGCACCCGCCTACCGCGCCCTGTTCGGCGACGGCACGGGCGGCGCGCTCGCGCTCTATCGGCACGAGCATGGCGGCCACCGGCACGAGCATCCCCACCCACACCACCACGAGACTGCGAATGGATGACTTTCTGCTGCGGGCGGCGCTCGCGGGAACGGGGCTGATCCTTGCGACGGCGCCGCTGGGGTGCTTCGTCGTCTGGCGCCGCATGGCCTATTTCGGAGACGCCACCGGCCACGCCGCGATCCTGGGCGTCGCGATCGCCGTCGTCCTGTCCCTGCCCCTCATCGTCGGAGTCCTTGCCACCACGGTGGTCTTCGGCGCGCTGCTGTTCGCGCTGACCCGCGAGGGGACCAGCGCGGACACGGTGCTGGGCGTGCTCAGCCACGCGCTGCTGGCCATCGGGCTCGTGGGGGTGGCGCTCGCTCCGGGGCCGCGGATCGACCTCGAGGGGCTGTTGTTCGGCGACATCCTCGCGGTGCGGCAGATGGATGTCTGGCTGATCTGGGCCGGAGGCGCGGCGGTCGCCGCCATCATCGCGGCGCGGTGGAACGCGCTGCTGACCGCGACGCTGGGCGACGACCTGGCCCGCGCGGGCGGCATCGATCCGGCGCGCGACACGGCGCTGCTGACGGGCCTGCTGGCCCTGACGGTGGCGCTTGCGCTGAAGATGGTGGGGGCGCTGCTGATCTCGGCCCTGCTGATCATCCCCGCCGCGGCGGCCCGGCCCTTCGCGCGCAGCCCCGAGGGGATGGTCGCCCTCACGGCCGTCCTAGGGCTGACCTCGGTCCTGGGCGGGCTCGGCCTGTCCTTCGTGATCGACAGTCCCGCCGGCCCCTCGATCATCGTCGCCGCCGCCGCGATGTACGCAGCGGCGCGCGTGGCCCAGGCGGCGCGCTAGCCGCTCTGCCACGGGCAGCGAAGCGGCAGGCTCGACGAGGTAGCGCTGCGCGCAGCGACCTGCGGCTGCGCCGTAGCCACGATCTTGCGCACGAACGCGTCGCAGCGACGCGGATCTAACGGCCGGTTCCCGCGCGGAGAAACGACGCCGCGTCCAAGTCGGTTGCCCGCTTGCGTGTTGCAGCCCTAGGTTGAAGGATGAAGGTCTGCACGGTGGCAATGCGTAAAAGGCCGCCGGCCAACAGGGAGATGAAAGTCATGATGCGAAGAACCCTTCTGACCGTGACCAGCACCGCCGCACTTCTGGCTGCCGGTCCGCTTGCCGCCGCCGATGTGCCCGAGGGCGTCGAGCTGGCCGAGGACCAGAGCTTTTCCTACCGCGAGCTTGATCAGCCGGCCTCGATCGACCCGCAGCTGGTCGAAGGCGTCCCCGGCGCCCACGTGATCCAGCAGCTCTTCGAAGGGCTGATGATCCAGGACGAGAACGGCCAGCTCGTCCCCGGTGTCGCCACCGGCTTCGAGGCCAACGAGGACAACACCGAGTTCACCTTCACCCTGCGCGACGATGCCCGCTGGTCGAACGGCGATCCCGTCACCGCGGGCGACTTCGTCTATGCGTGGCAGCGCGCCGCCGATCCGGCGACAGCCTCGACCTACGCGTGGTTCGTGGAACTGGCCGGCATCCAGAACGCCGCCGAGATCATCGCCGGCGAGGCCGAGCCCGACACCCTGGGCGTCGAGGCGGTGGACGACCACACGCTGCGCGTCTCGCTCGTGGACCCGAAGCCCTGGTTCCCGCAGATGACCGCGCACACCACGCTGGCCCCAGTCCACCAGCCCACGATCGAAGAGCACGGCGATGCCTGGACGAACCCCGGGAACATCGTCTCGAACGGCGCCTACGTGCTCGATGAGATGCAGCTCAACGAATACTGGAGCGCCTCGAAGAACCCGGAATACTGGGACGCCGACAACGTCGTGATCGAGGACGTCTCGAGCTACATCATCAACGACACCAGCCAGGCCCTGACCCGCTGGGAAGCTGGCGAGTTCGACCTGCTGGAGCCCGTCCCCGCCGGCAGCTATCCGCGCCTCCAGGAGCAATACCCCGACGCCGCGCATTCCACCCCGCGCCTCTGCACCTACTACTACACCCTGAACCAGGGCGAGAACGGTCCCGAGGCGCTGAAGGACCCCCGCGTGCGCCAGGCGCTGGCGCTGGCGATCGACCGCGACGTGATCGTCGACCGCCTGCTGCAGGGCGGCCAGGGTTCGGCCTTCACCTTCACGCCCGACGCCACCGACGGTTTCGTCGCCCCCGAGATCGAGCACGCCGACTGGACCCAGCAAGAGCGTGACCAGCGTGCGAAGGAACTGATCGAAGAGGCCGGCTACGACGACCTGAACTTCGACCTGCTCTTCAACACCGACGAGTCGCACCGCCAGATCGCCACGGTCATCAGCCAGATGTGGAGCCAGAAGCTGGGGGTCGAGACGACGCTGCAGAACCAGGAATGGTCCACCTATCTCGACACGCGCCGCGAGGGGGATTTCGACATCGCGCGCGCTGCCTGGTGCGGCGACTACAACGAGCCATCGACCTTCCTCGGCGTGTTGAGGACGGGCGTTCCGCAGAACTCGGGCAGCTTCTCGAACGAGGAATACGACGCGCTTCTCGACCAGGCGCCGACGGCCGAGGATCGCGAGGGGATCTACACCCAGGCCGAAGCCATCCTGTCGGAAGAGATGCCCGTCATCCCGATCTACCACTACGCCAACGCGTTCCTGCTTGACCCGGCGATCAAGGGCTTCCCGATGAACAACGTCGAGAACAACTGGTACGTGAAGAACTTCTACCGCGTCGCGGAAGAGTGATCTGACCGGGGGCGCCGCACCGCGCCCCCTTCGACCCCGGCGCGGCCGCAACCTGGGTCGCGCCGATCCTTACGAACGTCTGGGCGGCCCCCGCCCCGGAGACACCCCTTGACCAGCTTCATCCTGCGCCGCCTTGCAGTGGCAATCCCGACGCTTCTGGCGCTCATCGTCTTTTCGTTCCTCCTGATGGAGTTCGCCCCGGGCAGCCCCTTCGCCACCGAGCGCGGCATCCCGCCCGAGGTGATGGCAAACCTCGAGGCGAAATACGGTCTCGACCGCAGCCTGGTCGAGCGCATGGCGATCTATGTCTGGAACATCGTCACCCAGTTCGACTTCGGACCGTCCTTCGCCTTCTCGAACCGGTCGGTGAACGACATCATCGCGCAGGGCTTCCCGGTGACGCTGACCTACGGGGTCTGGTCCTTCATCGTCGCGGTGGCAGTCGGCGTCAGCCTCGGCATCATCGCCGCGATCCGCCACAACTCATCCGTCGATTACGCGGCCGTGGGCTTCACCGTGGGCGCGCAGGTGCTGCCGAACTTCGTGATGGCGCCGATCCTCGTGTTGATCTTCACGCTGTGGCTGGGATGGCTGCCGGGCGGTGGCTGGCGCGGCGGGCAGATCGAGTACATCATCCTGCCGGTCATCGCGCTATCGACGTCGTACATGGCGTCGATCGCCCGGATCACGCGGTCGTCGATGCTGGAGGTGCTGAACGCCAACTTCATCCGCACCGCCCGCGCCAAGGGCCTGCCGATGCGCCGGGTGATCCTGCGCCATGCGCTCAAGCCTGCACTGCTGCCGGTCGTCAGCTACCTCGGCCCCGCCTTCGTGGGCATGATCACCGGGTCGGTCGTGATAGACGTGTTCTTCTCGACCGGGGGGATCGGGCAGTTCTTCGTCAACTCGGCGCTGTCGCGGGATTATTCGGTGATCCTTGGCATCACGATCCTGTTCGGCGCGCTGACCATCGCCTTCAACCTTCTCGTCGACATCGCCTATGCGTGGATCGACCCCAAGATCCGGTACTGACATGTCCGACATCATGACATCGGAAACCGAGATGGAGCCCGGCCTGCCGCACGGCAAGGGTCGCTCTCTCTGGGCCGACGCCCGCCGCCGGTTCCTGCGCAACAAAGCAGCCGTCGCCTCGCTGGTCGTCCTGGCGCTGGTGCTGGTCTTCGCCTGCCTCGGTCAGCTTCTGACCCCCTGGAGCAACGAGGAGATCGACTGGAACCTTCTCGGGATGATCCCGCAGGAGGGCGGCCCCAGCCTCGTGAACCGCCACTATTTCGGCGTGGACGAGACCGGCCGCGACCTCTACGCCCGCGTCGTGCAGGGCACCCGGATCAGCCTTGCGGTCGGCATCGTCGGCGCGCTGATCTCGGTCGTCGTGGGCACGGCTTACGGCGCGGTGGCGGGCTATGTCGGCGGCAAGACCGACAACGCGATGATGCGCTTCGTCGACCTGATGATGTCGATCCCCTACATGTTCGTGCTGATCCTGCTGCTGGTGATCTTCTCGCGCTCCATCGTGATGCTCTTCGTCGGGATCGGGCTGATCTCGTGGCTCGACATGGCGCGGATCGCGCGGGGCCAGACGCTGTCGATCAAGAACACGGAGTATGTCGAGGCCGCGCAGGCCATCGGCGTCTCGACCCCCACCATCATCCGCCGCCACGTCATCCCGAACCTGCTGGGCGTCGTGATCGTCTACGCGACCCTGTTGGTGCCGCAGATGATCATCTTCGAGTCGTTCATCTCGTTCCTCGGCCTCGGCGTGCAGGAGCCGTCGACCTCGTGGGGCGCGCTGATCAACCAGGGGGCGGCGAACCTGCGCAACGGCACGCCCTGGATGCTGGGCTTCCCCCTCGCCTTCTTCGTCGTCACTTTGTTCGCCATGTTCTTCCTTGGCGATGGCCTGCGCGACGCTCTCGACCCCAAGGACCGCTGAATGCCGCTGCTTTCCGTCAGAAACCTGGGCGTCTCGTTCGACACGCCGGACGGCACCGTGAATGCCGTGAACGGCCTCGGCTTCGATATCGACCGGGGCGAGACCCTCGCCATCGTGGGCGAGTCGGGCTCGGGCAAGTCCCAGACCGCCTTCGCCGCCATGGGCCTTCTGGCTCGCAATGGCCGTGCCACCGGATCGGTCGAGTTCGACGGGCAGGAGATTCTCGGGCTGTCCCAGAAGAACCTGAACAAGGTCCGTGGCGACGCGATGTCGATGATCTTCCAGGATCCGATGACCTCGCTGAACCCCTACCTCAAGGTCGGGCCGCAGATGACCGAGGTGCTGCAGCTGCACAAGGGGATGGGCAAGCGGCAGGCCCGGGACGAAGCTGTGCAGATGCTCGACGCGGTGCGGATCCCCGACGCGAAGGCGCGTCTGAACCAGTATCCGCACGAGTTCTCGGGGGGCATGCGCCAACGCATCATGATCGCCATGGCGCTGCTCTGCCGGCCCAAGCTCCTGATCGCGGACGAGCCGACGACGGCGCTGGACGTGACCGTGCAGGCGCAGATCATGACACTGCTGGCCGAGATCCGGGCCGAGTTCGACTCTGCCATGATCCTAATCACCCACGACCTCGGGATCGTGGCCGACACCTGCGAACGCACGCTCGTCATGTATGGCGGCCGCGTGATGGAGACGGGTCCGACCGACGCGCTGTTCGAGCGTCCGACCCACCCCTACACGGTCGGCCTGATGAAGGCTGTGCCTCGCCTCGACGTGGATCAGGACGAGCTCGAGACGATCCCGGGCGAGCCCCCCGACATGAGCAGCCTCCCGGACGGCTGCCCCTTCGCGCCCCGCTGCGCCCATGTGCGCGACGTGTGCTGGCCCGTCATGCCGCCGCTGGAGCCCTCGGGCCGGCTCCTGCGCGCCTGCCACGCCCCTGTCGAAGAGGTGCCCGCGCCATGACCCCTGTATCCCCGACGACACATGCCGCCCGCCCCGAGACGGCAGGAAAGGCGCCGCGATGACCCTTCTGAGCGTCCGCAACCTCGACGTCACCTTCGACGTCAGCCCCCGCGGCGCGTGGCCGTGGACGCCGCCGCTGAAGCTGCAGGCGGTCAGGGACATGAGCTTCGACCTCGAAGAGGGGCAGACCCTTGGCGTGGTGGGCGAGTCCGGCTCGGGCAAGTCCACCCTCGCCCGCGCCCTGATCGGGACGGTTCCGGCCACCGGAGGCCAGATCCTCTGGAGCGACACAGACCTGCGCAAGATGTCCCCGCGCGACCGGCGCAGGCACCGGCGCGAGGTGCAGATGGTGTTCCAGGATCCGCTCGCCGCGCTGAACCCGCGCATGAACGTGGGTCAGATCATCGCCGAGCCCCTGATCACCCACAAGCCCGACGTGCCCGCCAAGGAGGTGCGCCGCCGCGCCGGCGAGATGATGGAGCGCGTGGGCCTTCTGCCGAACCTCCTGAACCGTTACCCGCACGAATTCTCGGGCGGCCAGTGCCAGCGCATCGGCATCGCCCGCGCCCTGATCCTCAAGCCCCGCCTGCTGATCTGCGACGAGCCCGTTTCGGCGCTGGACGTGTCGGTGCAGGCGCAGGTGGTGAACCTTCTGAAGGAGCTCAGCCGCGAGATGGGCCTGTCGATGATCTTCATCGCCCATGACCTCAGCATCGTGAAGCACGTCTCGGACCGCACGCTCGTCATGTATCTGGGCCGCAAGATGGAGGAAGCCGAGTCGCGCCAGTTGGTCCGCGCGCCGCGCCATCCCTACACCCAGGCGCTGATCGCCTCGGTCCCGATCCCGGATCCCGCGCGCGAGAAGCTGCGCGAGCGCCCGGTGCTCGAGGGGGAGCTGCCCTCGCCCGTGAACCCGCCCTCGGGCTGCGTCTTCCGCACCCGCTGCCCCAAGGCCCAGCCCGACTGCGCCGAGCGCGTCCCCCCGATGCTGGAACCCGAGGATGGCCACAGGGTCGCCTGCCAATATCAAGAGGTGATCTCGCCCCTCGCCAGAACCGGCTAGGTGCCTTTTTTCGGGTAGCCCAGCAGCTGCACCCGCGCGCCGATCTCGTCCAGGATCGCGGGGTCGTCGATGGTGGCGGGCGCCTTTACGTGCTCGCCATCGGCGATCTGGGCCATCGTCTTGCGCAGGATCTTGCCCGAGCGGGTCTTGGGCAGACGCTCGACCACCGTGGCCAGCTTGAACGCCGCGACCGGGCCGATCTTTTCCCGCACCAGCGCGACCAGCTCTGCCCGGATCTGCTCGTCGGTGGTCTCGGCCCCCTTCTGCAGCGTCACGAAGCCCATTGGAAGCTGGCCCTTGACCGGGTCGCTGATCCCGACCACCGCGCATTCGGCGACCAGAGGGTGCGTGGCCAGCACCTCTTCCATCAGCCCCGTGGACAGCCGATGCCCCGCCACGTTGATGACGTCATCCGTGCGCGCCATGATCCAGAGGTAGCCGTCCTCGTCCATCATTCCCGCGTCGCCGGTGTTGTAGTAGCCGGGAAAGCGGTCGAGATAGGCCTTCCGATACCTCTCGTCATTGCCCCAGAGCGTCGGCAGCGTACCCGGCGGCAGCGGCAGCCTGATCGCGATGGAGCCGAGTTCGCCCTCGGGCATCTCGGCCCCGTTCTCGTCCAGGATGTGCACCTCGTAGCCCGGCATCGGCAGGGTGGGCGAGCCGATCTTGACCGGCAGCGCCTCGATCCCGACCGGATTGCCGGCGATGGTCCAGCCGGTTTCGGTCTGCCACCAGTGGTCGTAGACCGGCTTGCCCATGACCCTCCGCGCCCAGAGGATCGTGTCGGGATCCGCGCGTTCCCCCGCAAGGTACAGCGCCCGCAGGCCCAAGATGTCGTGGCCCTTCATCTGCGCGGCCTCGGGGTCCTCCTTGCGGATGGCGCGGAAGGCGGTGGGGGCGGTGAAGAAGGATTTGACGTCATGCTCGGCGATGACGCGCCAGAAGGTCGAGGCGTCGGGGGTTCCGACGGGCTTGCCCTCGAACACGATCGTGGTGTTGCCGTGGATCAGGGGCGCGTAGCAAATGTAGCTGTGGCCGACGACCCAGCCCACGTCCGAGGCGGCCCAGAAGACCTCTCCCGGATCGACGTTGTAGATGTTCTTCATCGTCCAGTACAGCGCGACGAGGTGGCCGCCGGTGGGGCGCACCACGCCCTTGGGCTGCCCGGTCGTGCCGCTGGTATAGAGGATGTAGCACGGGTGGTCGCCGCGCACGGATACGCAATCGGCCGGCTCGGCACCGGCCAGCGCCTCGTGCCAGTCCACGTCCCGACCGGGGGTGAGGTCGGCGCGAAGCTCTGGCCGTTGCAGGATCACGCAGAAGTCGGGCTTGTGCGCGGCCCGTCCGATGGCCCCGTCCAGCAGCGGCTTGTAGGGGACGACGCGCGTCGGCTCGACCCCGCAAGAACCCGCGATCACCGCCTTGGGGCGTGCATCGTCGATCCGGGTGGCCAGTTCGGCGGACGCGAAGCCGCCGAACACGACCGAGTGGATTGCGCCGATCCGCGTGCAGGCCAGCATCGCCACCAGCGCCTCGGGCACCATCGGCATGTAGATCACGACCCGGTCGCCCGACTCGATCCCGCGCGCCTTCAGCGCCCCGGCCAGCCGCGCGCAGCGGTCCTGCAGCTCGGCATAGGTGATCTTCGCCTTCGTTCCCGTGACGGGGCTGTCGTAGATGATGGCTACCCGGTCGCCATGGCCCGCAGCGACATGGCGGTCCACCGCGTTGTGGCACGTGTTGGTCATCCCGTCGGGAAACCATGTGGTGCCGTCGTCGGACCTGGCGGAGGTAGGGAAGGCGTCCCAGTCGATCGCCTTCGCCTGCTCCATCCACCACCCCTCGGGGTCGGCCTTCCAGGCCGCATAGACCGTCGCGTATGTCATGGCTGTCCTCCCATGAAAATCAGTGCCGCCCCGGAGCGTTTCGCGCAAGTTGTCGAAGGTATTTTGATGCCGACGGGTGCCGCCCCCGTCCGTCCCGCGCTAGAGAGGGCGTCATGACCCGCACGATCGACGACCAAGCCAATCTTCGCGTCCAGGCGGCCTCGGTCGGCGTGGCGGTGACGCTCGTGCTGGCAAAGCTTTGGGCGGTCTATGTGACGGGTTCGCTGGCGGTGGCCGCGTCGCTGGTGGATTCCGGCATCGACCTGCTGGTGTCGCTGGGGGGACTCTGGGCGATCCGCTACGCGCAGCGCCCGCCTGACAGCGATCACACCTTCGGGCACAGCTCGGCCGAGGACCTCATGGCGCTCATGCAGGCGGCCTTCATCCTCATCTCGGCCATGGTCATCGCGGGCACCGCCCTGTCGCGGATCGGCGAGACCTCGGAACTCGGGTCCGAGGGCGCGGGCATTGGCGTCATGGTGCTGTCCATCGTGCTGACGCTGGGCCTCGTCGCCTACCAGACGCGCGTGTGCCGGCAGACCGGCAATCGCGTCGTGGCGGCCGACCGGCTGCACTATATCGGCGACCTCGTGCCCAACCTGGGCGCGATCCTCGCCCTCGCCGCCTCGGGCCTGTTCGACGTGACGCTGATCGACACCGTGGTCGCGCTGATCGCCGCCGCAATCCTGGCGGTCGGTGCGCTGAAGATCGGGTCGGGCGCGTGGGATGCCCTGATGGACCGGGCCGCACCCGACGATCTGTCCCGGACCATCGACCAACTCGTCGCGGACCATCCCGGGATCGAGGGGCACCACGACCTGCGCAGCCGCACCGCCGGCGCCCGGATCTTCGTGAACCTGCATCTCGAGATCGACGGCAGCCTGACCCTCGACGCGGCGCACGAGATCGGCGAGGACATCCGGCGCGACATCATCGCCCGCTACCCGGAAGCCGACGTCATCATCCATCACGACCCGGTCTGACGCTTGCACCCGCGCCCCGCGCTTGTTAGGAGAACTGTCAGCGCGGGCGTTGTGTAATGGTAAGACCCTTGCCTTCCAAGCAAGAGATGCGGGTTCGATTCCCGCCGCCCGCTCCAGCTTCCTCCGTGTCCCTGACGCACGCATCGGGGGCCCGCGCCGGGGAAAACCGCCCGGATGCAAAGTGCAGGAGCGACCGTGCCACCGCCGAGCAAGACCGAAGACCGCGCGAGATCGAAACGCATCGGTGCCCTGGCTGAACTGTGGCCGTTTCTCGCCCGCTACCGGTTGATGGTGGCCGGCGCCTTCGCGGCCCTGGTCCTCACCGCCTGCGTCTCGCTGATCCTGCCGATCGCCGTGCGCCGTGTGGTGGACGGGTTCGAAACCTCGGCGGAAGAGCTTCTGAACAGGTATTTCCTGGTCTTCATCGTCATCGCCGCGCTGATGGCGTTCGGCACGGGCCTTCGCTACTACCTCGTGACCCGCCTGGGCGAGCGCGTCGTGGCCGATATCCGCAAGGCCGTGTTCGACCGGGTGATCGGCCTCTCGCCGGCCTTCTACGAGAACATCATGACCGGCGAGGTTCTCAGCCGGATCACCACCGACACGACGCTGATCCTGTCGGTCGTCGGCTCGTCGGTGTCGGTCGCGCTGCGAAACATGCTGATCCTGATCGGCGGACTGGTTCTGCTGATCTACACGTCGCCCAAGCTCGCCATGCTGGTGCTGCTGCTCGTGCCGATCGTCATCGTGCCGATCGTGGTGCTGGGCCGGCGGCTGCGCACGCTCAGCCGCGAGAACCAGGACTGGATCGCCGCGTCGTCCGGCAACGCATCGGAAGCGCTGTCCTCGGTGCAGACGGTCCAGGCCTTCACCCACGAGGCGCTCAGCCAGGCCGCCTTCGGTCGCGTCACCGAGCAGAGCTTCGACGCCGCCCGCCGCCGGATCGGGGTGCGGGCGGTGATGACGGTGCTGGTGATCCTGCTGGTCTTCGTCGGCGTCGTCGGCGTGTTGTGGATCGGCGCGCGCGACGTCCGGGCCGAGAACATGAGCGTGGGCGAGCTGGTGCAGTTCGTGATCTACGCCGTGATGGTGGCCGGCTCGGTCGGCGCCCTGTCCGAGATCTGGGGCGAGTTGCAGCGCGCAGCCGGCGCGACCGAGCGGCTGGTCGAACTGCTGACCTCGACCGACACGGTGGCCGACCCGCGCGATGCCGCCCCGATGCCCGCGCCGACGGGGGCCATCACCTTCGACAAGGTACGCTTCGCCTACCCCGCGCGCACCGAAAGCGCGGCGCTGGAAGACGTGTCCTTCGAGGTGGCCCCGGGCGAGACGGTGGCCCTCGTCGGCCCATCGGGCGCGGGGAAAAGCACGGTGATCCAGCTTCTCCTGCGGTTCTACGATCCGCAGTCCGGCACCATCCGCATCGACGGGCGCGACCTGCGCGAGGCCTCGCGCAGCGACTTCCGCCGCCACATCGCGCTGGTCCCGCAGGACCCGGTGATCTTTGCCGCCTCGGCGCGCGAGAACATCCGCTTCGGCCGCCCCGACGCCACCGATGGCGAGGTCGAGGACGCCGCCCGCGCCGCCGCCGCCCACGACTTCCTGACCGCCCTGCCCAAGGGCTACGACACCTATGTGGGCGAGCGCGGCGTCATGCTGTCGGGCGGGCAGAAACAGCGTGTCGCCATTGCCCGCGCGATCCTGCGCGACGCGCCGGTGCTGCTGCTGGACGAGGCGACATCGGCGCTCGACGCGGAATCCGAGATGCTGGTGCAGCAGGCGGTCGACCGGCTTGCGCATGGCCGCACCACGGTCGTCGTCGCGCACCGCCTCGCCACGGTGAAGAAGGCCGACCGCATCCTGGTGTTCGAGGGTGGCCGCATCGTGGCGCAGGGCACCCATGACGAACTGGTCGCCCAAGGCGGACTCTATGCCCGTCTCGCGCGGCTCCAGTTCACGGCCGGCCTCGCCGCGGAGTGACAGGCGGGGCTCCCTGCACCGGATAAGGCTTGCGCACGACGCCGCAGCGTCAGACTTTCCCCTGTACGGGGTCTGCGGCACAACATCCGCGAACCAAAGGGAGGAGACCGATGGGATACGCCACGCCCGAAGACCGGGACCAGATCGAGGCCGTCGGCCCTTGGAAGGACCGCGACATCCCCGTGACGGTCTGGCAGCAGATCGAACGCACCGCCGGTCGCTTCCCGCACCGTCCCGCGGTGACCTACCAGCTGTTCTCGGGACCCAAGGACAAGGCCGAGACGCTGACCTGGACCGAACTGAAGGACCAGGTCGCGCAGGCCGCCAACCTCTTCCGCGAGCTGGGCGTCGGCCCCGAGGATCGGGTCGCCTACCTTCTGCCCAACTGCAACGAGTGCATCGTCACCTATCTGGGCGGCATGGTGGCGGGCGTCGTCAACCCGATCAACCCGCTGCTCGAGGCTGGCCAGATCGCCGCCATCCTGCGCGAGACCAATGCCAAGGTGCTGGTGACCCTGCGCGCCTTCCCCAAGACTGACGTGGCGCAAAAGGCCGCCGAGGCCGTCGCCCACGCGCCGAATGTCGAGCACGTCCTCGAGGTCGATCTGCATCGCTACCTCACCGGTGCCAAGAAGCTGATCGTGTCGCTGATCCGGCCCAAGGTGAAGGTCACCCACAAGGCCCGCGTGCAGAACTTCAACAAGGCCATCGCGGCGCAGCCGAAGGCGCTGCAATTCAACGACCCGGCCGTGGACCGCATCTGCACGAATTTCCATACCGGCGGCACGACCGGCATGCCCAAGGTCGCGCAGCACACCTATTCCGGCATCATCTACAACGGCTGGCTGGGATCCGAACTTCTCTTCACCGAAGAGGACAACCTGATCTGCCCGCTGCCGCTGTTCCACGTGTTCGCCGCTGTGGTGGTCATGGGCTCGTCCATCGCCTCGGGCGCGCATGTCGTCTTTCCGACACCGGCCGGCTATCGCGGCGAGGGCGTGTTCGACAATTTCTGGAAGCTGTGCGAGCGCTACGGGATCACCTTCATGATCACCGTGCCCACGGCCGTCTCGGCCCTGATGCAGCGCAAGGTCGATGCCGACATCTCGTCGCTGCGGATCGCCTTCTGCGGCTCGTCGCCGCTTCCGGTCGAGCTCTACAAGCGGTTCGAGACCGCCGCCGGCGTCACCATCTGCGAGGGCTACGGCCTGACCGAGGCGACCTGCCTCGTGGCGATCAACCCGCCCGCCGGGACCAAGAAGATCGGGTCGGTCGGCCTGCCCTTCCCCTACACCGACGTCAAGATTTTCCATGACACCGAGGATGGCGGCAAGGAATGTCCGACGGACGTGGTGGGCGAGATCTGCGTCTCGAGCCCCGGCGTCTTCGTGGGCAACACCTATTCCGAAGAGGCGAAGAACCGCGACCTCTACCACGGCGACTACCTGCGCACCGGCGACCTGGGCCGCATCGATCCGGACGGATACATCTGGATCACGGGACGCGCCAAGGACCTCATCATCCGCGGCGGGCACAACATCGACCCCGCCGAGATCGAGGAAGCCCTGGCCGCCCATGAAGAGGTCGCCATGGCCGGCGCCATCGGTCAGCCCGACGCCCATGCGGGCGAGCTGCCCTGCGCCTATGTGGAGCTCTGCCAGGGCGCCACGGCCACCGAGGAGGACCTGATCGCGTTCGCCAAGTCCCGCATCAACGAGCGCGCGGCCTGGCCCAAGCGGATCGAGCTGATGGACGAGCTGCCCAAGACAGCCGTGGGCAAGGTGTTCAAGCCCGACCTGCGCCGCATGGCCATCACGCGGGTCTACAACGACGCGCTACGCGATGCCGGCCTCGACGCCCAGGTGGTCGCAGTGATCGAGGACAAGAAGCGCGGCCTCGTGGCGCAGGTCTCGAAGGTCGCTGGCACCGACGAGGCGGCCGTCGCCCGTGTCCTGGGCTCGTTCACCCGCCCGTGGGAATGGGCCGAGCACTGATCCACGCGCGCGCCGCGGGCTGCCCGGCCCGCGGCGAAACCGCTCGCCCCTGAACCGGGCGCCCCCTCGCCGGTTTCCCCCGTGAACACCCGAGCAAGGAGACCGACCCATGAGCAAATCCCGCGGTCAGATCTGGGACGAGTGGCGCGAGCTGGTGAACATGACACCGAAAGAGCTGGAACGCTGGCTCGACACCGAGGAATCGCAATCGGTAGGCGATGCCGAGGGCGACGCGGAAAGCACGGGCCACTATTCCGGCCGCCGCATCCTGAAGATCAAGGACACCAGGAAGGACGACCTCAGCGACGACCAGTGGGACTGGATGAACAAGGTCACCGGCTACGTCAAACGCCACTGCGCCCAGGGCGGCCCGAAGGACGACGTGGAACATTCCACCTGGCGCTATTCGCTGATGAACTGGGGCCACGATCCCCTGAAGGACGACGGATGCCAAGATGGCTGACCGTCCCGTCGATCAAGGAAATCTGGCAGGGGCTGAGGGACTCGAACCCACGACCTGCGGTTTTGGAGACCGCTGCTCTACCAACTGAGCTAAACCCCTAGGCCGGCTTTCCGCGTATTGCACGGCGCGCCCGGGGTCAAGGCCGGATCGGCACGGAACAACGCAAGCCTCTTGGCGTTCGCCGACTGAATGACGAATAGCCAACGGAGGAGCATCAAAATGGCTCTGAACGACCTCAAGGACGTGTATCTGGACCAGATCCAGGACATCTACAGCGCCTGCAAGCAATCCCTCGACGCGACGACCAAGCTGGGTCAGGCCGCCAAGGACGAAGAGCTCGGCAAGGCGCTCGCCGCAGGTGCCAAGGGCATCTCCGACGGCATGGGCAAGCTCGAGCGGATCTGCTCGGACCACGGGATCAATCCCGAGGGCGAGCACTGCAAGGGCATGGAGGGCCTCGTCACCGAAGCCCACGCCCACGCGCTGGACGAGGAATTCGGCTCGGACGATGCGCGCGACGCGATGATCATCAGCCAGTACCAGCGCATGGTGCACTACGCGATCGCCGGCTACGGCTGCGTCGCGGCCTATGCCAACCGCCTCGGCTTCGACGGCGACGCGAGCCTTCTGAAGGAGTGCCTCGACGAGACCCGCCAGGGCGACGAGCACATGAACAAGATCGCTACGACCAGCGTCAACCCGAAGGCCGCCTGAGCCTGACCGACTGACGCGCTATCGTCGCCCCGCCCTGTCCGGCGGGGCGATTTGCGTTCGTGCCTTCAGAAGATCCGGAACCAGCGCAGGACCAAGAGGGCGACGACCGTCACCACGCCAAGACCGCCGGTGAACACCCAGAAGGCGGGCTCCCAATTCACACCGGGCATGCCCGCGATGTTGATGCCCATGAGGCCCGACAGGAACGTGAGGGGCAGGAACACCGCCGAGATCACGCTGAGCACGTAGAGGTTCTTGTTCAGCCGCTCTGCCCGCGTCCCCTCGATCTCGTCGCGGATGGCCTGTAGCTGCTCGCGCGTGGCCTCCAACGTCTCGCCGACCCGCGTGATCTGGTCGAGCTGTTCCTCGACCTTGCGGATGTCGGCCTCGCTCAGCCAGTCCACATCTGAACGCGCGACGCCCCGCACCGCCTCTCGCTGGGGTCCCATGTAGCGGCGCAGTTCGGTCAGTTCGAGCCGCTGGTCCGAGACTTCCTCGCGATGCGCCCCACCGGGATGGGCGATCGAGACTTCCTCCAGCTTGTCCGCGCGCTCTTCCAGGCTTTGCACCTGCGCCTCGACATGGTCGGTCAGCCGCTCGATCAGGTCGGCCAGCAGCGCCCCGGCGCTGTTCGGTCCGTTCCCGTCGGAGATAGCCTGCGCCAGCGTCTCGACCGACCGCAGCCGGAAGCGCGACATCGAGACCATCCGCTTGGAATCGATGTAGAGCCGGATCGAGATCATGTCCTCGGGGTCTTTGCCCTCGTTGAAGTTGATGCCGCGCAGGTTCACCAGCAGACCCTGCCCGATCCTGACCGCCCGCGGCCGCGTCTGCGGCTCTGTCAGCGCGTCGCGGATGGACGGGTCAAGCCATTCCAGGTGCCGGTCGATCCAGGGATCGGTCTCGGGGTGGTCGGCCTGCAGGTGCAGCCAGGCGGGCGCATCGTCGTGCAGCGCGGCCGAGATGGCGGCGTCTTCGGTCAGGGGCTGGCCGTGGGTGTCACCGCCGAGAGCGTAGGCGAAGTGGATATGGTCAGGCATGCGCATCCGGATTTCTGGGTCGATCCGTCAAATTAGCGCGCACCCTGCCTCCGCAAAGCAAAACGCCCCGACCAAAGGCCGGGGCGTTCCGAAAACAACGCTAGCGCGTGGCTTACTCGAGGATCTTCGACACCACGCCGGCGCCGACGGTGCGGCCGCCTTCGCGGATGGCGAAGCGGAGCTTCTCTTCCATCGCGATCGGCGCGATCAGCTCGACGCCGAACGAGACGTTGTCGCCGGGCATCACCATCTCGGTGCCCTCGGCCAGCTGGACCGTGCCCGTCA
>NZ_FWFV01000008.1 GCF_900172315.1 Palleronia marisminoris
ACCGACGCGGGATGAACGTCCGCTGGCTCCTGCGTGGAGAAATGCCAGGAAAAGCAGCGACAGGCCTCAATTCAGCGAGGCGAAGTCCCGGACGCTGACCGGGCGGTTCGAGTGATCACGCGTAAGGGTGATACGCACTCCGACAGGCAGCTTTTCTTCGGACCAAGCGGCGCGCACAGCACCGTCGGCATCGACATAAGAGAATTCCGCGCCGTCGAGTCCTTCGATCACCACCACCTCTGCGACGATGCTGGCACCGCCGGGGCGAGCAGGACGCAAGATCTCGATCAATGACAGCTCACCGCCGGCTCGCCGTGAGGCAATGGTGACCTCGCTCAGGCCATTCGTGCTGAAGCCGCGAGGTGTCACGGCGACGAAGCGCAGACCAGCGCCCTCGCCTACGAGGGCGGGCTGCCCGCGCGAGTTGGTGTCGGTTCCGGCACGGGCTTCCGGGGCGGAGAGAGGCATCGCACGCGCTGCCGAGATTGTCCGCGCCAGATGGTCGGCCGCTGCCGACAGTTCAGCGCGGATAGCTACCTCGTCACCGACACGTCCCACCGTGCGCAGCTGGCCAAGGAAGCCTGCCATAACCGCGGACATGATCGCCACGATCGATAGTGCCACAAGGAGCTCGATCAGAACCACGCCACTCTCCGACGTATCGTCTGATGGCGTCATGGCGTCGCCTCGCCGACAACAAAGCTGCGAAACACGTAGGATTGCGTCGCCCGTGGCGGCCACACTTCGATGGTTACGGCGAAAAGCGGGACAGGGTTGTCGTCAGGCAGTTCACGCGCGCTGAGCTGCCACGTTGCGCCACCTGGTGCTTGGCCGGAGAATTCCCCCTCCGCGGCCACCGCTCCGCCGTGTACCGCCGCAACCTCGCGGGCGACATGTGTGGCGGCGGTGGCCTCTCCAGCCCTGCGCATCGCGAGCGTTGCCTGGGAGACGGCGGCGATAGCAGCAGCCAGAGCTACGGACAGAACCACAAAGGCGACGAGGGTCTCCAGGAGAACGAAGCCGTCTTCTCCCTCCACTTTACCGACCGTCATGGCGCCCGCGCCGAGATCACGCGTGGCAAGCCGGTGAGCCAGCTGACCTCGAGCCGAGCTGAAGACCCTTCGGAGGAAAGTTCCAGCTCGGCTCCGGACGAGCTGCCGTCGGCGCGGAACACCAGGGCTGCCGTGCTGCCACCGGTGGCGGGCCGCGCAAGGCTTCCCTTGAAGCTCATTCCCGGCGGTAGACGCAGCGGAGTGGCGCCCGGCGGATAGGCAAACGTGCGCGCCTGCAGGTCGATCGCCACCGACGTGTCCCGGCCAGTCCGCAACGCGTCGGACCTGGCCTCGAGGATGATTGCCTGCAATTGCTCTGCGACCAATCGGGGCGCGGGGGTGGGGTCACGACGCCCCAGAGCGCCTGCGGCGAGACCAGCAATCACGGCGAGGATAGTCAGCGTGACGAGCATCTCGACGAGCGTGAATCCCGCCTCTCCGCTCCCGTCGTTCCTGGGCGGACTCGTCTTCATTGAATCGCGATCTCGTTGATGCTGAGCAGTGCGGTCATTACCGAAACCACCAAACCTCCCACCAGGCCACCCATCAGAAGGGTGATCACCGGGGTCAGGAAGGTCAGAAGCCGGGCCACCCGCCGTTGCAGCAGGCCGTCGATCATCAGGCCCGACCGCCCCAGCATTGCCGCCAGAATGTTCGATTTCTCTCCCAGTCTGAGAAGGGCAACGATGGGATCAGGAAACTGCCCGGTCGCGCCTATGGCCTGCCAGAACGGAGCGCCCTCGGAAACGCGCGTCCGCGCCGCCAGCAGAGTGCCATGCTGCGACGCCGTCGCCGCCGTTGCCGCCGCCAGGCGCATTGCCTCGAGCATCGGGACGCCGTTGTCCAAGAGCAGCGACATGGTCGTCAGATAACGTGCATTGACGCTGCTGCGGATTCCCGTGGAGAGGCCGGGAACGCGCAGCAGGGCCTCGGTCGCCGCATCCCGGCCGGCAGGCGTCATGAACCACAACAGCATCGGCAGCATTGCCGCCCCGGCTGCAGCGAAAAGCAACGGTCCGGGGCCGCCGACAAAGGCCCCGAAGGCGAGGAGCACGCGGACAACTGCCGGTGCTGGAACCCCGGCATTCTCAAAGACCGGCTTCAGTGCCGGTGCCAGGTAGAGCGACAGCAGAAGGAAGGCGAAGATCATCACGACCATGAGGAAGGCCGGGTACATCAGCGCCTCCGTCACCTCGCGTCGTCGGGCCGCGCGACGCATGAAGGTGTCTGCCAGGGTTCGCACCACCACATCGAGGCGACCACTGGACTCGCCGCTGGCGAGCAGGGCGGCGACGTCGTCGGTAATCTCCGGCGCGGCGGCAAAGGCCTGGGAGACTGAAAGGCCTTCGGTGAGCCTGCCATGGATCTCGGCCGCGCGGCGTTTCTGCGGGCGGCTCGTCTCGGCGTCAGCGACGGCCTTGATCGCCACGTCGATCGTGAAGCCAGCCTCGAGCATCACCGAGAGTTCGGTGAAGAACCGGCCCAGGTCGAGTCGCGTTTCCAGGGTGAAGCCGCGTGCTGCCACGCCATCTTTCGCAGGAGCCGGAATGGTGCGGCGCCCACCTGTGCCCCCGCTACCCAGTTCGAAGGGAATGCGACCGGACTGTCGCAGCTGGCGCACCGCATCTGCCTCATCGACGGCTTCCAGGGTGCCGGTCTCGATTTCGCCGTCCGGCCTGTAGGCCTTGAACCGGATGCGGCTAGTCGCGCGCATCGAGGCTCTCCCGAACCTGGTCGAGCACACGCCTGACTTCTGCTGGCGTCGTGATGCCTGCTGCGGTGAGTCCAGCAGCGTGATCGACCATTCGCACGAAGCCCTGTGCGACGCTGCGATCAAGCACCTCACTCTCAGCGGCCCCGGCGTTGATCGCCCCGGCAGTCTCGCGGGTGACGTCGAGGATCTCGTAGGTGACGGTCCGCCCCGAGTAGCCTGTGTCATGGCAGAGGTCGCAGCCCGCTCCGCGACACGAGAGGCAGGTCTTGCGCAGCAGGCGCTGCGCGATCACGGCCCTGATCGTGGCGCCGATCAGGTAGCTGTCGACCCCCATGTCGGTCAGCCGGGCGAGTGCGCCGGAGGCGCTGTTCGTGTGCAGGGTGGAAAACACCAGGTGTCCGGTGAGTGCCGCCTGTATGGCGATCTGGGCCGTCTCGCGGTCGCGGATCTCGCCGACGAGGATAACGTCGGGGTCATGGCGCAGAACAGAGCGCAGCGCGCGGGCGAAGGTGAGGTCGATGGAGGGGTCGACCTGGAGCTGGGTGATTCCGTCGAGGCGATATTCGACCGGATCCTCGACGGTGAAGATCTTGACCTGCTCGGACTGCCTCTCACGCAGAATGGAGTAAAGCGTCGTGGTCTTGCCGCTGCCCGTCGGGCCAGTCACCAGAATGATCCCGTTTGGTGTCTGGGCGAGGGCGCGCAAGTGTCCGATCGCGTCGGGCGCATAGCCGAGCGCTTCGAGGCTGAGCGTCACGCCGGAACGGTCGAGAATGCGCAGGACGAAAGACTCGCCATGCACGCTCGGCAGGACCGAGACGCGCAGGTCGATTTCCTGGCCGCGCACGGCGACCCGCATCCGCCCGTCCTGCGGCAGTCGGCGCTCGGCGATGTTGAGCTGAGAGAGGATCTTGATGCGCGTGGCGATACCCGCCAACATTGACCGCGACGTGGTTTCGACGAGGTCCAGCATGCCGTCGCACCGCATCCTGATGCAGACATGATCCGAGCGCGGCTCGATATGGAGATCGGTCGCGCCACGGTCCACCGCGCTCTGGATGATATAGTTGACGAACCGGATCACCGGTGCCTCTCGGGCAACGTCGCGCAAGCGCTCTACATCGTCGAAATCCTCGTTTTCGACCACGGCGGTCGCAGGTCGGTCCGTAAGCTCCGGTGCCGCGCCTGCATCGCCGCGCAAGGTCCGCAGCGTCTCGAGGATATGACTGCGGGTGCAGACGCGGAGTTCGACCGGGCGGTCCAGGCAATATCCGACAGCTTCCGCCGCGTTTGCCGAGAAGGGATCGGCCACGGCCACGACGACCGCTGCGCCGGCGAGTTCGATTGGCAGAACCTGGTTGGCCTCAAGGTAGGCCAGACCCACGCTGTCGAGGAGCGCGCGGTCGATGGCATCTGCGGCGACAGCCGTGGTGGAGAGGGATAGGTACTCGGCCATGTGCCTCGCCAGGTCGACCTCCCGCGTCAGGCCGAGTTCGATCAGCACGACGTCTGCGGCATGATCCGTCGAGGCGCGGGCGTTGCGCGCCCGCTTCGCCGCCTCGGGCGTCAACAGTCCGTGCACCTGGAGGAAGGACAGGAAGCCGTCGAAGTCGCGAGTCGGCGCCAGGTGTTGCTCCAGGGTGCTCATGCCGACAGACCTCGCAGATGCGCTGTTGCCCCGGCCCCGAAGAGCGTTTCGCAGGATGTCGCAATCGCGGCGGGCGCACGCTCCATCTGTCTGGCAGGTGCGATCCTGCGTTCAAGGCTTCGCAAGCGTCCGTCCTCCACGGCGAGGACGCGTTCCGAGAAGCCAAGCGTGCCCTCACCGCCACGTACCGAGACCTCGATACGGAAGGTAGTCGCGGCCGGTGCGTCGGCCGTGATGAACGGACGGAGCGGCGTCGGCTGTCGTGGCAGCACCGTCGCCAGTCCCGCAGGCATGTGTGGCCCCGCGATCTGAGCCTGTCGGGACTGCACGGTGAAGGTTTGGGTCAGGCGCAGCGGAGAAAGATCCTTCAGCGCCGCGAAGGCGTATAGCTCTTCGACGGCGGCGAAGGGTGCGCCGCTGAAGTCATCGAGCAGCAGCAGCGACGACAAGGCTGACGCAGCCACGCTGTCGGTCTCTGCTGTGCGGTAGGCCAGTATCGCGTCGGCATGCTTGCGGGCCACTGCGGCCGAGAGGCCAAGGGAACGCAGCGCCACGTCCAGAAGTTCGGCTTCGGCGGCATTGAGATCGACGAGGCCGTGTTGATCCTGCACCCTGACAAGGATCGAGAGGTCGCCCGCGCGGCACGCAGCGGGAGAAGCGTCAAGCGCGAAGGCCGGCACGGTCTCGCCTTGCCCCACCCGCGCGAGAGTGCGGCCCGTGACGGTCACCAGCCCGTCAGCGAGTAGGTCTAGCCTCTCTTCGGCGAAGCGATCCGACGCTAGGTCGAGGCTGGATCTTGCGGCAAGCGTGAAGCCGCTAACCAGAGTGGTGACCACCAACAGGAACCCTACCACAGCCAGCAGGGCGAAGCCGTCCTCCTCGGCAAGCTCCTGGCGGAGGTGAGGGGCCGGGCATCTCATCCGCCCGCGCTGTCCGGATAGAGGTTGAGCGGGACGACGTTCTCGGCGTTCTCTACCGTCACCGAGTTCCCATCGATCTCGCGCACCACCCAGGCCCAAGCGGTCTCGCCTTCGCTTACCCAGACCGTCTCGTAGCCGCCCGGATCGCCGAGAAGCGCTCTTTCCCGGCCGCTCGCGACCCCGATCCCAACGAGACGCGGGGCAGGGGGCGCCGGCTCCTGAATCGGCGCCGCGTTTGCGATGAGGGGGAGCACGACGGGTGCGGGCTCCGGCGGCGGCTGCCAGGCTCGCCGCGTCTCGGTAAAGAGCGGCCGGGCCAGGACGTGGTTGCGATCGAGAATCGGCAGATCAATCGGTCGCCCCGCCGAAGCAGCGGTATCGGGACCGGCATCGGCGGCGGCAACGGCCCGCGGAGGGGCTATCGGCGTCACCTCGAGCGGCCTGGTGCCCACGGCCCAGATCTCGGCGGCAACGACCGTGGCAAGGGTGAGAGCCAGAACGAGGCGAAGGGCCAACATCACAGCGCCCCCTCGTCACCGGGGCGAAGCGCCCCCTCGATCTGAAGCTGCATCAGGAGCTGCACGGGGTCGGCACTGCCGTCCGCATCTGCCGAGGGGCTGCTTGTGTCGATCCGCGCCGTGCGAATGGTCAGGTAGGGCACGGCGCTCTCGATGGCGAAGATGGTTTCGACGATCTCGCTGTTGGTTCCCGTCATGCTGACATCGAGCCTGGCGAACCGGGTCCCATCGCGCTCGACGACGGGAGAACTGCCGACCGAGAGGAGATTGACGCCGCTCGCCTCGGCAATCTCTCCGACACGACTCTGAAAGGCGGCCTGGATCAGAGAGGTGCTGGCGCCGGTAAGGAACTCGGGGCCACCTTGGGTCGGATCGGATGCAATGGCCGGACCGGGGGCCGCGGCGATGAGCAGGTTCAGGTTCCCCAGCTTCTGCCGCTCGGATGCGATCCGCTCTGCCTTGGCCTCGAACGCAGCGCCAACGACGTTCATCCCGCCGAACGCGAGACCGAAGACCAGCAGGGGCGCAACGACAGCTGCAATTTTCCGGCCGAGGCGCGGGGCATTCAGCAGGGTGGTGCGGCTATCCATCGGCACTCTCCGCCTGGAGCGCAATCGTGAAGCGTTCGCCTGCCTCTCCCGATGTGCGAAGTACAGGTTGAGTAAAGGTCGCCTCGCCGAACACGGGCGAGGCTTCGAGCAGGGGGATCAGGCCGGCGGCGGTTGTCGAGGTGCCCGTGAGCAGGACCGTGCTCTCGTCAACGTCGACACGGTTCAGCCAAGTCCCGTCCGGCAGGGTCAGCGCAAGTTCTTCCAGCACCCGTACCAAGGGCAGGGCTCCGGATTTGGCGCCGCGCACTGCCGCGATGCGGACGATCTCCTCGGCACGGGCATGCATGTCGGCACGCACCTGCGCCGCTTCGATCTCGGCGCGCGCGATCTCGCGGTCGAGCGCCGCCAAGGCTTGTTCTTGACGCCATGCCCACGTGGCGCCGAGGCCAAGAAGGCCGATCAAGGCCAGAACCGCCGCCATGCGAGCGCCACCACGCAGAAGGCGCTCCCGGCGGGGCCTGTTTCCGAGCGCTGCAAGGCTTGGCCCGTCGGCGCGGACGAGCCCGCGCGGCGTCGCCAGTGCAAGGCCGCACAAAGCAATGCGCGCCGAGGCGAGGCTTTCCACGAGGGGAGCGACATGGTCGCGCCGCAGGATGGCGTAGATGCTTTCAGGATCGTCGACGCGATAGGACGGCTTGACCAGGATGCACTCGTCCATCCGGAAGGGGGTCGCTGTCGCGAAGTCGAGCCGCGCCATGGCGTCTCGCCGACTCGCGGGGAGGCGCAGCGGCGAGAGCCTGCGCAAAAGGTAGCGGTCGGGTTCTACGACAAGATACACCATGCGGCGTCGACCGGAACGCAGGGCCTTTCCGGTTTCGGAGGGAGCAACGTGGATTGGTGGTCCGTCGCCCGTTTCGACGGTCACGCCGGATCGAGACAGGCGAAGTAGGGTCTGCGACTTTGCCGCGCAAATTGGCCGCTCCCGGAAAACGAGCGCCCCCGCTTCCCACGACCACCACCGGATCAAGTCCGTGACATACGGGATCAAACTTATACCCATGCCAGGTTCCGCCCCCCCGGAAACAACCCCTGGCGCCAGTATAGCCGATTTTTCAGCGCGGCTATCACCTAGTTTTGCCAATTAGGGCACGGATTGGTGATCTCCGACTAACATCGGCTGCAAGCGCCAGCCGCAAATTCCATAGCAGGCTGGGTCCTGCAGCTGACCGGGCGCAAAGGCAGGCGCTGCCATGACGCTCGTCTGCTAATCCGCCGTCATATGAATTCATGTCAGAATTTCGGACATTGGAGGGAGGCCCGTGAACGCTTCTGGTTCGGGACCCGGACCGGAAAAGCTTCACGGCTTCGTCTGGAACGACCTTCCTGTGCAATTTGGCCTCACTGCAGTCCAGTCATCTGCGTGCTGGTCCATTTGGAGTGACAGAATGCCCGCTTCTGTTACTCTGATGCAGAAAGATGCGGCAGAGATACTTGAAAAATAAGACAAAGCGTTCCGCAGCAAGGTTGAGGTAGGGCAACCTGCAAGGCAGGCTGAACTTTGAGTCGAGGATGGTGCATGCGTACAATGCCATCGCACGGAGTGACCCGCTGGCCGTGCGCCGTGTGCCGGGTCGGTTCCGGGCCGATTATAGTGAGAGCGGAATGAGTGTCTCGGTAGCGCGGAACGTGGCTCTTGCGGGTCTTGCCGCCGTCATTCTGCATGGTTGTGCAGCCGACAAGCCGAGGGATAGCCGCTTCGATTCTCTTCTGAGTCGCCTCGACTTGCGGAGCAGTGGCAGTGACACTGGCAGTGCCGGCTGGGGAGGGTTTCTTCCTGGCACGCGCAATCCAGTGATCCAGCAGGGCACCGGTGAGTTCCTCGATCCCGGCGTGCCGCCAATCAAGGTCGAGCCCACGCTGGCCGGAGACGAAGGCTACCAACTGAACCTCGTGGACGCACCAATACCGGCCGCGGCGCAATACGTTCTCGGCGACACGTTGAACCTCAACTACGTGGTCGATCCGAATCTGGCGGGGACGATAACGCTGCAGACCAGTTCGCCCGTGAGCCAAGAGGCCCTGGTCGACATCTTCGAAGCCGCGCTGGCAGCGAACGGCTATGCCATCGTGCAGAATGCAGGTGTATACAGGATCGTTCAGTCGAGCGCGGCGATCTCGGGCACGCCGCCCGTCAGCGTTCCCTCCGCATCTCCGAATGCACCCGGTATACGGGTCCTCGCGGTGCCGCTTTCCTACATCGCGGCCGAGGAGATGCGCGACATCCTCACCCCGATCAGCCCGCCCGGTTCCATACTGCGCTTCGATCCGGTGCGAAATTACCTTCTTCTCGCCGGGACCAGCTCGGACCTTTCAGCAATGCTCGACTCGATCTCGGTGTTCGACGTGGATTGGATGAGCGGCAAGTCGGTAGCCCTTTTCCCGCTCAACGACGCGTCACCCCAGGCGGTAGCGTCGCAGCTCGAGGAGATCTTTCGCGGTAATGACGCCGGCTCGGACGTGATCCGCTTCATCCCCAACGAGCAGCTCCGGTCGATCCTCGTGGTCACCTCTCAGCCTAGCTACCTTTCGCGTGCGGCCACATGGGTCCGCAAGCTCGACACCATCGGCGGGGCAGGACAGAAGCGCCTCTTCGTCTACTCCGTGCAGAACCGCGCTGCCGAAGAACTCGCCGAGGTGCTGCAGTCTGTTCTGAACGGAGGCGGAAGCCAGGTTGCGCCGGACCTCGGTGAAGTGCAGGTGATCACGGACGGTGAGATAGAGCCGACCCTTGCGGAGTTCGGTGCGGAGCCCACTTTCACCGCCAACGAGAACTCGAGCGTGGTCGCCGACAGCGAAAACAACGCCCTCTTGATCAGTTCCACCGCAGATGAATACCGCCGTCTCGAGCCGGTTCTGCGGCGCCTCGACACGATTGCCACCCAAGTCATGCTTGAGGCGATAATCGTGGAGGTCACACTCAATGACGAGCTGCGCTTCGGCGTGCGGTGGTTCCTTCAGAACGGCTCGGCGAGTTTGCGCCTCTCGGATGTCGCCTCCGGCGCCGTCGGCCCCAATTTCCCCGGCTTCTCCTGGAACAGCAGCTCCAGCGACTTCCAGATTACGCTCAACGCGTTGTCGAGCGTGACCGATGTGCGGGTGATTTCGTCGCCGACATTGATGGCCCTCAACAACCAGGAGGCCGTGCTGCAGATCGGTGACCAGGTGCCGATCATAACTCGCACTGCGGAAAGCGTGGATGATGCAGACGCGCCGGTGGTGAGTTCGGTGGAGTTGCGGGACACCGGCATCATCCTCAACGTCATACCTCGCGTGAATGCGGTCGGCGGTGTGCTGCTCGACATCGAGCAGGAGGCGAGCCGTGTGGTCGAGACGACCACATCGGGAATCGATTCCCCGACGATCCAGCAAAGACGTCTACGTACCAGGGTCTCTCTCACCGACGGTGAGGCGCTGGTACTTGGCGGCCTGATCCAAGAGGGGACGCAGCGCAATTCGGATGGCGTGCCGATCCTGAGCAAGGTTCCCGTCGTGGGCGGCCTCTTCCGTGACCGTAGAGATCGCCTCGATCGAACCGAACTGCTGATTTTCGTGCGTCCGCACGTTTTGCGCGACGCCCGCGAGGCGCGTTCGGTGAACGACGAGTTCCGCCGGCGTCTCGACCTCGGCGGCGAAACCGCCGGCCAGCGTATCGGCCGAGATCTTCAACGCTTGCGCTGAAACCGCCCGGAGATGATCGTCGCCTCAGGCCTTTCCGGACTAGTGCTTCTGGCAATCCTCGTCGCGATCACGGTGGCCGATATCAGGCACCGGCGAATCCCCGACCTCTTGAACCTGCTTTTGGGCGTCGCCGGAATGGCTACCAGAATCGTCGCCGAGGGACGCGTTCCTTTCGCTTCCGTGGTCGCAGGACTTGTGGCCGCGGGGCTGCTCTGGGCTGTCGCGGCGACCTTCCGGCATCTTCGAGGTATGGTGGGGCTGGGGATGGGCGACGTGAAGATGATTGGTGTGGCTGCGATCTGGATCAGCCCCTGGAACCTGCCTCTGCTGCTCGCAATTGCTTGTCTCACGGCGCTTCTGGGTGTCGCTGTGGCAGCCTTGTCGGGGCAGGGCCCGAACAAGCACACGCGAATTCCATTTGGCCCGTTTCTCGGACTGGGATTGATGTTAACATGGGGATTGGAGGTGTCGGGAGGACCGACTCTCGAATTGTCGGGTATGTGATCCATGAAGTACGAGCATGATCGGCGCAGCCGCCGGACTAATCCGCGACCGTCCGAGGAGGCCGCAGATGCGGGATTCACGCTTGTGGAACTTCTGGTGGTACTCTCGATCATTGTGCTTCTAGGGGGAATCGTGGCCCCGCAGGTGCTCCGCTACCTGGGGTCTGCCAGAAGCGACGCGGCCGCGACCCAGATCCAGAACATCGAAAGCGCGCTGGAGTTGTTCCTGATCGACAACTTCAGGTATCCGACCACAGAAGAAGGCCTTGCCGTCCTGTCCGAGCCGAATGCCCAACTTTCCGAGCGGTGGAACGGACCCTACCTGCAGAACGCCGCAGCTCTCACCGATCCATGGGGCACGCCCTATGTCTATCGCAACGAGGACGGCGAGGTGCAGATCATGTCATTCGGGCGCGACGGCAGCCCCGGCGGCACCGGCGAGGACCGCGATCTTTCCAATTCATGACCCGGAACGTGTCGCAGTCCCAAACTGTCTAGTCCGACTGGCCGATAGTCTGCTGCGGTCTCTACTGTAAGATTGTTCCAGTTGGGGAAAGACGTCGCGGCATGTGCTGCGGACGCCTGCATAACTGGGGGCCAGGGACATGTACCTTCCAAGAGATGCATCACGCACGCGAGTACGTGAGGCGGAGCACGCGCGGAGAAATCGGGCTGAAATCGTCAGGAGCCTGTCCAGCGGCGAGATCACTCGGCGCGACCTGTTCCGATGGGGGACGTTCACGTCCCTGGGGATGCTGGCGCATGTGAACGGGTTGAGCCCGTTCGCGTCCAGCGCCTTCGCACAGGATGTTCCGACCGGCACGCCGCGCAGTCCGCTGTTCGGGGCGCTGCCCTTTTCCCAGCCGATGCCAAGGCTCGATCTGCAGAAGCCGCGCCACCTCAAGGCGGTTGCGCGCGGCGCCGAAACGGACGTGCATTTCCCCGACGGGATGAAGCAGCCGCCGGGGCACCGGCTTTCCTATCACACCGACTTCACGGAATCCGGCGGCACAGCGTTCCGCAACCCGTATCATAATGTCGGGCCGATGGAAGGGCGTCCACCCGGCGAGTATTTCGCCCATCAGCGATGGGAGGAGTACCTGCCCGAGGTCGGCTACGTGATGACGCTTGGCCGCTGCGGGACGGGGGTGAAGTTCCACCCCGCAATGCCGGATCAGGGCATCGACCAGGTCTGGTCGCTGTCGCCCAACATGCGCGGCCGCTGCACCTTGCCGCCGCCGCTCATCAAGCTGCGCTATGGTGAACCCGCGCTGTTCAGGCTCTACAACCGCCTGCACCCCAACCCGACGAAGAATGGCGGGTTCGGCTCCAACAGCCAGTCCACACATAACCACAACGCCCACAACGCCTCGGGCAGCGACGGCGCGGCGAACACCCATTTCTATCCCGGCCAGTTCTACGATTATCACTGGACGACGACGCTTGCTCGCGCCGACCTGATCAACCAGGCCGCGACAGACCGGCGAGCCTCGGGGCCGGCGAAACGCGGCACCGGACTCGAACGCGTTCCCGGCGATTTCCGCGAGTTGCAGGGCACGCTGTGGTTCCACGATCATCGGTTCTTCTACACCGCCGAGAACGTGTACAAGGGCCATGTGGGGATGCTGAACTATTACAGCGGACCCGACCGCGGGCACGAGGGCCTCAGTGACGGCATCAACCTGCGACTGCCGTCGGGCACCGAGCTCGACTGGGGCAACATCGACTTCGACGTGAACCTGATCATCTCGGACGGGGCGACCGACCAGGACGGGCAGTATTTCTTCGACATCTTCGACACCCGCGGCTTCTGCGGCGACATGATGCTGGTGAACTTCGCCTACAAGCCGTACTTCGAAGTGCTGCCGCGCAAGTACCGCTTCCGGGTCCTTTCGGCGGGAATGTCGCGTTTCGTCGAGTTGGGCCTGCTTAACCCGCAAGGCAATCCGATGCCGTTCCAGGTGATCGCCACCGACGGCAATCTGCTCGTCAACCCGGTGACGGTCACCCGGCTCGACCCGATGGGGCCGGGGGAGCGGTTCGACATCGTTGTCGATTTCTCGGTATTCCAGCGCGGGTCCCGGATCACGATGATCAACACCTTGGAACACGCCAACGGGATGAAGCCCAAGGGCAGCGTCTCCATCGCCGACGCGCTGCGCGGCGTCCCAGACGACCCGGCCGTTGGCGGCGTGATGGAGTTCCGGATCGTCGACGCTGTGGAGAGCGTCGACAATCCCGGCAAGATCCACCGCCGCGGCGATCCGGACCGCAGCCGGGTACCCGGCCAGCTTACCCAGCCGATCCCGATCGTGCAGCCGATCCGCACCCGTGTGATCGAGTGGAAGGGCGAAGCGGACGTGGGAGTTGGCCAGACGGGCGAATGCTTCCCCGATTGTGGCGAGAAGGAAGTCTTCCCCTGGACAGTCCGGATCAACGGCGTGTCGCAGCACTTCCTCAATGCCAACCGCTCCTCGCTGCTGGTCCCACGGCCGGGAGAAGTCGAGCACTGGACGCTGGTCAATACCAGCGGAAGCTGGTCGCACCCCGTCCACCTGCATCTGGAGGAGGGGGTCACGATCGACCGCGCAGGCGGCCCGATGACCGCCATCGAGCGCGCGAACCCGCGCAAGGATGTCTGGCGGCTGGGCCCGGATGGGGGCACCACGGTGAACGTGCAGGTACGCTTCGGCGAGTTTGGCGGCGCCTATGTCAGCCATTGCCACAACACGGTCCACGAGGACTTCGGGATGCTGTTCCGCTTCGACGTATTGACGGATCCAGCCAACCCCGAGAATTCCCAGGTGCATGTGAATGTGATCCCGACGCCGAAGCCGTCGCCGGAAGGCGTTACCTACGTCACGCCCGAGATCCTGCCCGAGGGGAACCCCTTCGATCCGACCTTCAACCCGTTCCCCGGCCGCCCGGTATGAGCGCGGGAAGCATCCGGTCTGCGCTCGCGGCCAGCGCCGCGAGCCTCGCGCTGATCCTCGGCCCTGCCATCGGGATGGCAAGGCCTTGGGACGAAAGCTATTTTCCGAACGTGCCCCTTCTCACCCAGGATGGCGAGACGGTGAATTTTTACGACGACCTGATCGATGGCCGCATCGTGGTCGTCAATTTCGTCTATACCGACTGCCCGGACATCTGCGGCTTGTCGACGGCGCGCCTGGCGCAGGTGGTGGACTGGCTTGGCGACAGAGTCGGGCGCGACATCTTCGTCTACTCGATCAGTCTGGATCCGGAAACCGATACGCCGAGCCGGCTGAAGGCATATGCCGCAGCGTTCGGCGCACCGTCGGGATGGACCTTCCTGACCGGTACGCGAGAGAACATCGACCAGGTGCGCTTCAAGCTGGGCGAGCGCAGCGAGAGCTTGTCCGATCATCGCAGCGACATGGTGATCGGCAACGCTGCCACCGGCGAATGGCGGCGCACCTCGCTGATGGGCAGCCTCGTCGTGGCGACGACGGACGTCCTCGAACTCGATCCGGCCTGGACGCCACCCCCCCAGCAGGCATTACTTGACCACGCGCCGATGACCGTGACCGATGAGAAGGGCGAAAGCCTGTTCATAACCGGCTGCGCAGCGTGTCATACGATAGGCCGGGGGGTGCGGGTCGGCCCCGATCTCGCCGGCGTCACCTTGAGGCGCGAGCGCGGGTGGCTCGAGACGTACCTGGCCGACCCGAGCCTGATGCTGGATCGCGGTGATCCGGTCGCGGTGGAGCTCGACACGTCGTTTCCAGATGTGCGCATGCCCGATCTGGGGCTGGGGACCGAAGACATCGCCGATCTGCTCCATTATCTCGAGTCGCAAACGTCTCGCTTGGGCTCGCCGCTGTCGGACGTGGAATCGGCGGCGCATGATCATGCCGGACATCATGGCCATTCAGAGGACCAGGCGCATGATCATGAACACGAGCACGAGCATGATCATGGCTCGCCGGCCTCGGGTGAGGACCGCGATGCGCGGGTCACCCCGGATGGCCACGGCCATACGCATCACGCCGGAGCCGGTGCTGCCGCAACCAACTGAATATGTCCGGGTGCGCGCCCGCTTTGGCGGATCGCGCACCTGAGCGACATCCAAGCCAATCACAAGACGACTTGAATGCGTTCGGACAATCCAGGCCGAGTGCCCATTGATTGCCGACGCCTGTCGTGATTCAGGCTCCTCTAGCAGACTGCATGCGTGGGCAACCTGTTCTGGCTGAGAGAGGCTCAGATGGCGCGCCTCCGTCCGGATTTCCCGAAGAGCCATGGCCACTACCGCGCGACGGTGACAGACGGGTGCAGAGGGCCATAATCTTCATCAACGGCAACGGGTAAGTGACGGTCCGGGCCAAAAGGGCCGGTTAAACGTCCAGTGGACGTTTCACGGCATGAACGGGCGGAGCTCAGTCCAAGCTGGTGCGGTATCCCTAGCGATTACAGCCCGCCGAAGACGCTCTACAACCGATGCAAGCGGTGGGGCGACGTGGCTGTGTTTCGTATGATGGTTTGCTGCTCGGAGCGCCCGAACTGCGATGCGCACTCGCGCTCTACAATCGCCGCTCTCGGGAGGGGTAAATGGACGCAAAAGAAGAGCCGCAGAGGAAATCTCTGCGGCTCTTCTCCCTTCTGCGTATATCGGGACTAGGGGAACGGGTTGGTAAGCTCGCCCACCCGGGACGGGGAGGGGGCGGACGAGCGCCCGAGCTCTACGCGAAGTCTGATGCCGTGAGCGTGTGTTCCCCTAGCAGGAGTATCTGCGCCTCTGGACCGCGGTCGTCGTCGATATCGAACAGCACCACGGTGTACTCGCCGTCGAATTCGAACCGGATCTGGTTGGCGGCGCCAATGCCGAAGGCGGTCGCCGCGCCCAGGTATTCGAAGGCGTTGCCGACCAGACCCGACACATCGAGCACGTCACCTCCGGCTACACCTGCTCCCTCGAAGTCGAGGATCACATCCGACACCGCGCCGCGTGAGTCGCGGACATCGGTGAAGACGAAGGTGTCGTTGCCAGCTCCACCGGTCAGCACATCGGCTCCGCGTCCACCGATGATGACATCGTCACCATCGCCGCCCTGCAAATCGTTGGCGTTGCCCCGGCCGATGATCGTGTCGTTGCCCGCGCTGCCGATGGCGTTCCAGATGCCGGACAACGTGTCAGACGTCGCCGCGGTGGTGCCGGATCCAACGACGACCGCGTCAACGACCGACAGGTCGATGTTGAGGCCGGTCGTATAGGCAGAGTAGTCGACGGTGTCGATGCCGCCGCCGCCGCTGAAGCTGTCCCTGGCATCGTCGGGCAAGGCGATGAAGATGTCGTCCCCCCGACCGCCGCGCAGGACGTTGGCCCCGGCATCACCGGTCAGGATATCGGCGAAGTCGCTGCCATCGACGTTCTCCACTCCCGAAATGGCAGCGAAGCCTGATCCGGTGCCGGCGGTCAGATCCACCTCCACCCCGGTGCTCGAGTCGCGGTAGGAGAGCGTGTCGACACCGCCGCCAAGATCGAGTTCGAAGCGCTCGACATTGGCGGTCTCGCCCGCGCCGGCGACGGCGATCCCGGATCCGTCGAAGTTCACGAACAACAAGTGATTGCCGCCGTTGGCGATCACCCGCATCGTGTCGTTTCCGGCACCGCCGTCGACGATGTCTTCGCCGTCGCCGAAGTTCCAGACGATCGTGTCATCGCCCGCACCGCCCAGCACCATGTCGAAGCCGCGGCCGCCGGCCAGCAGATCGTTGCCCGTCTCGCCTACGAGCCGGTCGTTGTCGTTGCCGCCGAAGAGGACGTCGTCACCCGCCCCGCCGATCAGGATGTCGTTCCCGCCAAGTCCGTAAAGGGCATCGTCGAGCGATGTGCCGGTGATGTCCTCGCCCACGGAATATCGGCCGATGCGGATGTTGACCGCCTCGGTGGAGGTGCCGGAGGGGGTGGTCAGCTCGACCTGGAGCAGGTGGGTGGACGCCTGCCGCAGCGCACCGCTGACAGTGAGTTCCCCGTTGGCAGCGAGAGCGAATGCCGTGCTGCTTCCGGCTGCGAGCGCGAAAGTGCCCGCGGCGCCAGAACTCATCCGACCCATCAGTTCGCCGACTCCGGGCAAGACGTTGCCCGTGTTGACTTCTGCGGCGAAGGCAATGTCGGAAGCTACCACCTCGTTGACGACATCGTTGAGCAGAATGGTGAACGCGCGGCTCTCTTCGACCACGCCGCCTAGCGAGGGATCGAGGTCATAGGTGTCGATCACGATCTGGTACTGGTTGTCGATCACCTGTGCCGCGTCCTGCACCTCGTAATCGAGCGGCCCGCCCGCGACCACCAGCTGGAACAGCGGGTTGCCGAAGGTATCGATACCGCTCTGGACCACGTCGAACCTGCCGCCGGCATCGAAGCCGGCGCGGATCTGGTGGTACTGACCTTCCGACTCGTGACTCGGCGGGATCTGAGTGGCGATGACGGTGCCTGGAACCGCATTCTCGTCGACCTCGAACGGTGCCGTGGGCGTCGCCGTGGCGGTTGAATACAGCCGCTCGGTAATCCCGTTTTCGTCTTTGAAGGTCGCGACTGCGCGCAGGCCACCTTCCACGTCCGCGTCCCGCACCGTGTACTGGGTCTGGTTGACGGCGACGGTGGTCCATCCGACCTGGCCGCCGAACTGGGTCTGCCATTCAATCTGGAGTCCCACCGGCTGGCCGTTGGAGTCGAGCGGCACACCGTCGGCATCGGCGAAGGAGTCGAGCGTGGCGCTCAGCACCTGGCCCACGAACGGTGTGACCTGGCCATCGAACGGCGTTGGATCGGCGATGGTCACGGTGCCCGTGGCTTGCTGGTTGTTGCTGTTGCTGGCGACCCGGATGTCCACGGTCTGATCCGAGAACTGCAGCATCTCGATGTTCTTCAGCAGATCCGTGTTGTCCGTGAGCGCTCTGCGGCTGTCGAGCTGCACGCCGCCGACGATCGCCCCGTCCACGCCGTTGTCGCGGTCGGTGACGGAAATGAAGCCGTCGCCGTTCACGTCGAAGGCCGTCTGGGCGAGATCCTCGCCTGCGTCGTCGAAGTCACCGTCCTCGTTGAAGTCGACGAAGACGCCGGCACCCTCGATGTTGTATTCCGCGAAGGTGCCGCGGAACACCGCTGTGTCGATGTTGTCCTGCGGAGTCTGGTCGTACCTGATCTCGCGCACGATGCTCATCTCGCCAGGCCGGATGGTCCGGTCGAGCAGCAGCGAGGTGAGGGCGCGGCCCTCGAAGGCCACCTCACCGGTCTCGAAGTTGTAGACCTTGCCGGCACGGGGCCCCGCCTGGGTCGGATCCGAACTGAGCGATTCCGCAGTGTACTCGACTCCGTCGACCACGATGCGGATCCGCACGTTGAGCCATGCATCGCCATCGATCAGATCGAAGCCGCCGCGGCCCATGATGGTGTCGTTTCCGTTGCCGCCCATCAGGATGTTGCCGTCCCGGAAGCTGCTGATATCCGCGCCCGGGACCGAGCCGAACAGCGTCACAAGGGCACCGTCGAGCCATTCCTCCAGACCCTCGATCCGGTCGATCCCTTCCTTGGTAAGGATGTGGTCGGCGAACCGGGCCTCAGCTTCCGCGCCTGGCCCTCCGCCGCCGAGAAGCTGGCCGCGGTCGTCGCCGGAGAGCGTGTCGTCAAATGTCCACCCTGACAGCGCCTCGATCTGATCGAAGCGGTCGCGCAGGATCTCCTGCTGATCGGTGGTGAAGAACGGGATCTCCATGTCGTGGTTGACCCCGGCCACGTCGTACTTGGCCGAGCTCCAGTCGAAACCGAACATGCCCTCCATCCGCTGGACGCCGATCCCCGACAGGGCAATGTCGTCGCCCGATTCCATGTCGTAATCCTGGTCGTTGCCCTGACCCCAGAGGACATCGTGGCCGATGACGGTGGAGTTGAAGAACAGCTCGGAGTTGTCGCCCGAGATGACATCGAAACCTTCGCCGCCTTCGATCCAGTCATTGCCTTCGTTACCGTTCAGCAAGTCGGGTCCGGAGCTGCCCAGCATGAAGTCGTTGCCTTCGCCGCCGAAGCCTTCGGACCCGTCCTGTCCGAACAGGATCACGTCGCTGCCGTCGCCACCGAAAGACAGGGTGAAGCCGCGAGCGGACGAGATGACGTCGTTGCCGTTCTGCCCGCGCAGGAAGTCGGCGCCGAGGCCAAACGGGTCTTCGATGATGTCGTCGCCATCGCCGCCGAAGACCTCGTCGGATTCCTGTCCGCCGTTGAGGTAGTCGTCGCCGTCGTCGCCCCAGAGAACGTCCATGCCGAGATCGCCGATCAGCGTGTCGTTGCCCTCGGTTCCGCCGAGAACCACGTGCTCGCCGCCACGGAACTTGAGGTAACCGCCGAAATCATGGTTGCCGTCCACCGTGGTGCTTTGGGAATAGTCGCGCACCACCTTGGGGTTGATCAACTCGAGCATCGGGTCGTCCCAGACGGGGTCGGATCCGGTGCGGGTGCTGGACGTGTCGTCGGCGTTATAATCCTCCTGCGCGATGCCCCGGTCGAGTTCCAGGATCAGGTCGGGCGTCCCGAAGAGGTGCCCGCTCAGGTGCGTTGCGTACTGGTCGCTGAGATCGGTGTTGCGCATCACGATGTCGGTGAAGGTGTTCTGCTCGAGTTGGTCGAGCATGTTCAGACCCTGCGTCCGGGACAGGTAGTAGAACCGGTCGCCGTTCTGCAGGCGCTCCATCTGGTATTCGAAGATGAAGTTGAAGGTCGAGCCGAGCATGCCGCCGAATTCGTTCAGTCTCTCCGCCAGGCCGCCGATCCAGAGGTCGACATTGTCGAGACCGCCCTTCTCTTCGGCATACGCGCCTTGGGCGCGCAGGAAGGCGAGCCGGTCGGTTGGCCCGGTTTCGGCGACACCGTCGCCGTCGATGTCGACGTTACCGAGTACCAGCAAGGTCGCCGCGTTGCGCTTCGCGTCCAGCGTATCGGCGCCGGTGACCGAGTCGTGGGTGCCGTAGGCCGCGATGAAGTTGATGACGGAAAGCGGGTTCTTGATGTTCTGGACGAAATCGTTCCAGCTCTCGTAGGGCTTCAGATCCGCAAGGTTGAAGTCGTTGTAGAGCTGGGCGCGGGTTTCGTTCAGCGAGGGCACCCCTGTCTCGCGGCCACGCGCGATGTTGATCGCGGCGAGGTCGAGCGGCAGGCCCAGAAGGTTCGATTGAAGCGCCGGTACGACGAACTCGTCGATTTCGTTGCCGACATCACGCGACATGCCGCGCAACAGCGCGCCCTGGATGGAGGCGATGTCGCTCCCGCCCTCGAGGTACTCCGCCGGATTGAGGAAGGCCTCGATCAGCGATAGCTGATCCCCGCCGCCGGCGACGTTGAGATCGTTGTCGAGCCGGTCGACCGAGCCGTTCAACATCGAATGGCCGAACCGGTACACGGTGTGCGCGAACTCGGCGATGATCGATCCGTCGATGTCGGCGGTGTGGGTGAAAACGAAGGGATCCACCATGGGCTGGATGCTCCGGGCGAACTCCTCGAACACCATGTGCTGATACTGCATTTCGGTCGAGAACCGGCCCGCCTGGAACAGCCGCGCGCCGTCCCAGACGACGTCGTTGATACCGGGGATCGGGTCGTTCGCCCCGAGATCCACCAACAACCATTCGTTGATGAAGGCGCGATCGCCGCTGGCCAGGATGGTCTCCTTGTTAGCCTCGATGACGCGGTTGTGCTCTGAATGAAATATGGTGTGGATCGCGGTCAGTCCGATATTCTCGTTGCCGCGGCCGTCGCCCGAGATGAAGTGCGCGTTGAGCAGTTCGTCATCGTACAGCGTGATCTGGCCGCGATTGTCGACCGGCACTGGATTCCCGCTGATATTGTCGCCGTCGGCCGCGATCGCCGTCACAGGAATTTCGGGGGTGCCGGGATTGCGGTCATGATCGACAGTGCGAACCTGCCCGTTCGCGTCGAGCAGATCCGTGGGCACGGCGGAATGGGCGATGTCCACCAGGAAGGCGGTGCCGCTGGCCAGGCTGCCTTCAGTCGTGATGCCGGCTGCGGTGCCTTCCTTCAGCCAGTTCTCGTCATGCGAGCCGTCGGGCGCCATGACCATCTGAGCGTAGCCGTTCGGTCCCAGAACCAGGTTGCCGTACTGGTCGGTGAGCAGCAGAGGTATGCGGTGCACGTCGGTGTCCTGAAGGCGGATGCCGAGCATTTCCAGCGCTTGTGCCTTCACCTCGCCCCAGTTGGCGAGGGCGCCGTCCTTGGATCCGGAAGCCGCCTTGCCGTCGAGAAGATGGCCCGTGGAGTACGTTCGCTCGCCGTCGCCGATATCCTGGCGCACGTATTCGCGCATGAACACCTGCTGCGAGGAGTGCGAGCCATAAGTCTGGTTCTGGTCGATCCAGGGCGTGGTCAGGTTCGTGTGCTGCGCGGTACCGTTGGCGTCGAAAGTCGGGGTCGCGCGGGTGACCACCATGAACCGGAGATGCGAGGGCAGATCGTCGCTGGTGCCGAAAATCTTGTCGGCGCCTGCGATCAATGGGTCATCCGCCTCGAGCGGAATGTAAACGGTGCCGTTGCCGCCCTTGTTGACGAGGTCGAGCCCGTGGTCGAAGAACTGCCCGAAGATCGTCATCGCGGTGTTGAACGACGGCGACAGACCGATATCGGGAGACACGTTCTCGATGATGAGGCCACCATCCTCGCCAACCTCGAGACCGTAATCGGCCAATGTTTCAGCAAGGAAAGCAGCGGCCTGCGCCGGAGTGCCGGAGGTCCCGGCAAACAAAACCGCTCTGTCGTAGGCGACTTGGGCCGCTTGGACCTCCTCGCGGGTCGGCTCCGCAGCGTCGATTGCGGCGGCCTGGGCCGCTTTGGCGACCGACTGGCCGACCGTCGATGCCGCGATGCTGGCATCGGCGGCGATCACCGCGTCCGTTGTCAGGTAGTTGCCATCGCCCACGAAGGCGCGCCGGGCTTCCACTGCCGCGGTCAGATCGGACCGGGTCAATCCGTCGTCATCCAAGGGGTTCAGCGCCGCCACCAGGTTTTCGGTCATGGTCGCGAGCGCGGTCGCCTGCGTGGTGTTGTAGCCACCGAGCGCGGTCTGGACCGCGCCGGCGGCATCGTCGGCGGCCTGCGCGGCGTTGAGAGCGGTGACATAGGCCTCCTGCGCCGCCGCGACAGCATCAAAGTATGGATGTTGTTGGTAAGCAGTGAGGGCATTCTCGTAGGCCAGGTTCGCTGCCTGCCAATCATCGATCGCCTGCTGCTCCTGGGGCGTCGGGCTGCCCGGTATGGCGGCGGTCGGCTGGGGGTCAGTAAACGGCGCCGGTTCGACAGGCACCGTATGCGGAATCGCCCGCAACGCCTGGTTCAGCAGGTTGGCAGTGAGCTGCGCCTCCAGGATCAGCGGTCGCACCGCAATCGCGGCATCAAGTCCGGAGGTGAAATTCGCGACCTTCGCGTTCTCGGCCACCACCACATCGACGAAGGGCTGGTGAGCCTCCATGGCCGCGGTAAGGGCGGACTGCGCGTTCTGCACATGCATGTTGGCGCCGTTCGCGTTCAGCGTCGCTCGGTAGGCCGAGGTGATCGCGTTGACCGCGGTGGTCTGATCCACGCCCTCTATGCCTTCGGCCTTCAGCGCTGCGCGGATTGCGGCAGGGTTGGAGACGTCCTGGGTTACGATGAGGTTCGAGATGGTGCGCGGGTCGGCGTCAACGACGGAGCCGGTGCCGACGTTGCCGTTGCCGTCCACGACACCGTAATTGGTATTTGTGATCGCGGGACTCGGGCCGGCCCCGTCAAAGTCGATCGAATCGCCGTCGGCGTCGTCGGTATAGACCGGATCGAGCAGGCGCGGAAAATCGGTCTGAGCGGCCCCGGAATCCTGGCGACCGGGCAGCAGGTTGTTGTAGGTGCCATCTACGGTGCGCAGCCCCGCAGGCAGCAGGGCCGCATCCTGGGCATCGATTTCATAGACCTTACGGATCGCCTCGATCAGATCCGTTCCCGAGGCGTGATCTTCGGAAATCTTGATCTGCTGAAGAATGAATTCGAGATCATGCTTGTTGACATGAAAATTAGTCGTCATCGGTTATCCCCCCGATAATGCGGACAGAAAAATATCGGACCCCGGAATAATCTCCGTGGCATCTGTCCCGCTGTCCCACTCGCGCAAAGCGCTACCCACAAGTGCGGTCACATTATGCGACGGGGGCGGAAGAACTACTCGGCCGTACGGATTAGACCGGACCGCTCAGACAAGGCTCCTGAAGGACCTTGCGGGTGTACCGCATCCCAGCGGCATCCTTCGTCCCACGATGGATCAGCGGCGTTTCACTGTCGGAGTGGTCATGGTGGAGGTTCGCCGCCGGTTATCGAGTTGGTTCTCATGGAGGCCCGGCAGGTAGAGGGCGGCTCTATCGGCAATTTCGATTGATCCCGACCGGCACGAGGCGCGGGATCGGTTTTGGACCCCCGGCGTGTTCAGGGGTTCGGGCCGAAGTTCGGAAAGATCAGCAAAGGCGGCTTCGTCGGATGGGCGCAGGAACTGGCCAGCGGCAATCCGACGTTCGAGCGGGTAAGGGCGGCGATGCTGCGCGCTCGCAACGCACTGCGGGCGGAGATGACGGCGCAAGACAAGAGGGTGCGCAACCTTGCCAAGGGTGAGGTAATTTGCCGCCAGCTGATGACGGTGCCGGGCGTCGGTCCGCAAACGGCGCTTACCTTCACGTCCGCGTGGACGGCCTCGGCCGCTTCCGCTCATCGAGGCGGGTTGCAGCCCATTTTGGCCTGACGCCGAAGAAGCACCAGTTTGGCGAGATGGCCATCACCGGCGGGATCAACAAAGCCGGAGCCGGGATGGTGCGCTCGATGCTCTACGAGGCCGCGCTGGTGATCTTGATCCGGAAGCGGGCGCAACCGGGCGATGATTGCCGTTGCGCGGGATCTGGCCACCGTGCTCCATCGCATGAGGCTCGACGGAATGACATTCCGCTTCGGAAAGGGGATGCGCGGGCAGCCTGAGCAATCCGTCTCGAGTTCGTGCCGGCGCACGGCCGCCGGCTCGGAGGACCTGTCGACGCGACGGGCACCCGGATGACACCGGCCGAGTGCTTGTGAGCCGTTCTCGGACTTGCAGCACGCCCTCCTGAACGGTGCTCGGGGGGCACTGGACGGTGTGATGCGGCCGAACGCCGCTAACCGTCGGAAGCAATGAAGCCGGCGACGTGTGACACTGGGGATGTTCTGCCGCCGCCCCTCAGGATATTACGCGACCCCTTGTTTCTCCTCTATGTGCTGCTGGAATCCAGACCGAAGCGAAGGGACTGGATATGAAGCGAAGCAGGTTCAGCGAAGAGCAGATCATCGGGATCTTGCGAGCGAACGACGCCGGGGCGACCGTCGCGAATCTTTGCCGCAGGCACGGGATGTCGTCCGTTGCCCGGCAGGCGATTGCGAAGCAATCTGCCGAGAGGGGACGACGTTTTTCGCCTGGAAGGCGAAGTATGGCGGCATGGACGTGTCTGACGCGCGCCGCCTGAGGGTTCTGGAAGACGAGAACGCAAAGCTGAGGCGGCTTTATGCGGACGCGATGCTCGACAATGCCGGGCTGAAGGATCTGCTGTCAGCAAAGTGGTGACGCCACCGCCAAGCGGAACGCGTTCGCACATTTGAGGACGAGCCTCGATGTGAGCGAACGGCGGGCGTTCGCCGTGATCGCCGTGGATCGGAGCTCGATCCGCTATCGCGGCAGCAGGCTCGATGACGCGGACCTGCGGGCGCGGCTGCGGGAGCTGGCCGATCAACGGCGACGGTTCGGAGACCGCCGCCTGCATGTCCTTCTGCGCCAGAAAGGGCATACCGTGAACCGCAAGAAGATCCAGCGGCTTTATCGCGAGGAAGGGCTTACGGTTCGGCGACGAAAGTCCCGCCGACGGATCGCGGTGGCGCGAACACCGATCCCGCTGGCGACGGGTCCGAACAGCCGCTGACTTTTGATTTCGTCCACGGCCAGCTCGCCGACGGCCGACGATTTCGAGTGCTGAACGTGATCGAAGACGTAACGAAAGAATGCCTGGCCGCCATCCCGGATACGTTGATCTCGGGCAGGCGCGTCGTGCGCGAAATGCGAGCGATCATCGAACGTCGCGGTATGCCAGGCGCAATTGTCAGCGACAACGGAACGGAGTTCACGCATACCGCCATGCGAGCCTTCAGGCAGGAGCTCAGGCTTGACTGGCGCTACATCGCACCCGGTAAGCCAACCCAGAACGCCATGGCCAAGAGCTTTCAGGGCCAGATGCGAGACGAATGCCTAAATGAGCACCTGTTCTTCGCGATGGATCATGTCCGAGCAGTGATTGCTGCCTGGCGTGCCGACTTCAACACCGCACTACCGCATTCGTCGCTCGGCGACATGACCCCGGCCTCCCTGAACCGCAATGGCCATCGACGCTACACTCGATGGATGGCTCCGCGCCGATGGGCATTGCCCACGTCGCGCAAAGGCGCAAATCTCACCCCGCGATTCCGGTCGCAGGTGGATGAGCGACGGGGGTCACGTCAGATATCACCCTGTCACGTCGCCAGAAGATCCGTATTGAACATATTCTATCGCGGCTCCAGAGGCCCGCTGCACTTTCCGGTCGACAGCACGAGCATCGAGCTCCTCGGCGAGTGCGAATGGCAGACCAGCAAGCACGAGCCTCAAGACCCGCCGCCAATGGCACAAGGTGCATCTCGCCACGGATATGGCCACCTCGGTGAACATCGATGAGATGCCGGGAAGCCCAAGCCGTTCTAACCCGCTGAAGCAACATCGACAGGTATCCACTCTCGTGCACTATCAGACTTGGTGATAGCGAAATTGCCCGGAACCAGCTCGCCACTCTCTCAGGATCGGCGGGGGACACGCCTCCGGCAACGGTCTTGCCGTCTGGATAAGCAATGCAGATCGAGGTTTCTTTCATTGAAACGTCCCAAATCAGAATAGTAGTAGATGGTCGTCCCCCTCACGGCAGTTTCTCAACGGGTCCATTATATCAAACCTCGTGCTCCACCCGAGAGCGGCCGCCGCAATCAGAACGTGTATGGAATAGCGTGCCACAACTTATACGCAGTACTGCAAAGCCGATAGGATGGCACAGGCGGTCACGGGCGCAGCCTTGATAGGTTCTTTCCGTGAGCCAACGTTGATTGCCCGGTCGTTCGACGACTACGCGGAGTCCGGAAGATTTCAAAATCTCCTCAACGACTTATCCGGCGCCGAAGCGAATCTGCGAGTGCCGTGCAAAAAAGGTACACTATGGTCGCCAAAGTGTGGTAAATGTATGGCATAGAGATTGTCGCGAATCTTTTTATTCGCAGTGGAAGTTTAGTCTGATGGCATATGAAGATATCTCCACGTTCTATGTTTCTGAAACTACTTCGCTTTTTGGCGAAGCGCAGATTTCGCAAGTGGGTTCCAGAACGGGTACGCCCAGGCTGGAAGGCCAGATGCCAGTTGTTTCACCGGATCTGGTGCGTCTTGTCGTATCCAAGCTGCCGGATTCCATGGGCGAACTGGGCGACATCCTCGCCGTAGTCAGGGCCGAGTATCCTAATGCTCAAGTCCTTTTCGTCGCCCCTCCCGGCCGAAGCAACTCATCCAAAAAGACGTCTTGCGGGCTTGGCGATGCACAGGAACCGCCAGGATTGGTAGATGAAGCGCAGGCCTGCTGCTCGGATCGTATCTCCGATGCACCGCTCTCGCCCGGGGCGGGGCAGCTGGATCGGCCGACGAACCTAAAGCGTTTCTCGCCTCGCCAGGCTGAAGTAGTTCGAGGTTTGGCGCGGGGATTATCCAACAAAAGCATTGCCCGGGAGCTGGGTCTCTCGGAATCTACCGTAAAGGTTCACGTGATCTCCGTTTTTCGCGCCCTCAACGTGCATAGCAGGGCAAGTGCGATCTCGGCAGTGTTCGGCTCTGAAGCCCTGCGGGCAGAACTCGATGTTTGAAGCGTCGCCGTTCTGAACAGCGACGGAACATCTGCCGCCAGCTGATATCAAAGGCTGCAGCCATCAGTGGCTATCCCTGCCTCTCAAGTGCGTCTGCGGTGCCGATCGGATGAAGCAATGTTAGGTGAAGCCGGGCCGGTTCAGACTGCACCAAACAGGCGGGTAGGGCCATTGGCCGCAGTCGGCGCCGGGGCTGTGAATGCGTCGGCCGAAACCTGCGTTAATCAACCGAAGAGTTCAGAGATGGTTCGCGCGTTGAAGGTCGATAACCTCGGTCGTGCATCCTGACCTACATGCACCTGATTTGTATGGATTGTCTGGACCCTCCTTGCAATGACTAGCGGCCGGTCATGCGGCACGATTAAATCGATCTCGGATAGGCGTTCGCGCGCCTCGGAAGCCTGCACGACCGGTCCGCCGATCTGTCGTTCGAGCCGTGCGGCTTCGCGGCGAAGCGGCAGGACCCCGCTCGCCTCACCCCGACCTCGGTCCGACAGAGATTGTTGCCCCTCGAGCTTTTCACCGATGAGTTCGACTTGAGATTCAAGGCCCGCCTGTTGCGCTTCGATGCCCTCGATTCGGTGGCAGATCTGCTGCTTTCGAGCGGAGAGTTGTTTGACATTGGCTTCGACCGTCTCGTTTTCGGGCACCGAACAGACTTGGCTAGTCCTCGATGAGTTCTGCGAGTTCGAGGTCCGGCTCGGCCCATTCCAGAAGATCGGGATCGAAGGTCAGATCGTCAGCCCGATCGCGATCGGCCGTCAGGCGGCTCTGTTGCGCGAGTAGCTCGCCGTGTTGGCTGCGAGGAGAGATCATGCGGCTCTGCAATTGCGTGGTGTCTAGACGGATCAGCGGATCGCCTGCCTCGACCATATCGCGTTGCTGCATGAGAAATTCTTTTCCCATGCCGCCATCGGGTTGTTGGACAACTTGGCGGTTCTAATTGCCCTCGATCTGGTCAGTCGAGAAGAGGGTGGTCACGCACCCTTGTGTCGCACTGCAAATCCGACTCCCTGCCGCATCAGGGTTTCAGCTACTTATCATTGCCTTACGATAAACTTGGCTGGGGTGGTAGGATTCGAACCTACGATACACGGTACCAAAAACCGATGCCTTACCACTTGGCTACACCCCAACGGTGACGCGGTTTCTAGAAGGAGCGCGCGGGGGGTGCAAGAGGGGCGGGCGGAAAAAATCCGCCCCCCCTCGGAGCTAGCTCGAGACCTGTTCGCGCAGGATCGAGGCGGTCAGAGACGACATGAGGTAGATGCCGGAGAAGATCAGGAACGCCAGGAGCGTGTTCTCGAAGGCCCGGGGATAAGTGGGCTCGTCCGGTGCGATGGGGGTCACCCCGAGCGAGAGGTAGCGCACCTGCCGGTTCGCCTCGATCCGCGCGGTTTCGAGCTGTTGCAGCGCCTGCTGCATCAGCGCAGTGCGGGTCTGCAGGTCGGTCTCGGCGACGCGCTGCTCGGCCGAGACACGCGCAAGTGAGGCCACGTCGCCACTGCCATCCGTCATCTCGCCGCGCAATTCGTCGATCATCGCCTGCAGACGACCGATGTCGCCCCTGACGCCCGCGACGCGTGCCTCATTCGGACGCCGGTTCGACAGCAGCTGTTCAAGCTCGAGCCGCCTCTCGCGCAGCTGGGTCTCGAACGCGGTGACCTGGGTCATGACGGAGCCCGATTCGGCCACCGGATCGAGAACGCCCAGCTGCTCCTGTAGCTCCAGTACCCGGTTCTGAGCCGAGAGCATCTTCTGCTCGGCCTCTTCGAAGCTGTCCCGCGCGCCGGCCATCTGATCCTCGCGCAGGCGCTGGGTCAGCTGGTCGACCCGTTCCTCGGCATACTCGATCAGCAGGTGGCTGTACTCGGCCGACGTGGCGGGGTCGGCGGCAATCACCTCCATCTTCACGATGCCCTCGGTCGGATCGTAGCCGATCTGAACGACGTCGCTATAGAGGTCGTACGCCTCTTCGTTCGTGGCGTCGTCGGACAGGCGCTGGATCGGGTCGATGAAGGGCTGGCTGAAATGCGCCTTGAAGCCGGCATCCTCGTCTAGGCGCAGCATTGCGTCGCGCGAGGTCAGGTAGGACTGCACCGTCATGGAATCCTGCGAGGTCGCGAAGCCGGTGCCCGAGAACAGGCCGCCAAGGGCGGTGCTGCCAGCGCCGTCGGCCTGCTGGATCACGAATTCGGTGTCTGTCGCGTACATGGGCGTGGCGATGTCGTAGTAGTAGTACCCAGCCACGAAGCTCGGCAGACCCACGAAGAACAGCAACCTCGCCCCCAGATAGGCCAGCTTTCGGCGACGGCGGCGGGCGATGTCGCGCTGGATCACCTGGATCTGGGACAGTTGCCCGCCGCCGTCCGGGTCAGTCTTCGACGGCACCTCGGACGCTGGCACCTTGTTCGGCTCGGCCTTCCGGGGCAACTGGACCTTGTCCACCGGTTTGACCTGGCGGGCCGCGTCGGGGACGATCAGCTCAAGCATGCTGGACCGCTCGAACGGGTCGACCCCCTTCAGGCGGAGTTGGCGCACCGCGTCGTGATCCGAAGTGGCCGCAATGTCGTGCTTCTGCGCGAGGCGGCGCGCCATTCGCAGCTGGCGGGCGGTCAGGCCCTCGTTCTGGATCGCCGAGAGGTCCGTCTCGGGCGGGTTGGGTGCGTCCTCGACCTTCGCGCGCTTGACCACCCGGATGCCAACGGCGCCCGCGGTGTCCTCGACTGGCGCCGCCGGTTCCCCGTGCACAAGCGGTTCGTCCTTGCGAAGGCGAAACCTCTTAGGCTTTGAGTTCGTAGTCATAAAGACGTTTCGCCTCCTCGAGGGATTCGAACATGTGAAGCTGCCCTTTCATCAGCACGGCGGCCGAGCGGCAGAATTTCTCGAGCACCTCTGGTTGGTGCGAGACCACGATGATCGTCGCGCTTTCCAGCCGCTGGCGCAGGAGCTGGCCGGCTTTCCTGTTGAACTCGACATCCGTGGTCGAGGGCATCCCCTCGTCGATCAGGTAGAAATCGAAGTCGAGGGCCAGTAGCAACGCAAAGCTCAGCCGCGCACGCATTCCAGCAGAATATGTGCCGACAGGCATGTCGAAATACTCACCCAGGTTGCAGAGCCACCTGCAGAACGCCTCGAGGTAGTCGGGGTCGAGCCCGTATAGCCGCGCGATGAAGCGCGCGTTCTCGTTGCCCGACAGGCGGTTGATGACACCGCCCATGAAGCCGAGCGGAAACGATATGCGCGAGGTGCGGCGAATGTCGCCCTCGTCGGGTTTCTCGAGCCCCGCCATCATGTTGATGACCGTGGTCTTGCCGGTCCCGTTGGGCGCCAGGATGCCGAGCGAGTTGCCTTGCTCGACGCGAAACGACGCCCGGTCGAGGATGACCTTGCGTTGCGTGCCCGTCCAGAAGGACTTCGAGACTGTGTCGAACTCGATCATCCGCGCCTGCGTCGAGAGAATACGAAAGCCGCTGCCCGATCTGGCTTGGCCGAGTAAAAGTGAGCCCCGGGGAGTAGTTCCGGTTTCTGGCCACAATATGACCGAGAGTCTTACCAATCGAAAAAGCTCGGGACAGTTTTCGCATCATTCCACGAAACGTGATCGCGACGGGGACCCGGCCCAGCTTGCCCGCACCCATGCCCGATCGTAGGGGCTGCACATGGACGACCTGATCCCCCGCCTTGCCGCCTGCGAGATCTGCGCCGAGCGGTTCGCCGCGACCCGGACTGCGCACCGCCCGAACCCGGTCGTCTGGTTCCGCCCCGGGGCCCGGCTGCTGATCGCCAGCCAGGCGCCGGGGATGCGGGTGCACGAGGCCAACACGCCATTCTGGGACCAGTCGGGCAAGCGCCTGCGCGCGTGGCTGGGTCTCGACGAGACCGCCTTCTACGACCGCAGCCGTGTGGCCATCGTGCCGATGGCCTTCTGCTTTCCCGGTTACGACGCCAAGGGCTCGGACCTGCCGCCGCCGCCCGTCTGCGCCAGAACATGGCGCACGCCGATCCTGCAGGGCCTCGACAGGGTCCGCTGCACGATCCTGATTGGTGGCTACGCGCAGAAGTGGCATCTCGGCACCAAGGCCGGCGTGACCGAGACGGTCCGCGACTGGCGCGCGCACGCACCAGAGGTCTTCCCCTTGCCGCACCCGTCCTGGCGCAATACCGCATGGCTGAGGAAGAACCCGTGGTTCGAGGCCGAGCTGCTGCCCGTCCTGCGCGCCCGGGTGAAGGAGGTTATGAATGACGACGCCGCTCGATGACGCACACGCCGCGATGGAGGCCGCTCCGGACGATGACAACGCGCGGCTCACGTTCCACGACCGCATCGCGTCGTCCGAACTGTTCTTGCTGCTCACGAAAGAGCCCGAGCGTGGCGGCGCCCTTGACCCGCGCCTCTTCGACACGTCCGAGGGGCGTTTTGTGCTGGCCTTCGACCGGCTGCCGCGATTGAACGAGTTTGCCGACGGCGGCGCGCCCTATGCCGCGTTGCCGGGCCGGACGCTGGTGCAGATGCTGTCGGGGCAGGGGATCGGCCTTGCGCTCAACCCCGGCGTGGCACCCTCGTCGCACCTGATGGGACCCGATGCGGTGACCTGGCTTGCCGAAACCGTCGCCGACGCGCCGACCGAGGCCGAAGAGGTGCCGCAGGACCTCACCGCGCCGAAGGGCCTGCCCGAACAACTGCTGACCGCGCTCGACGGCAAGCTCGCCTCGGCGCAGGGGTTGGCGCGGATGGCCTATCTGACGGGGGTGACGTGGAAAAGCGGCGCGAAGGGTCACCTGCTGGCCTTCATCGAGCCCGCGCCAGGTGCCGAAGGGGCGCTTGCCCGCGCGGTGCGTGAGGCGCTGGTGTTCTCGGGCCTCGAAGCCGGCGCCCTCGACGTCACCTTCTTTCCCGCGAGCAGCCCCGTCTCGGCGCGTCTCGCCCGCGTCGGCCTGCGCTTCGACATTCCCAAATTCGAACCGGCCGAGCGCAAGGCGCCCGGAAGCGACCCCGACGTCCCGCCGCGCCTGCGCTAGGCCTCAGTACCCCCGCGCGCGGTCGACGAGATGCAGGATGGGCTCGCCCGCCATGGCGCGGGCGGTGTTTTCGGCCACCACGGGGGCGGCAGTCTCGGGGCGGGTGGCCGACGCGATATGGGGCGTCACGGTCACGCCGGGATGGGCCCAGAATGGGTGTTCCGCGGGCAGGGGCTCGACCCGGAACGTATCCAGCGTCGCGTGGTGCACCGCCCCGGTTTCGAGGGCCGCCAGAAGGTCGGCATCGACGATCAGTCCGCCCCGCCCGGGATTGACGATGACCGCGCCGCCCGGCAGGTGACCCAACGCGGCGGCGTCGATCAACCCGTCGGTTTCGGCGGTCAGCGGTAGCAGCAGCACCAGGATCTCGGCCCCGCGCAGGACCCGTGTGAGGCCATCGGCCCCCGCGAGGCAAGTGACGCCGGCGATCTCCTTGGGCGAGGCGGACCACCCGGACACCCGGAACCCCAGCGCCGCAAGCTGCGCGGCGCAGGCGGAACCCAGCGCGCCCAGCCCAAGCACGGTGACTCCCCGGTCGCGTGCCAATGGCGGCACAAGTGGGTCCCAATGACCATCCTGCGCCTTGAGAACCGCGTCCATCCCGAGGTGATGGCGCAGAGCATGGCCCGCCACGTATTCCACCATCCCCTCGGTCAGGCCCGGGTCGACCATGCGCGCAAGCGGCTGGGTGAGGGTCGTGTTGCCGACGATCCCTTCGACCCCGGCCCAGAGCGACTGGACCAGCCGCGCGCCCTGATAGGGAGCGAAGTCCTGCACCGGGCCGTTCGGCGCGCAGACTATCACGTCCACCTTGTCCGGGTGGTGATGGCGGCCCAGATCGACCTCGAGCCCGCGCGCGGCGAAGCTGCTGCGGAGCGGTTCCTTCCACTCGGGCCACGCGGCCTCGGCGGCCGAGAAGAGAACCCGGATCATCGGCTGCGCAGCCGGTGGACATGGGCGGACTGGACCAGTCCGAAGCCGCACATCAGGACCAGCATCGCCGAGCCTCCATAGCTGACTAGCGGCAGCGGCACACCGACGACGGGCGCAAGGCCCATCACCATCGCCATGTTCACCGCGAAGAACAGGAAGAACGTCGTGCCGATCCCGAGCGTCACCAGCGCGCCGAACCGGTCGCGGTTCTGCATGGCAGAAACGATGCAGAACACCACGATGCCGATATAGACTGCCAGCAACGAGACGGCGCCGACGAAGCCGAACTCTTCCGCCAGCGTGGTGAAGATGAAGTCGGTGTGCTTCTCGGGCAGGAAGTTCAGTCGTGACTGGGTACCCTGCATGAACCCGCGCCCGGTCCAGCCGCCCGATCCCAACGCGATCTTTGACTGTGTGATATGATAGCCCGAGCCCAGAGGGTCGGATGCCGGGTCGAGGAACGTGTCGATCCGGCGATACTGATAGTCCTTCAACAGCTGCCACGGGGTGCCCCGGGACGAGAATACGGCCGTCACCGTGCCCACTCCGCCGGCAATCGCGATGCCCCAGTACCACCAGGAGACGCCCGCGCAGAACATCACCGCGCCGCCTCCCATGATCAGCAGGAGCGCCGTACCGAGGTCGGGTTGCTTCAGCACCAGAAGCGTCGGCAGGGCGATCAGGATCAGCGGCGGGATCACCCAGATCGGATTCGACACCTTCTTGACGTCGAGCCAGTCGTAATAAGCCGCCAGGATCATCACGAGGGCGATCTTCATCAGCTCGGACGGTTGCAGGCGCATGAAACCCAGGTCGATCCAGCGTTGCGCGCCCATGCCGACGGTTCCCGCCACCTCGACCCCGACCAGAAGGGCGAGCGATGTCAGGTAGGCCAATCCTGCCATGTTCCGCCAGAACCAGATCGGCACCATGGCGATCAAGAACATCGCGGCACAGCCCACGGCGAACCGCTCCATCTGCGGTTCGGCCCAGCGGTCGATCGATCCGCCGGCGACGGAATAGAGCATCAGGAAGCCGGCGCAGGCCACTGCGCAGAGAAGCAGGAACAGCGGCCAGTTCAGGTAGAGCACCTTGGAGAGGCCGGTCGGAACCCGCTTGAGGTTGTTCTCGAGGTAGCTCACACGCGGCTCCGGCGATTTTCCGACGGGCGGAAGTCGCTGCGCAGGTCGAGCCCGGCGAACAGCTCTTCGATCTTTCCGCGGTCGTTCGAGGGGTAGGACTCGAGCGGCGGAAGCTCGCCGTGCAGCGCGAACAGCATGATGTCCCGGGCGACCGGGGCTGCGGCGCTCGAGCCGCCGCCGCCATGTTCGACGATGACCGAGACCGCGTATTTCGGGTTGTCGTAGGGCGCGTAGCACACGAACAGGCCGTGGTCGCGCTCTTCCCACGGCACATCCGCGTTGTTGACCACGACCGAGCGGACCTGGCTGGTGCCGCTTTTTCCGGCCATCGTGAAGCCCTCGCGCTCGATGCGCGAGCCATAGCCCGTGCCCCGCCCGGTATTCGAGACCGCGTACATGCCCTTGCGGATCAGCCGCAGGTGCCCCTCGTTGAGATCGAGCGGTTCGGCGCCGACCACGGGCGTTTCCACACCGTCGATCGACTTCACCAGCCTCGGCTTGATGCGGGTGCCCGATGCGATCCGCGCCGTCATGACGGCCAGCTGCAGGGGCGAGGACAGCACATAACCCTGTCCGATCGCGGCGTTGAGGCTGTCGCCGACCCGCCATTCCTGACCATAGCGCTCGCGCTTCCATGCCTTGTCGGGCATGACCCCGGAGGTCACGGCCGACATGGGCAGGTCGAACTCTTCGCCGATGCCGAACTTGCGTGCCTGCTCGGCAATGCGGTCGATGCCCACGCGCTGCGCAAGCTCGTAGTAGAACACGTCGCAGGATTGCTGGAGGCTTTGTTCCAGGTTCATCCGGCCGTGCCCGCCGCGCTTCCAGCAGTGGAAGCGGCGGTTGCCCAGCTCGGTATAGCCGCCGCAGTAGATCGTCTCGTCCGAGGACAAGAGCCCGCTTTCCAGTGCGGCGAGGCTGACCAGCATCTTGAAGGTCGAACCGGGGGGGTAGGCGCCCTGAACCGCCTTGTTGGCCAGCGGACGATACTTGTTGCCGGTCAGGTCACCATAGTCGCTGACCGAGATGCCGCGGACGAACTTGTTCGGGTCGAAGGTCGGCGCGTTGCCCACGGCCACGAGGTCGCCGGTCTGCACGTCCATCACGACGGCCGCCGCCGACAGGCCAAGCGCCAGCCGTGCCTCGGTGAAGTTCTGCAGCTTGCTTTCGACCGTCAGTTGCAGATCGGTGCCCGGTACGCCCTCGTCGCGGTCGAGCTCGCGCATGACGCGGCCGGCGGCGTTGACCTCGATCCGCTTCGCGCCGGCCTTGCCGCGCAGGTCATGCTCGTATTTCTGTTCGACCCCGGTCTTGCCGATCTGGAACTTGGGGATCTGCAGCAGCGGGTCGTCGTCGTCGATCTTGCTGAGGTCGTAATCCGAGACCGGGCCGACATAGCCCACCACATGCGCATAGTCCGGCCCCAAAGGGTAGTTCCGCGTCAGGCCCACATCGGGCGTGATGCCGGGCAGGGCGGGGGTGTTCACCGCCACGGCCGCGAGATCGTCCCAGCTGCGCTGGTCGGTGACGGTGACGGGCACGAAGGACGAGCGGCGGGCGATCTCCTTCAGCGTCCGCTCGATCTCGTCGTCGCCGATATAGATCAGCTGCCGCAGCTTCTCGAGCGCGGCCTCGACGTCGCCCGCGTCCTCGCGCACGATGACGATCCGGTAGTTCTGCGAATTCTCGGCCAGGGGAATGCCGTTGCGGTCGAAGATCATCCCGCGGGCCGGCGCCAGAAGGCGCATGTTGATGCGGTTCTCTTCGGCCAGCAGGCGGAACTGGTCGGCCTGCTCGACCTGCATCTGCTGCATCCGCCAGCCCAGCACGCCGGCGATGCCAAGCTGCACGCTGCCGAGGACGAGGCTGCGGCGCGTGACGCGGCCTGCCGAGGTCTCGGTATCGCGATTGGTACGCTTCATGTGCGGGCCTCTGCATCACGTTCGTTGGGGCTGGGCGGCCGGACGCCGAAGACGAAGGCCGTCGCCATCACCGCCAGCGGGTAGACCGCCACGGTGGTCAGATATTCCAGCAGCGTGGCCCCGAGGCCGGGCTGCGGCACCATAGTCACGGCCAGCATCAGGGCCTCGCCCGCATGCATCGCCAGCAGGACCGTCGCGATGAGCAGCCATTCCAGCGGGAACGGCTTTTCCAGCGTCAGGTGGCTGCGGCGGCGCAGGAATTCAGTTCCCAGCACCGTCGCCAGCGCCCACAGACCCAGGGGGCGCATGAACACCACGTCGGCGAACAGCGCGACACAGGCGAGCAGCCACAAGGGCAGGTAGTCGGGACGTCGCAGGATCCAGGCGAATGCCATCACGACGATCAGGTCCGGGGCCGGCCAGCCGCCCGATGGTCCCATGAAGGGCAGGATCCGCACGAAGACGAAGACGAAGGCGACCGCGACGAACAGGGCGCGGAAGCTGGTGCGGCGCAGGGTGATCGGGTCAACCATCGGCAGCCTCGGGTGGAAGGGCCACGATATCGGAGGCATCGGACGGAAGCGCCACGGTCTGTTTCTCGCGCGCGGGGGCCACGAGGCCTCCGGTCGCCGCAATCCCCTCGGCCGGCGCGGACCGCAGGACCCGCAGGAACTCGAGCCGCTCGTAATCGGCCGCGAGCCGCACGCGCAGCCGGTCGTCCGCCCCCTCGACGGCGGTGCCCACCAGCAACCCCGCCGGCAGCACGCCGCCGTCGCCCGAGGTCACGATACGGTCGCCGGGGCGGACCCTGTCGTGGCTCTCCAGGAAGTCGAGCGGCGGGGCAGGCGAGTTGTCGCCCGCCACGATCGCCCGCTGTCCCGAAGGCTGGATCGCCACGGGTACGCGGCTGTTCGAATCCGTCAGCAGCACCACCCGGCTCGAGGTGCGCCCGACGCCCGAGATCCGACCGACCAGCCCCAGCCCGTCGGTCGCGGCCCAGCCATCCTGGATGCCGTCCCGCGCGCCGATGTTCAGCAGCACCGACTTGCGGAAGGGCGAACCGCTATCGGCCAGCACGACGCCGGTAATGAAGGTCAGCTTCGGATCCAGCCGCACCTTGTTCAGGTCCAGGAGCTTCGCGTTCTCCTGCTCGAGCTGGAGCGCGGCCTCTTTCCACGCCTTCATCTGCTGCAATTCGCGACGCAGCTGGCGGTTCTGCTCGTGGATGCGGGCGTAGCTGTGGAAGTTGTCGACCATCCCCGACAGGCGCGTGACGGGCAGCAGCGCCCAATCCATCGAGGGGACGACCTGGTCGACGATCTGCGCCCGGATCCGCTCGGCCCGGGGGCCGTCGATGCGCCAGAACAGGAAGATCGCGAGGAACAGCACGACCAGCGTTCCGACGAGGATACGTCGAACCGGCCGCGTGTACTGCTCACGCTCGTGGGTGTGTCTGGCCATGCGGTGCGTATCCCCAACCGCAACAGAAAAAAATCAGCTGTCGTAGTCTATCACATGCCGGAGCTGTTTTTCATATTCGAGGGCCTTCCCGGTCCCCAGCGCCACACAATTGAGTGACTCGTCGGCAATCGACACCGCCAGCCCCGTCTGCTCGCGCAGGGCGAGGTCCAGTTCGCCCAGAAGCGCCCCGCCCCCGGTCAGCATAACGCCGCGGTCCACGATATCGGCGGCAAGATCGGGCGGCGTGGTCTCGAGCGCGGTCATCACCGCCTCGCAGATCTGCTGCACCGGCTCGGCCAGCGCCTCGGCGACCTGGGCCTGGGTGATCTCGATCTCCTTGGGGACGCCGTTCACCAGGTCACGGCCGCGGATCTGGATCGCGGTGCCGCGCCCGTCATCGGGCATCCGGGCCGAGCCGATGGTCGTCTTGATGCGTTCTGCCGTCGCGTCGCCGATCAGCAGGTTCTGCTGGCGGCGCAGGTAGCTGACGATAGCCTCGTCCATCCGGTCGCCGCCGACCCGGACCGAGCGCGCATAGACGATGTCGCCCAGCGACAGCACCGCCACTTCGGTCGTGCCGCCGCCGATGTCGACGACCATGTTGCCCGTGGGGTCGGTGATCGGCATGCCCGCCCCGATGGCCGCGGCGATGGGTTCGGGAATCAGCCCGGCGCGGCGCGCACCGGCCGAGATGACCGATTGCCGGATCGCGCGCTTCTCCACCGGCGTCGCGCCGTGAGGCACGCAGACGATGATCTTCGGCTTCGAGAAGGTCGTCCTGCGATGAACCTTGCGGATGAAATGCTTTATCATCTCTTCGGCCACGTCGAAATCGGCAATCACGCCCTCGCGCATCGGCCGGATCGCCTGGATCGAGCCGGGCGTACGGCCCAGCATCAGCTTGGCGTCCTCGCCCACGGCCAGCACCTGCTTGCGCCCGTCCTTGACGTGGAAGGCGACCACCGAAGGCTCGTTCAGGACGATTCCGCGCCCCTTCACGTAGACGAGGGTGTTCGCTGTCCCTAGGTCGATCGCCATGTCAGACGAAAAAAGACCGGTGAAGCTGCTCATATTCTATTCCCACTTCCACGCTGCGGCACGCCACAAGTCCGGGCCTTATAACAGCAGAGCGGCGAGGGAAAAGGGTCGCGGCGCGCTAAAAAATGGGCCATTTACCACAATCTCGCTTGCGCAGCGCCGCTCGGCAGGAACCGGCTCACGATCCCTCAGAATCGCGACGCGGTGAAGGCCATCCGCAGACCGCGCCCGGTCCAGCCGATTTCCGGCTCTGCCCCCGTGGCGGACAGCATGCGTCGGATCAGGTCCAGCCCCGATCCTCCGGACAGCCCGGGATCGGGGGCGGTGCGGCCGATATCCTCGTCCCAGACGATGTGCAGGTCGTCGCGTTCGGACCGCAGGTCCAGCGTGATGCGACCCTCGTCGACGGACAGCGCGCCGTGCTTGATCGCGTTCGTCCGCAGCTCGCCCAGCACCAGCGCCAGAAGCTGTACCGACCGGTCGCCGATCAGCCCGGTGGGCAGGGGGCTCACGGTCAGGCGCGGATCGCGGCCCTCGCCCTCGAGCACAACCGAGACCACCTGGCCGAGAGTGCCGGAATTTTCGGCCCCGTCAGTCAGAAGCCCCTGCGCCCGGTCGAGGTTGAGAAGCTGGCGCTGGAAGCTCCGCTCGAACTCGGCCAGCGAGGTGCTGCGCCGGGCGACCAGCTTCGCGATCGACGCGACCACGGTGATCAGGTTCTTCAGCCGGTGCTGCGCTTCGCGCGCGACGGCTTTCTGCATCTCGACGTCGCGCTCGGCCGCTTCGAGCCGGGCAGTGGCGTCGGGGTCGGGGCGCGCGGTCGAGACGACATGCGTGATCCGCCCCGCCCGGTCCCGCACCGGCGAGATCGAGACGTCCCACAGCCGGGTCGCCCCCGTGTCGCACCGCGCCTCGAACCGGGGATGAGCGCCATCCAGGGCGCGGGACAGCGCGTCGAGGGCGTCCGCGCGGCTCTCGTCGGACCAGAGCCTGTGCCACGGCTCGCCCAGTACCGATTCGTCGGTGCCCAGGCCAGCCAGGCCGTTGTCATTGACGAAGGACAGGGCGCCGTCGGTTTCGATTACCGCGATGCAATCGCGGCTGTGGTTCAGGATCGCCAGCAAAGCGCTGTCGAGACTGCACTCGAGAGCGTGCACAAAACCGCCGTCCACTTTGGTGCCCCCTTGATGCGGATGGTCCCCGATCCCGCCCGCGCAGGATACCACGCGGGCGGGCTGGCGCCATCCTGATCGGAAGGGCTAGCCGGTTTTCGCTCATGGCCCGGGGAAGGGGCTCAGACCGTGTCCTTGTAGCTGACCGCCCGCGTGTCCGAGCCTTCGGCCGTCGTCCGCCGCTTGACCAGCAGCCGGTTCAGCGCCGCGATATAGGCCCTCGCGCTGGCCACGACCGTATCGGTGTCGGCCGACTGCCCCGAGGCGAGCCGCCCGGCTTCCTCCAGCCGCACGGTCACGGTAGCCTGCGCGTCGGTTCCTTCCGTCACGGCGTGCACCTGGTACAGCTGCAGCCGCGCCGAGTGATCCACCAGCGCCTTGATCGCGTTGAAGGTCGCGTCCACCGGCCCGTCGCCCTGCGCCGTCACCTGCTTGTCCACGCCGTCGATCGTCAGCGTCAGATCCGCCGATTGCGGCGCCTCGGTCCCGCAGATCACGCGCAGGAACTTCAGCTCCAGCGCGTCCTCGGCCGCCCCCTGCGCCTGGACGAGCGCCTCGATATCCTCGTCGTAGACCTCTTTCTTGCGGTCGGCCAAGGCCTTGAACCGCACGAAGATGTCCTGCAGCTGGTTGCCCTCGACGTCGTGGCCCATCTCTTTCAGCTTCGCGCGCAGGGCCGCGCGGCCCGAATGCTTGCCCATGACGAGGCTCGTCTGGCTCAGGCCGACATCTTCGGGGCGCATGATCTCGAAGGTCTCGGCGTTCTTCAGCATCCCGTCCTGGTGGATGCCGCTTTCGTGGGCGAAGGCGTTCTTGCCGACGATCGCCTTGTTGAACTGGACCGGGAAGCCCGCCACCGTCGCGACCCGGCGCGAGATGTGCATGATCTTCTTCGTGTCGATCCGCGTCGAATAGGGGATGATGTCCCCCCGCACCTTCATGGCCATCACGACCTCTTCGAGCGCGGTGTTGCCCGCCCGCTCGCCCAGGCCGTTGATCGTGCACTCGATCTGCCGCGCGCCGCCCTCGACGGCCGCCAGACTGTTCGCCGTCGCCATGCCGAGGTCGTTGTGGCAGTGCGTCGCGAAGATCACGTCCTCGCCGCCCTCGACCTCGGCGATCAGGCGCCGGATCAGGTCGGCGGATTCGACGGGCGCGGTGTAGCCCACCGTGTCGGGAATGTTGATCGTGGTGGCTCCCGCCTTGATCGCGATCTCGACCGTGCGCTTGAGGTAGTCCCACTCGGTCCGCGTCGCGTCCATCGGCGACCATTGCACGTTGTCGCAGAGGTTGCGGGCGTGGGTCACCGTCTCGTGGATGCGGTCGGCCATCTCGTCCTGGGTCAGGTTCGGGATGGCGCGGTGCAGGGGCGAGGTGCCGATGAAGGTGTGGATGCGGGGTGAGCCCGCGTGCTTCACCGCCTCCCAGCAGCGGTCGATATCCTTGAGGTTCGCGCGTGCCAGCCCGCAGATCGTGGCGGTCTTCGACCGCTTCGCGATCTCGCTGACGGCGGCGAAGTCACCCTCGGAGGCGATGGGGAAGCCCGCCTCGATAATGTCGACGCCCATCTCGTCCAGAAGCTCGGCGATCTCGAGCTTCTCGGCGTGGGACATGGTGGCGCCGGGCGATTGCTCGCCGTCACGCAGGGTGGTGTCGAAGATCAGCACGCGTTCGGGTTCGCGGGCGACGGCGGCGGTATCGGGGTTCATGGGGGTGGTCCTTGATGATGCTTCGTCTTGTCTCGTCCGGCGCTTTGTCCACCCCTGAGCGGCGCGCCGGAAGGGCACGCTCAGAGGCGGGTAAGAAGAAGCAGGCCGGTGTTGCGGGTCATCATCATGAGGCGCATGATAGCGGGCGTGCCCGGGATGAAAAGCCCCGAATTGCCGCGATGTCAGATCAGGCAGAGGCGACCGACCGCCCGCGCGCGTCGATCTCCCACGTTCCGGGGGGCGCCGTGCGGTCGCGCAGCCGCTCGATACTCCAGGCGTCGCGCTCGGGCGCGCAGGCGGGGGACAGCGACCAGCGGCTTTCGACCCCCGGTGCCGCGCCCTCGGGCGTCATCAGAAGGGCCACCGGCGCGCATCCCTTCTCGGCCCCCGTCTCGGCGGCAAGGTGCAGCCGCCGCACCGGCGTCAGGCCGGGCGGCCCCGGAAGGTCCGCCACCACCAGCGGCACCGCGCCCGAACGCAACACCTCTTCCACCGTCCATAACACGTCCTCGGCCCGCTCGGGCGAGACGAAGGTCAGCCGCCCGGGATCGAGCCAGCGCGAAAAGCCCGGCGGGTTCGGCCGCACCCGGCACCACGCCGGCGCGATCCAGAAGACCGGCCCACGGCAGGCCGCCGCCGTCAGAAGCGCGAAATAGCGCCGCGAGGCGCCGCAGACTTCATGCGCCCGGGCGGTGGCAAGCTCTGCCCCTTCGGCCGGGACAAGGGGCGGCGTCGCGGCCCGGCTGGGGCGGTTCGACAGAAGGTGAGGGGCAAGCGCGTTCATACCCGTGACTCTAGGATGTTCCTTATATGTTCTCAAGCGGCGCAGGGTCACATATGGCCCTTGAGTTTTCCGCCCCGAACCCTTCCCTTGCGGGCGACGAAAAAAGGGGACCGACATGAAGCGCATCGAACTTGGCCGGAGCGGGATCGACGTACCGAACTGGTGCCTGGGCACGATGACCTGGGGGCGCCAGACCCCGGAAGACGACGGCCACCGCCAGATCGACATGGCGCTCGACCACGGGATCGACTTCCTCGACACCGCCGAGATGTACCCGGTGAACCCCGCCAGGGCCGAGACCGTGGGCGCGACCGAGACCATCATCGGCAACTGGATCCGCCGCACCGGGCGCCGAGACGAGCTGACCATCGCCACCAAGATGCTGGGCCCGTCCGAGATGGTCCGCGACGGTGCGCCGATCACCCCCGACCACCTGCGCGAGGCGCTCGACGGGTCGCTGACGCGGCTGGGCACGGATTGCGTGGACCTCTACCAGTTCCACTGGCCGAACCGCGGCTCGTATCACTTCCGCCAGAACTGGACCTACAACCCGACCGGGCAGGACCCGGCCGAGGTCAGCGACAATATCGACGCGGTGATGGACGCGCTGAAGGACCTCCAGTCCCAGGGCAAGATCCGCGCCTTCGGCCTGTCGAACGACTCCGCGTGGGGCGTCGCCCGCTGGTGCCAGGCCGCCGAGGCCCAGGGCGGGCCCCGCGTCAGTACGATCCAGAACGAATACTCGCTGCTCTGCCGCCTGTTCGACACCGACCTCGCCGAGGCCTGCCACCACGAGGGGGTGACGCTTCTGGCCTATTCGCCGCTCGCCTGCGGCCTGCTGTCGGGCAAGTACCAGGGCGGCGACATCCCCGAGGGATCGCGCCGGTCGATCAATGACGGGCTGAACGGCCGGGTCGGCCCCCGCTGCGACGCCGCCATCGAGGCCTATCTCGAAATCGCTCGCCGTCACGGGCTCGACCCGGTGCGCATGGCGTTCGCCTGGGTCACGACGCGCCCGGTGCCCTCGATCCCGATCTTCGGCGCAACCACGACCGAGCAGATGGAGCACGCCATGGCCGGCCTCGACACCACGATCCCGGAGGAGGCGCTGGACGAGATCGAAGCCGCGCATCGCGCCAACCCGATGCCGTTTTGATGCCGCACATCCTGATCTTCGGCGACAGCAACACCCATGGCAGCCAGCCCGTCGGGGCCGCGCTGTCGCCCGACACCCGCTGGGCCGGCCACCTTGCCCGCGAGTTGGGCGCGGACTGGCGGCTGACCGTGGACGGTCTCCCGGGGCGCACCTGTGTCCATGACGATCCGGTCGAGGGCGCATGGAAGAACGGGCTGACGGTCCTGCCGGCCAGCCTCCAGACCCACGCGCCGCTGGACGGGGTGGCGATCATGCTGGGCACCAACGACCAGAAGGCGCGGTTCGGGCTGTCGGGGCTCGAGATCGCGCACACCCTCCGCCCGCTTCTGCAGATGATCGCCCGCCTCGCGCCCGGTGCGCGCCGCCTCGTCATCTGCCCTCCGGCTGTGCGCGAAACCCCGCTTTCGACCCCGATCTTCCTCGGGGCCGAAGCGCGCTGCGCCGACCTGCCGGCCCGCATGACCGAGATCGCGGTCGAAGAGGGGGCCGCCTTCTTCGACGCCAACACCGCGATCGGAACCGACCCGAACGAGGGCGTCCATTTCGGCCCCGAGGCCCATGCCGCCCTGGCTCGCGCGCTCGGCCCAGCGTTCCGCGAGCAGTTCGCATGAGGCGCATCGTAGCCGGCCTTGCGCTGCTGGTCCTCGCCGCCTGCGCGAGAGAGATGCCTCTGGCGCCGGTCCCCAGCTACCGCGACAGCAACGTGATGATCGCCTCGATCGCGTCGTTCGATCCCGCGCGCTTTGCCGGGCGTTGGTACGAAATCGCATCCTTCCCGACGCCTTCCCGACAGGGCTGCACAGATGCGCAGTCCACCTACGCTTTGGTGGCCGAGGGGCTGCGGGTCGTGAATACATGCCTCCGCGGCGGTCGCGCTGAGCGGATCGTGGGCACGGCGCGCGTGACCGGTCCCGGCCGGCTCGACATGCAGCTCGACGGGGTGCTGGGCACGTATTGGGTGCTCTGGGTGGACGAGGGCTATCGCACGGCGGTCATTGGGATGCCCTCCGGCCGGGGCGGCTGGATTCTGAACCGCGACCCGACGATTCCGCCCGACCGGCTGGCTGCGGCGCGCGAGATCCTCGACTTCAACGGGTACGACCTGTCGCGCCTGCGGATGACCCCGCAAAGCCGCTAGCCAGGCGGGCGAGCCGCATCCTTCACAGCCTCTTCGGGGCCGAGGAACGGCACGCGGTCGGGCGCGGACAGGTCCGGCAGTCGCGCCGCGATCTCGCCCAGGGCAATGGCGGTGACGAAGGGCAGGTCGAGCTTGCGTGCCGCGTCCAGTTCTACCCAGGCCAGGTGGCGAAGCTCGCCGTCGCCGCGGGAGACGTCGTCGGGATCGCCGGCCAGCCGCTCCGCCGGAAGCACGAAAAACCGCGCATCGAAGCGCCGCGGGCGACCCGGCGGGGTGATCGCCCGGAAGACATAGCGCAGGTGGCGCGCCTCCGGCCGGTGCCCGGTCGCCGCGAAGTCCCGCCAGCCCGGCGGAGCATCGGACCATGTTCCCCGGGCGCCGGCGATCTGCCCGGTTTCCTCCCACAGCTCGCGGATGGCGGCGGCGGCAAGCGCCTCGGGCGTGGCCTCGCCGGCCCGGTCGAGGCGGCTGCGGCAGGGATCGGGCAGGGGTGAGGCCAGCGGAACCTCCGCGTCGCCCGGATCGACGGAGCCTCCGGGGAAGACCACCTTGTTCGGCATGAAAGCCGCCGCCCCGCCGCGCCGACCCATCAGCACCCTCGGCCGGGTAGCCGCGTCACGTACCACGATGACGGTGGCGGCGTCGCGAATCCGGTCCGCCGTCAGAATCCGTGCATCCTCTTGGCCCACTGGAACCCCACGATCGCCCCCTTGATCCGCGGCAAGAGGTAGAGCGACAGCCCAACGCAGGCGGTACAGAAGATCGTGGCCAGCACGACGGGTTCAGGACGGAAGGCGACGAAGATCCAGTGCATCAGCGGCGCCATCAGGTGCCCGACGATGAGGATGGTGAGGTAGGCCGGCCCGTCATCGGCCCGCGCCGGCGAGAAATCTTCGCCGCAGATCACGCAGTTCTGCCGCAGCTTGAGATAGCCCCGCAACAATGGCCCCGATCCGCAATGTGGGCAGGTGCGACGAAATCCGCGCATCAGCGCCGGCCGCACGGTGCGCTCGACGTTGGTCTTTGTGTCGCTGGTGGAGCTGTCGAACATGGATCGCCTTCCGCTATTGCAGCCCGAGCTAAGCCATGGCGGGCGTCAGAACCAGAGGGCGCGATGTCCTTGCGCGCCTTTGTCGCGAACGGGTCTTCTAGGATAGTTTCTGGGTGAACCGGCGCAGTAGGGGGTCGGTGGCGACGACCGGACGTGCCCGCTCGGGTGCATCCTCGCCTGGCTCCGGCTCGTCGTTCTCGGCGAGGAAGGAGCGATTGCGCCCCTCGCGCTTGGCCCGGTAGAGCGCGCCGTCGGCCCGCGCGATCACCTCGGCCGGCTGACGGATTCCGCAAGCCACGCCGAGGCTGACGGTCACGTCCATCGCGATGTCGTTCGCCCGGAATGCAGGGGCCTGGATGGCGGCGCGCAGGCGTTCGGCCGCGATCATCGCCTCGTCCGGAGCCGTGTCGGACAGGATCACGAGGAACTCCTCGCCCCCGAAACGCGACACGAGGTCGTGCTCGCGCAGGTTCGCCTGCAACCGTCGCGCCACCTCGGTCAGGATCTGGTCGCCCGCATTGTGGCCGAGCCGGTCGTTGATGCGCTTGAAATGGTCCACGTCGATCAGGACGACGCCGAAATGACGGCCGGCGGCGTAGGTCCGGCTGGCCAGATCCTCGAGATACTGCATCGCGTACCGGCGGTTGAACAACCCGGTGAGGTGGTCCTTGGCGGCCATGCGAAGGCACTCGGCCAGGCGCAGGCGCATCTCGTCGATCTTGCGCTTCTGGCCGAGCGCTCGGGTCAGGACGGCCGTGCGCTCACGAGAGCCGGCGTCGCTTGGAAGCACGCCGTTCGCCCCGGTATCCAGCGCGCGGCCCGCCGTCGCGGTGTCCGTCTTGTCGCATTCCACGATGATCCCCGTGCGGCGCGTGCGCGGGTTCGACCGAAGCTCGGCCAGCAGCCAGAGGCCCTGTTCCGGGTCGCGGTCGCAGGACAGGATCAGCACGTCGGGCGGGCGGCCGGTGGTGTCGGACAACACCTCCTCGGCCGTGGAATGCACGAAGGGCGTGCCCGCAATCTCGGGCACGCCGCGCAGCAGCCGTTCGGCGGCGAGGCGGTCGGGCGCGACGACCCCGAGGCTCAGCGGGGGAAGGAAGGGAAGGGCGGTCTCTGCGAACCCGAGACGCTCGGCTGTCTCGACCTGGCGGGCCAGTTCCTCTTCGGCGTCCTGCTGGCGCAGAAGCGCGCGCAGGTTGGTCAGGAGCCAGCCGCGATCGACCGGGCGCGGCAGCACTGTCGCCGCCCCAAGCTCGAGCCAGTCGGCCCGACGATCGGTGTCGTCGGCATCGGCGATGACGATTGCCGGCGTCTGCTCATCGCGCGACCGCCCGACCCGCCCGAGCAGCGGTGCGCTGGTCAGGTCGGCCAAGGCGGCATCGGCGATCACGACATCAGAGCCGCGCGCCGCGATCTCGCGTGCGGCATCGCTCGCCGAAGCCACCGCGGTGACGTCGTAGCGGGCCGAGGACAGCGCGGCCCGCAGGGCGATCCGGTTCGTTGCCGTACCATCAGCGATAAGGACGCGTCTGGGCATTTCCTCTCCTCGGAAGACCGCACCTTGCGGTCTCGCCAGGTAAATACGAGTTACTTCCTGATCCCTAACGATTCACTAACCATTTTCCGTCGGTGGCGCCATGCAGCAAGATAATGCCGAAACTCTGGCACAAGACGTCGTGATCTGGCTATCCGGCCAGGAAGACCTGTTGTTGGTGTTCATGAACTCGACCGGTGGCGATGCCGAGTCCATTCGAAAGGGCATGACCGACCCGCATTTCCTCGGCGCTGTGCTCGATTTCCTGATGATGGACGACGCGTGGGTCGTCGCATATTGCGACGCGGCCGGGCTGCCCTATGACCGGCCGGGTCGCGCGCGGGCGGCGATTCCGGGCGGATCCGACATGCATTGGACGTGAACGAAGCAGGAATATCTTAAGGCCTGGGCGCTAGGACGGTCCTATGGGGGGTGGGACATGAACGGCGTAACGGCACGGGCACTACAGAGTTTTATCCAGACGACATACGGCGACGCGGTCTGGGCCGCCGTGCTTGCGGACTCGCGGGTAGAGGTGCCCTCGTTCGAGTTGATGCTGAACTACGCGCCACAGCTGACGGAACGGGTGCTCGGTGCCGCGGCAAAACATCTGAACCGGGCACCGGACGAGGTTCTGGAGGATCTGGGCCTCTTCCTCGTCTCGCACGCGGACATGCAGCCGCTACGCAGGCTCCTGCGGTTCGGGGGCGTCGACTTCGCCGCTTTCGTTCAGTCGATGGGGGATCTTCCCGAGCGTGCCCGCATGGTCCTGCCCCATGCGACCATGCCGCCGATTCGCCCGGTCGATGAAGGCGATGGTCGGTGGGCGATTTTCTGCGGCCGCCGCCCCGAGGGCATGGTCCACGTGATCCGCGGCGGAATCCGCGCCATGGCGGACGATTACGGAGCCCTCGCTACGGTGGAGCTTGGACCGGACGAGGGGCCGAACCACCGGTTGGACGTGACAATCCTGTCCGACCATTTTTCGGAAGGCAGGGTCTTCGACCTTGCGGCGCAGGCCGAATGATGTTCGCGGGTGACATCACCCTCGACCCCGGCGTGCTGGGCCAGCTTCTCCCGATGCATCTGCGCACGGAACTCTCGGGCCGGGTGCTGTCCATGGGCGCGACCTTCGCCCGAATCGCGGGAAGCCGGGCGACCCCGGACATGTGGCTCTTCGACCTGTTGGCCTGCGAATTGCCGGACGGGGAGGTCGAGGTCGCCCCATTGGTCGGCGCCCCCGTCGTGCGGCTGCGCTTCCGCGACGGGCGACGCGTGGGCTTTCGCGGCCACGCGGTGGCATTGCCTGACGGAACGGCGTTGTTCGACCTCGCGTTCGATTTGGTGGATCTCGCCGACCTCGGCGGCGCCCGCCTGACGGCGTCGGACTTCCCGCCGACGGACCGCACGCTCGACATGCTCTACCTGATGGAGGCGAAATCACTTGCCATGCGCGAAGCGCTGCGCCTCGTCGATCGCCTGCAGGACGCGCGCGACCGGGCCGAGGCGGCGGCGCTGACCGACACGCTGACGGGCCTGCAGAACCGCCGCGGCCTCGACCACGTCTTGCAGCGCACCTCGCTCGGCACGCCCTTCTCGATCTGTCAGGTGGATCTGGACCATTTCAAGCGGGTGAACGACAGCTACGGTCATGCCGCCGGAGACGCCGTCCTGCGCGCAGTCGCCCGGCGACTGATGCGGAACGTGCGGACCAGCGACACCGTTGCCCGCGTCGGCGGGGACGAGTTTCTCATCATCCTCCCCGAGCTGACCGACATCGCGGTCCTGGACGAGATCGCGTTGCGCATCGTGGCCGAACTTGAGAGGCCGGTGGTTCACGGCGGGCAGCAATGCAGGATCTCGGCCAGCCTCGGCATCGCGGTGTCGACCGACTACGGGTACCCCGATGTGAAGCTCATGATCGCCGATGCCGATGCCGCTCTTTACCGGTCGAAATCGGGTGGGCGGGCGCGTCACACGATTCATGCGCGCCCGGAACAGGCCCCGGCACCGCCGGGGCCACCCGGCACTAGCCGTCGATCTGCGAGGCCATGATCGCGATCGCTTGCTGATAGACCCCGGCCGCGTTCCACTCCTGGATCACGCGATAGTTCGGTTGGCCCTGCTGGTACCCTGCTCCGGGCTGCCAGCCCTTCTGGCGCAGGAAGTTGGCGGTCGAGGCCAGCGCGTCGGTCTCGTTGGTCAGATCCACCCGACCGTCGCCATTGCCGTCCACCCCGTATCGCACGACGTTGCCGGGCAGGAACTGGGTGTGCCCCCACTCGCCGTGCCGCGCCCCGATGGAATTCGCGCTGAGGGCACCGCGATCCACGAGCTGCAGGGCCGCGAGGGCGTGCGGCGTGAAGAATCCCGACCGGCGGCAGTCATAGGCCAGCGTCAGGATCGACGACACCACCGGGCTGTCGCCCATGAAGCCGCCGAAGCCCGTCTCCATCCCGTGGATCGCCAAGAGGACACCTGCGGGGACGCCGTAATTCTGTTCGAGCGACTGGTAGAAGCCGGCATTGGCCGCCTTCCGCTGGCGCCCCTGCGACACGATCGTGTTGGCGCCACGGACCTGCATGAACTTGTCGAGCGAGTAGTTGAAGCTCTTCTGGTTGCGGTCGGCGTTGATCGTGCCCTGCGAGTAAGAGCTGTTCATCAGGGCCTGGATGCCACGTTCACCGATGCCGGCGGCGCGGGCCTCCTGCGCGAATTGCGGTTTCCACTGCTCGTACTGGCCGCCATCGTTCGAGCAGGGCGCGGCGAAGGCGGGCAGGGCGGCGGCGGACAGGGCCGCAGCCAGGCGAAGGACGAAACGGGGACGCATGGCAAACTCCAAACAGGGAATAACGAAGGTGATGGGCCGGAAGTAGGTCACGAGGCGGCCCCGGCCACTCTTGCCGCGTCGCCGGTCGGTTCTGGGCAAACGCCCCGAAACGCGCTAGGCCGCGCCCATGCCCTTCGCGCCCCACGATCTTTCGGCCATTCCCGCGGCCGGGTTCGACACCATCATCGACGTGCGATCGCCGTCGGAGTTCGCCGAGGATCACGTCCCCGGCTCGATCAACCTGCCAGTCCTCGACGACGAGGAGCGGGCCCGCGTCGGCACGATCTACGTGCAGCAGAGCGCCTTTCTCGCCCGCAAGCTCGGCGCCGCGATCGTCGCGCGCAACGCCGCGCGGCATATCGAGGGGCCGCTCTCGCATCACGACGGTGGCTGGCGGCCGCTGGTCTATTGCTGGCGGGGGGGGCAGCGGTCGGGCAGCTTCGGCTCGATCCTCGCGCAGATCGGCTGGCGGGTCGAGGTGCTGGACGGCGGCTACCAGACGTATCGGCGGCTGGTGAAAGAGACGCTCTACGATCGTCCGTTCCCCTGCCGCGTCGTGCTGCTGGACGGATTCACCGGGACCGCCAAGACCGAACTGTTGCAGGTCGCGGCGCGTCACGGGGCGCAGGTGATCGACCTCGAGGGTCTGGCCAACCACCGAGGCTCGCTTTTCGGCGCAATGGGCGCCCAACCTGCGCAGAAGGGGTTCGAGTCGGCCCTCGCCGAGGTGGTGCGCGGGCTCGACCCGGCGCGGCCGGTGCTGGTCGAGGCCGAGAGCAGCAAGGTCGGCGAGCGGGTCGTGCCGCCCTCGCTCTGGAAGGCGATGCAGGCCGCGCCGCGCGTGACGGTCGAGTCTCCGCGGGACGTGCGGGCCGGGTACCTGGTGCGGGCCTATGCGGATATCGTCTCCGATCCCGACAGGCTCGACGACATCCTGGGCAAGCTCGTGCGGCTGCAGGGGCACGAGCGGGTGGACTTGTGGCGGCAACTGGCGCGCGAGGGGCGGATCGAGGCGCTCGCTAACGACCTGATGGAGCATCATTACGACCCGCGCTACGCCAAGCAGGCGGGGCGGCACGAGACTCTGGATGTCGGGGTGCTGCGGGCCGAGCGGCTGGACGCGGCCGAGATCGAGCGCCTCGGGGCCGAGCTGGCCGGACGGCTGTCGCAGATGTGACCGGTCAGGTCACGATGATGAATGGCGGGCCTTCGGTCAGGCGGCCGATGCGGGTACCGGGAAAGCCGTCCACGCGATCTGGCGGGACGGCGCACAGGTAGCCTCCGGCGGTTTGCGGATCGAACAGGATCTCGGCGCGCGGGTCATCGGGCAGCGTCATGGTTGCGGCCGTTTCGCGGTTCTGGTCGTGCAAGGTGGACCGTGTGCCGGCACGCATCAGCCGCTCGGCGCCGGGAAGCAGCGGCAGCGTGTCCAGCGTGATCTCCGCCCCCGTACCCGACGCATCGCAGAGGCCCATCAGGTGCCCGGCGAGGCCGAAGCCCGTCACATCCGTCACCGCGTGGGCGGCCGACAGATCGAGCGTCAGCTGGCTTTCGGCCATGGCGGCCCATGTCGTGGCCACCTCGGGCCCGCGCGCATCGAGCGCCATCTCGCCGGCAAGCACGAGCCCGGTGCCGAGGGGCTTGGTCAGCATCAGGACGTCTCCGGGTCGCCCGCCGCTCAACGGGGTGCCCCGACCGTCCAGCAGCCCCGTGACCGTCAGGCCGATCTGCATCTCGGCCCCGGTGGCCGAGTGCCCCCCCGCGATCGCAGCTCCGCTGTCCTGCGCCACGGCAGTGAGTGCGGACATGATCTCGGACAGGGTCCGCGCCTCGAGTCGGGGCGACAGGCGCGGCAGGGTCAGCACCGGCAGCAGGGCCTGCGGGGTCGCACCCATCGCGTGGCAGTCGCCAAGCGCGTGCAGCGCGGCGATCCGCGCAAGAAGGCCCGCGTCGTCGGTGAAGGCGCGGAGCTGGTCGACGGTGATCACCTGGCGCGCGTTCCCGAGGCGCAGGATCGCCGCGTCGTCACCCGGTCCGGCCTCAAGGTCGCTTCGCGGAACGGAAGGCATCCGCGCCAGCGCCGCCGCAAGAGTGCCGCGCCCGACTTTCGCGCCGCACCCGGCGCAGGGTGCCTGGCGGGTGAGGCGATCCAGCCCCTCGGCCTGATCCTTCGGCAAATCGGGCTGAGCCATCCGCGGCAGATCGTCGAGCTTGCGCATGAACTTCCGGTCGATCCGATCCTTCCACGTCCAGAGCCACGGACCTGCAATGGCGAGACCGAACTTCTCGGCCACCGCCGATTTGCGTCCCGTCGAGATGAGTTTCAGGTAGTCCTTCTGCGGCCGGTAGCGCGTCAGCGTTCCGCCCGCGACGGCGGCGCGCAGGTTGTCGAAGAGGACGGGGGCCTGCCGCACGGCGAAGACCCCCGCCTTGGGCCGCGGCGCGTGGGACAGGTGCGCGCAATCGCCTGCGGCGAAAATCGCGGGGTCGGAACTGCGAAGCCACGCGTCGACGGTCACGAAGCCGTCCGTCAGGTCCAGCCCGGTCGTCCCGAGCCAACCATGCGGACGTGCCCCCGCCGCGCCGGTGACGAAGCGCGCGGGGATGCGGCGGCCGTCGGCAAGGTCGAGGCCCTCTGCGTCGATGGACGACACTTCGGCGCCCTCGATCAGGGTGACCCCGTTGCGCGAGAGTTCTTCCAACAGGCGGGCGCGGGCCCGCTCGCCCAAGCCTGACAGGGTGCGGCCGCGGTCGATCACCGTGACCGGGGCGCCGCCCATGCCGTGGCTCATGGCCATGGCAAGCTCGCAGCCGCCGACGCCCCCGCCGATCACGGCGATGTCCGCGTCGCGGTCGCCTCGGGCGCAGTGCTGCGCCCAGGCCTCGGCAAAGCGGCCAAGGGGCTTGGCGGCGACGGCGTGTTCGGCAAAGCCCGGGATGTCGGGCATCTCGGAGTGGATGCCGATGTCGATCGAGGCCGCGTCATAGCCGATCCGGCGGCGGCCGATCAGGCTGTCCTCGATCACCGCCTCGCACGCCTCGCGGTCGAGGCCGATGGCTCGCCCCAGGATCAGCCGGGCACCGGCGAAACGGGCGAGACGGATCAGGTCGATCTCGAGCGTCTCGCGGTCGTAGTGGCCGGCGGTGAAGCCCGGAAGCATCCCGGTATAGGGCGCCGTGGGGCCGGGGTTCACCAGCGTCAGCCGCGCGCCCGCCAGCGGCTTCATGCCCCATTTGCGAAGCAGCAAGGCATGGGCATGGCCGCCGCCGATCAGGACGATGTCGCGGGTCGCGGGGAAGGTCTGTCTCATGGAGGGCGGGATAGCGGCGGCGGGCCTAGGGCGCCAGCCACATCCCCGCGAAGCCGTCCTTCGACTCGAACAACGCGCGGCGGTGCATCTTACCCAGATGCACCACGTCCATCGAGGTGACGTGCCCGACAAGGACGGCGAAGCGGTCGCGCTCGGTGGTTTCCTCGTAGTCATGGGCGGACGTCATCGGGGTGGAGGGCGGAGGCCTGCCGCCGTAGTTCCGTGCGGCGGGCTCCGCCAGGGCGTTCCAGCGATTGTCGAGGGCCGGCCCCGTCAGGATCTCGACATCGACCCGGGCGCGGATCTGCAGGCTCTGGACCGGGTCCCAGAACAGAAGCGTCGCTTTCGGCTTGGCTTGCAGCTCGTCCACCTTGCGCGAGGCGCGGTCGGTGTGGACCTCCAGAGACGCGTCGGAGGGGGAGGCGCCGCGCAGCACCACCATCCGTGCTTCGGCTGCGCCTCCCAGGCCCGTGGTCGCGAGGGCGGCCGTGTGCAGTGCGCTGTCCGGGTCGCACGCGCCTTGCGACAGCATCCGCCATACCTGGCCGCGAAGCCCGCCCAGCGTCTCGAACCAGTCACTCATAGCCCGTCATCTCCAGGTATCCCATTCCGTCATGCGAGCCCGAGACGCGCACCGGCCCCTCCCAGTACGCGTAGAGAAGATCCATCCACGCATTCGGATTCACCGCCGCGACCTCGACGTCCAGCCCGCGCGCGGGCAGGCGCAGGCGCCAGCGGGTGGGCACATCGCGATCCGCGACGCGGGAGGTTTCTAGCGGTTCGGCCGTCAGCGCTCCGTCCTCGTAGGGGGACGGCGTGCCGTCGGGGAGGATCCAGGTTGCCGAGGTGAAGGGCGGGCCGTCCCGGTCGCGCAGGCGGAACCCCATCAGCTTTTCACCGGTGGAGAGGTGCAGCGAGAACCAGTCCCAGCCTGTCTGCGTCTCGGCCAGCGGGGACGACGACCACTCGCGGTCGAGCCAGGCGCGCCCCGTGACGGGAATCTCGCCCGTGGGCAGGATCAGCGTGCCCTCCACTGCGTAGAAGGGCTGCGAGTAGTAGTAGCTCGCCTGTCCCTCGGCTGACTTGACCGAGTAGCCGCCAACGCCTTGGGGGACGAAGGGCATGTCCGTCCGCAGGCTGAGGTCATAGGCGAAATCCTCGCCGGCTGCGGTCAGGCGCACGTCCGTCAGCGACGGCCCCGCCATCTGCCAGTCGTCGATCCACGCTTCGAACGGGTCGACCGTGACGCCCGCCTGGCCGATGCCGCCGCGGCCCAGGCGCTCGGTCGCGCGGTGGGTGTCAGGTGTGGTCAGGGCGGCGTGGCCGAGCCAGGCCTGCGGGGTGCTCCACCCGCTGCCGTCCCGGGGGGCGAGAGCGGATCGGAACAGCGTCCACTGGATGCCGTAATCGGTGCCGTCGGGTCCGGTGAGGTTCGCGGTGACGTACCACCATTCGATGCGGAAATTAGGATGGGGGCCGTGGTCGGCGGGGAAGCGGAAGGTCGGGTCGGGGGCGGGTTCGGCGAAGCCCCGCGACGCTGTGCCCAGGCCCGCAAAGCCCTGCGCGTGCGCAAGTCCCGGCAGAGCGGTCAGCATCAGGGCGCGGCGGGTGATCCTAGCGTTCATGGGCGAAGACCTTCAGCAGCTCCGACGGCGGGGTGCGGGCGAGCCGCAGCGCGGGCACGAGGGCGGCGAGCGCTGCGGCCAGAAGCGACAGGACCAGCAGGCGCAGCCAGTCGAGCGGGAAGAGGCGCAGGGGCAGCTTCCAGCCGAAGGCCTCGACATTGATCACCGACAGCAGCACCCAGGCGAGCGCGATGCCCACTGGCAGCGACAGCACGAAGGTCAGCGCCGCCAGCATCACCGCGCGCCCCAGGTCGAGCATGGCAAGGCGCCGCCGCGTGAACCCGAGCGCCCAGACAGGGGCAAGCTGCGGCAGGCGCATGGTGGCGATCGTCAGAAGCGACGTGAGGATCGCCAGCCCCGCCACCCCAAGGGTTAGCACGTTCAAGGCGCCGGTGACGGTGAAGGTCCGCTCGAATATCGCCAGTGAGGCGCGCTTGACCGAGGCCTGGTCCATGATGTTGCTCTCGGGAAGGTCGAACCGGTCGCGCAGGTCCCGGGTCAGGTCCTCTATCCCGGCCGGGTCGAGGCGCAACGAGAAGCTGAGCGCCGGTATGTCGGGGAACAGGGTGTCGAAGCGCTCGAGGCCCACCATCGCCTCGCCCCGCGGGTTGCCGTAGTCGCTGTAGACCCCGGCGATGAGCATGTCGCGCCCGGCGATCTCGAGCATGGCGCCGGGCCAGAGGTCGTTGCGACGGGCGAGCTGTGCGTTGATCAGCGCGGCGTCGCCGGCGTTCACCCGCTCCCACGTGTCGGGCTGGCGGGCGATCAGGGGCCAGGTCTCGCTATAGGTCGGGTGGTCCGCGACGCCGACAAGCTGGGCCGGGGCGCCGGCAAGGGGTAGCTCGGTCGAGCGGATTGGCAGGATCGCGTCCACCCGGGGTCCCAGAAACGCGAGGATCTCGTCGGCCTGCACCTCGGTCTCCGCCCTCAGGTTGAGCTCGGCCGCCAGCCTCTGATCCAGCCAGCCGGTGAAGGTCAGCCGAAAGGACGAGACCATCGTGCCAACCCCGATATTCGCCGCAAGCGCCAGAAGAAGGGCCATCAGCGCCAGCGACAGGCCGGGAAGCTGTTGCTCGGCATCGGCCCAGAACCATTGGGCACGCGGGCCTTGGGCGGTGCGGGACGCGGCGCGCAGCACGATCCGCAGGATCAGGGGCAGCGCGAGGGCGGCGCTCAGAAGGAGGCCGCCCAGCAGGACGAAACCTGCCGCAAGCCCCCCGATCCCCCACGCGACCGCCGCCACCGCAAGGCACAGGGCCGCAGCCCCCGCCTGAAGCCACAGCGCCTGCGCCGAGGCGCGGGACCAGGCGCGCGGGTTCGCCGGCGCCAGCAGCGGCATCCGCGCGGTCTGCCATAGCGACGCCGCCGCCGCGATGGCCGTGCCGAGCGTGGCGATGGCGAAGCCCGACAGCCACCAGGCAGGCCGCAGCGTCAGTTCGCCCGCGACCTCGGCCCCGTAGAGGCCACGCAGCGTGGCGGCCACGTCGGGGATCAGCAGCGTCGCCACCAGGTAACCAAGGGCGATACCGATGGCCCCCGCCACCAGCGACAGGATCAGCAACTCGGCCGACAGCAGCGCCAGGAGCGTCCCCCGCGGCAATCCGAGCGCGCGCAGCGTTCGAAACACGCCGCGTCGCTGCTCGAACGCGAGCCCGATGGCGCCGCGGACGATGAAGAGGCCGACCGCGAAGGACAGGAAGCCGAACGCGGTCAGGTTCAGGTGGAAGCTGCCGGTCAGGCGCGAGACGTCGGTGGTGGTGGTGCCTCCGGTCCGGCGCAGCGTCGGTGCGATGTCGGCGATGGGCGGCGCGGTCATGGATGACGGGCCGGCGATGATCAGGGCGGACAGTTCACCGGGACGGTTCAGCACGCGTTGGGCGGTGCCGATATCCGCATAGGCGGCGCCCGGGGGGATGCCCTCGGCCTCGGTGGCAGGGGGAAGGCTATCGGGCACCTCGGTCCCCGGCGCCACGAGGAGCTGTCCGGGCTCACCGATGAAATCCGGGCCGATGCTGCCTGCTCCGGTGTCCTGCGGCAGGTCGTCGGGGGGCAGCGTGAACGGGTCGATCCCGATGATGCGCAGGCCCGCCGCGCTGCCTTCCAGCACCGGGCTGACGTCGTGGCCGGCGCGACGCAGGGCGATGTAGGTCCGCTGGGGGATCGGCCCGTCCGCGACCAGCCGGGGTCGCGCGCCGGCGGCCAGGGTGGTCGCGGCGCGATCGTAGCTGGCCCGCGCCTCGGCATTGATCGCCTGCACCCCGGACCACAGCGCCGTCGCCGTGGCGAGCCCGACCATCAGCGTCACCAGCTGGAACGGCCGGCGCCACCAATGGGACAGCAGCGCCCGAAGCGTCGCGCCGATCATGCGACGCGACCCCGCGACAGCACCAGTCGCCGCTCCATCCGGCTGGCGAGCGCGGTGGAATGCGTCACGCAGAGAAGCGCGGCACCCGTCTCGGCCACCAGTTCGAGCATCAGGTCGACCACGCGGCTCCCGGTCTCTTCGTCCAGGTTCCCCGTGGGCTCGTCGGCCAGCACCAGCTCGGGCCTCACCGCAAGGGTCCGGCCGATGGCGACGCGCTGCTGCTGGCCGCCAGACAGTTGCTCGGGGTATTTCGACAGGTGCCCGGCCAGTCCCAGCCGCCGGGCGAGCGTGTCGCACCAGGCGGGGTCGTGCCGCCCCGCCAGCCGAGCCTGGAAGGCGAGGTTCGCGCCCACGTCGAGCGACGGGATCAGGTTGAACTGCTGGAACACGACAGACACCCGCGACCGCCTCAGCGCCGCGCGCCCCCGGTCGTCCAGTGCGGTCACCTCGGTCTCGCCCAGCCGGACCGCGCCGCCATCCGCCGTGTCGAGCCCACCCACAATGTGCAGCAGCGTCGATTTGCCCGATCCGCTTTCTCCGGTCAGCGCCAGAGTCTGCCCTGCCGCCAAGTCGAACGTGACGCCCTGCAGGACCGGCACGGGGCCATCCGCGGCAGGGAAGGACTTCTGCAGGTCGCGGACGGAAAGAAGGGGGGTGCTCATGCCGTGGCACCTAGGCTTGGCGCGGCACCCGGACAGGGGGTGCGACCGCGCGGCCGCGGGTCAGTTCGCCTTGGATTTCGGCACGAAGGGCAGGGGCGCCGCCGGGATGCCGTCCTCGATCAACGCGCGGGCCTCGGCGGGGCGGGCCTCGCCCCAGATCGGCCGGTTGGGCGCGTCGCCCTCGTGGATCGCGCGGGCCTCTGAGGCGAAGCGGGTGCCCACATAGTCTGCCTTGGTCTCGATCTCGCGCCGGAGCCGGGCGAGGGGGTGCTCGGCCTCGTCTGCGCCGGTGGCGACGCGGGGCGCCATCGGGGCCTTCTCGACTTCGGACGCACCGCATTCGGGGCAGGACAACTGTCCGGCCGCGCGCAAGCTGTCGAAGGCCCCGGCCGAGCGGAACCAGCTGTCGAAGGAATGCGCCTCGCGGCATTTTAGGGCGTATCGGATCATCTGCGAAGTCCGTAACTGGCGAGACGCTTTACATAATCGACGCCCGGCCGCCGCGCAATCGGGCGTGTCAGCGCAACAGGATCAAAAGCGTCGGGTCCGAGAGCAGCCGCGCCAGGTCGGGCTCGGATACCAGCCGTGCCGCCTTCTTCAGCGACACCCATTTCCGCTTGCGTGACTTCCGTTCATTCCAGTCGTCCAGCAGCCGTGTGACTTCCAGCGGGAAAACCGCCGAGATTACGGGCAGACCGCTGCCCTTGCTGTAGGTGAACACGCCCACGCAGCGTTCCGAGGCGATGCCGATCACGCCGGCTTCCTCGTACGCTTCGGTCGCGGCCGAGGCGGCGGGGGTCTTGCCGTCCATCGGCCAGCCCTTCGGGATGACCCAGCGGTCGCCGTCACGGGTGGTGACGAGAAGGACCTCGACCTTGCCGTCGTGACGGCGCCACGGAAGGGCGGCGAATTGTGCGCGCATGTCGCGCTTTCCCTGGTCCGCCATGTCGACGGGGCGGACGGGTTCGAAACTGCGTCCCATGGTGCTGCTCGCCTCTCTGCCTCGTTGGAAGGTCTGGTTTTTCGTCGAGGGTAAGATCTCGCCCTGCGATTGCAACAATTCTTGACGGGTGGGGCGGCGAAAATACCTCGTGCCCATGCCGGATCGCAACGCGCCCGCCCCTGACGACCCGATCCGACCGGCGCGGTTCATCGGATCCGAGATCTACCGCGGGTCGAGCTACGGCGGCGCACATCCCTTGCGGATCCCGCGGGTCTCGACCGTGATGGACCTTGCCCGGGCGTTGGGGTGGCTGCCGTCCGAACGCTACCTGACCTCGCCCCGCGCGAAACCCGCGGCGCTGACGGTGTGGCATACGCAAGACTACGTGGCCGCGTTGCAACGCGCCGAGGCGGCGCAGGCGGTCCCGGACGAGGTGCGGCTGCGCCACAAGCTCGGCACCCTGTCGAACCCGGTCTACCCAGAGGTGTTTCGTCGGCCCGCAACGGCGGCGGGCGGCACCATCATGGCGGCCGCGCTGCTGCGCGACGGCGGCCGCATCTACAACCCCGGCGGCGGCACGCATCACGGGATGCCGGACCGGGCGAACGGGTTTTGCTACCTGAACGACCCGGTGCTGGGGATCCTGAACCTGCGCCACGCCGGTGTGCGCCGGATCGCCTATGTCGATATCGACGCGCATCATTGCGACGGTGTGGTGGCGGCGTTCGGAGACGACCCCGAGGTGCTGATCGTCTCGACCCACGAGGAAAGGCGGTGGCCCTTCACCGGTAGGATCGACGAACGGGGTGCGGGGAACGTCTGGAACCTGCCGCTACCGCGCGGGACCCATGACGGCGACATGGCGCGGGCGCGGGACGAGATGATCCTGCCGCGCGTAGCGGATCACCGGCCCGAGGCGATCATCCTGCAATGCGGTGCGGACGCGATCGAGGAAGACCCGCTCTCACGCCTGTCCATGTCGAACAACGCGCATCGGGCGGTGCTGCAGGGGTTGATGCCCCTGGCGCCGCGGCTGCTGGTCCTTGGGGGCGGGGGGTACAACCCGTGGTCTGTGGGGCGGCTCTGGACCGGGATCTGGGCGACGCTGGCGGGCGAAGAGATCCCGGATCGTCTGCCGCCGGAGGCCGAGGCGGTGCTGCGGCGCCTCAGCTTCGATCACCTGAGGCTGGGTCGCAATCCGCCCGAGGCGTGGTTCACCACGCTGGCCGACCCGCCCCGGGAAGGGGCGCCCGGTGCCGGGATTCGCGAGAGGCTCACCCTGCTGAAGAACCGGGCCCGGGCCGAGGTCTGATCAGAAGAGCTCGGGATGCGCGGCCTGCATCGCGGGCGTGGCGTGCGTCCGCTCGAAGGTTGGGATGCTCGCGTTGATGCCTGCGCTGGCGGCGACGCCGGCGAGGACCATGAGGATGGCGAGGGCGGCGGTTCTGGTGGTCTTAGTCATGTCATGTTCTTTCGGTCATCGCGGAGGGTCCGCATATCAGCCGAGGAACACCGGGCGCACCAGGCAGTTGCGTGCGTTCGCGCACAGACAGGGGGCGATTTCTTGCGTCCCGGTCAGTGCGCCGAGAACACCCCGTAGCGCCCGAAGGCGAAGACCAGCGGCTCGCCCTCGCGGTGCTGGGCGTCCAGCACGCGGCCGACGACGATGGCATGGTCCCCCGCGTCGTGGACGGCATAGGTCTCGCAATGGAAGCGCGCCAGGCAGTCGTCTAGCAGGGGCGTCCCGTCCTCGGCCTCGGTCCAGGGCGTGTCGGCGGGCATGGCGCCTTCGCGCACGAAGTGTTGCGAGACGCCGTGCTGTCCTTCGCCCATGACATGGATCGCGAAGCGCTTGCATTCCGTGAAGGGCGCGAACCGGCCCGAGGCGCGGGCGGGTTGCCACAGCACCAGCGGCGGGTCGAGCGAAACCGAGGCGAAGGAATTGGCGGTAATACCGACCGGCCCGCTTGGCGCGCGGGTCGTCACCACGGTCACGCCGGTGGCAAAGCGCGAGAAGGCGTCGCGCAGTTCGCGCGCGGTGAAGGGTTCCAGGCTCATGCGACCTCGTGGCCAAGCGCGTGGGTGTAGAGTTCGAACCAGGTTTCGCGATCGATCCTGAGGTCCAAGGCCGCGCCGACCTTCGCGATCCGGTCGAGGTTGTTTGTGCCGACCACCGGCACGATCCCTGCCGGATGCGCCAGCAGCCACGCCAAGGCGACGGCGGCGCGGTCGGTGCCGGTTTCGCCAGCGATCCGGTCCATGATCTGCTGCAGGGGCCCCTCGTCGGTCATCAGGTGCCCGCCGCCCAGTGGCGACCACGCCATCGGGTGCAGCTTGCGTTCCTGCAGGAAGGCCAGTTCGCCGTTGGTGAACGGGTCGAGGCGGCCGAGGCTCATCTCGACCTGGTTGGTGACGAGCGGGGTCTGCATCGCCGACTGCAGCAACGTGAAGTCGTGGGGCAGGAAGTTCGACACCCCCACGGCGCGCACCTTGCCCGACCGCACCAGATCGTCCAGCGCGGCACCCGTCTCGGCCGGGTTCATTAGCGGGTCGGGCCGGTGGATCAGCAGCAGGTCGATCGCCTCGATCCCCATGAGCCTCAGCGAAGCCTCGACCGACGCCTCGATATAGGCGCGGGAAGTGTCATAGTGCTTGCCACGCGCATCGGCGTGACGACCGGTTGGTGCGACGATGCCGCACTTGGTGACGATCTCGATTCGGTCGCGCAGGGCGGGGGTCAGGGCGCGGCCCAGAACCTCTTCGGCCATGTAGCCGCCGTAGATGTCGGCCTGATCCATGGTGGTGATGCCATGGTCGAGGCACGCCTCGATCTTGGCCTGCACATGGGCGGGCGAGGTGTCGGCATCATCGGCCAGCCGCCACATGCCATAGGCGATGCGGCTGAAGTCGAGGTCGGGCGTCAGGCGGACGCGATCCATCAGTGGCGCTCTCCGGTTCCGAGTGGCGTTGCGGGGGTGCCCTCGGGCACCCGGCCATAGACATGGGGCAGGGAACAGGTCGTCAACTCCGGCAGGACAAGACGGCCGAACTGGCGGCATTCGTCAATATGGGGATAGCCCGAGAGGATGAAGGCGCGGATGCCCATGCGGCGGTAGTCCTCGAGCTTCGACAGCACCTGGTCGGCCGAACCCACAAGTGCCGCACCGCAGCCCGAACGCGCGCGGCCGATGCCGGTCCACAGGTGCGGTTCGACATAGCCGAACCGGTCGGCCAGTTCGCGGGCGCGGGCCTGGTGACTGACGCCGAGACTGCCGGAATCGTGCGCACGCTCGCGGATCATGCGCCCGTATTCATCGTCCAGCTGCGCCACGAGGTGATCGGCGTACTCCCTCGCCTCGGCCTCGGTGTCGCGCACGATGACGTGGACGCGCAGGCCGTAGTCGAGCGTGCGGCCGTACCGTTCCGCGACCGCGTGGACGGCACGCATCCGCTCGGCCAGTTGCTCCTGCGGCTCGGGCCACATCAGGTAGGCGTCGCAATGCTGCCCACAAAGCTCCAGCGCGTCGGGCGAGTAGCCCCCGAAATACAGCAGCGGCCCGCCGGTCTGGTAGGGCTTGGCGGGGTCGGTCGGCACGTTGTCGAACTGGTAGACCTCACCGTCGAAGTCGATCCGGTCGCGCGTCCAAGCCTGCTTGAGGATCTCGACCACCTCGCGCGAACGGCGGTAGCGGAAGGCGCTGTCGGCCTTCTCGCCCGGAAAGTCCGACGAAATCACGTTCAGCGTCAGCCGCCCTTCAAGCATATGATCGAGCGTCGCCACGGTCCGCGCCAGCATGATCGGCTGCATCTCGCCGCAGCGGATCGCGGCGAGGAAATTCATCCGGTCCGTCAGGGGCGCCATACCGGCCACGAAGCTGAGCGTGTCCTGCCCGACCTGGTAGGAAGAGGGGCATAGGATGTTGCGAAAGCCCTGCGCCTCGGCTTCCAGCGCGATGTCGCGGCAATGTGCCCAGGACGAACGCAGGTCATCCTCGGGCACCCCGAGCTGGCGGTAGTCGTCGGAGCAGAGCGCCGAGAACCACGACACCTCGGCGGCATCGAGATCGGCGGACGTGACGGGCACGACGGTCATGGCTGGATCCTCCCCTTCGCGCAGGCCTAGCAGCCCGTCGCGAAGCCGGCAATTCGCCCTGCGGAGGGCATGCCTGAAGACGTGAACGGTTTCTCCTTCAATTCGGCCAAGCGATCCTATAGATAGAGGCCGTTACAGCCGGGGGATTAGGAGTTACCCATGCTCAACAATATCGGCCTTCCGGGCCTGCTGCTCATCGCGATCGTCGTGCTCGTCCTCTTCGGCCGGGGCAAGATCTCGTCGCTGATGGGCGAGGTCGGCAAGGGCATCACCGCCTTCAAGAAGGGCGTGGGCGAAGGGTCCAAGGAAGACGAGGACGAGACGGCTGCCAAGAAGGACCGCGAGCTTGCCGCGCCCTCCGTGCGCAACGAGTCCGTGGCCCCTGCGACCGACAGCACCGAGCGCGAGACGGTCGAGAGCCGCAACAGCTGAACCTGACCTGACCGCCCCGGGAGGCGCGTACCCATGTTCGACATCGGGATGACCGAGCTTCTGGTCATCGGCATCGTCGCGTTGATCGTGGTGGGGCCGAAGGACCTGCCGGGAATGTTCCGCACGCTCGGCCGGTTCACCGGAAAGATGCGGTCGATGGCGCGCGAGTTCCAGCGCGCCATGGAGGACGCGGCCGACGAATCGGGCGTCCGCGATATCCACAAGGACCTGAAAGGCTATTCGAATCCCAAGAAGTACGGCCTCGACAAGCTGAACGAGGCCGCAGACAGCTTCGACAAGTGGGATCCGATGAAAGAGCCGCGCAAGAAAGGCAGCGCCGGAAGCGGCCCCGCCACGCAGGCGCTCAGCGAAGAGCGCCGAGAGAAGGCCGAGAAGTTCAAGCAGGCGGCGGCCGACCGGGCGCAAGCGCGCCGTGACCGCGAGGCCGCCACAAGCGCCGCCGATGGGCCCGCGACCAGCGCTCCGGCAAAGGATACCGGCACGGCCGCCGACACGCCGCTGACCTCCGAGGATGACAAGGCATGAGTGCCGCCGACGACCGGGACGACCTCGAAGACAGCTCGGCCCCGCTGATCGAACACCTGGCCGAGCTTCGAAAGCGGCTGATCCGCGCGATGATCGCCTTCATCATCGGCATGGTGATCTGCTTCACCGTCGCGACGCCGATCTTCAACTTCCTGACCCAGCCGCTGTGCCAGCAGCTGGCGCAACGCGGGCAGGATTGCGACCTGATCTTCATCTCGCCGCAGGAAGGCTTCTTCGTCGCCGTGAAGGTGTCGCTTCTGGGGGGGCTGTTCCTGTCCTTCCCGATGATCGCCTACCAGCTCTGGCGGTTCGTCGCGCCCGGCCTCTACCGGACCGAGAAGGGCGCGATGCTGCCCTTCCTGATCGCGTCGCCCTTCATGTTCGCCATCGGCGCGGCCTTCGCCTTCTACGTGGTGACGCCGCTGGCCTACGACTTCTTCCTGGGCTTCCAGCAATTCGGCACCGAGGGCGAGGCCCTAACGCCTGAGGTCGGCGCGCCGCTTTCGGTGGTGTTCCAGGGTTCGGCGCAGGAATACCTGAACCTGACAATGAAGTTCATCGTATCGTTCGGGCTATGTTTCCAGCTTCCGGTGCTGCTGACCCTTCTGGGCAAGGCCGGACTGGTGTCGTCCAAGGGGTTGGCCGACGTGCGCAAGTACGCGGTCGTGGGCATCCTGGTGCTCGCCGCCTTGGTCACGCCTCCTGACGTCATCACGCAGCTCATTCTCTTCACCGTGGTCTACGGTCTTTACGAGGTGTCGATCTTCCTGGTGCGGCGGGTCGAGAAGAACCGGGTCGAGCAACTCCGTGCCGAGGGCGTGCTGGGCGAGGACGAGGACCTCTACGATCTCGATGATGACGAGGACCTGGCCGACGACGAGCCCGAGGACGACACGAAACGTCCATGAGCGGCTTGCGGAAACGGGGGCGGGCAGGGGTGACCTTGCCCGCCCCCGTTTCGTGACATACCCACGGCGAAACGGGTGAATGGGCGAGCGACATGGATGCGAACGGGCTGAACCGAATTGCCGCGGCGCTGGAGCGGATGTCTCCGCCGCCGGCTCCGCTGCCCGAGATCTCGGCGGCCGATGCGTTCCTGTGGCAGACCTCGCCCGACCGGCTGACGCCGGTTCAGCGCGTGAACCGGGTCGAGCTGTCGCTGCTCGTGGGGATCGACCGGTCCAAGGCGACTCTGCTGGAGAACACCCACCAATTCGCCCGCGGATTCGCTGCAAACAACGCCCTGTTATGGGGTGCCCGCGGGATGGGAAAATCTTCCCTTGTCAAAGCGGTACACGCCAAAGTTGCGACGGAACATCAACTGAAGCTGGTCGAGCTGTCGCGCGAGGACCTGTCCTCGGTCACGCGGCTTCTGGAGGTGCTGCGGGCAGCGCCCGACACAAGGTTCCTGCTCTATTGCGACGACCTGTCGTTCAGCCATGACGACCAGCATTACAAGTCGCTCAAGGCGGTGCTGGATGGCGGGATCGCGGGGCGGCCGGACAACGTGCTGTTCTACGCCACCTCGAACCGGCGCCACCTGATGCCCCGCGACATGATCGAGAACGAGGCCGGCCGCGCCATCCATGCCGCCGAGGCGGTGGAAGAGAAGGTCTCGCTTTCGGACCGGTTCGGGCTGTGGCTGGGCTTTCACCCCTGCGACCAGGATGAATACCTCGCGATGATCCGAGGTTATTGCGATGCCCACGGGGTTGAGATCGACGACGCCACCCTGCGCGCCGAGGCGATCGAGTGGCAGGCCACGCGCGGCAGCCGTTCGGGCCGTGTCGCGTGGCAGTTCTTCACCGACCTGGCAGGACGCCGCGGCGTCCGGGTCTGAGGTCAGCTGCCCCGGTAGGTGGAATAGCCGAACGGCGAAAGCAGCAGGGGCACGTGGTAGTGATCCTCGACCGCCATGCCGAAGCGGATCGGCACTTCGTCGAGGAACAGCGGGTTGGGCAGGCCTTCCCCGGTTTGGCGCAAGTAGTCTCCGGCATGGAACACCAGTTCATAGGTGCCCGGGGTGAACTTGGCCTCGGGCAGGATCGGCCCGTCCGTCCGGCCATCCGCGTTGGTCACGGCCGAGGCGACCTCCAGGCGAGTCTCGTTCACTCGGAACAGCGTGATCCGCAGTCCCGCTGCGGGGCAGCCGCGGGCGGTATCGAGGACGTGGGTCGTCAGGTATCCGGGCATGGGGGCCTCCTTCGATCTCGTCTCCCGGAGTAGAGCGCGTGGGGCCGGCGGCGCAAGCCTTGCGCCGAGGCCTTTTCCCCGGTGCGGGGATGAGGATAGGGTGCGCCGGCGACGAGGAGCACCGTGATGAACAGATACCCCCGCGACATGAGAGGCCACGGCCCCACACCGCCCGACGCCGCCTGGCCGAACGGCGCACGGATCGCGGTCTCGCTGGTGCTGAACTACGAGGAGGGGGGCGAAAACAACGTCCTCCACGGCGACGCGGCCTCCGAGGCGTTCCTGTCCGAGATCACCAACGCCGCCCCGTGGCCCGGTCAGCGGCACTGGAACATGGAGTCGATCTACGAATACGGCGCGCGAGCCGGGTTCTGGCGGCTCCACCGGTTGTTGTCGGACACGGCGGTGACTGTGTACGGGGTGGCAGATGCGCTGGCCCGCAGCCCCGAACAGGTCGAGGCGATGCAGGCCGCCGGATGGGAGATCGCCAGCCACGGCCTGAAATGGGTCGAGCACAAGGACATGCCCGAGGCCGAAGAGCGCGCGCAGATCACCGAGGCGACGCGCCTTCATGCCGAGGTGACGGGCGCTGCGCCGAAGGGCTGGTATACCGGACGCTGCTCGGTGAACACGGTGCGGCTGGTGGGCGAAACCGGGCTCTTCGACTACGTGTCCGACAGCTATGCGGACGACGTGCCCTACTGGATCGAAGTGAGCGAGCGCGACCAGTTGATCCTGCCCTACACGCTCGACGCCAATGACATGCGCTTCGCCATCCAGGCGGGGCACCCGGACGGCGCGTCATGGGAGCGCTACCTGATCGACTCGTTCGACACCCTCTATGCCGAAGGGGGGCGGATGATGTCGGTCGGCCTGCATTGCCGCCTGGCTGGCCGTCCGGGGCGGGTGGCGGCGCTGCGGCGGTTCCTCGACCACGTGCGCGGGCATGACGGCGTCTGGATCGCGAGGCGGGAAGACATCGCCCGGCATTGGGCCGAGGCGCATCCTCACCACCGACACGAGCGTACCTCGCAGATGGACCGCGCGGAATTCGTCGACCGGTTCGGCGGGGTCTTCGAGCACTCCCCGTGGGTTGCCGAGCGGGCCCACGCGCTGGAGCTTGGCCCCGCGCATGATTGTGCCGCCGGGGTCCACAATGCCCTGTGCCGGGCCTTCCGCACCGCGCCGCAATCCGAAAGGCTCGAGGTGCTGCGTGCGCATCCGGACCTCGCCGGGAAGCTTGCCGATGCCAAGCGCCTGACGGCCGAGTCCACCGGAGAGCAGGCCAGCGCGGGCCTCGACGCGCTGACCGATGACGAGCGCGCGCGGTTCAGCGACCTGAACACGCGCTACATGGACAAGCACGGCTTCCCCTTCATCATCGCGGTGCGCGACCACGACAAGGCGGGCATCCTGTCCGCCTTCGAGCGACGGATCGACAATGCCCGCGAGGCCGAGTTCGACGAAGCCTGCCGCCAGGTCGAGCGCATCGCGCGGCTGCGCCTCGGGGCGATGCTGGGATGATCGCGCCCCGTCCTCTGACGGCCGAGGCGTTTCGCCCCTTCGGCGACGTGCTCGAGGCCACGGGCGAGCCCGACCGGATCATCAACCAGGGCCTCTGCGGGCGTTTCCACGACCGCGCGCGGCTGGATTTCGGGGACGGGCGGGCCGGTGTCTCGATCTTCGAGGCGAAGCCGCGGTCGCTGCCCTACCGGCTGGAGATGGTCGAACGCCACCCCGCAGGCAGCCAGGCCTTCGTGCCGATGTCACACGCCCCGTTCCTCGTGATCGTGGCCGAGGGTGCAGGTGCCCGGCCGGGTCCCGTCCACGCATTCCTCTCCGAGCCGGGACAGGCGATCAACCTTTTGCGCGGGACGTGGCACGGGGTCCTGACCCCGCTGCACGCGCCCGGACTTTTCGCGGTGATCGACCGGATCGGCGACGGTGCCAATCTGGAAGAGCACTGGTACGACCACCCCCTAACCATCGGATGACAGGCATGTTTCTGGGACTTGATATCGGCACTTCGGGCGTCAAGGCGCTGTTGATCGACGAACGCGGCAGCGCGGTGGGGCAAGCCCATGCCGAACTGACCGTTCAGCGCCCCCATCCCGGCTGGTCCGAACAGGACCCGGACCACTGGATCGCCGCCTGCGAAAGCGCCATCGACGAGTTGGCGAAACAGCAGCCCGAGGCCATGCGGCAGCTCCGCGGGATCGGCCTGTCGGGCCAGATGCACGGTGCGACCTGCCTCGGCGCGGATGACAAGCCGCTGCGCCCCGCGATCCTGTGGAACGACGGGCGCAGTGCGGTCGAATGTGGCGAACTGGAAGAGCGCGGCGATTTCCGCGGGATCGGCGGCAACATCGTCATGGCTGGCTTCACCGCGCCCAAGCTGCGCTGGATCGAGAAGCACGAGCCCGAGATCTTCGCCAAGATCGCCAAGGTGCTGTTGCCCAAGGATTACGTCCGCCTGTGGCTGACGGGCGGTCACACAAGCGACATGAGCGATGCTGCGGGGACGCTGTGGCTCGACGTGGCGGCGCGGAACTGGTCGGACAAGCTGCTGGAGGCGACGAACCTCAGCCGCTCGCAGATGCCGGGCCTTGTCGAGGGGTCGGAACGCTCAGGGATTCTGCGGGCGGCGCTGGCCGAGCGATGGGGCGTGTCGGAGGTGCCGGTGGCGGGCGGCGGCGGCGACAACGCTGCAACCGCTTGCGGCATGGGCCTGACGAAGCCGGGCACGGGTTTCCTGTCGCTTGGCACCTCGGGCGTGCTCTTCGCCACCACGGACCGGTTCGCGCCGAATACCGAGGCCGCCGTGCACGCCTTCTGCCACGCAGTCCCCGACACCTGGCACCAGATGGGCGTGATCCTGTCTGCCGTGGATAGCCTGACCTGGCTGGGCGAGATCACCGGCAAAACGGGTCCCGAGCTGACCGCAATGCTGCCCGAGCGGATCGAGGGTCCCTCGGCCGCGACCTTCCTGCCGTATCTGTCCGGCGAGCGGACGCCCCACAACGCGCCCGACGCGACCGGGGCATTCCTGGGCCTGCAGCGCGGGATGACGCTGCCGGACCTCGTGCACGGGGTGCTTGACGGGGTCGCCTTTGCCTTCGCCGACTGCGCGACGGCCCTGCGCGATGCGGGCACCTCGATCGACAGCGCCTTCGCCGTGGGCGGTGGGGCCAAGTCCGAGGCGTGGCTGCGGATCGCCGCCGCGGCGACGGGGCTGACGCTGCTGAAGCCCGTCTCCGGCGATTTCGGCGCGGCGTTCGGCGCCGCTCGTCTCGGGGCGCTCGCTGCTGGCGCAGACCCGGCCGAGATGTTGACGGCGCCGGCGGTCGAGGCCGAGATCGCGCCTGATCCGACGCTTACTGATGCCTACGCGGACGCCTATGCGCGCTACCGTGAGGCATGGTCACGGCTGTCGAACTGAGCGGCTCTATCACCATATCGTGAGGCACGCGCCGAGGGAGGCTCTCGGCGCGTTGTATGGCCATGAAAACTGCAATCACTCTTGTCCTCGGCGCGTTTCTGCTCGCCACCCCCTCCTTCGCCCAGGAACGCGACGGCCCCCTGAATAATGGAGAGGGGGGTGCATCGGATCTCGAAGAGGGGATGGACCTGCTGAGCGAAGGCGCGCGCCGGCTTCTCGAAGGGCTGGTGGGCGAGGCTGAACCCCGCATGCGCGAACTTGCCGACGCGCTGAGAGACTTCGACTTCGACCAGCTGAACATCGACGACCTGAGCGCCTACCATCCGCCCGAGAGATTGCCCAACGGGGACATCATCATCCGGCGCAAGCGGCCGGCGGACGACCCGGCTCCGATGGATGACGAAATCGAGATCTAGCCCGTCGCCCGCGCACCGCGGAACCGCTTGACCTCGGATGTTGCGGACAGGGCGTTCACGAGAGCCTTGAAGCGCGACTGAGCGACCTCTCCGAACAGGTCGAGCGCGTCGTCGGTCAGCCTCAGTTCCAAGTGGCGGCGCTTCGGAAACCAGCGCATCTCACCGTGACTGAGGGGTTCCGTGGCCGAGAACATTGCCCCGAAGCGCATCGCCCGGCCGACAACCTCGGCCTGCAGCATCTCGTCTTCGGACAGGATGCCGTTCATCTGGTCGAAGCGCGTGCCCTTGTGCGAGCCCTTGTAGCGGTGCAGCAGGGCGAGGCCGAGGAACAGGCGCTCCTCGTGCGTCAGGCCACCCAGGTTCGCCCGCGTCGCGCTGTCGAAACAGGCCTCGTGGCGGTAGTCGGGGTGGGCGCGCCAGTTGACGTCGTGCAGCAGGCAGGCCGCCCGCACGATCCTGAGCCGTCCCGCCGACCGAGAGCGGAAGAGCGGCAGGATGAAGTGGTAAAGGGCGCGGCCGAAGCCGGGCTGCCGGGCGTCTTTCTGTTCGGCGAAGCGGCAGGCTTCTATCAGCGGGTTCCGGTCGCGCAGCGGTTGGGGCATCTGTTCGTAGAGCACGCCCTCGCGGATGCCGTAGGACGACACGGCGATCTCCTTCGGTTTCAGGCGGCTGACCACCTCCTTGAGAACAAGGCTCGCCAGAGGCACCAGCGACATGCGGCTTTCGCCGATGCCGGTCGCCGCGCGCAGATCGGCGACTGGGGTCTTCTGGATGAACTTCACCGTCTCGCGCACCTGCTTGGGCGACATGCGGTATTCGTGCAGGACGTTGAGCGGATAGCCCCGCCGCTCCATGTCGATCCGGGCGATCGCGCGCCACGATCCGCCGACGAGGAACAGGCGGTCGTGATGAACGCCGACCTCTTCGCCAAGGCCCGTGACGACCTCCCGGATATGGGTGGCTAGGGCCTTCTTGCCGCCCTTGACCCCCTGCAGGCGCAAGGGCCCGAGCGGGGAGGTCAACCTCGTGCCGACCGTGCCGCCGCCGCCGATCCGGGCAAGCTCCATTGAGGATCCGCCGATGTCGCAGACCAGCCCTTCGGCGTCCGGCCAGCCGACGAAGACGCCTTGCGCGGACAGGCGCGCCTCTTCCTCGCCGTTGATGATGGTGATGGCGATGCCAGTCTCGGCCTCGACCTCATCGCGGAATTCGGGGCCGTCCTCGGCTTCGCGCATCGCTGCGGTCGCGATCGCGATCACGGGGGACGCTCCCATGCCCTTCACGAGCTGCGCGAAGCGGCGCATCGCGGCCATGGCGCGGATTTTGCCCTGGGGGTTCAGGCGCCCCGTCTCGGCAAAGCCTGCGCCGAGGCCGGCCATGACCTTCTCGTTGAAGAAATAGGCGGGCGAGCGGGCTGCCCCGTCGAACACCACCATCCGGATCGAGTTCGAGCCGATGTCGATCACGGCGACCCGGCTGAGGGCGCGCGCGCTGGGGTCGTCGAACAGCGGCGGACCGAAGGGTCCGAACTCGTCAGGGGGCGGTGGGGGCGGGGCCATCGTCATGTCTCCGGGTCCATGCGCGGGGTGTGTGCGCCAAGGTGCTTGCGGGTCAACCGTGACCGGCCGTCAGGGGTTGCGAGAAAGTCTGTCGAATGTGGCGTGGAGGGCATTGGGCACGTCGGCCTCTTCCATCGCCACCCGCATCCTCTGGTTATAGCCTCCGGGCGTGTCGAGCTGGGCCAGCAGCGTGTCCGAGTCTTGTCCGTCGAGGGCCGAGGCGATCAGGCGGCGCAGGAAGGCCTCGGCCTCGGCCGGCTCGGCGACGCGCGGGGCGAGCCATTGCGCGGTCCGGGACACCATGAGCGCGGCGGCGGACAGGAGCGATTGAGCGACCATGTAGGCGGCGAACTCGTTCTCGGCCGCCAGCGGCAAGACCGTGTTGCGGGCGCCGAACAGGACCTCGATCAGGGTGGTGTCACCGAGGGCGAGGATCGGCGAGCCGCCTCGGGAAATGGCGGGGAAGGGGATCATAACGGCCGCGGCCTCGGCCGGCGCGACAAGGCGCGCGACATCGGCCAGGGTCGCGTCGGCCATCAGCGAGACGACCCGTTGCCCCTCGCGGAAGCGCAACGGGGCCAGGATGTCGGGCGCGGCGCTCGCCATCAGCCCCAGGAACACCACGTCGCTGGCGTCGAGCACGGCCTGATTGCCGGCCACGCTCACCTCGTCGAAGCGCTCCGCCAGGTCCTGCGAACGGGTCCGGCTGCGTTCCGAGACGGTGATCCGGTGGCCGTCACCGGCGAGGCCCTCGACCACGGCCGCGGCGATGGTTCCGGTCCCGATGATGCCGATGCGCATGCACATCCCTCGCGTGGCTCCGATGCCGAGTGATGCACGTCCCCGCGAGGGAAGGCAAACGATGCCGCTATTCCTGGGTGTGGGTCAGTTCGGGCACGTCCTTGGCACCGGCCGATCCGCGCCCGGACAGCGAGGGGTTCTCCATGAAGAAGCGGTGGCACGAGAAAGGTCGCGCGTCCTGGTCGGGGCCGGGACGGTCGAAGGTGCCGTCGGGGCGCAGAATCCAGCTCTGCGCGGTGTCGGCCATGTTCGCCGCCATGATCTGGCTGACGATCTGGGCCTTCACCGTGGGGTTCTTGCACTCCACCAGCGTCTCGACCCGGCGGTTCAGGTTGCGGCCCATCCAGTCGGCAGACGAGATGAACACCCGGCTTTTCCCCGAAGGGATGTCGGACCCGTTGCCGACGCAGACGATCCGCGAATGTTCGAGGAAGCGACCCACGATCGACTTGATGCGGATGTTGTCCGAGATGCCCTTGATGCCGGGCCGCAGGCAGCAGATGCCGCGCACCACGAGCGACACCTTCACGCCGCGCTGGCTGACCTCGTAGAGCTTGTCGATCACGTCGATCTCGGTGATCGAGTTCATCTTGGCCCAGATCGCGGCCGGCTTGCCGGCCTCGGCGTTCAGGGCCTCCTGCTCGAACATGTCGAGAAGCTTCTGCTTCAGCGTCATCGGCGAGACGCCGAGATTCTCGAGGTCGTCGGGCTGGGCGTAGCCCGAGAGGAAGTTGAACAGCCGCGTCATGTCGCGCCCCAGCGCGGGATCGGTCGTGAAGAACGACAGGTCGGTATAGATGCGCGCGGTGATGTGGTGGTAGTTGCCGGTGCCGAAATGGCTGTAGGTGACGGTCTTGTCGCCCTCGCGCCGGATCACCGCGCTGAGCTTTGCATGGGTCTTGAGGCTGATGAACCCGTAGACGACGTGGACGCCGGCACGCTCCATCTTGCGGGACTGGCGGATGTTGGCGGCCTCGTCGAAGCGCGCCTTCAGCTCGACCAGCGCCGTGACCTGCTTGCCGGCCTCGGCCGCGTCGCAGAGCGCGTCGACGATGGGGCTGTCCTGGCTGGTGCGATAGAGCGTCTGCTTGATCGCCACCACGTTCGGATCGGCCGCCGCCTGGTTGAGGAATCGCACCACCATGTCGAACGTCTCGTAGGGGTGGTGCAGCAGCATGTCCTTCTGGCGGATCGCGGCAAACATGTCGCCCTCGTGATCCTGCACCCGTTCGGGCACGCGGGGCGTGAAGGACGGCCACAGAAGGTCGGGGCGGTCCTTCAGGACAAGTTCCGAGACGTGGCTGACGCCGATCAGGCCGTCGGTCTCGATCGTCTCGTCCTCCTTCACGGGCAGTTCGTCCATGATGACGCGCCTCAGGCCCGCGGGCGCGTGGGCCGAGATGTTCAGCCGCACGACCTCGCCCCGGCGGCGGCGCTTCAGGGCGACCTCGAACTCGCGCACGAGATCCTCGGCCTCGTCCTCGACCTCGAGGTCGCTGTCTCGCAGGACGCGGAAGGTGCAGTGGCCCTTCACCTTGTAGCGTGGGTAGAGCGTTCCGACGTGAAGGAGCAGCAACTCTTCGAGGGGAATGAACCGCGCCTCGCCCTCGGCGCCCGAGAGGCGCACAAAGCGGTCGATCTGCTGCGGGATCGGCAACAGCGCGCGCAACGTCCGCTTGTCGGCGATGCGTTCGAGGTCGAGCGCGAGGCTGTAGCCGGTCGAGGGGATGAAGGGGAACGGGTGCGCGGGGTCGATCGCCAGGGGCGAGAGGATCGGGAAGACCTCGTTCAGGAAGACCTCGTCCAGCCGCGTGCGGTCGTCCTTCGACAGCTCGTCGCGGGTCAGGATGTGGATCCGCTCGTCGGCCATCAGGCGCCGGAGCTCGGCGAAGACCACCTGCTGGCGGTCCATCAGCCGCCGGGCGTTCTCGTTGATCCGGGTCAGCTGCTGCGCCGGGGTCAGCCCGTCGGCGGCGGGCGTGGTGTTGCCGTTCAGCGCCAGCTCGCGCAGGCCGGCGACGCGCACGGTATAGAACTCGTCGAGGTTGCTGGCCGAGATCGACAGGAACCGCAGCCGTTCCAGCAGCGGAACGCGCGGGTTCTCGGCCTCTTCGACGACACGCCAGTTGAAGGCCAACCACGACAGCTCGCGGTTGAAGAAGCGGGCGGGGCCGGAGAGATCCTCGTCCCGGCCGGGCTTCACGGGATCGGGGAAGGGGGCAGAGAGGAAGTCTGTAACGGTCATGGCGCGTCCTTTGCCTCCGGTTCATGACGGGACGATGACATCCGAGACAACGCCTCTTTCGCCAGCTCGCGGCCGACCCCGCGCTTGCGGCTGAGGGACAGGCGGTCGATCTCGACGGCAAGATCGCGCGCTGCCTCGGCCGTGCGAGGCATCCGCGGGACGAGGTAGGTCAGCACCGACATGTCCGGCTCGAGCCCCAGATCCCGGAGCTGCTTTTCCAGAAGCGAGCCCAGAAGCGCGTCGTCCGGCGGGTCGAGCTGCGCCACGGTCAGCGCAGAAAGGCGCGAGCGCAGGTCGGGCAGGGCGACGGACCAGCGCGCCGGCGGTTCGCGCCCGGTGACCAGAAGCCGGCCGCCACTGCTGCCGAGGCGGTTGTAGAGGTGGAACAGCGCCGTCTCGGGCGCGCGCTGCCCGGCGATGGCCGGCACGTCCTCGACCGCGACGCGTCCGGCGCTCGCCAGCGTCGCGATGTCGAGCCGCGGCAGCTCCCTAGCGCCGACCACGACGGCCCCGGCCCCTTCGGCCCAGACATGGGCAAGATGGGTCTTGCCGCTCGCCGCGGGGCCGGTCAGCGCGAGCCGCCCGCCAGGCCAGCGGGGGCTTTCCAGCATCCCAAGCGCCACCGCGTTCGAGGGCGTGACGACGAAGTCCTCGCGCCCGAGGGCAGGACGGAAGGGCAGGTTCAGGGGAAGCTGCTCTGCCATCAGGCCTGTGGCCCCCGTCCCGATCCCTGGTAGAGCGCGCTCGCCTTGTAGCGCGCGGTCATGAAGCGCGCGATCACGCCGATCGCGGCGGCCAGCGGCACCGCCACCAGAAGCCCGACGAAGCCGAAGACCGACCCGAAAGCGGCCAGCGCGAAGAGAAGCCACACGGGATGCAGCCCGACGCTGTCGCCCACCAGCTTTGGCGTCAGGAAGTTGCCCTCGACGAACTGGCCCGACTGGAAGATCGCCCAGACCGCGATGATCCAGACCCAGTCACCCCAGAACTGGAACAGCGCCAGGCCGATCGCCAGCACCCCGCCTACCAGCGCGCCCACGTAGGGAATGAAGGTCAGGAACCCCGCAATCGCCCCCACGATCAACCCGAACTGCAACCCGACCAGCGCCAGCGCGGCGGCGTAATAGACCCCGAGGATCAGGCACACGAGACCCTGTCCCCGCACGAATGAGGCCAGCGTGTCATCCACCTCGCGCGCGAGGCTGCGGATCACCGGGGCGTGGTCCCGGGGCAGGAGGCTGTCGATCTTGGCCATCATCCGGTCCCAGTCGACCAGCAGGTAGACCGACACGACGGGCACGATCAGGAACAGGACGAGCACGTTGAACAGGCCCGACACGCTGGCGACAGCGCCTTCGATCAGCGTCCCGGCCCGCTCGCGCAGACCCGCGGTCACGCTCTGCAAGAGGGTGCCGAGGGTGGTCTCGATCTCGTCGGGCTCGGGCAGGTTGTCGACGAGGCCCGGATACTCGGTGGTCAGCCACTGATGGGCGCTGGCCACCGTGTTGGGCGCCTGCTCGATCAGCAGGGCGATGCGCTCGGACAGGGCCGCGGCCTGGCTGACGAGCGTCGGGATCACCAGCACGACGCAAGCCACGAAGAACAGCAGCATCCCGACGGTGATGATCGCGACCGAGACGACGCGCCCCAGCCCCACCGCCTGCAGCCGGTCGGCGATCGGGTCCAGAAGATAGGCCACCGCCGCCCCCAGAACGAACGGCAGGATGACGTCGCCCAGCCACCACAGCAGGAACAGGAACACCACGAGGGCGGCGCCCCAGTATTTCAGCTGATCTCGGACGGTGAGGGTCATGGGCTCTCGTGCTCGCGGCGTTTGCGCTTATCGGGACATTGCGGGCGGGGATCAATCAGGGCCCCCTCATTCGATAGCGCATGTCGAGCCGCGCTTGTAGCGCCCTTGCGCGACGCCTATCAGGGGCGAGGAATGAAACAGGTCATCTGCATCAATTGGGGCACGAAATACGGCCCCCCCTACATCAATCGCCTGTATGGCATGGTTGCGCGCAACATCACGCCGCCCTTCCGCTTCGTCTGCTTCTGCGACGATTCCACCGGCATCCGGCCCGAGGTCGAGACGCAGCCGCTGCCCGAGATCGACTACGAGATCCCGCAGACCAAGACCGGGATCTGGCCGAAATCGCGCCTCTGGGGTGCGCGGCTGGGCGATCTTTCGGGGCCGGTCCTGTTCCTTGATCTCGACATGGTGGTGACGGGCTCGCTGGACGGGTTCTTCGACTACGGCGACCCCGAGGACGTGATCCTGTCGCGCAACCCCTCGAACCCGCTCGAGCGGTTGGGCCAGACCTCGGTCTTTCGCTTTCCCGTCGGCAAGCTGCTGCCCTTGCAGGAGAAATTCCGCGCCGATCCGCTGGGGGTTGCGGAGAGCTACCGCTACGAGCAGCGCTTCGTGACCCGCAATGCGCCGGGCGGCGTGAAGCTGTTTCCGCGCGGCTGGGTCGTTCATTTCCGCCGGCACTGCCGCCGGATCACGCCGCTGAACTACCTGTTGCCGCCGAAGCTGCCCGCCCGCGCGAAGATCGTCATCTTCCCCGGCCACCTGACGCCGGGCGACGCCATTGCAGGCCGCTATGGACCCAGGCGCGCCGACAGCGTCGCGGGGCACCTGAAACTGCTGTTCGACCGACGCCGCCGCAGGGGCGGGCCGATCACCCACCTGCGCCATTTCATCCGGCCCGCCCCCTGGGTCGCCGACCACTGGCGAGAGTGACTTGCGGGGGCGGTGTATTTTCGCCTACCCCCGTCAACGCATCGCGCCGAAGGAGCCACAACCCATGCGCCTCTCCCGCTACTTCCTGCCCGTCATGAAAGAGACCCCTGCGGACGCGCAGATCGCGAGTCATCGCCTGATGCTGAGGGCGGGCATGATCAAGCAGGCCAGCGCGGGCATCTATTCGTGGCTGCCGCTGGGCTACAAGGTGCTCAAGAACATCGAGCGCATCGTCCACGAAGAGCAGATCGCCGCCGGCCACATCCCGATGCTGATGCCGACGCTGCAACCGGCCGACCTGTGGCGCGAGAGCGGCCGCTACGACGCCTACGGCCCGGAAATGCTGCGGATCCGCGACCGGCAGGACCGCGACATGCTTTACGGTCCCACGAACGAAGAGATGATCACCGACATCTTCCGCAGCCATGTCTCGAGCTACCGCGACCTGCCGCTGACGCTGTACCATATCCAGTGGAAGTTCCGCGACGAGGTCCGCCCCCGCTTCGGCGTCATGCGCGGGCGCGAGTTCTACATGAAGGACGGCTACAATTTCGACCTCACCTACGAGGACGCGATGCACGCTTATGACCGCCACATGGTCAGCTACCTGCGCAGCTACGAGCGCATGGGCCTGCGCGCGATCCCGATGCGCGCCGATTCGGGCCCGATCGGTGGCGAGGACACGCACGAGTTCCTGGTGCTGGCCGACACGGGCGAGTCCGAGGTCTTCTACGACAGCACGATCCTCGACATGAAGCTCGGCGACCGGGGCATCGACTACTACGACCGCGCCGGCCTGCGGAACATCTGCGAGACTTGGACCACGCCCTACGCCCGTACGGACGAAACGCACGACCAGTCGCTGTTCGAGAAGATCCCCGAGGACCGCCGCCGCGAATCGCGCGGGATCGAGGTGGGGCAGATCTTCTACTTCGGCACCAAGTATTCCGCCGCCATGGGCGCCACGGTCGCCGGGCCGGACGGGGCGAAGGTGCCGGTGCACATGGGCTCGCACGGGATCGGCGTCAGCCGCCTCGTCGGCGCGCTGATCGAGGCGAACCACGACGAAAAGGGCATCATCTGGCCCGAGGGCGTGACGCCGTTTCACGTCGGCATCGTGAACCTGCGGCAGGGCGACGGCGATTGCGATGCTGCGTGCGAGCGTCTGCTGGAGGCGACGACCGCGCTGGGGCTCGAGCCGCTCTACGACGACCGGAACGAGCGGGCAGGCGCGAAATTCGCGACGATGGATTTGATCGGACTACCGTGGCGCATCACCGTCGGCCCGCGCGGCCTGAAGGAGGGCAAGGTCGAGCTGACCTCGCGCCGCACCGGCGAAAGCGAAGAGATGTCGCCCGAGGCCGCCATTGACCGGATCGCTCAGATCTACGGGATAGGCCATACGCCCGAATGATCCCGACCGCGGCGCTTGACCGGCGCCGCGGGATGGCCAGACTGCGCGGTCGGGACGAACGAAGGGGCCGGGATGTACGATTATGCCATCATGTGGGAGTGGATGGCCTTCGCCGCCCGCTGGCTCCACGTCATCACCGCGATCGCGTGGATCGGCTCGTCGTTCTATTTCATCGCGCTCGACCTAGGGTTGAACCGGAACATCCCCGGACCGGCCGATGGCGAGGAATGGCAGGTCCACGGCGGCGGCTTCTACCACATGCAGAAATACCTGGTCGCTCCACCCCAGATGCCCGAGCACCTGACCTGGTTCAAATGGGAGAGCTACTGGACCTGGCTGTCCGGCTTCGCCCTCCTGATGATCCTCTACTGGGCGGGGGCCGAGCTTTACCTGATCGACCCCGACAAGGCGGACCTTGCGACGTGGCAGGCGATCCTGATCTCGCTCGCCTTCATCGTCGGCGGCTGGATCGCCTATGACGCGCTGTGCAAGTCGCCCCTGAAGGAGCGGCCCACGGCGGTCATGCTTGTCCTCTTCGCCGGGATCGTGGCGTCGTCCTGGGCGCTGAACCACATCTTCACCGGGCGGGCGGCCTTGCTGCACCTGGGCGCGATGACGGCCACGATCATGACGGCCAACGTCGCCCACATCATCATCCCCAACCAGCGGATCGTGGTGGCGGACCTGAAGGCCGGGCGCACGCCGGACCCGAAATACGGGAAGATCGCCAAGCTGCGCTCGACCCACAACAACTACCTGACCTTGCCGGTCGTGTTCCTGATGCTGTCGAACCACTACCCGCTGGCCTTCGGGACCGAGAACGCCTGGATCATCGCGTCGCTCGTCTTCCTGATCGGCGTCTCGATCCGCCACTTCTTCAACACGATGCACGCCCGCGGCAGCGCGCCGTGGTGGACCTGGGGCGTGACGGCGGTGCTGTTCGTCATCCTCGCCTGGCTGTCGACCGCCCCGCTACGCACCGCCACCGTCGAGGCCGCACCGTTGAGCGGCGCCGCCCTCCGCTACGCCGAGGCCGAGCATTTCGACGCGGTAAGCTCGATCGTCATGGGGCGCTGCTCCATGTGCCATGCGCACGAGCCCGCGTGGGAGGGGATGCTCTGGGCTCCGAAGGGCGTCGTCCTCGATACGCCGGAAGCCGTCGCTCGCGAAGCGCGCCGCATCTACCTGCAGGCCGGCGTCAGCCACGCCATGCCGCCGGCGAACCTGAGCTTCATGACAGAGGACGAGCGCGCGACGCTCCGCGCCTGGTTCGAGGGGGCGTCCTGAGGGTGCAGGCGGCGCGGCCACCCGCGTCGCGCGCAGAGGGATCAGAAGAAGAGCGAGATCAGGAACGGCGCCAGCACCGCCGTCAGCATCGCGTTGAGCCCCATTCCGACGCCGGCGAACGCTCCCGCCGTCGAGTTGACGCGGAACGCGTGCGCCGTGCCGATTCCATGCGCCGCGATTCCCACGGCGAAACCCCGCGCGCGCCAGTCGGTGAACCCGCAGGCGTTCAGAAGGGGCGTCGCGATGACGGCGCCGATCACGCCGGTCAGGATCACCAGAACGGCCGTCAGCGAGGGCAGACCGCCGATCTGCTCGGCCACGCCGATGGCGACGGGGGCGGTGGCGGATTTGGGCGCGACCGACAGCAGCGTCTCGCCCCGGACCCCGAGCGCCCAGGCCACGCCGACGGCCGAGCCGATGGCGGTGACGCTGCCCGCGACAAGGGCTGCGATCATCGGCAGGAAGGTCCGCTTCAGCCGTGGCAGGTTGGCATATAGCGGCATCGCGAGGGACACGGTGGCCGGGCCCAGCATGAAGTGGACGAACTGCGCGCCTTCGAAATAGCGCTGGTAGGGCACGCCGGTGACGAGCAACACTGCCCCGATCAGGATGACCGAGATCAACACCGGGTTGGCCAGCGGATGGCGCGAGCGGCCCGCGATCGCGTCGGCGGCGAGGTAGGCGACGAGGGTCAGCGTCAGCCACAGCAGCGGCTCTTGTTCGAGGTAGGACCAGAGGGCGACAGCGTCATTCATCTTTCTCGGCCCCCGTCAGGCGCACCACGCCGCGAAAGGCGAGCGTGGCGGCGAGGATTGACAGGCCGGTGCTGATCGTCAGGGCGACGATCAGGGCGGGGCCGTTGCGACCGAACGTATCGATATGGGCGATGACGCCCACGCCCGCCGGCACGAACAGCAACGACAGATGGCCGAGGATCGTATCCGTGGTCGGCTTCAGCAAGTCCCGCAGCGCCGGGCGCAGGACGAGCGCGCAGAAAAGCGCCGCGAGCCCGATCACCGGGCCGGGCACCGGGACGCCGAGGCCACGGGACAGGAGCTCTCCGGCCAGCTGGAACAGAAGGAGGATCGCGAGGGCGCGGATCATTTGCAGGTGCTCCGGCGCGGTTGCCGCGGATCAGGAAGGGCGTCGAATGGCAGCTCTGGCATTGAGAATCCTGTCGCGGCGTTGCGGGGCACGTAGGTCGCGAAGGTCGCCCGGAACAGGTGGTGCGGGTCCCTCATTCGCCGAATCAGCTTTAACTTTGCAGTCGCAGCATTAAATGCTGCAGGAGCGAATACAGGAGTGCCGCATGGGTAACCAAGGCTATGTTACGAATATGTTTGCCGCGATGCGGATGATGACCGAGGCGCAGGCCGTGATTTCCTACCGTGTGCTGGGGGTCGCCGGCCTCTGGCCCGTCGCGCCGTCAGAGGTGTGGCGCATGTCGCTGGAGAAGGGACCCGCCTTCGCGGCGGCCTCGCAGGCGGCGTGGACCTCGGCGCTGGCGGGGCAGTCGCCCGACAAGGTCGCCGCGGCGTGGCTGAAGCCGATTTCCGGGCACACGCGGTCGAACGAGCGGCGATTGTCGCGGCGTCGCTAAGCCCCGACGCCCGTGGACAGTCGCGCCGCTTTGGCGCAGCTTGGCCTCCGAACGACGACGGAGGCCTTTTTCGTGACCACTTCAGCGGGACATCCGCGCAATCCCGGCATGGCGCTCGATCTGTCGTTGATCGAAGGCGTCCGCGTGAACAGGTCGGCGGCCGAACGGCGGGCGGCCGGGTTCGGCAGCCGACGCTCTGTCAAGAAGACACACCAGGCGGCGTGGCTGGTCAACGCCATCCGCCTGATCGACCTGACCACGCTCTCGGGCGACGACACCGCCGGCAAGGTCAAGCGCCTGTGCGCCAAGGCCCGCGCGCCGCTTGCCCGGCGGATCGTCGAAGGGCTGGGGATCGAGGATGTCGGCCTGAAAGTGGGCGCGGTCTGCGTCTATCCCACCATGGTCCCCCACGCCGTAGAGGCGCTGGAAGGGTCCGGCATTCCGGTGGCGAGCGTCGCAACAGGCTTCCCCGCGGGCCTGATGCCGCTGGACCTGCGCCTGAAAGAGATCGAGTGGGCCGTCGCGCAGGGTGCCGCCGAGATCGACATCGTCATCAGCCGCGAGCTGGCGCTGAAGGGCGACTGGCAGGCGCTTTACGACGAGGTGAAGGCGATGCGCGAGGCCTGCGGCGAGGCGCATCTGAAGGCCATCCTTGCCACCGGCGAGCTCGGAACGCTGACCAACGTGCACGCCGCTAGCATGGTCGCGATGCAGGCCGGGGCAGACTTCATCAAGACCTCGACGGGGAAAGAGGGCGTGAACGCGACGCTTCCGGTGTCGCTGACCATGGTGCGGGCGTTGCGCGACTATGGTGAGGCGACGGGCTACAAGATCGGCTTCAAACCCGCCGGTGGGATCAAGGCGGCAAAGGAAGCGCTCGCCTGGCAGGTCCTGATGAAGGAGGAGTTGGGCCGCGACTGGCTCGAGCCGGACCTGTTCCGCTTCGGCGCCTCGTCCATGCTGGGCGATATCGAGCGGCAGCTCGAACACCACGTCACCGGGCGCTACGCCGCCTCGCACCGCCACGCGATGTCGTGAGGGACAGATGAGCATTCAGGATATCTTGCGCACCATGGATTACGGCACCGCCCCCGAGGACGCGTCCATTGTCACCGCCTGGCTCGAGAAGCACCAGAACGGGCTGGGGCATTTCATCGACGGCGCCTTCACCGACCCGGGCGAGACCTTCGAGGTCGCGAACCCCGCCACGGGCGAGGTCATCGCCCATGTCACCCAAGGGTCCGAGGCCGACGTGGATGCCGCCGTCGCCGCCGCGCGCAGGGCGCAGCCGAAATGGGCAGCGCTGTCGGGGCACGAAAGGGCGCGGTATCTCTATGCGATCGCGCGGCATGTGCAGCAGCACACGCGGTTTCTCGCGGTGCTCGAGACGATCGACAACGGAAAGCCGATCCGCGAATCCCGCGACATCGACGTGCCGCTGGTTGCGCGGCACTTCTACCACCACGCCGGTTGGGCCGAACTGGCCGAGGACGAGTTCGCGGGCACCGAACCCTACGGCGTCTGCGGACAAGTGATCCCGTGGAACTTCCCCCTGCTGATGCTCGCGTGGAAGATCGCCCCGGCGCTCGCTGCGGGCAACACGGTCGTGCTGAAACCGGCGGAATACACGCCGCTGACGGCGCTCGCCTTTGCCGAGATCTGCGTCGAGGTGGGCCTGCCCGCTGGCGTCGTGAACATCGTGACCGGCGACGGCGCGACGGGCGCGGCCATCGTGGCGCACAAGGGCGTGGACAAGGTGGCCTTCACCGGCTCGACCGAGGTGGGCCGGCGCATCCGCGAGCAGACGGCCGGCACGGGCAAGGGCCTGACGCTGGAGCTTGGGGGCAAGTCGCCCTTCGTGGTCATGCAGGACGCCGATCTGGACGCGGCGGTCGAAGGGGTCGTGGACGCGATCTGGTTCAACCAGGGGCAGGTCTGCTGTGCGGGCGCCCGTGTGCTGGTGGCCGAGGCGGTCGAGGATCGCCTGGTGGCGAAGCTGACCGCGCGGATGAAGACGCTGCGCGTGGGCGATCCGCTGGACAAGAACACCGACATGGGCGCGATCGTCCATCCGGTGCAGCTGGCCCGCATCCGGCGGCTGATGGAGGAAGGCGCGGCCGAAGGCGTGACCATCACGCAAGGCGAGGCGCCCGAGGGCTGCTTCTACCCGCCGACGCTGGTCACGGATGTCGCCCCCGCCAGCGTGCTGTCGACCGAGGAAATCTTCGGCCCCGTGGTCACGGTGACGCCGTTCCGCACCCCCGACGACGCGGTCGAGCTGGCGAACAATACGGCTTACGGTCTCGCGGCCTCGATCTGGTCCGAGAACGTGAACACCTGCCTGGACCTCGCGGGGCAGATCAAGGCGGGCGTCGTCTGGATCAACTGCACCAACGTCTTCGACGCGGGCGCGGGGTTCGGCGGCTACCGGGAAAGCGGCTTCGGCCGCGAAGGCGGGCGCGAGGGAATGATGGCCTATCGCCGCCATCATGCGCGCCGGGGCGAGGTGGTCGAGCCTGCCGAACCTCACGCGATACCGGGCGAGAACGCGGGCGCGGGAATCGACCGGACGGCGAAGCTCTATATCGGGGGCAGGCAGGCGCGCCCCGATAGCGGCTATGTCTATCAGGTGCCGGGCGGCCTTGCCGGGCTGGGCAATCGCAAGGACATCAGGAACGCGGTCGAGGCGGCGGCGAAGGCCGGCAGCTGGGGCGCGCAGACCGGGCACAACCGGGCGCAGGTGCTCTATTACCTGGGCGAGAATCTGTCGGCGCGGGCGGCGGAGTTCACTGAACGTCTGGCGGCGTTCGGTGCTTCGAAGGCCGATGCGAAGGCCGAGGTCGATTGCGCCATCCGCCGGTGCTTCTGGCACGCCGCACAGGCCGACAAGTTCGACGGGGCGGTCCACGCCACCAAGTCGGCCCATGTGACACTGGCGATGCACGAACCGCTGGGGATCATCGGGATCGTCTGCCCCGACGTGGCGCCGCTGGCAGGGCTGATTTCGCTGGTGCTGCCGGCCATCGCCATGGGCAACCGGGTGGTCGTGGTGCCATCGCAGAGCAAGCCGCTCGCGGCGACGGACTTCTACCAGGTGCTCGAGACCAGCGACATGCCGGGCGGCGTGGTCAACATCGTCACCGGTCCGCGGGACGCACTGGCCAAGACGCTGGCCGAGCATGATGGCGTCGACGGCATGTGGTACGTTGGCGGCGCGGGCGCGATGGTCGAAAAGGCCAGCGCAGGCAATCTCAAGCAGACGTGGGTCGAGCCCGACCGCGCCCGCGACTGGATCGGCGCCGATGGGCAGGGCAGGGGCTTCCTGCACCGCGCGACGCAGGTGAAGAACATCTGGGTGCCCTACGGCGCCTGACCCCTCCCGCGGGCGCCCGTTCATGGGGCCGCCTGCGGGTAAATGCCGCTTTGCCGCCCCCGACATGCCTCGGCGGGGTTGACGGAAAGGCGATCCGGCTCATCGTCTGCCGAAATTCGGAGGACGACATGACCGAAGCGCCATGGTGGCAAAGAGCCGTCGGATACCAGATCTGGCCGCGGAGCTTTCAGGATTCGAACGGGGACGGGATCGGCGATCTGCCGGGCATCATCTCGCGCCTCGACCATCTCGCCGATCTGGGGGTGGGGTTCGTGTGGCTGTCGCCCGCCTATGCCTCGCCGCAGGCGGATATGGGCTACGACATCTCGGACTACCAGGACATCGCACCGGAATACGGCACGCTGGACGACATGGACCGGCTGATCGCCGAAGCCGGCAAGCGCGACATCGGCATCGTTATGGACCTCGTCGTGAACCACTCGTCCGACAAGCACCACTGGTTCGAGGCCGCCCGCAACGACCGCAACGCGCCCGAGCGGGACTATTATATCTGGGCCGACCCCGGCCCTGATGGCGAGCCTCCCTCGAAGCTGCGGGCGTGCTTCGGGGGCCCGGCATGGAACTGGTGCGAACGGGCACAGCAATACTACCTGGGCTACTTCTCGCCGTTCCAGCCGGACCTCAACTGGCGCAACCCGGCGCTGCGCCGCGAGATCTGGGACATGATGAACTGGTGGTTCGACCGCGGCATCGCGGGGTTTCGCATGGACGTGATCTCGCTGATCGGGAAGGACGTGGACAACGAGGTCTTCGAAGAGGGGCCGTTCCTGCACGAGTACCTGCAGGAGATGCACCGCGAGACGTTGCGTGGCCGCGACGTGGTGACGATCGGCGAAAGCTGGTCCGTCAGCCGCGAGACGGCGCCTCTTTACTGCGCAAAGGACCGGGACGAGCTGTCGATGGTCTTCCAGTTCAACCACATCAAGAGCCAGTGGCACGACATCCACGGCAAGTGGAAGCCCAAGCCCTTCGACCTCGTGTCGTTCAAGGACGAACTCTTCGGCTGGCAGACGGCGCTGGCGGACGAGGGGTGGAACTCGCTGTTTCTGTCGAACCACGACCTGCCGCGGCAGGTCTCGAAATACGGCGATCATGGCGAGTATCACGAGCGGTCGGCGAAGGCGCTGGCGACGATGACGCACCTGATGAAGGGCACGCCGTTCATCTACCAGGGCGAAGAGATCGGGATGACGAACATCGCGCTCGAGCGGCTCGACCAGTTCCGTGATCTCGAGGCGATCGGTCTGTGGCACGAGGAGCACGAGCGCGGCGTCAGCTGGGAGACGTTCCTGGCCGGCGCCAACGAGAACGGCCGGGACAATTCCCGGACGCCCGTGCAGTGGGACGATGGCGAGAATGCCGGCTTCACCACCGGGCACCCGTGGATCAAGGTGAACGACAACTACCGCGAGGTGAACGTCGCCGCCGAGCGCAGCCGCCCCGACGGGATCATGGCGCATTACAGGGAGCTCGTGCGCCTGAGGCGCGATCGGGACGTGGTGGCACTGGGCCGGTTCGAGGGCGTGGCCGAGGATCACCCGCACGTGGTCGCCTATCTGCGCCACCTGGGAGACGAGCGGCTGGCCGTGGTCGTCAACATGACCGGCGAAGAGGTGCGCTTCGATCCGCCCGAGACGCTTCGGATCGAAGGAGAGGGCCTTCTGGCGACTGTCGAGCCGCGGGACCGCATCGACGGCCCGCTGACCCTCGCCCCGTGGGAGAGTTTCGCGATCCACGCCCGCTGATCCCGGGCGGAGAAAAAACCGGATGCACAGGGGCAATAGTCGCTTGACGCTTCCGGGGGTGCTGAATAGAACGCCCCTCACGTTCGGGACACCCGATCGGGCATTGGGCGGTTGTAGCTCAGTTGGTTAGAGTACCGGCCTGTCACGCCGGGGGTCGCGGGTTCGAGCCCCGTCAACCGCGCCACCTTTGCCCGAGGTCATACCGACGAAGAATGCGGTTGTAGCTCAGTTGGTTAGAGTACCGGCCTGTCACGCCGGGGGTCGCGGGTTCGAGCCCCGTCAACCGCGCCACTTTCTTCGAAAAGCCCCGCGGCGATGGCCGTCGGGGCTTTCGTCGTTATAGGGTCCGGCTATCCACTACGGAAAGGATCGACCATGGCACTGCCACGTGAACGCGTCACGCTGATCACCCTCGGCGTCCGGGACATGGACCGCGCGAAAGCGTTCTACCGCGACTGGGGCTGGCGGCTCCACCCTAGCTCGCAAGGTGGCTTGACCGTCTACCAGATGAACGGCGCGGCTTTGGCCCTGTTCGAACTCGAGGCACTGGCCGAGGATCAGTCGGTCGCGGTCGAAACCCTCGGCACCGGCGCCTCGACCCTGGCGCAGAACTGCGCTGACCGGGCAGAGGTCGACACCGTCTGCCGCGCCGCGGTCGCGGCGGGGGCGACGCTGCTGAAAGAGCCCGAAGAGGTGTTCTGGGGCGGGTATTCCGGCTACGTCGCCGATCCCGACGGTCATGTCTGGGAGATCGCGCACAACCCGTTCTGGCCGTTGAACGACGATGGATCCCTGACGCTCCCGGACGAGGCAGGCTGAACGCGTCAGCCTCCAGCGTCGCCGCGCTCGGCCGCTTTCGCGGCGTTCCACAGCGCGTCCATTTCGGTCAGGTTCGATTGCGCGGGCGTCGTTCCGGCCTTGGCAAGTGCAGCCTCGATGAACCTGAAACGGCGCGAGAATTTCTCGTTCGTGCCGCGCAGGGCCGTTTCGGGGTCGACCCCCATGTGGCGCGCCAGGTTGGTGACGGCGAAGAGCAGGTCGCCCATCTCTTCGGCGATCTTCTCTTGCGGCAGCGAGTCGCGCGCTTCGGCCAGTTCGCGGGCCTCTTCGGCGATCTTGTCGATCACCTCGCCGGTCGTGGGCCAGTCGAACCCGACCCGCGCCGCCCGCTTCTGCAGCTTTTCCGCCCGCATCAGCGCCGGCAGACCAAGCGCCACGCCGTCCAGCGCCCCCGTCTCGCCACGGCGGGCGCGTTCGCGGGCCTTCTCGACCTCCCAGTCGGCGGTCTGCTGGTCCGCGGACTTCTCGCGCGACTGGTCGCCGAAGATATGCGGATGACGGTCGATCATCTTGTCGGTGATGCCCCGGATGACGTCCTGCAGGTCGAAGGCGCCGGCCTCTTCCGCCATGCGGGCATGAAAGACGGACTGGAACAGCAGGTCGCCGAGTTCGCCCTTCAGGTCCTCCATGTCGCCGCGGCGGATGGCGTCATCGACCTCGTAGGCTTCCTCGATCGTGTAGGGCGCGATGGTGCCGAAATCCTGCTCGATATCCCATGGGCAGCCGGATTGTGGGTTGCGCAGACGGGCCATGACGGCGCGCAGGCGCTCCATTCCCTCGGGGACGTCGTAGATCGGGTCGGTGGTGTCGGTCATCGCGGGGCCTCCTTCCTGCCCGTCTTGGCGCGACCGGGCGGCACTGTCCATTGCGGGATGCGGCAGGGGAATTAGGTCCGGCGGAAAGGGAACCGCGCCATGCTGAAGATCGCCGCCATCATCGCCATCGTGACCGCGCTTGCCGCCCTCGGCGTCGCCATCTGGGTGCGCAACATCTCGGTCCCCGTCGCGCGCTATCACGAGCGGTTCGAGGTCCTGCAGGAGGACAGGCTGTCCCAGGGCGGCTTCGTCGCGGTGCGGCCGACCGATGACGAGGGGTTCGCGCGGCTGGTCGAGGTGATCGCGACAAGCCCGCGCACCACCTCGCTGGCCGGGCGGGTCGAGGAGGGGCATGTGTCCTTCGTCACGCGGACGCGCGTGATGGGCTTTCCCGACGTGACCAACGTGACCCGCACCGAGCGCGGCCTCGCGATCCGAGGGCACCTGGTGGTGGGCAAGGGCGACATGGGGGTGAACCGGCGCCGGATCGAAGGATGGCTGGCCGAGGCCGGCCTCTCTTGACCGGGCGCCGCCTTCGCGCGAATGAGCGCGCATGGTTCCACAGGACAGACTGAAGCAGATCGTCGCGCGTTTCGAGTATCTCGAAGCGGCCATGTCCGCGGGCGGCGGCGATATCGCGGCGCAGGGGCGGGAATATGCCGAACTGCGCCCGGTGGTCGAGACTGCGCGGATCTGGGAAACGACCCATGACGAGATCGCCGAGGCAGAGGCGATGCTGGGCGATCCCGAGATGCGCGGCCTTGCCGAAGAGGAACTGCCCAAGCTGCGCAAGCGGTTGGACGCGGCCGAAGAGGCGCTGCGCCTGGCGCTTCTTCCCAAGGACGCCGCCGATGCGCGGCCCGCGATCCTCGAGATCCGGCCGGGTACGGGCGGGGAAGAGGCCGCGCTGTTCGCCGCGGACCTGATGCGCATGTACCAGCGCTTCGCCGAGTCGCAGGGCTGGCGCTTCGACATTGTCGAGCGGGCCGAGACCGAGTTGGGCGGATTGAAGGAACTGGTGGCGAACGTGGCCGGCGACGGCGTCTTCGCCCGTCTGAAGTTCGAATCCGGCGTCCACCGCGTGCAGCGGGTTCCGACAACGGAATCGGGCGGGCGAATCCATACGTCGGCCGCGACGGTTGCCGTCCTGCCCGAAGCCGAAGAAGTGGACGTGGCCATCGCGCCCGGCGACCTGCGCATCGACACGATGCGGTCGAGCGGCGCGGGCGGCCAGCACGTCAACACCACGGATTCGGCCGTGCGAATCACCCACATCCCCACCGGGATCGTCGTGACGTCGAGCGAGAAGTCCCAGCACCGCAACCGCGAGATCGCCATGCAGGTGCTGCGCGCGCGGCTCTTCGACATGGAGCGGCAGCGCGCCGCCACCGAGCGGGCCGATGCGCGCAAGTCTCAGGTCGGGACGGGCGACCGGTCCGAGCGGATCCGCACCTACAACTTCCCCCAAGGCCGGCTGACCGATCACCGGATCAACCTGACGCTCTACAAGCTTGACCAGGTGATGCAGGGCGATCTGACCGACGTGATCGACGCGCTGGTGTCCGAGGATCAGGCCGCCCGGCTGGCCCAGTTCGAGGCATGAGCCCCGACGACGCGCTGCGGATGGCGCGCACCCGGCTTGGCCATTGTCCCGACCCGATGCGCGACGCCCGCCGCCTGCTGGCTGACGCCGCAGGGCTGGACCCCGGCGCCCTGCACCGGCTGGACGACACGCTGCCAGCCGAGACGCGTGCGACGTTCGAGGCCCTCGTGGCGCGCCGAGCGGGCGGAGAGCCGCTGGCGCGCGTCCTTGGTTACCGCGATTTCTGGCGGCACCGTTTCCAGATCACGCCCGACGTGCTCGACCCCCGCGCCGATACCGAGACGCTGGTGGCGCGCGCGCTGGAGGTTCCGTGGCAGAGGGTCCTCGACCTCGGCACCGGCTCGGGCTGTATCCTGCTGAGCCTTCTGGCCGAACGCGGGGACGCGCAGGGCGTGGGCACCGACATATCGGATGCGGCGCTCGACGTGGCGCGTGGCAATGCGGCGGTGCTGGGCCTGGCGGACCGGGTTCGCTTCGCACGTGCGGACTGGTGGCAAGGCGTCTCGGGGCGCTTCGACCTGATCGTGTCGAACCCGCCCTACATCGCCACGGACGAGATGGACGAACTCTCGCCCGAGGTCCGCGACCACGATCCGCGCCTTGCCCTCAGCCCCGGTGGCGACGGGCTGGAAGCCTACCGGATCATTGCAGGCGGCGCGGCTGACATGCTTGAACCCGGCGGAACGCTCATGGTCGAGATCGGCTGGCAGCAAGGACCTGCCGTCACGCGACTGTTTTCCGCCGCCGGTCTTGCAGATGTCGCCCTGCATACCGATCTTGAGGGAAGGGACCGCGTCGTTTCGGCACGGCGGCCCCCTTAGAGACCGCAAAAACTGCCTTCTGCGCGCAAAAGGATTGAAAATTAGCGGAATCGGCTTGCCAAGGCCTCTCACACATGGTCTTGCTGAGCCTGCAGAGTGTGAAACGCGCTAGAAGCGTTTGCCTCTGACACTGCCGGAACATGCCCGCCACAGCCGCCGATGTTACTCGGCCGGATCAGGCAAGGGCTGCCACATGCCAAAAAAACACAGGCCGGACCATCTCCGACATGCGCTCTTCCAACAAACGCTCGCGGTCAAAGAACAACCGCAACCGCCCCTCTGGCGGCAACGTCGTCAATCGCGTCTTCGAAAGCTCCGGCCCCGAGGGGAAGGTGCGCGGTACGCCGCAGCAGATCATTGACAAGTACAACCAGCTGACCCGTGACGCGCAGCTTTCTGGCGACCGCGTGGCCGCCGAGAACTTTGCCCAGCATGCCGAGCATTACACCCGCATGCTGGCCGAAGCGCAGCGCGAGATGAACGAGCGTCAGGACCAGAACCAGAACCGCCAGCAGAACAACAATCAGCAGGGCGGCAACCAGCAGAACGACCAGCAGGGTCGGGGTGGTTCTCAGGACGGCAATCAGCAGGGCTCGGACGACCGGGGCGATTCGCGGAACGACCGCCGCGACGAGCAGTCGGACAACCGTGACGCGCAGAACGACCGTCGCGACGCGCAGCCCGACAATCGCGAAACGCGAAGCGATCGCCGGGATGCACAGCCGGACGACCGCGACACCCCAGCCGACACCCGCGATGCGCAACCGGCCGAGGCGGCCGAGGCGAAGCCGGCACCCAAGCGCACCCGTCGTCCGCGCAAGAAGGACGACGACGTGATCGACGCGCCCAATGCGGACGAGTCGACGCTTGTCGAAACGCCGGAATCCAAGCCCAAGCGGACCCGCGCGCGCAAGCCGAAGCCTGCCGACACCGGTGGCGGCACCGACGAGGGCAACTCCGGCGAGACCGGCGGCAGCAGCGAAACGCAGAAGGTGGAGTGATCCACCGTGCCCCTCAGCCCCGGGCGACTTCCCGGGCGAGGGCGCAGAACTCCTCGAGCGACAGCTCTTCGGCCCGCTGCGTGGGCTTGATGCCCGCCGCGACGATCCGGTCCTCGATGTTCGGGGTCAGCCCCTTCAGCGAGGCGCGCAGCATCTTTCGCCGCTGGTTGAACGCCTGCGCCGTAACGCGGAACAGCACCTTGGCCTCGGCCGGGTAGCGCGGTTCGGACAGGGCAGTCAGATGCACCACAGCCGAGTGGACCTTGGGCGGCGGCGTGAAGGCTTCGGGCGGCAGCTCCATCACGATCTGCGCTTCGGTCCGCCACTGGGCGAGCACCGCGAGACGTCCATAGGCCTTGCTGCCAGGCGCCGCAGTGATGCGTTGCGCGACTTCCTTCTGGAACATGAGCGTGAGGCTCGACCAAACCGGCGGCCACGGCCCCGGATCCAGCCAGCGCGTCAGAAGCTCGGTGCCCACGTTGTAGGGCAGGTTTGCGACGATCCGGATGGGCGGCGTCAGGTGCGCCAACGGGTCGATCTCGAGCGCGTCGGCGTTCAGGACCTCGAGCTTGCCGGGATATTCCCGCGCGATCTCTTCCAGCGCCGGCAGGCAGCGACTGTCCTTTTCCACCGCCAGAACGCGCCGCGCGCCCTCGGCCAGCAAGCCGCGGGTCAGGCCGCCTGGGCCGGGACCGATCTCGAGCACGTCGGAATTCGTCAGGTCGCCCGCGCGCCGGGCAATCTTGGCGGTCAGGTTCAGATCCAGAATGAAGTTCTGGCCCAGCGACTTGCGGGCCGAGAGCCCGTGCCGCGCGATCACGTCGCGCAGGGGGGGCAGGTCGTCGATGGCGCTCATGCGGGCGCTCCTGATGCGCGAAGGTCTGCCATGCGGCGAGCCATCCTCAGGGCGGCGAGGGTCGAGGTCGGGTCGGCGGCACCCGTTCCGGCGATGTCGAACGCGGTGCCGTGGTCGGGCGAGGTGCGGATGAAGGGAAGGCCGAGCGTGACATTGACGCCGCCCGCAAAGTCGATCGTCTTGATGGGGATCAGTGCCTGGTCGTGATACATCGCCACGGCCGCATCGTAGAGGCGGCGCGCATCGGCATGGAACATCGTGTCGGCCGAGGAGGGGCCACGCAGGGACAGTCCCTCGGCCCGAAGGCGCTCGATCAGCGGGGCGATCCAGTCGATCTCCTCGCGGCCCATGGCGCCTTGCTCGCCCGCGTGGGGGTTCAGGCCGGCAACGGCGATCCGGGGCGCTTCGATGCCGAAGAGGTCGCGCAGGCCGTCATGGGTGATGCGGATGGTCCTTTCGAGCGAGGCGGGGGTGAGGGCACGGGGCACTTCGGACAGGGGAATGTGGATCGTCGCGGGCACCACGCGCAGCGTCTCGCAGGCGAGCATCATCACCACGTGATCGACCCCGGCTAGCGCCGCCAGATACTCGGTGTGCCCGGGATAGGCGAAGTTGGCCCCGTCGATCAGCGCCTTCTTGTTGATGGGCAGGGTGCAGATGCCCGCCGCCGCGCCCGAGCGGGCCAGGTCGACGGCCCGGGCGATGATCTCGACGACGTGGGGGGCGTGCGCGGGGTGGGGCTGGCCGGGACGCGCGGGCGGGCCCATATCCACGGGCAGAACCGCTAGGCCGCGTTCCGAGGCCTCGACCGCGTCCTGCGGCGCCTCGATTTCGATGATCGGCGTGCCGGCCGGCAGGTGGCGCGGATCGCCGATGTAGAAGAACGGCAGGGCCGGCCCGAGGGCGGCCCATGCTCTTGCGGCGATTTCGGGGCCCACGCCCGCCGGCTCACCGCAGGTCAGGGCAATGGGAGCCGGGCTCATTCGTAGCGGATGCTGGCGTTGGCGCGCAGCTCGGACAGGTAGCTGTCGGCCCGCTCGGAGGCGCGGCTGGCCAGGAGCGCGTTACGCAGGCGACCGAGGTCAGGCTCTTCCGCGTCGGCCGGGCGGTAGGAGCGGTTGCACAGCATCAGCACCACCAGTGTCTGGCCGTCCGCACGGGTCAGGCTGGTCGAGATTTCGCCGGGATCGAGCCGCGCGAGTTCCAGCGCAACGTCCTGCGGGATCTGCGCGACCGGCAGCGTGTCGCGCTGTGCCGGGCCCATCGTCTCGAGCCCGTCGCAGGTGTCGACGCGCGCGGCGATCTGCGCAGCTTGCGCCAGCGTCGCTTCCGAGCGTCCGCCCGGCAGGTAGAGCGCCGCGTATTCCAGCGTGGTCGGGCCGCTGCGCGCGGCAACCTCGCCGATCTGGCGCAGCTGGAAGAAGGCCAGCGCGTTCGGTAGCGGGATCGGCTGCGTGACCTCTCCTGGGGACAGGTTCAGGATCAGCTGGCCGATCTGGGGCGGCAGGTTGCTGATCTCGAGCCAGTCGATCGCCCCGCCCTGGTCGCGGGACGGGGTCGCCGAGTATTCCCGTGCGGCAGCCGCGAAGGCGTCGGAGCTGTTGATGGCGCTGATCCGCGGCGCGAGCGCCTGGGCCTGTTGCGCCCGTTGGGGCGTGTTGGCGGGCAGGATGATCTCGTTCACCAGCACGCGCAGGCCGGGTTCGGGCGGGGCGTCAGCGGCGCGGGCGACGTCCCGGTCCGAGACCTGAACCTGGCCGGGCCCGAATTGCTGCTGCACGACCTTGCGCCATGCGACACCGGCGCGGACGAAATCCGCGAAAGTGGCGGGATCGACGCCGTCGCTTTGAAGTTGCGCGATGAACGCCTCGCGCGACAGATCGGCACGAGCGGCGAACTCTTCCTCGCCCTCGATCTGCTCGGTCGGGGTGACGGTGATGCCACGACGGGCAGCCTCGTTCAGTTGAAGGCGCTCGTCCACCAGGTCGTCCAACGCGGCCTGACGAGTGGCGTCGGGGGCGCGGAACACTTCGAGCATCCGCTGCCGCTGGTCGACCTCGAACCCGGTGATGATGGTCTCGTTGACATGGGCCGCGGGCGAGAAGGGCGACTGCGCGGTCACGGGGGACGCCACCGCGATCCCGAGGGTGAGGGCAAGGGCCGCGGCAAGGCGGAGGGGCGCAACGGTCATGAGCGGTCTCTTTCGGGTCAGGCGTTTGGGCCGGGCATATATCATCCCCGGCACTGGGTGCGATAGCTTTCGTCCACGGCGTCCGAGCCGAAGCCAAGCAGCTCGACCGCGAAGGTGATCGAACTGGTGGGGTCCTCGTCGTCGTCGTTGCGATAGTAGGTCCGGCTGGCATCGAGACCGATCACGATGCACTCGGTCTGGTAGCTCAGCCCGAAGGTGGCCTGGTCGATGCCGTCGGTGTCGATGTCGTAGCGGCCGCCGGCGCTGACGGTCCAGTGTCGGCCCAGGCGGGTATTCCCGGCAAGGCTGATCTCGTGCGTGTCGTCGGGCCGGTTCTCGAGTGGTTCGGCGTCAAGATAGAGATACGTGCCGGACAGGCCGTACCCTTCGCCGCTGTATCCTGCCAGGGCCTCGACCTTGGTCGCGTCGAAACCCGTATCGATCAGCGCGCGAGCGCCAAGGTCGAACGACGCCCAGTCCAGGCTGACCGAGGTGAGCCAGTCCGACGCGGTTCCATCGAGGCCGCTGCCGGGGAAGAAGTCGGCGTCGGCGTCGTGTCGGAACACCCGCCCCATGGTGAGGCCAAGCTCGGCGTCCTCGAAGCGGCCGGTATAGCCGAGGCCGATATTGGCCGTGACGCCCTGTTCGATCCGGTCGTCGCCGGGAAAGCGGGACAGCGCGAGGAGGTTGCCTTCGTCGAACTCGACCAGGTTGCTGTCCTCGTTCGGCACGGCGTCGTCGGATTCGGACCATGCAACACCGATGACCGGCTCCAGCAGGTGATAGCTGCCACCGGGCCCGGATTTCTGCAGGGGCAACCGCAATTCCGTCGAGACGGCCGCAGAGGATCGGGCCACGTCGTCGAAGCCGCTGTCGTCCCCGACCTTGTAGACGCCGGCCGTGACTCGGGCCTGGTTCGACAGGACGAGGCCGGATGCGAAGGTGCGGCGGGTCCGGTATTCGGCGAAGGTGCCCAGCTCGGCCACGTCGCGGCCAAGGGCATCCGCGCTGCTTTCACGCTCGATCGCCGAGGCGTCCAGGCCGAAGGTGAGCTGCCCCGGCCCTATATCGGCCCGCCGTTCGATGTAGGCATCGGCGACGACCGACGGCAATTGGTCGGCGATGGCGATGTCGTCGGACCTGAGCGGCGTGTAGTTCGCCACCTCTGCGCGGAACATGCCGTCGCGCCCGGCCGTCGAGAGCTTCGCCCGATCGCGCAACAGCGGGACGGATGCGTAGTCGTAGTCGCCCAGGTAATCTCTGTCGGACACGTTCTGGATCTCGATCTCGAGAAGGAGGTCGCGCGGCAGGGTGAACGCGGCATCGGCGAACAGGTAGCTGCGTTGATCGTCGGTGACGATGTCGTCGTCCGAGAAAGCCCCGGCGACGTTCACTGCGCCGAAGGTGAAGTTCTGGCGGTAGCGCGCCTCGAGCGTGCGCGTACCCGAGGCGATGTAGGGCGTCAGCGTCAGGTCGGCATAGGGGCCGAGCGCGATGAAGTAGGGGATCTTCGCCCCGAACCCGAGGTCGCTGTTGAAGACGAGGCGCGGCGAGAGAAGGCCGGTCGACCGCTCGTTGTTCGCGGACGGCAGGCGCAGCCGGGGGATATAGGCCACCGGCACGCCCATGATGCGGAACTGCGCGCGGTCGAAATAGAGCTGTTCCTCGACCTCGTCATAGATGACGCGGCGGGCGCGGATCTCCCACAAGGGGCGGTCGCTGTCGTTGCAGACGTCGCACGAGGACGCGACTGTGTTCGACAGCTGCGTGTAGCGGTCGTCCACGCGGGCGATCTCGGTCGCGGCAAGCTGTAGCTGGCGGTTCAGCACAAGCCGGGCCGAGGTGAGGATCCCCTCGCGCAGCTCGTCCTCGAGCGCGGCGCTGTCGGCCAGCAGGATCGTGCCGTCCTCGTCGGTCAGGGTCAGCGGCCCCTCGATCGCAAGCGTGTTGGCGGATTGGTCGTAGGTGATGCGGCTGGCCGACAGCAGCGTGCCCTCGTAGGACACCTGCACATCGCCCTCGGCCACGAGGATGTCGTTCTCTTGCAGGTAGACGGTATCGGCCACCAGCGCGGCCGTGCCCTGGGCCTCTGCCAGGACGGGCCATGTCGCGATCGTCAGGGCGGCGAGCCAGGCCCGCATCAACCGTCCTCCCAGTGCAGTATCAGCCCCAGCGGCAGGCAAAGCGATGCCACGGGCGGTCCCCAGGCGGCCAGTATCGGAGAGATCTGACCGTTCTCCCCCAGGATCTGCGCGAAATCGCGCAGGAAGAAAAGCCCGAAGCCGGTGGCGAGCGCGGCCAGCACCATGGACCCCGTGCGACCGAACCGCGTGTGCCGCATGGTGAAGCCCGCGCCGACCAGCATCATCGCGGTCAGCATCAGCGGTGTCGCGAGCTCGGAATGGAAATAGACGAGGTGGCGCTGCGGCGAGAAGCCGGCGGCCTCCATGTCGGCGATGAATCCCGGCAGCTTCCAGATCGGGATTTCGTCGGGGTCGGCGAAGCTGTCGGCGATATAGTCCGCGGACAGGTCCGAGGGGACGTTCCAGGTGTCGAAGCGGCGGGCGTCGGCCTCGGGGTTGGGCAGGGTGAAGTCCCACCTTTTCGCGTCGCGCAACGCCCACTGCCCATCGGCGAGCGTGGCGCTTGTGGCATCGACGCGCGCCCGCACCGTTCCCTCGGCGTCGAACCGGTAGAAGCTGACGTCTTCCAGCTCGGTCCCGCCGCCGCCCATGGCTTCGGCGGCGATCACGGTGCGCCCGCCCATGCCGTCTGCCTGCCGCAGCCACAGCCCCTCGTCCCCGACCGACAGGGTCGGGGCAGGGATGCCCCGCAAGCGGTCTGACAACCGGTCGTATTGCGCCGTGGCAGCGGCCACCACGGGGTTATAGGCCCCGACGGCCACGATCCCGATCAGCAGCATCACCGCCACCGGCCCATAGAGCGCCTTGATCGCCGACCGCCCCGAGGCGCGGCTGACCACGAGTTCCGAGGTTCGTGCCAACGTCAGGAACAGGGTCAGCGTCGCGATGATCGTGATGAGCGGCAGGATGGTGTAGAGCGTCTGGGGCACCGACAGCAGCGTCAGGCCGACCAGTGCGGAAAAGGCAACTCCGTCGCCTTCGAACCGCCGGACCTGGTCCACCAGGTCGATCAGCAGCACGACCCCGAGGAAGATCCCGAGGACCAGGAAGAACGTCGCGGCGAAGCGACGGGCGAAGTAGGCGTGCAGGATCATGGCGCGATCCTCCGTCCGCGCCCGATACGGCCCATCCCGGCGACCTGGAGGCAGGCCAGCGACAGCGCCGCGAAGGCCAGCGAGGGCAGGAGGATCACCCAGACCGGCGCCGTCGTGTTCAGTGCCGCGTCGAACGTGACGCGGTAGGCCAGCTCGTATATCACGAGGGCCACGATCGCGCCGGTGACCTGGCGCCACGCCGAAAACCGCGAGAACCCACCGAGCATCATCGCGGCGAACCCCAGGATCGGGGCGACGAAGCTTTGCAATCCCTGCGAGGTACGCTCGGCAATCTCCGTAGCGATTTCGCGCGGGGTATCGCCGGTCGCCGCGACGGTGCCGGCGAAGTCCGCCATGATCGCGATGGTCGGCAGCCCGCCTAGCCGGACGCGGCCGCCACCCTCGCTACCGCCGGGATCTACGCGGACCGTGTATTCGTCGAAGGATGTGGTCTCGAGCCGGTTCGTCTCGTAGTTGAGGGTCTGCGAGAGACCGTCGAAGAGGACGAGGAACGCTTCTCCGTCGCGGCTGGCGAGGATCGCGCGATCGGCGGTATAAGTCGTCTGCCGCTTTTCGCTGCGCCGGTCGCTCAGAAAGACCTGCCCCAGCGTTCCGTCATTGCCGATCTCGTCGATGAACAGGGTCACGCCGTCGACGGGGTGGATGAACTGCCCCGGGGTCAGAAGCCCCGCGCTGACGTCCATCGCGATCTCGTCGTCGCGAACGTCGAGCCGCCCTTCTGCGATCGGCGCAAGGACATGGGTAAGGATCAGCGTGATGACCGCGCAGGTCGCGCCGAACACCACCGCGGCGCGCGCGCCTCGCATCGGCGACAGCCCGGCGGCCTGCGCGATGACCAGCTCACTTTCGGCGCGCATCCGGTTGGCGACCCATACCGCGGCGGCAAAGGCGGCCACCGGCAGCACCAGCCGCACGACGTTCGGCAGCGCCAGAAGCGAGAACTCGAGGAACACGGCCGCCGAATGGCCGTTCGCGATCAGTCGGTCGAACAGGCTGACGGCGCGGTTCACCCAGTAGACCGCGACGAGCACGAGGCTGAAGAAGCCGAACAGGCTCAGGAACTGCGACAGCAGGTATCTGTCGTATTTCGGCAAGCTCTGTCCTTCGTGATCGTCCTCCGACCAGAGCCTACCGCACCGGGTGGCGGCCGGAAACAGACTTCTGGCCAACAGGCGCTGTGCCTCCTAACAAGAGGCGGACACACGAACGGAGACCACCATGACCGCACCCGCCCCGATCCGCCTATCCGAGCCCGACATCGACGCCCTGGCCACGGCCGAGGGAACCGTCGCCGTCCTCGTCGGCACCGAAGGCGAGATGGACACGATGGCCCGCCGCGCCAACAAGCTGTCGCGCGGCGCGGTCGAACGTGCCACGGCGGCCGAGGCCTGGCAGAAGGCCGACGAGGGCGAGGTGGTCTCGCTGTCCTGGCCCTCGGGGATGGCGGCCGAGCGGCTTCTGGTGGTCAAGCTGGGCCGCAAGGCCGAGGCCGACCTGGCGCGCAAGACCGGTGTGGCGATCGCACAGGCGTCCGCGAAAGGCGGCCTGACCCTGTGCCTCGGCCGCGTGAAGCACGCGCGCGAGGTGGTGCTGGGCGCGATGCTGCGCCGCTATGACTACACCGACCAGAAGTCGAAACCCGACGGCAAGCCCGCGGGCGAGATCATGGCGATGATCGCCAAGCCGGACGACGTCGACGCGACCGACCTGACGGCGCTGGCCGAAGGCGTGTTCTTCTGCCGCGACCTGGTGAACGACCCCGCCAACGTGCTGACCACCACCACCTATGCCGAGCGCCTGCAGGCCCTGTCCGAACACGGGCTCGAGGTCGAGGTGCTGGAAGAGGACAAGCTGCGCGAGCTGGGCATGGGCGCGCTTCTGGCCGTGGGGCAGGGGTCCGACAGCCCGTCGAAGGTTGTCGTGATGAAGTGGATGGGCGGTGGCGACGAAGCTCCGCTGGCGCTGGTCGGCAAGGGCGTGGTGTTCGACACGGGGGGCATCAGCCTCAAGCCTGGCGCGGGCATGGAAGACATGACCATGGACATGGGCGGCTCGGCGGTGGTGGCCGGCGTGATGAAGACGCTGGCGATGCGCAAGGCCAAGGCCAACGTGGTCGGTCTGGTCGGGCTGGTCGAGAACATGCCCTCGGGCCGCGCCTACCGCCCCGGCGACGTGGTGACGTCGATGAAGGGCGACACGATCGAGGTCATCAACACCGACGCCGAAGGTCGCCTCGTGTTGGCCGATGTCATGTGGTACGCGCAGGAGACGTTCGAGCCCTCGGGCCTGATCGACCTCGCGACGCTGACCGGGGCGGTCATCATCGGGCTGGGCCACCACAACGCGGGCCTTCTGTCGAACGACGACGGCTTCGTGAACGGCATCCTGAAGGCCGCCGGGACCGAGGGCGAGGGCGCGTGGCGCCTGCCGCTGGGCAAGGAATATGCGGACCAGCTGAAAAGCCGGATCGCGGACGTGAAGAACGTGGGTGGCCGGCCCGCGGGCACGATCACCGCGGCCGAGTTCCTGCACCGCTTTGTCAAGGAGGGCACGCGCTGGTGCCACATCGACATCGCGGGCGTCGCCTCGACCTCGTTCGACTCGCCCTATGCGCCGAAGGGGGCCTCGGGTTGGGGCGTCCGCGCGCTCGACCGGTTCATCCGGGACACCTGCGAGGCATGAGATGGGCGCCGCCTACTTCTACCACCTGACCCGCCGGCCGCTCGAGGAGGTGCTGCCACAACTGCTCGAGCGGTCGTTGAAGCAGGGATGGCGCGTGCTCGTGCGGGGGCGGAACGCGCGCCGGATCGAGGCGCTCGACCTGCATCTGTGGAGCTATGCCGAGGACAGCTTCCTGCCTCATGGCCTCGCGGGAGGCGCGCATGACGCAGCCCAGCCCGTGCTGCTGACGGCCGATCCGCTGCCTGCCGACGGGCGCCCCTGCGTGATGAGCGTGGAGGGTGCCGACGTCACGGCCGACGAGGTCGTCGCGGCGGAACGGGTCTGCGTGATCTTCGACGGGAACGATCCTTCGGCGCTGGACCGGGCGCGCACCCAATGGCGGACCCTCACGGGGGCCGGGGCCAATGCGCAATACTGGTCGGAGGAGTCGGGCCAGTGGGAGAAGAAGGCGGAAAGCTGAAGCCGCCCGATCGCAAACGAAAGAGGCCCTCCGAAGAGGGCCTCTGGAAGGTCAGATGTCAGGCGTGATCAATCCCACCAGCCTTCGTCAACGTCTTGCTGCGCCTCGAGTTCTTCCTCGGTCAGGCGCGTGACATAGGCGTACTCGTCCGCGGCCATCAGGCTGACGTCATCCACCGAGATCAGGACGTGCTTGTCCGCGATGTCGAGGAACCCGCCGACCTCGGCCACGATGCCGCGCATCTCGCCCGACTGGTCGAGAACGATGTCTTCGATCTCGCCGATCTGGTTCCAGTCGGCGCCAACCGTATCGTATACGGTCGTGGAATCCCAGGTTTCCCCCTGCGCTTCAGCGGAGGAGTAGATCGGGCTGCCGGTGATGTCGCGGCTCCGGATCAGTTCGCTCTGCAGTTCCTGCAGGTCGAGGCTCGTGGTCACCTCGTTCTCCATCACGTGCTGTTCGGCGAAAGCGGCCGAACCGGTGGCGGTGGCGAGGGCGAGGGTGGTAGCGGTGAGAAGCTTCATGGTCGTTCTCCTGTGTTTCTTCGGATTCACAGGGAGAACAAGGTACCCCCCGGGGTGCGTTCCATCCAAAAGCCGAATTCTTGCAATTCGGGCGCGAAATGGGGGCTTATCGCGTCAATGTGAGGACGTCGTTCTCGATCGAGATGCGACCGAATCGGCTGAGATAGCTCATTCCAAGAAGCGAGCCGTTCATCTCGCCGCCATTCACGCTGGCCGGGACGCCGCGCTCGACCTCTTCGCCCAGGCTCACCCGGTCGAGGCTGACGCGGGCCAGCGGCACGGTCCCGTTGGCCGTCTGGGCCCGGCCGAGATAGGCGAGGCTGTCCGGCTCGATCCCCGCGCGGCGGGCGTCCTGCTGGCTGAGGACGATGTCCGACGCGCCGGTATCCACCACGAACGAGATCGGCTCGCCATTGATGCCGAGGGTCACGTGGTAATGCCCGTCGAGCCCGCGCGGCACCTCGAGACTGCCGGTGGAGGTGTAGCTCTGCCGCGGCACGACCTCGTCCCGGATCGAGGGCCAGAGGCCGGCGGCGGCGATCACGCCGAGGAAGATCAGTGCCCATAGCGCAAGCTGGCGCATCGTGGTGCCAAGGCCCTGCCGGTTCGCGGCGATGAAATAGCCGAGGATCGCGGTGCCCAGAAGGACGAGGTAGATGAGGGATGCGGTGTCGTTTCCTGCCATGCCCCTGATATGGGGGCCGAATGGCGGGATGGGAAGTCAGGGACCGAGCCCCGCGTTCGTCAGCCCGTCCAGCACGAACTGCACAGACAGCGCCGCCAGCAGCATTCCCAGCAGGCGCGTCACGACGAGGATGCCCGTCTCGCCCAGCCCCCGCTCGATGGTGCCGGCGGCCAGGAACAGCCCGTAGCAGATCACGTAGATCACGGCGATCACCACGATGAGGCCCGACAGCGTCAGCCACCCGCCGCCGCCCTGGTCGGTCAGCAGGATCAGCGAGGCGATGGATCCCGGCCCCGCCAGCAGGGGGATCGCGAGGGGAAAGACCGAAGGGTCGTCCGAGGGGTCCTCGTCCACGATCTCGGTCTGGGACTGGCGGCGCTGCGTCCGGCGGCCGAACAGCATTTCGAGCGCGGTGAGGAACAGCAACAGACCCCCGGCGATGCGGAAGGCGGGCATCGAGATGCCGATGAAGCCCAGAACCGCTTCGCCGAACAGGCCGAACGCGACAAGGATCAGGAAGCCGACCACGCAGGCGCGAAACGCGATGGCGCGCCGCCGCGCCGTGGTCATGCCGTTGGTCAGCGCGACGAAGATCGGCGTGGTCCCGACAGGGTCGATCACCACGAAGAGGGTGACGAACGCGGTGACCAGGAATTCCGGGGTCATGCCGTCTCGGCCGCGTCCAGCTTCTCGAGAGCGGCCATCCATAGCGCCTCGGCCCGCTCCATCGCCGTCCGGACCTCGGCATATTTCTTGTTCCAGGTCTCGAGTTCGCCCACGCGCGTATCGTCGTAGAGCGCCGGGTCGGCCAGCTTCTTGGCCAGCTTGTCGCTCATGTCCGACAGCTTCTCGACGCGGGCCTCGGCCTTGCGCACCTCGGACCGCAGCGCCATCACCTGGTCGCGCGAGGGCTTCGGAGCCTTCGGCTGGGCCTTGGGTTTTTCGGGCTTTGCCTGATCCTCACCCGACAGCAGCATCTTGCGATAGGCGTCGAGGTCGTCCTCGTAAGGCTCGACGCGCCCACCTTTCACCAGCCACAGGCGGTCGGCGACAAGGGACAGCAGGTGCATGTCGTGGCTGACGAGGATCACGGCGCCGGAATAGGCGGTCAGCGCCTCGACCAGCGCCTCTCGGCTTTCGATGTCGAGGTGGTTCGTCGGCTCGTCGAGGATAAGAAGATGCGGCGCGTCGAGCGTCGCGATCAGAAGCGACAGTCGCGCCTTCTGGCCGCCGGACAGGCCGGCCACCGCCATGTCGGCCTGGTCCGCGGTAAGGCCGAAGCCGGCCAGACGCGCGCGCAGCCGCGCCGGCGTCTCGCCAGGGCGCATCCGGCGCAGGTGGTCGAGCGGTGTCTCGTCGATGCGCAGCTCGTCCACCTGGTGCTGGGCGAAGTATCCGACGCGCAGCTTGGTCGCCGTCGTCATCCGTCCGCCCATGGCGTCGAGCCGGCCGGCGAGCAGCTTGGACAGAGTCGACTTGCCCTCGCCGTTCCGCCCCAGAAGCGCGATGCGGTCGTCCTGGTCGATCCGCAGGTTCAGCTTCGACAGCACAACGGTGTCGCCATAGCCGACGCTGACGGATTCGGTGTTGATGATGGGGGGCGACAGCTCCTCGGGCTCGGGGAAGGAGAAGGCGCGCAGGGCGGCCTCCTGCGGGGTCTGGATCGTCTCCATCCGCTCGATCATCTTCAGCCGCGACTGGGCCTGCTTGGCCTTGCTGGCCTTGGCGCGGAAGCGGTCCACGAAGGATTGCAGGTGGGCGCGGCGCGTTTCCTGCTTGCTGATCTCAGCCTCTTTCGCGGCAAGCCGTGCGGCGCGGGTCCGGGCGAAGGTGTCGTAGCCGCCCGAATAGAGCGTCAGCTTGCGGTCCTCGAGATGCAGGATCGACGTGACCGACCGGTTCAGAAGCCCGCGGTCGTGCGAGATCACGATGACCGTGTGGGGGTAGCGCGCGAGATAGGCTTCGAGCCAGAGCGCGCCCTCGAGGTCGAGGTAGTTCGTCGGTTCGTCCAGCAGCAGCACGTCTGGCTGGGCGAAGAGCACGCCGGCCAGCGCCACGCGCATCCGCCACCCGCCCGAGAAGGCCGAGCAGGGCATGGCGATCTCGGCCTGGGTGAAGCCGAGGCCACGCAGGATCTGGGTGGCCCGTGCCTCGGCCGACCACGCGTCGATATCGGCGAGGCGGGTCTGGATTTCGGCGATGCGGGTGGGGTCTGCGGCCGTCTCGGCCTCGGCCATAAGGCCCGACCGCTCGGGATCGGCCGCCAGCACGGTATCCAGCAGCGAGACGTCCGAGGACGGCACCTCCTGCCGCACGCCGCCGATGCGGGCGTGCTTCGGCAGGCCGATGCTGCCGCCTTCCAGCGCAAGCTCGCCCCGGATCAGGCGGAAGAGCGTGGTCTTGCCGGTGCCGTTGCGGCCGACGACGCCGACCTTGTGGCCCTCGGGGATGTCGGCGGAGGCGCCCTCGAACAGGGGGCGGCCGGCGATGGCGAATGAGATATCGTTGATGCGAAGCATGCGCGCGAGGTAGCACCGGCCCGTCACGGGGAAAAGCCGCTTCGGCCGTCCGCGCTCTTTTGGTGCACGCAACCGGGCAACAGTCGCTTTTCAGGGCAGGAGACGCATGGTAGCAGGGCGCCGAGATGTGCAGCCCGCACGGGGTGGGCTGCCAAGACATGAGGCACCCATGGCCACCGAACGCACCCTTTCGATCATCAAGCCCGACGCGACGCGCCGTAACCTGACCGGCAAGATCAACGCCAAGTTCGAGGATGCCGGCCTGCGCATCGTCGCGCAGAAGCGAATCCAGCTGACCAAGGCCCAGGCCGGCGAGTTCTACAAGGTCCACGCCGAGCGTCCCTTCTACGACGAACTGTGCGAGTTCATGGCGTCCGAGCCGGTCGTCGTGCAGGTTCTCGAAGGAGAAGGCGCGATCGCCAAGAACCGCGAAGTGATGGGCGCGACGAACCCCGCCGACGCCGATTCAGGCACGATTCGCGCCGAGTTCGCCGAGTCGGTTGGCGAGAACTCCGTCCACGGCTCGGACGCGCCCGAGACCGCGAAGGACGAAATCTCGTTCTTCTTCGCGGACCTCGAGATCGTCGGCTGAGCTGGCTTCAGCTTTGCCAAAGGGCGCGGCCGGGGGAAACCGGTCGCGCCCTTTTTCTTTGCGGTTGCCTCAGCTGCGGCGAACGGGCCGCGACTCGACCGTCTCGCCGCCGACAGGCCTTGCCGCGGCCGCGACGCGGGCTTCGACATGCTCGCGCAGGATCCCCACGTTCCGGCGGTTCGCCTTGAACCCGATGTCGAACACGTCACCCACCAGCGGGATCAAGCCGACGAGCGAGTCTATTCCGACATTCACGACCTGCCGGGCGACCTTCTCGGGCGGCAGGCCCATCCTGTGACTCTCTAGCACGATATAGGCCGCCGGGGCGACGGTCAGGGCGTCGCCGATGCCGGGGACGAGGCCGAGCAGACCGTCCCACCCGATCCGCCGTCCGATGATCGGAATGCGGAACGCCGTGTCCATGCGGCGCGAGAGGCGATCCAGTCGTTCGAGGCGGTTCAGGTCGGGATGCAATGTCATGTGCTGGAAACGGTGCCGCCTCGCCGCGGGTTCCGGAGCCGGATGCGCCTGCCAACGGAAGCCCGAGCCGTCTGCTCGTGTTGACGCCACGGGCGGGGAACCGTGGGGGACGAAGATAGTTGCCGGGTCAGCGCAGCCGCAGCGACTGCGTGTTCGACAGTTCGCAACAGTGCAGTAGGAAAATACGATGTTCCACCATTCCTCCAAGCTTCAGTACCAGGTCCGCGTCGACAAGCCGGATCCGGTTTTCGCGAAGTATCTCCAGCAGGCGATCGGCGGCATCGAGGGCGAGATTCGCGTCGCCATGCAGTATTTCTTTCAGGCCATGGGTGCCCGGGGTGACGCGAAATATCGCGACATGCTGATGATGACCGCCACCGAAGAGCTCAGCCATATCGAGTTCCTGGGCCACGCGGTCGCGCTGAATCTCGAAGGCGCGCCGGTCTCGGCGCAGGAAGAAGCGGCGAAGGACCCGATCGTCCACGCGATCATGGGCGGCGCCAACCCGCGCCACATCCTGTCATCCGGCCTGTCGGCGATGCCGGTCAACGCCAACGGCGTGCCCTTCGACATGAGCCATGTCTACGCCACCGGCAACCTGGCGGCTGACATGATGGCCAACGCGACGGCCGAATCCGGCGGGCGCGTGCTGGCCTCGCGCCTCTACAACATGACCGACGACGCGGGCATGAAGGACATGCTGTCCTTCCTGATCGCGCGCGACACGATGCACCAGCAGCAGTGGCTGGCGGTGATCGAAGAGCTCGGCGGGTGGGAAAAGCAGCTGCCGATCCCGAACTCGACACCCGAAGATCACGAGGCCACCGAGCACAGCTACTACTTCCTGAACACCTCGCTGGACGAGCCGACCCCCGAAGGCCGCTGGACCTCGGGTCCCTCGCTGGACGGCAAGGCCGAGTTCACGATCAAGAAGCAGCCCGAGCCGCAAGGCCAGAAGCCGGATCTGGGCAAGGCCAAGCCCGGCAGCGGTGCGCAGACCGAACAGGTCTGATCGCGACGGGGCCGGTCCGCCGGCCCCGTTCCGTCTCAGCCGCGGGCCAACGCGGCGATGCCGGTGCGGGCCATCTCGGTCAGGCCGAGCGGCCGCATGAGGTCGGCGAAAGCGTCGATCTTCTCGGACGAGCCCGTGATTTCGAACGTGAAGTTCTTCAGCGTGGAATCGACCACGCTCGCGCGGAAGATGTCCGCGAGGCGCAGCGCCTCGACCCGCTTCTCGCCATCCCCCGACACCTTGAACAGCGCCAGTTCCCGCTCGACGCTCGGGCCTTCGACGGTCAGGTCGTGGACCTCGTGAACCGGCACGATGCGCCCGAGTTGCGCCTTGATCTGCTCGATCACGGCCGGGGTCCCGGTGGTCACGATGGTGATGCGCGAGGTGTGGCCGGTATGGTCGATCTCGGCCACGGTCAGGCTTTCGATGTTGTAGCCGCGCCCCGAGAACAGGCCGATGACGCGCGCCAATACGCCGGCCTCGTTGTCTACGATCACGGCCAGCGTGTGCCTTTCGATCAGGTCGGCATTCGGATTCCGCAGGTCGTAGGCCGAGTGGCGGGACGATCCCTGTTCGATATTCAGCCGGTTCATCGGGTTGTCCCTCCTGGGTAGGTTGGGTTCATCGGGTGCTCGTTTGTTGGCGGCCGCCGGGACCGTCTTCATCCTGCCGGAAATACTCTGCGGGGGCGTGGGGGTGCAAAACCCCCACCTCCATCGGTTCAGACCAGGACGGCGCCGGTTCCGGTGATCTGCCCCTGCGTCTTTGCGTTCGGCAGCAGCATCGTGTTGTGCGCCTCGCCGCTCGGGATCATCGGGAAGCAGTTCTCGTGCTTCTCGACGAGGCAGTCGAAGATCACCGGGCCGTCGTAGTTCAGCATTTCCATGATCGCGTCATCCAGATCGGCAGGATCGCTGCACTTGATGCCCTTCGCGCCGAACGCCTCGGCCAGCTTCACGAAGTCCGGGAGCGCCTCGGACCAGCTTTGAGAGTATCGCTCGCCATGCAGAAGCTCCTGCCACTGGCGCACCATGCCCAGCCGCTCGTTGTTCAGGATGAACTGCTTCACGGGCATGCGGTACTGCACCATCGTGCCCATTTCCTGCATGTTCATCAGCCACGACGCCTCGCCTGCGACGTTGATGACGAGGCTGTCGGGATGCGCCATCTGCACGCCCATCGAGGCCGGCTGGCCGTAGCCCATCGTGCCGAGGCCGCCGCTTGTCATCCACCGGTTCGGCTCGTCGAAGCGCAGGTATTGCGCCGCCCACATCTGGTGCTGGCCGACCTCGGTGGTGATGTAGCGGTCCATCCCGCGCGTCAGCTCTTCGAGGCGCTTCAGCGCGTGCTGCGGCTTGATGACCTTCTCGGAGTTCTCGAAGCCCAGGCAGTCCACCGCGCGCCATTCGTCGATCTGGCGCCACCATTCGGCCAGCGCTTCCTTGTCGGTCTTGCGGCCCTGGCTCTTCCAGATGCGCAGCAGATCCTCGAGCACGTGGGCGACGTCGCCGATGATCGGCATGTCGACATGGATGACCTTGTTGATCGACGAGGGATCGATGTCGATATGGGCCTTCACGCTGTTGGGACTGAAATCGCCGGTGCGGCCGGTGATGCGGTCGTCGAAGCGGGCGCCGATGTTGATCATCAGGTCGCAGCCATGCATCGCGAGGTTGGCTTCGTAAAGGCCGTGCATCCCCAGCATCCCGAGCCACTTGTCGCCGCTGGCCGGATAGGCGCCGAGGCCCATCAGGGTCGAGGTGACGGGAAAGCCGGTTTCCTCCGCCAGCTCTCGCAGAAGCTGGCTGGCCACGGGGCCCGAGTTGATGACACCGCCGCCCGAGTAGATGATCGGGCGCTTGGCCGTCGCCATCGCCTCGGCCAACATGGTCAGGATCGCCGGGTCGCCCTTGAGGCGCGGCTGGTAACGGCTGACATCGGTCTTGCTCTTCTCGACATAGGCGCCGGCGGCGAACTGGACGTCCTTGGGGATGTCGACGAGCACCGGCCCCGGCCGCCCGCTGCGCGCGACGTGGAAGGCTTCGTGGAGGATGGGGGCAAGCCGGTCCGTGTCCCGGACCAGCCAGTTGTGCTTGGTGCAGGGCCGGGTGATGCCGATCGTGTCGGCCTCCTGGAACCCGTCGGTGCCGATCATGAAGGTCGGGACCTGGCCCGAGATGACCAGGATCGGGATCGAATCCATAAGCGCGTCGGTCAGGCCGGTGACCGCGTTCGTGGCACCCGGCCCGCTGGTGACGATGGCGACGCCGACCTTGCCGGTCGAGCGGGCATAGCCTTCGGCGGCGTGGACGGCGGCCTGTTCGTGCCGGACGAGGATGTGCTTGATCCCCTCCTGCAGGAAGATCTCGTCATAGATCGGAAGCACGGCGCCGCCCGGATATCCGAACACCACGTCCACGCCCTGATCCTTCAGGGCCTGCACTACCATCTGGGCGCCGGTGATGGGCTTGGTCATCGTGTTCTCTCCGTCTTGCGTCTTGCCCAAGAAAAAGCCCCCGAGGGTGAGGTCGGGGGCGCGTCGGAAGTCCTCTCCGGGGTGGATGTCACCCCGCGCGCCTGTCTCGCCATACTACTACGATAGGGTTCGCCATGATCGGTCTCCGAGGTCGTGAAGCGAGCGATAGTCCCCACATGCGGCACGGTCAACCGCCATTCGACACGTTTCGTATCACGAAAGGACGAACCGACGCAGCATTGTTGCTTGGGCACCCGCATCGGCAGGCATTTCCGCAAAGGACGGAACGCCCTGACGGTCGAACCGTTACGTGACGTCGGAATTGCAAGAAGAACGGGGGAACGCGGTGTTCGGAACGGCCAAGCGCGTCTGGGCAGAGATGGGACGGACCAAGCTCACGCTGATCGCGGCAGGTGTCGCGTTCTACGGTCTGCTCGGGCTTTTCCCTGGCATCGGTGCGCTGATGGCGATCGGGGGGATCGTCGCGGAACCGTCGCAGGTTGCCGAGACGCTGGGCTCGCTGGGCAGCGTGATGCCACAGGCCGCCGAAGAGATCATCATCGGCCAGGCACAAGAGGTCGCGAGTGGTCCGCCCGAGCAGCTGGGCCTCGTCGCGGTCGTGGGCCTTCTGCTGACGCTCTATTCTGCGTCCAAGGGGATGCAGGCGCTGATGGACGGGCTGAACCTGGTCAACGACCGCGAGGATGACCGCAGCCTCGTCAAATCGACGGCGATCAAGCTGGTGCTGACCTTCGGGATGCTGGTGGGGGTATTGCTGTGCGTGGCGGTCGCCGTGGTGGTGCCGGCGGTGCTTGCGTGGTTGCCCTTGGGGAGCAGTACCGAGCTTCTGGTCATCATCGCCCGATGGCCGGTCCTGCTGGTGATCGCCGGTGCGGGGATCGCGCTGACCTACCGCATCGCACCCTCGGGCGAGCATACGCCGTGGCGCTGGATCATTCCCGGTGCAGCGCTCGCCTGCGCCCTTTGGCTGGCCGGCACCGCGGGTTTCGCCGTCTACGTGCGGATGTTCGGGTCCTACCAGGAGACGTTCGGCGCGCTCGGCGGCGTGGTGATCCTGCTGATGTGGCTGTGGGTCTCGGCCACTGTGGTCCTGCTCGGGGCGCTCGTCAGCCGAGTCCTGCGCGAGGAAGGCGGAACCTAGGGCTTTTCCCCGCCGCCTTGGTATCCTACACCCGTTTGCGAAATCTTGTGTCCCGCAGCCCTTGCGCGGCACATCTTTGTTCACGAGGGAGGAGACTTCATGAAACGCCGGCAATTTCTGAGCAGCGCCGCGACCGGCGCCGCCGCAGCGGGCCTCGCCGCGCCCGCCTATGCGCAAGGCAACCGGACGCTGACGATGGTGACGAGCTGGGGCCGCGGCCTCGCAGGTGTCCACGACAGCGCGCAGTACATCGCCGACTCGATCACCGCCATGTCCGACGGTGAGCTCACGGTCGATCTGCGCGCGGCCGGCGAGCTCGTCGGCGCGTTCGAGAATTTCGACGCCGTGACCGCCGGACAGGCGGACATGTACCACGCCGCCGACTACTATTTCACCGGTCAGCACCCCGCCTTCGCGTTCTTCTCGACCGTGCCCTTCGGCATGACCGCGCAAGAGCTGAACAACTGGTACTACCACGGCAATGGGCAGGAGCTGCACCAGGAGCTTGGCGCGATCTTCGGGATCAAGCCTTTCCTCGTTGGCAACACGGGCCCGCAATCTGGCGGCTGGTTCAACCGCGAGATCACCGGCGTCGAGGATTTCCAGGGCCTGCGCTTCCGCATGCCGGGGCAGGGGGCCGAGGTGCTCGGCAAGCTTGGCGCGAGTGTCCAGAACCTGCCGGGTTCCGAGGTGTACCAGGCGCTGTCTTCGGGCGCGATCGACGGGACCGAGTGGATCGGACCCTGGGCCGACGAGGCCGCGGGCTTCCACGAGATCACCAAGTATTACTACACCGCCGGCTTCCACGAGCCGGGGCCGGGCCTGACGCTGGGCGTGAACCTGTCGGTCTTCGAAGAGCTGTCGCCGGCCCACCAGGCGATCATCGAGAAGGCCTCGGTGGCCGCCAACCTGTGGACGCTGACCCTGTTCATGAAGAACAATGCCGAGGCGCTGAACCGGCTGCGCCAACAGGGCGTCCAGATCCTGGAGTTCCCCGACGAGGTCTGGGAAGCGTTCGGAACCGCCAGCGAAGAGGTGTTGCAGCAGCACACGAACGATCCGCTCTATGCGAGCATCCTCGCAAGCTATCAGGAGTCCATGCGCGAGAACTCCGCCTGGATCGGCGAGACCGAGCGGGTCTACGCCCAGCAGCGCGACCGGATCCTCGGCTTGTAAGGCCCGCGGCCGGTCGCAAGATCGGTGCGGTCACGCGGATTTGCCTCGGGGGACGCTTGTGAGCGTCCCCCTCTCTCGACGATACTCGGCGCGCGGAGCACTGGGAGGACACTGATGGATCGTCGCTCGTTCCTGCGAAGTTCGGCACTTGTCGGGTCGGCTGCCGCTGGTCTGGCCGCGCCGGCCTACGCGCAGGACAAGCGAACCCTGACGATGGTGACCACCTGGGGCCGTGACCTGGTCGGCGTGCACGATTCCGCGCAGCACGTCGCCGACCGGATTACCGAGATGTCCGGCGGCAACCTGACCGTCGAGGTCGTGGCGGCGGGCGAGCGCTTCGATGCCTACGAGGTCTTCGACGCCGTCACCTCGGGCAGCGCCGACATGTATCACGGCGCCGACTACTATTTCACCGACAAGCACCCGGCCTACGCGTTCTTCACCGCCGTGCCCTTCGGCCTGACCGCGCAGGAAATGCTCAACTGGTACTATTTCGACGGCGGCATGGAACTCCATGACCAGCTGGGCGAGATCTTCGGCCTCAAGTCCTTTCTCGCGGGCAACACGGGCGCGCAGGCCGGTGGCTGGTTCCGGACCCCGATCGACAGCCCCGAGGGGTTCGACGGCCTGCGCTTCCGCATGCCGGGTCTGGGCGGCGAGGCGCTTGGAAGGTTGGGCGCGAACGTGCTGAGCATCCCGGGCGCCGGGGTATTCGAGGCCCTGTCATCGGGCGCCATCGACGGGACCGAGTGGATCGGCCCCTGGGCGGACGAGAAGGCCGGCTTCCACAAGATCGCAAAGCACTACTACACCTCCGGCTTTCACGAACCCGGCGCCGGCCTGTCGCTGGCCATGAACCGCGCGGTCTTCACCAGCCTGACGCCGGCGCAGCGCGCCATCGTCAAGTCGGCCGCGCTCGAGGCGCATCAGTGGACCCTGTCGCGGTTCCTGTCGCAGAACGGCGCGGCGCTGCAACGGCTGCGCGCGGCCGGGGTGCAGCTGAACGAATTCCCCCCGAGCGTCTGGGATGCCTTCGCTCGGGTCTCGACCGAGACGCTGGACCAGTATATGAGCGACCGCCTGTTCGCGGAGATCCGCAACTCGGTCACGGAATCGGTCCGCAAGTCGTCGGGCTGGATCCAGCGCTCGGAAGGCGCATACCGCACCCAGCGGGACCGCGTGTTCGGCTGAGCCGCGTCTGACAACCGTGTCCCCTGAGGCGGACGCACCACGAGACGCCCGGAACAACGGGCGCTGCAGGAGGGACAAGGGTGATCGACACCATCGTCTGGATCGTCACCAACATCGTGATGGCGCCGTGGAACCTGGTGCGGGCGCTGACCCAGCCGGGCGCGTGGCTGGACTGGTCGAACGGCGAGAGCCTCGTCCGGTTCATCTACTACGGCGGCTCGATCGAGTTCTTCTTCGTGGTGTTCACCGCGTTTCTCGTCTTCACCGCCGTGGGCCTGTGGTGGACGGGCCTGCTGTGGGGCGCGGTGCGGGTGCTGGAAAGCTTCGCCAACGGCGTGGGCCGGGTCGCCGCCTGGGCCGGGCTGCTGATGGTCCTGCAGCAGATCGTCATCGTCTTCGCACAACGGGTCTTCGCCTCGGCGCAGCTGGGCTTCGGCTTCGGCACGACCTTCAGCTTCGATGTCAGCTGGTGGTCCGAAGAGCTGAGGCTCTATAACGCGTTGGTCGTCGTGCTTTGCTGCGCCTACACCTTTGTGCAGCGTGGCCATGTGCGGGTGGACCTGCTCTACACCCCCGCCTCGTACCGCACCAAGAAGGTCATCGACATGGCCGGCGCGCTCTTCTTCATGATGCCGATGGGCGTGGTGATCTGGCTCTATGGCTGGTTCTTCATGTGGCGCCATCTGGTGACGCCCAAGGTCTCGGCCTCGGACCAGCTTGACCTGATGATGCGCAAGGCCTCGATCCTGCGCTGGAACGTCGAGACGGTCAGCTTCAGCCCCAACGGCTTCAACGGCTACTTCCTGTTCAAGGTGCTGCTGGTCATCTTCGCGGCCATGGTCCTGCTGCAGGCTGTCGCGGTCTTCTACCGCGCGTACCTCGAATGGCGCGAGGGTCCGGCCGCAGAGGGACGATACCTCGACCTCGACACCGCCGACGCTGCCGCGTCCGGCCACTGAGATTTGAGGGACATCTGATGCTCTTTGGTTTGGACGGGGTCGAGATCGGCCTCATCATCGTTTTCCTCTGCCTTTTCGGCGCAATCCTGTCGGGCTTTCCGGTCGCCTTCGCCATCGGAGGCGCCGCCATCGTCTCGTTCGGGATCCTCGCCATGCTGGATTCGGCCGGCATCCTGATCCACGAGGCGGTAGACACCGGCTCCCCGGCCTACCGCGCGCTGCTGAGCGAGGGGGTGCCGCCGCTCGACATCTCGCAGTTCCGCTATCCGGACCTGCCACGCATCGCCCAGCCGCTGTTCCAGGGCGGGTGGGAGCTTGCCCTCGACCGCAACATCTCGTTCATCGTGAACCGCATCAACGAGCGCGTCCTCGCCGGCGCCTCGATCGAGACGCTGCTGGCCGTCCTGATGTTCGTGCTCATGGGGATCACGCTGGAGCGCTCGCGGATCGCCAACGACCTGCTGACCACCATGGCGCGCGTCTTCGGGCCGCTGCCGGGCGGGCTGGCCGTGGCGGTCGTGGTGGTCGGCACGTTCCTCGCCGCCTCTACGGGGATCGTCGGGGCGACCGTCGTGACCATGGGCCTGCTGTCCCTGCCCACCATGCTGCGGAACAACTACTCGCCCGAACTTGCGACCGGCGTCATCGCGGCCAGCGGAACGCTCGGGCAGATCATCCCGCCGTCTATCGTGATCGTCCTGCTGGGCACCCTGGCCGGCGACATCTATTCGACTGCACAGGAAGCGCGCGCGCAGGCGGCCGGGTGCGGCGATGCGCTGACCTATCTGGGACAGGTTGCGGTCGTGTCGGTCGGAACGCTGTTCCAGGCGGCGCTGCTGCCGGGGATCTTCCTCGCGCTGCTCTACGGGCTCTATGCGTTCGGCTATGCCGTGCTGAACCCGTCGAAGGCGCCGCCGGTCATGGGCGACGGCGCGACGGGTGACTACATCACGCGCGGCGAGAAGCTGACCTGGTTCGCGGGCGTACCGGTGGCGCTGGTCGCTGCATTCTTCATCGCGGGCGCCGCTGGCTTGATGGGCTCGCAGACCATCGTGGTGGACGCCTACTCGACCCAGGGGCAGGTGGCGTCGCTCCGCACCAACGTCTCGCCGCAGTGCCAGGAGGCGATGATCGACCTGCACGGTCAGCGCGCCTGGGACCGCGCCGTGGTCGAGCAGCAGGCGATCGAAGAGTCCGGCGTCGCGCAGACCTCCACCCGCCTCACGGATGAAGAGCGCGCGGCCGAGCGTGTCCGCATGACCGGCGCGGCTGCCCCCATCGGCACGGGGATCGCGATATTCTTCCTGGGGGCGGCGCTGGTCCTGTCCTTCGCGCGCGGCATCGCGCCCGCGGACGAGCCCCGGCCCCTGGCGATCGGGGGCCTCGGGATCGTCCTGGGCCTGCTGGCCGACATCCTCTTCATCGGGCCGACCACGTCGCCCGGTGCGACGGTGCTGATCCTGCTCGCGCCGGGCCTTCTGGTCCTGTGGTCCCTGCGCGAAGCGGCTGTGCGGCTCGCCCGGAACGACCTTGTCCGCGTGGTCTTCCCGCCGCTCGTGCTGATCGTGGCGGTGCTGGGGTCGATCCTCGGGGGGATCACCAATCCGACGCCGGCCGCGGCGCTCGGGGCCGGGGGTGCGATCATGCTCGCGGCGTTCCGCAAGCTGAAAGAGGACGGCCGCTCGGGCCGGATCATCATCGGGTCGGCGCTCGCCATCATCGTGATGCTTCTGCTTGGAGTGAATTTCGACCTGCGCGTCGGCGTCGGCGAAACGAACTTCGCGCAGTGGGTGGCCTACCTGGTTGCGCAGGCCTGCTACCTCTTCGCGATCTTCGGGCTTCTGTACTCCTGCGTCGTGCTCTGGACCGGCGGCGTGCTGACACCGGTCGTGCGCGAGACGGCGAAGGTCACGAGCATGGTGTTCACCATCCTCATCGGCTCGCAGCTTCTGAACCTCGTCGTGATCTCCTTCGGCGGAGAGCACTACATCCAGGACTTCCTGCGCAGCTTCGACAGCGAGATGAAGGTGTTCCTCATCGTGATGCTGGTGCTGTTCGTGCTGGGCTTCGTGCTGGATTTCCTCGAGATCATCTACATCGTCATCCCAATCGTCGGTCCCGTGATCTACGGCGGCACGATGGATCCGAAATGGGTGACGATCATGATCGCGGTGAACCTGCAGACCTCGTTCCTGACGCCGCCCTTCGGCTTCGCGCTGTTCTACCTGCGCGGCGTCGCCCCGAAAGAGGTCACGACCGGCCACATCTACCGCGGCGTGGTCCCGTTCGTGCTGATCCAGATCCTGGGGCTGGCGATCCTGTGGTTCTTCCCGGCGATCGTGACGATCGTGCCGGACCTGTTCCCGAACTAAGTCGAGGTGGGCGGAGCCGGCGCGGGCCCCGCCGCATCGCGTGGATCAGTTGCCGTGATCGTTGTGATCCGTGTCCGAGCCGGACATGTCGCCGTGCCCGGCCGAGGCGGCCTGACCGGGGCGGCGCACGTCGAAGGTTGCGGGGATGCGAACCTCGTCGGTGAAGATCAGCGTCGCCTTCACATCGGTTCCGGGCACGAGCGGCCGTTCCAGTCCCATGAACATCACGTGCTTTCCGCCCCGCTCGAGCGTCAGGGTCTCGCCCGGGGCGAGGTCGAACCCCTCGGCGCGTGGCTCCATCCGCATCACGTCGCCATCCATGATGCTCTCGTGCAGTTCCGCCTTCGGGAACCCGGCCTCGATGCCGGTCAGGGTGTAGGCGGTATCGCTGTCGTTGATGATCGTCACATAGCCGGCAGCCGCCTTCGCGGTGGGCGAGGTCGCATAGATCACCGCATCCTCGACGATGATGGCAGGCAGGTGGCTTTCGGCCAGAGCGGGGGCGGCAAGGAACGACAGAACGAGGGCGGTGCGCAGCATGGAGTGTCTCCGTTTCAGATGCGCCGCAGATAGTCGCTGTGGTCGCGGCCCTCAATGGCGCTTGTCGCCGCGGGAGGGCGGGCCTAGGGAGGGGGCATGAAATTACTGTTCCTCGGCGACGTGATGGGGCGCGCGGGCCGCGCCGCCATCGAAAGCAACCTTCCTGCCCTCAAGGACGAACTCGGCGTCGAATTCTGCGTGGTCAACGGCGAGAACGCGACGAACGGCGCGGGGCTTTCGGCCGATCATGCGAAGCTGCTGCTTGAGGCAGGCGCCGACGCGCTGACGCTGGGCGACCATGCCTTCGACCAGAAGGACATGCTGCAATTCTGCGAAGCCGAACCACGGATCGTCCGGCCGCTGAATTTCTCCAAATCCGCGCCGGGCCGCGGCGCGCGGGTGTTCGAGACGGCGCGGGGCCGCCGGGTGCTGGTGGCGCAGGTGCTGGGTCAGGTCTTCATGAAGCGGCCCTTCGACGATCCGTTCTCGGCGATCGAGCCGGTGCTGAAGAACGCGGCTCTGGGGGCCTCGGTTCAGGCCACGCTGGTCGACATGCATTGCGAGGCGACGTCCGAGAAGATGGCCATGGGCCACTACTGCGACGGCAAGGCCAGCGTCGTGGTCGGAACGCACACCCATGTTCCGACGGCCGACGCGATGATCCTGCCGGGCGGAACTGCGTATCAGAGCGACGCCGGCATGTGCGGCGACTACGACAGCGTCATCGGGATGCAGAAGGAAGAGCCGCTGCGCCGATTCATCACGGGCATGCCGAAAAGCCGGTTCGAGCCTGCGAAGGGCGAGGCGACCTTGTCGGGCCTGCTGGTCGAGACCGACGATGCCACGGGCAAGGCGGTCTCGGTGCAGATGATCCGGCGCGGCGGGCGGTTGTCGCCCGCCTGACGGCTCAGCCGAAGCGGCCCGAGCGTTCCAGAACCTCGATCTGGTAGCCGTCGGGATCGGCCACGAAGAAGAACCGTGCGATCTTCTCTCCTCCGGGCGCGAACTCGATGATCGCGCGCGGCTCGAAGCCCTCGGATGTGAGCCGGGAGTGTTCGGCATCGAGGTCGGTGACCGACACGGCAAGGTGGCCGTAGCCGTCGCCCAGATCGTAGGGCTCGGTCCGGGACTTGTTGATGGTCAGCTCCAGCTCGAACGCGGTTTCGGCGTTCGACAGGTAGACCAGCGTGAAATCGTCGAAATCCAGCCGGTTGGCGAGGGTCAGGCCGAACGCCGTCTCGTAGAAGGCGCGCGAGCGATCTTCGTGGAGGACGCGGATCATGCTGTGGATCATCTGTGCCATGGTGTCCTCTCAGCTGGCGTTCAGCGCCGACGCTTCGAGCGCCAACTCGGTGATCCCGTCCCAGTCGCCGGAGGTCACCTTCTCCGGCGGCGCGACCCACGAGCCGCCGACGCAGAGCGTGTTCGACAGCCTCAGATAATCGCGCGCGTTCTCGAGGCTGACTCCGCCGGTCGGGCAGAACATGATCTGCGGAAGGGGCGCGCCGATCGCCTTCAGGGCCTTGGCGCCGCCGTTGGCCTCGGCCGGGAAGAACTTGGCGACCGTGTAGCCGCGATCCAGGAGGCGCATCGCCTCGCCGGCGGTGGCGATGCCGGGCAGCATGGGCAGGCCGGCCTCTTCGGCGGCGTCGAGCAGGCGGTCCGTGACACCCGGCGAGACGCCGAAGGTCGCGCCGGCGTCGATCGCCTTGTGCACATCCTCGGGGGTCAGCAGGGTGCCCGCGCCGACGATCCCGCCTTCGACCTGCGACATCTCGCGGATCACGTCGAGCGCGGCGGGCGTGCGCAACGTCACCTCGAGCGCGGGCAGGCCACCGGCCACGAGCGCCTGGGCCAGCGGGCGGCCATGGGCGGCGTCATGCACGACGAGCACGGGGATCACGGGGGCGCGGCGGCAGAGCGCCTCGGTCTTCTTGCTGGCCTCGGCGGGGGTCATGTCGTCTCCTTCGACTGTTGCGCCATGCGTACCGGGTGGAGGGCGAGGTGGCTAGACCACCACGCCCGCGCCCGTGCTGGCGAGGCCCACATTCTGGCGGAACACCTCGAACAGTTCGCGCCCGACGCCGTGGGAATTGTCGGTCAGGTCGCGGGTGGCGGCCTCGCGGGTGGACAGGTCCACGCCTTGTACGTCGATGGTTCCGGCCTGGGCGTTGACGCGGATAACGTCGCCGTCACGCAGCTTGGCGATCGGGCCTCCGTGATGCGCCTCGGGCGAGAGGTGGATGGCGGCGGGCACCTTGCCCGACGCGCCCGACATCCGCCCGTCGGTCACAAGCGCAACCTTCAGCCCCCGGTCCTGTAGCACCGCGAGCGTGGGGGTCAGCGAGTGCAGCTCGGGCATCCCGTTGGCCGAGGGGCCCTGGAAGCGCACCACGACCACGGTGTCCTCTGTGAACTCGCCGCGCTTGAAGGCGTCCTTGACGCTCTCCTGATCCTCGAAGATGCGGCAGGGCGCCTCGATGACTTGGTACTCTTCCTTCACGGCTGAAATCTTCATGGCGGCCCGGCCCAAGTTGCCCTGCAGGTCCGCCATGCCACCGGTCTTCTGGAACGGGTCCGAGACGGGGCGCAGGATCTTGTCGTTCTGGGTGATGCGCGCGGCATCTTCCCAGACCAGAGAATCGTCCTTCAGCTTCGGCTCTTTCGTGTAGTCCTTCAGGCCGTCGCCCATGACGGTCACCGTGTCGTCATGCAGAAGACCGGCGTCCAGAAGCTCACCGATCATGTAGGTCAGGCCCCCGGCGGCGTGGAAGTGGTTCACGTCCGCAAGACCGTTGGGATAGACCTTCGCCATCAGCGGCGTCGCGCTTGAGATGTCCGCGAAATCCTCGAGGTCCAGCGTGATCCCTGCCGCGCGCGCCATGGCAGGCAGGTGGATCAGCAGGTTCGTCGAGCCTCCCGTGGCCATGAGGCCGACGATGCCGTTCACGAAGGCCTTCTCGTCCAGCACCTGTGCGGCGGGACGGTAGTCGTTCCCGAGGTTGGTGATCTCGGTCGCCCGCTCGACGCCCGCGATCGTCAGGGCGTCGCGCAGCGGCGTGTTCGGGTTCACGAAGGACGAGCCCGGCAGGTGGAGGCCCATGAACTCCATCAGCATCTGGTTCGAGTTCGCCGTGCCGTAGAATGTGCAGGTGCCGGGGCCGTGATAACTGGCCATCTCGGCCTTCATCAGCTCGTCGCGGCCGATCTCTCCGGCGGCGAATTTCTGGCGAATCTTCGACTTTTCGTCGTTCGGCAGGCCGGAGGTCATCGGCCCCGCCGGCAGGAACACCGCCGGGATGTAGCCGAAGGTCGCCGCGCCGATGACGAGGCCCGGCACGATCTTGTCGCAGACGCCGAGGTAAAGGGCCGCGTCGAACGTGTTGTGGCTGAGCGCCACGCCAGTCGCCAGTGCGATCACGTCGCGCGAGAACAGCGACAGCTCCATCCCGATCTGGCCCTGGGTGACGCCGTCGCACATGGCCGGCACGCCGCCGGCGACCTGCGCGGTGGCGCCGACCTTCTTGGTGGCGGCGCGGATCAGGTCGGGGAACCGCTCGTAGGGCTGGTGCGCCGAGAGCATGTCGTTATAGGCAGAGACGATCCCGATATTCGGCTGACGCCCGGTCGCAAGGTGCTCCTGCTCGTCGCCCATGGCGGCATAGGCGTGGGCCTGGTTGCCGCAGCTGAGATGCGCGCGCTTGGGGCCTTCGTCGGCGGCCCGGGCCATGCGGTCGAGGTAGGTCTCGCGCTGCGGCTTCGAGCGTTCGACGATGCGCTCGGTGACGCGGGCGATGGTGTCGTTCAGTGGCATGGGATCGCTCCCCGGCTGAGTGGGTTCGTTCGCCGCGTAACATAGGGTCGTTAGCGTTACCAGCCAATGGCCGGCGCTTTTCTTGTCGCACGCGAAGGCGTATGCGCGAGGCATGAACGATCGCCCCTCAATCCGCCTTCTTCCCAAGTCCAAGCCGCAGGCGATCCGCCACGGCTTCCCATGGGTCTATTTCAACGAGTTGGTCATGGACCGGCGCACCAAGGGAATCGAGCCGGGCTCGCTCGCGGTGCTCGAGGATGCCGACCGTCAGCCGATGGGGCTGGTCGCGGTCAACCCGGCCTCCAAGATTACCGGCCGGATGCTGGACGGCGACCCCGAGGCGCAGATCGACGCGGCGTGGTTCGAGGCGCGGCTTGCGCGGGCGCTGGCGCATCGCGAGCGGCTCTACGACGCGCCGTTCTACCGGCTGGTCCATGCCGAGGCGGACGGGCTGCCGGGCGTCGTGATCGACCGGTTCGGCGACGCGGCGGTGATCCAGCCGAATGCCGCCTGGGCCGAAACGCGGCTCGACCTGCTGGTCGAGGCGCTGGTGGCCGTGACGGGCGTGACCACCGTGGTCAAGAGTGCTGCCGGTCGGACGCGGTCGCTGGAAGGGTTGGACGACGCGGATGCGGTGCTTCGGGGTGACGCGACCGGCCCGATCCCCGTTCCGATGAACGGGGCCACCTACATGGCCGACCTGACTGGCGGCCAGAAGACCGGCCTATTCTACGACCAGCGCGACAACCACGCCGCCGTGGCGCGCCTTTCGCGCGGCGCGCGGGTGCTCGACATGTTCTCGCATGTGGGGGGCTTCGCGCTTGCCGCACTCGCGAATGGCGCGACGCATGCGGTTGCCGTGGACGGGTCGGCCGCGGCGCTGGACCTCGCGCAGGCTGGCGCCGAGGCGAGCGGCACCGCCGACCGGTTCGAGACGCGGCAGGGCGACGCCTTCGACACGCTGGAGGCCCTCGCGGCCGAGGGCGCCGTGTTCGACGTGGTGGTCTGCGATCCCCCGGCCTTCGCCCCCGCCAAGGCCGCGCGCGAGGCCGGGCTGCGGGCCTACGAGCGCATCGCGCGCCTGGCCGCACCGCTGGTGGCCGAGGGCGGTTACCTCACGCTCTGCTCCTGTTCGCACGCCGCCGACCTGTCCTCCTTCCGCAACGCGAGCGCGCGGGGCATCGGCAAGGGCGGACGGCGCGGACAGATCGTGCGGACGGGCTTCGCCGCGCCGGACCACCCGCTTCTGCCGCAACTGGCGGAGTCGGGCTACCTCAAGGCGCTGACGTTTCGCCTGTGAAGGTCTTCCTCGACGCCTGCGTCCTCTATCCCACGGTCCTGCGCGAGATCCTGATCGGCGTCGCGGGCCGGGGGCTCTACCAGCCGCTCTGGAGCCCCCGCGTGCTTGAGGAATGGGCGCGCGCCGCCGCGCGGCTGGGGCCCGAGGGAGAGCAGATCGCGCGAGCCGAGGTCGCTCTGCTTCGCGACACTTGGCCCGGGGCCGAGGTTCAACCGCGCGCGGGCGACCTGTCGCGGCTGCACCTGCCGGATGCGAACGACGTCCACGTCCTTGCCGGCGCGATCGCCGGGGGCGCCGACCTACTGTGCACCTTCAACGCCAAGGACTTCCCGCGTCATACGCTGGCTGCCGAAGGGGTGGAACGTGTCGATCCCGATCAGCTGCTCGCCCGTCTCATGCCGTCAGACGACATTGCAGAAGTGGTTGCGGCGGTGCACGCCACCGCCGAGCGACTGTCGGGCGAGGGGATGCCCCTCCGCGCCCTCTTGAAGCGTGCGCGGCTGCCGAAGCTGGGCAAGGCGCTGACCCGCTAGGGATCAGCGGGAAAACGGCCTTCGAACGCGGTCTCGTCGAGGGGGCGGCGGTCGCTCGGCACCTCGCGGGCGCGCAGTTCCTCGGACAAAGCTTCGGCCGGTCCACGGCGTCCGATGGCGACTGCCGTGTGGATGGCGAAGCTGTCGGGTACGTGAAGCGCCGAGCGCGCGCCGTCCTTGTCGATCCCGGCCATGAAATGCGTGCTCCAGCCTCGCATGTGGGCCTGCAGCGCAAGAAATCCCGAGGTGATGCCTGCATCGTAGGCATGCGTCGCCGAGGGTGCCGAGGTGCCGTCCGACTTCACCCGCTCGGTCGCCGAAACGATGAAGACCAGTGCCGCGGCGCGATCCGCCCAGCGACGGTTCCCGGGAAGGAGGAGCGGCAGGAACTGCTTCCACTGCTCGGTCCCTCGGCGCGCCCAGATGAAGCGCCACGGCTGGATGTTCGACGATGACGGCGCCCACCTGGCCGCTTCGAGAAGCGTCAGAAGCTCGGCCTCGGGGATCTCGTCATCGGTGAACGAGCGCGGCGACTGCCGGTCGAGGAAGATTCGGTCGATTGGGTGGTCCGAGGAGCGGGGCATCGCGCTTCAGTTCTCGGGGAAGAAGCAGGCGGCGGGATGCGGGGTGCCGGTGAGCTGCGGGCGCTCGGCGCGGCACTTCTCCTCGGTCTTCCAGCAGCGGGGCGCAAAGGGGCAGCCAGGTGGCACGGCGAGCGGCGAGGGCAACTCGCCCACCAGCTTGATCCGCTCACGCCGGTTCGCCGGATCGGCCGAGGGCGTCGCCGAAATCAGCGCCTTGGTGTAGGGGTGGCGGGGTGCCTCGAAGATCTCGTCCTTCGGCCCGAACTCCACCGGACGTCCGAGATACATGACCAGGATGTCGTCGGCAACGTGGCGCACCACCGAAAGGTCGTGCGAGATGAACAGGTAGGCGAGGTTCATCCGCTCCTGCAGGTCGTTCAGCAGGTTCAGGATCTGGCTCTGGATCGACAGGTCGAGGGCCGAGACGGGTTCGTCCAGCACCAACAGCTTCGGTTCCAGCATCAGCGCGCGGGCGACCGCGATCCGCTGGCGTTGCCCGCCCGAGAACATGTGCGGGAAGCGGTCGTAATGCTCCTCGCGCAGGCCCACGAGGCGCATCATCTCGCGCCCCTTCTCGTGCCGCTCCTTCGCGGACATCTTCGGGCGGTTGATCTTCAGAGGCTCCTCGAGGATCGCGCCGACCTTCTGGCGCAGGTTCAGCGAGCCGTACGGGTCTTGGAACACGATCTGGATGTCGCTGCGCAGCTCGCGCCAGCGGTCCTTCGTGACCTCCTTCCCGTCGAGGTAGAAGCTGCCCGACGTCGGCTCTTCGATCATGGTGACGAGGCGCGCGAGGGTGGACTTGCCGCAACCGGACTCGCCCACCACGGCAAGGGTGCGGCCGGCCTCGACGCTGAACGACGTCTCGGCCACGGCGCGGACGATGCCGGGTTTCGAGAACAGCCCGCCGCCGACCTCGTAGTCGCGGCCGAGATCCCGGGCTTCGATGATCGCGGTCATGGGGTGGCTCCGTAGCTCGTCGCGTAAGGGGTGGTCATTGCGCCTGTGCCTCGGCCGGTGCGTTCAGCGGGTAATGGCAGAGCGCGCGGCCAAGGGCGTCGGGCTGGACCGGCGGCTCGATCGCGCGGCAGCGATCGTCCGCGAATTGGCAGCGCGGGCTGAACAGGCAGCCCACCGGTCGGTCGTGCTGGCCCGGAACGACGCCGGGGATCGTGGGGAGGTGCTTTTCCGTCGCACGCTCGGGCAGGGCGGCGAGCAGGGCGGCAGTATAGGGGTGGTGCGGGGTCGCGAAGAGGTCGGTGACGGTCTGGTCCTCGACCTTTTGGCCGGCATATTGGACGGCGACCCGCTCGGCCGTTTCGGCCACCACGCCCATGTCGTGGGTGATGAGGATCAGCCCCATCCCGGTTTCTTTCTGGAGCCCGGTCAGCAGGTCGAGGATCTGCGCCTGGATCGTCACGTCGAGCGCCGTCGTCGGCTCGTCCGCGATCAGAAGCCGCGGTTTGCAGGCGATCGCCATGGCGATCATCACGCGCTGGTTCATGCCCCCCGAAAGCTGGTGCGGATAGGCCTTGAGCCGTTGTTCGGGGGACGGGATGCCGACCATCTCGAACAGTTCGACGCAGCGGGCGTGGCGCTGCTTGCGGTCCATGCTGGTGTGCTTGCGCAGCGCCTCGCGGATCTGGAAGCCGACGCTGAAGCAGGGGTTCAGCGACGACATCGGCTCTTGGAAGATCATCGCGAGGTCGTTGCCGATGAGGCGACGGCGCGCCTTGCCCGACAGGGTGCGCAGGTCCTGACCGTCGAAGCTCATCTCGTCGGCGGTGACGGTGGCGGTCCAGGGCAGAAGGCCCATCGTCGCCAGCATCGAGACGGACTTGCCCGAGCCGGACTCGCCCACGATGGCGAGGATCTGGCCCTTGTCCACGTCGACATCGACCTTGTCCACGGCGCGGAACGGGCCGGTGGAGGTCGCGAAGGTGACCGACAGGTTGCGGATTTTCAGCAGGCTCATGTCAGCTCCTCTTCAGCTTGGGGTCGAGCGCGTCGCGCAGCCCGTCGCCCATGAGGTTGATGGCAAGAACCGTGACCAGAATTGCGATGCCCGGAAAGGTCACGACCCACCACGCGCGCAGCACGAACTCGCGCGCGTCGGCCAACATGGTGCCCCATTCCGGCGTGGGCGGCTGCGCCCCCATCCCGAGGAAGCCCAGGGCGGCCGCGTCGAGGATCGCGGTCGAGAAGGACAGCGCGGCCTGCACGATGATCGGCGCAAGGCAATTCGGCAGCACCGTGATGAACATCTGCCTGAGCTGACCGGCCCCGGCGACGCGCGACGCGGTGACGTAGTCCTTGCCCCGCTCGGACAGCACGCTCGCGCGGGTCAGGCGGACGTAGTGGGGTTGCAGTACGAGGGCGATCGCGATCATCGCGTTCAGAAGCGACGGGCCCAGAACGGCCACCAGCACAAGCGCCAGCAGAAGCGAGGGGAACGCCAGGATGATGTCCATCAGGCGCATGATCAGCGTGTCGAGCCATTTCGGCGCGAAGCCGGCAATCAGCCCGATGATGATCCCGCCGGACGCCGCAACCACGACGACCACGATGCCGACGAAGAACGAGAAGCGCGCTCCGTGGATCAACCGGCTGAGCATGTCGCGACCGAGCGCGTCGGTCCCAAGGGGGAAGGCCCAGGCGCCGCCATCCTGCCAGACGGGCGGTTGCAGCGCATAGTCTCGGAATTGGGCCGACGGATCGTAGGGCGCGATCAGCGGCGCAAAGACCGCGACGAACAGGAAGGCCAGGAAGACCCACAAGCCGATCACGGCACCTCGGTTCTCGGAGAACGAGTTCCAGAAGGTGCGGAAGCGGGTCGGCCGGGTGCCCCCATCGCGCAGGACGTTGCGGCCGGTCTGTGCAGAGGTGTCGGCCATCTCAGCGACTCCGGATTTTCGGGTTGATGAGGCCGTAGGTCAGATCGACCAGCAGGTTCACGATCATCACGATCACGGCGATCATCAGAAGGCCGCCCTGGACGACCGGATAATCACGGCGGAAGATGGAATCGACCATCCACTTGCCGATGCCGGGCCAGGAAAAGATCGTCTCGGTCAGGATCGCGCCCGCAAGCAGCGTGCCGACGGACAGGCCGATCACCGTGATGACGGGGATCATCGCGTTCCTGAGCGCGTGGACGCCGTTCACCCGCTCGGGCGAAAGGCCCTTGGCGCGGGCGGTACGGATGTAATCCTCGGACAGCACCTCGAGCATGGCCGACCGCGTCTGGCGCGCGATAACGGCCAGCGGGATCGTCGCCAGCACGATGGACGGCAGGATCAGGTGCGACACGGCCGAGCGGAACGCGCCGGATTGCCCCGACAGCAGCGAGTCGATCAGCATGAAGCCGGTCGTGTCCTCGAAGAAGTAGAGCAACCCGATCCGCCCCGAGACCGGGGTCCAGCCGAGATTGCCCGAGAACACGATGATCAGCAGCAATGCCCACCAGAAGATCGGCATGGAGTACCCGATCAGCGCGGTGGACATGAAGAACCGGTCGAGGAACTTTCCCCGGTAGACCGCCGCGATCACGCCTGCGGGCAGACCCAGGCAGGTGGCGATGATGATGGCGCAGATCGACAGTTCCAGCGTTGCGGGGAAGAGCGAGAAGAACTCGTCCCATACGGGGCGGTTGGTCACGAAGCTGTTGCCGAGGTCGCCCTGCAGGATTCCTGTGAAGTAGTCCCAGAACTGCTTCCAGATCGGTTGGTCGAAACCGTATTGCGCGCGCAGTGCCTCGTAGCGCTCCTGGCTCATGCCGCGCTCGCCGGCCATGACGATGATCGGATCGCCCGGCAGCACGCGGATGAACGCGAACGAAATCAGCGTCACCCCGAAGAAGGTCGGGATGAAGGTGCCGAGGCGCGAGAGGAAGAATTTCAGCATCAGATCACCGTCAGCTCGGTCGGGAAAGTCGTCAGCGAGCGGGAGCCGTCATCGGTCACGAGGATGTCGTCCTCGATCCTGACGCCGAACGCCCCCAGCTTGTAAAGCCCGGGCTCATTGGTGAAGACGGTCCCGGTGTCAAGGGCGGCGTGGTTCCCGCGCATGATCCAGGGAGCCTCGTGAACGTCACGTCCCAGCCCGTGGCCGGTCTTGGTCCGGATGCGGTCGGCGTAGGGAGAGGCCTCCAGAACCGAGGCCACGGCGTCGTCGATCTGATGCGCCGTGACGCCGGGTTTCGTGACGGCGTGGCCCGCGCGATTGGCGGCAAGAACCGTCTCGTAGACCTCGCGCGCTTCGGCCGAGGGCTCGCCGACGAACACCGTGCGGGTGATGTCGGCGCACATGCCGCCGGCGCGGGCGCCGAAGTCCAGAAGCAGCGCGTCGCCGGGACGGATCGCGTAGTCCGGGCGGGCATGGGCATGGGGGCGGGCGGAGTTGTCGCCGGCCGCGACGATGGGCGGAAAGGCCAACCCCTCGGCACCGGCTGCGAAAAGCGCGCCCAGAAGGCGGCTTTCGACCTGCGTCTCGGTGTCGCCGACGCGCACGGTGGCGAGGGTTTCGCGCAGGGCGGTCTCGCTGATCTCGATCGCCTGCTCCAGCGCTGCGATCTCTTGTCGCGTCTTGCACAGGCGCAAGCCGCTGATCGCTGCCTCGTGGTCGCGGATGTCGAGCGTCCCGTAGGTCGCGCGCAACGCGTCGTGGACGAACACGCGCATGACCTGGCCCTCGACGGCGACGCTTTGCAACGGCAGGTCGCGGGCCAGAGCGTCGAAAGCGGGGCCGTAGCCGGTCTGGTCGCGCCAGTCGAAGACCTTCCCCGGGACGCCGAGAGGCTCCCACGAGCCGAGCTCGAGTTCGGGGACGATCGCGGCAGGGGCACCCTCGGCAGGGATCACGAGGACGAGGGGGCGTTCGCTCGTGTGGAATTCAAACCCCACGAGACGCGCGAGATTGGGGCCGGGCACAAGGGCCACGGCATCGACCTGCAGCCGGCGGGCGAGGTCGCGGAATTCGGAATAACGGTCGGTCATGCAGAGGGGGCCTTGGGTTAAAAGGCGGCGGGGCGACTGACCCTCCGGTCGGTCCCCCGCAAATGCGACAGGGCGCGCGAAAGCCGCGCGCCCTGCCTCGTCGATCGGTCGATCAGCCGTCGGGGTTCAGCGTGACGGTGTCGAACAGGTGGCCGCCCAGCGGGTGGACGATGTAGCCTTCGACCTCGGACCGGACCGGCATGAAGGTCGTCGAGTGGGCGATGGTGGCCCACGGCGCCTGCTCCTTGAAAACGACCTGCGCCTCTTCATAAAGCTTCGCGCGCTCGGACTGGTCCGAAAGCGTCTTGGCTTCCTGCACCAGCTGGTCGAACTCTTCGTTGCACCACTGGGCACGGTTCGCACCGCCGACGCCGTCGCAGCCCAGAAGCACGGCCAGGAAGTTGTCCGGATCACCGTTGTCGCCCGTCCAGCCCAGAAGCACCGCACCGTCGCGGTCCACGGCCGACGACCGCTCGAGATACTCGCCCCACTCGTAGGACACGATCTCGACGTCGACGCCGATCTCGGAGAAGTCTTCCTGGATCAGCTCGGCCATCCGGCGGGCGTTGGGGTTGTAGGGACGCTGGACCGGCATCGCCCAGATCTTCATCGACAGGTCCTCGACGCCGGCCTCTTCCAGCATCTGGCGCGCGGCTTCGGGGTCGTAGGGGTCATCCTCGACGGCGTCATTATAGGACCACATGGTGGGCGGGATCGGGTTCTTGGCCGCTTCGCCCTGTCCCGCGAAGATCACGTCGAGGATCGCCTGCTTGTCGATCGCCATGTTCAACGCCTTGCGGACCTGCGGGTCGTCGAAGGGCTCCTGCGTGGTGTTGTAGGCGAGGTAGCCGACGTTCAGCCCTTCCTGGTCCAGAAGCTCCAGGTCGGTATTCGCGCGGATCGCCTCGATATCGGCCGGGTTCGGGTAGGGCATGACGTGGCACTCGCCGGCCTGCAGGCGCTGCAGGCGGACCGAGGCGTCGGGCGTGATGGCGAAGACGAGGTTGTCGAGCTTGGGCTCGTTGTCCTTCCAGTAGTTCTGGTTCTTCGAGTAGCGGATCACGGCGTCCGTCTGGTAATCCTCGAAGACGAACGGCCCGGTGCCGATGGGGCGCTGGTTGATCATCTCGGGCGTGCCGGCCTCGGCCATGGCGTCGGCGTATTCCTTCGACACGATCGAGGCGAAATCCATCGCCATATTGGCGATGAAGGGGGCCTCGGCGCGGGTCAGGTTGAAGCGGACCGTCAGGTCGTCGACCTTCTCGACCGAGTCGATCAGGTCGGGCATCGACATGGAGTTGTAATACTCCCACGAGCCGTCGCCTTCCTGGCGCTCGAAGCTGTAGATCACGTCGTCGGCGTTCATCTCGCGCGTGGGGGTGAACAGGTCGTTCGAGTGGAACTGCACCCCGGGGCGCAGCTTGAACGTCACCTGCGTGCCGTCTTCGCTGACCTCGTAGGATTCGGCGAGGCCGGGGACGGTGTTGGTGGTGCCGGTCTCGAACTCGACGAGCTGGTTGTAGACGGTGTGGCTCGAGGCGTCGAACGTCGTGCCGGCAGTGTAGAGGGCCGGGTCGAAGCCCTCGGGGCTGCCTTCCGAGCAATAGACCAGCGTCTGGTCCTGGGCATACGCGGCGCCGGCAGCGCAGAGCGCGAGCGCCGAGACGGCGAGCGTGTGGCGAAATTTCATTGGAGTGACTCCCTGATGTTGTGGACGCCGGGTCTTTCGCCCGACGGTCATGTGCCGACCTTGGCAAGTGCAGAGGCGATGGTCCAGCCCTTCCAAGCAGGTGGTTTTCCGGTTGCCGAAACGTCAGCTTGGCCCACAGCGCAGATTGACGAACCTGATTAAAACGGTAGGATTCGACTCAGCGAAAGCGGAGAGCACGATGTCGAAGCCGTTCGTTTGCCCACAGACGTCCGTCGGCACCGCGCCGGTGGGCTGCGTTGCGGACCTTCCGCCGGCCGAGGGCTGGTGGATCCGCGCCTTCCGGCAATGGGGCGGCGAGACGGCAGCCCTGTCCGCGGACATGACCGGCCGGTTCGGCGCCGCCCGAGCCGAGCGAATCCTGTCGCGCTTCGGCGAGTTGATGGAGATCCTCTCGCTCTATGCGCGACGGCCGCTGGCGGTGCAGGGGGCGGGCAGTGCAAGCCTCTGCTCAGACGAGGCGGTCTTCGCGCTTCTGTGCACCACGGCCACCCACGGCGCGCGCGAGGATGCGATGATGATCGCCTGCCTGATGGTCCGTCCCGACGTCGCGCCGATCGCCGTGTCGCTGGCGCAAGGCCTCGGCCTCGAGGTCGAGCGGGGGCTGAGGGCGCGTAAGCTCTCCTGATCGCGCACGCCAGAGATTGACGCCGCCGCGCGCCATCGCCAACCCTGTCGGGGCAAAGGAGTCCCGCATGAACGCCCCCAACGATCTTTCCGCCTTCTGGATGCCCTTCACCGCGAATCGCCAGTTCAAGGCGGCGCCGCGGATGCTGACCAGCGCCGAGGGCATGTTCTATCGCACCGACACGGATCGCGAGGTGCTCGACGCGACCGCCGGGCTGTGGTGCGTGAATGCCGGCCATTGCCGCCCGAAGATCGTCGAAGCCGTGCAGCGCCAGGTGGCCGAACTGGACTATGCGCCTGCCTTCCAGATGGGCCACCCCAAGGCGTTCGAGCTGGCGAGCCGTCTGGCCGCCATCGCGCCCGAAGGGCTGGACCACGTTTTCTACACGAACTCCGGGTCTGAAGCCGTTGAAACTGCTCTGAAGATTGCTCTGGCCTATCACAAGGCGAAGGGGCAGGGCGGCCGGACCCGCCTGATCGGCCGCGAGCGTGGCTATCACGGCGTGAACTTCGGCGGCATCTCGGTCGGCGGGATCGTCAACAACCGCCGCGTCTTCGGCCCGCTGGTGCCGGGCGTCGATCACCTGCCGCATACGCATCTGCCCCAGAACGCCTGGACCCGTGGCCAGCCCGAGCATGGCGCCGACCTGGCCGACGACCTCGAACGGCTGGTCGCGCTGCACGGGGCGGAGACCATCGCCGCGGTCATCGTCGAGCCCGTCGCAGGCTCGACCGGCGTGCTGCTGCCGCCCAAGGGCTACCTCGAGCGCCTGCGCGAGATCACGCGCAAGCACGGCATCCTGCTGATCTTCGACGAGGTCATCACCGGGTTCGGCCGCGTTGGCGCGCCTTTCGCCGCCGACCGCTTCGGCGTCACGCCCGACATGATCACCTGCGCCAAGGGCCTGACGAACGGCACGATTCCCATGGGTGCCGTCATCGCCTCGTCCGAGATCCACGACGCCTTCATGAACGGCCCCGATCACCTGATCGAGCTGTTCCACGGCTACACCTATTCGGGCACGCCGGTCGCCTGCGCCGCCGGGCTCGCAACGCTCGACACCTACCGCGACGAGGGGCTGTTCGAGCGCACGCAGGAGCTCGAGGATCGCTGGGCCGACATGCTCCACGGCTTGCGCGACTGTCGCAACGTGATCGACGTACGCAACATCGGCCTGATCGGCGCGATCGAGCTTCAGCCGATGGAGGGTCAGCCCACCAAGCGTGCGTTCCAGGCTTTCCTCGATGCGTTCGAAAAGGGGCTGATGATCCGCACCACGGGCGACATCATCGCGATGTCGCCGCCGCTCATCATCGAGCAGGAGCATATCGACCGCATCGGCGAGACCCTGCGCGGTGTGCTGAAAGCGCTCGACTGAGCTAGCGACGCATCATCTTCAACGGCACGGTCCGCGCGAGCCGCGTGAAATGCGCCATGAACGGCCGGTCCGATTCGTCGGACCGGACTGCGGCATACAACCTGCGGGTCAGGCCCGTCTTCGTCAGGGGCCGGGTGACATAGTCCGACTGCAGCTTGACGTCGCGCACGACCCAGTCGGGCAACACGGCAACGCCCCGCTGGCTGGCCACGAGTATCAGGATCATTGCCGTCAGTTCGACCTGCCGGATCGCCTTCGGCGTGACGCCGGCGGGAATGAGAAGCTCGGTGAACGCGTCCAGCCGCTCGGGCGGAACGGGATAGGTGATGAGGGTTTCTTCGGCAAAATCCTCGGCCGTGACATATTCCTTGGCTGCCAATGGGTGCCCCGACGCGGCGATGAAGACGGGTTCGTAGTCGAAGAGCGGCAGGAAGCTGATGCCCGGCAGCTCTTCGGGGTCGGACGAGATGACAAGATCAACCGTCTCGCGCTGCAGCGCGGGCAGGGCGTCGAAGGCGAGGCCGGGGCGGATATCGACATCCACGTCGGGCCAGGCGCGGCGGAACTGCTCGAGCACAGGGAACAGCCATTCGAAGCAGGCGTGACACTCGATAGCGATATGCAGCCGCCCCGAGCTGCCGGCGACGAGTCCCGCGAACTCGGCCTCGAGCGCTGCCACTTCGGGCAGGATCCGCTCGGCCGCGCGCAAGAGGCGCATCCCCGCGGAGGACAGCTTCAACGGTTTGGATCGCCGCAGGAACAGCTCGACCCCGGCCTGGTCTTCCAGGTTCTTCACTTGGTGGGACAGCGCCGATTGCGTGATGTTCAACCTGTCGGCCGCGCGCGCCAGACCGCCTTCGTCATGGATCGCCTTGATCGTCCGCAGGTGGCGGAACTCGATATGCATATGCTGTCGAACTCATGATGGTCTTCAACTTTATGAGTTTGTCTCACGAAGGACGGCATGGGACAAGGCGTCAAACAAGAGGGTCAGTCCGATGTGCCGCGTCAGCTACGAATTCTTCCCGCCAAAATCCCTCGAGGCCTCGTTCCGCCTGAGGGACACGCTCAACGTGCTTGCCCCCACGGCGCCGGACTTCGTGTCGGTGACCTACGGGGCAGGGGGCACCACCCGCCAGCTCACCCATGAGGCGGTGACGACGATCGCCAAGACGACGGGCCTGCGCGTTGCGGCGCACCTGACCTGCGTCGATGCCTCCAAGGCGCAGACGCTCGAGATCGCGGAAAGCTATGCCGAGGCCGGCATCACCGACATCGTCGCGCTGCGCGGCGACATGCCGGGCGGCGCCGCCTTCGTGCCCCATGGCGAGGGCTTCTGCTCGTCCATCGAACTGATCGAGGCGTTGGCCGAGACCGGCAAGTTCACCATCCGTGTCGGAGCCTACCCCGACCGCCACCCCGAGGCGCCCTCGGACCAGGCGGATGTGGACTTCCTCAAGCGCAAGATCGACGCGGGTGCGACCGAAGCGATCACGCAGTTCTTCTTCGAGGCCGAAACGTTCCTGCGCTTCCGCGACCGCTGCGCCGCCGCGGGGATCGACGCGCCGATCGTGCCCGGCATCCTGCCGATCGAGAACTGGAAGGGCGTGCGCAAATTCGCCACCGCCACCGGCACTGTCATCCCGGCCTGGCTGGACCAAGCCTTCGCAGTCGCGGCGCGCGACGACCACACGGACCTGCTCGCGACCGCCATCTGCACCGAGATCTGCTCGGATCTTCTGAGCGAAGGCGTCGACAAGCTGCACTTCTACACCCTGAACAAGCCGACCCTGACCCGCGACGTGATCCACGCCCTTGGCCTCGCGCCGGAGCCCGGGCTCGAAAAGGTCGCCTGACGGTCAGCGCATCGCGAGGCAACGATCGGGCCTCGCCTTCAGCTTCATCCTGCCGGGAACGCTTTTTTGGGGTCTCCGCCCGACGGCATTCGGGCGGGTGCCTTCAGAAGAATCGTCGCTCCCGCGATGGCGCACCTCTACCGGCTCGCGAGGATCATGTCCGAGGCCTTCTCGGCAATCATCGTGACCGGCGCGTGGGTGTTTCCCGAAACGATGGTCGGCATGATGGAAGCATCCGCTACCCTGAGGCCCGTCAGACCATGGACGCGGAGATCCGGGGCCACGACTGCCATCCGGTCCTGTCCCATCCGCGCGGTGCCGACGGGATGGAATATCGTGGTGCCGACCCGCCCCGCCGCTTCCACGAGTTCGGCGTCGCTTTCAAGCTGCGGTCCCGGCAGCACCTCGTCGGGCCGGTAGGTCCGCATCACATCCGCCTGCATGAGTCGGCGGGCGGTGCGCAGGCTTTCGACCGCGACGATGCGGTCGCCTTCGGTCGACAGGTAGCGCGGGCGGATCTCGGGCGCGCTTGCCAGATCGCCATCGCGCAGGTGCACGCTGCCCCGGCTTTCCGGGCGCAAGTTGCAGACCGAAACCGTCATGCCGGGATAGGTGTGCAGAGGCGAGCCGAAGCTGTCGAGCGACAGTGGCTGGACGTGGAACTCGATGTTCGCGCTCTCTTCGCGCTGGGACGAGCGGCAGAAGATCCCCAGCTGGCTCGGCGCCATCGACATCGGCCCAGAGCGGCGGACGAGATATTCGAGCGCGATCACGGCCTTGCCGAACGAGGTCGCAACGCGGTCGTTCAGCGTCCTGGCGCCTGTGATCCTCCACACGGTCCGAAGCTGCAGGTGATCCTGCAGGTTCTCCCCGACGCCCGGCAGCGAATGGTGCGTCTCGATCCCGTGCTTCGGCAGCAGATCGGGATTGCCGATGCCGGACAGTTCTAGGATCTGCGGCGTTCCGATGGCCCCTGCGGACAGCACCACCTCGCGCCCCGCCCGCGCATGGTTGGGCTTTCCACGCACAACGTAATCCACGCCCGTCACACGCGAGCCGTCGAGGACGAGTCGTTCGACCTGCGCACCGGTCTCGATCCGCAGGTTCGGCCGCTTGCGCACAGGGTCGAGGAAGGCTTTCCGTGCGTTCCACCGCAGCCCGCGCCGCTGTGTCACCGGAAAGTATCCGACGCCCTCGTTGTCGCCGTCGTTGAAATCGTCGGTGCGGGCGATGCCCATCTCTTCGGCGGCATCCGCCACGTGGTCGAGGATCGGCCAGCTCAGTCGCTGCTGCTCGACTCGCAACTCGCCGCCCTTGCCGTGGAAGGCGTCGGCCGCGCCCCAGTGATGCTCGGACTTGCGGAAGTAGGGCAGGATGTCGTCCCAGCCCCAGCCGGCATTGCCCATCTGCCGCCATTGGTCGTAGTCTCGCGCCTGGCCGCGCATGTAGATCATGCCGTTGATCGACGAGCACCCGCCCAGCAGCTTGCCGCGAGGATAGTTCAGAGCCCGCCCGCCGAGCCCCTCTTCTGCCTCGGTCCGAAAGCACCAGTCCATCGACGGATTGCCCATGGCATAGAGATAGCCCATCGGCACATGCACCCAGAAGCGGTTGTCGCTTCCGCCGGCCTCGAGCAACAGGACCCGGTTAGCGGGATCCGCGCTCAGCCGGTTCGCCAGCACGCACCCGGCCGAGCCTGCCCCGATGACGATGTAGTCGTAGACCCCGGTATCGGCGCGGTCCGTCACCCTGCCGCTCTTCGTACGCATTTCTGCTCCTGAACTCCCAGCCTGTCGATTTCGAGGCCCATGACCTCACCTTCCCGAAGGAAGACCTGCGGCCGCAACCCGGCCCGACGCCAGGGGGCGTCCCGTTGGTGACGACATCGCCGGGCTCGAGCGTCATGAAGGTGCTCAAGTAGCTCACAAGGTAGGGAAGCCCCGCCCGAGGCAGGGGCCGTGTCCGCGAGGCCACCGCTTCGCGGGCCGTGTTGTCGCGTTGTGCCATTGCTCTCCGTCCGGGTGAGTGCGGTGAGCGTCGGGCGGACTGCCAGGCTGCCCGCCCTGAAGGCTCAGTCGAGCATGCCTTGCTCTTGCAGGTAGGTCGTCAGGGTGTCGTATACCTTCTGGGCGTTTTCCGACTGACCGGCGACGTTCTCCCACTGTTCCATGGCGATGGTGCGGAACCGCGCGCGGTCCTCGCTGGACCAGTTGTGCACCGTGATGTCGGGGTTCGCCTTGGCCTCGGCGACGGCCTCGAGATCCTTGATCGACAGTTGCGCCACCATGTCCGTGGCGAGGTCGCGCACCGACACGGTCATGATCTCCTGCAGATCCTCGGGCAGCTTGTTCCACTCGTCGAGGTTCATGGAAACTTCGACCAGCGGCATCGAGTGGAAACCCGGGTAGACCGGGTGGTTTCCGGCCTCGTGCAATCCCGCCGCCTGGTTCGTCGAGAACACGGTGGAGTCGGCGGCGTCGATGACACCCTTGTCGAGCGCCGTGAACACCTCGGCATAGGGCAGGTTCACCGGAACGGCGCCCGCGGCGGCGAAGACCTGCTGGATCAGGCCTTCCGGCGCGCGCACCTTCAGGCCCTTCAGATCATCGACGCCCTCCAGCGGCTCTCTGGAGACGAAGCCTTCAAGACCGGTCGTCGTCGCCCCAACGAAACGCAGGTTGTAGGGCTCTTCGAGCTCCTGCATCAGTTCGTTTCCACCGCCGTAGCGCATGAAGCGGAACATCTCTTCCGGCGACGACCATGCGCCGATCGGGTTCGCGACCAGACCAAAGGCCGGGTCCTTGCCCGAGAAGTAGCTGACATCCGTGACGTGCCCGTCGAGGATTCCGGCCCCCACGGCGTCCTGGGTCTCGTTGTATTCAACCACGGCGCCCACCGGCAGAAGATCGATCTGGATGCGGCCGCCGCTCATCACGCCGACGCGGTTGGCCCACGCGTCCTGGATCTCGAAATTTGGATTTCCCGCAGGATCGACGGACTGGAACGTGAAGGAATGCTCCTGTGCGTGGACAGGCAGTCCCGTTGCGGCCGTCAGGACTCCGGCGGCAATCATCGTGCTGATCTTGTTAGCCATTTTTGCTCCTCCCATGGATACTCTGGCATGCATGGTCGATTGGAAGCGATGCCCGCCCGACCTCTCCCGCAACCCTCCTTCGCTGCGAGAGCCTCCTCCCTCTTTTCCGGCAGCGACCGCTATTCGGCCGCCGCCATCGGTGTGCTCCCAGGATTGTTGACGAGATTGCGAATCCGCCCCTCGGTCAGGCACAGCATTGCCGTCTCGACGGCGAGCCGCCGCGCGTCGGCGACGCTTTCGGGGCTCGACCATGCCGCGTGCGGCGACAGCAGAAGGCGCTCGCCCGTCAACGGGTCGCCCCGCCCGGCATAGGCGATCGAGATCGGGTCGTCCTCGGCCGGCGGCTCGGTGGGCAGCACGTCCAGCCCGGCGCCCGCGATCACGTTCTTCCGCAACGCCTCGAGCAGGGCCGGCACGTCCACGATCGCCCCCCGCGCCGTGTTGACCAGGATCGCTTCGGGCTTCATCCATCCCAGAGTTTCGGAATTGATCATGCCGCGCGTCTCGTCCGTCAAAGGACAATGCAGGCTGACGACGTCGCTGACCGCGAGCAGTTCGCGCAGGCTTTCGACCCGCCGAACGCCGACTGCGATCTCGGTCCCGCGCGAGACGTGCGGATCGTAGCAGACGACGTCGAGGCCGAACGCCTTCGCCCGCAGCGCCGTGGCGGTCCCGATACGCCCCAGCCCGACGATCCCCAGCGTCCGTCCCCGCAACCGGCCCATCAGCGGTGCGCGCGCGTGATCGAAACCGTCCTGGGGCGAGGCCATGAGTTCGCGGTGATACGAGGTGAGGCCCCGCTTGAAGTTGAGCATCATCGCGATGGCATGGTCCGCGACTTCGCTGGTGCCATAGTCGGGCGTGTTGCACACCGGAATGCCTCTCGCGGCGGCCGCGTCGAGATCGATGTGATCGAACCCGACGCCTGCGCGAACGATGATCCGGCAGCGGTCCAGCCGTGCGATAACGTCCGAGTCGATGGGCATTTCGTGCCAGACCACCAGCGCATCGGCGCGGCTCCAGTCGTCCGCGGGAATCACTTCGGGCTGCCGCTCGCGGTGGATGATCCAGTCGGCACCGGGACCCGCCGTCTCGCGCTCGATCGCGGCGTCGTCCGGATATTGCGCGTCTGGGGTCAACAAGTGAAACCGGAACATATGATCTGCATCCCTCCGCAAAAATTACATACTAGAATTCTAGCACATGCAAAACTTGTCAAGTCCATTAAATGGACCCGGTCGCCGGGTGACGTTACATCGGCCACGACCCTACGAGCGCATCATGTCCCGGATGTCGGTGGCGCCCCATGCTCGAGAGCCGGAGAAACTGAAGTGTCGCTGAGCAGAGAAGCGTTCATCCGTATCCAGGAAGCCATCGTCTCGGGTGCGCTGGACTTTGGCGAGCGCCTCTCGGAGATGCAGATCGCCGAAGCCTTGGGGATGAGCAAGGCGCCCGTCAGGACGGCCTTCTTCAAGTTGCGGGACATCCGCCTCGTCACCATCGTGCCCCAGGCAGGGACCTACGTCTTCTCGCCCACCCGCGAGGATGTGCTCGAGATGAGCACCTTTCGCGCCGTGCTCGAAACAGCGGGAATGCGACTCGCGATGCAGGATTCCGGTCAAGCCGTCGTGGACGCGCTCGAGGAAACCATCGACCGGATGGACAAGGCGATGACCGGCGGCAACTGGAATCAGTACGAAGCTGCCGACATGGACTTCCACCACGTGTTCGTCGGTGCGTCCGGCAACAGCTTTCTGCCGCAGGCCTACGATCTGACGGCATCCGCCATCAAGGCCCTGCGCGTGCGCCTGCAGGAGGGCGAGGGCGACTACCGCGAACAGTCCTTCGGCGAGCACAAGCAGATCCTGGGCCACCTGAGGGCGCGCGATCTGGATCAAGCGGCCCGCGTGCTCGAGGACCACATCATGGTGATCAACGACTCGCGGCTGCAACTGCCTGCGAAGGGGGCGACCCGCTCCAAGGCGCGCACGCGCACGCTGGACGAGTACAAGCAGCTGTTCAGGGGGTGAACCTCAGGCGAGCGGAGAGACCCTGGCCAAGCCCTCGACCTTCGCCTTCGCCGCCCCGCTGTCGACGCTCTCGGCCGCCATCGCGGCGCCCTCCGTCAGGGACTCCACGCGCCCCGCGACCACCAGCCCGGCCGCCGCGTTCAGAAGAACCGCATCGCGGTAGGCGGAGGGCTCACCGGCGAGCAGGGCCCGGAACGCGCGGCCATTCGCCTCGGGCGTGCCGCCGACGATCTGCTCGAACGGGTGCTGCGGCAGGCCGGCATCCTCGGGTGCGACCTCGCACATCGTGACCTCTCCGTTCTCCAGCACCGCAACGGTGGACGGCCCCGAGATTGCCAGCTCGTCCGTCCCGTCCGAGCCGTGGACGAGCCAGGCACGCTCGCTTCCCAGGCGGCCCAGGGTTTCGGCCATGGGTGCAAGGATGCTCGCGGAATACGCCCCGCTCAGCTGGTACTTCACCCCGGCCGGGTTCGTCAGCGGCCCGAGGATGTTGAAGATCGTGCGGGTCCCGAGCTCGATCCGCGTGGGCATCACGGCCTTCATGGCCGGGTGGTGCATGGGGGCCATCATGAAGCCGATGCCGACCTCGGCCAGCGCACGCTCGACCACCTCGGGGCCGACCATGACGTCGATCCCCTGCTGGGCGATCACGTCGGCCGCCCCGGACTTTGAGGACAGGTTGCGGTTCCCGTGCTTGGCCACCGGCACGCCGGCGCCGGCGATCACGAAGGCCGCGGCGGTCGAGATGTTCAGCGTGCTCTTGCCGTCGCCGCCGGTGCCGACGATATCCATCGCCCCCTCGGGAGCGCGGACCTTTCGCGCCCGGGCGCGCATCGCGGCGGCGGCGGCCGCGAATTCCGAGACGGCCTCGCCGCGGACCCGCAGGGCCATCAGCAGCCCGCCGATCTGGCTGGGCGTGGCCTCGCCGGCGAAAATCAGGTCGAAGGCGGTCCGGGCCTCGTCTTCGGTCAGCGGCCGGTCGACCGCCGCTTCGATGAGCGGCTTCAGCGCATCGCTCATGCCGGCACGAGCCCGGTTTCGAGGAAGGTCCGCAGAATCGCGTGGCCATGCTCGGACCGGATCGACTCGGGGTGGAACTGCACGCCGTGGATCGGCAGGGTCCGGTGCGCGAGGCCCATGATCGTCCCGTCCTCGAGCGCAGCCGTCACGGTCAGCTCGTCGGGCAGGCTATCCCGCTCGACCACCAGCGAGTGATACCTCGTCGCCGACAGGGGCGAGGGGAGGCCCGCGAACACGCTTTCACCCTCGTGATGCATGATCCCAGCCTTGCCATGGACGATTTCGCTGTGACGCACGACCTTGCCGCCGAAGGCCTGCCCGATGGCCTGATGCCCGAGGCAGACACCCAGTAGCGGCACGCCCGCTTCGGCGGCCGCCTGCACGAGCGGCAGGCAGATGCCGGCGCGGTCCGGATCGCAGGGGCCGGGTGACAGCAGGATATGGTCGGGCTTCAGCGCCATGGCCTCGGTGACGCTGAGCGCGTCGTTGCGGTGAACCTGGACCTCGGCTCCCAGCTCGCCCACGTAGTGGACGAGGTTCCAGGTGAAGCTGTCGTAGTTGTCGATCAACAGAAGCACGCTGGTTCTCCTTGTCCAAGGGCGGGGCTGGCGGGCCCGGGGCCGAGAGGTATAGATGGGGAAAAGCGCAGGCAAGCGTCAAGCGGGCGAAAGGAATTCCGGGTGAAGGGTCTCCTCGGAGGAATTTGTGCGGGTGTCGTGGTCGGTGTGATCGGCCTGGCCGTCGGGCTGTCGCTGGCCCCCGTCCGGGACCATCAGGCGATCGGGGGCAGGGACCGCCCCGCCGCCGTGGGGCCGGAGACGCAGTCGATCTTCGCCGACGAGCCCGGGACGGCTCCCGTTGCTCGGGATGATGCGCGCGTCGGCCTTTCGCCGGCCGACGACCCGTCGGGGGATATTCCCGCGGCGACGACGCCCGGACAAACTGTGCGGCAGGAGTCGGATGTGCGCGTACCTGAGGCGGCCGTGGCGCCCCCCTCGGAGGGTGCGGAGCCCGCCGCGCCTGCCGCCACGGTTTCGACAGTGGTGGTGAACGCGGCAGAACTAGGGCCGGATGCAGAGGCACGGGTGGAGCCAGCCGAGGCGGAGCCGGCGACGACAGAGACACCCACGGTCGACCCCGCCGCCGAAGTCGTGCCGCCTGCCGCGCAGATCCTCGCGCCGCGAGCGCCGAATTTTGTCCCCGCACAGACGGACGGTCCGGGCTTGACGCGGGACCCGGCCGAGGGGCCCCCGCGAGACGGTCTCGAGGCGCAACCCGCAGCGCTTGTGGTCCCGGAAGCCGGCTTCGCGCCGCCTGACTTCGACGGTGGTTTGCCATCCCGGCCCGAACGACTGCCGCAGGACGTCGATGAAGCGGCAACGGCGGACGACCGGCCGGCACTGGTGCGCAACGCCATCGCCGAGCCGCCCTCGTGGTACGTTCCTCTCATGGCGATCGTCGTGGTGGACCGCGCCGGCACCGACCCGATCGAGGGCGTGCCGCTCAGCGTGGCGATCGCCGCCGATGCGGCGGATGCTGAGGCCCGCGCGGAGGCATGGCGCGCGGCGGGCGCCGAGATCGTCGCGATACCGGGCCCGCCCACGGGCGCGGCGGGCACCGGGCCGCTCGCGATGTTCGACGCGCTGCCGCGGGCGGCCACCGTTATGGCCCAAAGCGAGAGGGGCTTCGCCGGCGGGTCGATCGCGGCGGACGAGATCGCAGCGGTCCTCGCGGAAACCGGACACGGCCTGATCCTGCGCAGCGGAACATCCACCTCCGTCATCGAGGCCGCCGAAAGAGCCGGCGTTCCCGCGGTCGAGATCTTCCGCCGGGTCGATGGAAGCGGCCGCGACGGGCGCGCGGTCGGACGGTTCCTCGACCAGGCCGCCTTCGAGGCGCGCAATCGGGGCGCGGTCGTGGTGATCGCCGACAACTCTCCCGAGACGGCCGAGGGGCTCGAGCGTTTCCTCGGGAGCTCGCGGGCGGACAGCGTGGCGCTGGTTCCCGTCTCGGCCATCCTGCGCGCGCAATGAGGACCTCGCTGACCGGCATCCTCGCCATGGCTGGGGCCTGCACGATCTGGGGCCTGTCGGCGATCTACTACAAGCTTCTCGCCCATGTCCCACCGGCCGAGGTGCTGGCGCACCGGACGATCTGGTCGGCACTGTTCTTCGCCGTGATCCTTGCCGGACGGGGGCGCCTTTCGACCGTTGCGCATCTGGTGCGGGGTCCGCGTGTGGCCGCCCTCGTCGCGTTTGCCTCGATCATGATCGGGGCGAACTGGTTCGTCTTCATCTTCGCAGTGCAGGCTGGCCGGGTGGTCGAGACCAGCCTCGGCTACTTCATCTTCCCGCTGGTCTCGGTCGCGCTCGGCGCGGCGATCTTCCGCGAAAGGCCGTCGCGGGCCCAGGGCATCGCGATCGCCTTGGCCGCCGCCGGTGTGGCCACGTTGATCCTGGGGCTTGGCGCGGCGCCCTGGCTGTCCTTCGTCCTGGCAGTCACCTTCGGCTTCTACGGCGTCGCGAAAAAGGCGATCGAGGCGAACGCAATGGCCAGCGTCACCGCCGAGGTGGTCCTGCTGATGCCCCTGGCCATCGGCTGGCTGGTCTGGGCCACGCCCGGCTGGGGCGCGTTCACCGGCTGGGACGCGCTGCTCCTGGCCGCGTCGGGGCCCTTGACCGCGCTGCCGCTGATCCTGTTTACGATGGCCTCGCGGCGGCTGTCGCTGTCGACGGTCGGCGTCATCGGATACCTGAACCCGACGCTTCAGTTCCTGTGCGCCACGCTCCTGTTCGGCGAGCGGTTCACGATGTGGCACGCGGCGGCCTTCGGGGCGATCTGGACGGCGCTCGCAATCTATTCCGGCGAGACGTTCGTCAGGCGGCGGCGGCTTCGAGCCGTGCCGCCAGTGACGTGATCGCGGCTTCGGCGTCGGGCACGGTCTCGATGAAATCAAGCAGGCTCGCGGCGGCGAAGCCCTTGGCGACGACGTCGTCCAGAAGTCTGTGCAGCGGGTCCCAGTAACCCGCCACGTTCACCAGCACGATCGGCTTGTCGTGCAGCCCAAGCTGGCGCCAGGTGAGCGCTTCGAAGAACTCGTCCAGGGATCCCGCTCCGCCGGGCAGCATCACCACGGCGTCCGCGTTCATCAGCATCACCTTCTTACGCTCGTGCATCGTCTCGGTGACGATGAAGCGGGACAGGTCGCGCTTGCCGACCTCGAGGTCCAGAAGATGTCGCGGGATGACGCCGAAAGTGTCCGCGCCGGCGGCCTGTGCGGATCGCGCGACTCGGCCCATCAGCCCCACGTCGCCCGCGCCGTAGACCAGGCGCCAACCCCGGGCGGCGATTCCCGCGCCGAGCGCGTCGGCCGCTGCGCAGAACCGGGCGTCATTCCCGTCACGGGATCCGCAATAGACGCAAATCGATGCGGTCGGTGTGGTTTCGAGGGGCATGGACTCGCCTTCTCCGTTCTTTTTTCGCAATGCTTTGGAACGAATGTGGCGCCCCCGCAAGGGCGCGCGGGACAAGGAGGGGCGAGATGACCCGGTTGCTCGGCATGGTCTTCGGTTGCGTGATCGCCGCCGGTCTGCTGGTGCTGGGTCTGCGCTTCGCACCCGGCGTCGAGGTGGTGTCCGACGGTGCAGGGGAGGACGTCGCGGCCGTGGTGGTTCCCGAGCCGGCGGTGGTCGTTCCCGCAGAGGACGATGCGGACGGCCCAGAGGTCGATGTCCTCCGGGTCGAGCGGGACGGCGCGATGCTGGTCTCGGGCCGTGCCACGCCCGGGGCGCAGGTCGAGGTCCTGCTGGGCGAGCAGATGGCGGGAACGGTCTCCGTCGACGTGCAGGGAAACTTCGTCGCGTTCCTGGACCTGCCCGAAAGCGAGGCACCTCAGTCCCTCAACCTGCGTGAACGTGACGGCGGCGAGGCGAGACCGGGCAAGCAGAGCTTCGTCATCGAGCCGCGCCGCCCCGCGCCTCCGGGTCCCGCGCCCGAGGCTGCGCGCATCGCTGCTGCCCCGGCCAAGCGCGACCTGCGCGCGGTGGCGGTCGAGGATCGGGCAGCCGCCCGGATGCGCGCCGACGTGGCCGCCGAAGACCCCGAAGAGATGCGCGCAGGGGCAGCAGCGACGCTCGTGACGCCCGAGACGAGCGCGCCCGTGACGCCGCTATCTGTGCCGGATCGGGACATGCCAGTCACGCCGCGGGCCGACGCTTCGGGCCCGCGGGACGTGCCGGTCGCAACCGATCGGCCGGACGCGCCGCGGATCGCCAGTCTGTCCTCGGGCCCAGCTGCGTACGACGCTCCCCCGGTCACGCCCGAGGTTCAGGACGTGATGGCCCAGGGCTCTCGCGTGCCCGTCGTGCCTCGGCAGGAGACTTTCGCGGCGCGCCTGACCACGCCCCCCGTGACGGAACCGCCGTCGCGACCCGAGGCGCCGCGGGTCCTGCAGGTCGAGAACGGCGGCCTGAGCGTGGTGCAGGACGGTGCGCCGCGACCCGCGCTCAGCATCGACACGATCCGCTATGCGCCCGATGGAACCGTCGTTCTGGGCGGCCGCGCGCCCGAGGCGGCCTCGGTGCGCGTGTATCTCGACAATCGTCCGCTCGACGCCGTGCGGAGCGAGGCGGACGGCCAGTGGCGCCTCGACATGCCCGCCCTCGCAGAGCGCACCTACACCCTGCGCGTCGATCAGCTGGACGCCACGGGCGAAGTGACCGCGCGGGCCGAGACTCCGTTCCGCCCGGAATCGGCCGCGTCCCTGGACGCGCTGCAGGGCATGGTCGAGGATGGCGTGCGACGCGTCACTGTGCAGCCTGGCTTCACCCTATGGGCCATCGCCGAGAGCAATTACGGCGACGGAATGTCCTTCGTCAGGGTGTTCGAGGCGAACGCCGACAAGATCGGCAACCCCGACCTGATCTATCCGGGCCAGATCTTCGCGGTGCCCGACTGACGCGTGCGCTGGTCAAAGCGGGGCAGGGTGGCTAAGCCGTCGCCCATGCCTCCCGGATCATCAGATACTCCGCAGACGGACGGCGAGGCGCGCGGCCTCGGTATCGTCGCGCGCGTGCTGCCATACCTGTGGCCCGAGGATGCGCCGGCCCTGCGCGTGCGCGTGGTCCTGTCCATGACGGCGCTGATCGTGGCGAAGCTCGTCGCGGTGACGGTCCCGGTCTTCTACAAGGCGGCGGTGGACATGCTGTCGGGCGAAGGCGACGCCGCGTGGGCGCTGGGGGCAGGGGCCATCGCACTGACCATCGCCTACGGCGTGGCGCGGGTGATGAACACCGGGTTTCAGCAGTTGCGCGACGTTCTCTTCGCCGCGGTGGGGCAGCGGGCGCTGCGGACGCTCGCGCTCGAGACGTTCGAGCATATCCACCGGCTGTCCCTGCGCTACCACATCCAGCGGCGCACCGGCTCGCTGCAACGGATCATGGAGCGCGGCGTGAAGGGCGTCGAGTTCCTGCTGCGATTCCTGCTGTTCTCGATCGGGCCGCTGGTGCTCGAGCTGGCGATGGTGGGGGTCATCCTCGCCGTGGTGTTCGACTGGCGCTACCTGGCCGTGGTGATGGTGACGATGGTGGCCTACGTGGCCTTCACCTTCGCCGTGACCGAATGGCGGGTGCGCATCCGGCGCGAGATGATCCGGCAGGACAACGATGCCGCGCAGAAATCCATGGATGCGCTGCTGAACTTCGAGACGGTCAAGTATTTCGGTGCCGAGCGTCGCGAGGCCGACCGCTACGACAGCGCCATGGCCGGCTATGTGGGCGCGGCGCTGCGGACGTCCTATTCGCTGGCGGCGCTCAATTTCGGGCAGGCGCTGATCATTGGCGCGGGGCTTGTCTCAGTCATGGCCATGGCTGCGGCGGGCGTCTCGGCAGGGCGGTTGACCACGGGCGATTTCGTCATGGTGAACGCCTACATGATCCAGATCACCGTCCCGCTGGGGTTCCTCGGGACCGTCTACCGCGAGATCCGACAGTCGCTCGTCGACATGGGGCAGATGTTCGCGCTGCTGGAACAGCCCGCCGAGGTAAAGGACGCGCCCGACGCCAAGGCGCTGAAGGTCCGGGGCGGCGAGATCGTCTTCGACGAGGTCTCGTTCAGCTATGGTGAGGACCGCCGCATCCTCGACGGCCTGTCCTTCACGATCCCGCCGGGGCGGACGCTGGCGCTTGTCGGGGCGTCGGGCGGAGGCAAGTCGACGGTGGGCCGGTTGCTCTTCCGGTTCTACGATGTCGGCGGCGGGGCGATCCGCATCGACGAGCAGGATCTGCGGGGGGTGACGCAGGAAAGTCTGCACGGCGCGATCGGGGTCGTGCCGCAGGACACGGTGCTGTTCAACGACACGATCCGCTACAACATCGCCTACGGCCGCCCCGACGCGACCGAGGCCGACATCGAAGCCGCCGCACGGGCCGCCTCGATCCACGACTTCGTCGCGAGCCTGCCGGATGGCTACGAGACGCAGGTGGGCGAGCGGGGGCTAAAGCTGTCCGGCGGCGAGAAGCAGCGCGTGGGCATCGCGCGCACGCTGCTGAAGGACCCGCCGATCCTGCTGCTGGACGAGGCGACGTCGGCGCTGGATACCGAGACCGAGATGGGCATCCAGAACGAACTCCGCGCAATGGGTCGGGGGCGGACGGTGCTGGTGATCGCGCACCGGCTTTCGACGGTGGTGGATGCGGACGAGATCGCGGTGCTGGATGCCGGCCGGATTGTGGAGCGTGGCTCGCACATGGCGCTGTTGGCACAGGGCGGGCGTTATGCGCAGCTCTGGCATCGTCAGGCGACCGAGGAAGAGGTCGCCTGACGCTGTTCGAGGATCAAATCCTCGTTTCGCACCTGTGGCCATTCGCATGAGGGCGCGCTATGACGCGGCGGACAGCGCGAAAGAGGTCCAGGGTGAGCAATAACGACAGTTTCATCGACGAGGTCTCGGACGAGGTCCGCCGCGACCGGCTGTACGCCATGCTGCGCCGCTACGGCTGGATCGCGATTCTCGCGGTCGTGCTGCTGGTGGGCGCCGCGGCCTGGGTCGAATGGCGCCGCAGCGCCGAGCAGGCCGAGGCGCGGGCCTTCGGGGACGCGATCGTCGCCGCGCTCGACGCCGAGACGCCCGAGGCGCGGCGCGAGGCTCTGCTGGCCATCGACGCCGAAGGCACGCAGCAGGCGCTGCTGGCGATGCTGGCGGCCGATACGCTCGAAACCGACGAGGCCGAGGCGCAGACGCTCGAACTGCTGACCGAGATCAGCGGCGACGGCACCATTCCGCCGCTCTATCGGGAGCTCGCGACGCTCAAGGCGGCGATGCTGTTGCAGGATCGCGCCGACCCGCAGGAGGTCATCGATATGATCGAGCCCCTGACGATTCCCGGCGCGCCTTACCGCCTTCTGGCCCTTGAGCAGCGGGCCATCGCCGAGATGCGGGCGGGCGAGACCTCGGACGCGATCGAGACGCTGCGCGGGATCCTCGAGGACGGTGCCGCCACGCGAGACTTGCAAGCCCGGGCCCGGCAGTTGATTGTCGCGCTCGGCGGGTCGCTCGAGACGGCCGAGGGATGAGGGAATATCGTATGACGCGGATCGGGCTGACACTCGGCGTGGCGCTTCTTGTGCTCCAGGGCTGCGGTGATCGCGAGGAGATACTTCTCGGCGAGCGCCTGGACCTGCGCGAGGGCGAGGGCGCCGTCGAGGTGGATCGTGCCGTGCCCCTGTCGCTGCCTGCCGCCGTCGCGACCACCGAATGGACGCACAAGGCCTACGCGGCCGATCACGACATCCCCCACGTCGCGCTCGCCCCGACCCCGAGCCTGCGCTTCGCCGCGTCGATCGGCGCGGCCGAGGATCGCCGCCACCGGATCGTCGCCGATCCGGTCGTGGGCGGCGGGCGCATCTTCACCGTGGACAGCCGTGCGCGCGTGATGGCCCATGCCCTGGCGGGCGAGCCCCTGTGGTCCGCCAGCCTCGTCCCCGCCGGTGAGCCCGAGGGCGGCGCCACCGGAACCGGCCTCGCCGTGTCGGATGGCACGCTCTACGTCTCGACGGGCTATGGCGAGCTTCTGGCGCTCGACGCGACCTCCGGGCAGCGCCGCTGGGTTCAGGACCTCGGGGCGGCCGCCTCGGGCGCTCCGACTGTCAGCGGTGGTACCGTCTATGTCGTTGGCCGCAATGCGACCGGCTGGGCAATCGATGCCGCGACTGGCCGAGTTCAATGGACCGAGACGGGCACACCTTCGACGACCGGCGTGTCGGGCGGGGCTGCACCTGCCGTGTCGGACGGATTGGTGGTCTTCCCCTACGCCAGCCGCGAGTTGCGCGGAGTTCTTTCTGGGGGCACCAGCCGCTGGACCACCACCGTCGCCGGCTCGCGGGTTGGCAAGGTGTATGCGGGCATCTCCGACATCTCGGGCGACCCGGTGATCGACGGCGACACGATCTACGCGGGCTCCCCTTCGGGCCGGATCAACGCCTTTTCTCTGGTTTCCGGACAGCGCCTGTGGACGGCCGAGGACGGTGCGATGTCGCCGGTGGTCGTCGCCGGCGGATCGGTCTTCGCGGTAAGCGACCAGAACGAGCTGATCCGCCTCGACGCCTCGACGGGACAGCGCATCTGGGGCACGGCCCTGCCGCTGTTCGAGCGCAACATCATCGGCCGCCGCAAGGCTGTGTTCAACCATTATGGGCCCGTCCTGGCCGGTGGGCGTCTCTGGGTCGCATCGTCGGACTCGCGCCTGCGAGCATTCGACCCGACGAGCGGGACCCAGGTGGCCGAGGTCGCCATGCCGAGCGGCGCGACCTCCAACCCGGTCGTCGCTGGCCAGACGCTCTATGTCGTGAGCGAGGATGGCCAGCTTCTGGCCTTCCGCTGAGCCGTCCGGTAAAGGGCGGCCTCTGATCCAACGGAGCGCGCGCCCATGAGCTTCACTCTCGCCATTGTCGGACGCCCGAACGTGGGCAAATCCACCTTGTTCAACCGGCTCGTCGGCCGCCGCCTTGCGCTGGTCGACGACCAGCCCGGCGTCACCCGCGACCTGCGCGAGGGCGAGGCCAAGATCGCCGATCTTCGCTTCACCGTAATTGACACGGCGGGCCTCGAGGATGCAACCGACGACTCTCTTCAGGGGCGGATGCGGCGCCTGACCGAGCGCGCGGTCGAGATGGCGGACGCGTGCCTCTTCGTCATCGACGCGCGTGTGGGAGTGACGGCGGTCGACGAGATCTTCGCCGAGATTCTGCGCCGGAAGTCCGCGACCGTCATCCTGGCAGCCAACAAATGCGAGGGGCGCGCGGCCGAGGCCGGGCTGCTCGAGGCCTACGCGCTTGGCTTGGGCGAGCCGGTGCGCCTGTCGGCCGAGCATGGCGAGGGGATGATGGACCTCTACACGCTGCTGAAGCCGATGGTCACCGACGCCGAGGAGCGGGTGACCGAGACGGCACCCGAGACGGATGTGGATGTCGACGAGGACGATCCCGATGCCGGCCCCCGCGTGCCGACCTGGGAGAAGCCGTTGCAGGTGGCCGTCGTGGGGCGGCCGAACGCCGGTAAATCCACTCTGGTCAACAAGTTGCTGGGCGAAGAGAGGCTGCTGACCGGGCCCGAGGCTGGGATCACCCGGGATGCGATCTCGGTCCGGCTGGACTGGGACGGGTTGCCGGTTCGGATCTTCGACACGGCGGGGATGCGCAAGAAGGCGAAGGTCCAGGAGAAGCTTGAAAAGCTTAGCGTTTCCGATGGGTTGCGGGCCGTCAAGTTTGCCGAGGTGGTGGTGGTTCTGCTTGATGCCGCCATACCGTTCGAGCAGCAGGATCTGCGGATTGCCGACCTGGCCGAGCGTGAGGGTCGGGCGGTCGTGATCGCGGTCAACAAGTGGGACGCCGAGGCGGACAAGAACGAGAAGATTCAAATGCTTCGCGAGGAGTGTGAACGTCTTCTGCCGCAGCTTCGGGGGGTGCCGTTGGTCACGGTTTCGGCCAAGACGGGGCGGGGGCTGGATCGGCTAAGGGATGCGATCCTTGGGGCGCATGACGTGTGGAACCGGCGCGTAACAACTTCCAAGTTGAATCAATGGCTTGGCGCGATGATCGAGGCGCACCCGCCCCCTGCGCCCGGTGGGCGGCGGATCAAGTTGCGGTACATGACTCAGGCGAAGACCCGGCCGCCGGGGTTCGTGGTCATGTGCTCGAATCCCAAAGAAATGTCAGAGGCTTACAGCCGATACCTCGTAAACGGGTTGAGGGTGGATTTCGACATGCCGGGGACTCCGATCCGGCTTTGGATGCGGTCGCAGAGCGATCAGAACCCGTTCAAGGGGCGGACGAAATCGACGCCCTCGCGGCTTCGCAAGCATTTGAAATAGGGTGTCGGAGTTTCGTCAGATCTCTGTGCGAGATCTGTAGGAGAAGTGTAGGACCCCTGCGACCGCAAGGACGCCCGCCGCGGCAACGGCTGCGAGGGCGGTGAGGGTCGTCAAATCGCCCCAGTTGCGGATTGCGACGCCGATGAAGGCCCAGGCGAGGGCGGCGGCGTAGGCGAGGCTTGGGCGGGCGCGCAGGGTCGCGAGACCCACGGCGAGGGCGAGGGCCAGTGCGACGAGGGCGGCGGTGGTGCCGCCGATCAGGCCGTAGCCGGCGGCGAGGAGGCCGAGGCTGACAGCGCTCGCCGCCGTGAGCCAGCCGGCATAGAGGCCGAGCGGGGTGGACAGTGCCCACGGGTCGGACGGGCCTGCGCGGCGCAGGGCGACGAGGGCGCCCGCCAGCATGATCAGGATCAGGAATGTCGCTCAGAGGGGCGAGGCCTTGGCGACGGGGATCCAGATGGCCCCGACGGCGAGGCTGAGTGCGAGGGGGGCGCGGGTTCGGGCCCAGTCGGGGTCATCGCCGCGGCGCAGGCCGATGAGGCCGTGGGCGATCAGCGCCAGATAGATCAGCCCCCAGATCGAGAAGGCGTAGCCTTCGGGGGTGACGGGCGGGTCCTGTTGCGGGACGGGGAAGGCGTTCGGGTCGAACCCGCCGAAGCTGCCGGTCAGCAGCGGTGACGCGGCGAAGGCGAGGGCGAGGAGGGGGATGAGGTATCGCATGGAGTGCGATGTGGGGCGGTTTGGGGGGAGGGGTAGGGTGAGACGGGCTAACAAGATGTGCGGCGAAATGGTTAGCGCCGGTTGCCTGCTGACTGTAATTGGATTTATTTGACATATAGTGTGGCAGGGCGAGGGGAGAGGCGTATGTCAAAGAAATTCGATAAATTTACCGCTGAGCTAGATGATCTGATAAAACAGGGTGACAGCCTCCATATGGCGATCCAATACGACTGCTTGCCAGATGAATTTCGCGAGAAGGCATGTGAGAATCTTGGCGAGCAAGGGGCGGAGACTTTTATAAAAGGCCTTCCCGACTTCAAGGAGGAATATCAAGCTTGGTATTCAGAAGCGCAAGCGGTCATCAAGCAGGTCTTCCCGGAAAGACTGTCCGACTTTCGAAATTATTTTGAATTTCCGCGGGTGCGAAAGGATATTACGTTCCAAAACTATATGATCAAGGATTACTTGCAGGGGCTTAGTATAACCAGGGGTTCCGCTTGGGAAAAGCAGGTCATAGCGGATGGCTCTGCTGCCATTCCTGAGTTCAGACAGCAATTATCTATTGTCAAAGCTGCTCGAGAAAAGCTGACGAGTTCTTTGTTGAACTTAAAGCTGATATTGCAGGCACATCTTTTTGATTCCGAAATTTCAGGCGCACGTTCTCTTGCAAAAAACGGTTTCCTTCGAGCTGCGGGGGCGATCTGCGGCGTGATTATCGAAAAACACTTGCATCAAACGCTGGAGAGCCACTCGGTATCTTCTCGAAAGAAGCATCCGGGTATCTCTGATCTCAATCAAGTGCTGAAAGACAATGATGTCATCGACGTTCCGCAATGGCGCTTCATTCAGCACTTGGCCGATATTCGTAACTTGTGTGACCACGCGAAGGGACGAGAGCCCAAAGCTGAGGAAATCGACGACCTACTTTCGGGCGTGGAGAAGGTGCTCAAAACGGTCTTCTAATTCTTTGGTCTCGCGAGTGGCCTACGAAGTTGCCAGCACTTCCACGCCCCCCATATACCCCCGCAGCACCTCCGGCACGACGACGGAACCGTCGGGCTGCTGGCCGTTCTCCATCACCGCGATCAGGGCGCGGCCGACGGCTACTCCGCTGCCGTTCAGGGTGTGGACGAATTGGGGTTTGCCTCCGTCCGAGGGCTTGAAGCGGGCGTTCATGCGGCGGGCCTGGAAGTCCCAGCAGTTCGAGACCGAGCTGATCTCGCGGTAGCGGTTCTGGCCCGGCAGCCAGACCTCGATGTCGAAGGTGCGGCGGGCGCCGAAGCCGGTGTCGCCGGTGCACAGCTTGATCGTGCGGTAGGGCAGGCCCAGCGCCTCGAGGATGCCCTCGGCGCAGGCAAGCATCCGGAGTTGCTCGTCGTCGGAGGTGTCGGGGTGGGTGATCGAGACCATCTCGACCTTCTCGAACTGGTGCTGGCGGAGCATGCCGGCGGTGTCCTTGCCGGCGCTTCCGGCCTCGGACCGGAAGCACAGGGTGTGGGCGGTGAAGCGTTTCGGCAGGTCGGATTCGGAGAGGGTCTCGCCCGCGACGATGTTGGTCAGGGGCACCTCGGAGGTAGGGATCAGCCACCAGCCGTTGGTGGTCTGGTAGCTGTCCTCGGCGAATTTCGGAAGCTGGCCGGTGCCGCGCATCGCCTCGTCCTTGACGAGGACGGGGGGGATGACCTCGGTCAGGCCGTTCTGGTCGACATGGGTGTCGAGCATGAACTGCGCCAGCGCCCTGTGGAGGCGGGCGATCTGGCCGCGGATGAGGGCAAAGCGCGAGCCGGAGAGGCGGGCGGCGGTCTCGAAGTCGATGTCGGCGGTGAGGTCGTAGTGTTCCTTGGCGTTCGCGATGGGGGTGGGGTCGCCGTGGCGCTTGATCTCGACGTTGTCATCCTCGGAGGTGCCTTCGGGGACGTCGGGGGCCATGGTGTTGGGCAGGGTCATGAGCTGGGCGATCAGCTCGGCGTCCTTTTCGCGGGCGGCCTGTTCCTGGTCGGCGACCTCGGCCTTCTTCTGGGCGACCTCGGCGCGGAGGCGTTCGAAGGCGGCGTCGTCGCCGCTGGCCTTGGCCTGGCCGACCTGCTTGGAGGCCGCGTTCTGCTGGGCCTTGGCGGTCTCGGACGCGTGGATGGCGGCGCGGCGGGCCTCGTCCAGGGCGAGAAGGGGGGCGGAGGCGTTCGAGATCCCGCGCAGGGCCATGGCGGCGTCGAAGGCCTCGGGATTGTCGCGGATCGTGCGGATGTCGTGCATGGGGCCCCTCGTGTGCTTTGGGTCGGGTATGGCGCAGATGCGGGCGGGGGTGAAGAGGGCGGTCTTTTCTTCCGGGGGCGCGGGGCCTATCAGGGCCGGGTCAGCCTTGCGGAGGTCCGTTTGATCACGATTACCGACACCCCGTCCCTTGCGGCGTATTGCGATGCCGCACGCGGCGCTCCTTACGTCACCGTCGATACCGAGTTCCTGCGCGAGCGGACCTATTATTCGAAGCTGTGCCTGATCCAGCTTGCGATCCCGGGCGAGGGGGATGACGGGGCCGTGCTGGTCGATCCGCTGGCGGGGGACCTGTCGCTGGAGCCGCTCTACGCGCTGTTCCGGGACGAGAGCGTGGTGAAGGTGTTCCACGCCGCGCGGCAGGACCTGGAGATCTTCTGGCACGACGGCAACGTGATTCCGGCTCCGCTGTTCGACACGCAGGTGGCGGCGATGGTCTGCGGGTTCGGTGAGCAGGTGGGCTACGAGACGCTGGTGCGCAAGATCGCCAAGGCGCAGATCGACAAGTCCTCGCGCTTCACCGACTGGTCGCGGCGGCCGCTGACCGAGGCGCAGAAGGTCTATGCGCTGGCCGACGTGACGCATCTGCGCGACGTCTACGAATACCTGGCGGCCGAGCTGGAAAAGACCGGGCGCACGGCGTGGGTCGAGGAAGAGCTGGGCGTGCTGATGGACCCGGCGACCTACGTGGTGCACCCCGAGGACGCGTGGAAGCGGGTCAAGACGCGCACCAACACGGGCAAGTTCCTGGCGATCGTGAAGGAGCTCGCCGCCTTCCGCGAGGGATATGCTCAGGCGCGCAACGTGCCGCGCAGCCGGGTGTACAAGGACGATGCGCTGGTCGAGCTGGCCTCGACGAAGCCGCAATCCGAGAAGGACCTCGGCAACTCGCGGCTGCTGCTGCGCGAGGCCCGCAAGGGCGAGATCGCGGAAGGAATCCTCATGGCCGTGAAGCGGGGGCTCGAGGCCGATCCCAAGACCCATCCCGAGACGGATCGCGGGCGGGACCAGCTACAGGTGAACCCCGCACTGGCCGATCTGCTGCGCGTGCTTCTGAAGGCGAAGTCCGAGAGTGCGGGCGTCGCGCAGAAGCTGATCGCGACCTCGGCCGAGCTGGACCAGATCGCCGCCGGCGAGCGCGACGTCCCGGCGCTGAACGGATGGCGCAACGTGGTCTTCGGGCGCGACGCGCTCCGGCTGATCGACGGCGAGGTCGGGCTTCGGGCCGATGGCCGCGACGTCGTCGTCTTCGAGATCTGACGGCGCGCCACGCCGCCCCTTCATCCTGCCGGAAATACTCCGGGGTCCGGGGCAGAGCCCCGGCCGTATCCCGGTTGGGCGTGTCGGACTGCGTTGACGCCCCACGGGGGCGGGTTTAGACCGCGCACGTTCACCCTGGAGGCCCCCATGAACCTTTTCGCCGATATGCGCGCCAACGTCATCTCTGCCTTGGACGAGATGGTCCGCGCGGGCGATCTGCCCGAGGGGCTGTCCTTCGACAACGTGACGGTCGAACCTCCGCGCGATGCGGCGCATGGGGACATGGCGACCAACGCCGCGATGGTGCTGGCCAAGCCCGCCGGCGCCAAGCCGCGCGACATCGCCGAGAAGCTCTCGGCCCGGCTGGGGGCGCTGGACAGCGTCGAGAGCGCCAGCGTCGCGGGGCCGGGGTTCCTGAACCTGCGGCTGTCGGGCGCGCTGTGGTCCGACGTGGTGCTTCGTGCGCAAGAGGTCGGCTTCGGGACGTCCAAGCTGGGCGAGGGCAGCCGGGTGAACGTCGAATACGTCTCGGCCAATCCCACGGGCCCCCTGCATGTGGGGCACACGCGAGGTGCGGTGTTCGGTGACGCGCTATGCAACCTGCTGGCCTTCGCGGGCTTCGACGTGACGCGGGAATACTACATCAACGACGGCGGCGCGCAGGTCGATGTCCTCGCGCGCTCGGTCTACCTGCGGTACCTCGAGGCGCACGGGCAGGAGGTCGAGTTCGCGGACGGCACCTATCCGGGCGACTACCTCGTCGCCGTGGGCGAGGCGCTGAAGGGCGAGGTGGGCGACGCCTATGTCGACGAGCCCGAGGAGGTCTGGCTCGAAGAGGTGCGGGCCTTCGCGACCAAGGCGATGATGGCGCTGATCGAGGCGGATCTGGCGTCGCTTGGCGTGAAGATGGACAGCTTCTTCAGCGAGAAGTCACTCTATGGCACAGGCCGGATCGAGGATGCGCTGAAGGCGCTGGATTCCCGGGGCCTGATCTACAAGGGCACGCTCGAACCGCCCAAGGGCAAGCTGCCCGAGGATTGGGAGCCGCGCGAGCAGACGCTGTTCAAGTCCACCGATCATGGCGACGATGTCGACCGCCCGGTGATGAAATCGGACGGCGCCTGGACCTATTTCGCGCCCGACATCGCCTATCACTGGGACAAGATCGGGCGTGGCTACGACCAGTTGATCGACGTCTTCGGCGCCGACCACGGCGGCTATGTCAAGCGGATGAAGGCCGCGGTTTCCGCGCTGTCGGACGGGCGGGTGCCGCTGGACGTCAAGCTGTGCCAGTTGGTGAAGCTTTACGAGAACGGGCAGCCCTTCAAGATGTCGAAGCGGGCGGGCACCTTCGTGACCCTGCGGGACGTGGTCGATCGGGTCGGGCCGGACGTGGTGCGGTTCCTGATGCTGACGCGCAAGAACGATGCCCCGCTGGATTTCGATTTCGCCAAGGCGGTCGAGGAAAGCCGCGAGAACCCGGTGTGGTACGTGCAGTACACCCACGCCCGGATCCGGTCGGTGATGCGCAAGGCCGACGCCATGGGCGCTGTCCCCGGCGCGCCGCGCCTGACCGACCCGGCCGAGATCGCCGTGGCGCAGAAGCTGGCCGAATGGCCGCGCCTCGTGGAGATTGCGGCGACAGGGCACGAGCCCCACCGAATCGCTTTTTACCTGGGCGAGCTGGCGCAGGTATTCAACTCGCTCTGGAACAAGGGGGATGACGATCACTCCCTGCGGTTCCTGCAGGATAGTGACCCTGAGGTGACAGCGGGCAAGATTTCTCTGCCGCTGGCCGTTTCCGTTGTGATTGCGGCCGGCCTTGGTATTCTAGGCGTGACGCCCGTCGAAGAGATGCGCTGACAACGCGCACGTTGCGGGCGACCGAGGCAGAAAAAGGACGCGGTGCCCGATATGCGGTGCCGCGGCGCGAGGCAGTATGACGGATTACGTGTATGACGAGCCGGCAGAGCTCGAGCTTCCCGAGGGTCGTGGGGCCAAGGCGCAGAGGCTCGTCAATGCGGCCGGGGCCATGGTGTCGCTGGGCCTCGTCGCGGGCATGTGCGTCTGGGGCTACCAGCTCCTGGTGCGCGACGTCAGCGGCGTGCCGGTGATCGAGGCGCTGGAAGGCGCCTTCCGCGTGGCGCCCGAGGACCCAGGCGGGATGACCGCGCCGCACCAGGGCCTGCAGGTGAACGAGATTGCTGCCGTGGGTTCCGCCTCGGGTCCGGTGGACCAGGTGCGGCTGGCGCCCGGAGCGGAGCCGCTGAGTGACGAGGATCGCGCGTGGGGCGAGCTGCTCGAGACACCTGCCGAAGAGGCGGAAGACGTGCTGGTCGACGCGGGTGAGGGTGCCGTGACGACCGAGATGGCGCTGCTGGATGAGGCCGGCACGCCTTCGCCGACGATGGGGTCCAACGATGACGAGGCCGCCGCCGAGGTGATCGAGGACCGGCCGGAAGATGCCGACCCGGTGGAACTGGCCATCGCCGAGGCTCTGGCCGGGCCGGACGTGAACGAGACGGACTCGCTGCGGCCTCAACTGCGGCCCGAGGGGGTGCCGGCCATGCAGATCGCCTCGGTCGAGCCGGTCCGCGCCACGATGACCATGGCGACCTCCAATCAAGAGGTCGATCTCGCGAATCTGCCCAAGGGGACGCGGCTGGTGCAGCTTGGTGCCTTCGCGAGCCCCGAGGTGGCGCGCGGCGAATGGGACAAGCTGACCGGGCGCTTCGGCGAGTTCTTCGGAGACAAGCGGATGGTGGTGCAGGAGGCGATCTCGGGCGGGAAGACCTTCTTCCGCCTGCGGGCCGAAGGGTTCGAGGATCTGGCCGATGCGCGGCGCTTCTGCTCGGCGCTGACGGCACAACGGGCCGACTGCATCCCGGTGGAGGTGCGGTGAGACGCGCCTGCATCCTCGGCTGCGCGGGCGAGACGCTTTCCCGCAGGGAAGCAGCCTTCTTTCGCGAGGCCGATCCGTGGGGGTTCATCCTGTTCGGTCGGAACGTGCGCGACCCCGAGCAGGTGCTGGCGCTGACGGATAGCCTGCGCGAGACGGTCGGCTGGCATGCCCCGATTCTCGTCGACCAGGAGGGTGGCCGGGTCCAGCGCCTGCGCGCCCCTCACTGGCGCCGCTGGGCGCCGCCGCTCGAGCACATGTCCCGCGCCAAGGACCCGATCGGTGCGATGTGGCTTCGCGCGCGGCTGATGGCCCACGAGCTCCATGCGGTGGGGATCGACGTGAACTGCGCGCCGACCGCCGACGTCGCCCGCCCCGAAACGCACCATTTCCTTCGCAACCGCTGCTACGGCACGGATCCCGAAACGGTGACCAAGGCCGCGCGTGCCACGGCCGAGGGGCTTATGGCGGGCGGCGTCCTGCCGGTGATGAAACACATGCCCGGCCACGGGCGGGCGCAGGATGACAGCCATCATGACCTGCCGATCGTGACTGCGGGGAAGGCGGCGTTGGAAGAGGATTTCGCCCCGTTCCGCGCGCTGAACGACCTGCCCATGGGGATGACGGCGCATATTGAGTATACGGCGCTGGGGGATCGCCCGGCGACGCAGGATCCGGCCCTGATCTGGCTCATCCGGGAAGAGATCGGCTTCGACGGGCTGTTGATGACCGACGACATCTCGATGGAGGCTCTGGGTGGCACGGTGGCCGAGCGCGCCTCGCTGTCGATCGAGGCAGGGTGCGATGTGGTCCTGCATTGCAACGGCGACATGCCCGAGATGGTGGGCTGTGTGCAGGCGGCCGGTGAGCTGACCCAGGCCGCCGCGCGTCGTGCCGAAGCCGCGCTGGAGCGTCGGCACCTACCGGAACTGGCTGATCCCGAGGCGCTGGCCTTCGAGCTGAGCGAGCTGGACGGCAACCTGCATGGCTGAGGTCCAAAGCCTTTCGGCCCACGTGGCCGAGCGGGTCGCGGCCGAGGCGCTGGTGGTCGATGTGGACGGGTTCGAAGGGCCGCTGGACCTGCTGCTGACGCTGTCGCGCACTCAGAAGGTGGACCTGCGCAAGATCAGCGTGCTGGACCTGGCGCGGCAATACCTCGCCTTCGTCGAGCGCGCCAAGGAACTGCGGATCGAACTGGCGGCCGATTACCTCGTGATGGCGGCGTGGCTGGCCTTTCTGAAGTCCCGCCTGCTGCTGCCCCCCGATCCCGAGGAAGAGGGGGCCTCGGGCGAGGAACTGGCGGCGCACCTGGCGTTCCAGCTGGAGCGGCTGGAGGCGATGCGCGAGGCGGCAGCCAAGCTGATGGCGCGGGACCAGAAGGGCCGCGACTTCTTCGCGCGCGGCATCCCCGAGACGGTCGAGCGGGTGCGCCACGTCCGCTATTCCGCGACGCTGATGGAGCTGATGCAGGCCTATGCGCGGGTGCGCACAAAGGACGAATTCCGCCCCTTCGTGATGGACCGCGACCGGGTGATGACGATGGAGCAGGCGCTGGTCCGGCTGCGTGACCTGATCGGATTCGCGGGCGACTGGATCGACCTTGCCAGCTGGATGCCCGAGGGGTGGACGGTGGATCCGGTCAAGCGACGCTCGGCCACCGCAAGCCATTTCGCCGCCTCGCTGGAGCTGGTGAAGGCGGGGCGACTGGAGATCCGGCAGGGCGAGACCTTCGCCCCGATAGAGGTGCGCCGCCGCGATGGCTGAGGAACAACCGCTTTTCGACGCGCCTCCGCTGGCCGAGCAGGAGCGGATGGTCGAGGCGATCCTGTTCGCCTCTGCCGCGCCCGTGTCTGTCGCCGATCTGAACGCGCGGCTGCCCCATGGGTGCGACGCGGCGATGGCATTGGGCGCGCTGCGGGCGCGGTACGAGGGGCGGGGGGTGCATCTTGTCCGCGTGGGCGAGGAATGGGCGATGCGCACGGCGCCGGACCTTGGCTTCCTGATGAGCCGCGAGACGGTCGAGACGCGCAAGCTGTCCCGTGCCGCGATCGAGACGCTGGCGATCGTCGCCTATCACCAGCCCTGCACCCGCGCCGAGATCGAGGAGATCCGGGGCGTGGCGGTGTCGCGCGGGACGCTGGACCAGTTGCTGGAGATGGAGTGGATCCGTTTCGGCAGGCGGCGCGACACCCCGGGGCGGCCAGTCACGTTCGTCGTGACGCAGGAGTTCCTGGATCATTTCGGGCTGGAGAACGCGCGCGACCTGCCGGGGCTGAAGGATCTGCGCGCGGCGGGTCTGCTGGAGTCGCGGCCTTTGCCGGACGCGCCCGAGGCAGATGACGACCAGGACGACATGTTCGAGGACGAGTGATATGATCAACATGGTGGTGCGCATGGTCATGCGCCGACTCATCAACCGGGGCGTCAGCGCGGGGATCGACCGCGCGTTCGGCTCGGCCAAGGACCCAAGGCAGATGACCGTCGAAGAGCGTCGCCGGCACGAACAGGTGCAGGCGAACGCCCGGCGGTCGAAGAAGGCGCTGCGCGTGGTGCGCCGGTTCGGCCGCTTCTAGAGGTCGAGGATGACGCCCTCGTCGGGGCGTAGCTCGGTGATGTTGCGCAGATCGCGGTCTTGGATCGTCGACAGGCGTGCGGTGCCCCGCACGGGCAGCGGCTGGGTCGTGTCGGTGAAGTTCAGCGCGATGGCCAGCCGTTTGCCCTCGGCATCGCGCGCATAGGCGAGGACGCTGTCGTCGGCGTGAATGCGCGCGTAGCTGCCGGTGGACAGGGCAGGCTCGGCCCGGCGCAGGGCGATCAAGGCGCGTACGAAGGTCAACATCGAGTCAGGATCGTCGTCCTGCTCGGCGACCGACGGCACCGTGGACATGGGGAGGAACGGCTCGCCCGTGGTGAAGCCGCGGCCGGGGCCGTCGTCCCAGGGCAGGGGGACGCGGACCGGATCGCGGCCGATGCCGGTGCCGGGGTTGTTGATGGCCCAGGGGTCCTGCAGCATGTGGTCGGGCACCGCCTCGTTCAGCATCCCGAGCTCGTCGCCCTGCCACAGGGTGGGCGTGCCGCGCAGCGTCAGCAGCAGCATCTTGGCCACCCGCGCCTGACCGTTGCCGACGCGGGTGGCGATGCGGTCGCGGTCGTGGTTCCCCAGCACCCAGTTCGGCCAGCCGCCCGGCGGGATCAGCGCCTCGTACCAGTCGATGAAATCGGCGATGCCACGCGGGTGCCAAGGCGCATTGATGAGCTGAAAGTTGAACGGAAGCTGGAAGCCGTCGAGATCGGCGCCGTAATAGAGCATCACCTCGTCGAGGTTGCCGTAGGCCTCGCCCACCAGAAGCTTGCCGCCATGCCTTTCCGCGACGCGGCGCATGGCGCGGACATGGGGAAAGACCTCGGGCTGGTGCGAGGTGAAGGTGCGGAAGAGCGAGCGGGCCGGCCCCTCCTTCGGGTGCCAGTCGGGGTTCGTTGGGTTGTCGCGCAGCTTGGCGTCCGGGGTCAGGTGTTCGACCGCATCGACGCGGAAGCCGTCGACGCCACGCTCGTACCACGTCTCCATCGCGGCCAGCATCGCCTCTGCCACGTCGGGGTTGCGCCAGTTCAGGGCGGGCTGCTCGCGGGCGTAGATGTGCAGGTAGTACTGGCCGGTGGTGTCGTCCCAGCTCCACGCGGGGCCGCCGAACTCGCTGATCCAGTTGTTGGGCGGGCCTCCATCAGGGCCGGCGTCGCGCCAGATGTACCAGTCGCGCTTCAAGCTGTCGCGGGCGCTGCGGCTGTCCTTGAACCAGGGATGCGCGTCCGAGCTGTGGGCGGGGACGTAGTCCAGCAGGACCCTCAGGCCGAGGCGGTGCGCCTCGTCCGTCAGGCGCTCGAAATCGTCGAGCGTGCCGAAGAGCGGCTCGATCCCGGTGTAGTCCGAGATGTCGTAGCCGCCATCCTTCATCGGCGAGGGGTAGATCGGCGAGATCCAGATCGCGTCCGCCCCCAGCCGTGCCACGTGGGGCAGGCGGCTGGTGATCCCGTTCAGATCGCCCACCCCCGATCCGGTCGAATCTTGGAACGAACGAGGATAGATCTGGTAGATGATGCCGCTTTTCCACCAGGGAGCATCTTGGGTCATGGGCGGGCCTTTGCACTGAACCGACGGGTTTTGCGCTAGCAGTGCGGGGAACCAGTCGCAAGCGTGGCGCTTTTCAACCCGACGGCGGAGGATAAGGCTCCGCGATGGGATAATCTTCGGAGAGACGAATGGCAGTCGAAACGGCAGCGGGCGCCATGGACCCGGTGGCGGCAGTGGCGCTTGTCGGTGCACTGGGCGTGGGCGCCCAGTGGATCGCCTGGCAGCTTCGCCTACCGGCAATCGTTCTGATGCTCGCGGCCGGCCTTCTGGTCGGCCCGGTCTTCGGCCTGTTCGAACCTGCACGCGACATCGGGCCGTTCTACCTGCCGATGATCTCGATCGCGGTGGCGATCATCCTGTTCGAGGGCGGCCTGACGCTGAACTTCCACACGCTGCGGGATGCGGCGACGGGGGTGAAGCGGCTGGTCTTCATCGGTGCTCCGCTCGGGTGGCTCTTGTCCACGCTGGCGCTGCGCTGGGGCGCGGGCACGAGCTGGGAAAGCGCGGTCGTCTTCGGCGGCATCATGATCGTCACCGGCCCCACGGTGATCGCGCCCTTGCTGCGCACCGCCCGCCTGGCACGCCGACCCGCCGCGCTGCTGCAATGGGAGGCGATCCTGAACGATCCCGTCGGCGCGCTGGCAGCGGTACTGGCGCTGGAGGTCGTGATCGTCCTGCGCACCTCCGAGCAGCTCGGCAGCGCGTTCTTCTCGCTGGCCGTAGGGATCGCCGTGGCGACTGCGTTGGGGGTCGTGGCGGGATACCTGCTCAGCTGGGCTTTCCGGCGGGCCAAGGTGCCTGAATACATGAAAGTGCCGGTGCTGTTCGCGATGGTGCTGGCGGTCTTCGCCGTGGCGGATTCAATCCTGCACGAATCCGGGCTTCTGGCGGTGACGGTGATGGGTGTCGTGATCGCGAACGCGAACCTTGCCGCCTATGAGGAGATGCGGCGATTCAAGGAGCACGCGACGGTCCTCCTGGTCTCGGGCGTGTTCATCCTGCTGGCCGCGTCGCTGGATTTCTCGGCGCTGGCGCAGCTCACATGGCGGTCGATCTTCTTCGTGGTCGTCGTGCTGTCGGTGGTGCGCCCGGTGACGGTGTTCCTGGCGCTGGCGTTCACCCAGCTGCCGATGCGCGAGAAGATCCTGGTCGCGACCACCGGCCCGCGGGGCGTGGTGCTGGTCGCGGTTGCCGGCCTGTTCGGCGAGCGGCTGGTAGAGCTCGGGGTGCGGGATGGCGCGCTGGTGGGGCCGCTGGCCTTCATCCTGGTGGCGGGCTCGGTGGTCGTTCACGGCTTCACGCTTGCCCCAGTGGCACGGTTCCTGAAGGTGACGGCGTCGCGGACGCCGGGCGTGATCCTCGTCGGCGGTTCATACTGGACGACGGAACTGGCCGAGCATCTGAAGGAGGCGAAGATCCCGGTCCTCATCACCGACCAGAATCGCGGCCACCTGCGGCGCCCGCGCGAGCTGGGGATCGACACGTTCTTCGGCGACGTCCTGTCCGAGGGGGCCGAACTGCGCGTGGACATGAACGGCTACAAGATCGTCGTCGCCGCCACGGACAACGACGCCTACAACACGCTCGTCGCGACGGATCTGGGGCCGGAGTTCGGGCGCGAGAACGTCTATCAGCTGGCCCGCGAGAAGGCGGCGAACGCGCGCAACGCGCTGCCCTCGTCCCTTGGGGGGCGGACCTTCGCCCAGGACGCGACCTACAACGAGCTGAACCGCCTGATGTGGAGCGGCTGGACCTTCGCCGTGACCCGCCTGACCGAGGAATACAAGCTGGACGAGTGGCGCGCGCAGCGGCCCGAGGCGCGCCTTCTGGCCTTCATCGACCCGGCCGGCGAGATCCATTTCGTCGGTGGCGAGGACGAGGTCGCCTCGGGCCCCGGCGTGCGGCTGGTGTCGATGCTGCCGCCCGAAGAGGCGAAGAAGCGCGAGGGGCGGTCCTAGAAGCGGATCGCCCGCGCGTTGCCCGCACCGGACACCGTGATCTCGCGGATACCGGCGGAATCGCGGGGGCTCAGGTAGGTCGCCACCGTGATCTCGCGCGAGCGCTCTGTCAGGACGGGCGCGGGTCCGGGGGGAGGCGTGGCCACGAAGTCGAAGGCCAGCTGGCCCGGCACGTCGGCGGCACGCGGCACCAGCGCGGCGTTCCAGTAGCCTTGCGTCGGCGCCACCGCGGTGACGATCAGCAGCCGTCCGGTGCTGTTCGGGACGAGCTCGGCGCTTTGGATCACGGCTGCGGGCGCGGTCGCGAGGGGCGTCACGGTGGTGCCTCCGCCGGTCCGTCCGCATCCGGTCACGGCCAATGTCGTTGCAAGGGCAAGCCAGGCCAGCCTTGTCATGTCGTCCCTCCGTCAGTCCCTCACGTGTCCGTTACCCGAATTTCCGGCGCAGGGAAAGTTGCGCCTTCGCTTGCGCCGGGCCGCCGGGCGTTTTACCTCGGTTGCTACCAAGATCGAGGACAGCCATGGCCACCCCCGCCTTCGAGGAGATCGCCGAGACCTTCGAGTTCCTGGACGACTGGGAGGACCGTTATCGCCACGTCATCGAGATGGGCCGCGCGATGGCCCCGCTCGAGGATGCGCTGAAGGTGCCCGCCACCAGGGTCGAAGGCTGCGCGAGCCAGGTCTGGCTGGTGCCCCGGATCGAGGACGGCCACTTCGATTTCCGCGGCGATTCTGACGCCATCATCGTCAAAGGTCTGATCGCGATCCTGCACGCACTCTACGCGGGGCGCGAGGTGGCCGAGGTTCCGGGCGTGGATGCGCAGGCCGAGCTGAAGCGGCTGGGGCTGGACGAGCACCTGTCCTCGCAGCGCTCGAACGGGGTCAGGGCGATGATCGAACGCATCCGCTCCACAGCCGCCGCGGCGACCTAGGCACTGGCCAGCGCGTCGGCGAGGTCGCCGTATCCGGTAAAGCGCCGCTCGAACGCGAGGCCAAGCGACCGGGCGGCGGCTTCGGCGCGGGCGGTAAGAGCGTCGTCATCGGTCTGGGCAAGGTAAACCAACGTCTCGTAGTTGCCGAAATACGCGTCCCGAAGTTCGGGGTGGCGGTCGAGGCCGAGCGGCTCGGTCACGAAGGCGTCGAACTGCCGGGCGAGGAAGTCGGTCAGGAAGAAGGACGTGACCTCTCCGTCCGCCTCGAACGCGGCTGTCCCGCTGAAGAACGCGTAGCAATGGGGGCCGGGTAGCCGCTCGATCCCGAACTCGGCGCAGAGCGCGTCGATCGCGCCGCCCGTGCCGCAATCGCCGTAGCCGATGAGGATCGTGTCATAGTTCGGACGGTGGCGCAGGATGGCCTTCCGCAGGGCAGGGGCGATGCGTTCGGGTCGGTTGTGCAGGATGGCCGGCAGGCAGGCGAGGTCGATGTGATCCCAGCCGTTCAGACGCGTCAGCGCCTTGATCTCTCGCGCGAGCGCTCCGCAGGCCAGCACCAGCACACGGCCGCGGCCTTGGGGCGGCAGTCCGGCGCGGGTCAGCGTGGTGTCGTCGGCGAAGGTCACCGCCTGGCGTCTCGTGCCGTGACGAACCGCAGGAGGCCCCAAGCTACCAGGGCGGGCAGGGCGAGCGCGCCCGCTGCCGTCGCTCCGAAGGACGTTGAGAGCCACACGGTCGCTCCCGCGGCCAGGATGACGAAGGCGAGGATCAGGGCGAAGACGCGATGGGGCACGATGGACTCCTTCACACGGATATGGGGCGGCCGGAGCGGCGCGAAACCTCCCGCCGCTTCATCCTGGGGAAAATACTCCGGGTCCGGGGCAGCGCCCCGGTCCGACGGCAGGCGCCGGGATCAGGCGTTGACCTGGTTGTGGCGTCGCTGGATGAACTCTTTCGCCGTTTCGACCGCTACCGCGGCGTCGCGGCAGTAGGCGTCGGCACCGATGGACCTGCCGAACTCTTCGTTCAGAGGCGCGCCGCCGACGAGAACGATATAGTCGTCGCGGATGCCCTGGGCCTTCATCGTGTCGATCACGGTCTTCATGTAGGGCATCGTCGTCGTGAGCAGCGCGGACATGCCAAGGATATCAGCCTTCTCGGCCACGAGCGCGTCGAGGTACTTTTCCACCGGATTGTTGATGCCAAGGTCCACGACCTCGAACCCGGCGCCTTCCATCATCATCCCGACCAGGTTCTTGCCGATGTCGTGGATGTCGCCCTTGACGGTGCCGATGACCATCTTGCCCATGCGCGGCGCGTCGGTTTCGACCAGGAGCGGACGCAGGACGCCCATTCCGCCCTTCATCGCGTTTGCCGCCAGAAGCACCTCGGGCACGAACAGGATGCCGTCGCGGAAGTCCCTGCCAACGATGGTCATGCCCGCCACGAGCGATTCCGTCAGGACGCGGTAGGGTGTCCAGCCTCGTTCGAGCAGGATGTTCACGCCCTCGAGGATCTCGTCCTTGAGCCCGTCATAGAGGTCGTCCATCATTTGCTCGACGAGCTCTTCGTCGCTCAACTCGGACAGGATGATGTCGTCGTCTTCGTCGGCCATGGGGTGCGCCTCGTTGTTGTTCTGCCACCTGTGCGCGGACGGCGCCACAGGTCTGACCGGATTGCGACACCACGTGACGCGTTGCCGACACGGCGTCAAATGCGGATGATGCATGATGATCGTGAACTTCACGGGGCTTTCCCGTGTTCTGCATACGTTCTATATATGCGGGCCATGACTGATATGCCGCCGCCCCGCATCCGGACCCGCGCCCGCGGCACGGACGCCAACCCCGAAACCCGCTTCGACGCCCATACGCGCGAGGCGGTGGACGATGGCTGGACGCCGGAAGAGCCGCCGCTCGCCCGGACCGAGGTCAGGGACGAGGCCGTCCGCGCGATCATCGCGCGCAACACCTCGCCCGATATCGGGTTCGACCGCTCGATCAATCCGTACCGGGGCTGCGAGCATGGCTGCATCTACTGCTTCGCGCGGCCGTCGCACGGGTATCTGGGCCTGTCGCCGGGCCTCGATTTCGAGACGAAGCTGATCGCGCGACCCGGTGCGGCGGCGGCGCTCGACAAGCAACTGCGTGCCAAAAGCTACCGCTGCGACGTGATCGCGCTGGGGACGAACACCGATCCTTACCAGCCGATCGAGCGCGAGCGGCGGATCATGCGTGGTGTCCTCGAGGTGCTGCAACGGTTCCGCCACCCGCTGACCATCGCGACCAAGGGGGCGATGGTCGAGCGCGACGTGGATATCCTGGGCGAGATGAGCGGCGCCGGCCTTGCTCGCGTCGGCATCAGCGTGACGACGCTGGACGCGGGGCTGGCGCGCACGCTGGAGCCGCGCGTGCCGTCGCCCGTGCGGCGGTTGAAGGCGATCGAGACGCTGGCGAAGGCGGGGGTCGAGGTGCGCGTGATGGTCTCGCCGGTGGTGCCTGGGCTGACGGATCACGAGATCGACGCGATCCTGTCCTCGGCCCGTGATGCCGGGGCGGTCGCCGCGTCATGGGTCATGCTGCGGTTGCCCTACGAGGTGTCGGGCCTGTTCGAGGACTGGCTCTCGCGGAACGCGCCGGGGCGGAAGGCCAAGGTCCTGGCGCGGCTGCGCGAGATGCATGGCGGGCAGCTTTATTCCGCCGACTGGGGCCACCGGATGCGGGGCGAGGGGCTTTATGCCGAGCTGACGGCCAAGCGGTTCGACCTTGCGGCGCGGCGGCTGGGGCTCGATGCCAAACTGCCGCCGCTGAGGCGCGACCTGTTCGCGGTGCCGCTGGGGGACGACCGGCAGCCGTCCCTGTTCTGACTCAGCCGCGACGGCGGCCGCGACGCTCGCGCTTGGGGGGCAGGTTGTCGCCGGTGCCGTCATTGGCCGACGAATAGCCGCCGAGCTTCGCCTCGATCTCTTCCAGCGTGGGCTTGTCGCCCTTGGGCCGGGTCTCCAGCGCCTCGCGCATTGCGCGCAGGTGGTCGGGCGTGGTGCCGCAGCAGCCGCCGATGATCCGGGCGCCGCAGTCGCGGGCGAGGGCGGCGTAGTCGGCCATCACCTCGGGCGTGCCATCGTAGTGGATGTGCCCCTCGACGAATTTCGGAATGCCGGCATTGCCCTTGGCAATCACGGGTTTGGGCGCGCCGGCCTCGGTGAAGCCCAGAACGGTGCGCAAGAGGTCCGAGGCGCCGACGCCGCAATTGGCGCCGAAGGCGACCGGGTCGAGCTTGCCCACGAGCTTGACCATGTCGGCCGAGGTGGTGCCCATCATCGTGCGCCCGGCGGTGTCGAAGGACATGGTCCCGCACCAGGGCATGCCGACGCGGGAGGCGGCCTCGGCGGCGGCGCGGTATTCCTCGGGGGCCGAGATCGTCTCGACCCAGAGCACGTCGGCACCGCCGTCCTTCAGGGCCTGGGCCTGCTCCTCGAACATCTCGACGGCGAGGTCGTGGGTCAGCGCGCCCAGCGGGTGCATGACTTCGCCAGTGGGCCCCATGGAGCCCGCGACGATCACCTTGCGGGACTGCTTGTCGGCGATCTCGCGGCCGAGTTCCGCGCCGGCGCGGTTCAACTCGGCCACGCGGTGCTGGGCCTGGTGCAGTTTCAGGCGCGAGGCGTTGCCACCGAAGGTGTTGGTCAGGAACAGGTCCGAGCCGGCCTCGACCGGGCCGCGATAGAGAGCGCGGATGTTGTCCTGCTTTTCCACGTTCCACATCTCGGGCGAGTCGCCCGAGTCGAGGCCCATGTTGAAGAGGTTGGTGCCCGTGGCGCCGTCGGCGAGGATCCAGTCGCGGCTTGCGAGCATGTCGGTCAGGGCGTCGGGCATCGGGCGTCTCCAGCTGGCAATATGCGTGCTTTGCAGATTGCGCGGGTCAGGGCAAATGAGGATCGTGCATGACGATGTGCGGCGCGCTGTCAGTCGGCCTCGACCTCGGCTTGCGCCCGCGCCTCGGCCTCGCGCGCATAGTCCTCGAGTCTCTGGGCGAGATCCTCCGGGTTCGCGCCGGTTTCATCGGCCACGGCGCGCAGGAATGCGGTCTCGCCCTCGGGGGCGAAGCCGGCCTTGAGAAGGCGGCGCACCGTGCCGGGTCCGTCGGGTATTGCGCGGTGCGACTCTCCGACCGCCCACTCGGCCAGTTGACGCTGTGCCCGGGCGCGGATCGAGAGGCGGAGGTCCGCCTCGAGCGCCCAGGGCTCGCCCAGGGCCTGGAAGCGGTCGTCTAGGATGGACGTCATCGGCAGCTCTCCTGTGTCGGTCCGTCGCGGGCGCGCGGGCGGGTGGTGCCGTTCTTGCCGCATGGCGGCGATTGCCATATAGGCGAGGCCTGACACCGCGAAAGGTTTTTCTCATGGCGCGCCGCAAGAAGATCTACGAAGGCAAGGCCAAGATACTCTACGAAGGCCCCGAGCCCGGGACCATCGTGCAGTATTTCAAGGACGATGCCACCGCGTTCAACGCCGAGAAGCGGGCGACGATCGAGGGCAAGGGCGTCCTGAACAACCGCCTGAGCGAGTTCTTCATGAAGGGCCTGGGCCAGATCGGCGTGCCGACCCACTTCATCAAGCGGCTTAACATGCGCGAACAACTCGTCCGCCAGGTCGAGATCATCCCGCTGGAAGTCATCGTGCGCAACTTCGCCGCCGGGTCGCTGTCGACGCGCCTGGGTCTGGCCGAAGGCACCGCGCTGCCGCGGCCGATCGTCGAATTCTGCCTCAAGGACGACAAGCTCGGCGATCCTTTCGTGTCGGAAGAGCACATCATGGCCTTCGGCTGGGCCGCCCAGCAGGATCTGGACGACATGGTCGCCCTTGCGCTGCGGGTGAACGACTTCATGTCCGGCGTGATGATGGCCGTCGGTATCAAGCTGGTGGACTTCAAGATCGAGATCGGCCGCGTCTGGGACAACGACTACCAGCGCCTGATCGTCGCGGACGAGATCAGCCCCGACAGCTGCCGCCTGTGGGACATGGAGACCGGCCAGAAGCTGGACAAGGACGTGTTCCGCCGCGACCTGGGCAACCTGACCGATGCCTATACCGAGGTGGCCCGGCGTCTGGGCGTTCTGCCTTCGAACGTGACGCACGCGGCGAAGAAGCCCACGCTGATCAACTGAACGGCCCGCATGGCGCGCGGTGCGCCATGCGACGGCCCTGTGGCGCCAAGCGGTTGTCGGCGTGGCCGCTTCGCGCTATTCGCGCGACGAAATACCAAGCGCCAAAGAGGTATCGGTCATGAAGGCACGGGTCCACGTGATGCTGAAGAACGGGGTGCTCGACCCGCAGGGCGAGGCCATCCGCCATGCGCTCGGCTCCATGGGGTTCGATGGCGTCGAGGGCGTGCGCCAGGGCAAGGTGATCGAGCTGGACCTGGCCGACGGCACCTCCGAAGAGCAGGTCGCCCAGATGTGCGAGCGGCTTCTCGCGAACACCGTGATCGAAAGCTACAGGATCGAGATGTGATGCGCATCGCCATCGACATGGACGAGGTCATGACCGACACGCACGCGGCCAAGTACGCGCTGTTCGCGTCGCGTGGTTGCGCGCCGTCGGACGAGGACCTCGCCGGACGCAAGCTGAGCGACCTGGCGCCCGCCGAGGTTACCGCGGCCGTCGAATGCGAGATGCACAAGGGCTTCTTCTTCGCGAACCTCCAGCCGATGGACGGCGCGGCCGAGGCCGTGGCTTCCCTGGTCGAGCGGCACGAGATCTTCGTGGCCACGGCGGCGATGGATTATCCGGCCTCGATCCCGCACAAGATCGCCTGGCTGGCGAAGCATTTCCCCTTCATCGACCCGCAGAACTACGTCTTCTGCGGCAACAAGGGCATCCTGCAGGCGGACATCCTGATCGACGACTCTCCCCGGCATTTCCCAGGCTTCTCGGGCAAGGGCGTCTGCTTCAAGGCGCTGCACAATCACGGGACGGAGGTGGCGCTGCGGCTCGATCACTGGTCGGACGCGGCAGAGCTGATCACGGAACTGGAGCGTCAGGCATGAAGGCCGCCGTCATCGTCTTTCCCGGATCGAACTGCGACCGGGACCTCGCGGGCGCCTTCAAGGCTGCCGGTCTCGAAACCACGATGGTCTGGCACAAGGACGCGACCCTGCCCGAGGGCGTGGATATCGTCGGTGTCCCGGGCGGGTTCTCCTACGGGGACTACCTGCGCTCGGGGGCGATCGCGGCGCAGTCGCCGATCTGCCGGGCGGTCGCGGACCATGCGGTGCGCGGCGGCTACGTGCTGGGCATCTGCAACGGCTTCCAGGTGCTGACCGAGATGCAGCTTCTGCCGGGTGCGCTGATGCGCAACCAGCGGATCAAGTATATCTGCCGCACCGTCCCGCTGATCGTGGGTGAGGCCGACAGCGTCTTCACCGCCGGCTACGAGGCTGGGCAACGCATCGAGATCCCCATCGCGCATCACGACGGCAACTATACCGCCGACCAGGTTACGCTGGCAAAACTGCGGGGCGAGGGGCGGGTGGCCTTCACCTATGCCGAGAACCCGAACGGGTCGCATCACGACATCGCCGGCATCGTCAGCGAGAATGGCCGCGTGCTTGGCATGATGCCGCATCCCGAACGGGCCGCTGACCCGGTGCTGGGGAATACCGACGGGCGGGCGCTGTTCGCCGGGTTGGTGGATGCGCTGGCCACTGCGTGAGGTTGTGAGCGCCGCTTCGGCGTTGTAACCAAGGCAGATGACCGAGGCCCCCGATACCCTCGCCCGACGCGAATGGCGCCGGCGCTGGCTGCTTCGCAGTGCGGTTGCGCTTGTCTTCGTCGTGGCTGTCGCCACGGTCTGGGTCAGCAACAGGTTCCTCACCGAGCGTTTCACCGAAAGCACCCGGAACCGGGCCGAGGTGCGGCTTGCGCTCTATTCCGGGAACCTGATGAGCGCGTTGCAGCGGGCCAGCGTGGTGCCGCTGCTGCTCAGCCGCGATCCGGCGCTGATCGGGGCGCTGAACAGCAGCGATTACACGCAGACGACCCAGCGCTTGATCTCGTACCTGGACGAGATCGGTGCCGCCTCGCTGATGCTCCTGGACGAGGGCGGCCGCGTGGTCGCCGCGACCGACCGCAACTTCCTGGGCGCCGCGCGGGGATCCGAAGCGTATTTCGTCAATGCGCAACGTTCGCCCGACACCGTGTTCACCACGACGCGCGCCGAAAGCGGGGCCTTCAACTTCTCGTATTCCCGCCGGGTCGAGATCGAGGGCGAGCTCATCGGCGTGATCGTCGTGGGCGTGGCGTTGCGGCAGTTCGAACAGAGCTGGGCAGGGTTCTCGGACGCGGTCATGGTGACCGACAGCGAGGGGCAGATCGTCCTCGCCACCGAAAGCCGTTGGCGCGGCCTCACCGAGGAAGAGGCGTTGGCCCGCCGCTCGGCCACCGGCGCGATCCAGCGGGCGATCCAAGCCACGGCCGATTGGTCCGTGGTGCCGGTGGACGCCTATGTCGGCGGCGAGGCGGTGATGCGCCAATCCACCCGAATCCCGTTCCAGGGCTGGCGGATGACCTCCTTCACCACCTATGCCAGCGTGCGCGAGAAGGTGAACGGGGTCCTCGCGCTCGAGATCATGGGGTTCGCGCTGCTGCTGGCCGGGGGCTCGTTCCTGGTCAGTCGCAAGGCGCTGAGCCGGGTGAGCTTCTTCCAGCGCGAAAGCCTCGAGCTGCGCCGCCTGAACGCTGCGCTGCAACGCGCCGTGGCCGAGCGGGAGCGGGCCGAGAAGCACCTGCAGGTCGCCGAGCAGACGGTCGCGCAGACCTCGAAGCTGGCCGTGCTGGGCGAGATGTCGGCCTCGGTCAGCCACGAACTGAACCAGCCGCTCGCCGCGATGAAGACGTATCTCGCCGGCGCGCGCCTTCTGGTGCAGCGCAAGCGCCACGAAGAGGCGCTCGCCTCGTTCCACCGGATCGACGACCTGATCGAGCGGATGGGTGCGATCACCCGGCAGCTCAAGTCCTATGCCCGCAAGGGCGGCACCGCGTTCGAGCCTGTGGACCTGCGCGATTGCCTGTCGGGCGCGCTGGCGCTGATGGAGCCGCAGCTGAAGACGCGGAACATCAGGATCGAGCGCACCGTCCCGCCCGAGCCGGTGCTGGTCCTGGCCGACCGCATCCGCATCGAGCAGGTGGTCGTGAACCTGCTGAAGAACGCCGTGGACGCGACCGACGAGGTCAAGAGGCCCTCGATCGAGCTTCTGCTCTCGGCGGGAGATGACGCATATCTGACCGTGCGCGACAACGGCCACGGCATTACCGACCTCGAACAGCTCTTCGAGCCGTTCTATACCACCAAGGCGCCGGGCGACGGCACCGGTCTGGGTCTTGCGATCTCGTCCGGGATCATTGCAGATCTGGGCGGCCGCCTGACGGCACGGAACAGCCCCGATGGCGGGGCCGTTTTTGAAATCGAGATGCCATTGTGGCAGAACGTAAAGGCAGCGGAGTAGTCGATGGCCCATGCCATGAAGATCGCGATCGTGGACGACGAGAAGGACATGCGGCAGTCGGTCAGCCAGTGGCTTGCCCTGTCGGGCTACGACACCGAGACATTCGCCAATGCCGAGGACGCGCTGAAGGGAATCGGGCCGGACTACGCCGGCATCGTCATCTCGGACATCAAGATGCCGGGGATGGACGGGATGGCGTTCCTCAAGCGGGTCATGTCCGTGGACAGCGCACTGCCCGTCATCATGATCACCGGCCATGGCGACGTGCCCATGGCGGTCGAGGCGATGCGTGTGGGCGCGTTCGATTTCCTGGAGAAGCCGTTCAACCCAGAGCGGATGACCGAACTGGCCAAGAAGGCCACGAACGCGCGGCGGCTGACGCTGGACAACCGCGAGCTTCGGCGCGAGCTGGGCGACCCCTCGGGCATCATGAAGAAGCTGATCGGCGCGTCCCCGGTGATGGAGCGGCTGCGCGAGGATATCCTCGACCTGGGACAGGCCGACGGCCACGTGCTGATCGACGGCGAGACCGGGACGGGCAAGACGCTGACCGCCCACGCGCTGCACGCGGTCGGCGCCAAGGCCAAGCAGAAATTCGTCCTGTTCTCCTGCGCAGGGCAGAACGAGGCGACGCTGGCCGAACGCCTGTTCGGACCGAGCGAGACGGACGTGCCGCTGATCGAGCAGGCCCGTGGCGGAACGCTGGTGGTCGAGGATATCGACGCGCTGCCCCCGTCGCTCCAGGCGCGGCTTCTGACGTGGATGAACGACCAGGGCAGCCCGGCCGAGACGCGGGTGATCGCGATCTCGAACCTCTCCGAGCAGGGCAAGACCTGCGAGGACGTGCTTCGCCCCGACCTCTATTACCGGCTCGCGGCGATGAAGATCACCCTGCCGCCGCTGCGCTCGCGCGGCGAGGACATCCTGACGCTCTTCATCCGCTTCGCCGAGCAGGCGGCCGAGGATTACGGCGGTGCGGCGCCCGAGCTTTCCGCACAGGAGGCCGCGCAGCTTCTGCAGGCGCCGTGGCCCGGCAACATCCGGCAACTCGTCAACGTGGCCGAACGTGCCGCCATGCAGAACCGGCGTGGGACGGGCACGATTTCGTCCCTGCTGATGGTCGGCGAAGACGATGGCGACCCTGGCATGACGACAGAGGGCAAGCCCCTGAAGGAGTATGTCGAGGCGTTCGAGAGGATGCTGATCGACAACACGATGCGCCGTCACAAGGGGTCAATCGTTGCCGTCATGGACGAGCTTTGCCTGCCCCGGCGCACGCTTAACGAGAAGATGGCCAAGTACGGCCTGAGCCGCTCGGACTACCTGAGCAGCTGAACGACAGACAGGGCGCTGCGGTCGCAGCGCCCTGTCTGATGCATTCGGCGCAACTTCTCATTGTCATTTCTGTGTATTCCGACGTAGTATGTCCCATCGGGACCGTGCGTTCGCCGCAAGGCAGCGTCGTTTCCGGAATGATTTCGCTGACGGCGACCCGTTTTCCGGGGCCGATCAGGCAGATCGCTGCCCTGACCGCTTGAAACGTGCGAGGGGCCCCCGTTCATTGGCGCGGCCTCGAGTCGCGCCGGAGTAGTATTGCGATGCGCCGCGCCACCCCGACATCCAGCCCGTACCGTCTGCCAGTGGCAGGGCGGGGGCTTTCGGACCGCGCAAGCATCGCCCCACCTCAAAACGCCGGCCGATCACGTGCGACGCCCCCCGGGGGGCGCCCGTCCGCCTGCGTACGGATATCGTTTACATGGCAAAGAAGATGCTCATCGATGCCACCCACGCGGAAGAGACCCGCGTCGTGGTGGTGGACGGCAACAAGGTCGAGGAATTCGACTTCGAATCCGAGAACAAGCGCCAGCTCGCCGGCAATATCTATCTAGCGAAGGTTACCCGCGTGGAGCCGTCGCTCCAGGCGGCCTTCGTGGATTACGGCGGCAACCGGCACGGCTTCCTCGCCTTCTCGGAAATCCACCCCGACTACTACCAGATCCCGGTCGCCGATCGTCAGGCCCTCATTGCCGAAGAGCAGGAAGAAGCTGACGCCGAAGCCGCGCGCGACGATCGTGACGACGCGCGCCGCGCGGGCGACGAGAGCACGCCCGAGGGCGACGACCTCGCCGAGGCCCGCACCGCCGCCATCGCCGAAGGCATCCCCGGCATGGACGTGGTCGACGTCGCCGATGCCGAGGGCGCAACCTCGCCCGAGGCCGATCCGCGCGACGAGGGCAACAGGCGCGATGCGTCGCGGCACGACGACTCGATCGAGTCGGTCGCCGACGACGACGTGCAGGACGAGGTGCGCCCCGCCCGCAAGCCGCGTGCCAAGCGCTACAAGATCCAGGAAGTCGTCAAGGTCCGCCAGATCCTTCTGGTCCAGGTCGTCAAGGAAGAGCGTGGCAACAAGGGCGCCGCGCTGACCACCTACCTGTCGCTGGCCGGCCGCTACTGCGTGCTGATGCCCAACACGGCCCGTGGCGGCGGGATCAGCCGCAAGATCACCAGCGCCGCCGACCGCAAGAAGCTGAAGGAGATCGCGTCCTCCTTCAACGTTCCGCGCGGCGCGGGCCTCATCATCCGCACCGCCGGGGCCCGGCGCACCAAGACCGAGATCAAGCGCGACTACGAATACCTGCAGCGCATGTGGGAGCAGATCCGCGAGCTGACGCTGCAATCCGTGGCACCCGCGCCGATCTACGAGGAAGGCAACCTCATCAAGCGGTCGATCCGCGATCTGTATAACCGCGAGATCGACGAGGTCTGGGTGGAGGGCGAGCTTGGCTATCGCACCGCCAAGGACTTCATGAAAATGATCATGCCGTCCCATGCGCGCAACGTGAAGCACTACGTCGATCAGCTGCCGCTGTTCGCGCGGCACCAGGTCGAAAGCTACCTGTCGGCCATGTACAACCCGACGGTGCAGCTTCCCTCGGGTGGCTACATCGTCATCGGCGTGACCGAGGCGCTGGTTGCGATCGACGTGAACTCGGGTCGGGCGACCAAGGAAGGCTCCATCGAGGAGACCGCCTACAAGACCAACATGGAGGCCGCCGAAGAGGTGGCCCGCCAGTTGCGCCTGCGTGACCTGGCCGGCCTGATCGTGATCGACTTCATCGACATGGAAGACCGCAAGCACAACGCGAATGTCGAGAAGCACTTCAAGGACAAGCTGAAGACAGACCGGGCCCGTATCCAGGTGGGCAAGATCAGCGGCTTCGGCCTGCTGGAGATGTCGCGCCAGCGACTGCGTCCGGGGATGATCGAGGCGACGACCCAGCCTTGCCCGCATTGCCACGGCACGGGCCTGTTGCGTTCGGACGAGAACGTCGCGCTGTCCATCCTGAGGCAGCTCGAGGAAGAAGGGACGCGCAAGAAGACCAAGGAGGTTTGTGTCACCGTCCCCGTGGTCATCTGCAACTACCTGATGAACCACAAGCGCGAGCATATCGCGATGATCGAGGCGCGCTACGGCATGGCCGTGCGGCTCGAGGCCGACCCGACCCTCATCAGCCCGGACTTCAAGGTCGAGAAGCTGAAGCACCAGACGATCCGCGTGGTCGAGCAAACCGCCGCGATCACGTCGGAATCAGCCTCGATGGACGATCCCGAAGACGAACCGATCGAGGTCGATGCCTCCGAAGCGCCGCCCGCGCCGGAAGCGGCCGATGAGCCTGAAGCGCCGGAGCCAGCGAAAGCGCCCGAGGCATCGGATGATGACCAGCCCAAGAAGAAGCGTCGGCGTCGTCGGCGTCGCCGGGGTGGCAAGGCCAATGGCGAGAACGGGAACGGCGAAAACGGCAATGGCGACGAAGACGAGTCGGACGATGACGATCAGGACGACAGCTCTTCCGACCAGGCCGCGGATGCGCCCGAGGACACGGACGAGAAGCCCAAGCGCCGCCGGACCCGCTCGCGGTCGCGCAAGAAGACCGATGCGGATGAAACGCCGAAGGTCGACAGCCCCGTAAGCGCGGCCGTCTCGGAAGAGATCGTCGAGGCCACCGCCGTCGCCCCGGCAAACCCGCAAGGCGGCGATGAAGCCGGCGCAGCACATGCGGACGAGCCGACGACGCAGCAGCCCGAACCCGCAGCGCCCGAGCCGGCTGAACCGGTGGCCGAGGCTCCGTTGCCGGCCGAAGCGGCGCCCGAGGCCGATCAGGAGCCGCAGGAGGCCGATCAGGAAGTGACCGACATCTCCTCTCCGGTGAACGAGGAGGTCGCCCAGTCGATCACCGAGGACACCCCCGTCGCGCCCCCCGCGCCCGAGCGGGAGCCCGAGATGGCCGATGGAGACGGTGAGGACGACGGGAAGCCCAAGCGCCGCGGCTGGTGGTCGCTGCGCAAGTAAAGCCAAGGGGCTGCGACATCGTTCGCGGCCCTTTTTCTTTCGGACGCGGCCCGTCCGTCAGTTCTTGCGGATCAGGTAGGTTTGCGCGGCGCCCTCGTCCGACTGGGCCACCAAGGTATGGCCGGCTTCCGCGCAGAAATGCGGGATATCCACCACGGCGGCCGGATCGTCGGCCAGCACACGCAGCACGGCTCCGGAGGGCATCGCTTGAAGTCGCTTGCGCGCCTTCAGCACGGGCAAGGGGCACAAGAGGCCGAGCGCGTCGAGTTCGTCATCATGTTCCATGCCGCCTCTATCCCATCTGCGCGCGGGGTTGTCCCGACCCTTTTGCCGCGCCGCCACGGCGATGTGAGGTTTGCCCCCGTGACGCCCGCGCGCGGGCAGGCTAGAGCTTGGCCATGATCGGCTTCGACATCATCGACGCGGCCCTGGTGCCAGCCATGCTCATCGCTCTGTTCGCGGGGCTTCTGTCGTTCCTGTCACCCTGCGTTCTGCCGATCGTGCCGCCATATCTCGCCTATATGGGCGGGATCACTCTCAATGATCCATCCGCGCGGACGGGCCGGGCCGTGCTGCCGGCGCTGTTCTTCGTGATGGGTCTGTCGACCGTCTTCCTGCTGCTCGGGTTCACCGCATCGGCCTTCGGGGCGTTCTTCCTCGAGTACCAGACGCTGTTCGCCCGGATCTCGGGACTCGTGGTCATCGTGTTCGGCCTGCATTTTCTGGGCGTATTCCGCATATCTGTGCTGGACCGCGAGGCGCGGCTGGACGCGGGCGACAGGGGGGGATCAGCGCTCGGCGCCTACGTCCTGGGCTTGGCGTTCGCCTTCGGCTGGACGCCCTGCATCGGCCCGCAGCTCGGCGCGATCCTGTCGATGGCGGCCTCCGAGGCAAACGTAGCGCGAGGCACGACGTTGCTGGCGATGTATGCCGCGGGACTTGGCATCCCGTTCCTGCTGGCCGCGATGTTCCTGCAGCGCGCGACGGGCCTGATGAACCGGCTCAAGCGGCATATGGGGTTGATCGAAAAGATCATGGGCGCGCTATTGATCCTGGTGGGGCTGGCGCTCGTCACCGGCGCGTTCTCGGCGGTGTCCTATTGGCTGCTCGAGACGTTCCCGGCGCTCGCGCGCCTTGGCTGAGGCATAATCTCGCCGGATTGTTCATGTAGGCAGAACGGGTCCGATCTTGCGAGGTGGCATGGCACAAGCGCAGGTGCGCCGGCGGCGCGTCTTCTACATACCGGGCTATGACCCCATGCCCCCGCGCCGCTACCGCGAGCTCTATCGCCGCGAAGGCGCGGCGCAGGCGGCGTTGCGCGGGTACGAGATCGCGCTGAGCAACGGGACGCCGTCCGGCTGGAGCGTCGAGACGCGGATCGAGGGAGAGGTCGTCGAAACGGCGTGCGAGGTGCTCGTCTGGTCCGACATCGTGCGCGACAGCATGGAAGCCGGGGTCGGTGCAACCTACTGGCAGATGTGCCGCACGGCCTGGATCTATCTTTCGACCGGCGCCTTCTCGCGGCTGATGGGTTTGCGCAAGGGGCCGGTGATCGCCGCGCTCTACCCGATGGCGATGCTTCTGGCGCAACTGGCAGCCGCGCTTGCAGCCGCGGGTGCGCTGGTGGGGATCGCGGGGGTTTTCGTGCCGACCGTCATGGCTTCGGCCGTCGGGGGCTTGGGCCTCGTCGCCGTGCTGCGGTGGTTTCGCAAGATGGACGGCCGGTTCTTCGCCTATTACCTGATGCACAACTACGCTTTCTCGGCCCGTTTCAAGGGGGCCAATCCACCCGCGCTCGAGGCGAGGATTGCCGAGTTCGCGCGTATCCTCTCGGACGCTCTGGCTGATGATGTCGACGAGGTGCTGGTCGTCGGTCATTCCTCGGGCGCGCATGTCGCGATCTCGGTGCTGGCTGAAGTGGTCCGGGCGGGGAAGGTGCCGGCGAATGGCCCCCGACTGTCATTCCTGTCGCTGGGGCAGGTGGTGCCGATGGTGTCGTTCCTGCCGGACGCGCACCGGCTGCGCGCGGATCTGCGCCTGCTCGGCTCGACACGTGCGCTCGCTTGGGTCGACGTTTCCGCACCCGGGGATGGGTGCACCTTCGCGCTATGCGACCCGGTTGCAGTGGCGGGGGTGGCCGACAGTCCACGGACGGGCCCGCTGATCCTGTCGGCCGCATTCACCCATACGTTGCGGCCCGAGACCTGGTCGAAACTCCGGCGGCACCATTTTCGCCTGCATTTCCAATATCTCTGTGCCTTCGACAACCTGCCGGCGCGACGCGACGCCTATGACTACTTCGCGGTCACGGCTGGTCCGCTCACCCTGGCCGGGCGCTTCGGCACCCGCGCACCATCGCGGTCGCGGATCGAGCGGCCGGCCTCGCGTTACATCTCGACCGCCGCATGACGCCGCCGAAGCCGCGGGCGCGGGCGGAGAAGGTCTCGCTCTGGCGCTACCTGCGCCTGTTCCGCGCCGATATCCTGTCAGCCCAACCCGAGCGGCTCTACCGCGCGTGGATGGCCGAGTTCCGCACGCCCTTCTTCCGGTCCTTCATGATCAACGATCCCGCGCTGGTGGCGCGCGTGCTGCGCGAACGGCCGATGGATTTTCCAAAGTCAGGCCGGGTGGGAGAGGGGCTTCGGCCCCTTCTCGGGCGGTCGGTCTTCCTGACGAACGGCGAGGTCTGGCGCCGTCAGCGACGCCTGATCGATCCCGCATTCGGGGGGGGCCGCCTGCGCGACACCTTCCCGGCGATGCTCGGCGCCGCGCGGGCCATGGTCGAGCGGCTGCCCGAGGGCCGGGTCGAGATCGAGTCCGAGGCGAGCCACGTCGCCGCCGACGTGATCTTCCGGACGCTTTTCTCGATCCCGATCGAACATGCGACGGCACGGGCTGTTTTCGACGAGTTCCGCGCCTACCAGCGCACGCAGCCGATCCTGAACCTCGGAGCGTTCATACCGTTGCCGCAGTGGATGCCGCGCTTTCACCGGCCCGCGGCGCGGCGGGCCGCTCGGCGCATCCGCGCTCTGATCGGGGGGCTCGTGGCCGAGCGGCAGCGCGAGATTTCCGAAGGGACCGCGCCGGACGATCTGGCCACGAAGATCCTCACGGCGGTCGATCCCGAGACGGGGGATCGGTTCGACCGAGACGAGATGGTGGATCAGGTGGCGATCTTCTTCCTCGCGGGACACGAGACCTCGGCCTCGGCTCTTGGGTGGACTCTCTATCTTCTGGCGACGCATCCCGACTGGCAGCGCCGTATGGCCGAAGAGGCGCGCGCGTTCATGGCCGCGCCGGAGTTCGCCGGGCTCTCGCGGCTCCGGATCACGCGGGACGTGTTCCGCGAAGCGCTGCGCCTCTACCCGCCCGTGCCGATGATGGTGCGCGAGACGATGCAGGACGAGGCCCTGCGCGATCGCGCCGCGCGGAAGGGGGATCTGGTGGTGCTGAGCCCGTGGCACCTGCATCGGCAAAATCGGCTTTGGGACGATCCCGACGCCTTCGACCCGGCCCGTTGGAGCACCGAGAACGGGCGGCGTTGCGCGCGCGAGGCGTTCATCCCGTTTTCGGCCGGTCCGCGGGTTTGCACGGGCGCGGGGTTCGCCATGACTGAAGGGGTGGTGCTGCTCGCGGCGATTCTTGCCCGCTTTCGGGTGGAGCCGGTGGAGGGCCGGGTGCCCGTGCTGGTCGCCCATCTGACGGTCAGGGCGCGGGACGGGATCTGGCTGACGCTGGAGAAGCGGGATGACCCGGAAACGTTCTGAGTCGGGTCAGTCCTTCGTCGCAAGCTAGGGCTGCTCCGACCGTTCGCGCACTCGGTCCAGGACGAAGACCCTGATCGCCGAGGCGAGGCCAATCTCGGTCCCGCGCCCCTCGTCGATTTCGGCGGCCAGGTCGTTTACCGCGCGGTCCTGGTCACGGGCGATGCGGCGGAACTCGTGCCAGAAGGCATCCTCGAGCGAGACCGACGTCCGATGGCCGCGCAATGTCAGGGAGTGCTTCTGGGGACGGCCGCTCATTCCTCGCGCTTGTGCCCTTCGAGCTTGGCCGCCTCGCGCTCGGCGCGGGCGGTTTCGGCCTCTCGTTCGGCCTTGGTTCGACCGAACTTGACGGCGTTCGTGTCCGCCTCGCGCCGTTTCTCGGCCCGGGCGCGATCCTTGCGCGCCCGGTTGAGGTTGACGGGATCGCTCACTTGGGTCCGATCATCTTTTCGGGACGGACGGCCTCGTCGAACTCGGCTTCGGTGACGAAACCGAGGTTCACGGCCTCTTCCTTCAACGTCGTGCCGTTCTTGTGGGCGGTCTTGGCCACCGTCGTCGCGTTGTCGTAGCCGATGGTCGGGGCCAGCGCGGTCACCAGCATCAGCGACTCGCGCATCAGCTTCTCGATCCGCGCCTCGTTGGCCTCGATGCCCGCGATGCAATTGTCGGTGAAGGCCACGGCTGCGTCGCCCAGAAGCTGCATGGATTGCAGGACGTTGTAGGCGATCATCGGCTTGAAGACGTTCAACTCGAACTGGCCCTGCGACCCGGCGAAGCCAACGGCGGCGTCGTTGCCCATCACGTGGGCGCAGACCTGCGTCATCGCCTCGACCTGCGTGGGGTTCACCTTGCCCGGCATGATGGACGAGCCGGGCTCGTTCTCGGGCAGCATCAACTCGCCCAAGCCGCAGCGGGGGCCGGAGCCCAGAAGGCGGACGTCGTTGGCGATCTTGTAGCAGGACACCGCGACGACCTTCAGCGCGCCCGACATCTCGACCATCGCGTCGTGAGCGGCCAGCGCCTCGAACTTGTTCGGGGCGGTCACGAAGGGCAGGCCGGTGATCTCGGCCATGTTCGCCGCGACCTGCTCGCCCCAGCCGGCGGAGGTGTTCAGCCCGGTGCCGACGGCCGTGCCGCCCTGGGCAAGCTCGTTGATGCGGGGCAGGGCGCCCTTCACCCGCTCGATCCCCATGCGGACCTGATGCGCGTAACCGCCGAATTCTTGCCCCAGCGTCAGGGGCGTGGCGTCCATCGTGTGCGTGCGGCCGATCTTGATGATGTCGGCGAAGGCCTCGGACTTGGCTTCGAGCGCCGAGGCGAGCTTGTCGAGCCCCGGCAGCAGCACGTCGCGCACGGTCATCGCGGTGGCAATGTGCATGGCCGTGGGGAACGTGTCGTTCGACGACTGCCCCATGTTGCAATGATCGTTCGGATGCACCGGGTCCTTCGAGCCGATCGTGCCGCCCAGCATCTCGATCGCGCGGTTCGCGATGACCTCGTTGGCGTTCATGTTCGACTGGGTGCCGGACCCGGTCTGCCACACAACCAGCGGGAAGTTGTCGTCGAGCTTGCCGTCGATCACTTCGCCCGCGGCTTCGACAATGGCGTCGGCGATGCGGGCGTCGAGCTTGCCGTTCGCCTTGTTCGCCTGGGCGCAGGCCTTCTTGATGACGCCAAGCGCGCGGACGATGGCAATGGGCTGCTTCTCCCAGCCGATGGGGAAGTTCTGGATCGAGCGCTGCGTCTGCGCGCCCCAGTACTTGTCGGCGGGAACTTCGAGCGGGCCGAAGCTGTCGGTCTCGGTGCGGGTGTCGGTCATCATCTGCCTCTTCGCGTCCTTGTCGCAGCGGCTTGAACCATGCGGGTGCGCCTCAGGCAATGACGTGAACGCTCGCGGCCCCGGTTATTTGCGGAACTTGTCCAGGCTGACGATCTCGGCTTCCTTGGGGGTATCGCTCGGACCGGGCTCGTCGTCGTCGATCTCGACCATGTCGGCGTCCGGCTCGTCGGCGTCTTCCGGCGTCTCGAAGCGCAGGCCGAACTCGACCGAAGGATCCACGAAGGTGCGGATTGACTCGTACGGGATGTAGAGGGGCTCGGGGCTGTCGCCGAAATTGAGCGTGATCGAAAAGCCCTCCTCCCCGACTTCGAGCCCATCGTACCAGTGCTGCATGACCACGGTCATCTCGCCGGGATAGCGATCGCTGAGCCAGTCTGCGATCTCGACATCAGGGTGCAGCGTGTCGAAGGTGATGAAGAAATGGTGCTCGCCGGGCAGGCCATGCTCCTCGACGTCCAGCAGGACCTTCCGGATCAGGCCGCGCATGGCGTCATGCATCAGGTTTCCGTATTCGATGGTGCGATACGACATGTGGATCCTGCCTTTTGCTGTACCCTGAACAATACCTCGTCTGTCGGGGATGGAAAGCCCTGCCAGGCGGCGAGGCGGCGCGTCAATCCGGGGTTTTCATCCGCCTGAAGCCGTGAAATAGGGACGTGCCAACCGAAGCCTCCCAAGGAGACCCCCATGGAGATTCGCGAGGCCCTCACTTTCGATGACGTCCTCCTGCAGCCCGCCGCGTCGAGCGTGCTGCCGTCGACCGCCGATACGCGCACCCGCGCGACCCGCGAGATCTCCCTCAACATCCCGATCCTGAGTTCGGCGATGGATACCGTGACCGAGGCGCGCATGGCCATCGCCATCGCTCAGTCCGGCGGGATTGGCGTGATCCACCGCAACCTAACGGTGCAGGAACAATCCGACGAGGTCCGCCGCGTAAAACGGTTCGAAAGCGGGGTCGTCTACAAGCCGATCACCCTGCGGGCCGATCAGACGCTGGCTGATGCGAAGACGTTGCAAGAGCGGTTCCGCGTCACGGGCTTCCCGGTGGTCGACGCCGAGAATCGCGTGGTCGGCATCGTCACGAACCGCGACATGCGCTTCGCTACGGACGATGCGACGCCCGTGTCGGCGATGATGACGAAGGACAACCTCGCCATCCTGCAAGAACCGGCCGAGCTCGAAGAGGCGAAGAAGCTGATGAAGGCGCGCCGGATCGAGAAGCTTCTCGTGACGGACAGGCAGGGAAAGCTGACCGGCCTTCTGACGCTGAAGGACACCGAGCAGGCCATCCTGAACCCCGCAGCCTGCAAGGATCGGCTGGGCCGCCTTCGGGTCGCCGCCGCCACCACGGTGGGCGATGCGGGTTTCGAGCGGAGCGAGGCGCTGGCCGATGCGGGATGCGACATCATCGTGATCGACACCGCTCATGGCCATTCCGAGGGCGTGGCCGAGGCGGTGCGCCGGGCCAAGCGCATCTCGAACGAGGTGCAGATCATTGCCGGCAACGTTGCCACGGCCGAGGGCGCACGCGCCCTGATCGATGCGGGGGCGGACGCGGTGAAGGTGGGGATCGGGCCGGGCTCGATCTGCACGACGCGGATGGTTGCCGGTGTCGGCGTGCCGCAGCTGACGGCGATCATGGACGCCGCCTCCGCGGCCGGGGACGTTCCGGTCATAGCCGATGGCGGGATCAAGTTCTCGGGCGACTTCGCAAAGGCGATTGCGGCAGGGGCGTCCTGCGCCATGGTCGGTTCGATGCTCGCCGGCACGGACGAGAGCCCGGGCGAGGTGATCCTGTACCAGGGGCGGTCGTTCAAGGCGTATCGCGGGATGGGCTCGCTTGGCGCGATGGCGCGCGGCTCGGCCGACCGGTATTTCCAGAAGGACGCGGCCAGCGACAAGCTGGTGCCCGAGGGGATCGAGGGGCAGGTGCCCTACAAGGGCGCCGCGAGCGCAGTCGTGCACCAGCTTGTGGGCGGGCTGCGGGCCGCTATGGGCTACACCGGCTGCGCGACGATCGAGGAGATGCGGCGGAACTGCAGCTTCGTCCGGATCACCGGGGCGGGGCTGAAGGAGAGCCATGTGCACGACGTGCAAATCGTACGCGAATCTCCGAATTACCGTTTGGGATGATTGGCTTGCGGGATGAAGCGAAGGCGTCGCCTTAAGTGACTCCGGCAGCCAGGGTTCAGACGGCGATCGAGTGCCTCGATCGCGTGGTGGCCGGGGAGGCGGCCGAACGTGTCCTGACGGCTTGGGCACGGGGTGCCCGACATGCAGGCTCGAAGGACCGGGCCGCCATCCGCGACCTCGTCTTCGGTGTATTGCGGCGCTGGTGGTCTTCGGCAGCGCTCGGCGGTGGGGAGGACGGGCGGTCGCGGATGATCGGCTATCTTCGGGCCACGGGGATCGCGCCCCACACCCTGTTCACCGGAGCCGGATATGGGCCGGCGCCACTCGGTGCCGACGAGGGTGCGGAGCGCCCGGCGCCGGACCGGCTGGCCGACCTCGATTGCCCTGCGTGGCTCGCGCCGCGGCTGGAGGCTTCGCTCGGGCCGTCGTTCGAGCCGGTGATGCGCACTCTGCAGGACCGCGCGCCGGTCTTCCTGAGGGTCAATTCCGCGCGGGCCGATGTCGAGACGGCGCGCACGGTTCTCGTCCAAGACGGGATCGCGACGCGCCCAAGTCCGCTGTCGCCATCCGCGCTCGAGGTCATCGAGAACGCTCGCCGGGTTCAGACGTCTGCTGCCTATCGCGACGGGCTCGTCGAGTTGCAGGACGCGGCAAGCCAGGCGGTGGTGGACATGCTCCCGCTCGACGGGGTGACGCGGATATTGGACTACTGCGCCGGGGGCGGCGGCAAGGCGCTCGCCCTTGCGGCGCGGACGGGCGCCAAGATCCATGCCCACGATGCCGACCCACGTCGCCTGGTCGACCTGCCGCCTCGCGCCGTTCGTGCTGGCGCCGAGATAACGGTCGTGCCGCCGGCCGGGCTTCGGGACGACGCGCGATACGACCTGGTGCTGGTCGATGCGCCGTGTTCCGGCAGTGGGGCATGGCGCCGTAGTCCCGAAGGAAAGATCCGCTTTACCAGGGACCGGATTGCCGAATTGACGGCGCTGCAGGGCCGGATACTGGAACAGGCCCTGCGCCATGTCGCGCCCGGCGGCGTCTTGGCATATGTCACGTGCTCGATGCTGGACGACGAGAACAGCCAGCGGGTCGAGGCACTTGCGCAACATGCGCCTGTCGAACGTCTTGTCGACCGGCAATTCACGCCGCTGGATGGCGGAGACGGCTTTTACTGTGCGCTTCTGCGCCACGAACCGGGCGGGCGTTAACCAGTCGTTAACGGTTTCGTCCGATCCTGATTGGTGAAGTTATCAAGGGGGCGCCGGGTACGTGTCCGATATCAGGCTGCCGCTCGCGGACGAAGCCGCTCGCCTCGGGTATCGGGCGGCGTGGTTGCTTGTCCTGGCATTCGCGATGGCCCTGTCTGCCTGGGTGGTGCCGGCAACGAACTACGCCGTGCCATTGGCCGCCGCCGCCGCCACGCTCGCCGCCGTGGCCCTGTGCGTGCTGGTGATCGGCGGGCCCGCTTCGATGCGTCGCCGACGCCGGGCCGAGGTGTTGCGGGATCTGTTCGGCAACGACCGGCGGCCAGCTTACGTGACTGATTCCGCCGGCCGTCTCGTGTGGTCGAACGACGCGGGCGACCTGGACCGCTTGCTTGCCTCGGACCTTGCGGATCCATCGGAAGTCGTTGCCGATCTGCGCGCACGCGCCCTGGCCGAAGGCAGTGCCGAGCGCCGCCTGGCACGCACTCCGCCGCGCCGGCTGACGGTTCAGCAAGTTGTCGGAGGCGATCTACTTTGGCGGCTGGACGACGCGCCCGCCGCCGAGACCGAAGCGTCTCCCGTCGATTTCGAAGCGCTCCCCCTCCCGCTGATCGAGATCGACCGAGATGGAATGATCGTGTCGGCGAACCTGCGCGCGCGCGGCGTGCTGAAGATCGGCGAGGGCGAGCGCGTCGGGCTCCACGAGATCGTGGACGGCCTCGGCCGTTCCGTGCCGAAATGGGTGTTCGATGCCTTCGCCGGGCTCGGTCTCGCACGACCGGAGGTCGTTCGGGCATCGCGCCGGACCGAGGACATGTTCATTCAGATCGTTCTCGACCGAGCGCCCGGATCCGGCAGCAACCGGCTGATGGCGGTCATGCATGACGCGACTCATCTGAAGACCCTCGAGGCGCAGATGGTGCAGTCGCAGAAGATGCAGGCCATCGGGCAGCTGGCGGGCGGCGTCGCACATGATTTCAACAACCTGCTGACCGCGATTCGCGGCCATTGCGACCTTCTTCTCTTGCGCCGCGACGCGAGTGACCCGGATTTTGCCGATCTCGAGCAGATCAACCAGAACGCCAACCGTGCGGCCAGCCTCGTCGGGCAGCTGCTGGCCTTCTCTCGGAAGCAGAACCTGAAGCTCGAAAGCGTGGCGCTGCGCGATCTGCTCTCTGACCTGACGCATCTGCTTGACCGTTTGGTCGGCGCGCGCGTGACGCTCGCGCTGAACCATGCGCCTGATCTGCCGTTGGTCCGCGCCGATCGAAGGCAACTCGAGCAAGTCATCATGAATCTCGTGGTGAATGCCCGCGATGCGATGCCGAACGGCGGGCGAATCGATATCTCGACACGGTCCGTACATCTTGAAAGGCCTTTGACCCGCGATCGCGCAACCGTCCCGATCGGGGATTATGTCGAGGTCAGCGTCGTGGATGAGGGAACCGGAATCCCGCCCGACGTCCGAAAGAAGATTTTCGAGCCGTTCTTCACGACCAAGAAGACGGGCGAGGGGACCGGCCTCGGCCTGTCCACCGCATATGGCATCGTAAAGCAGATCGGCGGCTACATCTTCGTGGACAGCCGGGAGGGCCAAGGCACGACGTTCACGCTGCTTTTCCCCGCCGACGCGGTTCCCTTGCTGCCCGTACCGGAGGCGCCGCGCCCCGAGCAAGCGGCGAAGGATGCCGATGGAGCGGTCATCCTGCTGGTCGAGGACGAAGCGCCCGTACGCGCATTCGCCACGCGCGCACTACGCTTGCGCGGATACGAGGTGATCGAGGCAGAGGATGGCGAGAGCGCTCTCGAGATCGTATCCGACGACTCCGTCTCCATCGACCTCTTCGTCAGCGACGTCATCATGCCGGGAATGGATGGCCCTACATGGGTTCGGCACGCGCGGGAAAGACGCCCTGACGTCCCTGTGGTCTTCATGTCCGGCTACGCCGAGGAGAGCTTCTCCGGCACGCAGGCATTGATTGCGCGCTCAGCCTTCATCCAGAAGCCGTTCTCGCTGTCGGATTTGACGACGATCGTAGCCCGGCAGTTTGAGATGGAAAATGAACCTTCCGCTGACGGGTAATCTGCGCGACCCGGCGGGCGGTGTCGAAGTGACCGAAGGCCCCTCGGAAAACCCGCCCGCACAAATATTCCATCAACGATGCCAAACTCCGTGCCCTGGTTAACGCGAATGCAACCAAGCTGGCGCAGACTGGAGGAAGGACTTGAAACGTTCTCGCTTTGGTCGCATGTTGCGCGGAACAGGCAGGGAACAAAGCGGACGTTGCCGCCCCCTGGCGGACATGCGACAAGGAGCTCGAACAATGGGCACGGCGAATATTCTCGACATGGCTGACAAGAAGAACGCAGACAAGCAGAAGGCGCTCGACTCGGCGCTCGCGCAGATCGAGCGGCAGTTCGGCAAGGGCTCGATCATGAAGCTCGGGGGCGAAAACCCGATCCCCGACATCGAGTCGACCTCCACTGGCTCACTCGGCCTCGACATCGCGCTGGGGATCGGCGGTATTCCGAAGGGGCGGATCGTCGAGATCTATGGTCCCGAGAGTTCGGGCAAGACCACGTTGACGCTGCATTGCGTTGCGGAAGAACAGAAGAAAGGCGGCGTCTGCGCCTTCGTCGATGCCGAACACGCGCTCGACCCGAATTACGCCAAGAAGCTCGGCGTCAACATCGAAGAACTGCTGATCTCTCAGCCCGACACGGGCGAGCAGGCGCTCGAGATCACGGACACCCTTGTCCGGTCGGGTGCGGTCAGCATGGTCGTGGTCGACTCGGTCGCGGCGCTCACCCCCAAGTCCGAACTCGAAGGCGACATGGGCGACAGTTCGGTCGGCGTTCATGCCCGGTTGATGTCGCAAGCGATGCGCAAGCTTACCGGATCGATCCACCGCTCGGGCTGCACGGTCATCTTCATCAACCAGATTCGCATGAAGATCGGAGTGATGTTCGGCTCGCCCGAAACCACCACGGGCGGCAACGCGCTGAAGTTCTATTCGTCGGTGCGCCTCGACATTCGCCGCATCGGGTCGATCAAGGACCGCGACGAGGTCGTCGGCAACCAGACCCGTGTGAAGGTCGTGAAGAACAAGGTCAGCCCGCCGTTCAAGCAGGTCGAGTTCGACATCATGTATGGCGAGGGGATCTCGAAGACCGGCGAACTTCTGGACCTCGGCGTGAAGGCCGGTGTGGTGGACAAGTCCGGCGCCTGGTTCAGCTATGGCGACGAACGGATCGGGCAGGGGCGTGAGAACGCCAAGAACTTCCTGAAGGAGAACACCTCCATCGCGCTCGCGATCGAGGACAAGATACGGGCGAGTCACGGCCTCGAATTCGATGGCATGACCGAGGATGACGACGCTCTGACCGACGACTGACGGTGCGTGATTTCGGGGGATCGTCTATCGCGATCTCCCGAGATCATGCAGAACGATCTCGTTCCTTGTCCCCACGCGGCTGGCCGGGTACATCGCCCCGGACACATTCCGAAAGCCGCGCCATGCCAAGTCTGAACGAAATCCGCTCTACCTTCCTGCGCTACTTCGAGGGACACGGCCACGCGATCGTGCCATCCTCGCCCCTGATCCCGCGCAACGACCCTACGCTGATGTTCACTGCAGCGGGGATGGTTCAGTTCAAGAACCTGTTCACCGGTGTCGAAACCCGGGACTATTCCCGTGCGACCACCGCGCAGAAATGTGTTCGCGCAGGGGGCAAGCACAACGATCTCGACAATGTCGGCTACACGGCGCGGCACCACACGTTCTTCGAGATGTTGGGGAATTTCTCGTTCGGCGACTACTTCAAGGAAGAGGCGATCACGCTCGCCTGGGGTCTGCTCACCAAGGAATTCGGCATCGATCCTGACCGCCTGCTGGTGACGGTCTTCCACACCGACGAAGAGGCCGTCGAGATTTGGAAAAAGGTCGCCGACTTACCCGACGACCGCATCATCCGAATTGCCACCGATGACAATTTCTGGTCCGCGGGTCCCACCGGCCCCTGTGGCCCCTGCACCGAGATCTTCTACGACCACGGCCCCGAAATCTGGGGCGGACCCCCGGGCAGCCCGGAAGAGGATGGCGACCGATTCATCGAGATCTGGAACCTCGTGTTCATGCAATACGAGCAGTTCTCGGATGGCACGCGCCGCGACCTCGATGCGCAATCGATCGACACCGGTATGGGGCTGGAGCGGATCGGCGCACTGCTGCAAGGCAAGCACGACAATTACGACACCGACCTCTTCCGCGCCCTGATCGAAGCCTCGGCCCAGGTGACCGGGACGGATCCTGACGGCGACGGCAATGTGCATCACCGGGTGATCGCGGATCACCTGCGCTCGACCTCGTTCCTGATCGCGGACGGCGTGCTGCCCGGCAACGAAGGGCGCGGCTACGTCCTGCGCCGGATCATGCGGCGCGCCATGCGCCATGCGCATCTGCTGGGCGCCGCGGACCCGGTGATGCATCGGCTGGTCCCCGCTCTCGTGCAGGAGATGGGCCAAGCCTATCCGGAACTCGGACAGGCGCAGAGCGTGATCGAGGATACGCTTCTGAACGAGGAGACACGCTTCCGCCGTACCCTCGAACGTGGCTTGAAGCTGCTCGACGAAGAGGTCGCGAAACTTTCCGAGGGGCAGGATCTGCCGGGCGAGACCGCGTTCAAGCTGTATGATACGTTCGGCTTCCCCCTCGACCTGACGCAGGACGCCCTTCGCGAGAAGGGCCGGGGCGTGAACACAGAGACGTTCGACAGCGCCATGGCCGAGCAGAAGGCCAAGGCGCGCGCGTCATGGGTCGGCTCCGGCGAGCAGGCCGACGCCGCGATCTGGTTCGACGTCGCCGATGCGCACGGCCTGACCGAGTTTCTGGGCTACGACGACCTGTCGGCCGAGGGAGAGGTGCTGGCCGTCGTGGTCAGCACCGATCGCGTGGCCGAGGCGGAGACCGGGGCAGAGGTTCAGGTCGTCGCGAACCAGACGCCGTTCTATGCCGAGGCGGGTGGCCAGGTCGGCGACACGGGCTGGATCGAGACGCAGGACGCGGAGGTCGAGGTCACCGACACGAAGAAGGTGGCCGGCGTCTTCATTCACTTCGGGACTGTAAGACGTGGCACCCTGCGGGAGGGCGCTCCGGCGAAGCTGACCGTGGACGCCGATCGACGCCAGAAGATCCGGGCAAACCACTCGGCCACGCACCTTCTGAACGAAGCTCTGCGCGAGGTTCTGGGGACGCATGTGGCGCAGCGCGGCTCGCTGAACGATGCCGAGCGGCTGCGTTTCGACTTCTCGCACCAGAAGGCGCTGACCGCGGACGAGGTCGCGACGGTTCAGGACCGCATCAATCACTTCATTCGCCAGAATGCCGGGATTTCAACCCGGATCATGGGCCCCGACACGGCGCGCGAACTCGGGGCGCAGGCGCTCTTTGGCGAAAAGTATGGCGACGAAGTGCGGGTGGTGTCGATGGGCGTCGAGCCGACCGGCAAGGGACCGGACCAGAACACGTGGTCGATCGAACTCTGCGGCGGCACCCATGTGTCGCGCACGGGCGAGATCGGGCTCTGCGTCATCACCGGGGACAGCGCATCCTCGTCCGGGGTGCGTCGGGTCGAGGCGCTCACGGGCGCCGCGGCGCTCGATCACCTGGCACGGCAGGGCCGGCACCTGGCCGAGGCGGCAGCGGTGCTGAAGGCGGCACCCTCCGACCTGACCGAGCGGGTCCGGCAGCTGGCGACCGAACGCAGGCGGCTTGAGGACGAGGTTGCGCAGCTTCGCCGCGACCTCGCCATGGGGGGCGGCAGCGCAGGCGGCGCAGAGCCGCGCGATGTCAACGGCGTCCCGTTCCTGGCGCAGGTGGTCGAAGGCGTGCCGGGCAAGGATCTGCCTGCTCTGATCGACGCTAGGAAGGGGCAGCTGGGTTCGGGTGCCGTGTTGCTGATCGCGGATGCCGGGGACAAGGTAGCCGTCGCGGCGGGCGTGACCGACGATCTGACCGGGCGGCTCTCGGCCGTGGAACTGGTAAAGGCAGCTGTCACCGCGCTTGGCGGCAAAGGTGGCGGCGGTCGGCCCGACATGGCGCAGGGCGGGGCCAAATCGGTGGAAAATGCCGAGGCGGCGATCGCCGCAGCCGAAGACGTGTTGAAGGAGACGAACTGATGCCCGCACTCTGGATCGCCCATGTCCGCGTCACGGACGAGGATGCCTACGGCCGTTACGCCGAACTTGCCGGACCGGCCATCAAGGCCCATGGCGGAACGTTCATCGCGCGCGGTGGCCGCTACGTCACGCTCGAAGGGCCGGAGCGGCCGCGCAACGTCGTCGCGCGCTTCCCCAGCCTCGAGGAGGCGGAGGCATGCTACCGGTCGGAGGCGTACCAGGAGGCACTGTCCCACGCGCATGGCGCGGCCGAGCGGGAATTGGTGATCGTCGAGATCGACGAGGGCTAGGCGGCCGCGCGGCCTGTCAGGGCAGAAGCCGTTTGACGTAGCCCGGCAGCGCGAACGCGGCCTTGTGGATCTCGGGAGTGTAGTAGTCGAAGCTCTGCCCGGTCGCGTTCACCCGGTCGGCCAGGGTCGCGACATCCACGTCCCGCGCCGCGCTGTCGGTGCCCCAGCCGAACGCCATGAAGCCGCCCTGGTAGGTCGGCACGGGCGCGAGGTAGGCATGGGCGTCCCGGAACAGGCTGCCGAAGGCGCGCAGCGTGCCGGTCAGCTCTGAACCCTGCATGAACGGAACACCGTTTTGCGTAACCAGGATGCCGCCGGGGGTCAGGGCGCGCTTGGCGTGGCCGTAAAAGTGGTCGGTGAACAGGACCTCTCCCGGCCCTACGGGATCGGTGGAATCCACGATGATCACGTCGTAGCCGCCGTCCGTTTCCCGCATGAAGTCCGCGCCATCGGCGATCTGCAGGTCGAGCCGCGGGTCGTCGAACGCCCCGTTCGAGATCGAGGGCAGGTACTCCTTGCAGAACTCGACGACGCCGGCGTCGATCTCGACCATCGTGACCTGCTCCACCGGATGGCGCAGGGCCTCGCGCGCCATGCCGCCGTCGCCGCCGCCGATGACGAGGACGCGCTTGGCCGCCCCATGTGCGAAGAGCGGCACGTGGGTCAGCATCTCGTGATAGATGAAATTGTCTCGCTCGGTGACCTGCACCACGCCGTCCAGCGTCATCACCCGGCCGAACTGCGCGCTCTCGAAGACGATGATCCGCTGATGCTCGGTCTTGCTGTCGTAGAGCACGCGGTCCATCCGGTGGGCTTGCGCAAAGCCGTCATGCAGGGTCTCGACGCTCCAGCCGGTGAGGTTGGTCATGTGGAGTCTCCTGTCATGTGGAAGGTCTCGGCCCGATGGCCGCCGCGACGGCGCCCGGGGAAGCGCACGTGACGCGGCCGCGTGTCTTGCGGCTCTTTTGATTGAGCTGGGGAAGGGAGGTCGCAGCGGATCGGGGGCATCGGTGCGATGCCCCCTTTTCAGGCCGCGATGGTCTCGGACACGACGCCGTCGCCGCGCAGCAATTCCTTGACGCGCACGTCCGCGGTGCCGAAGGCGCGCTTCAGGACGTCGACGGCCAGCCAGGGCCGGGCGTCGCCGCACATGAAGACGTCGAACGCGCCATAGCCGATCTCGGGCCACGTATGGACCGAGATGTGGGACTCGGCCAGAACGGCCACGCCCGACACGCCCTGCGGCGAGAACTTGTGGGTGTGGATGTGCAGCAGCGTCGCTCCGCACGTCTCCACGCAGTCGCGGAACGCCTGCTGGATTCGCATCTCGTCGTCGAGCCCGTGGCCGTTCACCACCTCGATGATGAGGTGGCGACCTGCGAACACGCGTCCGTCGTCGTCCCGGATAAAGTGGTCGTCGCGCGTGTCGTCGAACACGTCGCGGGCGAGGTCTTCCGCTTGGGCGCCTGTCTCCAGACCGATCCCCAGTTGGAAGAGGTCGGCTCCGTCCATGGAGGTCCCCCTTACAGCCAGCAGATTGATGTGGTGGGTCCTTAGCGCCCCCCCAGGTCGCGTTTCAGCGTTGCCCGAAGTTGGGATCGTCCCCGTCGTGAAGGGGGACCTAAGACGCCGGGTTCTCTCGCGCAAGAGAAATCTGGTCAAATTTCCTCTTTCGGAGACGATTGCCGAAACGCGCACCCGGAAATAAGGACGCACAACTAGGCTTCGAGCGCAGCCAGAAACTCCTCTCGCGTGGGGTAATATGATACCATAATTACAACCCATTGATTGTGCGCCATTAAAACGCAGAGGTCGCCGTTGACTGTGGCGAGGGTATAGGTAAAAACCGCCCATCCGAATGTCACCGGGTGTGCGCTCCTTGCTTGCCCGCGAACGAACAGGACCGATCATGAAGACCTACACCGCGAAACCGGCGGATATCGAGAAGAAGTGGATCCTGGTCGACGCCGAAGGCGTCATCCTGGGCCGCCTCGCCTCGATCATCGCCATGCGCTTGCGCGGCAAGCACAAGCCGACGTTCACGCCGTCCATGGACATGGGCGACAACGTCATCGTCATCAACGCCGACAAGGTGCAGTTGACGGGCCGCAAGCGCGAGAAGCCGCATTACTGGCACACCGGCCACCCGGGCGGCATCAAGTCCATCACGCAGGGCCAGATCCTCGACGGCGCTCACCCTGAGCGCGTCGTGACCAAGGCCGTCAAGCGGATGCTGCCCAGCGGCCCGCTGTCGCGCCAGGTGATGACCAATCTGCGCGTCTATGCAGGCTCCGAGCATCCGCACGAGGCCCAGCAGCCTGAAGTTCTGGATGTGAAGTCCATGAACAAGAAGAACACCCGGGAGGCCTACTGATGGCTGAGCAAGTCAATTCCCTGGAACAGCTGAACCAGGCCGTCACCGGCACGTCGGCCGAGGTCGAGTCCGACATTCCGCGCGAGCCCGTCCGTGACGAGCTTGGCCGGTCCTACGCCACCGGCAAGCGCAAGGACGCGGTCGCCCGCGTCTGGATCAAGCCCGGCACCGGCAAGGTCGTCGTGAACGGCAAGGACGTGAACGACTACTTCGCGCGTCCGGTGCTGCAGATGATTCTGAAGCAGCCGTTCCAGATCGCCAATGTCGAAGGCCAGTTCGACGTGATGTGCACCGTCAAGGGCGGGGGCCTTTCGGGCCAGGCCGGGGCTGTGAAGCACGGCGTTTCCAAGGCCCTGCAGCTTTACGATCCGTCGCTGCGCGGTGCCCTCAAGGCAGCCGGTTTCCTGACCCGCGACAGCCGCGTGGTCGAGCGGAAGAAGTACGGCAAGGCGAAAGCCCGCAAGAGCTTCCAGTTCTCGAAGCGCTGATCTTCGACTCGCAGAACGACGAAAGGCCGAGGTTTTCCTCGGCCTTTTTTGTGCGCGGACGGCTGTGACGGTTTAGATCGACTTCGCTGTTTGGGGAGATCGCCGACAGCAAAGAGGGGGCAGAGCCCCCTCGATACGTCCTAGATTGCTACGACTTCGAGCGGCGGGAAGCCGTTGAACCCTACGCTCGAATAGGTCGAGGTATAGGCGCCGCAGTTGCGGATCAGCACGCGGTCGCCCGAGCGCAGACCCAGCGGAAGCTGGACCGGGCGCTTCTCGTAAAGCACATCGACGCTGTCGCAGGACGGGCCGGCGAGGATGCAGGGTCCGGTCTCTTCGCCATCGCGCCAGGTCTGGATCTGGTAGCGGATGGCCTCTCCCTCGGTCTCGGCGAGGCCCGAGAAACGGCCGATGTCGAGGTAGACCCAGCGGTGCAGGTCGGTCTCGGACTTGCGCGAGACCAGCACGACCTCGGCCGCGATCATCCCGGCGTCCGCCACCATGCCGCGGCCCGGTTCGGCCATGACATGCGGGACATTGCCGAAAAGGTCGCGCACGCGAGACATCACGTCGGCGGAATAGGCGGTCGGGCCGTCGACGGCCTCGCCGTAGAAGGCGGGAAAACCGCCGCCGATGTTCAGCAGCGTCAGGTCGTGTCCGGCCGCGCGCGCGGCGTGCCAGATCCGGGCCACCTGAGCCAGAGTGTCCGACCACATCTTCGCGAAGCGGGTCTGCGAGCCCACGTGGAACGACAGCCCCTCGGGGTGCAGGCCCAGCGAGGTGGCGTAGTCCAGCAGGGTCTCGACACGCTCGGGCGAGCAGCCGAACTTGCGGGTCAGCGGCCAGTCGGCGCCCGACGGCTCGACGATCACGCGGATATAGACGCGGGCGCCGGGGGCGTTCTCGGCAATCTTCTCGAGCTCTTCCTCGGCATCGGCCGCGAAGCGAATGATGCCGGCCCGGTGGGCGAAGGCGATGTCGCGGGGCTTCTTGATCGTGTTGCCGAAGCTGATGGTCTCGGGGCGGGCGCCCTGGCTCAGGCAGAGCTCGATCTCGCCGCGCGAGGCGGCGTCGAAACCCGAGCCCTCGGCGATCAGCGTCGAGATGATGGCGGGGTGCGGGTTGGCCTTCACGGCGTAGTGGATGTGGGCTTCACCCAGGCCGGCCTTCAGCGCGCGGTAGTTTTGCGCAACGATGCCGGTATCGATCACCAGCGTGGGGCGATCGAAGTCGCGCCCGGCCACATAGGCCTCGAGCGAAGGGACGGAAAAGAAGCCGACGGCGTCGGTTGCGGAAGCACTCATGGTCATCTCCAATAAGAGCTGGGCCTGTTGCCCTGTTTTACGGGAGACGTTACCGTCGCTACATGAAGCGGATCGGGTCCGGCGACCAGAGGCGCGTGCGTTGGCGTCTGAGGCGCATATGACCGGGACCGCTTCACATTTCAAGATAATTTCTGAGGGAGCGCGAATTTAGTTTCCGGCTCCGGCGTCACCGCACGCGGCGCCCCGACTGGTCCACGCTCAGCCAGTCCGGCCAGCCCCAGATCAGGTCGACGAGGTAAAGCGATACACAGGCCACGATGACGGTCAGCACCAGCTTGACGTGATCCTCGGACGGCGGGTTCTGCGCCCATCGTTTCGCTCGCAGGAGCCAGCGGACGTTCATCCCGCGTCGGC
>NZ_FWFV01000016.1 GCF_900172315.1 Palleronia marisminoris
ATCGATGACAGATCCGGGCTGGTGAAGCGGGGTGATCGTGATATCGTCTTCCAAGGCGTATCGCTCCTTCGGGAGGTTCTGGCAGGCTTTGACACCCGCCACGATACGCCGCCTTCTCAGGCCCCATCACCCAAAATCTCGCATAGCTCGCAGGCCCGCTACGGGAGCGCGTTCTCGACACACTGGTTCTGACTTCACGGCTGCTGCGGCAACAGCCGAAGGACAAAGGCAAGATCTTCAGCCTGCACGAGCCGGAGGTGGACTGCATCTTCAAGAACAAGGCGCGGGTGCGCTACGAGTTCGGCGCCAAGGTAGTGTCGCCGCCACGATCGACGAGGGCTTCATCGTCGGCATGCGGGCAATGCCCGGAAATCCCTATGACGGCCATACCCTCGCCGAGGTCATTGAGCAGATCGAGGTGCTGACGGACCGCCGGCCCAACCTCGCCGTCGTTGACCGCGGCTATCGCGGGCACGGCGTCGAGACGACACGGGTGCTGATCAGCGGCACTCGCAAGGGTATGACGCCGACACTGACCAAGCTCCTGCGTCGCCGCAGCGCGATTGAGCCGGAGATAGGCCATATGAAGACCGACGGGCGACTGACGCGCTGTCCGCTCAAGAGCACCACCGGCGACGCGCTCTTCGCCGTCCTCTGCGCCCGCGGCCACAACATTCGCAAGATCCTCGCCCACCTCAGGGCCCCTTTTGGCTCTCTTGATTGGCGCCATTCTCAGCGCGTTCAAACCGGATCGCATTCACGCAACGGGAGCGGTCATCGCCTGAGCGGATTGTTCAGGGCGGACTAAAGAAGAGATCGGTGCCCTCAGATGTGGTGACCAGAGCCATGACAGGATTCCCTCAGGTTGAGCTTGCGCAAGTTCCGCAAGAGGATGGAGCATTCCGCCTGTCGTGAGCGGTGTCTTCGCCTCGGGCTATGCCGGCCCTTTCCAGGTGGGGTCCTTCCCGGCCGAAGCGCTCGACGGTTTCGACCCGACCAGCCTAGCAAGCGCTGAAAACCATGCGGCGCGGAAGCTGCTGCGCAGTTGCCGATCGTGCAGCCCAGGCGCGGACTTTGGAGATCGAGCAGCCGTGGCTCACCTGGCGGCGGAAACGGGCGCAATTTCGGCAACTGCGCAGCAGCCCCCGCACCGCATTGCTTCTGCGTTTCGGTAAATTGAGATTATGCCGCGATCGCGACCGCCTTGCAATGCTCGGCGGTGCGAGTCTCGGAGGACCAGAGGGAGCGTAGACGGATCTCCCGCCCATTTCGGCTTCAACCTATCGACGCACCTCGATACGAAGAACGGAACACCGCATGCCCGACACCATGAGAGCCGCCGTACTGACCCGCTTCGGCGGCCCTGACGCGTTCGAGATCCAGACCCTTCCCGTCCCTTCGTTCGGCCCGCGGCAGGTACGCGTTCGTGTGCATGCCACGGCGATCAACCCGCTCGACTACAAGATCCGTCGCGGGGACTACGCTGATGACGTACCGCTGCCGGCCGTGATCGGTCACGACGTCTCTGGTGTCGTGGAGGCCGTCGGTGCGGACGTCACCGAATCCGCCCCCGGCGACGAGGTCTACTACACCCCGAAGATCTTCGGCGGCGCCGGATCGTACGCCGAGGTCCATGTCACCGACGCCCTCCTCGTCGGCCGCAAACCACGCAACGTGTCGCACGTCGAGGCTGCGAGCCTGACGCTCGTGGGCGGGACCGTTTGGAAGGCCTTCGTAACCCGCGCCGGCCTGCGCGTCGGCGAGACGATCCTCATCCATGGCGGTGCCGGCGGCGTCGGGACGATCGCGATCCAGGTGGCTAAGGCCATCGGCGCGCGGGTCATCACCACGGCACGCGCCAACAACCATGATTTCGTCCGTTCGCTCGGCGCGGACGACGTGATCGACTACACCTCGACCGACTACGTCGATGCGGTGAACGGCCTCACCGACGGACGCGGGGTCAACGTCGTCTTCTACACGGTCGGCGGCGACACGCTGACGAGGAGCCCGTTCGTGCTCGCCCCGCTGGGGCGTCTCGTTTCGATTGTCGATAACTTCGCGCCGCAGAACCTCATCGAGGCCTGGGGGCGTAACGCCTCCTACCACTTCGTCTTCACCCGCCAGAACCGCGGCAAGCTCGACGCGCTGACGAATCTCGTCGAACGCGGCCTCGTGCGGCCGGTAGTCGGCGCCGTCCTGCCCCTGGGGCGCCTGGCGGAAGGGCACGAGGTCCTAGAAACGGGCTCGCGCCGCGGGCTGCGAGGCAAGGTCGTGGTCGACGTCACGGGCGAGGCGGCAACCATCGTGCCGCCGCTCACCGTCAGCCTAGCGCAGCCGCTTACTCCGGGCCTCGCGCCCGCGTCGCTCCCTTCCGGAGAACCGACATGACCACCGAACTCGCAATTCTTCGCGTCCGGCCCGGGAACCTAGTCCCGAAGGATCTCGGTCCAGTCACCAGGACCCTGCAACGGTCGAGGCACACGACGGCTCAACATGGGAGGACGGCCGCGGGATCCGGCGAGGGCCCGGTGATGGGCTTCATCGTCAACCCGCTGGCGGGGCTTGGCGGCCCGGTCGGTCTCAAGGGCACAGACGGTGATGACATCGTGCGCGAGGCGCTGCGTCGCGGCGCATTCCCTGTCGCCCAGCAGAAGGCGGTCGAGGCTCTGATGCGGCTGTCGACCATAGTCCCCTCGCTGCGGGTCGTAGCCGCAGGCGGCGCAATGGGCGAGGACGCCGCCTCCGATGCGGGATTTCTACCCAGCGTCATTCATCGGCCGCATGGAGTTCCGTCGACCCGAAGCGACACGATCTCGGCGGCCGCCGCGATGGCGCACCATGGGGTCGACCTCATCTTATTCGCGGGGGGCGACGGCACAGCGCGCGACATACTGGCCGCTGTCGGCGATCGCGTGCCGGTGCTGGGTGTTCCTGCTGGCGTGAAGATGCATTCGGCCGTGTTCGCGACAAGCGCCAATAGCGCCGGCCTGCTCGCCGCGTCGTTCCTCGCCCATGAACCTGCGACAAGACTGCGCGACGCCGAGGTCATGGACCTCGACGAAGACGCCATCCGAACTGACCGCGTCTCTGCCCGACTGTTCGGCTATGCTAGGAGTCCTTACGAGCGCCGCCTTGCACAGAACGCCAAGGCAGGGGGCGGCCCCGGCGAAGACGCGGCGCTGGACGCGACCGCCCGCCAAGTCGCCTCCGCGATGCGCCCGGGCCGCCTTTACATCCTCGGGCCCGGCACCACCACCCGCCGCGTCTCGGACGCCCTTGCCTTGCCGTCCACCTTGCTTGGGGTCGACGCTGTGCTGGACGGCGAGATCGTTGGCCTCGACCTCGGCGAAAGTGAACTGCTGCGGCAGATGAAGGGTCACGAGGCCCACATCATCGTCGGCGTCCTCGGCGGACAGGGCAGCCTGTTCGGGCGAGGCAATCAGCAGATCAGCGCCGAAGTCATTCGCCGGACCGGACGAGAGCGGATCACCGTAATCGCCAGCATCGAGAAGCTGATCGCTCTGTCAGGCGCGCCTCTGCGGGTCGACACCGGCGATGCCGAAACCGACGCAATGCTTTCGGGCCATTTCCACGTTGAGACTGCCCCGGGCCGGAGAACCCTCGTCAGGGTCGTAGCCTGATCCCGTTCCCTCCAAAACACCTAAGGAGCTATCAATGCAACCGCCTACCGCACATCCCTACATGGCCAACTCGGTGCCCGCCATCCAGCGGGAAATGCTGGACTCCATCGGCGTCCGCGACATCGAGGAGCTGTTCGTCCAGATACCAGCAGACCATCGCCTCGCGCGCCCGCTCGACCTGCCGCCGGCGCTGAGCGAACATGAACTTCGGCGACACTTGGTCGAGACGCTGTCGAAAAACAGCACCACCGAGGACAATCTGAGCTTTCTTGGCGCCGGCATCTGGCAGCATCACGTTCCGGCGGCCGTGGATGAAATCGTCCGACGCAACGAATGGCTTACCTCCATCTATGGCGTGCCCAGTTCCGACCATGGCCTCTATCAGTCTTGGTTCGAGTTCTGCAGCCAGCTTGGCGAGTTACTGAACCTCGATCTGGTCGGCATGCCCGTACGTAGTTGGGGTACCGCCGCCGGACACGCTTTGCGCATGGCGGCCCGGCTCACCGGCCGCAATGAGGTGGCTGTCGTACGCGCGATCGACCCCGAACGCCTCTCGATCATCCGCAACTATTGCGAACCCCCGGAGATGGCAGATCACATCGTTGTCCACCTCATAAACTACGATCCCGCCACTGGGCTGGTTGATCTCGATCAGCTGCGGGCAACGGTCGGCGCGCAGACGGCCGCTGTCTACTTCGAAGTACCGTCCTACCTCGGCCTGATCGACCATCAAGCCGCCGAAATCGCCGCGATCGCCCGCGCGGCCGGCGCCGAGACCATAGTGGGGGTCGATCCGATCTCTCTCGGCGTGCTGTCCGCGCCGTCAGACTACGGGGCCGACATTGTCGTCGGCACCATCCAGCCCCTCGGCATCCACCTCCATGCAGGCGGCGGGGTCGGCGGTTTCATCGCGACGCGCGACGAACCTCGCTACGCTGGAGAATATCCGACGCTGTTCATCAGCATCGCCGAGACCATCAAGCCAGGCGAGTACGGGTTCGGGCGCGCCCTTCTCCACCAGTCGTCCTACGCCCTGCGCGAAAAAGGCAAGGACTGGATCGGTCACTCCGTCTACATGTGGGCGGTCGCCGCCACGGCCTACATGGCGATGATGGGGCCGCAGGGCTTCGCCGAGATCGGTGAAATCATCGTGCAACGCGCCCACCACGCCGCGCGCCGCCTCGGCGAACTCGAGGGGATCACGATCACTTTCCCCTCAGGCTTCTTCAAGGAATTCGTCGTCAATTTCGACGACGCCGGAAAGAGCGTCTCCGAGATCAATGACGCCCTGCGCGCCGAAGGCATCTTCGGCGGGCATGACCTCTCCTCCGACTTCCCGGAACTGGGCCAGAGCGCACTCTACTGCGTCTCAGAAGTTCATACTCATTCCGACATCGAGCGCTTGGCCGGCGCCCTTCAGAAGGTGATTTCACAATGAACGCCATACTCAAGCAGTACCAGGCGCCCGTCTGGAACGAGCCTGTCATCATGGAGATGGGCTACCCCGGTCGCCGCGGAGTGCTCTTCGCGCCCGCGGAGCCGGAGATCCGGCAGCAGGTCGGCGACGTGTCGGCCTTGATCCCGTCCAAACTGCGCAGGCAGGACAGACCGGCCTTGCCCGAGATGACGGAGCCCGAAGTTCTTTATCACTACCTGCGCCTCTCCCAGCAGACACTGGGCATGATGGGCATAAGCCTCTTCGGCACCTGCACCATGAAGTACAATCCCCAGATCAACGAGCAGATGGCCTGGCGCCCGGAGATCACGGAACTCCACCCCCTGCAGCACGAAGATACCATGCAGGGCGCCCTCGAGATCGTGCATGAGATGGATCTGATGCTGCGCGAGCTGTCGGGTATGGACCAGTTCGTGTTCCAGGCCGGAGGCGGGTCCGAGGCAGCCTACACCAACTGCGCGGTGACACGCGCCTATCACGCCTCGAAGGGCGAGTTGGAACAGCGCGACGAGATCATCGTGACGATCCAGAGCCATCCCTGCAATCCAGCGACCGCCGCAGCGGCCGGATTCAAGGTCGTCACCCTGATGCTCGACGAGAACGGCTACCCGTCACTCGACGCGCTCAAGGCGGCGGTCTCCAACCGCACCGCAGCCCTGATGGTCACCAACCCTGATGACATGGGCGTCTATAATCCGGAGATGAAGGAATGGGTCCGCATCGTCCATGAAGCAGGCGGTCTGGCCTTTTACGACGCCGCCAATTTCAACGCCACCATGTCGAAACTCCGCCCTCGAGAGATCGGCTTCGACGCCTGCATGTTCATGCTGCACAAGACCTTCGGCGCGCCCAAGAGCGGTGTGGGCGGACCGGCGACCGGCGCCTACGGATGCTCGGCCGAACTGGTGCCGTTCCTGCCGTCGCCTCTGGTGGTGCGTGATGAAGGCCGCTATCGCCTCGACGCCGACCGCCCTCAGAGCGTTGGCAAGATCCGGGAGTTCCTAGGCAACGTCCAGGTAGTCCTGAAGGCCTACGCATGGACCCGGGCGATGGGGGCCGACGGCATCGCGCAGGCCTCCGACATTTCAGTCCTGGCCAATAATTACATGGAGAAGGGACTGCTCGCCATCCGGGGCGTGACCCGATCCCACCCGGAGGCCACGACGCCGAGGATGGAGATGACCCGGTACTCGTTCCAGACGTTGAAGGAGGAGACCGGGGTCGACACCCACGATGTCCAGAACCGGATGTCCGACTTCGGGATGGACCCGCTGTGGCAAAGCCACGAACCTTGGCTTGTGCCCGAACCCTTCACGCCGGAAGCCGGTGAGACGTACGGTAAGGAAGCGCTGGACCAGTGGATCGCCGTGATCAGGCGGATCTCGGAGGAGGCCTATTCCAATCCGGAGCTCGTCAAGACGTCGCCTCATAACCAGGCGGTTCACCGTCTGAAGCCAGGCGCGACGGACGACCCCGAGAGCCGCGCGATGACCTGGCGCGCCTTCCAGAAGAAGCGGCTACGGCAAGCCCGGAGCGGGACCGACCAAATGCGCGCGGTAGTCGACTGACGCGCTGAAGATGGTGCAGGCGTGGCGCGTGCTCAACTGAACAAGAGGTCCCGACGAGGTTGCTCGCCGGGGCCGAAGCGAAAAACTTCTTCCGACGACAGGATCTCGCCTCAGCCTTCGAGATCAAGATGATCGCGCGGATCCCGTGAGGATAAGGCGCCCTGCGGCTAGAGCTTGGCGAGGTTGCGGTTTCAGTAGGGGCCAAGCGCCAGCACGCCCGGCGTCAAGAACCTCCGACGTCGCCGGCTTGTACATGACCTGAAAGGAGAGCAGAGCATGATTTACGCTAATTTCATCGATGGCAGGGAAGTTCAGAGCGCGGACGCGGTCGAGAACGTTAATCCATCGGACACGGACGACGTGATCGGGCAATTCGCCCGCGCGCAGCCCAAGGATGTCGACGACGCGGTCGCGGCCGCCCGCCGGGCGCTGCCGGGATGGGCGGCGAGCCTCCCGGGCGAGCGCCATGATATCTTACGGCGGGCTGCGGACGAGATCTTTGCCCGGAAGGAAGAACTGGGCCGGGCCTTATCTCGGGAGGAAGGCAAGACTCTCGCGGAGGGTATCGGTGAGGTGGTCCGTGCCGGACAGCTTTTGGGTTTCTTTGCGGGCGAGGCTTTGCGTCTATCGGGCGAGCTTTTGCCCTCGGTCCGGCCGGGCGTCGAAGTCGGGATGACCCGCGAGCCGCTCGGCGTGGTGGGCCTCATCACTCCTTGGAACTTCCCGATCGCGATACCGGCCTGGAAGATCGCGCCTGCCCTCGCTTGGGGCAACGCAGTGGTGTTCAAGCCGGCGGAGCTCGTGCCCCATTCAGCGTGGCTCCTCGTGGACATCCTGAATCGTGCCGGCCTGCCAAAGGGCGTCCTGAACCTGGTCATGGGGCAGGGGAGCCGGATCGGTCAAGCCATGATCGATCACCCCGATATCGAAGCGATTTCCTTTACCGGGTCCGTGGCGACGGGACGGCGGATCGCCGCCGGCTGCGTTGCGGCGACGCCGATGAAAAAGGTTCAACTGGAGATGGGCGGCAAGAACCCGTTCGTAGTTCTCGACGACGCGGATCTCGAGGTTGCTGTGGAGGCCGCTGTAAACGGGGCGTTCTTCTCCACCGGTCAGCGCTGCACCGCGTCTTCGCGGCTGATTGTGACGGAAAGAATCCATGATAGATTCGTCGCGGCTTTGATCGACAAGATCGATTCCCTGCGTGTCGGGCACGCCTTGAAGGAAGGCACGCAGATCGGCCCGGTGGTCGATCAGGGGCAGCTGGAGATCGACCAGCGCTACCTCGAGATCGGCCGTCGGGAAGGCGCGACCCTGAAACACGGTGGTCGCAGACTTGAACAGCCAACTGCCGGATTCTACCTTGAACCGGCGCTGTTCACCGAGGTGAATAACGGCATGGCAGTCGCCCGCGAGGAGATCTTCGGTCCCGTTGCCGCAGTGATCCGGGTGCGGGATTACGACGAGGCGCTCGCGGTCTCCAATGATACAGAGTTCGGCCTGTCAGCTGGGATCGCCACCACGAGCTTGAAATATGCGAGCCACTTCCGGCGCCATGCGCAGGCAGGAATGGTGATGGTCAACCTACCTACGGCGGGCGTAGATTACCATGTTGCCTTCGGAGGACGGAAGGCATCCAGCTACGGCGCGCGGGAGCAGGGCGCCTACTCGAGGGAATTCTACTCGATCATGAAGACCGCCTATGTCGCATCTTGACGCTGCCCACGGTCCCGAAGTCACCAAGCAAACTTGCTTCTACGGCATTTTGGCCGATCCGATCGGGCATGTGAAGACGCCACAGGTCATGCGTGACCTGTGGAGCAGTGCTGATCGTGGCACTAGGCCTCTGCGCGCCGTTCCTCGTCAATACGCTGAGCTTCCTAAGCATTCTCGCCGCGCTTTGGCTCTGGGCCGGCGAGCCCGCGCGCCAGGGACGCCTGCCACCCGAGACACTGGTTGCGGCGATGGGCGCGGGTTTGCGCTATGCGAGCCAGAGCCCGCCGCTCCAACGCACGTTGCTGCGCGCTGTTGCGTTCTTCCTCTTTGCCTCCTGCTTCTGGGCCATGCTGCCACTGATCGTGCGGGGCGTGCTTGGCGGTGGTGCGGGCCTCTACGGTCTGCTCCTCGGCGCGGTGGGCGCGGGTGCCGTCGCAGGCGCTTTCGTTCTCCCGACACTCCGGCGCCGGCTCGGCGCGGACCGGATGGTTGCCGCCGGGACCCTGGCAATGTCGTCCACGCTCCTGCTCTTCTCGCTTGCACCGGGCAACATGCTGGCGGTCGCGGCAGCTGCGCTGGGAGGCTTTGCCTGGATCGCGGTTCTTTCGAGCTTCCATGTTGCGGCGCAAATGGCGCTGCCGGACTGGGTGCGCGCGCGCGGGTTGTCGCTTTTCCTGATGGTCTTTGCCGGCACGATGGCCGTGGGAAGCCTGGTCTGGGGGCAGGTCGCGACCGCGACCGGCGTGCCTGTGGCGCTGGCCATCGCCGCCATCGGCGCGATCGTTGCGATACCGCTCACTTTGCGAGCCGCGCTGGAGATGGGGGAGCTGCCCGATTTCTCGCCAGCGCACCACTGGGCCGAGCCCGCTTGGGCGCTGCCCCGAGAGGCGGGCGACCGGCGGATCATGGTCCAGATCGGCTATCGCGTCGAGACCGCGCAGCAATCCGGGTTCACCGCGTGCATGCTGGACCTAGCAGCGGCGCGGCGACGCAATGGCGGCTTCGGCTGGTCGCTGATGCAGGACGCGTCAGACCTCGAGCGGTTCGTTGAGACCTGGACCGAGGCGTCCTGGACCCAGCATTTGCGTCACCATGCGCGGGTCACAGTGGCCGAGAAGGCATTGCAGGATCGGATCCGGAGCCATCTGGCTGCGGGCACCGCGCCCGAAATATACCATCTGGTGACCCCCGAGCCGGGCGCCATCCCGATACCATCTGGAAAGGAGACCAAGACATGAGTTGGAGTCCATGCCCCGACCCGACACTCGGCGATGCCGCCAGCGTGGACGCCGTCGAAACCGTGATCGTGCCCCGCGCCGTTGATCTCGGCGAGATGACCGTGCGCCGGGCCCTGCCCTCGACCGCGCGCCAGATGGTCGGCCCGTTCATCTTCTTCGACCAGATGGGTCCGGCGGAATTCCTGACCGATCAGGGCATCGACGTGCGGCCGCATCCGCACATCAATCTCGCCACGGTGACCTATCTGCTCGAAGGAGAGATCCTGCACCGCGACAGTCTCGGAACCGAGCAGGCGATCCGCCCAGGCGCAATCAACTGGATGCGCGCAGGCCGCGGGATCGTCCATTCGGAACGCACGGCGCCAGAGCTCAAGCGCACCGGGCAGCGGCTCTTCGGCTTGCAGACTTGGGTGGCGCTGCCGGCCGCTGAGGAGGAGTCCGACGCGGCCTTCATTCACCATGGCGAGGCGGAACTGCCGGTGATCGAGGAAGGTGACTTGAGTCTCCGCCTGATAGCGGGCGCGCTCCACGGCGCGCGCTCGCCGCTCGTGACGGCCTCGGAGACGCTCTATGCCGATATCGCGCTGGCGGCGGGCGGGAGCTATCGGGTGGAGGCCACGCACGAGGAGCGCGCGCTTTACATTCTCGCAGGGTCTGTCGGGGTCGATGGAAAGACATATGAGCCGGGCACCCTGCTGATCCTCGCGCCGCGCGCCGAGGCGGTGATCGCGGCCGAGGGCTCCGCCCGCCTGATGCTCTTCGGCGGCGAGCCGATGGAGGGGCCGCGCTACATCTGGTGGAACTTCGTCTCCTCGCGCCCCGAGCGCATCGAGCAGGCAAAGGAGGAATGGCGCCGCGGCCGCTTCGACACAGTGCCGGGCGACGAGGCGGAGTTCATCCCGCTGCCGGACAACGGTACGCGCCCGCGGCGTGCGACCGGCGGGCGCAAGATGGGCGCGGAGGATCAGTCATGACTGCCATTCCCGGACTGCACCACGTCACCGCCATCTGTTCCAGCCCGCAGGACAATCTCGATTTCTACACGCGCAGGCTCGGTCAGCGGCTGGTGAAGAAGACCGTCAACTTTGACGACCCCGGTACATATCATCTCTATTACGGGGACCGGACCGGAACGCCGGGGTCGATCATGACCTTCTTCCCCTTTGTCGGTGCCGGGCCCGGCCGGGCGGGCAACGGCATGGCGTCGGCCGTGGCCTATGCCGCCGACGCCGCAGGCGTTGACGCTTGGATGGAGCGCTTGGCGCTCGACGCCATCGACTTCGACGGGTCGGAAGAACGGTTCGGCGCGCGCGTGATCACGTTGACCGATCCCGACGGGCTGCCTGTCGAGATTGCCGAGACCGCAGACATGGCGCCCGGCGGCTTCCATTCGGTCACGCTCCGCCTCGCCGATCCGAAGCCCACTGCTCGGCTTCTGACCGGCATCATGGGCTACGAGGAGCTTGGTGAGGAGACGCGCCCCGGCTTCTCGCGCCTGCGTCTGCGGGTGCCGGGCGGCGCCAAGGGCAGCGTCATCGACCTCGTCCGCAACGATGCCGCACCCTTAGGGCGGTCGGGCGCGGGAACGATCCACCACATTGCTTTCCGTGCACGCGACGCAGAGGAGCAGAGTGGCTGGCAGGACCGCCTGCGCACGGCTGGGCTCGACGTGACGCCGATCATCGACAGGCAGTATTTCACGGCGATCTACTTCCGGGAACCGGGCGGCGTGCTGTTCGAGATCGCCACCGATCCGCCGGGCTTCGCCATCGACGAGCCGGAGCACGCGCTTGGCCGCAAGCTGATGCTGCCGAAGCGTTACGAGCCGCATCGCGCCGGCATCGAGGATGTGCTGCCGCTGCTGTCGGTGCCCGCATGACCGGCGATCCGCACGGCACGGCCCGCATTCACCGGCACGGCGAGGCGCGGGCCGAACGCGCGCTCGTGCTGCTGCATGGCCGCGGGGCGGGGGCAGGTGACATTCTCGACCTCGGCGCGGCCCTCGTGCCGGCCGGGGCCGCGTTTTTCGCGCCCGAGGCGGCCGGGCGCTCCTGGTGGCCCACGAGCTTCCTCGCCCCCATGGCCGCCCTCGAACCCTGGCTCGGATCGGCGCTTGCCGCCGTGGAACGGGCCGTCGCCGCTGCGCGCGAGGAAGGGTATGCGGAGGACCGGATCTGCCTCCTCGGTTTCAGTCAGGGAGCCTGCCTCGCGCTGGAATACGTCGCCCGTTCTGGCCGACGTCTTGGTGCCGTGGGGGCACTGTCGGGCGGCCTCGTCGGTACCGGCGACGCCGAGGGCGGCCCCTCCAAAGCCCTCTACGGCCACTCCCCAAAACGCTTCGACTATATGGCCGATCTTGCCAGAATGCCCATCTACCTCGGTTGCCACGCCCGCGACCCGCATATCCCACTGGCGCGGGTGCGGGAAAGTGAGGCCGTGCTCTCGGGCCTCGGCACCACCTGCGAAGTCGTGATCCATCCCGGTGCCGGTCACGCCGTCACAGCCGAGGACGCGACCGCCATGCGCAGGTTGCTGGTTTCAGAACAGAGCACGCAATAGTTTTCCGAAACAGGAGCTGAACGATGACGATCCTTGTTACAGTCCTACTTGCCGGCCGGATCGCAGCCGGAGCAGCACGCGGTGCCTGCGTTGCGCGCTATCAGCCCGCCGCTCTGATCGGGGACGCCTTGGCGATTTTCGCCGGACCCATTGCAGGGTGATACCGTGACCGGGTCCTTCGACGCCGTGATTGTGGGCGCCGGCCAAGCCGGCCCGCCCCTTGCCGGTCGTCTGACGGCGGCCGGCATGACCGTCGCGCTGATCGAGCGCCAGCGCATCGGTGGCACATGCGTCAATTTCGGCTGCACGCCGACCAAGACCCTCGTCGCCTCTGCCCACACCGCGCATGTGGTCCGGCGCGGGGCGGAGTTCGGCATCGACACCGCGCCGCCGCAGATCGACATGGGCCGGGTTCGCGCCCGGATGCGCAGCGTCGTTGCGTCTTCGCGAGACGGGCTCGAAGCCTGGCTGGGCGGGATGGAGAGCTTGACGCTGCTCCGGGGAAAGGCACGGCTTACGGCGCCGGATACGGTCGAGGTCGATGGCGAGACGCTGACCGCGCCGCGCATCTTCCTCAACGTCGGCGCTCGACCCGCACAACCGGACATGCCCGGCATCAAGGGTATGCCGTACCTCACCAGTACGACGATCCTCGAGCTCGACCGCGTCCCGAAGCATCTGGTGATCGTCGGCGGCAGCTATATCGGCCTCGAATTCGCGCAGATGTACCGCCGCTTCGGCGCCGACGTGACGGTGGTCGAGCGCGGACCGGCCCTGATCCCGCGCGAGGACCCGGAGGTGTCGCAGGCCATTCGGGGCATACTCCAGGCCGAGGGCATCGCAGTACGCCTTGACGCCGACTGCATCGCGCTCGCCCCGAGTTCAGAGGGTGTCTGTGTGCACGTGAGCTGCGACGAGGGTGTGCCTGAGGTGCACGGGACGGACGTGCTGCTTGCGGTCGGCCGGACGCCGAACACCGACGATCTTGGCCTCGACGCCGCCGGCCTTTCCGCCGACACGCGCGGGTTCATCCCGGTGAACGAGCGGCTGGAGACCGCGGTGCCCGGCATCTGGGCGCTAGGCGATTGCAACGGCCGGGGCGCCTTCACGCATACCAGCTGGAACGACCACGAGATCGTCGCGGCGAACCTGCTCGACGGGGCTGACCGCAAGGTCTCGGACCGGGTGCCGGGCTACGCTCTCTACATCGACCCGCCGCTCGGCCGCGCTGGCCTGACCGAGGCGCAGGCACGTGCCGCCGGGCACAGGGTGCGGACCGCCTCCCGCCCGATGACCCGCGTTGGCCGCGCCGTCGAGAAGGGCGAGACACAGGGGCTGATGAAAGTGGTCGTCGATGCCGATACCGGCACAATCCTCGGTGCCGCCATCCTCGGACCCGGCGGCGACGAGGCGATCCACGGGGTTCTCGACCTGATGACCGCCGGCGTCCCGGCAGAAGGCCTGGCATGGGCGGTGCCGATCCATCCCACCGTCTCCGAACTCCTGCCGACGCTAATCGGCGACCTGATCTGATGTCGCGTTGCCCTTAGAGTATCTGTCTTGATCGAGCTGGTTTCGGCGTCCATTTGCGGTCTTGTTGGACAAGCGCGTTGGCGAGTTCGATCAGCTTTCGCATGAGAGAGAAGCCCGCAAAGCGGAGCATCGACGCCACACCAACCATGGTGGACGACCTTGAGAAGGCAATGGTGAACTGCGGCACAAACAGGCTGAAAGCCATGCGTTCGGGATAGAAGCTGATGGCAACGGCCGCAAAACCGGCGGCAGACAAACTCTTGATGAAAGTGATGACGCCAACCCTCTGTTCGACTGGCAATCTAATTTTGCTCTGGGAGTTCCGCGGGCACATGGTGGTGCGGTAACAGTGGCAGGTCAGTGTCGGGTTTCGTCCTCGCGGTTTCATCTCACCGTGCTGTCGCTCGGCCTCAGCTTGCTCGGCCGCCCAGACGCCGGTCGCCTCGACCGCCACTGGCGATACTGTGGGCACCACCCCAGATGCTGTCCGTCTCCCGGCCGGGACCGTTGCGCGCCGCGTCATGCGGTAGAGCGCGATCGACGCGAAGATCGCTCCGGCACAGGCCAGAACGCAGAGGGATCAACGCGCTTCATCGCCCAGCCGGTGATGATTGGACCAAGTACCGCGCCGATGCTGAAGGTCAGGATCAACCTGCACGAAGCGGTTGGCATCTTTGCTGCATCTTCGAGCACTCAAACACCGCATTTGAGACAAGGTAGGCAACGGCGGTTGCGGGCTGCCGCAACCAACTTCCGCGAAAATCGAACCAGATGCGGCGTCGAGCTTGCTCGGCGCCGATTTGCGTAGCATCGCCAGCAAGTTGTCCTCGATGGTCAGCCGATGCGCGTTGGCCTCGGCGTCCCAATCCACAACAATCCGATCCACAAGTTCGTGCAGCTCGTCAGCCGCGCGACCCGCCATGGCCTCTTCCGAGAGTGTCGCGGCCAGGTTGCCCACCATCTCCCGGTAGAGCTCCGGCAGACCTTCAGGCAACTCGACGTCCGACGGCACGATCTCGCCGCGGCTTGCTGCCATACGTGCCAGATCCGCGTCGATCTGGTTCAGTTCGTCGACGAGCGACTGCGACCCCAGCCCCTGCTTCGCCAGAATGATGAGGTTGCGGCGTCCGGTCTCCAGTTCCATCACCCGCGCGTCGTGGAGGCGCAGCTTGTCCTCGGCAGCGCCCTGGCTGTCGCGCAGGCGCTTATGAAACCGGTTCCGGAACGTCTCGTAGGCCTCGGGCTTCATCAGGTCCTCGCGCAGGCCCGACAGGACCAGGGGCAGGGCGACGCTGTCGCGCAGGCCTCGGAAGCCCGTGCACACGCTGGGGCCCTTCTCCTTGGCATCGGCACAGTAATAGGTCTTGTATTTGCCCGCCCCGGCGACCGTCATCCGGCTGCCGCAGAGGCCGCAGTGAAGCAGCCCTGATAGCAGATACTTGCGCCGGCGCAGCGCCTGCCCGGATGACAGGCGGTTGCGGTCGGTGGTCTCGACTTTTGCCCGACGCTTCGTTTGCGAGGCTTGCCGCGCCTTCACCTCGTTCCAGAGGTCCTGGTCAACGATCCTCAGCTCCGGCACCTCGACGACCTGCCAGGCGCTCTCGGGGTTCAGCGTCGAGCGCTTCTTCTCGGTCAGCGGGTCCTTGCGGTAGCAGAGGCGGTTCCAGATGCGCCGTCCGACATAGAGCTCGTTGTTCAGGAGGCCGGTCCCGCGTTCGCGATTGCCGTTGATCGTGTTTTGCTTCCAGTGTCCCGACGACTTGCGCTTCGACCCAACGGACGGGGAGGGGAAGCCGTCATCGTTCAGGTCGCTGGCGATCCGGATCGGCAAGCGACCCGCCGCGTATTCGCGGAAGACGCGGCGCACCACCGCAGCCTCGACATCGTCGATGTCCAAGGCGCCCTTCACCGGCGCGCCGCGGTCGTCGGTGCCGGGCTTGTAGCCGTAGATGCGGCCGCCGCCGTTCAGGCCACGCAGAACCTGTCCCTCGATACCGCGATGGACATTGGTGGAGAGCTTCTCGAGGAACATGCTGCTCAGCAGCGACGACATGTGGATCGACATCGTGTCGGCCTTGCCGCGATCGACGGTGTGGATATCGACCTTGGCGTGCGTGGCGAGCTTGTTGAAGCGCGCAAGGTGCTCGGGATCGCGTGAGATCCGGTCGAGGGACTCGGCGAGGACGACGTCGAACCCCCGTGTCTGCGACGAGAGCGCCTCCGATAACCGAAGGAAGTCGGCCCGGTCGTGGCTCGCCGTGCCGCTGATCGCCGATCGGAGAACCGCTCGACGATGATCCATCCTTCTCTCGCGGCATACCGCTTGGCCAGGCGGAATTGATCCTCCACCGACATCGGGCTCTGCATGTCGGTCGAGTAGCGCGCGTAGAGCGCGACACGGCGGGGAGCCTCGGAAGAGGATCGCAAAGTCATACCGACGGCCTTTGCATCTCGAGCAGCTGCTTCAGGTCGAACGAGGAGACGGACGACCGTGCGTACGATACCTCCACACCAAGAGCGTCGCAGAAGCCGTAGAACTCGCCGAGCATTACCACATCGCGGCACACGCGGGCACCGTCTTCGGCGACAACGACCGAAGCACGTCCCTCTTGCAGGCAATCACGGAGCGCTTCTATTCCCGGCCGGTCGTCGCGGACACCGCTCACGCCATTGTCGATGAATATCTCGCCGATGCGCCAGCCTTGGGCCACTGCGTGCGCCGCGCAGACGCGGTGCTGCTCGGCAATGGCGTCATCGTCACTGACAGCCGATCGGAGATAGAGGGCAGCAATCATCGTAGTTCCTTCCGGGGTTGGGTGAGGGGTAGTCGGATCGGGTAAGCGAATCGTTGAGGCGCCAGGCGACTCTTCGGCTTTTGTTCATCCATTGCCGCCAGACTGCTCCTATCGCGTCAGGCGTCGCTTCCTGCTGTTCCCGCTCCTGCGAGAGCTTGCGGACCGCGGCTTCTGCGAGAAGGTCGATCAGTCTGTCGAGCGGCATCGGCGGAGTCCTTTCCTGTTCGGGCATCAAGCAACCGACATGGCGGACGCCTACCCGAGCCTTCGCGCATGAGTGGCCGATAGCGCCCGCGGGAGACCCCCGTGGGCGCGCCTGCCTCAGCGGAACAGCAGGGCGGCGTGCACAGGCAGCAGCAGCACGAGAGCAGCGCGCACGAGCAGGCTCGGGTGGCGGCGCACGAAGTTTCGCGTTCGGCGACGGCAAGCGGACATGTTGGCTCCTGTTCGAATGCGTGATGAAGTCGGCGCGAGACGCGCGGCGGATTGGCTTGCGCAGGCGCAGCGGGGGCAGGGCGGATGTGCAACCTCTACTCATTGTCGAAAGGCCAGGCGGCCATCCGAGAGATCGCCAGCGTCTGGACCGACCGGACAGGAAACCTCGCGCCGCAGCCTGCGATCTTTCCGGATCAGTCGGCGCCCGTCATCCGTATGGGCGACGATGGCCGGGAACTCGTGATGATGCGGTGGGGCATGCCGTCGCCGAGCTTCGCGCTGAAAACCCGCAAGACGGATCCGGGCGTGACGAACATCCGCAATGTCGGATCGCCGCACTGGCGGCGCTGGCTCGGACCCGAGCACCGCTGCCTCGTGCCGTTCACCAGCTTCTCGGAGTATCGCGTCGAGCTCGAAAAGTCGCGAACCCCCGTCTGGTTCGCGCGCGCCGAGGATCGACCGCTGACCTTCTTCGCGGGGATTTGGACCCGCTGGACTTCCGTGCGCAAGCTCAAGGAGGGGGAGGTGGAGGCCGACCTTTACGGCTTACTGACGACCGAAGCGAACGCGACCATTGGCGAGATTCATCCCAAAGCTATGCCCGTCATCCTGACCCAGCCAGAGGAGTGGGAGACCTGGCTGACAGCGCTCCTCGACGAGGCGAAGGTGCTGCAACGGCCGCTATCGAATGACGTCCTCGAAATCGACGCAGAAGGCATTAAGGAGGATCCGGAATGCGCCTGATGGTGTCTCCGGTCCTAAAAGGGTTCAGCGAGAAAGAATGTCGAAGATGACTATATTTTCGCCGATCGTGCCGCTTGAATAGCCATGCCATGAGGTTGGCAAGCTAATTGGTCGCGCAATAGCATAGTCTCCACATGGCGCGGAACCTCGAACGGGCACCCCAGCGTGTCGGGTGGTAGGAGTATCTCGAAGGCTACGAGCCGCAAACGCATCGAAACGAACTGTTTCTCCGAATCGAAGTTTGTACTTTAGAAAATTACTCAGTTCTGTGTCTATTCGGCGATAACCTTATCCAGACCGAGCGCATTGCGCCGAGCTGCCGTGTATAGTTCCTCGAGGTCGGCAAAGGATCCGCGGAAGCGATCCGCATACACCGTGTCGATAAGTTGTCCTGAAGAGGGGAAGTCATCGCCACCACTATAGACATCAAAGCGGAAGATGGTCTCTTCGCTGTCACTGTCAAGCGCCATGCTATTTGAAACTTTTTATGACCGAAACGAGCGATGAAGATATCGTCGCCAAGGTCGCTCCAGGTGATCTTTCTTCTTCGGGTAATCTCAAGAAGTTTCGGAAGTAGATCTTCGAAATTCATTTCCAGACCTCACCAGCCTGCTGTCTAAGGGTGTTCTCCCAGTCGACGATTGTTTCCTGAATGCCAATCCAGAGCACTACGTAGTGTTCCGTTCTTGTATTTGGCGTCGCCAGATGCGGCGTATCCAATGTGAGTTCGGACGATCTTCGGTCGTCTATTTACGTCATCCACAGTGTTTTCGCTCGCTCGAACGTCACCTGCGTGGTGGAGCATCTCCCGTTTCAGTGTTGCCAAGAGAGCATGTGCTGGGCCGTAGTGATCGCTTTCAACGAATTGCACCAGCATATTAAGGTGTGAATGAGCATACGCTAAGAGCTGGTTCCGAGAGTTGCCCTCAGCTGTGCTACGGCGGTGACCGCAGCGCTCGCTTGCTGTGTGGCAGCTTTCGCCTATCTAAAGGCAACGATGAAGCCGACGAAGGTTATTACGAGTCCGATGGCAGAGAGAACAGTCCCTCCCCATGTTGCCGCTCCCTGAGGGCCGGTCGCGGTAAACCAATCCCACGAGTGTTCGGCCGAGTCTTCTCCGACAATTTTCACGCTCCCGGCAATTGTGGCAGTGCTGGGCGACAATCCCACAACCGGCGCCAGTCGCTCCTTCGCACCGCACTTGAAGAAAGGACCAGACCCATGAGACTCTCCTTGATCGCGCTCCTCGCCTTCTCCGGCCCGGCGCTGGCGCAGCCGTCACCCCCGAACCAGGTGGAATCCGTCAATACCGGCGAAGTCCCGATTTCGATCGTCGAGATCGCGACGGGCCTAGATACGCCATGGGGAATGACGTTCCTGCCCGACGGGCAGATGCTTGTGACGGAGCTGCCAGGCGACCTTGTCGTCGTCAGCCCCGACGGCACAGTCTCGGACCCGATCGAGGGCACGCCCCCGGTCTTCGCCCAGGGACAAGGCGGGTTGATGGACGTGGCGCTCCATCCCGACTTCGCGGAGAACCGGCAGGTCTACCTCTCGTTCGCCGAGCCGGGCGAAGGGGCGACGGCGGGCACCGCGCTGGGACGAGGCCGGCTTTCGGACGACCTCAGTCGCATCGAGGACTGGGAGGTCATCTTCCGTCAGGAGCCGAAGGTCGAGGGGCCGAACCATTTCGGCAACCGCATCGTCTTCGACGGCGACGGCCACGTGTTCCTGGCCCTTGGCGAGCGCTTCCAGTTCGGTCCTGCGCAGGAGCTGTCGAACACGCTGGGCGCGGTCGTCCGGCTGAACCTCGACGGCACCATCCCCGAGGACAATCCCTTCGTGGGCGAGGAAGGTGCCGAGGACGCGATCTGGTCCTACGGCCACCGCAACATCGAAGCCGCGATCTGGCACCCCGAGATGGAGCAGGTCTGGGTGACCGAGATGGGTCCGCTGGGCGGTGACGAGCTGAACGCCCTCGAGCCCGGCGCGAACTACGGTTGGCCGGTGGTCAGCTGGGGCATCAACTACGACGGCGTGGAGATCCCCAACCCTTCGGAGTTCCCCGAATTCGCGGACGCGGTCTATAACTGGAGCCCGGTACGCTCCCCGTCGGGCATGATCCTTTATACCGGAGAACTGTTTCCCGAGTGGCAGGGCGACGTCCTGTTCGGTTCACTGTCTGCCGGTGGCGTGGAGCACGTGGACATGGAAGGCGGCGAGGTCGCGGGGAGCGAGTTCATCCCGATGAACACCCGCATCCGCGATGTGGTGCAGGGGCCGGACGGGGGCGTCTACCTGCTGACCAACGTCAGCGGCGATGCCGCGGGCGCAGTCTGGCGGATGGAGCCGCTCGAGGTGCATCCCCCTTCGGCTGATGGCGGGCGCTCTGGTCCTGGCGCCGAAGAAGACGGCGCCTCTGACTGAGCATCCGCATCGACGAGGTGCTGACTCGGAGCTGGCGGTGCAAACCGTCAGTTCCATGCTGCCTGCGGGGCCTGATTCGACTTCATTGCTTCAATATCCCGAGCCTTGTCGCTCAAGCTGCTGTCGTAGTTCAGGAACGCCGGCAAATTCGCAGCGAGAGGACGGAAGACCTCAGGCCGCATCGCCGGGCCGGAGAATGGCTTCGCTGCGGTCCTTCGCTGGGGCCTGCATCAACGCCCGAGATGCGCAGGAAGCGGACCTGCCAGTCGGACGCTTCGTCGCCTTATCGATGTGGAAGAAAATGTCCCTTGGAACCACCTGCTTCCATCCATCGACCGGTTGCCGCACTTCTCGCCACGGTCAACGTCAACCTCGACAGGGGCGCGTGACGCTCAAGATGGGCGCGGCTCACCACAATGACCCTGCGCAAAGCGATCCGCCCGGCCTTTCCGGAAATACACGCCCGTGCTAGCCTATTGACGCTACGTCATTACAAGGGGGCCTTTTCATGCGGCGTTCGGCCATCATCGCGTTGTCTTTTTGCGCTCTCGCCGTTCCCGCCTCGGCGCAGGTCATGGACAGTTACTATGCCACGATAGCCGAAGCTGACCGACACAACTCTTCGGGCGCACGGTTGTCCTCCCCAGGCGCCGTGCTTCAGCAAGACCGCGCCAACTTCCACCGCTTCGGCACCCGCCAAGCCGGTGACCAGAGCGACATGTTCTTCGCTAACCGCGAACTTCGCGCCCAGATCCCCGCGCTCTACGCTCGGGGTCAGCGCGACGATTGGACCGATGGTGTGCTGTCCGGCGCGTTTGGTCCCGGTGAAGCCTACCTCTTGGTATTCGTGTGCGGCCCACGCAGCCAGCCTACTCACATCAATGTCGAGCCGGCCGACGGAGATTCCGAACGCGGCTGCTGACGCTCACCGCCCCTTGGACCTGGCAGTGCGCTTGCTACCCGCCAGGCAAGGCAGGACTGGTGACTACGGGCCGTTCGCGCCGACCCAGAGCGGGCTCTCCGGATCTTCGCTACAAGCCGGCACGCGCTGCTGCACGGTCTCGAATGCAACCTTTGTTTCAGTCCGCGAGGGTGTATGGCTCCGACCTCACGGTCAGGCGACAAGTCCCAGTGCCTCATCGGTCGGCGTGCCGGCATATTTTTCCCGCGGCGGCCATGGCCGATCCTTCCAGTGCGGCGTGAACGCAAAGCTCGAGACCGAGCGACCATCGACAAGTGCTCCGTTTCCGGCGCCGAGCGCATAGTCGAAGTAGAGTTTGACGATCTCTTCTCTGGCCACCTGCTGGGTCGCTGGGTGGGACATGCAGGCGTCCCTCCAAGCAAGCACACGCAGGTATTCGGGAGTATCAGGAACTCGGAAGTCCTCGTAGTAGTCGAGAAACCAGAAGCGCTTGAACATCGGCGTGAAGACCGCCTCGGCCAGTCCGAACTCGTTGAACAGGTAGAGCCCGTCTTGGCTGTGCTCGAGCAGGAAGACGTTGATGTCGCGATAGATGGCCAAGAGCTTGTCGGCGCATGCCTCGCGGCGGTCGCGCTCTTGATTCATGACGAACAGATAACCGGCCATCGTGAAGCCCCCTCGCACGTGATCAGCATCGACTCGATCGCATGCTGCGCTGGATCGGTGCGGCGCAACGCCGGCCCCTCGATCATCTCATCGAGATAGCGAAGGATGACGAGGCTCTCCTTGATGATTGTGCCGTCGGGCGTCTCGAGTACGGGCAGCGCGGTAGTTCCCCGCGTCTTCGCGACGAGCGCCGGATCACGCGGCTTCGTGATGTCCACCACGCGGAACTCGACTGCCTCTTCCTGTCCACGAAGGGCCAGCAGGATCTCGAGCCGCTGCGAGAACGGGCAGACGGGGATATGGTAGACGATATGCTTCATGGCATCACTCCAGCGGCGGTCCGGTGAAGCTGAGGTGGTGGCGCCGGGCGGACTCCTCGATCGCAGGCATGTCGTCCGGGATGCGGAACTGCCCTGCAGCCCTATTCGCAAGGAACCCCTCTGAGCCGCCAAGCGTCAGGATCACGTGATGCCGGGACGGTTCGTCGTCAATCACCTTGAACGATTGGGCGGTGCCACGCGGAATGAAGACGCTTTCGCCGGGGCCGGCGATCAGCTCTTCGCCCTCGATCCAAACCTTGCTCGTCCCGGAGATCATGACGAAGGTCTTGTCTTGTTTCTCGTGGACATGCCGTGGCGGCCGGTGCCCACTGGCGAGCAGTTGTCCACGATCGCCAGAGCGCCGCCGGTCTCCGCGGGCGAAAGGATGGTATTGTAGCGGACGCCGAGCCACTCGATGGCGTCGCTGGCTACGTCAAAGTCTTTCATCGTTCCCCTCCTTGCCTGGGACCAGAAAGAAAGCGCGCTCCTGAAGATGAAGATAACCTTGAACCGATTCATCGACCAAACCGTATTCCGCGAAATAAGGTATCGCCCAAACGAATTTTGCCACCATCGAGCTCAATCTGATGCGCGTGCTGGACGCGATATTCCGCGAGGGCTTGACCTTGAAATCCGTCGCAAGTCTGGGCCTGTCTCGGTCTGCCCTCTCGGGCCGCCTCTCGCGGCTGCGCCATTCATTGGCCGACCCGCTCTTCATCCGGCAGGCCAATAAGCCGGACGCCACCGACTACGCCCCCGGGGTTGAGAGAGCCTGTCAAGCAGGAGCTCGAACGGATCGACGCGATACTTTCACCGCCGGCTCGCTTCGACCCTCAGACCGCCGTAGGGACGTTCCACATTGCGCCCGGTGACTTCTTCGGCGAGATGGTGATGCCAGCGCTTGAGGAATGCTACACTGGAAAATCCACCACGACCGTGGATGCTAACTGCCGGACGGTCAGGTCGGCCCTGCATCCGGCTACTCTGGCTGGATCAACGCCACCTCTTCGGGGCTGATGAGGTACATGTGGATATCGTAATGCGGCACCTCGAAGCCCTCATGTCCATGAGGCTCGAAGCCGATATGGGTGTGATTTGCCGCGGGCAGGCCAGGCATGCCGGCGAGCATGGGCCAGGACTTGCCGGCGGCGAACTCCTCCTGCGCGATCATGAACTCGAGGCAGACGATCTTGCCCTCATGCACGCAGTAGATAGGCCCGAGCGGCAGCGTGGCGGGATCGGCCCAGTGCTCACCCATTGCTGGCACCACGCCCGAGATTTGGATGACGCCTTCGGGAAGGGTCTCGACGCCGGGAAGCGATGCATAGCTGTCCTGCGCGAGGGCAGGACAGGCTGCGAGGGCCAGGGCGGCGATGGGGAGAATATGCATCGAAGGTTTGCTTTCGTTTTGCGGTTGCGGAAAAATTGGCGTGGCTGACACAGGCATGGAGGCGCGTGACGCGTAGGACGGGGCCACCCTCCGGCGCAGGTGGGCTCGCCGCCCAGAAGCTGCCAGAACGCGTCACGGGTGTTGTGGTGCGGAAAGGGCTGCCTCGGGAGCGGCACGTCGAAGAACCGGCACAGCAGCTCCCGGCCGCTCGTGCGAATGGAAGAGCATCCGCGCCCGGCCTGGTGTCCCCGACTGGTGAAGGGCGCAGTGCAACGGACCAAACGGTCCTCACCGGCCCTACATCTTGTCCGACAGGCCGGGTGCAGCGATTGTGCAGCGTTCCGTGAACCGGCATCCCCAGCTTCCGTTCTTGGTCGGGAACTGAAGGGTGGGCATGTTCACGATGGTCTGCGCCGCAACGGGAGGGATGGCAGACAAGCCGTAGGCAATCGCCGCGGCGGCGGAGAGTTGGATGATGTTCGAGGTCCTCGAGCGCATGAATCCATTCCATTGTTGACCGAAGGGGGTCGTGACCCGTTCGTGAAGCTTGGGCAGCAACCCAGGTGACCCTCTGGACCGGACGATCGGGGATGCCCCTTCCGGCAAGGGCACTGTGTTGGATGGGCCCGCGCGTGGCTGGACGGTTCCCGCGCAGAGCGGACAAAATGCGCAGAAATCTCGATTCAAATGACAGACACTGTCCCTTTCCGCTGATGGCTGTGCGCCGGCATGCATCCATGCTTCGCCTTTTCCAGACCACGACCACAGATCCGTGAGCGAGGTTCCGATGCCGGTGCGATGCACGGATGCGCTGAAAAAGGAAGGAGCCCTTGAGGTCGAGCAACAGGGAGTCTGGCGTCACGGTCCGGGTAACCTTATCGTTCGGCTCCGAAGGGAGCGCATCAGAACGAACAGGCCGGTCTGGGCCGCCCGGACAAATGTCTGGCTACATGTCGCCGCGGCGAAGCAGTTCTGCAGGGGAGACCCCATAGGTCCGCTTGAATCGCCCCGCGAACCGGCCCGGGTTCGTGAAGCCGTAGCGCATCGCCACGGTGGTAACGGTGGTGCCGGGGAGAGCGTCCAGAAGCGCCGCACGTGCTGCACGAAGGCGAGCCGCGTGGATGACCTGAAGCGGCGTGGCCTCGCGAAAGCGCTGAAAGGCTGCCTGCAGGCTTCGAACGCTGCATCCAGCCGCGACGGCCACTTCGTGGAGAGCGATGGGATCCTCCAGGTGCGCCGCGATGTATGCCTCCGCCCGGCGCACCGTAGCGGGCAGAACCGGCGACGCTGGCCGATCGAGCAGGTGCGAATGTCGGTGTGGCACGGATCGCAGCAGGGTGTAGAGAAAGAGGTCCACGAAAGAGCGCGCCGCGACTTCGAGGGAGAGAACTCCCCGTGCTTCGCAAAATTCGTCGACCAGCATTGAGACGAGGCCCCTGAGGCTCTTTGTTGCAGGTGCGTCCCACTCGAAGAGCGGCACGAACTCGATGTCGTCCAGAACCGGCTCGCCGAGAAGAGCTGACAGACGCGTCCGGAGCATCGCCGCCGGTATCCAGATCGCGAAGCGTTCGTGAGATCCGGATGCCGTCAGCGTCGTCCCAGGCTGACCCCGGTAGATGAGGCCCGTATCTGGCCCGACGCGAAGATCGTCAGCACCCGGCAGGCCCGTGCAGACGAGTCCCCCCTTGCGCACAAGGGTGAGGCAATAGTCCGGCAGTCCGTTGCCCGCGATGCTGAGCGCGGCCGCGTAACGGTCGGCGATGAATGCAAGATCGAGAGAGTCGACGCGTGCCGCCCCACGCAAGGACAGATGCGCGCCGTCGACCGACGCCGGGGCACCCTCGAGGATATTGTAACGCAGGCGACGGTAGGCCGGATTGGAGAAGTAGGGGCACAATTCCGGCCAATAGGTGCCGCCTTCCAGCACCGATGGATTACCGATCCGGACAAGCTTCGGAACCCGTGTGAACCCGCTTCCAACCTCCGGCGGAGTTTGTGTGACGGCTGGGTCAAGTGTCATTCCCGCGACTCCCGCTCGGGCCTTGGCCTGGGCTTCGGTCCGGGCTGCATGTCTGAGGACGTCGACATGGACGAAGGTCCTTCACGCGGTTTCGATCGGCATCTGGTCCGAACGTGTTCCGTAGTAGTCTTGCGTGCATGGGCACTATTGCAAACGAAATCTCATGGCTCCGCTCTGTGCATGATTAACCTGAGAAACCTTGGCCATATTATCCACGAGAAAAAGCAGGTCAGTCAGCGACGCTACGCATGCTTGACTTCCGGCCGCCTCGAGGACGCCAGGACGTAGTCGCTTCCGGTTCCGGGAGACCAGCATCTCCTGGGCTCCGCCGAAGCGAGGCTGCCCGATGATCGCCGAACTGAAGTCCGTCCGCGACGTCTGGAAGAAGATGCCGACCGAGAGACACGCGCGGCTCTTCCTGGCGGTCCGCGAGGCCCTGGCCGCGGTGACAGGAGGCGTTTATCCAATTGTCCACTCTGCGCCGATCACAGCGGCTACTGGAAGATCAAGGCGATCTCTTTATCGCTCAGCAGCTTCCACTGGCCGGGAGCCATGCCATCAGGCAGTGAAAGACCGCCCACACGTTCGCGATGCAGTTTGTCGACATGGTTGCCGGTGGCCGCGAACATTCGGCGCACCTGATGGTAGCGACCCTCGGTAACAGTGAGCAGGGCTTCGGCTTCTGAGACCACCTGCAGTTCCGCAGGAGCCAGCGGCTTGTCCTCGCCTTCCAGCATCAACTGGCCCGAGGCAAATAGGGCGCCTTCGGTCCCATCGAGCGGGCGGGCCAGATTGACGCGATAGATCTTCGCGACGTGGCGCTTGGGGCTGATGACACGGTGCAGCAGGCCGCCATCATCGGTCAGCAACAGAAGGCCTGACGTCTGCTTGTCCAGGCGGCCGATGGTCGAGATCGCCGGATCGCGCCGTCGCCAGCGCTCGGGCAGGACGTCATGGACCAGCGCACCGGTCTCCTTGTGCGAGCAGGTCATGTCCAGAGGCTTGTTCAGAAGGATGACCATGCCCGCGAGGGGATCAAGCGCCTCGCCCCCGATCTCCATGCGCGCCGATAAATCCGGAGTGACGGGAATGCGTTTGGTGGCGTCCAGCAAGGCGACCGCGTCCAGGGATATTGCACCCCGCCTTGCCATTCGCGCAATCTCGGTGCGCGAACCATAGCCCATGGAGGACAGGAGCCTGTCGACGCGGGAGGTTGGAGTCTTGGCCATAACGAGTGCTTCCTTGCATAAGCCAGCCGGGCAGCCCGCCGCCTCGAAATCGATGATCCAAGGCTCGAGACACGCAGTGCGCGTGCGACTCCTCGCATGGCCGCAACCCCGGGACGATGGACCCGGAGATGCTCGAGGGTGAGGACGCCGAGGCGGTCAGCGCCAACAGACAGATGAAGCGCAAGCGACCCGGCGGGTCCGATTGCGAGAGTGACGCGCAATCCCTGATCCCGGGCACGCGCCTGCCGTCCGACTGGGACGCGGAGTTCAGCCGAGAGTCGGAGTAAGGGGAGCCGCCGATCCGGCCGGAACGGGCGAGAGCATAGGTCTCGCCCGCCCTTTTCTCGTCAGCGATTGCGCTCGGCCGCCACGTCGCGGTTCCAGATGCTGGCATCGACGCCGTCGCCAAGCTCGGGATACTCGCGGATGCGGAACACCGGCTCGGTGCCGCTGCGCCTCTGGGCGAAGTAGTCGCGCGTCAGCTTGGCGACCGTCTTCGACAGGATCAAGATCGCGACGAGGTTGATCGTCGCCATGATCGCCATGGCTGCATCGGCAAGGTTGAAGACGGTCGTGACCGCCTGCAGCGATCCCCACATCACGAAGCCCAGCACGATCACCTTCAGCACCAGCAGCCCTTTCTTGCCGCCAAGGCCCAGGAACTCCATCGCGTTCTCGGCATAGGCGTAGTTGCCGAGGATCGAGGTGAACGCAAAGAAGAAGATCGCTATCCCGATGAACCACGGACCAAAGGCGCCGATATGCGTGTCGAGCGCGATCTGCGTCAGCGCCATGCCCGTGGGCGCGCCCTCGGAATGGTCCACGGCGCCCGATAGCAGGATCATCAGAGCGGTCGCCGTGCAGATTACCAGCGTGTCGATGAAGACGCCAAGGCCCTGCACCATGCCCTGCGACGACGGGTGGTGCGGATCGGGAACCGCCACGGCCGCGATGTTCGGGGCCGAGCCCATGCCGGCCTCGTTCGAGAAGAGCCCGCGCTTCACCCCGTTCAGCAAAGCTGCCATGAGCCCCCCCGTGAAGCCGCCCGCGGCTTGCTCGAACCCGAAGGCCGACCCGACGATCAGCGCCAGCACGCTCGGGATTTCGGTGATGTTGATCACGCAGACATAGAGGGCAACCAGGAGGTAGAGCCCGGCCATCGCCGGCACGACCTTCTCGGCCACGCGCGCGATGGAGCGGATGCCCCCGAAGATCACGATGCCCGCCAGCACGACGAGAATGATCCCGGTGACAAGCTTCGGGATCGAGAACGCTTCGTCCATCGCGACCGAGATGGAATTGGCCTGCACGGCCGAGAAGATCAGCCCGAAGGCGAGGATGAAGGCGATAGAGAACGCGTAGCCCATGGCGCGGCTGCCGATGCCGCGCTCCATGTAGAACGCCGGACCGCCGCGATATTGGCCGTCGGCGTTCCTGATCTTGTAGAGTTGTGCCAGTGTCGACTCGGCATAGGCTGTGGCCATGCCCACAAGGGCGACCATCCACATCCAGAAGATCGCACCTGGCCCGCCGAGATAGATCGCCACCGCCACGCCAGCGAGGTTGCCGGTGCCCACGCGCGAGGCGAGCGAGATCGTCAGCGCCTGGAACGGCGTGATGCCCGAGCTGGAGGTCGAGCGTGACGAGGTGATGACCCGGAAGAACTCTGCGAAATGACGGAACTGGATGAATCCGGTCCGCCAGGTGAAATAGAGTCCGACCGCTATCAGGCCGTAGACCAGTACATATCCCCAAAGAATCGCATTGATGAAATCTATGATTGCCGTCACGACTTGCTCCCCAGACCGTGCTGATGTGACAGGTTTGACCGACGCGACGAGCGTTGCAAGTCTGCGCAACATGATCTCCCTTCAGCAGGCGCCGAGCCAGAGACTAAAACCAGGCACTCGTCGTCCGTGTCGCTGCCTCAGGAGGCTCGGTATCCACTTGCGGATCGGCACATGTTCGCATTTCGGTCGATAGCATGCGGGTCAGAACGGCGTTGCGCCACGCGACGGCCTTCAGCAGGACGCGTCGGCGATTTCGCCGCGAAGCCGTAGCCGGACAATGGCCTCGGGCTTCAGGGGCTCGCCCCCGGGCAGCTCGGGCGATCCCCCTGCAACATGTTGCACGGCCACGTCGCGGTTCTGCCGGGCGTGCCATGTGAGGGGCAGAGGAAAGCCATCGACCTGAATCGGCGGCAGGCGAACGTCCAGGTCGAACTCGGCATGCGCAGCGAAGCTCTGCCTGGGGATCATCGCCATGAGATCCGTTGCCGCTAGCACTCTCGGAACAAGCTAGAACGCCGGGACAACAAGCCCGACCTGCCGCCGTCGCCTCGTGCCCGCGCCCTTTTTGCTCACTGGAAACACCGCAAGTTCGGTCGCGCGAAACAGGCTAGTTGTCTGACCGTCGCAGCTTTGCTTCCTGCTCCCGCAATGAGATCGTTGAGTTCACATAAAGTCGGTTCGGAGGCGGTTCTTTATTATCCGACGAGTGCCGGGACCCCGGCGCAAGCTGCAGGATCCTCGCCAGTCGACCTAGCGATCGAGCCGAACATCCGAATCCCGGCCGAGGTGGCGCCTCGGATTTTGGACACCATGCTCCTTGCCGAGGCCGGACATGCCGACCGACCGGGGCCAGCGAAGGCGAAACAGACACTATGTGAGCGCGATGGTTCGTTGCTCCTCGATGGCTTCCATCGAGAAATACGAGGTCACTGTGTCCAACTCGACATTCTCGATAAGGCGTTTGTACACGCTGTCATAGGTATGCATGTCGGTGGTGATGATCTTGAGAAGATAGTCGTAGTCGCCGCCGATGCGGAAGAAGTCGACGACCTCGGGGATGTTCGAGACATGGCTGCGAAACCTGCGCAGCCAATCCGCAGAGTGATGGCGGGTCCGCACCATCGCGAAGACCACCAGCCCGATATCCAGTTTCTGGCGGTCGACGACCACCGTTCGCCTTTGGATCACGCCCGTGGCCTCGAGAGCCTTGATGCGGCGCCAGCACGCATTCTGCGACAGCCCGACCCGTTCGGCCACGGCGCGTTGCGACTGAGAGGCGTCGTTCTGGAGTTCCTCCAGAATGCGGCGATCGATTTTATCGATGCTTTTGGACATGACCGCATCAATGACACAAAAACAGGACGAACGGCAGCATATTGTGTGAAGAACCTGCTTCGAGCCGATGATAATTACTTTCGGTAGCGCAAGTTGAAACGGCAGGAGGTCCCATGTCCCCGCTCAAAGAGTTCGCGATCGCCCTCGACACTGCAGACAGGCGTGACCGCATCCGCGCGGCGCTGATCGGGGACGGGATCGAAATCGACGGACCCTTCGGCAAGAAGCCGTTGATCTATGCCGACTACGTTGCGTCCGGTCGGGCGCTGGCCGTGATTGAGGATTTCGTGCGAGCGTCGGTGCTTCCCTATTATTCGAACACGCATACCCAAGCGTCGTTCTGCGGCTCGTACATGACCCGTCTGCGCGAAGCGGCCCGGGGCGAGATCGCGCGGTTGGTCGGCGCCGACGCGACGACGAGCGTAATTTTCACGGGTTCGGGGACGACGGCCGCGATCAATCGGCTGGTCGGCCTTCTAGGCCTGTCCGGTTCGACTGCCGAAGGGTCCGCGCGCGTTCTAGTCGGCCCCTACGAGCACCATTCGAACATTCTTCCTTGGCGCGAAGCCGGTATAGAGGTCACCGAGATAGCGGAAGCCGCGGCGGGCGGTATCGACATCGACCACCTCGAGGCGGAGTTGAACGCAGCGCGCAGGTCGGGTGTCGGTCGGATCGTGGGCGCGTTCTCGGCTGCATCGAACGTGACGGGTGTACTCGCCGACGTGGACGCCGTGACACGCCTGTTGAGGCGCCACGGTGCGATCTCCGTCTGGGATTATGGCTGTGCTGCACCCTATGTAGACATGAACATGAAAATCGGCACCGACGCCCAGAAGGATGCCATCGTCTATTCTCCACACAAGTTTCCCGGCGGTCCCGCCGCGTCCGGGATCGCCGTCATCCGCGACGAGATCGTCCGGCGCAAAACGCCGACGTCGCCCGGGGGCGGGACGGTGTCCTTCGTGTCGCCCTGGAACCACGTCTACTCGTCGAAGCTTTCAGACCGAGAGGAGGGTGGCACGCCAAACATCGTCGGAGACATCCGGGCGGCCCTTGCGATGCTGGTCAAGGAAGCGCTGGGCCAAGACTGGCTGAACCGCCGCCACGACCACCTTCGCGCCATGGCTTTGGCTGTATGGTCGCGCAATCCTTATATCGAGATCCTAGGCATGACCGGCGTGAAGGCGTTGCCGATCTTCTCGTTCCGGGTCCGCGATGGTTCGGGGGGCTATGTGCATCACCAGTTGTTCACGCGCATGCTCAGCGATCTCCATGGAGTTCAGGCGCGCGGCGGATGCGCCTGCGCCGGCCCGTATGCCCACCGACTTCTGGAGATCGACGAGAAAGCCTCGACGGAGCTTTTCGCAGCGATTTCCCAAGGCGACGAGATACGCAAACCCGGCTGGATCCGCCTCAATCTCTCGGCTCTGTTGACCGATGAAAAGGCAGACACAATAGTGCAAGCCGTCGACCGACTTGCGGCGTCCGCTTCGAACTACACGGGGAATTACAAAGCAGACCACGCGATGGCTCAGTTCAAGTTCTGCCCGCCGGAGAGCATGGCGGTCCCATAGGATCCGTTTCCTCCATTTTGCGGGCTTAGCCGCCGGCTGCCGATCTCGAAGATACCCCAATCCGCAAGGATGATGCCCATGCCCGAGAATTGCCTGCCCTCGATCGATGACGTCGGTCTTCCGGCGCTGGAAGAGCGCGTGAATGCGGAATTGCGAATGTTGAACTTCCCCGGGAAGCCCTGGGTTCCGCAGCGAGAGAACGTGACGGATGTCACGATCATCGGCGGTGGGATGTGCGGCATCCTGGCGTGGTTCGCCTTGCAGAGCGCGGGGATCACGAATTGCCGGATCGTCGATCGCAACCCGGAGGGTCTCGAAGGTCCGTGGCTCAACTACGCCCGGATGGAGACTCTGCGCTCGCCCAAGGAACTGACCGGACCGGCCTACGGACACGGGCTGCTGACCTTCCAAGCCTGGTTCCGGGCGCAGTTCGGCGCCGAGGCCTGGGATCGCCTGGGCAAGATCCCGCGCCCGCAATGGATGACATACCTGCGCTGGTACCGCGCGCTGTTGGCGATCCCGGTGGAGAACGGGTTGTCCGTCGATCGCGTAGAGCCAGAAGGAGAGCATCTCCGGCTGCATCTGTCCGGAGATCGAAGCGAAACCTGCGTCACCCGTAAACTGGTCTTTGCAACCGGGCGGGATGGGACGGGCCGCCCGAACATCCCGAACTTCGTGGAGGGGTTGCCGCAGAGATACTGGGCGCATTCCGCCGACGACATCGACTTCGGGACGCTTAGGGGCAAGCGCGTCGCGGTCATCGGCGTCGGCGCGTCGGCCGTCGATAACGCCGCCGAGGCGCTGGAGCACGGGGCCGCCGAGGTGCGCCATCTGATCCGCCGAAAGGAGATGCCCACGATCAACAAGATGACGGGCATCGGCAGCTACGGGTTCACCGCCGGCTTCGCGGAACTGCCTGACGAGTGGCGCTGGCGATTCATGCAATACAGCTTCGCGTCGCAAACCCCGCCGCCGCACGGTTCGACCCTACGGGTCAGTCGGCACGAGAACGCCCACTTCCATTTCGGCAAGAGCACCTCTGCCATTCGGGAAGTGAACGGCGTCGCCCGGATCGAGTTCGCGGACGGCACGACCCACGACGCCGACTTCGTCATCCTCGGAACCGGGTTCACCGTCGATCCGCAGGCGCGCACCGAATTCGGCGAAGCAGCGGACGACATGCTGCTGTGGCAGGACGTCTATAGACCGCCCGCCAGCGAGGCCTCGAAGGATCTGGGAAGCTTTCCCTATCTCAATCCGGATTTCACGTTTCGTGAGAAAAAGCCGGGCCGCGCTCCATGGATCGGCAATGTCTATTGCTTCAACTACGGTGCCACCGCCAGCCTCGGTAAGGTCAGCGGCGATATCCCCGGCATCTCCGACGGAGCGGCATGGCTGGCGCGGGGGCTTGCGGCAAAGCTCTTCGGCGAGGATGTCGAACGGCACTGGCAGAACCTGCAGGACTTCATGAACCCCGAGCTCGACGGCAGCGAATGGACGCCGACCGAACTTGGCCTGCCCGGACGCAAGGAACGGATCGCGTGACAGCCATGGACACGACAGTTGGCAAGCATGCCGATATCGAGGAAGGCTCCCCCTTGGACGTTGCCATCAGGGGACGCGCCGACATCTTCAAGATGACCCAGGCCGCCGAGGACGCCGTCCTGCGGCCGCACGAAACAGGGGCGTGGCCGCATCCTCTGCGCGCTGCCTTGGCGGCTAGGATTGCGGCTCTCAACGATGAGCATGAGCTGTCGCGGCACTACGCGGCCGATGCCGCCGAATTCGCAGCCCATGCCGACCCTTCCACCGACGGGGGCGATCTGAAGGAGGTCGTCGCTTTCATGGAAAAGGTCGCGGCACAGACCCGCAGCGTCGATGCCGAGGACATCTCCGCGCTGAAAGCGACCGGGATCGACGACGCGGACATCGTGCGTCTGGCAGAGCTCAACGCCTTCCTGTCCTACCAGATCAGGCTGATCGCCGGTCTGCGCCTTATGAAGGGCGCCTCAGCATGAGCACAGTCATCAAGAAATTCACCCGCACCGTGCCGCATTGGCAGCCCCGGGTGCGGCCGGTCGTCCTCGCGGAAGCGACCGAGGCGCAACTCGACGCTCTGAAGGTAACCCCGTCGAACACCAAGGTGTCGGAATACGTCCTGACCCTCGCCCATGACGTCGAGTCCTTGAAGGTCCGATCGCCGCTCTTCAACGCAATCATGTATGATGAAGGCGGATTGCGCCGGGCCGAGCGGGAACTCGGCGCGATCGGCGCGTCGCTCGTCAACGGCTGCATCTTTTGCGCGGCGGTCCACGCATCGCGGCATGCGCAGCTGGAAAAGTCGGAAGAGGTCACGGACAGACTGTTCAGGGACGGGATCGAGGCGAGACTATCGACCCGCGACCGCGCAATCCTCGATTTTTCGACGGCCTTGTCGGCCTGCCCGTCCCAAGCGACGGATGCGCAGATGGATGCGCTTCGCGCGGAAGGCCTGAGCGAGGCGGAAATTCTCGACCTGATCCTGTCGATCGCGCTGTTTGGCTGGGCAAACAGACTGATGCACGTCCTGGGCGATCCGGTTCGCCCAGAAGCCCGGTGAATGACTCGATCCTGAAACATGCCTCAGTGTGCGCGTGCCGTCTTTGTCTCCTGAGTCGAGCGGGCTGGACCGACGGTACGCGGCCTGGATGGGCATGCGCCTCAACTGCCCTGGGGGTCAGCGCGCCAAGACGTTCTCAACGGCATCGAGCGCTTCTACAGCCCTAAGCGTGGCCACGCGCATAGGAACCTACCCGGTCCGATAATCCTCCTCGACCGCGAAGAGCCCCTAGACACAACGTCAACGCGACCCGCAGGGGCCCGGGACCGGATCTTCACCTTCTCGGACGGCTCCTCAAACCTGTCATCTCCTGTTTGTCTCGCGCCATGTCTTGAAGGTCTCGGCATGCTCAGGGTCGGTCTGGGGGTAGAGGCCGATGATGGTCTTGCCGTTCTTTACCTGTTCGACGACGAAATCCTCATAGGCCGACATCTCGACCGCCTCGGCGGCGACCTCATCGGCCAGATGTGCCGGGATCACGATCACGCAGTCGTCGTCACCGACGATCACGTCGCCGGGAAAAACCGGTGCGTCGCCGCAGCCGATCGGTCCGTTGATCTCGATCGCCTCGTTGGTGGTGAGGTTCGTCGGGGAGGAAGGGCGCGTGTGATAGGCCGGGATGTCCAGCGCGCCGATGGTCGCGGCGTCGCGGAAACCGCCATCGGTGACCACGCCGGCCCCGCCGCGAACCATCAGGCGCGTGATGAGGATGTCGCCGGCCGAGGCCGCGGTGGCGCTCTTGCGACTATCCATCACGAGGACGTGGCCCGGAGGGCATGTCTCGATGGCGACACGCTGCGGATGCTCAGGGTTGCGGAACTCCGCCAGGGTGTTGCGGTCCTCGCGGGCGGGCATGTAGCGCAGCGTGAAGGCGGGGCCGACCATGTTGCGGCCCTTCGGCGCCACGGGGTTCACGCCCTGAATCACCTGCCCCCGCAGGCCACGCTTGTAGAGCGCAGTGGCCAGTGTGGCGACGGAGACCTTCTCGAGCTTGCTGCGGGTGTCGTCGGAAAGGGTGTCGGTCATTTCGGGTCCTCCGGAAAGATGGCGTGTGGCATGTTTTGATCAAAGACGGGCGGTGAATGGCGAGGGTGCCGGCCGAAAGGTTGTGGGCGCCGCCGCGGGCCGGCTTCGAGGTGAAGGTTGCGTCACCCGACACCCGGTCGGGTGCAAGCAGGTGCTTTACGCGTGGTGTGAAGGTCTCTTTGCGCCTCAAATGCCTCGGCCATGGCCAAGGCGTCAGCCACCGATCTCGTGGTCCGACATCATCTCGAGCGCGCGGATCAGCGCAGAGTGGTCCAGGTCACCGAAGCCATGCGCGGTGCAGGCCTTGAACAGTTCCTGCACCTGGGCGGTCGCGGGGAGGGTTATGTTCAGGCTCCGCGCAGCCTCTAGGGCGTTGTTCACATCCTTGCGGTGTAGCGCGATGCGGAAGCCCGGGTCGAAGGTCCGGTCGGTCATGCGGGCACCGTGCAGCTCCAGGATGCGCGACGAGGCGAGGCCCCCCATCAGGGCGCTGCGGACCTTCGCGGGGTCGGCGCCCGCCTTGGAGGCGAAGAGCAGCCCTTCCGCCACGGCACCGATGGTGAGGGCGACGATGATCTGGTTGGCGATCTTGGCCGTCTGCCCGGCACCGACCTCCCCAACTAGATTGATGTTCTGGCCCATGATCTCGAGGATCGGCAAGATGCGGTCGAAATCTGCCTGCGCCCCGCCCGCCATGATCGACAGCGACGCGGCCTTGGCCCCGGCCTCGCCGCCGGAGACGGGGGCATCGACATACGCGCAGCCCGCCTCGGCGATGCGCGCGGCGAAGTCCCGTGTGGCGACCGGGGAGATTGACGACATGTCGATCACGGTCTTGCCGGGGCTCAGCCCCTCGGCCACGCCGTCCGGGCCAAAGAGCACATCCTCGACGTCAGGGGTGTCTGGCACCATGACTATGATGACCTCGGCGGCATCGGCCACGGCACGGGCGCTGTCTGCAGCGAGTCCGCCCTGCTCGACCAGGGGGCGGGACCTGTCCTTGACGCGATGCAGGTGCAATTGGTGCCCCGCCGCGATCAGATGCCCTGCCATGGGCTGACCCATGACGCCCAGACCGATGAAGCCAATATCCATGGTGTATCTTTCCTCGTGGTGATGTCGTTCGGTGCGTCAGCCCTTGGACCAGAGATCTTCCTCGCTGATCCGGTTCAGCATCTCTTCGCCCGCGCGATAGCGGCGGATGTTGTCGAGGATCATGCCCAAGGAGCGTTCGGACCGGTCCGGAAGCGACGCGGTGAAGTGCGGCGTGATCAGTGTGTTTGGCGCGTCCCAGAGGGGATGTCCGGGTGGAAGCGGCTCGGGCGTGGTCACGTCGAGACCCGCGCCCGCGATGCGCCCCTCGGTCAGCGCGACCAGCAGCGCGTCCTGGTCGACGACCGGGCCGCGCGCGAGGTTCACGAGGATGGAAGAGCGTTTCATGCGGGCCAGCTCGGGCGCGCCGATCAGGTGGTGGGTCGCGTCGGACAGGTTGACGACGAGGGCCAGGATGTCGGCCTGCTCGAGCAGCGCGTCCAGGCCCTCGCCCTTGTCGCTGCTGTACATGCGGTCCACGCCCTCGGGCGCCGGCGCGTCGCGGCGGCGGTAGCCCAGAACGGTCATGTCGAAAGCCTTGGCGCGCAACGCCAGGGCCTTGCCGGTATGGCCCATGCCGACGATGGCCATGGTGCGGCCCGAGAGCGCGTGCAGGTTCTCCATCTCGGGCTCGCGGCGCCATTCATGCCGCTTCTGCGCCTCGAAGAAGGCGGGGTAGCCAGAGCAAAGCAGCAGGGAGAACATCATCACGTGCTCAGCCAGCGCGGGGCCCGAGCGCCCGGCTGAGCCGGTCACGATCAGGCCGCGCTGAAAGACTTCGGGTCGGGCGGACTTGGTGAGGCCTGCATGATTGCAGTGAACCCATTTCAGCTTGGGACCCGTCAGGATGCGCGCGTCGAGGTCGCTTTTGAGGATGGCGATCTCGGCGTTCTGCAAGGCTGCGGCGAGGGCGGCGTCGTCGGCGATGTCGACCCGCAGCAGGGAGCCGGGCAGCACCGCCTCCAGCCGCGCCCATTGGTCCACGTCGAACGGGAGGTCGTCGGAGGCGAGGGTGATGGGATTGGTCATGGGCCGGGGAGTCCTGCTTATGTGTGGCGGCAGGATCGGGTCTGCCAGCGGTGTGTCATTGCATCCAGATAATACATTATTCGAGAGCGCGGAAAGCGCGCCGCTGGCGGGCGAATCCCGCTGCGGTCAGTTCGCCGCGTTGAGACGTCTCCGGCGTAGCCGCTCAAGGAAGCTGGCTTGGGCGTTGGTGAGATGCTCCTCGATGGCGTCGGCGGCCTTCTGGGTTTCGCCCGCCTCGACGGCCTCGACGATACGCCAATGCTCGGCGACGGAGCGGCGCATCTGCGCGAGGCTCAGGGGCTCGGACTTGGCAAAGGCCTTCATCCAGCCATTGTGCTTGCGGATGATCGCGACCGCTTCGCTGTTGAAGTGATGGTCCACGATCAGGTCGTGGAACAGGATGTTGGCGTGGTGATAGGCGGGATAGTCGCCGTTCTGGGCCGCCGCCTCGCAGGCGAGCTGGTGGCGTCGCAGTTCCGCGATCTCGTCGGCGGTGGCGAACTCCACGAAGGTCTTGATGATGTAGATCCACAGGAGCGTGCGCAGCTCGAACACGTTCTGGAGCATGTCCTCGTTGATCTCGCGCACGCTGGCGCCGCGGTTGGGCGTGATCGTGACGAGGCCTTCGCCCTCGAGCACCTGCAGCGCCTCGCGCGCGGGGTTGGTGCTGGTACCGTAGCGCCTGGCGATGTCGGATACCTTGAGGCGTGCTCCGGCTGCGACGTGACCGCCGAAGATCTCCTCCCGGAGGAGGTGGGCCAAACGGGCATACCCCGGCTCGCGGGGCTTCTTGCCCTTCAGGCGGGCGGCTTGGGAGTTCTTGACGACCCGGTCCATGTCTTCCTTCCTAAACGCCGAGGCCGTCGAGGGCCATTACTGTCGTCGGTTCGGTCGGCGGGAAGTATCTGCATCCTAACGCCTTCATGGGCAACGCATCCTATCGGGACCCCCCAGCCGCCGTACGGTCAACATGCCCCGACCGACTTATTCGCAGGCCCGAAGGCCAGGACCCAGCTCGGGCCAGCACCGACGGAAAGCCTGGCTGCGGGGACGAGCATTCCGTCCCCGTCGATGCGATAGGACCACGCATCGCCGCTTTTCTCTCCGAGCGCGATCAGGTGGCGACCGGTGGAATCCAGACCGATGGCGCGCGGGCAGTCCGGGGCCGGGAACGCGCCCATCAGGTGCATCCTCGCGTCTTCCAGGCGGTAGGCGAAGATCTGCGACGTGTTCCGCTCGGATGCGTAGAGGACCCGTTCGTCCGGGCTCAGGCATAGCTCGGAAGCCTTGGCCTTTTCGCCGTCGGAAAGGAACGACACCGTCTGGCGCGGCGTCAACGTGCCGGCTTTCGGGGCGACGTCGAACGCGGTCAGAGTTCCGGCGAACTCCGACAGAAGGTAGGCCGTGGCGCCGTCCGCGGTGAAGAGGATGTGACGCGGACCTGAACCGTCGGGCGCGTCCTGCCGGGCAACTGGCCGCAGGGAAGAGGCGTCGTCGGCGAGGGCGTAGATCTGGACGAAATGCCCCTTGAGGCTGGGGGCGTAGAGCAGGCCGTTCGGTGCCTCGATCAGGCAATGGGCGAAGGGCGCCGCATCGCTCCAGACTGGAGCGCTGGCCGTTCCGTCGGGCGCGAGGGGGCTCAGGGCGATGGTGCTATCCGTCATCGAGGCGGTCGCAAGGTGGCGGCCGCCGGCGACCGGGCTGGCGTGACACATGCTGGCGGGCAGGGGGGCGTCGGAAAGCGGGGCAAGATGGCGCGCGGCGGTGTCGAGAGCGAAGGTGAACAGCCGCTTTTCCTTCCCGCGCCAGGCCACGTAAACCCGGTCGCCCGCCGGGTTCGTCGCAAGAGGCATGCCGAGGCAGGCGCCCTCGACGCCGGGAAGGGAGACCTTTTCGCGCAGGGTCATCCCGCCCGTTTTGCCGTCGAGATCGCAGAGCACCAGCGCGCTTTCTCCTGCGAGTACGATGACGAGGATGTCCTGGTCGTTTGTCACGTCAGTCCCCGGTGCGTTTCAGGCGCAGACGGGTTCCGCGGCGCAGGCGGGACTGGAAGTAGACGCATTCGCCGACAGTGCCTGGCTCATAGGCGCCGTCGGTCTCGGGCATGTCGGTCACGTTGCGCTGGCTGGGATATTTGGCGATTTCCTCCTCGACGAGCTCCACCCCCAGGCCCGGCGCGTCGGGGACGCGCAGTGCGCCGTTCGTGGAGGAAAGCGCGGGGGAGACGACCTCGGCGCGACCTTCCCAGTCGAACTCGACCCGCTCCAGCATCAGGGCGTTCGGTACGGTGGCCATGACGTGGAGCGCTGCGAACTCGGCCACGGGGCCGAGGGAGCCGGAATGCGGCGCGAGCGTGATGTAATGGCTTTCGGCCATGGCGGCCATCTTGCGCATCTGCGTGATGCCGCCCGCGCGGCCGGTGTCGGGCTGGATCACGTCGACGAGGTCGCGCTCGATGTAAGGGCGGATACCATAGATCGTGCTGACCCGTTCGCCGGCGGCGAGCGGCACGTTCACCGCATCGCGGACTCGCTGCAGGGCGTCCAGGTTCTCGGGCGCGACCGGGTCCTCGTAGAACAGCAGGTCGAGCTGCTCCAGTTCGCGGCCCACCAGGATGGCGTCGGCGGCGGTCATCCACGACGGCCCGTGGGCGTCGACCATCAGGTCGGCGTCGGGGCCGATCTCGTCGCGGATCGCGGCCACGAGGTCCAGGTCGACGGCGCCGGTGAAGCCGACCTTCACCGCGGAATATCCCCGGTCCATCAGCTCGCGCGCGCGCTTGGTCGACTTGGCGTGGCCGTAGCAGGGGATGGTGTCGCGGAACTTGCCACCCAGCAGGTTCCAGACCGGCTGGCCCAGCACCTTGCCCTTGATGTCCCAGAGCGCCATCTCGATGCCGGTCAGCGCGCCGCCGCCGACCGTGCCGGTCATGCCGTGGCCCATGGTGGCGACGTACATGCGCTGCCACAGCCGGTCAATGTCGCGCGGGTCCTCGCCCTTCAGGATGGTGGCCAGGTCCTCGACCGCGCGCTCGATCACGCGGGGCCAGCCAGAGCATTCGCCGATGCCGGTGACGCCCTCGTCGGTCTCGACCTTGAGAAACAGCCAGTTGCGCGAGCCGCGGAACGACCCGTCCTTCGCGGGCACGCCCGGTCGGGGTCCGACCTGCATGAGGTACGTCTTGATGTCGGTGATCTTCACTTGGGCTGTCCTCAGGTCGTTTCGGTGTAGCGCACGCGCTGCTTCTGCCCGCGCATGCGCGGGTCGGCCACGGGCACGGCCGAGAGCAGGGAGCGGGTGTAGTCGTGGGCGGGGTTGCGGCAGACCTCCTCGGTGTCGCCGGCCTCGACGATCCGGCCCCGGTACATCACCGCGATGCGGTCGCAGAAGTATCGGATGACCGCGATGTCGTGGCTGATCAGGATGAAGCTGAGGTCGAGACGTTCCTGCAGGTCGAGCAGCAGGTCCAGGATCTGGGTGCGCAGGCTGACGTCGAGCGCCGACGTCGCCTCGTCGGCGATGATGATGCGCGGGTTGGGCGCGATTGCGCGGGCGATGGAGACGCGCTGCCGCTGCCCGCCCGAGAAGGCGTGCGGATAGCGCATGTAGGCCGTGTCGGGCAGGCCCACCAGCTCCAGCAGCTCGAAGACGCGGTCGCGGATCTCGGGGGCCGTCAGCTTGCCGGCGACGACCAGCGGTTCGGCGATGATCTGGCCGATGGTCATGCGCGGATTGAGGGACGAGAACGGGTCCTGGAACACGGTGCGGATGTCGCGCCAGGGGCCGGCGAGCTGGTTCTCGGTCATGGGCGCCAGATCCAGCTCGCGCCCGTCCTCGGCGGTGTAGAGGACGTGGCCCGCTGTGACGTCGTAGACGCGCTGCAGGCAGCGTCCCAGCGTGGTCTTGCCCGACCCGCTCTCGCCCACGATCCCCAGGTTCTCGCCCTTGCGCAGCTCGAGGTCGGCGCGATCGACGGCGAGCAGCCCCCTGGCCTCGCGGCCCCGCCAGTTCTTGCCCGCGCCGAACACCTTGGTCACGCCGTCGGAGACGAGGCAGGGCGCGCCGACGGGGCGGGCCTGCCGCATGGCCAAGCGGCGTTCGGATGGCTGGTCCAGCTCCTTGACGGAGTTCAGAAGCCGCTGGGTGTAGGGATGCTGCGGCGCCTCGAAGATGTCGTAGACGTCGCCGGTCTCGACCACCTTGCCATAACGCATGACGGCGATCTCGTCGGCGATCTCGGCCACGACGCCCATGTCGTGGGTGATGAAGAGAACGGCCATGTCGCTCTCGTCCTGAATCGAACGGATCAGGTCGAGGATCTCGGCCTGGATCGTGACGTCCAGCGCGGTCGTGGGCTCATCCGCGATCAGGACCGTGGGGTTGCATGCCAGCGCCATGGCGATCATCGCGCGCTGGCGCATGCCCCCCGAGAACTCGAAGGGAAACTGGTCGATGGCCTTGCCGGGGTTCGGGATCTCGACCTTGCGCAGAAGCTCCAGCGTGCGCTCGCGCATCTCCTTCTTGCTGACCCGTTCGTGCAGGCGGATCGCCTCGCCGACTTGATCGCCGATGCGGTGCACCGGGGAGAGCGAGCTCATCGGTTCCTGGAAGATCATCGCGATGTCGCGGCCGCGCAGGTTGCGGATGGCCTTGGACGTCGGCGAGAGCTGCAAGAGGTCGACCGTATCCTCGATGCCGGCGTCCCGCGCCGTGCGGTGGCGATGCAGAAGCACCTGTCCCGCGGCGACGCGTCCGGGCGGGTCGACGATCTGGAGGATCGAGCGCGACATCACGCTCTTGCCCGAGCCGCTCTCGCCCACGACGCAGAGTGTCTTGCCGGCGTGGAGTTCGAGCGAGACGTCGTCCACCGCGCGGAAGGCGCCTCGCTTGGTGACGAACTCGGTCGAGAGGTTCCTGATCTCGAGGACCGTAGTGTCGCGACCCTTGTTATCGTGGTCTCTGGTATTCGGGATCGGGGCACCGCGGGGCATGGTGGAGGGGGCGGTCGAGTCCATCAGTCGTTATCCTGCACATAGGGGTCGGCCGCGTCGCGCAGGCCGTCGCCCAGGAAGTTGAGCGCCAGAACCGCGAGGCAGACCGCGGCACCCGGCACGAAGAGCCAAGGGGCCTGGGCGATGGAGCGGATGTTCTGCGCCTCCTTCAGGAGCACGCCCCACGAGATGATCGGCGGCGTGAGTCCCAGTCCCAGGAAGGACAGCGACGTCTCGGCGATGATCATCACCGGAATGGCGAGGGTCACCGATGCAATGATGTGGCTGACCATCGAGGGCATCATGTGGCGGAAGATCACGCGGCCCCGCGAGCAGCCATCGAGCCGGGCCGCGGTCACGAAATCCTCGGTCCGCAGCGTCAGGAACTTGCCCCGCACGACGCGGGCCAGCTCGGTCCAGGCGACCAGCGACAGGATCACCGTGATCGCGAAATAGCGCGTCAGCGGCGACCAGTCCTGCGGCAGCGCAGCACTGAGCCCCAGCCAGATCGGAATCGTCGGCAGCGAGATCACCAGCTCCACGACGCGCTGGATGAACATGTCCGTCCGGCCCCCGAAATAGCCCGAGATGCCGCCCAGGATCAGGCCCAGCACCAGGCTGAGGCTGACGCCGATCAGGCCGATCGACATCGAGATGCGGGTTCCGTAGATCGTCCGGCTCAGCATGTCGCGGCCCAGCCGGTCGGCGCCGAAGAGGAAGAACATCTCGTCGGGGTTCTCGGTCGTCAGCAGGCGCCGCTCCATCGGGATCAGGCCCCAGAGGCGGTAGGGATCGCCCTTGCCGAAGAAATCGAGATAGATCTTGCGGTCCGGATCCTCGGTGAAGGTGGTCGCCAGGGTGAAGGGATCGCGCTCGGCCGTCAGGAAGTTGACGTGGGGGTTGATGGACCAGCCGCCGTCGGGCGCCCGATCGATGAAGTGGATCATCTGCGGCGGGTGGTAGATGTCGGGCGCCGAGCTCGCATTCGGGTCGAACGGGGCCAGGAACTCCGCGAAGGCGCCGATGAGATAAAACAGGACCACGATGATCAGGCCCGTCATCGCCAGCTTGTGCTTGCGGAACGAGATCCAGATCAGCTTCCACTGCGACGCGAAGTCCTCGGGCGCCTGGCCCAGGGCACGGGGATCGTCGTTGGCCGTCGCAGTGCGCGGGTCGGGATGGGCCGCGGCGCCAAGCTTGCCGGGCTCCACCATCGTCACGTCGGGATCTGAATAGATTTTGCTGGTCATGGGATCACTGGAACCTGATGCGCGGGTCGATCAGCGCGAGAAGGATGTCGGACACGAGCATGCCCACGATCGACAGGCAGCACAGCAGCAGGATGAAGGCGCCCGCGAGATACATGTCCTGCGCCAGGAGCGCCTGCAGCATCAGCGGACCGGACGTCGGCAGCGACAGCACGAAGGCCGTGATCACCGCGCCCGAGATCAACTGCGGGAAGGCCCACCCGATGGTCGAGATGAACGGGTTGATCGCGATCCGCACGGGGTACTTCAGGATCAGCCGCCATTCCGACAGGCCCTTGGCCCGCGCGGTGGTGACGTAGGGGCGGTAGAGTTCGTCCAGCAGGTTGGCGCGCATGATCCGCACCAGGCTGGCGGTGGCCGAGGTGCCCAGGATGATGACCGGGATCCAGATATGGCTCAGAAGGTCGCCGAACTTGGCCCAGGACCAGGGCGCGTCCTGGTAGCCTTCCGAGAACAGGCCCGACACGTCCGAGCCGAAATAGACGACCGCCACGTACATCAGCACCAGCGCGAAGAGGAAGTTGGGGGTGGCGAGGCCGATGAAGCCGATGGTCGTCGCGACGTAGTCGCCGATCGAGTATTTCCTGACCGCCGAATAGATCCCGATCGGCAGCGCCAGGGCCCAGGTGAACATCAGCGTCGCCAAGGCCAGGGTGACCGACAGGGCCATCCTCTCCCAGATCAGCTGACCCACCGGCTGCTGCCATTCGAACGAGATCCCGAAATCGCCCTGCAGCACGCCGCCGATCCAGCGGAAATACTGGACGATGAAGGGCTGGTCGAACCCGTAGCGTTCGCGCAGCGCGTCCAGCCGCGCCTCGTCCACAACGTCCCCGGACTGCGCCAACGTGGCCGCGAACGACGTCAGATAATCCCCTGGCGGCGCCGTTATCAGCGCGAACGCGATCAAGGAAACCGCAAACATGAACGGAATCGCCCAGAGAAATCGCCGCGCAATATAAGCTAGTAGCATTCGAAAGGACCCCAGATGGCTCGATGGTGTCTCGGCAGCAGGCCCCGAAGTCTGGTGCCCACAGTGACGACAATCCCCCGAACGGGCCCCGCCGATCATCGGTGCGGCCCCTGCGTTCGGAGACTGGCCGGTTCGCGCGCTGGGGCGAAGGGCCGGGTCGGATTTTCCTTCGGATAGAACCCGATCGGAGAGAAAGTGACGCGGCGCCCCTAGCAGAGGCGCCGCGGGGCCAAGGTTACTCGTCTTTCCAAAACCAGCTCTGCGGCAGGGCCGGCGCCGGCGTGGGATAGTACCACGAGTTCGGCATGGTCCGGGGCACGTTGGCCAGATCGTTCTTGACGATCCCGTAGGTCGGGATGGCCTTGTGGACGCCGATCACCTCGAACTCCTCGGCGGCGATGTCAGCGATCTGCTGGAAGGTCGCGATCCGCTCTTCGGCATCGGTCATTCCGCGCGCCGCATCATAGAGGTCCATACGCTGCTTGATCGACGCCGGGGGTTCCTCACCGCTCTCGCCGCCACTCAGGTACCAGTCGCGCCAAGCGACGCCCCACCGGCTGTCGTGGTGCACGGGGATGATATGCTGCGGGATCTGGCCCGGGACCCAGCTCTGCGTGGCGTTCCAGATTGCAGCATCGTGATCGTTGGAGTTCGAGGTCCGCTCGTAGAAGAACGTGCGCTCCAAGGGGTTGATCTCCATGTCGACCCCGATCTCCGCCCATTGCTGCTCGATGATCTGCAGCGCGTCGACCCAAGTCGGATCGTAGGTCGGGATGACATCCACCTGGAAGCGGAGGGGATCGCCGTTGGCCATCCGGCGCACGCCGTCGTCGCCCATCTCGAGGCCCAGACCGTCCAGCAGCGCGTTCGCCTGCTCGGGGTCGTACTCCAGGAACTGCGTGGCGATCTTTTCATGGTAGTAGGGATGATCCGCGAAGGGACCCTGCTGCCACGGCTCACCCTGGCCCAGCATGACCGTGTCGATGATCTCCTGACGGTCCATGCCCAGCGACAGGGCGACGCGGAAGTCCCTCATGTTGAACAATTCGCGCTTGGCCGGATCCTTGTGTGTCAGGTTCAGGTTGATGATCATGTCCGTGCCGCCGGTCGCCTTGGCCTCGAAGAATTTGTAGTCGCCTGCCTCCCGGTTCTCGGCCAGCACGGGGCGGTTCATAGGGGGGTCGATGTGGCGCAGGCCGAAGTCGATCTTGCCGCCGATGACCGACAGGATCAGGCTTTCGACGTCCTGGTCGATGGGGGCCACGATCTGGTCGATATAGGGCAGCTGATTGCCCTCGGTGTCGATCTGCCAGAAGTACGGGTTGCGCTCCAGCACGACGCGGGTCGTGCCGCCGACATAGGGGTCCTTGATGACCCAGGGGTCGAGGGTCGGACGGTCGGGGTTGCCCCAGCGGGAAGGGATCTCCAGATCGCCGCACTTTTGCAGGTAAAGGTTCTGCCAGTCGGTGGCATTGTTCTCCGAGATCAGCGTCTCGATGTCATCGCTGTAGGATGGCAGGAACTGCGAGCAGTAGTGCTTTGCATAAAGGACCGGGTGCTGGCCCAGAGGGCTGGCCAGTTCTGCCAGGAAGTCGCCGTAGGGTTCCGTGAAGGTCATGCGGACGGTGTAGTCGTCGATCTTCTCGATCTCGACCGGATCGTCGCCGGTCATGTAGCGCGGCGGCGTCGGCGCGAACTCTTCGTTGAGGACGAGGTCGTTGATATTGAACAGGACGTCGTCGGCGGTGAATGGCTCGCCGTCCGACCACTTCATCCCGTCGCGCAGGTTGAAGGTGAAGACGCGGCCTTCCTCTGTCACCTCGAAGCTCTCGGCCACGTTGGGGACGATCTCGGTGTATTCGGGATCCCAACGGACCAGGCCCTGGGGGCCGACGACGCGCAGGATGTGGTTGTGGTCGGAGCTGCCACGCAGTCCGATCCGAAGGTCGCCGCCATATGTGCCGATCTCGTTCAGCGGCGTGATCACCTCGGGCTCGGAGCCGACGCGCTCGGCCACCGGGGGCAGGTCGCCGGCGGCGACCATGTCGGCCAGGGCCGGTGCTTCGCCCGACGCGCCTTGCGCGAGGGCGTGCAGCGACAGCATCGGCACGATCGCGGCGCTCAGCATCAGCTTGGAGGCGAGGCGCCTTCCGGACGCGGACCTCTCGGTTTGGATGTCTCGTGTCATTGCAATCCTCCCGTTTGCATCACCCTGCGAGACGAGAAACTCCTCCCTCTCGACGCGCCTGGCTTTGCCGACCGTATGCTGACTATCCTACACAGATCAACAATTATCGTACATTCTTTTGAGATCGGTCTGGCCGGTGTCTGGGTCCATGTTTCATGAACGTTGCACATCTGTCGACTTATCTGGAAGATTCGCCGATCCTCGCTGGCGGATCGCCTTGGAACGAGCAGCCATCTCGGAGTTCAATATCGTACACTATTTACAGAGCTGGGGCGGTTCGGTACTTCATGGAGGATCGCTGCCTTCGACGCAGCGCGGCCGACGGGCGAAACGCGATCGTCTCGTCCCTCAGACGCTGAAACCATCGAGGCATGTGATGACCGAAGCCAACTCGACACCCACCGGCGCGGCGCAAGATGCCGATGCCTGGCCGTTCCCGCGCTCGGCCAAGCGCATCGCCCTCACCGGAGGGTCCGGCCGGATCGGCACGGCGCTGCGGCGCGCGCTGGCGGGAAAGGTCGCGGGCATCACGATCGTCGACAGGATCGACCCTGGCCCCCTTGGTCCGCACGAGACGTGGGAAGAGGTCGACATAACCGACATCGCGGCGCTGACGCGCAGTTTCGACGGGGTGGACGCCGTCGTACACTTGGCGGGCCACCCCAACGAGCGGAGCATCGAGGATATCCTGCAGGTCAACGTTCTGGGGACCCACAACGTGCTGGAGGCCGCGCGGCGGAGCGGCGTCGACCGCATCGTTTACGGCTCGTCCAATCACACCGTCGGCTTCTATCCCCGCGACACGGAGATCACCGAAGACGTTCCGATGCGGCCGGACACGCTTTATGGGCTAAGCAAATGCTGGGGTGAATTGGAGGCCGGGCTCTACTACGACAAGTTCGGGATCCGGACGCTCAACGTCCGCATCGGCAACGCCGCGGACCGCCCCAAGGATGCGCGCGCCGCCAAGATCTGGATCAGTTCCCGCGATCTGGCGCAGCTTGTGCTCATCGGAACAGAGCACCCCGACATCACCTGCACGACGGTCTACGGAATGTCTCGCGCATGGTCGGACTGGTGGGACAATACCACGGCTGCCGCCTTGGGCTATGCACCCCTCGACAGCGCGCGGGACGTCGCCGGTCCCGAGGCCAGCATCGAAGCAGAGACGGATCTGCCGCAGGTCGCCGAGTACTTCCAGGGCGGTCGTTTCTGTGCCATCGACCACGACGGCACCCGCCGGTCCCGCCTCCCATGACCGATCAACGCGTGACCCCGGCGCACCCGTTCGCGGGATCAGCGGTCGAGCGGCACGTCCTGCGCAACGATCGGTGGGAGGCCGCCCTGTTGCCGGCGGCGGGAGGGCGGCTGCAACGGCTCCGACACGTCGATCACGGCGATCTCCTCGTCCCCCTTCTGACGTCGAGCCCAAATCTTGACGCTTGGCCCAAGGCTGGCGCCTTCCCACTGTTCCCCTTTCACAATCGTTTGCGTGGCGGCGCCATCTTGATTGGCGACCGACGCATTCGTCTGCGGCCCAACACCGCGAACGGAGAGGACGTGATGCACGGTCCTGCGCATCGGCGCCCCTGGTCCGTATCCGACAAGGGACCGGACTTCATCGAGATGACCCTCGACTATCGGCCGGATGCGGATTGGCCGTTCGCGTTTCAGGCCGTGCAGCGCCTCACGCTGCGCAAGACCGACATCACGGTGGCGCTCTTTCTGCGCAACACTGGCGAAACACTCATGCCCGGCGGAATGGGGTGGCACACCTACCTGAAACCGCCGCCCGACGGCCTCGTTCGGATCGAGGCTTGCAGTGAATGGGTGATGAACGGGCCAGGAGGCCTGCCCAGCCGAGCACGCTACAAGGAAAGCGGGACAGACCGGATCGTAGAGAGCGATACGGTCCAGCATCTGTCGGATTGGACCCAAGCGGGTACTCGGATCGGTGATGGCGCGCGGCTGGCGATAACGGCGGATTGCGGTCTCGCCCATCTCGTGGTCCATCGGAAGCCCGGCTACCTTTGCCTGGAGCCCGTGTCCCACGTCGCGGGCGCATTGGCGACATTGCCCATGCCAAACGCAAATTCGGGACTTCGCCTGCTGGAGCCCGGCGCGCTCATGACCGGGACCCTGACACTTCGGATTGAAGACCGCGCCCCCCTGCAAACCGGCGACCGCACGCTCTCGACCTCGACGGACGCACCCAGGCAGCTCGACCCGGACGGGTCTGTTGCGTTGTTAGGTGGCTGGCCGGAATGTTGATGCTGCGTTCCGCAGAGCCGACACCAATGGCCATCGAGACAATACGACCATCGCGCATGGCCATATCTCGAACAAGCAGCCGGGCGTTCGCGGGGAGATCAACTTCGTCCGAGATTTGTTCGGTGAAGCGTCATGAGGTGCGGATGGAGTGACTGACCTCCGCTCAACGCGGGATAATGCAACGCTCCCGCCTTGGGCGGCAATTGTGGAAACCCTTTTTTTCAAGGCCCTCGCATCATGAAGATTGACCGTATCAGGACGTACATGACGCGCGTAGATGATCGTCCGCGCCTGATTGTCGCCGTCGACACCACGGACGGGATCACTGGCTGGGGAGAGGCGTACAACCATGGCCCTGATCGGGCCTTGCCACCCGTGCTCGACTGGCTTGAACATCAGATCGCCGGAGAGGATCCGCGGCGGGTGACGTTCATTCACCAAAAGCTCATTCAGCAGTCGCGTTTCCCACCGGGAGCAATCGGCCTGGCTGCTATCGCTGCGATCGATCATGCCTGCTGGGATATCGCTGCCAAGGCTGCAGGAGTACCGGTTTTTCAGCTTCTGGGCGGCAACGTTCGTGACAAGGTAGAAGTCTATTGCGGCGTTTATTCCGCACCTGATGCGACTCAGGCAGTCGAGGAAGTGCAGAGATACCATGAAGAAGGTGGCTATCGCGCATTCAAGCTTTCACCATACCGGCGCAGCCCGCACCAGGGGCGGTGGGGCGAGCTCTGCCGCGTTGCGGGTGACTGGTTCGGAAAAATGCGATCATGTCTGCCGGCAGATTTCGAGCTCGCCTTCGATGCTCATGCGCGCATCTCCGAGCCGGTCCGCGCCCTCCAACTTGCCAACGCGCTTGCGCCATATGATCCGCTGTTTCTTGAAGAACCTTTGCGGCCTGAACATATCCCGGCATGGGGCGCGTTACGCGCTCAGATGAGCATCCCGCTCGCGACTGGCGAATCGCTCTACAACCGGTTCGAGTTTCTTAGCCTTCTCTCCGCCCGTGGCGCCGACATCATCCAGCCTGACATCGCTGTCGTAGGAGGGCTGACCGAGATGCGGCGCATCGCCGATCTGGCCGACGCGCATTTTGTCACCGTGATGCCACATAATCCGATGGGCCCGCTTGCCACGGCCCACAACGTTCATTTCGCTGCCGCACAACCGAACTTCCGTATGCTGGAGTACAAGCCACCCCGGCATGCGCCTTGGGCCATCGATCCCTATCTGCCGAAGGAGGGCCACCTCGAACTTCGCCCCGACCGAGCGGGGTGGGGCATCGAGATCGATGAGGAAGCGCTGAAGTCAGACGACTATATCCACTGGGAGCGGAGGATCGAGATCAAGCGCGACGGCTCAACGGCCTACCCATAAAAGAAGAGCTATGCGGACGCGAGCAATGGTTTGAAAGGTCTTGTCAGAAGAACCCGGCCTGAGGGGCGGGGCAGGGGGCTGGGTCGACAAGCCCAGAGGTCATCCGATTTGAACTGCTGCCGGTTTCGTGGACACGAAGATAAGATCGTGACCATGGAACTGGAGAGTGGACATGACGAGACGGAAGTTCCGCCGCGAGTTCAAGATCGAGCCTGTGAAGCTGGTGACGGAGCGGG
>NZ_FWFV01000023.1:2500-5922 GCF_900172315.1 Palleronia marisminoris
CACTAACCAGGCGATCGCAAGATCGCCAAATCAGTCCTTCCACTCGAACCAGGTGGAAGGGCGGGTAGTATGCTTCTGATCAGTGGCAGCCGGAAGTCAAAAGGCCGGTTGTCCCGGAAGAAGCCAGTCTTCTTCTGGATCAGATCAAGCGCGAAAAGGGCGTTTGGTGGATGCCTTGGCAGCAAGAGGCGATGAAGGACGTGATACTCTGCGATAAGCGTCGGTGAGGTGAGAATAACCTTTGACCCGACGATCTCCGAATGGGGCAACCCACCTGACAGTATCGTATTATCTTCCCTCGGGAAGTTGATACGGCGCTGAACCAGGTACTTATTACCTGAATACATAGGGTTTTAAGAGCAAACCCGGGGAACTGAAACATCTAAGTACCCGGAGGAAAGGAAATCAACAGATACTCCCCTAGTAGCGGCGAGCGAACGGGGACCAGCCGAGCCGTGAGTGTGACTGGAACACGTTGGAAAACGTGACCATAGCGGGTGACAGTCCCGTACAGGAAGCATGATCGGACGCATTAAGTAGGGCGGGACACGTGAAATCCTGTCTGAAGATCGGGGGACCACCCTCGAAGGCTAAGTACTCCTTGCTGACCGATAGCGAACCAGTACCGTGAGGGAAAGGTGAAAAGCACCCCGACGAGGGGAGTGAAACAGTACCTGAAACCGAACGCCTACAATCAGTCGGAGCCTCCTTGAGGGGTGACGGCGTACCTTTTGTATAATGGGTCATCGACTTGGTCTCTCGAGCAAGCTTAAGCCGTTAGGTGTAGGCGCAGCGAAAGCGAGTCTTAATAGGGCGTCAGAGTTCGAGGGATCAGACCCGAAACCGAGTGATCTAGGCATGACCAGGATGAAGATAAGGTAACACTTATTGGAGGTCCGAACCCACACCTGTTGAAAAAGGTCGGGATGAGTTGTGCCTAGGGGTGAAAGGCCAATCAAACTCGGAGATAGCTGGTTCTCCGCGAAATCTATTTAGGTAGAGCGTCAGACGAATACCTACGGGGGTAGAGCACTGGATGGGTAATGGGGCCCCACAGGCTTACTGATCCTAACCAAACTCCGAATACCGTAGAGTACTATCTGGCAGACACACATCGGGTGCTAACGTCCGGTGTGGAGAGGGAAACAACCCTGACCTGCAGCTAAGGCCCCCAATTCGTGGCTAAGTGGGAAAGCATGTGAGACGGCCAAAACAACCAGGAGGTTGGCTTAGAAGCAGCCATCCTTTAAAGATAGCGTAACAGCTCACTGGTCTAGACAAGCTGTCTTGCGGCGAAGATGTAACGGGGCTCAAGCCACGAGCCGAAGCTCAGGACTGCATAGCAGTGGTAGCGGAGCGTAGTGTGACATAGCTCACTGTCTCCTTAGCGGGACGATCTTCCTCGGAGGGTCTGTCCGTGTTGGAGACAAGGAGCTTTCTGTGAAGCCGGCGCGTGAGCGATCCGGTGGAGAGATCACTAGCGAGAATGATGACATGAGTAGCGACAAACAGGGTGAGAGACCCTGTCGCCGAAAGTCCAAGGGTTCCTGCTTAAAGCTAATCTGAGCAGGGTAAGCCGGCCCCTAAGGCGAGGCCGAAAGGCGTAGTCGATGGGAATCAGGTTAATATTCCTGAGCCAGAAGGATGTGACGGATCGCAGGTGTAGTTCGCTCTTATCGGATTGAGCGGGCTGCTGAGCGGTTCCTGGAAATAGCCCTTCATGAGACCGTACCCTAAACCGACACAGGTGGACTGGTAGAGAATACCAAGGCGCTTGAGAGAACGATGTTGAAGGAACTCGGCAAAATACCTCCGTAAGTTCGCGAGAAGGAGGCCCAGTTACCAGGCAACTGGTGGCTGGGGGCACAAACTAGGGGGTGGCGACTGTTTACTAAAAACACAGGGCTCTGCGAAGTCGCAAGACGACGTATAGGGTCTGACGCCTGCCCGGTGCCGGAAGGTTAAAAGGAGAAGTGCAAGCTTTGAATTGAAGCCCCGGTAAACGGCGGCCGTAACTATAACGGTCCTAAGGTAGCGAAATTCCTTGTCGGGTAAGTTCCGACCTGCACGAATGGCGTAACGACTTCCCCGCTGTCTCCAACATCGACTCAGCGAAATTGAATTGCCTGTCAAGATGCAGGCTACCCGCGGTTAGACGGAAAGACCCCGTGCACCTTTACTACAGCTTCACACTGGCATCAGGCCAAGCATGTGCAGGATAGGTGGTAGGCTTCGAAGCAGGGACGCCAGTTCCTGTGGAGCCATCCTTGAGATACCACCCTTGCTTCGCTTGATGTCTAACCGCGGTCCGTTATCCGGATCCGGGACCCTGTGTGGCGGGTAGTTTGACTGGGGCGGTCGCCTCCCAAAGAGTAACGGAGGCGCGCGAAGGTTGGCTCAGAGCGGTCGGAAATCGCTCGTTGAGTGCAATGGCAGAAGCCAGCCTGACTGCGAGACTGACAAGTCGAGCAGAGACGAAAGTCGGCCATAGTGATCCGGTGGTCCCGAGTGGAAGGGCCATCGCTCAACGGATAAAAGGTACGCCGGGGATAACAGGCTGATGGTGCCCAAGAGTCCATATCGACGGCACCGTTTGGCACCTCGATGTCGGCTCATCTCATCCTGGGGCTGGAGCAGGTCCCAAGGGTACGGCTGTTCGCCGTTTAAAGAGGTACGTGAGCTGGGTTTAGAACGTCGTGAGACAGTTCGGTCCCTATCTGCCGTGGGTGTAGGATACTTGAGAGGAGTTGCCCCTAGTACGAGAGGACCGGGGTGAACGATCCACTGGTGGACCTGTTATCGCGCCAGCGGTAGTGCAGGGTAGCTATGATCGGACAGGATAACCGCTGAAGGCATCTAAGCGGGAAGCCCCCCTCAAAACAAGGTATCCCTGAGGACCGTGGTAGACCACCACGTCGATAGGCCGGAGATGTAAGCGCAGCAATGCGTTCAGTTGACCGGTACTAATTGTCCGATAGGCTTGATCTGATCCAGAAGAAGCCTGGCTTCAGAAGCATACACCACAGTGACTTGACCTGGATGTGCGATGTAACGGCGCCCACCCAATATCACGGGTGCCGGCCCGCACTTTGCCAAGCAAAGTGCTACACCGCACACATCGAATGCCGAAGGCATTCGGACGGTGTTCACTCGGTTTGGTGGTCACAGCGCGAGCAAAACACCCGGTCCCATTCCGAACCCGGTCGTTAAGTGCCGCAGCGCCGATGGTACTGCGTCTCAAGACGTGGGAGAGTAGGTCGCCGCCAAACCTAGTGAACACCGTCTCGTATCTCTCTGTCGATGAAACGCGCCAGAATGGCCGTCCGATCCAGACAAGTATTGCCGCGGGATGGAGCAGTCCGGTAGCTCGTCAGGCTCATAACCTGAAGGTCGTAGGTTCAAATCCTACTCCCGCAACCAAA
>NZ_FWFV01000012.1 GCF_900172315.1 Palleronia marisminoris
CGTTCCGATGTCAACCAGTTGATTTCCGGTCTCTTTCGGTCGTCCCCTCCGCCCCGTCTGGCGTCCCGTAAGCGCCTCAGCGCCGCCGGTGAAGCGCTATCTACGGATCACAACTCACACCCGCAAGAGGAAAATTCGGTCTAGGCCGAGAAAATTGCGGATCGCAAGGTCAGGACTGAAGACAGACCCTTCCGGACAACATCCTGTCGCGCCGAGTCGCCGACACGCAATCCGTTACAGACTCGCTCCTGCCTCCCCGTGAGACGAATACTGTCGCCTTTATGGACAGGTCTCCGTCCCCACCGTAGCTAGGCCACATGATCGGACGACTCCCACCAGCCACCTAGAGAAAGAGCCCACATGCAGGACGCCGAACGCACGATCAGGCTGCAGATCATCCAGGCATGCCTTGACATGGATCGGCGCGGCCTGAACCAGGGCACGTCGGGCAACGTCTCGGCAAGGTGGGGCGACGGCCTGCTCGTCACGCCGTCGGGCCTCGCCTACGAGACGATGACGCCCGAGGAGATCGTCTTTCTCGACATGGAGGGCACCCCCACGGGCCCGCACGCGCCCTCCTCCGAGTGGCGCTTCCACCGAGACATCCTGCGGGATCGATCCGACCTCAACGCAGTCGTCCACGCCCACCCCACCTATGCCACGGCGCAGGCGATGCTGGGCGAGGCCATTCCTGCCGTGCATTACATGATCGCGGCCGCCGGTGGCCCGACGATCCGCTGCGCGACTTACGCGACTTTCGGAACCGAAGAGCTGTCCCAAAACGCCCTCGCCGCGCTCGAAGGGCGGACTGCGTGCCTGCTCGCCAACCATGGCCTCATCGCCTGCGGCCCGACGGTGTCGCGCGCCCTGTGGCTGGCCGAAGAGGTCGAGACGCTTTCGCGTCAATATGCGATCGCCCGTCAGATCGGAACGCCGGCGATCTTACCCGATGATGAAATCGGCCGCGTGCTCGAGAAGTTCGCAACCTACGGTCCTCGCGCGAAGGCCTGAAAGTACCGCCCCCGCCGCGCTCCCTGCGCACGCCGGCCCTCCGGACCTATACCAACCTGTGCGTCGCTACCTGTCCGGAGCCATTCCGCGTCGGCGCGGTACCAAGGCCCACGGTCGCCTCCGATCCGAGCGCATCACGCATCAGGACCAGAAGGTTGGGCACATCCACCGGCTTCGTCATCCGGGCGAAGGAACTCAGGTCGGCCGGAAGCTCGACAGCGGAGGGCGCGTGGCCCGATACGAAGATGTAGGGAACTCCATGGGCCTGCAGGACCCGAGCGATGTCGAAGCTCGTCAGCCCGGGACCCAGATCGATGTCGAGTAGTGCAAGATCGACCCTGCCGGCAGCAATTTCCGCTCTCGCGGTTGCCATGTGTCGCAACGGACCCGAGACGACGAAGCCACGTTCTTCGAGGGTCATGGCCAGATCGACGCCGAACAGCGCTTCATCCTCGACAAGCAGAATCTTCGATCCCGCGATGCTATGACCTTCCATCGCCTTCCCTCCGGCGCAGCCAGCAGCAGTCCCGCTCTGCCACTACGGATCGCTGTCCGCAGCGGCGCATGGTGTTTCCAGAATCGACGGTAGCAGGCCCCGTCCCCGAAATGGTTAAAACATCGCTAATAGTGTGCAGGTTTTTGCCTGCCCGAGCAGCCATTCGGTCGATCGGCGGTGCCGCGCACCGAACTTGCATCTCATCACGCACATACCAACCGCAAACGGCCCACCTCGTTGCCGGGGCGGGCCGTCGATCATGGGGATGAACGGGGGTGTCAGAGCGGCTGAAGCTCGCCGGCCGACTCGCGACCGTCCCGGTTCGAGATCAGCTCGTATGCGATCTTCTGATTGTCGGCCAGTCCGGTCAGGCCGGCGCGCTCGACCGCCGAGATATGGACGAAAATGTCTTTCCCGCCGTCGTCGGGGGCTATGAAACCGTAGCCTTTCGTGGTGTTGAACCATTTGACGGTGCCAGTGGGCATACCAGTTCTCCGTGTCTTAACCGCCTTCAGGCGGCCCGCGTTAGAGCCAGGATCTTCCGTTTCCAGGTCGCTCCGAGAGCGTATGCCTTGGAAGATTGACCTCTTCAGCCTAACCGCGAATCAGGACGCCAATGCAAGAGAAGTCTTCATGAAAGAAATGAGCGCCACCATGCACCTCTACGGAATCACCAGCTGCGACACCTGCCGCACTGCCCTGAAGGACCTGAAGGAGGCCGGGCGAGAGGTCACCTTCGTGGACATGCGCAAGGACGGCATCCCTCAAGGCAAGCTCGAACGGTTCCACGACGCCTTCGGGCCCGAGATCATCAATCGCCGCTCCACCACATGGCGCCAGCTGTCCGACGCCGAGCGCGAGGGCCAACCAGTCGATCTGATCCTCGCCCACCCCACCCTGATGAAACGCCCGGTGATCGAAGACGGCGAAGCTCTCTACCTCGGCTGGAGCGCCAAGACGCGCGCGGCGCTTTTGCCCTGACCGCGCGCGCCATGGTCAACGCAGATCCGGGGGCGTCGCCTCCGCGGCGAGGACTTCCACGCATTCCTGCAGCGACAACGACTTCTGGTGCTTGTCTCCCAGCCGGCGCAGCGAGACCGACCGTTCCTCGACCTCCCGCGCACCGAGCGCCAGGATCGCGGGAACCTTCCCCAGCGAATGCTCGCGGACCTTGTAGTTGATCTTCTCGTTGCGCGTGTCGACTTCGGCCCGCAGGCCTGCCTTGCGAAGAGCCGCGACCACCTCGTGCGCATACGCATCTGCCTCGGACACGATGGTCGCCACGACCACCTGCCGCGGCGCCAGCCACAGCGGAAGTCGCCCTGCCGAGTCCTCGATCAGGATGCCGATGAAGCGCTCGAAGCTGCCCAGAACCGCACGATGCAGCATGTAGGGCCGGTGCTTCGCGCCGTCCTGCCCGATATACGTCGCGTCCAGACGTTCAGGCAGGTTCGGATCCACCTGCAAGGTGCCGCATTGCCAATCGCGCCCGATGGCATCCGTAAGAACGAATTCCAGCTTCGGTCCGTAGAAGGCCCCCTCGCCCGGGTTCAGCTCGAACGAATAGCCGGCCGCCTCGCAGGCGCTCCGCAGCGCCGCTTCGACCCGGTCCCAGCTTTCGTCCGACCCGATGCGCTGATCGGGCCGGTCCGAGAACTTGATCCGCCACGACGTGAACCCGAGATCGGCATAGATCGCTGCCAGCATCTCGATGAAGCGGCGCGTCTCGTCCTCAATCTGCGCTTCGGTGCAGAAGATATGGGCGTCGTCCTGCGTGAAGCCACGGACCCGCATGATCCCGTGCAAGGCTCCGCTCGGCTCGTACCGGTTGCACGACCCGAACTCGGCCATGCGCAAAGGAAGGTCGCGGTAGGATTTCAGCCCCTGATTATAGACCTGCACATGGCCCGGGCAGTTCATCGGCTTGAGCGCGTTCATCGACTTTTCGCGGGCGTGGTCTTCATCCACCTCGACGATGAACATGTGGTCCTGGTACTTCTCCCAGTGCCCGGACGCCTCCCACAGCTTGCGGTCGACGACCTGCGGCGTGTTCACCTCGACATAGCCATTCTCACGCTGGCGGCGGCGCATGTAGTCCTGCAGCGTGACGTAGATGTTCCAGCCGTTCGGGTGCCAGAAGACCTGCCCCGGCGCCTCTTCCTGCATGTGGAACAGGTCCATCTCGCGGCCCAGCCGACGGTGGTCGCGCTTGGCAGCTTCCTCCAGCATCGTCAGATGCGCGTCGAGCTCCTTCTTCGTCTTGAAGGCGACGCCGTAGATCCGCTGGAGCATGGGACGCGACGAATCCCCGCGCCAGTAGGCCCCTGCTACGCTCATCAGCTTGAACGCGTCCTGCGGGACCTGCCCGGTATGCTGCAGGTGCGGGCCACGGCACAGGTCCTGCCAGTCGCCATGCCAGTACATGCGCAGGGGTTCGTCGCCGGGGATCGCCTCGATCAGCTCGACCTTGTAGGGCTCGCCCCGCTCTTCGTAATACGAAACCGCCTTCGGACGCTCCCACACCTCGGTGCGCACCGTGTCCTTCTTCGCGATGATCTCCTTCATCTTCTTCTCGATGCGGCCGAGATCCTCGGGCGTGAACGGTTCCACCCGGTCGAAGTCATAATACCAGCCGTTGTTGATGACGGGGCCGATGGTGACCTTCACGTCCGGCCAGATCTCCTGCACCGCACGAGCCATGATGTGAGCCAGGTCGTGGCGGATCAGCTCGTAGGCCGCCGCGTCGTCATCCATGGTGTGAATGGCGATCTGCGCGTCGCCTTCGATGGGCCATTGCAGGTCGTGATGGCGTCCGTCCACGCTGGCCGAGATCGCCTTCTTCGACAGCGACTTCGAGATCGAGGCAGCCACTTCGGCAGGCGTCACGCCCGCATCGAATGCGCGCGCGTTTCCATCGGGAAATGTCAGGGAGATCTGGGCCATCGGCGCCCTCCTCGTCGGTTCGGCGCCCACGGAACGCCCGGTTGCAAGTATGTTCGCGCCCACATGGGACAGCGCGCGCGGGCTGTCAACTGACGAGACACGCGGTCGCGGCTCGATTACCGCATGGATTTCGCGGCCGCCCTGCCTAAGCTTTCGGCATGACCTGCGCGCAGACGATCCCACGCCCGCATCACACCTGCCGAGGGAAGCAAATGTTCGACGCCATCCTGATCGAGAAATCCGGCGAGACCCAGACTTGTGACGTCAAGCAGCTCTCCGAGGACCAGTTGCCCGAGGGCGATACGCTGGTCGACGTGGCCTGGTCCACCCTCAACTACAAGGACGCGCTGGCGCTGACCGGCGCGGGCCCCGTCGTTCGTTCGTTCCCCATGGTCCCTGGCATCGACTTCGCAGGCGTCGTGGCCGAGACGACCCACCCCGACCTGAAGCCCGGCGACCGCGTCGTGCTGAACGGCTGGGGCGTCGGCGAATCCCGTTGGGGCGGGCTTGCAAAGAAGGCGCGGGCCAAAGGCGAATGGCTGGTGCCTCTACCCGACGGGATCACGCTGCGGCAGTCCATGGCGATCGGCACAGCCGGCTACACGGCGATGCTCTGCGTCATGGCGCTGGCCGATCATGGCGTCACGCCCGACAAAGGCGAGGTCGCCGTGACCGGGGCCGCGGGCGGCGTCGGAAGCATCGCCACCGCGCTTCTGGCGCATCGCGGCTACGGCGTGGCGGCCGTGACGGGCCGCACCTCCGAGGCCGATTACCTGCGCGACCTTGGCGCCTCCACGATCCTCGATCGCGAAGAGCTGTCGGCCAAACCCCGCCCCCTGAACAAGGAGCGTTTCGCGGGCGGCATCGACGTGGCGGGCAGTACGCCGCTGGCCAACCTGCTGTCGATGATCCGCTACGGCGGAACGGTCGCGGCCTGCGGGTTGGCGGCGGGGATGGACCTTCCAACCTCGGTCGCGCCCTTCATCCTGCGTGGCGTCACGCTGGCGGGAATCGACAGCGTCATGTGCCCGATGGAGCGGCGACGCGACGCCTGGGCGCACCTGGCCCGCGACATGGATATGGCGAAGTTGGACTCGCTGTCGGTCGACCTGCCGTTCGACAAGGTCATTGAGACCGCACCCAGGTTCCTCGATGGCGGGATCCGCGGCCGCCTGGTCGTCCCCGTCGCGCCCGACCTGGGCTGATCGCCACCGGTCGCGCACGAACGACCTACAGAACACCGGCAATCCGGCACGCGCGACGCTCACCCCTCGCCCGGGGGGCTCGAACCGGTCCCATCGTGCGGGCGGCCCGTATGGGCGCGCCTCTGCCGGCGCTCTGAAATCACGGAACCGTTGGCTCACGCAGTTCTTACTCTGCCAGAGAGTATACGGTTTCGCTGTCGAGGAGACTTCACATGAACAGCCTTATTTATCTGGTCGGCCTCGTAGCCGTCATTCTCATCGTCATCAATGTCGTGGCTTAAGGAGGGCGCCTGAATGACCGATCCCAACACTGATCCGCGCAATGTCGGCCGCGAAGCCGGCGAAGACGCGAAACGATCCGCGGAGCGCTTGGCGCAAGACGCCCGCTCGACCGCGGAAGACCTCACCGGCCGCGCCCGCGACGAGGCCTGGTCCCAGGCCGAGCGTGCCCGCGGCGGCGTCGCGACCGAGATTTCCGGCATCGCCGACGCACTGCGTAAGGCTGCCGAAGAGATGCGCTCGGGCTCGCCGCAAGAGCGGACCTTCGGGCTCGTTGCCGAAACGCTCGCGGACGCTTCGGACACGATCCGTGACCGCGACGTGGGCGAGCTTGCCAGCGACGTGACCCGTTTCGCCCGGCGCAACCCCCTCGCCTTCATAGGCGGCGCGGCGCTCGTGGGTTTTGCGGCCACCCGGTTCGCCAAGGCGTCGGCACGCTCGCCGAGCCGCTCGGGCACGGGCGCTGACCGTGGCGGCACGACCCAGACCGGTCCGTCGTCCGGCGGAACCGGCTCGACGCCGGCGACCCCGGTGGACGGCGATCGCATCCCCGGCCCCGCCACCACGCCCGCCGGCACCACGCCCGGCACCGGGGCGAGCACGACGGCGAACCCGTCGCCCACTGCAACCAAGACGCCGGGAGATTACTGATGTCCGACACCGACAACCATACCAACCGCTCGACCCATGGTGCCCACGCCGACCACGACGCGCGAACGGATCATGGGATGCGCGGGCAGATCCGTGACACGGGCGGCCTTCTGAGCGACGCGCTTCAGCAAGTCGTCGCGCTGGTCCGCGGAGAGCTGAACCTCCTGCGCGCCGAGATGGACGAGAACGTCCGCAAGGCCGTTGCGGCAATCGGCATGATCATCGCTGGCGTCGTCATCATGCTGGTGGCGCTGAACGTCCTGGCTGCCGCCCTTGTCGAAGCGATCACCGAGCTTGGCCTCGAGGCCGGCTGGGCCGCGCTGCTCGTCGGCGTGGTCTTTGCCATCATCGCCGCGATCCTGGCGGCGAAGGGCACGAACAATCTGAAAGTCACCTCCCTCGCCCCGACGCGGACCACTAAGAACGTGGAACGCGACGGCGAGGCCGTGAAGAAGGCACTGTGATATGAGCGATACAAGGAAACCGGACGAAATCGAACGCGAGATCGAGGAACACCGCGATGGCCTCCAAAGCACGCTCGTGGAGCTGCAGGAGACCTTCTCGCCGGATGCCATCTTCCGCACCATCTCCGACAATGTCGGGACGCAAGGAGGCGAAATCGGCAGGTCCATCGTCTTGGCGGCACGGGAAAACCCGTTGGCGCTGGCAGTGACCGGCCTCGGATTGGGCTGGCTGATCTTCGGCCACGGCCCCAGCGCCGACCGGATCGAGGCCAACGCGCGTCGGGCAGGCGATAGCTACAACGCCCGCCGCTCGGGCGGCGGTGTGTCGCTCGGCGGCGGCCGCGACACCGAATATGGCGAGGGTGCGGACGCCCATATCGGCACGCGTGGACCGACCCCTCGCGGCGAAGGCCCGAACTGGTTCTCGGACAACCACGGACCGTCGGCTGGTCAGCGGATGCGCGCGGGGATGCACAATGCCCAGCGTGGCGCCTCTGACCGGGCGGGTCGTGCGCGCGAACGCTCGTCGGAAATGGCTGGGCGCGTCCGCGACCGTTCGGCGGACGTGAGGCGGCGCCTCTCGGAAGGCACCGAACACCTGAGCGAACAGGCGCGCGAACGGATCGTGGCGGCCCGGGAACGGGCGATCCTCGCCAACGAGCAAGCCGGCCGCGGCATGCGCCGTGGTGCGGACCAGGCGATGGACTTCTTCGAAGAGCATCCGATCGTCGCCGGTGCGCTGGCCTTTGCGGTCGGTGCAGCCATCGCCGGCGGGCTGCCCCGCTCGCGCTATGAAGACGAGTATCTCGGGGAAGAAAGCGATCACCTCTATGACGAGGCCGAGCGCATCTTCGCCGAGGAGCGCGCCAAGGCAGAACGTGTCGCGGGTGCCGCGCTCGACGAGGCGAAGAACGTCGGCAAGGAAGTCCGCGACGACGCGAGCCAAGCCACGCGCGACGCGAAGGACCAGGCCGATCGCAACACGCAGGGCGAGGGTTCTGCAGCCGATGCGGCCGTGGACCGGACCGAGGACGCGGCGCGGCGCATCGCCGACGCGGCCGAAGAGCAGGCCGACAAGGAGAACCTCGGCGGCCGTTCGCAGAGCTGACCCTCTGCTGCGAGAACAGGAACGCCCGCGTCGGAAGGCGCGGGCGTTTTCGTGTCCGACCCAAAGCCAACGAGGCGCCTCGGCGAAATTCCGCCGACACGCTCGTTTGTGGGGTCGGCGTGCAAACCTGCCGATGCCCGCCGCGTTGGGTGTCGAGGGCCGAGAGGCCACTGTCCAAAGCGTGCAACCACCACCCGGAAGGCTGCGCAACCCGGACAGCAACGACACCTCCCGGCGCAGGTCGAAGACGACCGATCGTCGGGGCAGACCGCGAAAGAGGGAGTGCTTCCATGTATCGCGACCATCGTCCAAAACGCCGCGCAGCGTATCGTCCCGAACCGGGCGAGTTGTGGCTCGCGGCCGGTATCGGAGCCATCATCGGACTAGCCGGGGCCTCCTGGTATCAGATCCAGACGCGCAACTCGGTCGATCGGCGACTGCCCGACGATGCGCCGTTGCGCACCGCTCGCAGCCAGCCGGATCGGCGCCGGACCGTGACAGGCCGCACGATCACCATCGACCGGCCGCGCAGCGAGCTCTACGAGTTCTGGCGCGATTTCAAGAACCTGCCGCAGGTCATGGAGAACGTGAAGGACATCACCGCCGACGGCGACTTGTCGCGCTGGCAGATCGATGGTCCGGGTCGTGACGTCTCGCTCGTCACCGCCGTCACCGATGACGTTCCGAACGAGCGCATCGCCTGGAGTTCGACCGAGGCGTCCGACATCGAAACCCGCGGCCAGGTCTCCTTCCGCGACGCGCCAGCCGGTCGCGGAACCGAAGTGACGCTCGACCTCGAATACCGCGCCCCCGGCGGCGCTCTGGGACGGGCCGTCGCCAAGATGTTCCAATCCGAGCCTCATCTGCAGGCCCGCCGCGACCTCAAGCGTCTGAAGATGCTCATGGAAACCGGCGAGATCGCCACCAATGCCAACCGCCGCTCGGCGGCCTGAAAGGACACGACATGCGCGCACTTACCTGGCACGGCAAGCACGACGTTCGCGTCGACACAGTCCCCGACCCCGAGATCGTCAACCCCCGCGACGCCATCCTCGAAGTCACCTCGACCGCGATCTGCGGCTCGGACCTGCACCTTTATGACGGCGTGATCCCCGGCATGACGTCGGGCGACATCCTGGGCCACGAGTTCATGGGCCGCGTCGTCGAGACCGGCCCCAAGAGCACCCTGAAGAAGGGCCAGCGGGTCGTGGTGCCCTTCACCATCTCCTGCGGTGCGTGCTTCTTCTGCCAGAAGCAGCTCTATTCCGCTTGCGACAATACGAACCCGGCCGAGAAGCAGGACATGACTGAAGGCCTCTACGGCCACTCGGTCAGCGCGCTCTTCGGATATTCCCACCTGACGGGCGGCTATCCCGGCGGCCAGGCGGAATATGTCCGGGTGCCGTTCTCGGACGTCGGTCCCATCGTGATTCCCGACGGGATGGACGATGACGACGTCCTGTTCCTGTCCGACGTCCTGCCCACCGGCTGGCAGGCGGCCGAGAACGCCGACATCAGCGAAGGCGACACCGTCGCCGTGTGGGGCTGCGGCCCGGTCGGCCTCTTTGCCGTGCAGGCCGCCTTGGCGATGGGTGCCGGCAAGGTCATCGCGATCGACGAATATCCGAACCGGCTGGCGCTGGCCAAGAAGCTCGGCGCCGAGATCATCGACTTCAAGCAGACCAACGTGCTCGAGGCGCTGACCGAAATGTCCGGTGGGCTCGGCCCCGATTCTGTGATCGACGCGGTCGGGATGGAGAGCCACGGCTTCGCCCCCGACACGGTGATGGACAACATCAAGCAGAATGTCGGCATCGGCGCCGACAGCCCCCATGCCCTGCGCGAGGCGCTCATGTGCGTCCGAAAGGGCGGCACGGTTTCGATTCCGGGCGTCTATGGCGGGATGGCCGACAAGTTCCCGCTGGGCGCGCTCATGGAGAAAGGCGTGCAGGTCCGCACGGGGCAGACCCATGTGCAGAAGTATCTCGACGATCTTCTGCGCCGCATTGGCGACGGCGAGCTGGACACGAAGTTCCTGATCTCCCACCGACTTCCGCTGGAAGAAGCGGCGAAGGGCTACAAGAACTTCCGCTACAACCAGAACGACTGGACCAAGGTCATCCTGAAGCCCGGCATGTTGGCCGCCTGACAGCGTTCAGAGCTCGCCCCGTCGTGACCGGTGCCTCGACACGCATTGGTCACGAACGGGGCGAGCTTCAGGACCGTCGCATCTGCAGGATAGCGAGGGCGGCCTCCTCCAGCGTGCCATCCGGCACTTCGACCGTGGGCAGAGCGCCCATCCGGTCCTGTACCGCCGCAATTTCTGCCCCGAGGTCTCCGCTCAACCCCAGAGCATCCAGTGTGGCCGCGCTTTCGCGCATCTCGGACGCGCGGCGGGCGCCGTGGCGCAAGGTGCGCTCGAAATTGTAGCTCACATTGTCGGGCCAGCCGAGGCCGGGATAAGTCTTTTCAAGCGAGGCCATGACTCGGTCGAAACAACCCGAGGCGGCCGCGGCCAGGGCGGCCTCGACCGTGATCGCCTCGAGCCCCTTGACGAAGAGCGACCGAACCATCTTGACCGCCGTCGCCTCCCCCGCCGTCTCGCCCACCACCTCGAACGAGAAGCCAGCCTGCGCCAACGCCTCGGCCAGGTCCGGCGCGTTGGGTCCAGCGATCAGGACCGGCGTGGCGTGGCCTTGGGGATGAACGGGGGCCATCACCGCCATGTCCACGTAATGGGCGGCGCGCACATCGACCAGTTTCGCCGTCTCGCGCTTGCGGTCGGGCGAGACCGAGTTGATGTCGAAGAACACCTGCCGCTGTTCCAGCGCGTCCGCGACTGATTCCGCGGCGGCCAGGGATTGGTCGGCCGTGACCGCGCTGATGATCCAGTCCGCTCCCGAGACGGCCTCGGCCGGGCTGGTGGCGCGCCGGATGCCGCGGCTGGTCATCGCCTCGCACATCGCGTCGTCGTCGAGCCTATCATAGGCGGTGATGGCGTGATCGCCCTGGACCAGCAGGCTTTCGGCAAAGGCGCGGCCTGCCTCTCCGAACCCGATGAAGGTGATGTTCATGGCGACGCTCCTGTCTGGGTCCGCGGGTGATCCGCGCCTCGCGGACCAGTGTCGATATTCAACCGGCGCACCGACGGCCAGTCTGGTTGCGGATCAGATCCCGCGAAAGATCCGCGACTGGCCGATGGTCTTTTCCAATGCGGAGATCCGCTCGGCGCTCGAGACCGAGTGGCGGCTCTGGACCTCGGCGATCAGCGCCTCGACCAGAAAGTTGATCGCCAGGGTCGAGTCCCAGCTCGACGGGACCTCGACCGCCGCGCGGAAACAGACCTCGGCGTGCTGCTCGATGGCCGAGCCCCAGATATCGGTGAACAGTAGGATGCTGACGCCCTGCCCCTCGGCCAAGCTCGCCAGCTTCTCGAGTTCCTTCTCGTAGCGGCGGATGTCGAAGATCACGAGGACCGACTGCGCCCCCATGTCCAGCAGCGACTGCGGCCACACGCTGGGCGAGCTGTCCATCAGGAAGACGCGCGGCCGGATGATCTGCATGTGGTTGAAGAAGTAATGCGCGTTCGACCGCGTGATCCGCCCGCCCATGAAATGAAGCTCGCGCGCCGGGTCCGACAGCATCTCGGCAGCACGGTCGAAATCCCCCAGATCGAGCCGCTCGAGCGTCCGGTTGATGTTCCCCATTGCCCCCGCAACGAAGCGCGACACGATATGATCGGGCGGCGTGTCGTGATCCGCCGCTTCCAGCTTCGCAAGCGGCTCCTTTATACGGGCGGCGATATCGTCCCGGATCGCGTCCTGCAGGTCGCCGAACCCGTCGAAGCCGAGCTTGCGGGCCAGCCGGATCACCGTCGGCGTCGAAACCTGCGCGCTTTCGGCCAGGCGGGTGATCGACTGAAGCCCCGCGACCATCGAGTTGTCGACCAGAACGGCCGTGAGCTTGCGCTCGGACGCGGTCAGATCCGCCTCTTTCTCCTTCAGAAGATCGCGGACGAGGGGGCGCCTGCTCACACGAGGTTCCTTTCTCTACACTTCCGTATCCGCATGTAGCTAAAGATACAGAAAAATTCTTGACACATCAGTTGAGGCTGTAGTGATAATTTCAGAGGGGCAGGCAAGGGGCAAGCGGGATGAGCGGGGACGACTGGACAGCGGTCCACATCATCGGTGCCGACCGCCCTGCCCCGCTGGTCGTCGCCTGCGAGCATGGTTCGCGCCATATCCCGAAGGATTTGGGAAACCTTGGCCTCGATCCGGCGGCGCTGGCCAGCCACGCGGTCTGGGATATCGGCGCGGCCCACGTGGCACGGGCCCTGGGCGAAACGATGCAAGCACCCGTGGTCGAGGGTGGAATCTCGCGCCTCGTCTATGACTGCAACCGCCCGCCCTCGGCGCCCGACGCCATCCCCGCTAAAAGCGAGGTCTTCGACATTCCAGGCAACCGTGATCTCGGCGAGGCTGCGCGAGACGAACGCTTCCGGCGCGTCCACGAGCCTTACCATGCCGCCCTTGCCGAAACCTGTCGGCAGCAGGAAGCCAGGTCCGGCGGACCGGTCGTGCTGATCACGGTCCACAGCTTCACGCCGGTCTACCTGGGCCAGCAGCGCGAGGTCGAGATCGGGTTCCTGCACGACGCGACACCGACCCTCGCCCGAGCAGCCCTCGGTGCCGAACGGGCGCGGGGCATCTGGCGTGCGGCGCTCAACTCTCCCTATTCCGCAGCGGACGGCGTGACCCACACGCTCGCCCGTCATGCCGAGGCGGAAGGGCGCGACTCGGTGATGATCGAGATCCGGAACGACCTGATCGCCGATGACGAGGCCGGGGCGCGGATGGCTGCGCATCTTGCAGAGACGCTCCGCGCCGCGCTGGCCCCAGGCGCCAGACAAGGGGCGGCCGAATGAAGGTACTTCGTGCCTATGTCGCCGTCGTCGATCGGATGAACTACGGCCTCGGGCGGCTCGTGATGTTCGGGATCTTCGCGCTGATGGGCGTCCTGATGTGGTCGACCATCTCGAAGATGTTCTTCTCGCCGTCCCTCTGGACGCTCGAGATGGCGCAGTTCGTGATGATCGCATATTTCGTGCTGGGCGGGCCCTACGCGATGCAGATGGGGTCGCATGTGCGGATGGACCTGATCTACGGCGCGCTCAACCCGCGGCGCAAGGCATGGACGGATGCGATCACCGTCTTCTTCCTGATCACCTACCTCGGCATCATGCTCTGGGGCGGGATCGACAGCACACGGTACTCTTTCCAGTACGGGGGCGAGCGCAGTTCCTCTGCCTGGCGGCCGTATATGTGGCCGATCAAGGTCACGATCTGTGTCGGCATCGCGCTCATGCTCCTGCAGGCCCTCAGCGAACTGGCGAAGGACATCCTGTTCCTGCGCACAGGCCGCCCTCTCCGCCATATCGACGAGGAGCAAGGCGATGCCCTATGAGCTGATCGCCGTCCTCATGTTCTCGACCATGATGCTGATGCTGTTCACCGGGCAGCGGGTCTTCGGCGCCATCGGTTTCGTCGCGGTCATTGCGGCGGTGCTGCTCTGGGGCGACCGGGGCGGCTACGACCTGGGGTTCTCGGCGATCATCAAGGTGATGCGGTGGTACCCCCTGCTGACGCTGCCGATGTTCATCTTCATGGGCTACGTCCTGTCGGAGTCGAAGATCGCCGACGACCTCTACCGCATGTTCCACGTCTGGACCGGCGGGATGCCCGGCGGGCTTGCCATGGGAACGATCGGGCTGATGGTCCTGATCTCTGCCATGAACGGGCTGTCGGTCGCGGGCATGGCGATCGGCGCGACCATCGCGCTGCCGGAGCTTCTGAAGCGGAATTACGACAAGCTCATGGTCACGGGGGTGGTCCAGGCGGGGTCTTCGCTGGGCATCCTCGTGCCGCCATCGGTGGTACTGGTGCTTTACGCGATGATCGCGCGTCAGCCGGTGGGGCAGCTGTGGTTGGCCGGAGCGGTGCCGGGGCTGATGATGGCGGCGATGTTCATCCTCTACATCTGGATTCGCTGCCGGATCACGCCAGAGCTTGGCCCGACGCTGACCGAAGCCGAGCGGGCCGAGATCACCCCGGCCGAAAAGATGCGCCTCCTGCGTGCCGGCCTGCTGCCCATCGCGATCTTCGCGGTGATGATGGTGCCCTTCGTCAACGGCTGGACGAGCCTTGTGGAAAGTTCGGCAATCGGCGCCATCGCGGCCTTTGCGGCGGCGGTGCTCAAGGGGCGAATGACCCGCAAGGTGTTCGAGACCACGATCCGCCAGACGCTGGGCATCACCTGCATGTTCATGTGGATCATCACCGCCGCCCTCGCCTTCGGGGCCGTGTTCGACGGGCTGGGTGCCGTCCGCGCGATCGAGAACCTCTTCACCGAGCAGCTGGGCCTCGACCCTTGGGTGATCCTGATCCTGATGCAGCTGAGCTTCCTGGTGATGGGCACGTTCCTCGACGACACGGCCATGCTGGTCATCGTGGCACCCCTTTACGTGCCGCTGGTCGGCGATTTGGGCTTCGACTTGGTGTGGTACGGGGTGCTCTACACGATCACCTGCCAAATCGCGTACATGACGCCGCCTTTCGGCTACAACCTGTTCCTGATGCGCGCGATGGCCCCGCCCGAGATTGAACTTCGGGACATCTACCGTTCGATCGTGCCCTTCGTTTTCGTCATGATCGCGGCGCTCGCGCTGGTGATGATTTTCCCGCAGATCGCGCTGTGGCTGCCGAACAAAGTCTACGGCCTCTGAAGGCCCAATCGAGCCGGGCAAACCGGCCTTCCATCAACAGAGGAGATCACGAGAGATGACCACAAGACGCAAGTTCCTTCACGGCGCGGTGCTCGCCGGGCCTGCCGCACTGGCCGCCCCCTCGATCGCGCGCGCGCAGGAGCCGATCCGCTGGCGCTTCCAGACCTATGCCGGCGCCGCCCTGGGCGAGCAGGTGACCAAGCCTGTCATCGACTACATCAACGCCGCCTCGAATGGCGAAATGGAGATCGAGCTGTTCTACGCCGATCAGATCGTCCCCACCGGCGAGCTGTTCCAGGCGCTCCAGCGCGGGACGATCGACGGCGTCCATTCCGACGACGACTCGATGGCCTCGCCCACCCCGCTGCGCCAGTTCGGAGGCTACTTTCCCTTCGCGACCAAGCACATCCTCGACGTGCCGGTCCTGTTCAACCAATACGGTTTGGCCGAGATCTGGGACGAGGAATATTCCAAGGTCGGGGTCAAATGGCTGTCTGCCGCCGGTCAGGACCCGTGCAACTTCAACACCACGCGCGAGATCACCAGCGTCGCAGACCTGGACGGCCTCAAGCTCTACACCTTCCCGACGGCAGGCCGCTTCCTGTCCCAGTTCGGCGTCGTGCCGGTGAACATCCCCTACGAGGACGCCGAGGTCGCGGTGCAGACGGGCGAGCTCGACGGCATGGCATGGTCCGGCATCACCGAAGATTACACCGTCGGCTGGGCGGACGTGACCGACTACTTCCTGACCAACAACATCTCGGGCGCGTGGATCGGGTCGTTCTTCGTCAACCAGGAACGCTGGAACGAGCTGCCCGATCACCTCAAGCAGCTCGTCATGGCCGGGATCGAGGCAGGCCACACCTATCGCAACCAGTGGTACTGGGGCGGCGAGGCCGCGCTGCGCGCCAAGGGCGAGAAGCTGGAGCTGCGGACCGTTCCGGCCGACGAATGGGCGCTGGTCGAGGAAGCCGCCAAGGAGTTCTGGGAGGAAGTCGCCCAGGAAGGCGAGGTTCACCAGAAGATCGTCTCGATCTTCCGTGACTACAACCAGGTCATCAACCAGGCCGGACCGCCCTACACGTTCTAAGCGGATCGAACCCGAACCGGGGCGGCCCTTGCGGGGCCGTTCCGTCGTCTGACGAAGGAAAGCCCATGCCCGGAAACCTGACATTCGACGCCCTGAAAGAGAAAGCCGCCAACGGCGAGATCGATACGGTCATGGCCGCTATGGTGGACATGCAGGGCCGGCTGATGGGCAAGCGGTTCCACGTCTCGAACTTCCTCGACCACGCGCATGAGGAAACCCACTGCTGCAACTACCTGCTGGCCACCGACCTCGTCATGTCGACGCCCGAAGGCTACGCCGCCACCAGCTGGCAAAGCGGCTACGGCGACTACACGCTGCGTCCCGACCTTTCGACCCTGCGCTCGGTCCCTTGGCTCGGAGGGACGGCGCTGGTCCTGGGCGACGTGCTGGACCACCACACGCACGCCCCCGTCCCGCACGCCCCGCGCGAGATGCTGAAGAGGCAGGTCGCGCGGCTGGCCGACCTGGGCTTCGACGCAGTCATGGCGACCGAGCTGGAGTTCTTCCTGTTCCAGGGCGATTACCGGACGCTCCAGAAGGACGGCTACCGCAACCTCGTCCCGTTCAACGGCTTCAACGAAGACTACAACCTCTTCCAGACCACCAAGGAAGAGGCCGTGATGCGGCCGTTGCGCAACCACCTCGTTGCGGCCGGCATCCCGGTCGAAGGCACCAAGGGTGAGGCCGAGATGGGCCAGCAGGAGCTGAACATCCGCTACGCCCCCGCGCTCGACTGCGCCGACCATCACACCATCGCCAAGCACGCCACCAAGGAAATCGCCTGGATGAACGGCTGCTCGGCGACGTTCCTGCCGAAGTGGGCGAGGGACAAGGTCGGCTCGTCCAGCCACGTGCACCTGTCGCTCTGGCGGGACGGCAACCCGGCCTTCCACGACGAGGACGTCGAGTTCGGGATGTCGGCCACGATGCGGCACTTCGTGGCGGGCCTTCTGGCCTACGCACGCGACTACACGTTCTTCCTTGCGCCCTACGTCAACAGCTACAAGCGCTTCGCCCCCGGCACCTTCGCGCCGACAAAGGCCGTCTGGTCCGTGGACAACCGTACCGCGGCGTTCCGCCTCTGCGGCGACGGGACGAAAGGCATCCGCATCGAATGCCGCATCGGGGGCTCGGACATGAACCCTTACCTCGCGCAAGCCGCGCTGATCGCCGCCGGTATCCGCGGGATCGAGGAGGGGCTGAGCCTCGACCCGCCTCACAAGGGCGACGCCTACGCGGGCAACGAGGTCGAAGAAATCCCGCGCACCCTGCGCGATGCGATCGAAACCTTGAAGCACTCGACCATGCTGCGCGACGCCTTCGGTGGGGCGGTGGTCGATCACTACGTCCGCTGCGGCCAGTGGGAACAGGAAGAGTTCGACCGGGCCGTGACGGACTGGGAACTCAAACGAGGGTTCGAGGGGGCCTGAACATGACGACGATCCTAAAATGCGTCTCGCCGATCGACGGATCGGTCTTTGCCGAGCGCGAGGCGCTCTCGCCCGACGGCGCCCGGAAAGCCGCCGCCCGCGCCCGCGCCGCGCAGGCCGAATGGGCAGCCCGGCCGATCCGCGAGCGGGCCGATCTCGTGCGCGCGGCCGTCGCCGCCGTGGGCGAAATGAATGACGAGATCGTGCCCGAACTGGCCCGCATGATGGGCCGCCCCGTCCGCTCCGGCGGTGAATTCGGCGGCTTCCGCGACCGCGCCCACTACATGGCGGACATTGCCGAAGAGACCCTCGCCGACATCGAGATCGCGGACGACGCCGACTTCCGCCGCCTGATCCGCCGCGTGCCCTGGGGCGTGGTCCTGGTCGTCGCACCCTGGAACTACCCCTGGATGACGGCCATCAACACCGTCGCCCCCGCCCTCATCGCGGGCAATGCGGTGCTGCTGAAACACGCCACCCAGACCCTTCTGGTGGGCGAGCGCATGGCCCGCGCCTTCCACTCCGCCGGAATCCCCAAGGAGGTGTTCCGGAACGTCTACCTGGACCACGACACGACCCGCACCCTGATCGCCGGGCGCCACGTGAACTACGTCAACTTCACCGGCTCGGTCGCGGGCGGCCAGTCGATGGAGCGTGCGGCGGCAGGCACGTTCATCCCCGTCTCGACCGAACTCGGCGGCAAGGACCCGGGCTACGTGATGGAGGACGCCGATCTCGACGCCGCGGTCGATGTGCTGATGGACGGCGCGATGTTCAACGCCGGCCAGTGCTGCTGCGGGATCGAACGCATCTATGTCCACCACACCCTCTACGACACCTTCGTCGAGAAGGCCGTCGCCTGGGTAAAGGCGCTCAGGCTCGGCGATCCGCTGGACCCCGAGACGACGCTCGGCCCCATGGCTCACGCCCGGTTCGCCCGCACGGTGCGCGACCAGATCGACGACGCCGTCGCCGCCGGGGCCACGGCGCACATCCCCACCGATCCGCGCGACGATGGTCAGGCCTACCTGACCCCGCAGGTGCTGACCGGCGTCAATCACGGCATGGACGTCATGTGCGAGGAAAGCTTCGGCCCGGTGGTCGGCATCATGTCGGTCCGCGACGACGACGAGGCCGTGCACCTGATGAACGACAGCCGCTACGGCCTGACCGCCAGCCTCTGGACCGCCGATCCCGACCGCGCCGCGCGGCTGGGCGACCGGCTCGAGACCGGAACCGTGTTCATGAACCGCGCCGACTACCTCGACCCCGCGCTCTGCTGGACCGGGTGCAAGGATTCCGGTCGTGGCGCCGGGCTGTCCGTGCTTGGCCTGCAGGCGTTGACCCGGCCGAAATCCTACCACCTGAAGAAGGCCACCACATGAGCCCGACCGGCAACTGGTCCTATCCCACCGCCATTCGCTTCGGCGCCGGACGTCTCGCAGAACTGCCCGAGGCCTGCCGCGCCGCCGGCATCGCCCGCCCGCTGCTCGTTACCGACAAGGGTCTGGCGGGGCTCGACATCACGACGCGCGCGCTCGACCTGCTCGAGGCGGCGGGCCTCGGGCGCGCGATCTTCGCCGAGGTGGACCCCAACCCGAACGAGAAGAACCTTGCCGCCGGCGTCGAGGCCTATCGCGCCGGCAGGCATGACGGGGTGGTCGCATTCGGCGGCGGATCTGGCCTCGATCTGGGCAAGATGGTCGCCTTCATGTCCGGCCAGTCCCGACCCCTGTGGGATTTCGAGGATATCGGCGACTGGTGGACCCGCGCCGACGCAGATGCCATCGCGCCCGTCATCGCCGTGCCCACCACGGCCGGAACGGGATCCGAGGTCGGCCGCGCCAGCGTCATCACCAATTCCGAGACGCACGAGAAGAAGATCATCTTCCACCCCAAGGTCCTGCCGACGATCGTCATCGCCGACCCCGAACTGACTGTCGGGATGCCGAAGCCGATTACCGCCGGGACCGGCCTCGACGCCTTCGCCCACTGCGTCGAGGCGTTCTCGTCCCCGCACTACCACCCGATGAGCCAAGGGATCGCCCTTGAAGGCATGCGGCTGGTGATCGACAATCTGCCCCGCGCCTACGACACGCCCGACGATCTCGAAGCACGTGCCAACATGATGTCTGCCGCCGCCATGGGGGCCGTGGCATTCCAGAAGGGGCTCGGCGCCATCCACGCGATGAGCCATCCGGTCGGCGCCGTCTTCGGCACCCATCACGGCACGACGAACGCGGTCTGCATGCCCGCCGTGCTCGAGTTCAACGCCCCGGCCATTCGCGACAGGTTCGACCGGGCGGCGCCCTATCTCGGGATCACCGGCGGGTTCGAGGGGTTCCGCGCTTTCGTGGCAGAGTTCAACGACCGGTTCGCCATCCCGCGAAAGCTCAGCGACCTCGGGGTGACGGACACGCGGATGGACGACCTGGTCGCCATGGCTCTGCGGGACCCCTCTTGCGGTGGCAACCCGGTGGAGCTGACCGAAGCGAACCTGCGCGACCTGTTCGAAGCGGCGCTCTGATCCGCGATCCGTATCTGCTGGCCCTTATCCGACAATTATCGTAAGGATTTTGAACGACACCGATTCCGAACCCTTCGTGAGGCCAAAACATGGGCATTCCCGGTTTACTCGACAGCCGCTCTGCCTATGGCCTCGTCAGCCGCATCCTGCACTGGAGCCTGGCGCTGATGCTGCTCTGGCAGCTCACGGGCATGGCGGTGAGGGCGCTGCTCGGGCGGCATCCCGTCTCGGCCTTCTTCGTCGGCATGCACCAGTCGCTCGGCACCGCGATCTTCGTGCTGGTGATCCTCCGGATCGTCTGGATGCTGGCCATGCGGGGCCGCCGTCCCGACCACGGCAACGGCCTTCCGGCGGTCGCCGCAAAAGCGGGTCACGCGGCCCTTTACGCGCTGATGCTGCTCGTGCCGTCCGTGGCCCTGGTGCGGGCCTTCGGCACCACCCGCGGCTTTGCCCCTTTCGGGATCGAGCTTGCTCCGCCGCGGGAGGAGGACGTCGAGGCGCTGGTGTGGCTGGGCAATGCGGTTCACGGGACGCTCGGATGGGTCCTGGCGGCGCTGATCGGCGGCCATGTGGTCGCGGTTCTCATCCACGAGGCCTTGCTGCGCGACGGGACGCTACGCCGCATGGCCGGGCGCACCCGCAACTCGACGGCAGGGCCGCCCAGCCCCGGCATCGACAACTTGCAGGGCAGGAAAGATGCGGCGGGCGGGACGGATAGCTACGCCCGGACGAGCTAGTCCGATGGGAACCGCTCAAGAACGGCCGTCGCTTCGATCTCGAGCTTGGCGGCATCCTCGACCAGGGCGGACACGACGACCATCGTCATGGCCGGGAAGTGGTAGCCCATCACGTCGCGATAGGCCGCTCCGATATCCTTCTGGTGCGCCAGGTATTCGGTCTTGTCGGTGACGTACCAGGTCAGCCGCACGATGTCGGTCACCTCGCCACCCGCCGCCCGCACGACCTCGGCGATGTTGCCGAGCGCCTGACGCATCTGGCCGATGAAATCGTGCGCCTCGAAGACTTGTTCGGCAGTCCAGCCGATCTGCCCGCCGACGAAGAGCACGCGCCCCTCGGCCACCATGCCATTCGCGTAGCCCTTCGCGGGCTTCCAGCCCTCGGGGTGAATCGTCATCGTCGCCAAAAGGTCACTCCTCCTGATAGGTCGCGAGGGTCGCACGGCGCCCGTCCGGCCAGCGGATCGACTTCATCCTCGCCAGATCGACCAGAACCAGCGTTCCCTCGGCGCGAACACGCTGCTCGCCACCGCAACTGGCACGGATCTCGAGGTCGAGGCTCGCGCGCCCGATCCGGGGGAACGTCAGCGTCCAATCCAGGACGTCGCCCAATCGGGACGCGGCGGGGAAGCGGGTCTCGAGGCGCCCCATCGGAACGCCAAGTCCGTCATCCTCGTGCATCTGCCGGAACGACCAGCCCATGGCGTCGTCGAAGAAGGTCTCGACCACCTCGTTGATCATCTCGAAATAGCGCGGGTAGAAGACGATGGCGGCCGGGTCGCAATGCTGGAACATCACCTTGGTCCGGTGCCGGAACGCCGCCATGTCTCAGCCCCTGCCTGTCGCGATCTCGTCCCGTCACTATCGCAAGCGGCTCGAAAACTTCAAGCCTAAAGGTTTAGGCTTGAAATGATGCGGAGGCGGTGAGACATTCGAACCGGATCACCGGAACGGAGCGTTCGATGAAGACCGTCTGTCTTGGCGGCGGCCCCGCCGGCCTCTATTTCGCCATCAGCCTCAAGCTCCGCCAGCCGGATTGGCCGGTCACGGTGATCGAGCGCAATCGCGCGGACGATACCTTCGGCTGGGGCGTCGTGCTGTCGGCCGAGACGCTGGACAATCTTCAGGCAAACGACCCCGCCAGTGCGCGCCTGATCCGCGACCACTTCGCATATTGGGACGACATCAAGGTCATCAAGGATGGCACCGAGATCACCTCCACCGGCCACGGCTTCTGCGGGCTGGGACGCAAGGCGATGCTGATGCTTCTCCAGGACCGGGCGCGCGAGTTGGGCGTCGATCTGCGGTTCGAGACCGAGGTGGACGACATCGACGCTCTGCGCCGGGACTACGACCTGGTGGTCGGGGCGGATGGCATCAATTCGAAGACCCGCACGCGCTACGCTGACGCTTTCGAGCCCGAGATCGACCGGCGTGCCTGCAAGTTCGTCTGGCTGGGCACACACGCGAAGTTCGACGACGCCTTCACCTTCATCTTCAAGAAGACCGAACACGGCTGGATCTGGGCTCATGCCTACCAGTTCGACTCCGACACCGCGACGTTCATCGTTGAATGCGCCGAAGAGACGTGGCGGTCCTTCGGGTTCGACAGGATGGACCAGGACCAGATGATAGAGATCTGCGAACGGGTATTCGCCGAGCATCTGGGCGGGCACGACCTGATGTCGAACGCCAAGCACCGGCGCGGATCGGCCTGGATCAATTTCGACCGGGTCCTGTGCAAGACATGGCACCACGAGAACGTCGTGCTGCTGGGGGATGCCTCGGCCACGGCGCATTTCTCGATCGGTTCGGGCACCAAGCTGGCGCTGGAATCTGCGATTGCCCTCGCCGACCTGGTGTCGAAGGAGCCGACGCTGGACACCGCCTTCTCCAAGTACCAGGACGAGCGCCGTCTGGACGTTTTGCGCCTGCAATCGGCGGCCCGAAACTCGACCGAGTGGTTCGAGGAGGTCGAGAGGTATCTCAACCTCGACCCGGTGCAGTTCAACTATTCCCTGCTGACGCGGTCGCAGCGGATCAGCCACGAAAACCTGCGCCTGCGCGACCCGAAGTGGCTGCGCGAAGCGGAAGAGTGGTTCCAGAACCAGGCCGGCGCCAACGGCGTGCATCGCGCCCCCATGTTCGCGCCGTTCCAATTGCGCGACATGCGGCTGAAGAACCGGATCGTGGTGTCGCCCATGGCACAGTACAAGGCGGTGGACGGCTGCCCGACCGACTGGCACTTCGTGCACTACGCCGAACGCGCAAAGGGCGGGGCGGGACTGGTCTATACCGAAATGACATGCGTCAGCGCCGAAGGCCGGATCACGCCGGGCTGCCCCGGTCTCTACGCGCCGGAACACGAGGCCGCGTGGAAGCGCCTCGTCGATTTCGTCCATGCCGAGACCGACGCGAAGATCTGCATGCAGATCGGCCATTCGGGCCGCAAGGGATCGACGCAACTCGGATGGGAGGCGATGGACGCGCCCTTGCCACAGGGCAATTGGCCCCTTCTATCGGCCTCGGACGTGCCTTGGTCCGACGGCAACGCGATCCCCAAGGCAATGGATCGCGACGACATGGTCCGCGTGCGCGACGAGTTCGTCGCGGCCACGGAAATGGCCGGGCGCGCCGGATTCGACATGGTCGAACTCCACGCTGCCCACGGCTACCTGATCTCGTCCTTCATCTCGCCGCTGTCGAACCAGCGCAGGGACGAATACGGCGGATCGCTGGAGAACCGGATGCGATATCCGCTCGAGGTCTTTCAGGCGATGCGCGCCGTCTGGCCCGAGGGCAAGCCGATGTCTGTCCGGATCTCCGCCACCGATTGGGCGGGCGAGCACGGCGTCGACCGCGACGAGGCCGTCGCCATCGCGCGGATGTTCCACGAGGCGGGCGTCGATATCGTCGATGTCTCGGCCGGGCAGACCAGCGCCGAGGCCAAGCCCGTCTATGGCCGCATGTTCCAGACGCCATTCTCGGACCGCATCCGCAATGAGAGCGGGATTCCCACCATGGCGGTCGGCAATATCTACGAGCCCGACCACGTGAACTCGATCCTGATCGCCGGGCGCGCAGACCTGGTCTGTCTTGCCCGCCCGCACCTCGCCGACCCCTACTGGACGCTTCACGCCGCCGCGGCCCTCGGCGACGAAGACACCGCGTGGCCCCTGCCCTACCTGCCCGGGCGCGACCAGATGCGGCGCCTTGCCGAGCGGGGCGAGGGTTTGGGGATCCGAGTATGACGGATCTGAAGGGAAAAACTGCCCTTGTCACCGGCGGCGGCGGCGGGCTCGGGGCGGACCTTGCGCGCGGTTTGGCCGAGGCAGGCGCCGATGTCTGGATCGCCGGGCGGAGCGGCGCCCCCCTGAGCGCACTTGCCGAGCGCCACGACCGCCTGCACCCCGTTGTTGCAGACGTGACGGACGAGGCCTCCGTCCGGACCATGTTCGACCAGACCGGCCCCTGCGACATCGTGATCGCAAATGCCGGGGCCTCGACCAGTGCGCCATTCACCCGGACCGACCTGTCGACATGGCAGAGCATGATCGACGTGAACCTGACCGGCGCATTCCTGACCCTGCGCGAGGGAGCGATCCGGTTGGAAGGCTCGGGTTGGGGCCGGTTGATCGCGGTGGCGTCCACCGCCGGGCTCAAGGGCTACGGCTACGTCTCGGCCTATTCCGCGGCCAAGCATGGCGTGATCGGCATGGTCAGATCGGCGGCCCTGGAACTGGCGCGGACCGGCATCACGGTGAACGCCCTGTGTCCCGGATTCCTCGACACAGAGATGACCGAGCGCTCGGTCGCCAACATTGCCGAGAAAACCGGCATGAGCCCCGAGGACGCACGCGCCAGCCTCGAGAAGATGAGCCCCCAGCGGCGTCTGACGCGCCCCGAGGAGGTCACGGCCGCGCTCATGTGGCTGTGTGGTCCGGGCTCTGAAGGGATCACCGGCCAGACCATCGCCGTCGCCGGGGGCGAAGTCTAAACCACCCGCCGGTTCAGACGTGCAGGAAGCGGTCCTTCACCTCGGGGGTCGCGAGGATCTCGGGAGTGGTGCCAGTCCAGACGACGCGGCCCTTCTCGATCACCACGTGCCGGTCGGCAAATCGCGTCAGCGCGTCCACGTTCTTGTCGATCACGAGGATCGCCTCGCCCTCGGCCTTGATCCGGGTCAGGCAGGCCCAGATGTCCGCGCGGATCAGCGGGGCCAGCCCTTCCGTCGCCTCGTCCAGCACGACCAGCCGCGGGTTGGTCATCAGGGCGCGGCCGATGGCCAACATCTGCTGCTCTCCGCCCGAAAGCTGATTTCCCATGTTGCGGCGCCGCTCGTGAAGGCGCGGGAACAGGTCGTAGATGCGCGCGAGATCCCATTTTCCACGTCGCGCGGTGGCGCGAAGGTTCTCTTCCACCGACAGGGTGGGAAAGATCTGCCGCCCCTCGGGCACGAGGCCAAGCCCGGCCAGCGCCACACGATGCGGCTCGGCACCGGTCAGGTCGTCGCCGTCGACGCTGACCCGGCCGCCGCGCGGCTTCAGCATGCCGAAGATCGACTTGATCGTCGTCGTCTTGCCCATGCCGTTGCGGCCCAGAAGGGTCACGACCTCGCCCTGCCGCACCGTCAGGTCGATGCCGAACAGGATGCGGCTTTCGCCGTAGGCGGCTTCCAACCCTTCGACTTCCAGCATCAGGCGCTCTCCTCTTCGCCCAGATAGGCGGTACGGACCGCGGGGTCGGACCTGACCTCGTCCGGCGGGCCGGACGCGACGATCTGGCCGTAGACCAGCACGGAGACACGGTCGGCGAGCGCAAAGACGGCATCCATGTCGTGCTCGATCAGCAGCATCGTGAAGCGGCCCTTCATGGCCGCGAGCCGGGCAACGAAGGCGTCGGCCTCTTCGCCCCCGACGCCTGCCAAAGGTTCGTCCAGCAGCAACACCTGCGGCTCGGTCGCCAGCGCGATGGCCAGTTCCAGCCGCCGATGCTCGCCATGGCTGAGCGCGCTGGCCCGCACGCCGGCGCGGTCATCGAGCCCAGCCTCGCGCAGGGTCGCCATCGCCGCGCCGTTCAGGCCCGTGTCCTCCGCCGCCGGCGCGAAGAACCGGAAGCTCGACCCGCGGCGCGCCTGCACCGCCAGCGCCACGTTTTCCAGCACCGTGAAGGCAGGCAGGATCTGGGTGATCTGGAAGCTGCGGGCGAGCCCCATGCGGACCCTCTGCGGCATGGGCATGCGGGTGATGTCGCGCCCGTCCAGCGTGATCCGCCCGGAATCGGGACGCATCTCACCGGAAAGCTGAGCGACCAGCGTCGTCTTCCCCGCGCCATTGGGACCGATGATCGCGTGAAGCTCGCCCGGGGCGACATCCAGCGACACGTCGTCGGTCACCTTCAGCGCGCCGAAGCTCTTGCACAGATTGGTCACCTGCAGCCGGCTCATCGGCGCGACCCCTTGATCTGCTGGACCAGCCCGGTGATGCCGCGGGGCGAGAAAAGAACCATCAGAACCAGGAATATGCCGAAATACAGCCGCCAGTGCTCGGTCACGGCGCCAAGGAACTCTTCGAGCAGCAGCGCGGCGACCGCGCCGCCGATGGCGCCCGACAATGTACCGATGCCGCCCAGTACGACCATCACGATCAGCTCACCCGAGCGGTGCCACGACATGAAGGCGGGCGAGACGAACTGCGCCTGGTTGGCCAGCACCACCCCCGCCACCGATGTCAGGCAGCCCGAGATGACGAAGGCGGTCAGCTGGTAGCGGAACGGCGGAAAACCGATCGCCTGCATCCGCGTACGGTTTTCTCGCAGTCCCGTCAGAACCCGCCCGAAGCGCGAGCGGACGATGAGGTGGCACAGCGCAAACAGACCCATCAGCAACCCGAGCGTCGCGTAGTAGAACACCGTGTTGCTGCGCAGAAGGTCCATTCCGAACAGGGTGGACCGCTGCGACAGCGCATATCCGTCATCGCCGCCGTAGGCCGAAAGCGATGTGAAGAAGAAGAACGCCATCTGGCCGAACGCCAGCGTGATCATGATGAAGTACACGCCCCGCGTCCTGAGCGAGATGGCTCCCGTGACCAGCGCGAACAGCGCCGAGACCGCCATAGCCGCCAGGATCTGGAGCGCGATGTCGTGGATTCCGAAACTCGACAGGACCGCCACCGCGTAGGCGCCGAACCCCAGATACGCGGCATGACCGAAGGACACCATGGCCCCGAACCCAAGGATCAGATCCAGCGCCATGGCGGCGATGGCATAGGCCAGTATTCGCGTGCCGATCAGGATCAGGAACGGATCGTCTAAAGCGATCACCACAGGCGGGAACAGCGCGAAGAGCGCGAAGAGAACCAGCGCCACCTGCACGCGCGCCGACATGGCGGAAGGGCGGCCAGCGGTCCCGGTCAATGCCGCGTCCGTCATCAGCCGCGCCCCCCGAACAGGCCGTCGGGTTTCACGCAGAGCAGTGCCGCCATCAGGATGTAGATCAGCATCGGCGCCAGCATCCGCCCTGCCTGCCCCGCCGCCGACGGATCGAGCACCGATCGCAGCAGGATCGGCCCGAACACTCCGCCCAGCGTATCCACCACCGCGACCAGGATGGCGCCCAGGAACGCGCCGCGGATCGATCCGATGCCGCCGATGACAACGACCACGAAGGTCAGGATCAGGACGCTCTCGCCCATTCCGGTATCGACCGACAGGATCGGCGCCACCAGCGCACCCGCGATACAGGCCAGCACCGCGCCCAGCGTGAAGACGATCGCGAAGAGCTTGCCGATGTCGATGCCCAGCGCCGAGACCATCGCCCGGTTGGTCGCACCCGCCCTCAGCAGCATCCCGATGCGGGTGTGATTGATGACAAGATACAGCCCCCCCGCCATCGCTAGCCCGGACGCGATGATCGCGATCCGGTAGACCGGGTATTGCAGCGGTCCCATCAGCGGAACGGAGCCCGACAGAAGCTCGGGCATCGGCACCGCCAACGGGGACGTGCCCCAGACGATCTTGACCGCCTCATTGGCGATCATCACCAGCCCGAAGGTCGCCAGCACCTGGTCCAGGTGGGACCGGTCATAGAGCCTTCGGATCACCACCAGCTCGAGGATCAGGCCCACGGCGATGGCGGCGGGGACCGTCAGCAGAAGCCCCCACCAGAAGCTGCCCGTCATCGCCGCGAAGGTGGCGATGAAGTAGGCACCCACCATGTAGAGGACGCCGTGGGCCAGGTTGACGACGTCCATGATCCCGAACACCAGCGTCAGCCCCGCCGCGATCAGGAACAGAAGCACGCCCAGCTGCAGCCCGTTGAGAAGCTGAAGCACGAGAAGGTTCATCATGGTCGTCGTCTTTCGCTCGGATTGCGCCGGGATCACTCCATCGTGCAATTTTCGGCGTAGGTGTCGACGTAGTCGTCGAAGATCTTCTCCCTGACTGAAGTGGCGTAGAGACCGTCGTCGCGCTTCACCGCCTCGACCAGGTAGAAGTCCTGGACCGGGAAGTTGTTGACGCCGAACGAGAAGTCGCCGCGAGGGCTGTCGAAGTCGGCCTCTTTCAGGGCGGCGCGCAGGGCGTCGCGGTCGGTCAGGTCGCCTCCGACCTTCTCGACCGCGCTGTCGATGAGCTGCGCCGCGTCATAGGCCTGCATCGCGTAGGTGCCGGGAACGTGGCCGTATTCCTCGATATATTCCGACACGAATTCCTCGTTGGCGGCGTTGTCCAGATCGGGCGCCCAGTTCGCGCCGCCCAGAAGCCCCAGCGCCGCGTCCTGCGTGGCCGGCAGCGTCGTTTCGTCCACCGTGAAGGCCGACAGGAACGGGATCGAGGACAGACCCGCCTGATCGTACTGCTTCACCAGGTTCACGCCCATGCCGCCCGGCATGAAGGCGAACAGCGCGTCCGGCTGGAACGCGGCGATCTGCGCCAGTTCGGACGAGAAGTCGAGCTGCCCCAGTTCCGTGAAGACCTCGCCCGCAGTGCCGCCGGTGTAGGAGTTCTTGAACCCGGCAAGGCTGTCCTTGCCCGCCTGGTAGTTCGGCGCCATCAGGAACACGTTCTGGAAACCCTGCTTCTGGGCATAGGCACCCATGACCTCGTGGTTCTGGTCGTTCTGGTAGGAGGTCGCGAAGAAGTTCGGGTTGCATTGTGCCCCTGCGAAGTCCGACGGCCCCGCGTTGGGCGAGATCAGGATCGTGCCAGACTCGGTCACCGGCTGGTGGATCGCCACCGCGATGTTCGAGAAGATGGGCCCGACCACGAAATCGACGTTCTCGCGCTGCACCAGTTCGCGCGCGTCGTCGGCCGCCTTGTCGGGCCGCTGCTCGTCGTCGATCACCACGATCTCGGTCTCGACGCCGCCCAATTCGCCGATCCGGTCGGCGGCCAGCATGAAGCCGTTGCGCGCCTGCTCGCCCAAGCTCGCGGCCGGACCCGAGAGCGTGAGGATCAGCCCGATCTTCAGCACGTCGTCCTCGGCCGAAGCCGGAACGTCCTGCGCCGCGGCTGCGGTCGCCAGGCAGATGGACAAGGTGGTCGTGGCGAGAAGGTTGGTCTTCATGGTCATGATCGTCTCCCGTGTTGGTCATGGGCCGCGCCGTCTGCCGGGCGTCGTGCCGTGTTTTGCGATCAGTGCGGGAAAGGCCCCGCGCAGCAAGTCTCAATCGTCGTTTTCGTCGCGACAAGGCGTCGGTGTGGCACCGGATACCGTCATCCTGAGCTAAGCCCATTGTTGCTTCAAGCTCAAACATTTTTTGCTTGAACCAAATTTGGGCGACGCCTAGCCTCGTCTGGAGCGGGGCAGAAGAAGGCGGTGGCGGTGCAGCAGGCAGGGACAGAGTCCACGGCAAAGCTTGGGGGCGAGGCATCCAAGGCCCGTCTGCGGCTATGGCTGAGATTGCTGAAGCGCACCCGCGGCGTCGAAACGGTCTTGCGCGACCGGCTCAGGACCGACTTCCAGACGACCCTTCCCCGCTTCGACGTGATGGCCGCGCTGGCGCGCAGCGAGGCCGGACTGAAGATGAGCGCGCTGTCGGGTGTGCTGCGCGTGTCGAACGGCAACATCACCGGCATCGTCGATCGCCTGGTCAAGGACGGCATCGCCATCAGGGTACAGGTGCCCGAAGATCGCCGCGCTTCGCTGGTCCGCCTGACCCGAAAGGGTGCCGAGGAATTCGCCCGCCAGGCAGAGGCGCACGAGGCATGGGTGTCCGAGCTGCTGTCGGATTTCCCTGCCGACGAGGCCGAGGCGCTGGCCGCCCACCTCAAGACCGGCTGCATCGGGGAGGAACCCGAGTGAGAACCGACACCGAACACTTCCGCTGCGAGATCGAGGACGGCATCGCCACGCTGCGCCTCGATCGTCCCGACCGGAAGAACCCCCTGACCTTCGACAGCTATGCCGAACTGCGCGACTGGTTCCGCGCCCTGTCCTACGACGACAGCGTCAAGGCGGTGGTCTTCGGCTCGAATGGCGGGAACTTCTGCTCGGGCGGGGACGTGCACGACATCATCGGCCCGCTGACGAAGATGAGCATGAAGGAGCTGTTGGCCTTCACCCGCATGACCGGCGACCTGGTCAAGGCGATGCTGGGATGCGGAACGCCCATCATCGCCGCGGCCGATGGCGTTTGCGTGGGGGCCGGCGCGATCATCGCCATGGCCTCGGATCTGCGCATCGCCACGCCCGAGGCCAGGACGGCGTTTCTCTTCACCCGCGTCGGGCTTGCCGGCTGCGACATGGGTGCCTGCGCGATGCTGCCGCGCATCATCGGCCAGGGGCGCGCGGCGGAACTTCTCTATACCGGCCGCACGATGAGCGCCGAGGAAGGCGCCGCGTGGGGGTTCTGGAACCGCCTCGTGCCGGCCGCCGAGCTGGACGATGCGGCCCGGGACTTGGCCGCCCGGATCGCGGCTGGCCCGAACTTCGGGCACATGATGACCAAGACGATGCTGAACCAGGAATGGTCGATGTCGCTGGATCAGGCCATCGAGGCCGAGGCGCAGGCCCAGGCGATCTGCATGCAGACCGCGGATTTCACCCGCGCGTTCGAGGCGTTCGCCGCCAAGGAAAAACCAGCTTTCGAGGGGGATTGATGCCCGACCGCTCGTATCTTGACTGGCCGTTCCTCGAGGCCCGCCACCGCGACCACGCCCGCGCGCTGGACGCTTGGGCGGACGCGCTGCCCGCCATCGACCACGCCGATACCGACGCCGCCTGCCGCGACCTCGTGCGCCGGCTGGGCGCCGACGGATGGCTGGGGCCGACCGCCATCGACCCAGCCGAACCGCAACCGTTGGACGTGCGCACGCTCTGCCTCAGCCGCGAGACCTTGGCGCGCCATGACGGTCTGGCCGATTTCGCCTTCGCCATGCAGGGGCTGGGGACCGGGGCGCTGTCGCTTTTCGGCTCGGACGCCCAGCGGGGCGAATGGCTTCCCCTGACGCGCGCGGGCGACGCGATCTCGGCCTTTGCGCTGACCGAGCCGCAATCGGGCTCGGATGTGGCGAACTCCGCCATGACGGCCCGCGATGATGGCGACGCCTGGGTGCTCGACGGCGAGAAGACCTGGATCTCGAATGGCGGGATCGCCGACGTCTATACCGTCTTTGCCCGCAGCGAGGACGCGCCGGGCGCCCGCGGCCTGTCGGCCTTCGTGGTGCCGGCCGACACGCCCGGCCTGCACATAGCCGAACGGCTCGAGACCATCGCGCCGCATCCTTTGGCCACGCTCCGTTTCGACGGGGCGCGCGTGCCGAAGGCCGCGCTGATCGGCGAGCGCGGACAGGGCTTCAAGATCGCCATGTCGGTGCTGGACGTGTTCCGCACCACCGTCGCCGCCGCGGGCCTCGGGTTTGCCCGGCGCGCACTGGACGAGTCGCTTCTGCGCGTGCGGGAACGCCATGTGCAAGGCAAACCGCTGGCCGAGCTTCAGATGGTCCAGGGCCACATCGCCGACATGGCGCTGCGCGTGGATGCGGCCGCGCTTCTGGTCTACCGCGCCGCCTGGGCCAAGGATTCCGGCGCCCCTCGCGTCACCCGCGAGGCGGCGATGGCCAAGCTCTACGCCACCGACGAGGCGCAGAAGGTCATCGACGCGGCGGTTCAGCTTCATGGCGGCGACGGCGTCAGATCCGGCTCGGTAGTCGAACGGCTGTACCGCGAGATCCGCGCCCTGCGGATCTACGAGGGGGCCTCGGACGTGCAGAAGGTCATCATCGCACGCCAGACGCTCGACCTCGCCCGGCAGAGCGGATGACGTCATGGGGCAAATCAGGGGGGATGTTACGGTGACGCTGCAAGGTTCTGAGACTGCCCTCGGCCCGTCGGCCCACGTGGATACCTTCACGCGGGACAACCTGCCCCCGCCGGAGCAATGGCCCGATTTCCTGCTGGACGGGTTCGACTATCCCGACCGGATCAATGTCGGGGTCGAGCTGACGGACGCCATCGTCGCGCGCGGCCTGGGCGACCGCACCGCGCTGATCGGCAACGGGCGGCGGCGCACCTACAAGGAACTGTCCGACTGGACCAATCGCCTCGCTCACGCGCTGGTCGACGATCTGGGCGTCCGGCCCGGCAACCGGGTCCTGATCCGCTCGGCCAACAACCCGGCCATGGTGGCCTGCTGGCTGGCCGCGACCAAGGCCGGCGCCGTGGTGGTCAACTCGATGCCGATGCTGCGCGCGAAGGAGCTTGGGCAGATCGTCGACAAGGCCGAAGTGGAATTCGCACTCTGCGACACGCGGCTGATGGACGAGTTGGTGACCTGCGCCAAGACCAGCGGATACCTGAAGAAGGTGGTGGGCTTCGACGGCACCTGGAACCACGATGCCGAACTGGATCGGCTGGCGCTGAACAAGCCCGTCCGCTTCGACGCGGTGCCGACCGGGCGCGACGACGTTGCGCTGCTGGGCTTCACCTCGGGCACCACAGGATCGCCCAAGGCGACGATGCACTTCCACCGCGACATCCTGATCATCGCCGACGGCTATGCGAAGGAGGTGTTGGGGGTCACGTCCGACGACATCTTCGTCGGCTCTCCGCCCTTGGCTTTCACCTTCGGATTGGGCGGGCTTGCGGTATTTCCGCTGCGCTTCGGGGCCGCGGCCGCGCTGCTCGAGAACGCGTCGCCCCCCAACATGGCAGCGCTGATCGAGGAGTATCGCGCCACCGTCTCCTTCACCGCACCCACCGCCTACCGCGTGATGTTGCGTGCCATGGAGGACGGCGCCGACCTGTCGTCGCTTCGGGCCGCGGTCTCGGCGGGCGAGACGCTGCCCGCCCCGGTCTACGAAGAGTGGATGGCAAAGACCGGCAAGCCCATGCTCGACGGCATCGGCGCGACCGAGATGCTGCACATCTTCATTTCCAACCGCTTCGAGGACCACCGCCCCGCCTGCACGGGCAAGCCTGTGCGGGGCTATGAGACGCGCGTGCTGGACGAGGACGGCAACGAGGCGCCCCGCGGCATGGTCGGGCGCCTGGCCGTGCGCGGCCCGACCGGCTGCCGCTACCTCGCCGACGAGCGACAGGGCGACTATGTGCAAGACGGCTGGAACGTGACCGGCGACGCGTTTTCGATGGACGACGACGGCTATTTGCATTTTGCCGCCCGCAACGACGACATGATCATCTCGTCGGGCTACAACATCGCGGGCCCCGAGGTCGAAGCCGCGCTTCTCGCCCACCCCGCCGTCGCCGAATGCGCGGTCGTCGGCCAGCCGGACGAAAATCGCGGCGCGATCGTCGCGGCCTACGTCGTTCCGGCCGAGGGGCACGACCCAGATGATGCGCTGGTCAAGACGCTGCAAGAGCACGTGAAGGCGACCATCGCCCCCTACAAGTATCCGCGCGCCGTCACCTTCATCGACGCGCTTCCCAAGACGCAGACCGGCAAGGTGCAGCGCTTTCGCCTCAAGCAGGGCGACTAGAGCGGCTCAGAACGCCTTGAAGGTCAGCGTGGTGAGGCTGCGCTCGATATCTTCGATGTCGAGGAAATTGTCGTTGATGAAACGGCCCACATCCTGCCCCTCGGGAATGTAGACCTTCATCAGCAGGTCCCAATCGCCGCTGGTGGAGTAGAGCTCCGAATGAAGCTCCTTCAGCGCGAGCGCATCGGCGACGCGGTAGGTGCTGCCGGGCCGGCACCGCAGGTGGATGAAGACACAGTTCATCATGGTCGAGGCTTGTCCCGTGATCGAGGCTGGGGCGAGGCCCGATCCGACGCCGTTTCCGGCAGTTTGTCAATCGGGCCTCCGCCGCGACGCTACCGGCCCCCGAAGAACAGCGATTGCGGGGTGTCGACAAGCGCCATCCGCATGGCATCCTCGGACGGGAACCAGGAAAGGACCGTGTTGAGAAGGGCCGCGTCGTCGGGATACTCCGATGTCGTCTTGGCCATGTTGTGCGGCCAGTTGGTGCCCCAGACGATGCGCTCGGGGGCATGGGCGGCCATCTCGCGGGCGACCTCTGCCACGTCATCAAAATCGGGCGCGCCGGCGGTGCTGCTCTCATAGCAGCCGGCGAACTTGAACCAGCAGTTGCCGCCGTCCAGAAGGCGCTTGATCGCGGCCTTCCGCCCCGGAGTGGGGCCGTCGAAGATCTTGGCGTGGTGGTCGAGGATCCACGGCTGGTCGAGCCTTGCCAGCCGCGCCTCTTCCTCTTCGATCCGGCTGCCGTCGAACTGCACCGTCATAACCCAGTCGCGGGCCTTGGCCCGGGGGGCGACCTCGTCGAGCTTCGACAGCGGCACCGCTCCGCCCGGCAGATCCATGATGCGCGCGCCCACGACGCCCGCCTCGGCCAACTGGTCGAGCTCGGCTTCGGAGGTGTCGGCGTCGATGCAGCCGATGCCGCGCGCGACGTCTCCCATCTCGGCCAGGCAGGCCAGGAGGTTGCCGTGGTCCTTCTGCTGGGCATTGCCCTGCGTGACCACGACCCTGTCGATGCCGAGCCACTCCATCACCTGCCGGTACTGGTCCGGCGTCGGAAGATCGCCCGGCGGGTTCGGCGGGCCGCCTTCGATTGACGGGTAGCCCGGCAGATACATGTGCATCTGCGTGTCCACCGTGCCCTTGGGCAGGGTCGTCCGGGGCTTCGGGCCGGTCAGCTTGCGCTCGATGGTCATGGGGCCTCCTTGGGCGCGAATTCGGTCAGGGCGTCACGGTTCACCTCGATCCCGAGGCCGGGACCGTCAGGGATCGTCACGACGCCGTTCTCCTGTTCGATGGGAGTGGTCACGACCGCCTGCCGGAACGGATTATGGGTGCGGTCGAATTCGAGGATCGGCTCGATCGGGTCGCGGCGCACCGGGTTCGGCACCATCGCCGCCATCCATTGCAGCGACGCCGCGATCTGTACCGCCGTGCCCCAGACATGCGGCACCAGCCGCACACCGTGGAGCGCGGCCATGTCGGCGATCCGCCGCATCTCGGTGAAGCCGCCGCAACCGCAGAGGTCGGGCTGCGCGATGTCGATGGCGCGCGTCTCCAGCGGTTCACGGAAGCCCCAGCGGGTGTGCCAGGTCTCGCCACCTGCGACCGGGATCGGCTGGCGGGCCTTCACCTCGCGATAGGCGGCGAGGTGTTCCGGAACCACGGGCTCCTCGAACCAGTCGATGTCGTATTTGGCGGCACGGTTGCCCAGCTCGATCGCTTCAAGCGGGTCGTAGCCATGGTTGCCGTCGATCATCAGGCGCATCTCGGGGCCGATCGCGTCGCGCACGGCCTCGATCACGCGCAGGTCCTCGGGCACGCCGAAGCCGATCTTGATCTTCAGTGCGTGGAAGCCCGCCTTGCGGTGGCCGGCGGCCTCTTCGGCATTGTCGGCCACCCGATCGACCCCGTCGCGGCGGAAGGACCCGGTGGCGTAGGCGCGCACGCTCTCGCGGAAACGTCCGCCCAACAGGACCGAGATCGGCTGACCCAGCACCTTGCCCTTGATGTCCCACAGCGCCACGTCGATCCCGGACAGCGCGGTAACGGTGAGCCCCCGTTGCCCCTGATCGCGCAATGCATTGTAGAGGGTCGCCCAGATCTTCTCGGTCTCGAGCGGGTTCGCCCCGATCAATCGGCTGGCGTAGGCCTGCACCACCGCCGCGTTCGGCCCGGCGGGGCCGAGGCATTCGCCCCACCCCACCGTGCCGTCCTCGCAGACGATCTCGACCAGCAGATGGGTGCGCCGATCGAAGCGCATCGAAGCGCTTTCGAACGGCACGTCCAGCCGGTGATCCAGAAAATGCGTATGGACGTCGGCGATCCTCACCGCGCTTCGGCCCCGATGATCTCGCGCAGGACACCCATCTCTTCGTCGGTCAGGTCCGTCAGGGGCGGACGGACGGGGCCCGCATCGAAGCCCTGAAGGCGAACGCCCGCCTTGATGGCCGAGACGGCATAGCCGGCCTTGCGGTCGCGCAGCTGGAGGAAGGGGTAGAAGAAGTCGTTCAGGATCTCCTCGCACCGGGCCCGGTCGCCGGCCTGGAGCTTGTCGTAGAACTCGATCGCGAGGCGCGGCACGAAGTTGAACACGGCCGAGGAATAGGTGCTGAACCCGGCGGCCAGATAGGCCTCGGCGAAGACCTCGGCCGTGGGCAGCCCGCCCAGGTAGACGAGGCGGTCGCCCATCTTGGCCGTGAGCTGGCGCATCTTGCCGACCTCACCGCCACCGTCCTTGAAGCCGACGAGGTTCGGCAACTCGTCGCAGAGCTGCGCGACGGTTTCGGGATGATACTGCGAAACACCGCGATTGTAGATCGTGACGCCGATGCCGACCGCGTTGCAGACGGCGCGGACATGGGCCGCAAGTCCTTCCTGCGGGGCTTCGGTCAGGTAGTGTGGCAGCAACAGGATGCCGTCGGCGCCCGCCTTCTCGACCGCCTTCGCGACGCCCACCGCGATCTCGGTGCCGTAGCCGCAGCCGGCCACGATCGGCGTGTCGCCGGCGGCCTCCTTGGCGGCAGCAACGACCGTCGGGATCTCGTCCGGGGTCAGCGAGAACATCTCGCCCGTGCCGCCGGCGGCGAAGAGCGCACTGGCAGGGTAGCCCGAGAGCCAGTCGACATGCGCCTTGAACGGGTCGGGCGCGAAGGCGCCGTCGGCGTCGAAGGCCGTCACGGGGAAAGACAGAAGACCCGACCCGAGGGCGGACTTGAGCGATTGGGGATCCATCGCGCGACACTCCATTCTGTTCGCAGTTTTTACCGGCTTAGACGAGGCACCGCGAAACTGTCAACACTTGTATGACAAGTTCGCATTATCGTCGGATGAGGTCGCGGTAGCGGGCCATGGAATTGCGCAGATGGTCCTGCATGGCGGCCCGCGCACCGGCGGAATCTCCGCCGGAGATGGCCTCGGCGATACGCTCATGCTCGGCCGCGATCTTGGCGATGAAGTCCGGCGCGGCCCTGCGCTCGGTCAGGCTGAGCGCCGCGCGAGGGATCATCGAGAGGCCCATGATGTCCAGGAATTCGCGGAACCGCGGGTTGTTCGTCGCATCCGCGACAGCAAGGTGGAAGGTCAGGTCGGCCTCCTTCGTGGGCCGGTCCTCGGCAGCGCAGCGGCGCATTTCGGCGGCGGCATCGAAGATCGCCTCTTCCTGCTGGGGACTGCGGCGCTGCGCAGCAAGGGCAGCGGCCTCCATTTCGACCGAAACGCGCAGTTCGAGCATCTCGATCACCGAGGAAATCTTCTCGTAATCGATGATATGAAAGGGTCGCGGCGGCTCTTGCGGCCGCTCGAGAACGAACACCCCCGCCCCTTGCCGCGGCGCAACCAGCCCGTCGGCGCGCAGGCCCGCAATTGCCTCGCGCACGACGGTGCGCGACACGCCGAACCGCTCGGTCAGGCGGGCTTCGGACGGCAGCTTGTCTCCGGGGCGGAAGGTGCCCTCGGCGATTTCCGAGCCCAGCGTCTGAATGATGTCCGCCGCAAGGTTGCGTCTTGCTTCACCGGTACGGGCCATCGGCGGGACTCCCTTCTTCACGATCGCTGTCATCATACGGCTTGACAGGTAACGACACAACTCGTCATACAAATTACCGAAACCAAGGGAGGAGATACCATGACCAAACACATCACCACCACCGCGATCGCAGCCCTTCTGGCCGGCGCGACCGCCATGCCCGTGGCCGCCGAGACCTGGCGCGGGTGGAACATCCACCCCGAGGACTACCCGAACGGCGTCGCGCTCGAGAGCTTTGCCGACATGGTGACCGAGCGCACCGAGGGCCGGATCGAGCCGGAAGTCTACCACAACGCCGTCCTCGGCGATCAGCCCGACGCGATCGAGCAGCTTCGCAGCGGCGGCATCGACTTCGCCAACTTCAACATGGGCCCGATGGGCGAGATCGTTCCCGACACGAACGTCCTGTCCCTGCCCTTCCTGTTCACCGACCTCGACAACATGCACGAGGTCATGGACGGCGAGATCGGCGACCGTTTCGCAGCCGCCCTCGAAGAGGCCGGCATCATCGCCCTGTCGTGGTTCGACAGCGGTGCGCGCAGCTTCTACAACACCGAGCGCCCGATCGCGACGCCCGCCGACATGGACGGCCTGAAGTTCCGCGTGATGAACAACGACCTCTACGTCCAGATGGTCGACCAGCTTGGCGGCAACGCCACGCCCATGGCCTACGGTGAAGTCTACCAGTCGCTGCGCACGGGCGTGATCGACGGCGCCGAGAACAACTGGCCCTCGTTCGACACGTCGAACCACTACGAGGTGGCCGGCTACTACTCGAACACAAACCACCTGATCCTGCCCGAGTGCATCTGCATTGCGGCCGAGACGTGGGAAAACACGTCCGACGAGGACAAGGAGATCGTGCGTCAGGCCGCTACCGAGGCCGCCGATCAGCAGCGTCAGCTCTGGCAGGAAAGTTCGGAAGCGAGCCGTCAAAAGGTTCTCGATGCCGGTGTCGAGGTGAACGAGGTCGAGGACGCCTCTGCGTTCCAGGACGCCATGCAGCCGATCTATGACCAGTTCATCCAGAACAACCCTGATCTGGAAAGCTACATCACCGACATCCGGGCCACGCAGAACGCGGGCTGAGCCCTTACAGGCCGGGCGGCGCTGATCGCCCGGCCACCGATCCGGCAAAGGGGCCACCATGCTTCTCGTGGATGAACGCAAGACCCGCGACCCTGCCTACCGTGTGCTCCACGCGCTTGCGACGGTGTGCATGGGAATCGCAGGGGTGCAGCTTGTTCTGCTGATCGTGATCTTCGGCTGGCTCGTCTGGGGCCGCTACGTGCTGAACGACACGCCCACCTGGGTCGAGCAGCTCGCCCTGGTCCTCGTCGTCTGGATCACCTTCCTGGGCGGCGCGACCGGCGTATGGACGAAATCCCACCTCTCCGTCGATTTCATGCGCGAGATGATGCCCTCCGCCATCGCCGCGCCGCTACGCTGGGTGGCGCTGGTGGGGGTCCTGCTGTTCTCGATAGCGCTGGCGATCTACGGAACCGAGCTGACGATGAACACCTGGGCCCGCACCATTCCGATGCTGGGCTTCGCCGAGGGCTGGCGCGCCATGCCCATGGCGATCTGCGGCGTTCTTTCGGCGCTCTTCACCCTCTACCACATGGCCGAGCATGCGCGCGGCCGCGACCCGCTGAAAGGTTGACCGCATGGGCCTAGCCCTTCTCTTCGGCCTGTTCTTCTTCGGCCTGATCGCCGGGATGCCCGTGGCCTTCGCGCTCGGCCTCGCGACCGTCGGCGGCTTCCTGTTCGAGGGGCTGCCGCTGTTCATCGGATTCCAGCGCATCCTGTCCGGCATTTCGGTCTTTTCGCTGCTGGCCATCCCGTTCTTCATCTTCGCGGGCGAGCTGATGATGCAGGGCGGCATCGCGGCCCGCCTCGTCCGTCTTGCCGCGTCGGCCGTGGGCTTCATGCGCGGCGGTCTAGGCGTGGTGAACGTCGCCTCGTCGATGCTGTTCGGCGGCATCTCGGGTTCGGCGGTTGCCGACACCTCGGCGCTCGGCTCGATCCTCATCCCGGTGATGCGCGAGAAGGGCTACGACGCCGACTACGCCGTGAACGTCACCGTGACCTCGTCGATCGCCGGCGTCGTCATCCCGCCCTCGCACAACATGATCCTCTACGCGGTCGCGGCGGGGGGCGTGTCTGTGTCGAACCTCTTCATTGCGGGGATCCTGCCGGGCATCCTGATGTGCCTGATCCTCGGCTTCGTCGCGTGGTTCATCGCCGTGCGCCGCGGCTATCCGGGTGAGGCCTTCCCCGGCTTCCGCGAGCTTGGCATCCGCTTCATCGTCGCGATCCCGGGCCTGATGACGGCGATCATCATCGTCGGCGGCGTGCTGTCGGGCGTGATGACCGTGACCGAATCCGGTGCCTTCGGGGCGATCTGGGCGATCCTCGTGACCACGCTGGTCTATCGCGAACTCAATTGGGAGCGCTTCGTCGCGGCCGTGGTTGCTGCGGTGCGCACCACGGCGCTGGTGATGATCCTGGTCGCGACCGCGTCGTCCTTCGCCTACCTGCTGGCGCTCTACCGGGTGCCGGACCTGCTGGCGACGACCGTGACGATGATCTCGGAGAACCCGATCATCATCCTTCTGCTTTTGAACGTGACGCTGCTGGTCCTGGGCATGATCATGGACATGGCGGCGCTGATCCTGATCTGCACGCCGATCTTCCTGCCCGTCGTCACCGACCTTGGTATGGACCCGCTGCAGTTCGGTGTGATCCTGATGATGAACCTGGGGCTCGGCCTCTGCACCCCGCCGGTGGGCGCCTGCCTCTTCGTCGGCTGCGTGGTCGGCGGGATACGGATCGACCAGGCGGTGCGGACCATCCTGCCCTTCTACGCGGCCATCATCGTGGCGCTCCTGCTCGTCACCTACGTGCCGTTCTTCTCGATGTATCTTCCCAGCCTAATGAACTAGGAGCTTGACATGAAACGACTTCTCATCACCGGAGCGGCCGGGGGGCTGGGGCGGTTGATGCGAACCCGCCTGGCACACATGGCCGATACCATCCGCCTGACGGACCTGACCGAGATGGAGCCCGAGGGCGACGGCGAAGAGGTCGTCCAGGCCAACCTCGCGGACGAGGCGGCGGTCCATGACCTGGTCCAGGGATGCGACGGGATCGTCCATTTCGGCGGCGTCTCGGTCGAACGCTCCTTCGACCTGATCAGCGACGCCAATCTTCGTGGGGTCTACAACCTCTACGAAGCGGCCCGCGCCAACGGCCATCCGCGCATCGTCTTCGCCACGTCGAACCACGTCGTCGGCTTCCACACCCAGGACCGACGGCTGAGCGCGCACGACCCCATGAAGCCCGACGGGCTCTACGGCGTTTCGAAGTGCTTCGGCGAGGCGATGGCCTCGATGTACCACTCGAAATTCGGGCAGGAGACCGCGCTGGTCCGCATCGGCTCGTGCTTCCCCGAGCCCATCAATCACCGGATGCTCGCCACCTGGTTCAGCCCCGACGACTTCGTCTCGCTGATCGAGTGCTGCTTCCGCGCACCGCGCCTGGGCTGCCCGATCATCTGGGGCGTGTCGGATAATGACGAGCAATGGTGGGATAATTCCGCAGCGCGCTACCTTGGGTGGAGGCCGAAGGACAGTTCGGCCCGCTTCCGGGACAAGGTCGAGGCCGCGAACGAGCGACCCTCTGCCGATGCACCGGATTCCGTCTACCAGGGCGGCGCCTTTACCGCCGATCCTATCCACCGCGACTGACCCTATGAGGACAACATGACCTATCAACCCCACGGCAAGCACCTGATCGCCGGCGAGCGGGTCGCGTCCGACCGCAGCTTCTCCTCCGAACCCGCCCACGGGACCGCGCACGACTTCTCGGTCGGCACGCCCGACTTGGTGAACCGCGCCGCCGAGGCCGCCGAGGCCGCCTTCGACGCATACGCCGCCACCTCGCGCGAAGACCGCGCCGCGTTCCTCGACGCCATCGCCGAAGAGCTGGAAGCGCGAGTCGACGAGATCACCGAAACCGCGATGTCCGAGACCGGACTGCCCGAGCCGCGCATCCGCTCGGTCGAGCTACCGCGGACCGCGAACCAGCTGCGCCTCTTCGCCAAGCATATCCGTGACGGCGCCTACCTTGACCAGCGCCATGACGACGCGATGCCTGACCGCAAGCCGATGCCCCGGCCCGACCTGCGCATGATTCAGCGGCCGATCGGACCCGTTGCCGTCTTCGGCGCGTCGAACTTCCCGCTCGCCTTCTCGACCGCCGGCGGCGACACCGCCGCGGCGCTGGCCGCCGGCTGCCCCGTCGTCGTGAAGGGCCACGGCGCCCATCCCGGCACCGGCGAACTGGCCGCCGAGGCCATCCAGGCCGCAGCCGAGCGGACCGGCATGCCCACGGGCGTCTTCTCGTTGATCCAGGGCGGAGACCGGACCGTCGGACAGACGCTGGTGCAGCACCCGCTCGTCAAGGCGGTCGGCTTCACCGGATCGCTGAAGGGCGGCCGCGCGCTCTACGATCTGTGCGCCCAGCGCGACGAGCCGATCCCGTTCTTCGGCGAGCTCGGCTCGGTCAACCCGATGTTCCTGATGGACGAGGCGACCGAGGCCCGCGCCGCCGAGATCGGCAAGGCTTGGGCCGGGTCGCTCTGCATGGGCGCCGGCCAGTTCTGCACGAATCCCGGTGTCGCCGTGGTGCTGGACGGTTCCGGCGCGGACGCCCTGCGTGACGCCGCCAAGGAGGCGCTCGAGGGGATGGAGCCGCAGACCATGCTGACCGACGGCATTGCCTCGGCCTACAAGGGCGGCGCGGCGGCGATGGCCAAGGAAAGCGGCGTCACGGCCGTGGTCACGACCGAACCTGCCGAACGCAGCGCCACGCCCTTCCTGTTCGAGACCGACGCCGACACCTGGATGTCGAACCACGCGATCAACGAAGAAGTCTTCGGGCCCCTCGGCCTGATCGTGCGCTGCAAGGACGCCGCGCAGATGGAGAAGGTAGCACGGACGCTCAAGGGCCAGCTGACCATCACGATCCATATGGATGACGGCGACGCCGAAGCCGTCCGCTCGCTTCTGCCGATCGTCGAGCGCAAGGCAGGCCGGATCCTCGTCAACGGCTTCCCCACTGGCGTCGAGGTTGCCGACGCGATGGTCCACGGCGGCCCCTACCCCGCCTCGACCAATTTCGGCCATACGAGCGTCGGCACCCTGTCAATCCGCCGGTTCCTGAGGCCCGTGTGCTTCCAGAACCTGCCCGAGGCCGTCCTGCCGGCCGACCTCAAGGGCTGACCTGTCGCGGGCCCGCCTAGGTCCGCCTCGCCCTGCGCCGCCGGACGTAATCGGGCTGCGCAGGGCTTTTTCCCCCGGTCCACGCCAGCGAGGCCCCGGTTCGATCCGAGAGTATCCGCGCTGGCTGCCCGTGTCGTGGATGTCCCGGCTCCCGTCTCCTCCGACTCCTCATTTTCCTGACGCTCGGCATGGATGACCTCGCTCCCGGTCTTCAGGTCGAAGATCGCGATCCCGTCATCCCTCGCGCGCGGCCGTGACGCACGACGTTCTGGTGTGGAAGCACGACGCGTGCACATGCTCGTGCTCCGGCTCCACTCATTCCAGGTCGAACTCGCCGCTCATATCGCGGGCGGGCCGTCAAAGTTAACGAGTTGGCAAAAATTGGTGGTTAACGGTCGGTGCGTTAATTCCCTTGGAGCCTCCATGAAAAGCTATCGGTCCATTCTCTCGACTACCGCGCTGGTCGGGACACTCGTCGGTGCGGCGCCCGCCACCATCGCATCGCCTGTCCATAGCATCGTGGAGGATGGCGGCGGTCGCGCCGGCCACGCGATCCAGGGCATCGCGACTTTCGGCACGTCCGACGCGCAAACGACCTTCACCAACTTCTTCACCGAAGGTGGTGCCGGGTCGGGCGGAGGCGCGGGCCTAGGCGGTGTCTTCTTCATCGACAGCAACGCATCGCTGACACTGCAGAATATCGACCTTCGCGGCAACGTGACCAAGGGCGGACAGGGCGGGAGCAGGCCGCCGGTCGATCTTTCGGGCTCGACCCTTCTCCTGACGGACCTGACCGCAGACATCTCGGCCGTTCAGGCCATCAATCCCCAGCCGATCCTGACCCGGGTCGGAAGCACCTACTTCGTCGCGGGCGTGACGCTGGCCAACCAGAACCCCGCGATCAGAAGCGGCGTCTCTGCCGGGCTCGACGGCGTGAACGGGACCGTCGACATCGAGAGCGTCGACGGCACGGAAGTGACCTTCGCGACGAACGTGGAGATCAGGACCGAGTCCATCACCAAGGCAAGCACGACCGCCGTGATTCCCGGCGCCACGACCCTTCCGATCGACACGCTCACCGGCAGCAACGAAAACCTGCGCATCGGCGCGTCCGTCTTCGGGACCGGGATCGACGACGACACGCGGATCACCGGCGTCAACTATGGCGGGGCCGACGGGCGCGAGGTCGTCAGCATCGTCATCGACAAGCCCACCACGTCCGCGACGTCCGGCTTCGACGCCGTGAACGTCGGCACGCTGACCGCGCCCCAGTTCGCGCGCGTCGGCGCCGACGAGATCCGCATCCTTTCGAGCGGCAACACGCTCAAGGTCGGCATGACCCTCGCGGGCGAAGGCATCGCGGCCGGCACGACCGTCACCGCAATCGACGAGGACGGCACGGTCCGGTTCTCTCAGCCGCTCCCGGCCGGGCTGCAGGAGTTCAAGGGCCTGATCGAGGCCGGCCAGGTCGGCAGCAACATCATCAACCTGCCCGCCCCCACGACCCGCGTCTCCGTGGGCACCATCGTGACGGGTGCAGGCATTCCGGCCGGCACGACCGTCACCAGCATCGAGGGCAACAGCATCAAGCTGTCGAACGCCCTGACCGCGGTGCCCGAGACGATCCGGACGACGCCGATCTTGTCGCAGGCGGCGTCCGGCGGGCAGACCCGTCTGCGGCTGCCCGCCCACCTGACCGGCATCGCTGCCGGAATGGAGGTGTCCGGCACCGGAATTCCCGCGGGCACCAGGGTTGTCTCGTATAGCTCGGCAACAGGGATCGCCGTTCTCGACCACGCGGTCACCGAGGCGCTTTCGGACGTGCGCTTCGTTTCGCCCCTGCAGGACGGCGGCGCGATGAATGGCGGGATCGTATCGGCCAGCGGATCAGGCTCGGACGGCGGCAGCGGCGTGAACGCGAACTCCGCCAGCGCCTTCATCTTCAGCGGCGAAGGCCAGGCTGGCCGCAACGGCGGCTCGGGTGGCGCAGCGACGCAGGGAACCGGCGGCGACGGTGGATCGGGCGGCGACGGCAGCAACGGCGCCCCGGTCAACAAGGAGCTGATCTTCGACATCGCCACGACGACGGCCTCGGCCGTGGCGGACACCGCTTCGGCGGCCGCAGCTCTCACCAGCTTCCCGACCGACGTGGGCGAAAGCATCGTCAGTGCGGCCAATGCGGCCATCACCTGGATCCAGGTCGCCGACCTCGGCATCCGGCTTGGTGTCTGGCAAAGCGACCAGGCGAAAGGTCGGGTCGGTCTCGGCGGTGACGGCGGCACCGGTGGTGCGGGCGGTGCCGGCAGCGAGTTCTTCGGCGGCGGGGCCGGCGGCGACGGCGGCGACGGTGGCGACGGCGGCAATTCAATCACCGACGGCGGAACCGGCGGCAACGGCGGCAATGGCGGCCGCGGCGGTTTCGGCGCCGGCGGCGGCTCGGGCGGCACCGGCGGGTCGGCCGGTTCGACGGGCAACGGGATCGACGGTAGTTCCGGGGCCGGTGGTGCTGCGGGCTTCGGCGGCGGGGTCGGCTCGGACGGCGCGGGCTTCGGCGGTGGCGGCGGCTCGGGCTATGGCGGCGCGATCTTCGTGCGCTCGGGCGGCAGTCTCGTCGTCAGCGGCAACAGCACCTTCGCCAACAACGCGGCCCTCGCGGGTTCGAGCAGCAACGCCGGTCAGGCCGGCAACGCGGCGGGTTCCGACATCTTCATGATGCGCGGTTCGGACGTCCTGCTGGCCCCCGGCGCCGGCAACAGGATCCGCATCGAGGGCACGATCGCGGACGACAGCACGGCGAGCATCTCGTCCATGTCCAACGCATCGGGCGACGGCGCGTCTCTCAGGATCGGGGGCGGCGGCACGGTCGAGCTTCTGGGCGAGAACACCTATACCGGAACCACCAACATCGAGGGCGCGGCGCTTGCCGCCAAGGATGGCATTGGCATCCACTCGCGCAGCCATCTGCAGTTCGACGGGGGCGGCGCACTGTCCGACCTGGCCGAAAGCAACGCCGGCGTCCTGCTGACCGACGGTCAGTTCGTGCGGCGGGTCGGCACGCTGTCGACGCAGGCATCCTGGAGCGGAAGCGGCGGATTCGCGGCCAGCGAAGAAGGGCTGACCCTGAATTTCGGCTATCTCGGCGGCGCCTCGGGCCAGACGCTTTCGCTGGGGCAAGGCGGCTTCGTGGGGGGCGACTCCGTCCTCGTCTTCGGCGCGCGTGACGCGACCGGCACGGTGCGGCTGGTCAACAAGATCGTCCTGAACGGCGGCAAGATGAACGTCGCTGTCCACGACAACGAAGCGGTCGACACCGACCGCGCCGTCGTGACCGGCAACATGACGGGCGGCGCGCTCGAGGTCGGTGCCGCGGGCTATACCGGCGAACTCGTGATGACGGGCACGAACGCCCTGACCGGGCTGACGGTCAATGCCGGAAAACTGACCACGCGCGAAGGCGACGTGGTGGGCCGGCTGATGGCCTCGAACGGCATCGCGACGGTGGACGGCGGCGGCCTGGCGTTCTCGGCTGCCGAGATCTTCGCGGCCCTGTCGGTCGCGGCACGGGGAGAGATCGTCGCGGCCGATGCCATGACGGTGAACCAGCTGACGAACCAGGGCCTCTCGACGTTCTTCGGCATCCTCTCGGCCGGCGCGATCCACAACCTCGCGGACGGGGAATTGCGGGTCAAGCAGGTCACGTCCGACAGCTTCGTCAACGAGGGGCTTCTGCTTCTGGCCGGGGACGTGACCGTGGGACACGGTGCGCCGCTCACAAACGATGGCACGATTGCCGTTGCCGACATCCGACACATCGTAGCGGACGGCCTGGCTGGCAAAGGGACCCTGAGCGTGGCCGACGAGGGCGCGCTGACGCTCGAGTTGAGCGGCGTCTCGACCTACGAGGGCAGCAGCAGCGGCGCCGGCGAGATCGCAAAGGCCGGGACCGGCACGCTGACCCTGACCGGCGACATGGGACATACCGGTGCGACGCGCGTCATGAACGGCACGCTCGTCCTCGACGGCGGCACCCTGTCGGACATTGCGACGCTTGCCGTCGAGAAGGACGGCCAGTTCATCCTGCTCACGCCGGAAACCGTGGGCGACCTGCTCTCGGCCGGCATGATCGAGCTCCATGCCGACCTGACGACGACCGGCAAGATGGTCAATGACGGCGTCCTGACCTTCCGCGAGCCCGTCACCCTGACGACGGCTGGCCTGTCGGGCGGCGACACGGGCGAGGTTCGCATCGACGCGGGCACACCACTGCGCCTGGTCCAGTCGAAGAACACCATATATTCGGGAAACTTCACCGGCGACGGCATCCTCACCAAGGCCGGGTCGGGCACGCTGAGCCACGACGGCGCGGCGGGCAGCTTCACCGCCGACGGCATCCTGGTCGAGGAAGGCGGCATGTCCTTCGCGTCGGCACAGGCGTTCGACAGCCTATCGGTCGCGGCGAAGGGCAAGGTCACCTCGGCGGACGCGCTGACCGTAGACACGGTGACGAACGAAGGCATCTCGGCGTTCGGCGGACATCTGTTCGCGGGCTCGATCCACAACCTGACGGGCGGCGAGATGAGGGTGGATGCCGTCACGGCCGACGCGTTCGAGAACGCGGGGCTGCTGCTTCTCGCCGGCGACGTCACCATGAACCATGGCGCCTCGATGCAGAACGAGGGCAAGATCGGCGTCGCCGACGCAAGGCGGATCATCGCGGCCGGGCTGTCGGGCGAAGGCTCATTAGAGCTGTCCGAGGCAGGCATCCTGGCGCTCGACCTGAGCGGCGCCTCCAGCTTCGCGGGCAGCAGTGCCGGGGGTGGCCGCATCATCAAGGAGGGGACGGGCCAGCTGACCCTGACCGGCGAGATGCTGCATTCCGGCGGCACGCGGGTGACGAACGGCACCCTCGTGCTCGACGACGGCAACCTGTCGGATGTCGGCACGCTGGTCGTGGACAAGAACGGCCGGTTCGTGCTGCTCACGGACGAAAGCGTGGGCGAGCTGCGGAACTCGGGCAAGGTCGAACTGGTGGCGAACCTCACCGCGGCGGGCAAGGTGGTCAATGATGGCTCCCTGACTTTCGAGGACCGCGTCACCCTGACGACGGCCGGACTTTCGGGAGGAGCCACGGGTGCAATCACGATCGACGCCGAGGAGTCCCTGCGCCTCGTCCAGACGGGAACCAGCACCTATTCCGGCACGATCGGCGGCGCGGGCGTTCTCACCAAGGCGGGGACGGGCACGCTCGGCCTCGACGGGGCCGAGGGCAGCTTCTCGGTCGGCACCCTGTATATCGACGCGGGGCGCGTGACCTTCGCGAGCCCCTATGTCGCCGCGCAGACTGTCGGCGTCGATATCCGCTCGAACGGTACGCTGCAGCTCGCGAACGGGAACCAGCGGATCACGCGGCTTGTGGGGGCGGGCACGCTCGCCCTCGGCACGAACGACCTTTATGTCTCGGACGGTGGCGAGTTCTCGGGCGTCCTCACCGGCACGGGATCGCTGCGGGTCGTCGGCGGCCAGTTCCTGGTCGACAGCAGCCTGTCATCCGAGACGAACGCGTTCGAGGTCGACGGGACAAGCGACATTCTGGTCGCCAAGGGGCAGAAGATCACCTTCCCCAAGGTCAACGTCACCGGAGGCAAGCTGTCCGTCGCGGGCGGTCTGAAAACCGCCGAACTGTCGGTGTCCAAGGGCGGCACGCTGCAACTGGGCACGGACGAGAATATCTCTGTGGAGGCGAAAACCACCACGATTTCGGGCGCGGGAAGCTCGGTTCGGGGCAACGGCCGGGTCTCGGGCAAGATGACGATCGGCATCGGCGCGTTCCTGCGGCCCGGCAATTCGCCGGGCGAGATCGCCGTCGAAGACCTGGTGCTTGCCGAAGGCTCGACGACCGAGCTGGAATACGTCAGCGGAACCTCCCACGACGTCATGCGCATAACCGGGGAGTTCACGATCGAGCCCGGCGCGCGTCTCGACATCCTGGCGACCGCCGGTCAAAGCCTCGCTGCCGGTGAAAGCGTCCGCTTCTTCGATTTCACCGCCGGGAACCTGTCCGGCCATTTCGGAGAGGTCGCCAGCGGGTTCGACGGCACGTCGGTCCTGAACCTGTCCACCGGGTCGCTGGTCGGCCTCGGCGGGATCACGATCGACGAGCTCTTCGAGGCTGCGGCGCGGACCGATAACGACCGCGCCATCCTCGCGGCCGCCCTCGTGGCGGGAACCGACGGGGTCGCCCAGACCTACGGGGGCAACCTCGTGCCATCGCTGGCGTTGGCACAGACCTCGGCCAACCCGGCTGCGGCCAACGCGGCGGTTCTCGCCATGGCCTCGCCCGAGGTCTACACCGGGGTCGGCGAGGCTGCGTCGTTCGGCCTGCGCCATGCGCTTCCCGGCGCCGCGCTCGAGGCCGGCTCCGCGCGGTTCGTCCTCAGCGGCGCCGAGGCCGAAACCGATCAGGACCGCCGCTTCGCCGATTATGGCCTGTCCGCCAACTTCGCCGGCGGATCGGTGGCGTTCGGCACCGAGATCGGCATTCTCTCGGGCTCGCTCGGGAAACTCGACGGAGAGGTGTCGTCCGACTACCTGGACGCGGAACTCGACGGTCTTGCGGCAGGCATCGGCTTCGCCCTGCCGATCGGCGGCGTACCGGGCCTGACCGCAACGGCGCGGGCCGGGATGGCAAGCTACGACGTGTCGGGGGAACGGATCGCCCTCGGCGGCCGCACGAGCATCGACGGCGTTGACGCGTCGTCCCGGCTTCTGGGGCTGGGTCTTGCCTACCAGCACCAGGCCGGGCGGAACCTGTTCTCGGCCACGTCCGAACTGCTTCGGCTGAGCGATGACGTGGACGGGTTCGCCGAACAGGGCGATGCGCTGGACGCCCTCTCGGTCGAGGGGCAGGACGCGGACCGGACCTATCTCGACCTCGGGGTGGCTGTCCGGCATGCGGCAACGCCGCAAGTGGGGCTCTCGGCCTCGCTCGACACGAGCATCCGCCTGTCGGGCGACGAGCGCGAAGTGCTCGCCGGTCTAGCCGTCGAAGAGGCACGCTTCGGCGTCGGGAACGGCGGTCTCGCCGACCAGGAGTTCCGAGTCGGCCTCGGCGCGGACGTGCAATTCGGTCAGCACAACTCTGCCTCGGCGAGCATCAAGGCCGGAAGCGCTTCGGAAGTGACCTACGCCGTGTCGCTGGACTTCAAGTTCTGAAAAACCGGGCCGGGTGGCGACCGCCACCCGGCCTTCACGTCTGCCACGCAGACGTGGCACCTGCGGATTGCGCGCGATGCGATCAGGCAAGCACCTCGATCTTGACGTGGGCGACGCCGGTGGCGGTAAGCCCGATATCGTTCGCCGCCTCTTTGGACAGATCGATCACCCGGTCCTTGGCAAAGGGGCCCCGGTCGTTGATCCGTACCACCACGGATTCATCGGTGACCTCGTTCGTGACACGGACCTGCGTGTCGAAGGGCAGCGTCGGATGGGCGGCGGTAAGGTCGTTCATGTCGAACGTCTCGCCATTCGCCGTCTTGCGCCCGTGAAACCCCGGACCATACCAGGACGCCGTTCCCTCGATCGTTCTCTCGACGGTTGCGCCTTCGTGCGCTGAGGCGAGAAAAGGCACCGCGAAGAAGCAGCTTGCTGCGAGAGCGGTTCGGCGCATGAGCTTGGACTTGATCATAAGGTGTTCCTCCGTGTTTTTTTGGTCGTTGGACGCCATCTGTGCAGGCCGTCCGCCATGTGCAACGGGGGGTCTTTCGGGTTCCATCCTCGGGGCAAATCAGGCGGATGGTCGCCACTTTCCGGGGTTTGCGGGCACCTTTCCGCCGGGGCAAGGAGGTCAGGAACAAACGCAGTCCGGGTCGTTTGTGTAGTCAACACGACACTACAGGAGGCATAGATGGCCGATACCGATTACGCGCGCGAGGTGTTCCTCACGGGATTGAAGAACGCTCACGCGATGGAAAAGCAGGCGCTGTCGATCATGCAGCCGCAAGTGAGCCGCCTGAAGCACTATCCCGATCTCTCGAAGCGCCTCGAGGCGCATATTTCCGAGACGGAAACGCAGCTCGAACGCCTTTCGGAGGTGCTGGATTCCGTCGGGGAAAGCAGCTCCACGACGAAGGACGCCTTCCTCTCGACCGTCGGCTCGACCGCCGCGCTGAGCCATGTCGCGGCCGCGGACGAGGTCCTGAAGAACTCTTTCGCGAACCTGGCCTTCGAGAATTACGAGATCGCCGCCTATATCTCCCTTATAACGGCCGCCCAGGTTTCCGGCGAAAGCAAGGCCGTGCCCTTGCTGGAAGCCAACCTGGACGAAGAGCGGCGCATGGCAGAATGGGTTGCGGGACACATTCCGTTGATCACCGAGACATTCATCTCGCTGAAGGACTCGGGCGAAACGGCGAAAGTCTGAGTTCGCCCTTCGTCAGCGCGAGGGCAGTCGCCGTCGTGCTGACGCAATCAACTGGCCCGCGGCCAGTTTTCGGCGACGGAATCCCGGAATAGCTGGTTGTTGATATCCGTCGCGGCGATGGCAGCCTGCCCGGTCGCCACCGCGACCTGCGCCAGCCCCTTCACCGCGTCACCAGCAGCATAAAGCCCCGGCACGTTCGTCCTCTGGTGGTCGTCGACGATCAAGGCGCCCTCGGCGTCGCCTTCCGCACCCACCGCCCGAGCGAGTTCCGAACGCACATCCCGGCCGAGCGCCGAATAGACCGCGTCGAAACTATGCTTCTCGCCGCCTTCCATGTGCCAGGAGTCGATCGCCCCATCGGCGAGGCCGAACTGCCGCACCGGCACGTCGATGACGCGCACTCCGGCATCCCGAAGCCCCTTGCGATCCTGTGGAGAAAACTCCATCGGCCGGCCCAGCGTCAGCAGCGTCAGATCATCGGTATAGCCGCGCAAGAGCAGCGCTTCCCTGAGCGAGCAGGCGCCGTAGCCGATGATGGCGACCTTCTGTCCCGTCACCTCATAGGCGTCGCAAATGGGGCAATAGCGCAGGAAGCCGTTCCGGGTGGCCTCTGGGATGTCGGGGAGGTCGGGCTCTCGGTCGACGCAGCCGGTCGCGAGCAGGACCATCCGGCTGCGGACGGTTCCCGCCGACGTCTCGGCCAGGAAGGATCCGTCCGGATCGCGCCTCAGCCGGTGGACGGTATCGCTCACGATCCGGGAGCCGTAGCGCATGGCCTGCTCGCGCATGCGCGACAGCAGCGTGTTGCCCGGTATCCCGTCGGGGAACCCGGGCAGGTTGTGCGAGACCGGGATGCGGCTCGCCCGGCTCGCTCCCGAGTCGAAGACGATGAACCGGCGGCGGAACCGCGCCAGGTAGGTCGCGGCAGTCAATCCCGCGGGACCGCCACCGATCACCACCACATCGACGTCCGTCTCGTTGGTTCGTCGTTCACTCATGACCCGCTTCGCGCCTCTCGTCCCGAGCGCCTCCGTTGCTTCTCTTGAGAGACGCAGCCAGGCGGGAATGGTTCACAGTCGCGGCGACAACTGCCCTCGCGGTCAGCTCCCGATCATGGTGTTGGGCAGCCAGAGAGAGATCCCCGGGAAGGCCAAGAGAACGAGGAGCGTCACGATCATCGCCAGGAGATAAGGCATGATCCCGCGGAAGATCTGGTTGAGCGACGTGTCCGGCGCGACCGATTTCACGATGTAGACGTTGATCCCCACGGGAGGCGAGATCAGCCCCATCTCGAGCGTCAGGACCACGAGCACGCCGAACCAGATCGGGTCGATGCCGAGCTCGATGACGATTGGGTAGAAGATCGGCATCGACAGGACGAGCATCGCAAAGCCCTCCATGAAGCAGCCCATGACCAGGTAGGTCGCCAGCATCAGGGCGAGGACGCCGAGGACCGGCAGGTCCAGGCCCACGATAAACGCGCCGAGCGATTGCGGGATGCGGCTGAGCGCCAGGAACGGGATCAGCGTGTAGGCCGAGATCAGGATCAGCATGACGGCGGCGGTGGTCACGACAGACGAGCGCGCGGCCTTCCAGAACGCGTTCAGCGTCAGCGTGCGCCGGATGAGGCCGAAGAGGATCGCCAGCCCCGCCCCCACCGCCGACGCCTCGGTCGGAGAGAACACACCGCCATAAATCCCGCCGATAGTCAAAAGGATGATGCCGATGATCGGCGCGGCGTTCGCCATGGCCAGGAGCTTCTCGCGCCCGGTGGTGCGCGGCCCCTCCGGGCCTTTCGTCGGGTCGAGGTAGCACAGGACCATGATGGTGCCGACGAACATCGCCAGCAGCAGAAGGCCCGGCAGCACACCGGCGAGGAACAGGCGGCCGATGCTTTCCTGCGCGAGAATCGCATAGATCACGAAGCCGGTCGAGGGCGGGATCAGGATGCCCAGCGTCCCGCCCGCGGCGACGGCCCCCGTGGACAGGCCCTTGTCGTAACCGAACCGGTCCATCTGCTTGAGGCTGACCTTGCCCATCGTCAGCGCCGCGGCCACCGACGATCCCGACAGCGCGGCGAACCCGCCGCAGCCGATCACGGTCGCGGCGGCAAGCCCGCCCCGCAGCCGCCCGATCAGCGCATAGGCGGCGTCGTAGAGCCGCCGGCTCATGCCCGTCTCGGTGGCGATGTTGCCCATGAAGATGAACAGGGGCACGACCACCAGCTCGGCCGACGAGGCCAGCGTGAAGGTATCCGAGGCAAGGTTGGCGATCGCGGCGGAAGGAGAATTCAGGATCGCCTGCCCTGTCAGACCGACGGTGAACATGGCCAACGCCACCGGGATGCGCAGCGCGAGAAGCACCAGCAGCACGACCATGCCGATGGTGCCGACGGCGAGACCGCTCATGCTTCGTGTCTTTCCTGCAGGGGTTTGCCGCCAAGGATCAGGAACACGGCGCGCAGGGCCATGCCCAGCGCGGTGATGATCGAAGCAACCACCACGAAGTACTGGAACCACGCCTTGGGCATCTCGATGATGTTCGTGGCCAGGTTCAGAAGCCGCGACAGGGACGCCGAGTCCCATGCGGTATAGGCGATGAGGGCGAAGATGACCGCCCCCAGAAGCGCCGCGACGATGTCCCCCACCCGCTTGAGCCAGGTGGGGAACACGCGCTCGAAGACGTCCACGACGATGTGTCCGTCCATTCTGTCGCAGATCGACATGCCGCCGAAGATCACGATGACCAGCGCCATCGATGTCAGGTCCTGCGCCCCGTAGAGCGGATGACCCAGGTAGCGCCCGACCACGTCGTAGCAGATCACCAGGGTCAGCCCGACGAGGCCCAGGGTGCCGGCAATGGCCGCCACGCGCGCGAGGACGTAGGACAGCTTGTCGATCTTCGCGAGCATCAGCCTTGCTGGCCGGTCATGACGTTGTAGACCTCTTCGGCGCCGCGCTCTTCGACGATCCGCTGCGTCACCGGCTCGGTGATGTCGCTGAAGGCCGCCGATTCTTCTTCGCCGAGTTCGATGACGGTGTTGTCGCCTGCACCCTTGATGCTCTGCAGCGTCTCGTCGGCCTTGGCGTACCAGCCCTCCTCCGACAGGCGCGAGAGTTCGCGGCCGGCAATGCTGTCGATCGCCGCGCGCTGCTCTTCCGGAAGGCCGTCATACTTGCTCTGGTTCATCACCACGAAGAACGAGATGTGACCGAGATTCGGGCCGGTGGTATAGCTGTTGGCCACCTCGTCGAGCCGGAAGTCGCTGATCGCCGAGGCGCCCGTGATGATGCCGTCGATCAGGCCGGTCTGCAGGGCGTTGTACATCTCGCTGGCGGGCATCTGCACCGGCGTCCCGCCGAGCGCCTCGACCAACTGCCCGGCCGCCGAGCCCGAGACGCGGATCTTCAGCCCTTCGACATCGGCGGGCGTACGGATGTCCTTGTCCTTCATGATGAAGACGTTGGGCTCGGACAGCCACAGCGCGAGCGGCTTGGCGCGGGGGAACTCGTCCTGAAGCAGCCCGGCATCCCAGGCATCCCACAGGATTTCGTAGCCCGAGCGGTCTCCGCCGCCGACGCCCGGCAACTCCGAGATCATGGTCTTGTCGAACTGCGACGAGGTGTAGCCCGGCAGGCCCCAACCGATATCGGCCACGCCCTGGATGACGCGGACATATTGCTCGGTCGGGCCGGCACCCAGCTCGCCGCCCGGGTAGACCTGGATCTCGAGGCCCGAGTCGGCGACGGCTTCCTGCAGAGGTTCGATATTGGCCTCGGTCAGCGTGTGCTGCGGCGGCACGAAATGGGCGTAGGACACCGTTTCGGCGCTCGCCGCACCGGCGGTCAGGATCGTCGCGGCCGCGATGGCGCGGCGCAAGGTCGTCTGGATCGTCATTCTGGTTTCCTCCCTGAATGTCCCGGCCGGTCGACCGGCCGGGTTGCTCTTTGATCTGGTGTGGCCTTCGCTCAGACGGTGCCCCAGATGTCCCGGGCCAGCGTCACGACACGTTCGAGCTTGCGCCACTGGTCGTCCTCGGTCAGCGCGTTTCCGTGCTCGGTCGACGAGAACCCGCATTGCGGGGCGATCCCCAGCTGGTCGAGATCCACGTAGGCCGAGGCCTCGTCGAACTTGCGCTTCAGCCAGTCCATGTCCTCGAGCTCGGGCGTCTTGGTGGTGATGAAGCCGGCCATGATGCGCTTGTCGCCCTTGGGCAACAGGCGCAGCGGCTCGAGGCCCCCTGCCCGGTCAGTGTCGTACTCCATGAAATAGACGTCTACGTCGGCACCGAAGATCGCCTCGGCCGCCGCCTCGTAGCCGCCCGAGGCGACATGGCTCGAGCGGAAGTTGCCGCGGCACATGTGCATCCCTATGGTCATGTCGCTGGGCCGATCCTTGATCGCCTCGTTCAGCATCCAGCCGTAGCGCTCGATCAGCCAGTCCGGGTCCTGCCCCATCGCCCGGCGGTTTTCGCGCTGCGTCTCATCGCACAGATAGGCGAAGAAGATGTCGTCGAGCTGCAGGTAGCGGCAGCCGGCCTCGTAATAGGCCGCGACCGCGTCCTTGTAGGTGTCGGCGATGGCGGAAAAGAACGCCTCGTGATCCTTGTAGGGCTCGTGCCGGATGGTGTCGGGAGTCACCCGGAAATGGATCGCCGAGGGGCCGGGGATCGAGATCTTGGGACAGACCTTCGTGCGCTCGGCCACGAAGCGGTAATGCTCCAGCATCGGGTGGTCCTTGGGGAACGCGAGCGGCCCCGAGTTGACTGGAAACACGCTGATGTCGGCGCCCTTGAAGCCGAGGCCCGAACCCGTCTTCTCCTCGAATTCGATCCCGTCGAGCACCCCATGAAATCGTAGTGCCAGAAGGCGCGGCGCGCCTCGCCATCGGTGACGACGGGCAGGCCGATCTCTTCCTGGCGCTGGATGAGACGCGGAATCTCGGCATCCTCGACTTCGCGCAGCTTCTCGGCCGAGACGCCGGCGGCGCGGGCCTTGGCGATCGCTTCGGGGCGAAGAAGGCTGCCCACGTGGTCGGCGCGGAAGGGAGGCATCTTCGAAGTGGTCTCAGTCATGTACGGCTCTTCTGATTGGTGTGGCTGTCGATCCAGCGTGCGCATGTCTCGATACCGCCTAAAGGGAAGAAGTGGAACTGCTCAACCAACTGTCCCTCGGCCGAATGCGCCCGGGCGAAGGCCTGCATGACCTCGTCCGGCTCGTACGGCTTGACCAGCTTGGTCACATCGGCCGCCCGCTTCTTCAACACCCCGATCGAGGGGCCGACGCCGCATTCCACTGCGAACCGGATCAGCGTCTGGAGCTTGGCCGGCCCCGCGATCCCCACATGCACTGGCAACTCGACGCCCGCGGCACGCATCCGGGCGATCCAGTCGAGCACCGGGCGCGCCTCGAATGCGAATTGCGTGACGAGCGCCACCCCGGCATCCGTGCGCTCGGCGAAGTCATGCTTCCACCGCGCCGCTTCGTCGACGATGCGCGTTCCGTCCTTGTCGATGTCGCGGTTGCCCTCGGGATGGCCCGCGAAATGCAGGCGGTCGAACCCGCGCGCATCGAAGATCCCGCTCTCGGCCAGTTGCATCGACGAGTGGTAGTCGCCCCGCGCCTCGGCAAGACCGCCGGCCAGCAGCAGGGCCTGATTGACGCCGGCCTCGTCGGCATAGCGCGCCACTCGCGCCTCCAGATCGGCTCGATTTTCGATGAGCCGCGCCGTGATGTGGGGCATGGGCGTCATGCCCTCGTCCGTCAGACGCTTCGCGGTCGCCACCATGTCGTCGAAATCGACATCCGGCAGGTGGGCGATGTAGACGCGCGTCCCCTGTGGCAGGATCGCGGCGAAATTCTCGACCTTCTGGGCGGTGCGCGGCATCACCTCGATCGAGAAGTTGTGCAGCACCGGCTCGAGATCGCCCGTGTCGGGCGCGCTCGAGTCGCGTAGGCTGGACTTCGCGAAGCCCTTGATCAGTCTCAGCATGGCGACGTCTCCTCCCCTGTCGACAGCGGTCGGGCTCTCCGCCGCTTCATTTTCCGAACACCACCGTCTTGCGGCCGTTCACCAGGACCCGCTGGTCGAGATGCAGATGCACCGCCCGCGCCAGCACGCGCCGTTCGATGTCGCGACCCTTGCCTATCAGGTCCGCGGGCGTGTCGGCATGGCTGACCGCCTCGACGTCCTGATAGATGATCGGCCCCTCGTCGAGATCAGCTGTCACGTAGTGCGACGTCGCCCCGATCATCTTCACCCCGCGCTCGTGGGCGCGGTCGTAGGGCCTGGCACCCTTGAAACCGGGCAGGAACGAATGATGGATGTTGATGCAGCGCCCGGCGAGAAACTGGCACATCTCGTCCGACAGCACCTGCATGTAGCGGGCCAGCACGACCAGTTCGGCATCCGTCTCTTCGACGATCCGACGCACCTCGGCCTCCTGTTGAGCCTTCGTGTCCTTCGTGACCGGCAGGTGGTGATAGTCGAACCCCTTGTGCAGCGAGGTGTGCAGCACCTCTTCCGGGTGGTTGCCGATGATTCCGACCACGTCGGCGTTCATCTCACCCAGCTTCACACGATACAGGAGATCTCCCAGACAATGGTCGAATTTCGACACCATAAGGAGCATCCGCGTCGGACGCGCCGCATCTTTCAGGCGCCACTCCATCCCGAAGCGCCCCGCGGTCTCGGCGAAGGCCGTGGTGAACGCGCCGAGGCCCTCTTCGGCGATGTCGAAGCGCAGGCGCATGAAGAACGTGCCCGAGAACTGGTCGTCGAACTGCGCGGCTTCGGTGATGTTGCCGCCATTGTCCGCCACCCGCGCGGCCACCTCGGCTACGATGCCAGCGGTGTTCGGGCAGGACAGGGTCAGGATCCGGGATGTCATCTGCTCGCCTTGCAAAAGGGGGAGTGGCCGGAGCAGGCGTCGTCCACCCCGGCCTTCGGCTCACTTCTTGGTGCGCCAGCTGTCCGAGGCGTAGCTTTCGCGGGCCATGCTGGAATACGGCACCGGCGAGACGCGGACCCGAATCTCGGCCTGCTTGTGCTTCTCGGCCGAGGTTTTCTGGGTGTCGTCGGGCTCGCCCCAGATCATCGTCAGCACGTCGCCCTCGTTTACGTCAGGATTGACGACGCCCAGCGAGAGGACGCGCCGCTCGTTGAAGCTGTAGCCGTTGAACATCGACATGCCGACCATCTTGTCGCCCTGCATGATCTTGTCGGCCGAGGCGGAGTTGTAGTTCGGCTGCGGGAAGTCGATCCACTTCGCCGGGGTGCCTTCCTCGAAGCCGGTGCGGATCACGTCGATCACGTCGTCGGGGTTCCACTCGAACGTGACCTTCTTCCGCTGGGGCTGCTCCTTCATCTTCAGAAGGGCGTCCTTGCCGATGAAGTCGTCCTTCTTCCAGCCGATGTAGAAGTCGTAGCCCAGCTCGAACGGGTTGACGTAGTAGTCCGAGATATCGTCGCTGACGAAGCTGCCGCCCAGCGATCCGGCCGCCTCGAGCGAGTCCGCGCCCATGTAGTCGCGATATTCGGCGACCATGCCGTCACCGGTGTAGATCGCGGGCAGCGGCGAGGGGATCCAGCCCGACTCACACGTATTTGTCGAATAGGCCCGGCTGCCGCAGCGGCGGATGTCGACGCCCACATCCTCGGCCGCCTGCAGGATGTTCGACAGGATGTAACGATGATCCTCGTACGGCCCCCAGATCTCGAGGCCCGGCGCGCCGGACATGCCGTGCCGCAGCGCCGAGACGTTCCGCGAGCCGATGGTGATCTCGCCCACGTGGAAGAACTTCAACTCGGGGATCGGGCCGCTGTTCAGCTTCTCGAAGATCTTGTTGGCCTCGGGGCCCTGGATCTGGAAGCGGTAATGCTCGCGCAGCACCCGCTCGCCTTCGGGGCGCGACGGAGAGCGCGGATCGTAGCGCAGGCGGACGTTCCACTTGCCGATCGCGGCCTGGAACTGGGTCCAGGTGGCGGTGGGCGAACGACCGACGAGGATGAACTTGTCCTCGCGCTCGCGGAAGATGATCATGTCGCCGATCACGTGGCCGGCCGGCGTCACGGGCACGAAGTGCTTGGCGCGGTCGAGCCCGAAGTTGTGGAAGGCGTTGATGCCCACATGGGCCAGGAACGCCTCGGCGTCCGGGCCTTCCACGATCAGCTCGTCCATGTGGTGGCTCTGGTCGAACAGGACGGCGGTTTCGCGCCAGGCGCGCTGCTCGTCCCGCCAGTTCGAGAATTCCGGCGCCACGACGGGATATACGTAGATCCCGCTGCGCGAGTTGCGCAGCATCTCGACGGGGCTGGAGTGCTGCTTGAGCTTTTCAGACAGGCTCGACACGGCCATATGATGTCCTCCCAGGAGCATAATGTATGCATTCCACGGTGACGCATTTCGATAATTATGCAAGAGCCGTGTAGGGCAGACCGGGATTTTCCGCTCAGGAGGCTTGTGTCGCTGAAAATCCGTGCATGCGGCGCGTCTCACGGGTCGCCGTACATGTATACATCAGTCCGGCTCGCCGTAATCGCCCGTTATCAGCGCCAGCTCGCTGCGATCGCGCCCTTCGGCGGCCGCCCAGATCTGCTCCAGGTTCTCCATCGCGGTCCGCGCATGCTCACGCGCCAGCGTCTCTGCGCGGGCACTGTCGCGTTCGCGAATCGCCTGCAGGATGGCGCGGTGCTGGTGCTGGTTGACGAAGAAGGTGCGGTTCACCCATGTCTTGCTGCGCTTCATCGGCAGGAACGCCGAGGGCGAGGCGAAGGGCAGCCGCATCATCCGCTCGAGCTCGCGGGCAAGGACGGCGCTGTCGGCCATGCGCGGCAGGGTGGCGTGGAAGGCCAGGTTCAGGCGGCTGTAGCCCTCGTTGTCCACCCCGTCGCCGACGGTGTCGAAGCAGTCGTCCAGTTCGGCCACTATCCGCTCCGCCTCTTCCAGCGCCTCGGGCACCGCGCCGCGCGTGGCGGCGAGCCGGGTCGCCAGCCCTTCGAGGGTACCGCGCAGGATCAGCGTGTCCCGCACATCGGCATAGGAGAACGCGCGCACCTCGAAACTACCCCCGGCCGTCCGGTCGAGAAGCCCCTCCTCGGCCAGTTGCGACAGGGCCGCGCGGACGGGGGTGCGCGAGATCTCCAGCGCCTCGGCAAGGTTCACGGTAAGCAGCTTCTCGCCCCCGCGATACGCCCCCTTCAGGATGCGTTCGCGCAAGATCAGGAGCGCGCGTTCTGTTTGTGTGGTCATGCGGACGAAACTAGCCCCCCGCTGCCGAACAGAACACCCAGGCAAGCCGCGTGGCGGTGGCCACCAGCAGCAACAGGATCACCCGCTCGAACGTCTCGCGCGAAATCCGCTGCGCCAGCCACGTCCCGAGCGGCATCGCCCCCAGGATCGGCACCACCGCGAGCACGCTGATCGCCGCGCGCGGCCATGTCAGGATGCCGTAGACAGCCTGCACGGGGATCTGCGACAGGCTCATGGCGAAGAAGAAGATCGAGATCGTCCCAAGGAAGGCGGGCCGCGACAGGTTCAGCGCGTTGAGGAACGCGATCGACACAGGTGCCGAGACACCGATGACCCCCTGCAGCACCCCGCCGGCCAGCCCTGCGGGAAGAACCGACAACCGACCGACGCGCGCAGGCATGACCCAATCTGGCCGGGCGAGGCGGAACCCCACATAGGCATAGACCGCGAGGGCCGTGAGCAGGATCAGGTAGTGCGTCTCGAGCTTCGCCAGAAGCACCGTGCCCACCCCCGCGCCGATCAGCCCCGCCGCCGCGAAGGTCAGCGTGAAAGCCGGGCTCACGGCCTCGCGTCGATAGGCCCAGCCCTGCCAGGCGTTCGCGATAAGGTTCGGGAACACGAGAAGCGACACCGCCAGCGACACGTCCCCGGTCAGAAGCGTGATCACCGGCACCGCGACGATCGGCGCCCCGGCACCGGTGGCGCCCTTGATCAATCCACCGGCGGCAAGGGCGAGGAAGGCCGCGATCCACAGGGTCATCTCAACCGGATACCTCCGCTCGATGCAGATCAGACCCGCCGGAGCACGGGCTCGAGCCGCTCTTTTCAGGCGGACCCGGCCCGACATCAAGTTGTTTCGTGACCGAGGCGCAGGCCGAATTATACGCGTGTCGGCCCCGATCGGCTCGGCCTCGCAAGACGACGCGGGACGTGGGCTACTCGATGGGCGGCCGCTTCGCGAAGGATCGCGCGCCAAGCCCTCGAGCGGGTGCGCGGGTTCATCCTCGCTCCGACCGAAGCGGAACTGCGGAAACGCGAGGCGAGGATCCTTGGAGCGTCCCGATGCCGTTCTGGGGTTCATCCGGGCGTGGATGATCGAACAGCAACTGGCGGGGGAAAAGTCCCCGCCTAGCCGAACAGATCCGGCAGGAACAGGACGATCCCCGGCACGGCGATGATCAGCGCGACCACCACGATGTCGGCCAGGATGAACGGGACCACGCCGGCAAAGATCTGCGTCAGCGAGACATATTTCGATGCCACCGAACGGATGATGAAGACGTTCATCCCCACCGGCGGCGTGATCATACCGACCTCCAGCAGCTTCACCACCAGCACGCCGAACCAGACGAGGCTAGCGCCCTGCGCCTCTACCACCGGCAACAGCACCGGCAGCGTGATGAAGAGCGCGCCGAACGGCTCCATGAAGGTGCCGAGCAGCAGGTAGATCACGACGATCAGCACCATGAGCTGCCAGAACGACAGGTCCGCCGAGGCGACGGCCTGCGAGATGAAGCCCGACAGGCCCGAGAGGCCGAGGAACCGGGTGAACATCGCCGCGCCCACGCCGATGATGAAGAGCGCGGCCGTGGCCATCAGCGTCTCGGTCAGCGACTGGGTCAGCACGTCGCGCGTCAGCCGTCCCGAGGCCGCGGCGATGGCGATGGCCCCGGCCGCACCGACAGCACCCGCCTCGGTCGCCGTGAAGAACCCCGCAAAGAGGCCGCCGAGCACCAGCACGACCAGAACGATCACCGGGGCCACGTCGCGCACCGCCCGCCCCGCGTCGCCCATGTCAACGGGTGCGCTCCGCGGGATCACGTCGGGGCGCAGGACGCAGATCGCCATGACGACCAGCGCGTAGGACACCGCCGTCAGAAGCCCGACCGACACACCGCCAAGGAAGACCTGCGTGATCGAGGTCTCCGCGAAGACGCCGTAGATGATCATCAGGATCGAGGGCGGGATCAGTGCGCCGATGGTCCCTCCAGCCGCGATGCAGCCCGCTGCGATCGAGGGTCGGTAGCCGGCCGCAACCATCTCGGGGATGGCGATCCGGCCCATCGCGGCCGCACAGGCCAGCGACGATCCCGACACGGCGGCGAATCCCGAACAGGCGAAGATGGAAGACACCGCCAGCCCCCCCGGTACCCGCGCCAGCACCAGCTTGGCGGCGGCGAACAGGCCCCCGGTCAGGCCCGAATGGTAGGCGACGAAGCCCATCAGCAGGAACATCGGCACGGCCGACAGCGTCCAGCTGGCCACGAAATCGTAGGGTGTGCCCGACACGATGCCGAGCGCGGGCGTCAAGCCCAGAAGGGCAACGATCCCGCCGAAGCTGACCGCCACGAGGGCGAGCGCCACCGGCACACGCAGAAGCAGAAGCAGGAACAGGATGCCGATGCCCCAGAAGCCGAAGGCGACGTTCATGTCCTGGTCTCCACGGGTCGCGCCATGACACGCGTCGCCGTCTTCAGAAGCACTGCGATCGCGGCGAGGGTGAAGCCTGCGGGCAGAAGCAGGTAGCCCGGCCAGACCGGCACCCGGGAATTCAGCACGATGACGAAGCTGCGATTGGCGACCTGCGACAGGGCCGCCTCGCCGCTGGTCCAGGCCAACACCACGTAGATCAGGGCCGACAGGAGGCCGACGATCGCGTTCGACAGGCGCATCGTCCCAGCGCCCATGACGCCGTCGATGAACTCGACCGAGATCATGCCGTCCTGACGCTCGACCCAGGCCAGCGGCAGGAATGCGACGATCAGCATGTAGTAGCGCGAGACGATCTCGACCGTGGCGGGCAACGGCCGGCCGGTCAGCGTCCGCAGGATGACGTCGCCGCAGATATGGACCATCATCACCAGAACGCCCACGCCGGCCACGATGGCGATCAGGCGGAAGAACCTGTCCGAGATGGCGTTGAGCCGATCCATGGGGAAGTGCCTAGATTGGGTTGAGGTCGAGGGCCGACCGGGATCGGCCCTCGGGTTCCGTCACTGGCCGTAGGTGGCGAAATCCACGTTGTCCCAGACTTCGGTCTGGACGATGGCGGCGATTTCCTCGGGTGTCTCGACGCCCTCGAGCAGACCCTCCCACTTGGTGATCAGCTCTTCGAAGCGCGCGACCCGCTCGGCCGCGTTCTCGAGGCCGAACTCTTCGGTGGAGAAGGTCGCCGCGGTGGCGGCATCGGCCTCGGCGAAGGCGTTGCTGGCCTCGAGGAAGGCCGGGTCGGGTTCGATGAACTCGATGCCTGCCTCTTCGGCGGCCGCGCGCGCCTCCTGCGGCATCTCGGCGGACCACCTGTGGGTGAACACGGCGTTCAGCTTGTTGGCCGCACGTGCAAGCGCCGTTCGTTCCTCGACGGAAAGCGAGTCCCATGCCGTGTCCGACACAGTGAAATCCGAGGTGGCGTGGTAGGTGCCCAGCGGGATCAGCGTGACCGCGTCGGCAAGCTCGATCAGGCGGAACGACAGCAGGTCGGCGACCGAGGCGATCGAGCCGTCGATGACCCCCTGGCTCATGGATTCGAACGTGTCTCCGACGGCGATGCTGGCCGGGACGGCGCCGAAATTTTCGGCCCAGCGCGAAAATGGCGCACCGCCCGAGCGCAGGCGCATGCCCGCCAGGTCCTCTTGCGTCCGGACCGGCTTGTTGGTCAGCAGCGCGTAGACGTCGGACGAGCCCGAGCCGAGGTAGGCGACCCCGAACTCCGACAGCTCTTCCTGGCACGCCTCGCAGGTGACCATGTAGTCGGTCATCGCCGCGGCCATCACCTGCGGGTCACGACCCTGAAGGGCAAGCTCACCCGCCAGCGCCATGTTCGGCAGCTCGGCCGGGAAGTAGAGGGGCAGCATGTTGCCGATCTCGACCAGGTCGCTCTGCAGCGCGTCCTTCATCTGAGGGAGCGAAACGACCTCGGGCCCGAACAGCTGCGCGCCCAGCGCGCCACCCGATTCCTCGGTCAGGACCTCGTCCAGCATGCCGTACATGTGGCTGTGCGAGGGGTGCGCCGGCGGCGCCCCGGAGGCCGCGCGCAGGTCGCGCGCCTCGGCGCCGTGCGTGGCCGCGAGCGCCAGCACCATGGCGGTGGCCGTCGTCGTCAGTATCGTCTTCATGGTCTCTCCTCCCATTTTTGTTTCCCGCGCGATACGGGTTCAGATCCTGAGCAAGCGTCGCGCGTTCTCCTTCAGCACCATCGGGCGGACCTCGTCCTTGATGGCGATCTTCTCGAAATCCGACAGCCAGCGGTCCGGCGTGATCGCGGGCCAGTCCGACCCGAACAGCATCTTATGCTTCAGCAGGCTGTTGGTGTATTTCACGAGGATCTCGGGGAAGTATTTCGGCGACCAGCCCGAAAGGTCGATATAGACGTTGGGCTTGTGGGTCGCGACGGCCAGCGCCTCTTCCTGCCAGGGGAAGGCCGGATGAGCGGCGATGATCGGCATGTCCGGGAAATCGGCGGCGACATCGTCGAGGTAGATCGGGTTCGAGAACTTCAGCCGCATGTTCATGCCACCCCGCATTCCCGCCCCGACGCCCGTCTGGCCCGTGTGGAAGAGTGTGATCGCCCCTTCCTCGGCGATCGCCTCGTAGAGCGGGTAGGCGGACCGGTCGTTCGGATAGAAGCCCTGCATCGTGGGGTGGAACTTGAAGCCCTTGATGCCGAACTCGCGCACCAGCCGCCGGGCCTCGCGTGCGCCGCGCTTGCCCTTGGCGGGGTCGATCGAGGCGAAGGGGATCAGGATGTCCGAATTCTCGGCCGCGATCTTCGCCACGTCCTCGTTGTCGTAGCGGTGGAAGCCGGTCTCGCGCTCGGTGTCGACGGGGAAGATCACCGCGCCGATCTTGCGCTCGCGGTAATAGGCGGCGGTTTCCTCGATCGAGGGCAGCATCCCCTCGGCCCCGGCGGGGTTCTTGAAATACTTGGCCATCCCGGCCTGGAACTCGTCGTAGCCATCCACGCGGGGGCTGCAGCAGGGTTCCTCGGCATGGGTGTGGATGTCGATGGCGACCAGATCGTCGACGTTCATGGCGTTCCTTCCAGCCCGATGAATTTGCGAAGGAGGCGGGTCAGCTCGGCCGCCTCGGACGGCGTGAGGCGATCCGTCTCTTGGTGAATGTAGCCCAGAAACGCGCGGTCATTTTCGGATACGAAGCGCGTGCCCTCGTCGGTCAGGTGCAGATGCACGGTGCGGCGGTTGTCCTCGGGGATCGTCCGCGCGACCAGCCCGCGGCGCTCGTAATGGCGGATCAGCTTGGTCATCTGCGCGCGCTTCACCATCAGCCGCTTGGCCAGCGCGCCCTGGCGCACGCCGGGGTTCAGGTGGATGACGTAGAGGATCGAGAACTCGCCCGGCTTCATCTCGTAGCAGGACAGCGCGCGGTAGAACATGCCGAAGACCTCGACCTGGCTCAACCGCAGAAGAAAACCCAGCGACTGCCCGATCTTGCCGAGGTCGATCGCCTCGACCTCGTCCGGTGCTGCGAGATCGGTCGCACTCATTGCGGCCGCCCCACCTTGGCCGCGCGCTTGTCGAGGAAGGCGCGCAGGCGCTCCTCGGCCTCGGGCGAGGTCGCGGTCATGGCCGACACGAAGCTTTCCACGAACAGCCCGTCGCCCCGTGACATGTCGGCGATGCGCGGCAGGGCATTGAGGATGGCGTAGTTCGACATCTCGGCATTGCCCGCGGCCTTCTGCGCCAGTTCGACCGCCTTCGCACGCGCCTCGCCCCCGGGCACGACGTACTGGCACAGGTTCCACGCCTCGGCCTGCGCGGCGCTGACGGAGCGGCCGGTCAGCATCATATCGGTCATCCGCGCGACCCCCATCAGGCGCGCGACGCGCACCGATCCGCCGCCGCCCACGAAGATGCCGCGGGTGCCTTCGGGCAGCGCGAAGAACGCGCCTTCGTCGGCCACGCGCACATGGGTCGCCGCCGCAAGCTCCAGCCCGCCGCCGACCACCGCGCCATGCAGCGCCGAGAAGACCGGGATCGGCCCGTGCTCCATCCGGTCGAAGATCGCGTGCCACCGGCGCGAATGATGCACCCCCTCGATCGCGCTGCGCCCCGCGTGTTCGGCGAGGTCCAGCCCCGCGCTGAAATGCTCGCCTGCGCCGCAGATCACGATCGCCCGGCTGGTCCGCTGCGCCGCCTCGACGGCCGCCGCCAGCGCGTCGATCAGCGCATCGCTGAGCGCATTGCGCTTCGCCGGACGGTTCAGGGTCAGGATCGCGACATCGCCCTCAATCTCGACACGCAGCACGTCGCTGGTTTCACCCATTCTCGGCCTCTTCTCATCTTCTTCATTGATTTTGTAGGAGCCGACTGTTTCCGTGTAAACAGTTTATGCGGATCTAGGGAGGAGCCGGTGAACGACACCGAACTGCGCGACGTCAGGGTCTGGACGCCCGATCTCGAATGGGAAGAGCGCGAGGATGGCAGCTGGCTGATCTGGCGCCGCGATTCGTTGGGGGACTATCCCGACCGCCTGACCGACAAGATCGACCACTGGGCCGACCATGCTCCCGACCGCACCTGGATGGCCGAGCGCGATGGCGACGGCTGGCGCCGCGTCAGCTACGTCGAGATGCGCGACACCGTCCGCCGCCTCGCCGCCTGGCTTCTGCGCGCGAACCTGTCGGCCGACCGTCCGCTGGCGATCCTGTCCGGCAACTCCATCGAGCACGCGCTGATCGCGCTGGCGGGGCAGTATGTCGGCATCCCCACCGCCGCCGTGTCCCCCGCCTACTCCCTCATCGCGTCGGATTTCGGCAAGCTGTCCTCGATCGCCGAACAGATCACGCCCGGCGCCGTATTCGTCGACGACGCGCAGGCCTACGCCCCCGCCATCGAAGCGGCGATCGCCCCCGAAGTGACCGTGATCGCGCTGAACGGCACCCTCCCCGACCGCGAGACCCACGCGTGGGCGGACCTCTGCACGACCGATCCCGGCGCGGACGTCGACCGCGCCCACGAGGCCGTCGGTCCCGACACGGTGCTGAAGTTCCTCTTCACCTCGGGCACCACCGGCAGCCCCAAGGCGGTGATCCAGACCAACCGGATGCTCTGCGCCAACCAGGCCATGGTCCTCGACTGCTACGCCTACATGGCCGACACGCCCCCAATCCTTGTCGACTGGGCGCCGTGGAACCACACGGCAAGCGGCAACAAGGCGTTCAACGTAGTCCTGTGGAACGGCGGCACCTACTATATCGACGCCGGCAAACCCTCCCCCCAGGCGATCGGCGAGACGGTGCGAAACCTGCGCGAGATCTCTCCGACCTGGTACTTCAACGTGCCTGCCGGATTCGAGGCGCTCGTCCACCAGATGGAGCGCGACACGGCCCTGCGCGAGAGCTTCTTCCGCGACCTCAAGCTCATCATGTATGCCGGCGCCGGCATGGCCGCCCACACCTGGCGCCGGCTCGAGGAACTGGCGGTCGAGACGGTCGGCCACCGCATCCTGATGACCACCGGCCTCGGCTCGACCGAGACGGCGCCCTTTGCGCTCTACTGTACCGACCCGCAGGAAGGGCCGGGCAATGTCGGCATACCGGCCGCCGGCGTGACGCTGAAGCTGGTCCCCCACGGCGACAAGTTCGAGGCGCGGCTGAAGGGCCCCAACATCACCCCCGGCTACTGGCGCGCGCCCGATCTGACCGCGCAAGCCTTCGACGAGGACGGCTTCTACAAGCTGGGCGACGCGCTGCGCTTCGCCGAAGCCGGCAATCCGGCTGCCGGCTTCTTCTTCGACGGGCGCATCGCCGAGAACTTCAAGCTGCGCACCGGCACCTGGGTCGCCGTCGGGCCGCTGCGTGCACAGCTGATCGACCAGATGGGGGGCCTCGTGAAGGACGCGGTGATCGTGGGCGAGGACCAGGAGTCGCTTGCCGCCCTGCTGATCCCCAACCTCGACGCGATGCACGACATGGCACCCGAGGCCGATCGCGCCGCCCTGCCCCGCAACCCCAAGGTCGTGGCGGCGCTGCGCCAGCGGCTGGCCGAGCATGTCGCGCAATCGACCGGATCGGCCACCCGCGTCACCCGCGCAATGGTGCTGACCGAACCGCTCAGCCTCGAGCGGGGCGAGGTCACCGACAAGGGGTCGGTCAACCAGCGGGCGGTGCTTTCCCACCGCGCGGATCTGGCGACGGCGGTCTACGAGGACCGCGAGGATGTGATGACACCGGCCGAGGGGGTTCAGGCATGAGGATCGAAGGTTCAGGCGCGCTGGTCACCGGCGGCGGATCGGGCCTCGGCGCCGCGACGGCGCGGATGCTGGCCGCGGCCGGCGCGCGGGTCGTCGTATTCGACCGGGACGGCGATGCAGCCCGCGCCGTGGCCGAGGAGATTGGCGGCGTCGCAGCCGTGGGCGACGTCTCGGTCGAGGCAGACGCGCAGGCCGCCGTCAATGCCGCCGAGGACCTGCGCATCTGCGTGAACTGCGCCGGGATCGGGCCGGCGGCGCGTATGGTGGGACGGGACGGTCCACAGCCGCTCGAGGCCTTCGAGGCAGCAATCCGCGTCAACCTGATCGGCACGTTCAACGTCATGCGCGTCGCAGCGCACCGGATGCAGGCGAACGACCCGGACGAGGACGGCCAGCGCGGCACCATCGTCAACACCGCTTCGGTCGCCGCCTTCGACGGGCAGATCGGACAGGCCGCCTATGCCGCCTCGAAGGGCGGAATCGTCGCCATGACCCTGCCCGTGGCGCGCGAGTTGGCGAAGACGGGCATCCGCGTGAACACGCTCGCCCCGGGCATCTTCCGCACCCCGCTTCTGGCCGGGTTGCCCGAAGAGGCGCAGCAAAGCCTTGGCGCGCAGGTCCCGAACCCCTCGCGCCTTGGTGACCCCGATGAGTTCGCCCGTGCGGTCCGGTTCTGCATCGAGACCGGCTACCTGAACGCCGAGACGATCCGCCTCGACGGGGGCATCCGGATGCAGCCCCGCTGATGTCTGACGGTCGGGTCGCGCGATTGCGAATGGGCTGAAGACACCGCGTCGAAAGGGAAAGCGCCTGCCTGCGCGGCCCGGCGGATTCCGAAACACTTCTATAAAATCGGGGGTTCTTTTGAGTATAGCCTCCGTTCATCCAATCTGAAGCGACAACCAGAACTTAACTCTGCCGCTGTACCCACGGCTCCGACCAGGTGTCCAGGGCGATAAGATGGTGACTTCATATCCGCGGCGTTCGGAATACCGGAAGGCCGAGACGGTCTCTGCACGGGATCTGCCGAGCCCGCCGCAACCTCCGATTGCGCAGCCCCGGCTCAGGCGAATCGCAACCACGCCGTTCCATCGCGCACATGGGATGGCGGCATGAGCACCACACTGGATCCGTCCTGCCGGCAGGACGCCGACGACCTGCTGACCATCGCAATCGACGTGGAGACTGCCTTCGCGCCGACACCCCTCCTCCAACCCGAGAGCTAAAGAAAGACCCCGCCCATGCGTATGACAATCAAGACCAAGCTGATCGCCGTCTTCGCGGTGCTGATCGCACTGCTCGGCGTGTCGAGCTTCCTCGCCGTGAACCGTGCGAGCCTGCTGAAATCGGAGATTACGAAGCTTGCCGATGAGACGGCATTTCAACTCGAGCAAAGCCTCATCATGAAGGCAGCGACGACACGTACGATGAGCGTCACGCAGGCCTTCCTCGCACAGAATGATCCAGTGGTCGCCGCCGAGCTTGTTGCAGTGGCAGATGCACAGATCGAGACCGTGAACGCCGCAGCGGAAAACGTCCGCGATATCATGTCGACAGAAGAAACCCGGGCGCTCCTGGAAGACTTCGACGCGAAATGGGCTGCCTTTGTCGAACTGCAGAACCAGGTCGAGGAGATCGGCACGCAGAAAACGAACACCCTTGCGGCCGACGCGTATGAACGCAGCGTGCCGATCTATGCGGAAGTTTTCGGCGCAACCGATGGCTTGTTGGAGAGCGTACGTAACCGCATTGCCACAGCGCCGGCCGTTACCTCGCGCGTCGTGGAGCTCGAAAGTGCGACGGACGGTACGCTCGACGCCCTGCGGGCCTTGAACGAGCTTAACCGCGACATGATGATCGAAGCCCATGACGAAGACCTGCAGGGCCTGTTCGACGGTGTTGAGCCGGCGATCGAGGCGGTCGAAGCGAGCTATGCCGAAGCTCTCGCGCGCGCCGATGGGACTGATCGGACCGTTCTCGAGGCACTTGGCCAGCCGCTCGCGGCTTATCTTGACGTCGTTCGCGAGATTACCCAGCTGAACCTGATCAATAGCGACGCGGCGTCCGACATCATTCTGAACACGCAGCTCGAGCCAGTCTTCCTGGAGACAGTTGCAGCCGCGGACCTCATCGCCAAACGCTCGAGTGACGTCCTGGACATCGCACGAGCCGAAGCGATCTCGGTCTACGAGGGCGCACGCAACCTGCTGGTCGCACTCGGCACCGGCGCGTTTATCGTCGCCATCGCCGCCGCGTTCTGGCTGTCGACCACCATCAGCCGCGGTTTGTCCCGGGCCGTTACTGTCGCCCGGGAAGTCGCCCGCGGCAATCTCGAGGTCGACGCGAAGACCACGAGCCGCGACGAGATCGGCGTCCTGCTGAACGCGATGGACGGCATGGTCGTTGACCTCAAGGAGATGAGCCGGGCTGCGGAAAGCATCGCCGCCGGCGATCTGCGGGCCGACGTCACGCCGCGTTCCGACGACGACCGGCTCGGGATTGCGCTGCGCGACATGGTGATCAAGCTGCGCGAGGTGATC
>NZ_FWFV01000019.1 GCF_900172315.1 Palleronia marisminoris
GAAGGGCGCGAACCAGTTGCCTCTCGTCGTCGAAGGCGTCAAATTCAACGACGGTGTCGCCGAACAGGATGGCACCGAAAGCCGCGCCGCTTGATCAGCCCGCGTCACCCAAAATCGGCCTTAGCTCCGGGCCTGCCGGCACGCTGTCGAGCTGGCGGCGCAGGTCCCACATGACGCGGCCCGTGTAGCCTTCAACGTCCGCAGCGCCTTGCGCATCCGCTTGAACTGGCGGGCGTGGGCATAGCGTCCGACCTTGATCGCCAGCCTCGGCGCCAGGCGCGCGTAGTTCTGGCGCAGCCCGAGCCCGGCTTCAGCGGCAAGCGCCACCAGCTTCTGCCGCGCCGTCTCGTAGAGGCGCGCATCGGTGGGATGGGCGATGTTCTTCTCCATGACCGTCGTGTCGACACCCGTTCCAGACTTTTCTCCTTGACTGTTCCCGAGGCGCGCCCAGCTTCGATGGTCTTGGTCAGCAGCTATTCCACGCCCTCTTCACTGATACGCTTGCGCCAGCGGGTGAGCGAGGACGGATCGATCGGCGGGCGGTGCTGAAAGAAAGCCTCGCCACAAAAATGCTGGTAATACGGGTTCTCGACCCAGCGTGCGACCACGGCCTCGTTCGACAGGTCGAAGGTGTGCTGGAGGTAGAGAAGCCCCGCGATCAGCCGCGGCGGCGTTGCTGGCCGTCCAACGGAGGATGGGAAGAACCCGGCCCACTCCCGCTCGAAGAACTCCCAGTCGATCATCTCCGCCAGTTTCGCCAGCGCGCTACGCCCGCACCCCGGGTCAGAAGCTGCGCCGGTTCAAAACCTTCTCCTACGCGGCCCGGTCGCGGTCGCCCCGCCGCGTCATCGCCCGCGTAGAAGTTGGTCCCTCGGGCCGGGACACCCGCTACATCGTCACCAATCTCGAGGGCGGCCGCGGCAAGCATCTTTATGAGAAGATCTACTCTGCCCGGGGCCAAGCCGAGACGCGGCGCCACGGTGAGCGCTTCGGGCAAGCCGCACGGAGCTTCCACCAAATCCAGTAGGCGCAGCCGTGCAGCATCAGGCGCATCCGATTGGCGTTGGCTTTCGAGCACGACGTCCGGTCTGCGGCGAGGTGAGCCTTCCACGCCTTGATGTGGTCTCAGCTTCGCCCGGAGACCCGGTAATGTGGGTCTTCTCAAACCTCGTCGTACAAATTACCGCCGCCCGCACAAGGCGCTTGGCGGCCGACCGCCTGCGGTGGTCTGCTCATTGCAAATCGAAGTCACGCAACCCGATCAGCCTGAGCCGATCAGAGCATGGAGCACGACAAATCTTGTTCAAATGATCGGGATTAGCTCAGTTGCCAATATTGCGCTCCCTACCGGGCTCTTCATCCGATCCCTGTTTCCATGGCCTCAAGCCGCCGCGCACTTCACCGAGAATGCGAATCCAGCTCCGTGTGCCTCGGTGGAAACGCTCGACGTCGTAATGCTCGTCAGGCGCATGGATCGCATCGCTTTCAAGGATGAAGCCCAGCACCACGCAATCCAGCCCAAGCCCGTCATTGAGCGCGCCGACCACGGGGATGGACCCGCCCGTGCCCTTCAGCACCGCAGGCTGGCCCCACTCCGCCTCAAGCCCCCGCGCGGCGGCGATAAGGAACGGGTTCGTCTCGGACAGATGAACGGCCGCATTGCCCTCCGGCCCGTCGAATTCGACACTGCACCCTTCGGGAACACGGTCGGACACGAATTTGCGGAATCGGTTCCTGATCGTTTCGGGGGTCTGCCCGGCCACCAACCGGAAGGTCAGGCGCACCGTCGCCGAGCCGGGAAGCACCGAACGGCCGCCCGGCCCCTGATTTCCACCCGTAATACCGTTGAAATCTGCGGCGGGCCGTCCCCACATCGCCTCTATAGCGGTATAGCCGTCTTCTATGACACCCCCGGCGAGGTTGACCTCTCCCGAACCGTCAAGCTCGTCTGACAATTCACGCCAGCGTTTGCGCTGGCTTTCCGTCATTTCGACGACACCATCGTAGAATCCGTCGATTGCCACCCGACCCTTTTCGTCGTGAAGCGAGGACAGGATCGTGCTGAGTATGCGAATTGGATTGGCGGCGACCGCGCCGTAGTGACCGGAGTGCAGGTCGGCGTTCGGTGCATTGATGGTCACCGTCTCGTGCACCAGCCCCTTGAGCTGAGTGGTAATCGAGGGCCGGGTTGGTGACCACATGTCGCTGTCGCAGATGAACGCAACGTCGCAATCCAGCTCCTCGCGGTGCTGTTCGAGGAAGTCGCCAAGGCTGGGCGATCCCATCTCCTCTTCCCCTTCCAGCATGATCACGATCTCCGCCGGAAAGGCGCCGTTAGCAGCTTTCCACGCCCGCAGCGCCTCTATGAAAGACCAAAGCTGGCTCTTGCTGTCAGATGCGCCGCGCCCGTAAAATCGGCGCACGCCATCGTCTTCGACAATCTCGGGCGCGAACGGCTCATGGGTCCACGCCTCACGCGGAGCGACGGGCTGCACATCAAAATGACCGTAGAATAGCAACCGTTTGCCACTCTCCGCCGGCCCGTCGGACCGCGCAAGGACAACGGGATTGCAGGCCGTCTCCACTACGCGTGACGAAAAGCCGACATCCGCCAGCGCGTCGTCGAGCCAGGCGGCCGCACGGGCGATGCCCGGCCTGCCCTCTTCTTCGCCGGAAACGGACGGGATAGAGATCAATTCCAGCAACTCCGCGACCGAGCTTTCGAGATTGGCGTCAACCTCCTTCAGCGCGCGTTCGGTATCCGACACTTCATATGTCCTTCCGGAGTATCATTGGGTTGACGGGCGCCGCGCCGTGCCGCGTCGCTGCACCGCCCGCCCCGATTTGTTGGCGAGCCAGACGATCACTCTGCCGCATCTCCGGCAGCACTGAGCCGCGCCAGCGCAGTCAGCATCTGCTGAAGATCCTCCCAAAGCTCGCCTTCATCTTCCAACCCGATTGAGAGCCGCAGGATCACGTCGGGCTCCCGCCAGCAGGCTGCACTCCGGCTGGCTCCGATCGACATCGGCGCGGCAAGGCTGCGCGTGCCGCCCCATGAGGCACCGATTCCGAACAGGCTCAAGTGATCGAGCGCGCGCCAGACATGCGGCGCGACACTTTCAGGAAACGTCAGAGAAAAGACACCGCTGCTGCCTGCGAAATCCCGCTTGAAGATCTCATGCCCCGCCATCGTCGGAAGACCTGGAAAAAGCACCCTGCCGATCACGGGGTTACCGGAAAGCCGCTCGGCAAACCGCTGTGCCACGGCACCGCAGTGCCGCAGGCGCATCCCCAGCGTCTCGAGCCCTCTCAGAACAAGAGAGGCATCATCCGGAGAGGCACCTATACCCATACGGCCGATCATGTCCTTCACCGATTTCGCCAGATCGGGGTCGCGAACGGATATCGACCCCATCAGCACATCCGAATGGCCGGACACATACTTCGTGAGCGCCTCGGTGACGATATCCGCCCCGAGCGCCAGCGGTTTCAGGTTCAGCGGCGTGGCCCATGTATTGTCCACCGCCAGCAGGGTCCCGGCCTCGTGCGCCAGCGCCGCCGCCGCGGGAATATCCATTATCTCCATCGTCGTAGAGCCGGGGCTTTCACACCAGATGAGCCGGGTTTCGCTTCGGATTCGCTCCTTCAGACCGCCAAGATCCGTCGGGTCGAAAAACTCCGGGGTTATACCCATTCTCACCAGGTCCGATAGCGCGAAATCCCGCATTGGCGGATAAACCGTATCGACCAGCAGAAGGTGGTCCCCCTTGTTCAGGAACGCCATCGCTGCCAGCGCATTGGCCGCCTGCCCGGAAGGCGCCAGAAATGTTCGCGTGGCCTGCTCGAGCTGGGTCAGTTTCTCCTCCAGCGTCCGCGTCGTTGGCGTGCCATAAAGACCGTAGGAATACCCCTTCTCGCCACGCTCGCCCCTTTCGGCATAGGCCGCCGCATCCTCGAAAAGGATCGTCGATGCGCGATGAACACCAATGCCGACCGGCTCAAAACCCTCCGTCGCCACACGTGGGGTCAGAACACATCGTGTCAGATCGCTGGTTGCCACTGATTGCTGCCCTTCTCCAACGCGCGCTGTATGCGTTGACGTTATTGCCGTTGTCCGTATCATTCCGTTTTGCTCTTGGTTGCCCGGAGGCTCTGGACCATGAACCTGCGTCAGATCGAGGTTTTTCGGGCCGTCGTGACAAGCGGCACGACCTCCCGCGCCGCCGAAATGCTGAGGATTTCGCAGCCCTCCGTAAGCAAGACGATTCAGGATCTCGAACGTTCGATCGGTTTCCCCGTCTTTGATCGGATCAAGGGCCGTTTGCGACCGACCGCCGAGGGTCAGCTTTTCTTCCGCGAGGTCGAACACGTCTTCGCCGGTCTCGCACATCTGCGTGGCGCTGCCGCGCGGATCCGGGATTTCGGGTCTGGAGAGTTGCGTGTCGCTTCGCTGTCGGCGCTGTCCACCAATGTCATCCCCCACGCATTGTCCGCGCTGACTTCGAAGAATCCGGGTGTTGCGATCACATTTCAGACACACATGTCCTCCGTGGTCAGAGACCACGTCGCATCCGGACAGTTCGATGTCGGCGTCGTGTCCGACGAGATCGACAAGATCGGCGTCGAAACCCGACCCTTCGCCCGCTTCCGTGCATGGATTGCGGTCCCCGAAGGTCATCCGCTCGAAGCGCGTGCCGTCATTCGGCCGGCTGACCTCGTCAATCAACCATTCATTGCACTCTCGCCCGAGGACACCACGCGTCAGCAGGCTGAAGCGGCCCTTGATGCCGAAGACGTAAAGCTGAGCATCATTCTCGAAACGCCTTACGCCACGACGATCTGCGCGATGGTGGCGGCGGGCCTGGGTGTGGGATTGGTCGATCCCCTTACCGCCGAGCTGTTCAAAGGGCGCGGGCTGGTGCTTCGCCCATTCGAGCCCGAAGTGCACTTCCGGACGCTCCTGATCCTGCCGCCACACCGCCCCGCGTCGCGGATCGTCGAGGACTTTATCGCCGAGTTGTTCCATACCCTGGAAGAGACCGGAAAGTTCGGCGGCGGCTTCTCCTGCTGACACCATCGCTAGAGAACCTTCGACAGGAACGCTTGGGTGCGTGTGCTCTTCGGCGCTTCGAGCATTTGCTTCGGCCGCCCCTCTTCCACGATGGTGCCCTGATCCATGAAGACCAGGTGGTCGCCGACTTCGCGGGCAAAGCCTATTTCGTGCGTGACCAGTATCATCGTCATGCCAGAGGCCGCGAGATCCTTGATCACATCGAGCACCTCCCCCACAAGTTCTGGATCAAGAGCCGACGTCGGTTCGTCGAAGAGCATCACTTCCGGCTCCATCGCCAGCGCCCGCGCAATGGCAACGCGCTGCTGCTGCCCACCCGAAAGCTGGTTCGGATAGCGGTCCGCCAGGTCGGCCAGCCCGACGCGGGCAAGCAGATCCCGCCCGTGGCTCCGCGCCGTGGCTTTCGGAATACGCTTCACCTGCACGGGGCCTTCGATCACGTTGCCAAGCGCGGTCATGTGCGGAAACAGATTGAATCGCTGGAACACCATGCCGGTCAGCCGGCGTTGCCGGTCGATGGCACGCGGTGACAACTCGTGCAGACGGCCGTTCCGCTCATCGTAGCCCTGCAGCGTGCCACAGATCCTGACGCGCCCGGCCGATACTACTTCGATCTGGTTGATACATCGAAGAAGAGTCGACTTGCCCGATCCGGACGGGCCGATTGCAACACAGACTTCTCCCTTGGCGATGGTTAGATCGATACCGCGCAGCGCGTGGAAATTGCCGAAGAACTTGTGGATGCCCTCAAGGGATACAGCGGCCTGGTCAGACATGGCGTGTCCGGACAAAGTCCTGCCCCCTTCCGAAATGACGTTCCAGGTAGAACTGGCCGATCATCATCAGAGATGTAATCGCAAGGTACCAGAATGCCGCGACCATGAGCATCGGAACCGGAAAATAGATTCGGTTCGCGATCGCGCTGGTGGCAAACATCAGGTCCAATGTGAATGGCACGGCGAGGACTAACGCAGTACCTTTCAACATTCCGATCGTCTCGTTCCCCGTCGGAGGGATGATCGTACGCAACGCCTGCGGCAGAAGGATACGCCACAATATGCGTCCTCTCGACATTCCGATGGCTTGTGCGGCTTCGGTCTGCCCGCGGTCGATGGCCCTGAAGCCCGCTCGAAAGATCTCGGCCAGATAAGCGCTTTCACACAGTCCCAGTCCCAGGATTGCGGCCACGCCGGCGGTCACCACCCAATCGGTCGGCACGCCAATGATTTCAGGACCGAACGGAACGGAGACCGACAGGCGCGGAAACAGGACCGCGAACAGGCCCCAGAACAGAAGCTGCGTGTAAAGCGGCGTTCCGCGGAAGAACCAAATCCATAGCCATGAAACCGTCCTGAGTATCGGGTTGTCGCTATCACGCATCAGCACAAGGATGCCTGCACACACGATCGCGACCAGCATTGCAACCACGGTCAGCACCAGCGTCCAGCCCACACCGGCCATGACAGTAGGCGCAAAGAGGTACTGCCAGAATACATTCCAGTGAAAATTCGGATTGACGATAATGCCGTGCGCCACCTGCCCGACGATGACTGCCAACAGGGCGACTGCAACCCAACGCCCCGGATGGCGGCGCGGCACCACTTGGTTCAGCCGAACCCTTCGTCCTTCGTCGCGGGCGGCGTCGTCGTTTCCCGGAACCATAGCTGTCGTATCTGACGGCATATCAGTTCGACACATCCGGGTTGACGACGGATTCATCGACAAGGAAGTGAGCCACGCCCCAGAACTCGTAGATCTCGGGATAAACACCTTCGTCGATCAGGTGGTTCAGCGTGTCCGCGATCAGCTGGGTCAGTTCCATATCGTCCTTGGCCACGGCGATACCGTTCAGGCCGCGCTTTCCCATCGGCTCGACTGGTTCAAGGTTCTCCAGCCTTCGCCCGCTCTGCTTCACGGCATAGGCCGCTGTGCCGCCTCCGGTTGCGGTTGCATCTGCGCCGCCAGCGGCGACCCGGGTGATCGCCTCCGTCTGCACCGAGAACGGCAGCTTCTTGATCGCAGACTTGCCCGCGTCCAGACATGCCTGGTTGTCCAGGTCCAGGTGCTTTTCGTAGTAGGTGCCCGACATTATGGCGACCTTGGCACCGCAATAATCCGCCGGATCGAACCCGGTCGGGTTCCCGGCCCGGATCACCCAAAGGCCCTGAGTGTCCGAGTACGACACGAAGTTCACCACCTTCATGCGCTCGTTAGTGATTGAAAAGGCATTCAGTCCGATATCGTATTTCGACCCGAGGGCAGGCAGAATCGAGGGGAACGCCGCGGTGCGCGATTCATACTCGAGTCCGAGTGTCTTCGCGATCGCCCGGCCGACATCAATGTCGATCCCCTGTGGCGTCTGACCGTCATCGCCTGCCAGAAATTCCCACGGGGCATAGGCATTGTCGGAACCGCCGACAAGAACGCCGCGTTCAGCGACGCTCTCCGGCACACGTTCGGAAAGTTCCGGCACGGCTTCAAGCCTGGACAGGTCGAATACCTGCGCAAGGCCGACCACGGGTGGGAGAACTGCGGCTGCGAAGAGAGCTGCAGTGAGTTTGAGGCGAAGTCTGAAGAAAGATGTCATCTGAATATTCCCTCTTGGACAAATCTGAGGCGCTCTATTCATTCTATCTGTTTCGCTCTGATCGCGCGACAGAATCCACGATATGGCCGCGTCAACTATGCGTCAAATACCAGTTTTTGGGAACGCTATTCACCGAACGTATAGCCCAGCGTCTCGATCAACCGCAGGTTCGGTCGGAACGAAACCAAACGCGGCACAGCCGGAATAGCCATGCCGCTTGATGTCAGGGAAGGTCAGAGCATGCCTGGGGCATGATCTACGATTGGTGCCTCAGTCTCGGCCAGAAAGCCCCCGCCGAAGGGATACCAAACTGCCGATGTACGGACGCGCCAACATCGACCTCCTGAAGGCCCGCCTCTTCGCGACCCTTGATCGAGGAGAGCAGGATGCTGCTTTGGATGTGAGGCAGATCAAAGATTGCGTACCATCTACAGGCCGGGGATCGGAAAGCGCGCAGGGGTGTCGATGCCAACATCGGATGAGCGCGGCGGTCTTGCACCGCACAAGACACTCTTAGGTGCAACTGCAATACGAACCTGCATCACAGGCGCTACGGTAACAGCACAACGCGACCGAAGGGCTTGCCGCGTTCAGCATGGTCGTGTGCTTCAGCTGCTTGTGAAAGAGAAAACTGCCGATCTATTAGGACCTCCAGCTTTCCGGCCGCGATATCAGAAAGCACTGAATCGACCTTAGAAAAAACTACCGGCTTGGCAAACTGCGTTCCCATGAAGACGCCAAGAAGCGACTGGTTCGCCTGCAATGCCGGCCAGAGAGAAACCGTCAAGTCTCCGCCTCCGGCATTGCCTACGAAGATCAGCCGGCCTTCCGGCCCAAGTGCCCTTAGTGAAGTCTCCAAGGTCGAGCCCACGGGATCAACCACAAGATCGACGCCCGCGCCTTTGGTCAGGTCCAGTACGGCTTGGGCGACATCCGTGGTCCGGTGATCGATCACATGATCAGCGCCAAGCGCAGTCAGACGCACTAGACGGGAGGCCTCACTTGCAACAGCGATTACCTTGGCGCCAGCGTGCTTTGCCAGCTGAATCGTGGCCAAACCCACGCCTCCGGTGCCGCCCTGAACCAACACTGTCTCGTCAGACTGCAAATTCCCGCGCGCGAAGAGGCAATGATGTGCCGTACCAAACGAAATAGGAACGGCTGCCGCCACCGTGAAATGGACGCCCTCGGGCAGCAGCCAGGTCTGTACTGCAGGCACGGCGCGCAGTGCCGCATGAGAGCCGTCGGACGAAAAGCACACGACCCGGTCGCCGACCCGTCGCGTGCAAACCTCGGCGCCTACCGAGATGACATTACCCGCAGAGGCATAACCAACCACATGTCCCGGACCCGGCGGGGGCGACATGCGTCGGTTGATTAGATCCCCACCCTCGATTGAGACAGCCTGCATCTCGACAAGCACCTCCCCTGGCCGAACGTTCGGATTAGGAATGTCACGGTAGTCCAGGACGGACGGATCGCCTTGCTGATCATAGACAGCAGCCTTCATGATTTGCCTTCTCTCGTTTACCTGTTGATCTAGAATAATTGTGCCCCAAAGTCGGTTCTCGACCCGTCACCGACGAGGACATCCGCCGGACCAATCTCGTCCAAGAAGATGAAAGGGCCCACCATTTGGCGCTGAGGGCTGGTGAGCGCGCGAAAGACTTCGAAACCGCTATGATCGCGGGCGCGCGGGATGATCAACGTCTCCAGCACTGTATCGCTGATACGGAGCGTAAGTCGGGTTCCAGCTCATGTGAGGCTCCTTAGCGGGATACAGGTCGACGCCGTGGCGCGACGTGGTGACGCACGACGGGCGGGGTCTCGCCCTTGTGCAGCTTGTGCAACGCCGCGTGCAGCGTCATGTCCGCGACGCTGACGCGCTCGTGATGCTCCAGATGCTCGGCCCAGCTCGGCACGTGGAACGTCTCGACCCAGAGCTCTGGCTCTTCCACGCTTTGATGGATGTGCCAGCTCGTCGCGCCGTTACGCAGCCGTTCGTGGGAAACCGGCGTTAGGCGGTCGAGAAAAGCGGGCACGTCGACCGGCCGGACGCGGTAGGTGATCGTGAGCATCGCGCGCTGGTCAACAGCTTCGTCACTGACCGGCGGCGCCTCGGGCCAGAGCGCCGCTGGGTCGTGATCGAGGCCCTCGCCCTGGCCGACCGGCAGGCGCCGCGTGGCCAGCAGCCCGAGCGCCAGCCCACCCGCCGCGAACATGAGCGCAGAGGAGACCGACGTCGCCGCCGCAACTTGGCCCCAAACGACTGATCCTAGTGCCATCGATCCTGAGAAGACCATGAGGAACACCGCCAGCCCCCGCGCGCGCACCCAGTTCGGCAGCGCGGTCTGGGCCGAGACGTTTAGGGACGTCAGCACCGGGATCCAGGACATCCCGCCGAGGAACGCGGCGAGCAACAGTACCGCCGGCCCTTGCGCGACAGCCATCAACAGCAGCGTCGCACCGGTTCCGGCGGTGCCGATCCACACCGTCTGGTCGGGCGAGGCGCCACGCTGCAGCCGCGGCAGCAGCATCGCGCTGGTCACTGCGCCCGCCCCGATCAGTGCCATCAGCGCCCCGTAGAGCGTGGACCCGCCGGCCTCGGCTTCCCGCGCGATAAGTGGCATGAGGGCCCAGTAAGCAGAAGCGAAGAGGAAGAAGGCTGCCGCCCGCACCGCGGTCGCCAGCATTGCCGGATTATGCCGCACGTGGCGCAGGCCTGTCGCCATCTCCGACAGGAGCGAACCGGTCGGAGGGTGCCGCTCCTGCGCTGGCGGGCGCCACAGCACCAGCGCTCCAAGGATTACCAGAAAGCTGAGCGTGTTCATCGCGAAGGGCGCCGCGAGTCCGATGCTCGCAATCAGCGCGCCGGCGATGGCGGGCCCGATGGCGCGCGAGATGTTCACGCCCATGGAGTTTAGCGCGATTGCCGGCTTCAGCTGGTCGCGCGGAACCAGTGCAGGCACGATCGCCTGCCAGGCTGGGGCCATGAAGGCCGCGCCGGTGCCGATGGCCAGGCTGAATGCGATCAGCAGCGTCGGTGTCATCGCCTCGGACCAGACCATCACGGTCAGCAGGCCAACCACCGCCAGCAGAAGAAGGTTTATGCTGATCAGCATCCGCCGCTTGTCAAGCCGATCCGCCAGCGCCCCGGCCAACAGCGCAAAGCAGAAGATCGGCAGGGTGGTCGCGGCCTGCACCAGCGTTACCACCGCGGGACTGGGCGCGAGTGTGGTCATCAGCCAGCCCGCGCCCACCTCGTGCATCCAGGTTCCGATATTGGATACTAGCGTCGCGGTCCAGAGAAGCGCGAAGGCCGGCTGCTTCAGCGGTGTGTACGCGCTCGGGTTGCCGGCAGGAATGCTACCACTGGATGACATCGGCCAGCTCCTCGCGGTGCTTGGTAGCATGGGCCCGGACATAGGGGCAGAGCGGCACGATCCGCTGACCGTTCGCGCGCGCATCGGAGATCAGGCGTTCGGCGAGCGCGCGGGCTACACCCATGCCGCGCATGCTGTCCGGAACAGCGGTGTGATCGGCGATGATCAGCGTCGGGCTGACCTTGGAGACTGTCAGCTCCCCTTCGCCGTCGAAACCCAGCCGCCGGGCGGCATATCTGCCCTTGGTATCGGTATCGGTGTAGAAAATGATCGTGTTGGTCATCCAGGTGTCCTCAGAATGAAAAGCAAGAGCAGCCAAGAACACCCCAGAAGGCGGACTTGTCGCGGACGGGCAACGGGTTCGACCAGGCGATGCCGTGGTCGTGGCCGTGAAGACCGCATCCATTGCTGCAGCCCGCGTGACAGCCGCGCATCCCGACCGCGGCAGGCGCCATCGGCGCTGGGCGTTCGCCGGGGCTGGAAAAGGTCGCGTTGGCCGACCAGTCGGGGCTCACCGGCGGCATCGGCGGGTCAAAATGGGCAAAGTCCCCGTCCGCGAAGACGATCCTGCCGCCCACCATCGTCAGCACTGATCGGATGGAGCGGATCGCGTCGTCCGGCACTGTCATCAGGTCCTGCGAAAGGACAGCGAGATCGGCGTACATCCCGGGCGCAAGCTGGCCCTTCACCTCCTGCTCGCCCGAGAACCAGGCCGATCCGGTCGTCCAGATCGCCAGTGCCTCCTCGCGGGTCAGGAGGTTGTCGTCGCCGTAGAGCGGCAGCCCGCCGACCGTCCGGCCGGTGGTCAGCCAGTACAATGCGACCCAAGGGTCGTAGCTCGCGACGCGGGTGGCGTCGGTGCCGCCGCCGACGGGCAGGCCGGTGCGCAGCATCTCGCGGATCGGCGGCGTCGCACGGGCGGCCTCGGCGCCGAAGCGGTCAACGAAGTACTCGCCTTGGAACGCCATGCGATGCTGGGTCGCGATGCCGCCGCCAAGCGCTCTGATCCGCTCGATGTTGCGGGGGCTGACGGTCTCGGCGTGATCAATGATGAAGCGCGTGCGGAACGGCGTGCTACCGTTCACGCGTTCGAAGACGGTCAGGAAGCGGTCTATTGTCTCGTCGTAGGTGGCATGGATTCGGAACGGCCAGTCGTTGGTTGCCAGTAGTTCCACGATCCGCTCGAGTTCCTCCTCCATGACCGGCGCGGGCGTGGGCCGCGGCTCGAGGAAGTTCTCGAAATCCGCGGCGGACCAAGCAAGGTTTTCGCCCGCCCCGTTCATCCGCAGCCAGCCGTCGCCCGCGCCTGGTTCGGTCATGCCGATCCACCGTTCGTAATCTGACAGCTCCTGTCCCGCAGTCTGTGCAAAAAGGTTGTAAGCGATGCGGATCGTCAGCTGGCCGTCGCGGTGCAGTTTCTGCACCACGTCGTAATCCTCGGGGTAGTTCTGCCCGCCACCGCCCGCGTCGATCACCGAGGTCACGCCGAGCCGGTTCAGCTCGCGCATGAAATGACGGGTCGAGTTGACTTGGTGCTCAAGGGGCAGCTTCGGCCCGCTGGCCAAGGTCGAATAGAGGATCAAAGCCGACGGTCGGGCGATCAGCAAACCGGTGGGTTCGCCGCGCGCGTCCGTCTCGATCTCGCCGCCGGGCGGGTTCGGCGTGTCGCGCGTAATGCCAAGGACGCGCAGGGCGGCCCGGTTCAGCATCGCGCTGGCATAGAGGTGCAGGATGAAGACCGGTGTGTCTGGCGCGGCCGCGTTGATCTCGGCCAGCGTCGGCATCCGTCGTTCGGCAAACTGGAACTCTGACCAGCCGCCGATCACCCGCACCCATTGCGGGCTCGGCGTCTTGGCCGCCTGCAAGCGCAGCATCGCCAGCGCGTCGGAGACGGACGGAACATTCTCCCAGCGGAGCTCCATGTTGTAGCTGAGGCCGCCGCGCACCACATGAGTGTGGCTGTCGTTCAGGCCCGGAATTACCCTCAGGCCGCCGGCGTCAATCAGGCGCGTGCCCGACTCCGCGAGCTGCATGATCTCGTGTTGCGATCCGGTGGCCTCGATGCGGCCGTTCCGGATCGCCATCGCTTCGGCGTCCGGTCTCGCAGTGTCGAGCGTCGTCACGCGGGCATTGGTGATGATCGTGTCAGCCATGCTGTGCTCCTTCATCGGTCTGCATGCTGGACCAGGCGGACGACCCGCCCGCCGCCGGCGCCATGGTGTTCGGGCGCGAGCATTGCCTCCGCGCGCCCCGTACCTCTCGGGGGCGAGGCGGAAAAGGGCGGGCCTGCTTGGGGTTTAGGCCCGCCAAGTGCGCCGGAGGGAGACGGGACCGCTGGCGGGAGGAATACAGCGATCGTCCGGCGAGAGTCGAATGACTACTCCGCGGCGGCGACGCTCGATCCGGCCGGCACTGGATCGAGCCGTGGCCCGCGGGCGGCCCGCTCGGGCGCCTTGTGAACCATGGTGTAGGCGTAATCGACGCCCATGCCGTAGGCGCCGGAATGCTCGCGGACGACGTCCATGACGGCTTCGTACGTGTCCCGGCGCGCCCAGTCGCGCTGCCATTCCAGCAGGACCTGCTGCCAGGTGACGGGCACCACGCCCGCCTGGATCATCCGCTGCATGGAGTAGTCATGCGCCTCCCTCGTCGTCCCGCCGGAGGCGTCGGCGACCATGTAGATCTCGTAGCCACCTTCGCTCATCGCGGAAAAGGCGAAGGAGTTGTTGCAGACCTCGGTCCAGAGCCCGGAAACGATCACCTTCTGTCGTCCGTTCTTTTGGAGCGCATCGCGCACTTTCTGATCGTCCCACGAATTCATCGACGTCCGCTCGAGCAATGGGTGGTCGGGGAAGACGGCCAGCAGTTCCGGGTAGGTGTGGCCCGAGAAGCTCTCAGTTTCGACGGTCGTGATAGTGGTAGGTATGCCGAACACTTTTGCCGCCTTGGCGAGCGCTATGGTGTTGTTCTTCAGTACTTGCCGGTCGATCGACTGCACGCCGAACGCCATCTGAGGCTGGTGGTCGATGAAGATCATCTGGGAGTTTTCGGGTGTCAGAAGCTCAGGCTTGTTCATGTGATTTCTCCTCGGACTTATGCATGTATCCCTCTAATCTCGTCGATTGTGGCAGGGCGTCGTGTTCGCGCAGCTGTCATCCCGGAATGCGCACGATCACCTTGATTTCGAAATCGAAACCGGCGAGCCAATTGACGCCGACCGCCGTCCAGGTCGGATAAGGGGCTTGGGGAAAGATCCCGCTCTTCACCTCCATGATCGCTCCGATCTGGTTTTCGGGGTCGGTGTGGAACGTAGTGACATCGACGATATCGTCGAAACCGGCGCCGGCGGCAGCGAGCACGGCCTCAAGATTGCTGAAGGCAAGCTCGACCTGCTTGCGGAACTCAGGTTCCGGCGAGCCGTCCTCACGGCTGCCGACCTGGCCGGAAACGAACAGGAGTTCGCCCGTGCGAACTGCGGCGGAGTAGCCGTGCTCCTCATAGAGCGCGTGGCGGCTGGCCGGGAAAATGGCATCTCGTTTTGACATGTGTCAGTTCCTTTCTGAGAAGCGGGTGCTTGCTGGTCGGGCGCCGCAGGTGAACCGGAGCGAGGTCTGCGGAACCCGCAACGGGCCGTGATCAAAGCCACGCCCCGCAGCCGCCTCAGCCGGTAACAAACGCCAACAGGTCGGCGTTCAGCACGTCGGCATTCACCGTCAGCATCCCATGCGAGAACTTGGGATAGGTCTTTAGCGTGCCGTTTGGCAGCAGTTCGACCGCCTTCTGGGCCGAGGCGGCTATCGGCACCACCTGGTCGTCCTTGCCGTGCATCACCAGCGTGGGCACGGTGATCGCCTTCAAATCCGCTGTTTGATCGGTTTCCGAGAACGCCTTGATGCCGTCGTAGTGCGCCTTGGCGCTGCCCATCATGCCTTGGCGCCACCAGTTCTGAATCATGCCCGGATGGACCGTGGCCCCGTCGCGGTTGAAGCCGAAGAAGGGACCCGATGGCACATCGAGGAAGAACTGCGCGCGGTTGGTCGCGAGCGCCGTGCGAAAGCCGTCGAAGATCTCCATGGGCGTCCCCTCGGGGTTCTCATCGGTCTTCAGCATCAGGGGCGGGATAGCCGCGACGAGCACCGCCTTGGCCACCCGGCCCGCCGGTTCGCCATGCCGTGCCACGTAGCGTGCGACCTCGCCGCCCCCCGTGGAATGGCCGATATGCACCGCCTTGCGCAGGTCCAGCGCCTCGGCCACGGCAAAGGCGTCGGCTGCGTAATGGTCAATGTCGTGTCCGCTGTCGACTTGTTCCGACCGGCCGTGCCCGCGCCGATCATGAGCTACGACGCGGTAGCCCTTCGACAGAAAGAATAGCATCTGCGCGTCCCAGTCGTCGGAACTAAGCGGCCAGCCATGGTGGAACATGATGGGCTGTGCGTCCTTCGGACCCCAGTCCTTGTAGAAGATCTGCACGTCGTCGCTGGTGGTGACGTAGCCCATGCCATGTCCTCCTTCGGTTGTGTTGAGGTTGTCGGGGCCCGCGGCTGTCGCGAACTCGAGAGGAAAGGTGAGTCCCGCGGCAAGCGCGGAGCCGAGAATCAGCACGTCGCGTCGAACCATCGCCCCTGCATCGGGTTTCGTCAGGTGTCGCCCTTCAGTCATGGTCGCCTCCTCGGATCGGTCATCCCACTTTAGGAAGAAGATATGCATTTCGAAGGCCGACACGCTTGTCGCGAAGGCTCCCGTTTTTAACAGGATGATCCCGAAATTTAGCAAACCCGCTCCCGCTCCCGAGCCATCCGGATCCCGGCCCGGCCCGGAGGTCGACTCGTTTGCATGGGAGGTTGACGTAAGCGGCCCATTGAAGGGCCGGGAAGCGCACCATTTCCTGCGGCACAACACGACATTGGTCGGCCGATGAGCTACGATCAAAAATTGGATCGTCATGAGAGAATTCGCTGCAGATGCCCGAACGCGCGGCGCGGCGCGGGCATCCCCTATAGATTCGTTCTAGGCGTTGGCGCGGCCACGCTGATGGCACGGATGAGCCAGAAGAACGGATACAGTGCCCCCAGCGAGCGAAAAGTGCGTTCCGCGGCCGAGGGACGATGCGGAGCGCCCGTCGACAACAACTAGCACGCTGCTGAAAAACCCCGCGCTGGACGCGGGATCTGGGACATGATTCACTTTTCCTAGCCGTTGGCAGGAGGTGATCATGCGCGGAATGGACGAGACGAGCGGGTCGCTGTTCAGCTGCGTCGACCTTGAGGATCGCTTTCCCGCCAAGCACCCGCTCCGCAAGATCCGGCAGATCGTCAACGACGCCTTGGTCAGCCTCGGTCCCGAATTCGACCGGCTCTATTCGGTCGAGGGCCGCCCCTCCATCGCGCCCGAGCGGCTGATCCGTGCGAGCCTGATCCAGATACTATTCTCGGTTCGCTCCGAGCGGCAGCTTATGGAGCAGATGCAGTATAACCTCTTGTTCCGTTGGTTCGTGGGCCTTGGCATCGAAGATTCGGTCTGGGTTGCGACGGTGTTCACGAAGAACCGGGACCGTCTGCTGACGACAGAGATGTCGCGCAAGTTCATGGCCGCCATTCTTGCCCACTCGGAGGTGAAGCCGCTGCTGTCGGACGAGCACTTCTCGGTCGACGGCACGCTGATCAAGGTGCGGGCTTCCATGAAGAGTTTTCAGCCGAAAGCCGATAGCGCGCCGCCGGGCCAGGCGGATGGACCAGACGATCCGCCTTCACCGCCCTCCGACACCGCTGCCCCCGAACCCCGCCAGACCGAGATCGAGCCGATGCCCCGCAAGACCAGCCGCAACCGAAATGCCGAAGCCGACTTTCGCGGGCAGAAACGGTCGAACACGACGCATGCCTCGGTGACCGATCCCCAAGCGCGGCTCTACAACAAGTCACCCGGCGCCGGGGCCATCCTTTTCTTCATGGGGCATACGCTGATGGAAAACCGCAACGGACTGATCGTGCAGGCGGAGGTCACGCAGACCGATGGCCACGCGGAGCGAAAGGCGGCATTGAAGATGGTCAACCGCCACTCCCCGGGCTTGACCCGGCGCCTCACACTCGGTGCCGACAAGGGATATGACAGCGCGAACTTCATTTCTGAACTTCGCCAGATGTGCGTCACGCCGCACATCGCCCGGAAAGCAGCCATTCCGCGCTAGACGGCCGAACAACTCGTCATTCAGGCTACGCCCTGTCGCAGAAACGGCGGAAGAAGATCAAAGAACCCTTTGGGTGGGCCAAGACCGTGGGGTCGATGGCCCAGACTGTGCTGCGCGGCACCGAAAGGCTCGGCGTGCAGTTCACGATGACAATAGCCGCCTGCAACCTGGCGAGGCTGCCGAAGTTGCTCGCAACATGACCAGAAGCAACGAGGAAGATCGGCGACATGCGCCCTGAGCCTCGAACTCGGAGAAGGCTCTCTCCCGCCTGATCAGAACAGCATTCCTGGCAGCCGACTATTTCAGCGACCTGCTAGGGTCAGGGTGTTCGCTACTGCAACGTGTAGGAGCGCATCGGATCGCGAATGACCATTCGGGCTCGAGGGCAATCTCCGCTACCGAGAGAGCAGTCGTCTCAAGAAGCTCGCAGGCGCGCTCGGCCCGCAGGCGCATTAGATAGAGCCGCAGAGGAACGCCTACACTCTGCTTGAACATCAGCGCGAATTGGCAATATGACAGCTGTGCCTCGGCTGCGAGTTCATCCAGACTGATGTCGTCCGCCGGGCGCGCGCGCATGAGTCCAATATAGCGCCGCACGGCCTACGGCGCGAGACAACCCTCTGCCAGGATGAGCGGCGCCCTGGCCAACCGGCAGAACCCGGAACGATATCGCAGGCGGCCGCGCTAGGCTCCAGGCTCCGGTAACGGGGCCGTCCCAGTCAATGCACTTTGCGCAAGAAGATTACACCCGCCGAAGCAGGAGAGCGGCATTTTCCGGGGCTCGTTCCTTATCTTCACGCTGTCCTGTATTGAGGTCCTTTGGTCACATGCTTCGGTCCGTGGTCAGCGCTTGGCTGCCGACATGATGCTGGTTCGGTGCAATTCCGATGCGCCCATCTCGGGTGCGTGCTTGACGGATGTCAACGAAGGTCCGGAGCACGGCATCATCGGAACCACGTCCCTGCGGGACCTCGAGGGCCTGCGATCAGGCAGATGACGGATTACGGATCAGGTCGTCGGCGCAGCCTCCATTTGGAAGGCGGTGCCATCGACCCACATGCGATGCAGGATGACCGAGATCCGGCGGGCCAGCGCGACCATAGCCTTCTTCCTGCCCCGGCGTTTTGCAACTTGAGCGCCCCAGCTTCTCAGCCATGTCCCGCGGCCGCGGTTCATCATTACGGTTGCGGCCTGGCACAACGCGCGCCTCAAGCTCACGTCACCGGCCTTGGTTATGCCGCCTAAGACATCGCGCTCGCCAGACTGGTTGCGCGACGGCGTCAGCCCGACCCAGGGGCCAACGTTCTTCGAAGAGGTGAAGCGGGTCGGGTCATCGATCGCGGATCGGTAAGTCAGGGCGACAACTGCGCCAACTCCCGGCATGGTCATCAGTCGCACGCAGACCGAGTCGTCCTGAGCCATCTGCCGAACCAGCCTTTCGAGGCTCGCCAGTTCCTGGCGCAGCGAAGCCCTTGCACGCAACATGGGAGCTGTCGCCGTCTCGAGCATGGCATTGCCGTCAGCGAGTTCTCGAATGCGGTGCTCGAACCTTCCCCGCAATATCGCCCCGACCTTTAAGCCGAAGTTCCGCAAGAGCCCGCGCAGTGATATCTCCAGTGCGATCACGTTCTGCTGGATTACCTTTCGAGCACTCAGGATGACTTGAACCGCTTGCGCCGAGGCTGACTTGCGTGGACGGGGCGGAACCACTCGAGGTGGAGCAAACGCGCAATGCCCTCGGCATCCCGGCAGTCGATGGCCATTGCTGCCCTGGTTCGGACGCTCACCAGACGCTATTCATGCCTGCGGTTGTATGAAGGGGCCCGGCTGCTCCACAAGCGTGAAGCTTCGGGCTTGCCGGACACGTCAGCTCCGTAGGCTGCGGCAGTTCCGATGCGACGGCCTCTACGCTATATCAGAACTCTTCGGACCGGCATCTCGCGTGGAGAACGTGAAGGACTTCTCGTGCAGGACCGACTGAACGACGTTTGCGTGGCCCTTAAGCCACTGAACTCCAGCTTCGCCTGCAAGCATACCTAGGAGTCCTAAAAGCGCGATGATCGGTGGCGCCGGAGAACGGACGGACAGAAGGCCGTAGATCACGCCGATCCCGAGACCGACGGCCAGCGAAAGAACGTAGGGTTGGAAATTGCTCATCACTCGGAGCCTTGTTGTGTTCAAGTGTAAGTAGGAAATTAGCGCGTGGTCTTCCGTATTGCGTCGCCGAAGCTGACGTGCTGGTGCCGATCTTGCTGCCTTCGCAGTCTGCATTACAAAAATTGAACCGCGAGTACGGTCGCGGGTATCGAACGGGCTTGGCGGGAACGTCCAGTGGCTACACAGCTATCAAAGCTTCCGGGCCCGACGGGAGTGTCATGAACTCTGTGTATCTGGGGCGGCCCATGCGGGTTTCAGATACGGTCACGCGGTGAAGCGATCCTCGAACATGATAGCCAGTTGATTGCGGGCGGCAAACCATTCCCGAACGTTCCTGCCGCCTTTTTCGAAGCTGCGGACGCAAGGTAGATCAGCATGGTTGCGGCCTCTTCAGTCGGGAATGAGCCGCGCGTCTTGATCGACTTGCGGATGACCCGGTTCAGGCTCTCGATGGCGTTCGTCGTGTAGATGATCTTCCGGATCGCGGGATCGAAAGCAAAGAACGGGATCACCTCGCTCCATGCCCTGCGCCAGGCCGGGGCGATGGTACTCTCGGCCCGACGCCTTCGGCGACGCATCTTCAGCCGTCCGCAGTTTCGGCTAGATGGGGAGCGACCTGCGCCTACTCAGAGCGCCAAATCGCCGATCGAAGCAACCGCAAGATTGGCACCAGCACGGCAGCTTCTGCGCCGCGCTGGTCGGTTGAACTTGCTACCTATGCCGGCAGAGTTCGCCTCCCCCTCTGATGCAAGGAAAATACCATGACTTTCCGCAACGGCCTCGACTCGCTTCTCCGCCCCGAGGATTCGGTCCTCGTTCTGATCGATCACCAGCCATACCAACTCGCCAACCTGAACAGCCACGACCCGCACATGGTGGTGAACAACACGACCGCGCTGGCCAAGTGCGCCAAGGTGTTCGGCGTGCCCACGATCCTGACCAGCGTCGTTGCCGACCGGGGCGGCGTGATCTTCCCGCATGTCACCGAGGTGTTCCCCGGCCAGGACGTGATCGACCGCACCACGATCAACACCTGGGAGGATCCCAAGGTCGTAGAGGCGGTCAAGGCGACGGGGCGCACGCAACTCATCATCGCCGGCCTGTGGACGGAGATCTGCGTGGCGATGCCCGCGCTGCAGGCAGCCGGCGAAGGCTGGGACGTCACAGTAATCACCGATGCGTCAGGCGGCACGTCGGTCGAGGCCCACGAGGTCGCCATCCAGCGCATGATCGCGGGCGGCATCAACATGATGACCTGGCTGGCGCTGGCATCGGAATGGCAGCGCGACTGGGCTCGAGCCGAGACGGCGACCGCCCTGAACGACGCCCTCAGGAACCATCTCGGCGGCAGCGCCATCGCCTATCTGTGGGAGCAGCAGCTTCTCAATACCCCCGTGCCCGCCAAGGGGGCATGATCCCTGGCCGGCGTGGCGGGTAATTCGCCGGGATACGGCGCCTGAACTGACCCCGTGGCATTTCGCCTCCGTCGCGCACCAGCCGTGTCCCGCGCGACACCGGAGCCATCACCCCGAAATGCCGCCCTGCTGCCGGATCGATGACCGAGGAGCCCTGTCTTCCCGCAGATGGTGAGAGTGAAAAGCGAACAAGCAACGTTCGGCCGTCTAGATCCCAATCATAATCTTGCCTCGGAGCGACGATGGAAGTTCCTTCCTATATCACCTTTGTGATCGTCAGCGCAGCGCAAACCGCGACGCCTGGACCTTCCACCTTGTTCATCGTGAACAATGCCATCGCCTACGGGTGGCGCCGCGCTCTGGGCGCGCTGAGCGGCGATCTAGTCGCAATCGCCATGCTGGCCACTCTCTCCGTCTTGGGGTTGGGCGCCCTGCTCGAAACCCATCCTGTGGCCTTTCTCGGCCTCCGCCTTGCGGGCGCGTCCTACATCATCTGGCTCGGATTGACTTTTTTCGGTCCCGGGCGGCCGAACGCCAAGATCAAGGCAGCCGAGGCGACGCGTTCACATAGTGGGTTGATGCTCTGGCTTCACTCGTTCGGCGTGGGCATCAGCTATCCGAAGGCAGTCCTGTTCTTCGCCGCTCTGTTTCCCCAGTTCCTCCCAGCAGACAGCGGGACAGCTGTCCTCACGCTTCTGGTTCTCACGTTTGTGGTGGTGAAGTTCGTCATTCTCGGTGCCTACGCTCTCGGCGCCCGGCGCTTCGTCCGACTGCTTCATAGGCCAGAACATGCAAGGCGCGGACGCATGTTGACCGGCATCATCTTCATCGTCTTCGGAGCACTGATGATCTGGTCGGGGCTGACGGCCACATGATGCGATCGGTCCATCCAGCCGGTCGTTTTCCACAATCGCCAGCGCCACCATCCGTGTTACCAAGTGTTCAGTCCCGGAGATTGGTGGATCGGGTTTAGAATGAACTTTTCTGTCTTTGAGGTCCGGATCTTGCACGTGTATTCTCAGGGCGAGAGGCCGCCGAGGGTCTTGAGCCGACGTCCGAAGTTGCAGGCTGCCATGAGGTCTCCGAGGTGCGTGCGCAGCAGATCGTGGTTGTCATAGTGGAAGCGCTTGACCCTCGCATCTTTAGTCGTGCGGTTCATTCGCTCTGCCTGCCCGTGGGTCCACGGGTGGTTCGGCTTCGTCAGCCGGTGCTCAATCCCGTTGGCCTCGCAGACCATGTCGAAGCGCATTGGTCGGGTAGCGCTTGAACGCCTGCCGTTTTGGCTTGCCTCCCTCAATGTCAGGCAGGCGGGATCTGCGATGCCGCTGCAGGCACCGATGCAAAGCCGAGCGCGACAGGCGCGGGATCGTGAGCTGAAGGGCATAGAGGCAGTCATCCAAGGCACGAGCGTGTGGCGCCGAAACGCGACAACCATCGCTTCCTCCACCTCGGTCATGAAGGTGGAGCGCAGCTCCTTCGAGCCGGTTTTCAGTTCATCGACCGTCACCCGCTTTTGCCATTTGGCGACCGTCTTGGGTTGATCCCAACTCTCGGCTCAGCTCAGCGAGCGAAGCTTGCGATCGCGGTATTCCAGCTCGTACGGGGTGCGTGGTCGTAGCGCTCTGGTGACGAACTTGTCCCATAGCGCTTCCAAAAATTTCCTCGAAAGATCACATCTTCAACCGTGGGATCAAACACCGAGGCACGCTGACTGATCGAGCAACCCGCGCCCCTACCGCAATAAGGCGCTGGTGTTGGTGGAGGCTATGACGTCGCTCTTTCAGCGCCACTACCCCTCCGTGGTCTAAAGGCTGTACGGGGCTATTCAACATCATCCGCGTCGATGGCAGCCCGGCCGCGAGGAAAGAGCGAAGGAGGCCCAGCGGTTGAGAGCATAGCGGAAGACATCGGCGGTATCGCTCTTGCCAGGGACCGGGGTCAGCTGCTGCTCGGCCAGGCCTTGAAGGCAGCGTGCAGGTCGTGGCCGGTCAGGCAGACGCCTATTGCGACGACTGCGATTGAATCCGCAAAAGCGACGCCATCGCAGCAGGGATGGCAACGCATTCCGTGTCGGCACCGGCTAAATTGATTCCGTGGCTTGACACATTGTGGACGACATTCAATCGGACGCTGTGCCGCGCGATCTGCAGTGACCTTTCTAGACGGCGGCATTCGATTGCTGCGGTGGCAGGTCGCCACGCTTCAGTCGCTGGACCACCAAAGAGTGATATCTGTGAACTCATGGCAAGATTGAGAATACCGATGCCAAAAGGCCTGACTTCATACAATTGCACCACGTCGCGACGCCTCGGGCTGGAGTCGCAACTCGATATACCTTTCATGACCGTAGGAAGGATCGATGGAAAAATGCGCACTCAAATGCACCGTGTCGTGGAGGGAGGAGAGAGCGGCGTACTGGTTCTGGTCGAACTCGGGCAGACTTCCGGGCAAGGACCGCACGTTTCGCCAACGGGAGCGAACTCTGAAGTGTATCCCAAGGCAAGCGTCTCGATCCGCGACCTCAGATATCCGTGCGAAGTGGGTATTACGGAAGAATCAGACACTATAATTTTCTGGATTGGTCGCGATGCGCTCAACGAATTTTCGATACTCTCTGGGGGACCGGAGTTTACGGTGCTGAGCTGCGTCGAAGGCGTTAACGACCCTTCGTTACAGGGACTGGCACTAGCGCTTCTGCCAGCCTTAGAGTATCCGTGCAAATCCAGCCTGCTGTTCTTAAAGCCGTTGGCGCTTGCCATTCTGGCACATCTGACACAGCACTATGGCGGGCTGACCGTGGCGCCGAGCCGCAAGGGCGGACTGTCCGCGCGGCAAGAGGCCAAGGCCACCGAATTTCTTACAGTACATCTGCAAGAGGATTTCACGCTGCAGAATTTAGCCGATGCCTGCGGTCTTTCCCGAAGCTATTTCAGCAAAGCATTCAAAGTCACGTTCGGCAAGACCCCAAGGAGGTGGCTGGCCGAATTTCGCGTCGCGCGCGCTTGCGAGCTACTGCGAACCAACATGCCAATCTCACAGATCTCGTTGTCCTGCGGCTTTGCCGACCAGAGCCATCTGACGCGAGTGTTCTCCGATGTCATGGGAGAACCCCCGGGGGGCTGGCGACGTAATCTTCGAGTCTTTTCGCATGAACGGCCAGCCTCCGCCGAAATGCCGTTAAGCGTGAAGGACTGGGGTAGTAATCGCGCTCCTTTAAAGGACCTTCGCTTCCTGAAAACCCATGTTTCACTAGCGACCTCCCCATCCTACCCTACCATGGCACATTCAAAATCGCTGCCGTCGGCAACAGCTTCCTAGAGAAGCCCTTAATTACGATGCGCGATCTTCAACCCAAACATGAAAAGCCGCTTGTCTACAAGGCGATGCTCGACGTGCCCGATAGCAGGGGCATTTTGAGGACGACAGATTGCATCGTGCCCCAATATTCGGGCATAAGTTTCGTCCAATTCCACTATCCGCCGGGCGAATATATAGGAAAATCCTTCGACTGCTGGCTCATCGGGGTCATTCGTACGCCACACGTGGTCAAGCATTCGGAGTTCGAGGACAAGTGCACGAGTGCGCGGACCGTTACGGCAGGGGAGCTTCTTATCATCGAGCCGGGGGCCGAATACTCCGCGAAGATTTCGACGCGAGCTCAAATCGACTTCTTGATGCTGACCAAGGATCGTTTAAGCGCCAGCCTCAGCGTCCAACACAAGGACCGTCTCGTCAAGAATGCTTCTCCAGAAGCGTATTTCACCTCCCACCTCATCTCGCCTCTGGTCAATGCTATATTATCCAGCGCCGACCGCCCCGACGTGTTCGATCCTTCCCATACTGACAATTTCATCAACGCAATCGTCTCGGGACTGTGCCAACCCGACCCCGACATGAGTGCCGGCCGGGACCGCTTTCGTCATGGACTATGTCCGCGCGACTTGAGAAACATTGATGAGTACATCGATAGCGCGGCAGGAACCGCAGTCACCAATGCACAACTCGCAGCGCTGGTGAACTTGCCTGAATCGGTTTTTCGGCAATGCTTCAAGGTCTCAACCGGAAAGACGCCGTATCAGTATGGCCTAGAGCGCAGGATTCTACTCGCCCGGACGTTGCTTGGGTCGACGGGTCTGTCGATCGCCGAAGTCGCCTATAGTTGCGGCTTCTCCTCACAAAGCCACATGACGGACGTGTTCAGAAGCCGCGTCGGCGCCACGCCGGCGTCCGTTCGGAAAGCTAGTGTGGGCGCCTGATGCAGCGATGCCGAGCTTGGCTGTCAGCGGACGCAGGGCTGCTCCCTCCCCAGGCAATGTGTCTGCACGTTCGGCCGCGGGGCTGCCGGGATATGACACCACCTGGCACGGAATTCGGAATAATCCGGTTAACCGCCGGTGCATAACCGTCGGTGTCTAAAGGAAAGGATGCGTCGATATGCCCTGGCACAGGATCGAGAGCCACCAGAATCTGCATCCGCAGCGGCATTGCATCACTAGGATCGACCACGGAGAAGGCGCCCAAGAAAACCGAAGCGCGATCCTGTCCGGCCGTCCCGATCCCGTCCGCGGTCGTTTGAGTGGCAGCGCCGTCGATGCGGGAACCTGTGCGCGGTTTCCGCCGCTCTCGGTCCGACTCGTGCCGATGTCCGAGCCTGCGCGGGCTGACGCGCGGGTGAGGGTCTTCGTAACCGGCCGAGGCACTTCTCTGGGTCGTGCCGTCATTGCGGAACTTCTGGCGCGCGGCCTGTCCGTCACCGTGTTCGGCACCGGATACGAAGACGATTTCAAGGGCCTTGTAACGCTGCTCTCTGATCTTTCCGAGACAAGTGTAATACGCTCGGTCGCTAAACGACTGGATGCGGTGATCCATTGCGAACAGGCCGAACGGCGCACGACACTATCCGTCGCGGCCGCGCTCTGCGAGATGCTGGCCGCAATGCCGCCGCATGGCAGGCTGATCTCGGCAACCGGCGTGACGTGTCCCGACTGCCCGTATGCAGCGGAGATCGACCGTGCCATTTTGTCCGCCGCCCGGTGTGTGCCTCAATCGGCTTATGTTTTGGCGCCTTCTTTGCTTTCGTCTGCTTGCCCGGCGCGTGTCGGCATCGATACCCGGCTTCAGCCGATATCGCGGGGCCTGCGCGTACCCTCCCTGCGCGAGTTGACAACGACGACGGTGGAGGACTGCGCGAGGCTGCTTGCTTGTCTTGCCGAAAACGGCGCATTCAAGGGCGGCGTGGTCGCCTGTCCAGCATCGGCGGCCCGCGTGCCCGCCGAGTCGGTGGATCCCAAGAGGTTTGATTTCGGTGATCCGAAAACCCCTGAAGATTTTGGCTACAGAGCGTCGCCCGAACCATTGGGGCGGCGCACGGGGCAGCCTGCCTTCGTGGACAAAATGTCCTCGATGCAAGCGGATGAGACATGGTCGCACATCGCGCCGAGGATTTTCAATTCTGCGGCGGACAGGCGTCGTAGCGACGCACGGAGGCAGCAATGATGCGCCAAGAGCCGCAGGATCACATCCTGCACGACTTAAGGAACGCGCTGACCCACATCCGGCTGACGGCCGAAGCGCTTTGCGGCGGCAAGGATGCGGCGACGCGCCGTGGGGCCGAACGCATTTTGCGAACGGTTGATCACAGCACGACGATCTGCGAGTCGCAGCTGCGCGACCGCGCCGACGAGCGCAAGCCGGCAGAGACCGATGCGGCCGCCGTCGCTGCCGAAGTGGCACAAGAGCTGGCCGACCAGGGCAGCGGGAAGGTTCGCATCTTCCTCGACATACCCGGTAGAAAGACCCTTCGCGTGCGGTGCGGGCCACAGGCGCTGCGTGCCATCATCGCGAACCTCGTGGACAATGCCAAAGCTGCGCTCGCGGCTCACGCAGATCCCGTCATTCGCCTCAGGCTCGGGGCCGAAGGCGACTTCGTCGTGATCGACGTCAGCGACAATGGCGGCGGGTTTCCCGAAGGCGGCAGGGGCTGCGGCAGCGCCACCGGCCCGCGCATCGGGCCGGATGGCTACGTGCGCGGTGTCGGCGCGCGTTCCAGCGCCATGCTCTCGTGCATGCTTGGCGGTCGCATGATCGCCGTAGAAACCGGTCCCGAGGGGATGCGGATGTGGGTTATCTTGCCGGCCGCGTCACCACAGGCCGTGACAATTGGGCAGGAGCGCGCCGGTTGAGGCCGGAAGTCCAGTGCCAAGAGTGTCATGAACTCTGTGTATCTGAGGCGGCCCATGCGGGTGCAGATACGGTCATGCGGGAGAGCGATCCTCAAACATGATAGCCAGTTGATTGCGGGCAGCAATCCGTTCCCGGACGTTCCTGCCGCCATTCTCGAAGCTGCGGATCGCAAGGTAGATCAGCTTGGTCGCGGCATCTTCGGTCGGGAATGAGCCGCGCGTCTTGATCGACTTGCGGATGACCCGGCTCAGGCTCTCGATGGCGCTTGTAATTGGTACGAGGATCTCGGTGCCAATGTTCGGCTGGGTTCCTGCGGACCTGTTGTATACTGCGAGCATCCGGGACGGAGGCGCCGGGAGCACGACGGAGCGGGTAGGCCGATGCACGTGATGAGCTGCGAGCTCGCAGTTAATAGCTGGCCGCCTTTGCTAATCGCCCGGTTGCGCCAAGAGCGCGAATCCGTAGTTGTCGTGTCGCCCGCCGCTCGCGCTTTTTGTCACTGGCACGGACCGGACGGAGCTATGCGAGATTTTGGGTGATGGGGCCTGAGAAGGCGGCGTATCGTGGCGGGTGTCAAAGCCTGCCAGAACCTCCCGAAGGAGCGATACGCCTTGGAAGACGATATCACGATCACCCCGCTTCACCAGCCCGGATCTGTCATCGAT
>NZ_FWFV01000001.1 GCF_900172315.1 Palleronia marisminoris
TTCTTGTACCAGACCCGCAAGCTATCCGGGGAGCAGCCAAGCTTCCGGGCAATGTCGCGCACCGCCGCCGTCAAAGTGCTGTAGCCATCGAGATGGTCCGCAACCATCTGCACAGCCCGCTCGCGGAACTCGGCCGGGTACGGGCTCGTCGTGTTCTTCTTGTCCATAGAGCAATCCTTCGAGAGTCTTGCTCTCCCGGCAACCCGGGGCGGTTCAATCCGAATCTGGCAGAGCGCTCGCCTAAATGCTCCGCCGTCAGGACGGATTCCGGCTCTTCCTCGACGATGGCTGGGTCGACATGGACACATGGACTCCAACCTCGTCAAACGCCATCCGCAGCCCAGAGATGAATCGCCGCAACCCGCTGTTCATCGTTTACGATGACATGGGCGCTTCGCCAGCCTGATCGGCACCTGCAAGATGAACGGTGTCGAGCCCTATGCCTACCTGCGCGACCTCCTCACCAAGCTCGCCAACGGCCATCTCGACAGGGACATCGATGACTTTATGCCGTGGACCTACGCGGCCGCCGCCTAACCCTCACAACAAGCTCATCCGGGAGTCACCACTGCGCTTATTTTAACTCTCTCATCTCGTCCGGGCGAAATCCTTGTTCGCGAAGCACGTCCATATCTTCGGGCATGAGATCGGCGGCCTGGCCACGTTGTGCCAGTAGCCTCAGGGCGCAGGCTTCTGCACGATCCGTCATCCAGCGCCTGCGCCATTCGGCAGGCGAGACGGCGGAACTTTCGTCCCACCGCTCGCCCACGATGCGCTGCAGTTCTTCTGCGACGACGGCTTCCAAGTAGGCGCGAACGTCGTCTTTCGTGATGGTTTGCGTCTTCATGCCCTCATACATCCGCTCGGGGCATTCGAGACAAGAGCGGCGACGCGCCGGGCTGTGGACAACTCCCGCGTCCGCAGACTGACCTGCAATGTTCCTGTGGATTGAAGCGCTGATCTAGCCGGACACCGCCTACGCCAGACGTAAACCGCCCCGCGGCGGCTGACATGAGTGACCTGTCCCATCGTCGTCTCCTCATCGGAGCCGAAAGACGATCGAGAACCTGCTTGTGACACAGGGATGTCACACACCCTTGTGTCGCACTGCGAATCCGGTTCCTTGATGCGCCAAGGCTATCGTTTCACATCAATGCCTTACGAGAAACCTGGCTGGGGTGGTAGGATTTGAACACACGTTGTAAATGCGCGACCGTGGAAACGATCATCCAAGCGGCATCCCGCATCGGACGAGGCGAAAAAACTTCGGCTGATGGGTAGCGCTTCGGGTAGCAGAATTGGTAACGCAAGCACTGTCTACAGCCGACCAGATGCCCGTTTGACAGTATAAATCATTCAAATTAATATATTAATTTGTTGCTGCTCAACGAAAATGATGGCGGAGAGACAGGGATTCGAACCCTGGGAGGACTTGCATCCTCAACGGTTTTCGAGACCGCCCCGTTCGACCACTCCGGCACCTCTCCGCGGTCTGGCGGGGGTCTAACCATCTGCGCCATGGGGCGCAAGGGGACGTTGCACAGATTTTGAGGCCTTGGTCACCGCCCGTGGCATGATATGTGAGCGGACCATCCCGCTCGCTCGAAAGGCTCGCAATGTCCCGCATCCCCGCCGCCATCCTCGTCGCAGCCTGGCTGGGCACCTCCGTCTCGCTTGCCGCGGAGGACACTGACCGCCTGTTCGATGCGTTGCGCCTGGACGACGTGGTCGACGTGATGCGCGAGGAGGGAATTGCGGCCGGGGACGACCTGGAAGCCGACCTGTTCCCTGGCAGCGGCGGGCTGCTCTGGGACGAGGCGGTTCGGGACATCTACGACCGCTCCGAGATGCTCGAAGCCGTGCGCGCCCGGTTCGACGACGCGGTCCAGGCGGGTTCGATACCGGTTCTGGTGGAGTTCTTCGAATCCGAGACCGGGCAGCGCCTGGTCGAACTCGAGATCGCGGCACGCCGGGCAATGATCGACGAAGCGGTGGAAGCGGCGACCGAAGAGTCGGCACGGGATGCGCCCCAGGCACGACGCGATCTTATCGACGCGTTCATCGCCGCCAATGACCTCGTCGAGCAGAACGTGACGGGGGCGTTGAACTCGAACTACGCCTTCTATCGCGGGCTGCTGGACGAGGAAGCTCCGGTCGGTCCGCTGAGCGAGGATCAGGTGATCGCCGACGTCTATGCTTCCGAGCCGCAGGTGCGCGCCGATACCGAGGCGTGGCTCGACGGCTATCTGACGCTCGCCTACGCTCCGGTCGATGACGAGGCGCTGTCCCGGTATCTCGAGATAAGCGAAAGTCGAGCGGGGCAGGACCTGAACACCGCCATCTTCGCGGCCTTCGATGAACTCTACGATGGAATCTCTTACGAACTCGGGCGGGCGGCGGCGCGGTTCATGCGCGGGCAGGACTTGTAGCCGCGCCGGGCCTTGACAGGCGGGCGCCACATCGACATACACCGCGCACCCGGGCGGAGCCATCCGCTGCGGGTTCATTGCAATACGCCCCGAACGGGGCGCGCTGTCCGAGGCGGGGTCACACCCCAAAACACGTCGACCGCCACGCGCGGAGATGGGCCACAGGATGCGGGACAAGAAGGAAGAGCCCATGTTTGCGGTCCTCAAGACCGGCGGCAAGCAGTATCGCGTCCAGTCGGGCGACGTTCTGCGTGTCGAGAAACTCGCTGCCGATGCAGGCGAGAAAATCCAGTTCAACGATATCCTCATGGTCGGCTCCACGATCGGCACCCCCCTCGTCGACGGCGCGGGCGTGCAGGCCGAAGTGATCGAGCAGATCAAGGGCGAGAAGGTCATCCACTTCGTCAAGCGTCGCCGTAAGCACGGCTCGAAGCGCACGAAGGGCCACCGCCAGCACCTGACCCTGCTGCGCATCACCGACATCCTCGAATCCGGCGCGGCCGATTCGGGTGTGAAGGAAGCCATCGGCGCCGGCATCGCCGGGTGGACCGGCGTGCAGGCGGACAAGGGCGACTACGCCAAGAACCGCTCCGGCAAGGCCGAGATGAAGAAGCGCGTCGCCTCGGGCGAAGCGAAGGAGAAGGTCGCCGCCAAGACCGACGCCGCCGAAGGTGGCGCGACGTCGAAGCCCGGCAACCTGCTGACCGAGCCGCGTGGCGGCGAGGCCGACAAGCTGACCGAACTGAACGGTGTCGGACCGGCGATGCAGACGAAGATGAACGACGCGGGCGTCTATCACTTCGACCAGATCGCGGCTTGGAACGAGGCCGAAATCGAATATATGGCAGATCAACTCGGCGCCGGCGGCAAGCTGGCAGGTTGGGTCGACGAAGCCAAGAGCAAGTAAGAGGGAGACCGACTTATGGCACACAAAAAGGCAGGCGGTTCCAGCCGCAACGGTCGCGACTCCGCCGGACGCCGTCTTGGCGTCAAGAAATTCGGTGGCGAAGCCGTCATCCCGGGCAACATCCTGATCCGTCAGCGCGGCACGAAGTGGTGGCCGGGCGAGGGTGTGGGCCTTGGCCGCGATCACACGATCTTCGCGACGACCGGCGGCAAGGTGACGTTCCACAAGGGCCTGAAGGGCCGGACCTTCGTTTCGGTTCTGCCCGAGGCCGAAGCCGCCGAATAAGGCGCGCTTCATGCACTCTTCGAAGGGGGATCGGCGATCGCCGGTCCCCTTTTGCGTTCGAGGACCCCGATGCGGGACATTGCCTATCTGACGACAGCGCGGCTGGTGCTGCGGCCGCTCTACCACGACGACGCCGAGGCGATCGTCGCAGGCGTCGGCAACTACGACGTCGCCAAATGGCTGGCGGTGGTTCCGTTCCCCTACGATCACGGCGACGCCGAGGCATTTCTTACTTCGAGCGCGGCCGAGCCCCGGCGGGCTTGGGCGATCTGCGATGCGGATGGACTGTGCGGCGTGATCTCTGCGCAGGACGAACTTGGTTACTGGCTGGCACGGCCAGTCTGGGGACGGGGCTACGGCCGTGAAGCGGCCGAAGCGGCGCGCGACGCGGCCTTCGCCGATCCGACGCGCAAACAGCTCTCGGTCAGCCACATGGTCGGAAACCACAGGTCTGAACGGCTGATCCGCAGCCTGGGCTTTCGCCCCGTCGGCACGACCCGCCGAAGATTCCGTGCGCTGGGGCAGGACGCAGACACAGCACTATACGAGATGACGCGGGCCGACTGGCGCCGCTTGAGACGAACCGAGCAACAGGGTAGGGCGACGACATGAAATTCTTGGATCTCGCCAAAGTCTATATCCGCTCCGGGTCCGGGGGTGGCGGTGCCATCGCGTTCCGGCGCGAGAAGTTCATGGAATACGGCGGCCCCGATGGCGGCGATGGCGGCAGGGGCGGCGACGTTGTGATCGAGGCCGTCGAGGGGCTGAACACCCTGATCGACTTCCGCTACCAGCAGCACTTCTTTGCCCAGAACGGCCAGCACGGCATGGGCAGCCAGCGCACCGGGGCATCGGGCGACGACATCGTGCTTCGCGTCCCCGTCGGCACCGAAATCCTCGACGAGGACGAAGAGACGGTGATCGCCGACCTGGCCGAGCTGGGCCAGCGCGTCCTGCTGGCCGAGGGCGGCAATGGCGGCTGGGGCAACCTGCGCTTCAAGTCCTCGACCAACCAGGCGCCCCGCCGCGCCAATCCGGGCCAGCCGGGCGTCGAGCGGACGATCTGGCTGCGGCTCAAGCTGATCGCCGATGCCGGCCTTCTGGGCCTGCCGAACGCCGGAAAGTCCACGTTCCTCGCCGCGACATCGAACGCGCGACCGAAGATCGCCGACTATCCGTTCACGACGCTCCATCCCAATCTCGGCGTTGTAGGCGTCGACGGGGCCGAGTTTCTCATCGCCGACATTCCCGGCCTCATCGAGGGGGCGCATGAGGGCAAGGGGATCGGCGACCGGTTCCTCGGGCATGTCGAGCGCTGTGCCGTCCTGCTGCACCTCGTTGACGGTACGTCCGGGGATCCGGTGCGGGACTGGCAGACGGTGATCGGAGAGCTAGAAGCTTATGGCGGCGCCCTGGCAGAGAAGCCGCGGGTGACCGTGCTGAACAAGATCGATGCGCTCGACCAGGAGGAACGCGCCTTCCTGAAGGAAACGCTCGAAGAAGCCGCGGGCCCGGTCATGCTGATGTCGGGCGTCAGCGGCGAGGGCGTGACAGAGGTGCTGCGCGCACTGCGCGCCCAGATTTCGGACGAGCGCGTGCGCCAGAAGATCACAAAGGACACTGATACATGGCAACCCTGACCCCTTTCACCGCGCGGCGCATCGTCGTCAAGATCGGCTCGGCGCTCCTGGTGGACCGCGAGACCGGCAACTTGCGCAGAGCCTGGCTGGAAAGCGTCTGCGCGGACGTCGCGGCGTTGCGCAAGGCGGGGATCGAAGTGGTGCTGGTTTCATCCGGATCCGTCGCGCTTGGTCGCGGGCGCCTGAAGCTGCCCGCCGGTGTTCTGCCGGTCGAGCAGGCTCAGGCCGCGGCGGCGGCGGGTCAGATCAGCCTTGCCCGCGCATATGACGAAGCGCTGTCGCCCTATGGCCTCAGCGCCGCGCAGATCCTGCTGACGCTCGAGAATACGGTCGACCGCCGGCGCTACCTCAACGCCCGCTCGACTCTCTCGACCCTGCTGTCGCTCGGCGCGGTCCCGATCGTAAACGAGAACGATACCGTCGCCACGGACGAAATCCGGTTCGGCGACAACGACCGCCTCGCCGCGCAGATCGCCGTGACCGTGGGCGCCGACCAGCTGATCCTTCTGTCGGATGTCGACGGCCTCTACACCGCCAATCCGCACAGCGATCCGACCGCACGACACCTGCCAGAGATCGCGGACATCACGAGCGAGATCGACGCGATGGCAGGCGACCCGGTTTCGGGCCTGTCCAAGGGCGGGATGCGCACGAAGGTCCTGGCCGCGCGGACCGCGACGGCGTCGGGCTGTGCGCTGTGCATCACCAATGGCGGCGTGGACAATCCGCTTGCCGCTCTGCGGGACGGAGCGCGCGCGTCGTGGTTCCTGCCGCGCCTCGATCCCAAGACGGCGCGCAAGGCCTGGATCCTGGCGATGAAGCCGCAGGGCGTGCTCGAAATCGACGAGGGCGCCGCCAACGCGCTGGCCCACGGCCGCTCGCTTCTTCCCGCAGGCGTGGCGAAGGTGATGGGTCGGTTCGGCCGCGGCGATGCGGTGTCGATCACCGGGCCGAAGGGGCGTATCCTCGGGATGGGGCTGACTCGCTACACCTCGGACGAGACGCGGTTGATCGCCGGTCGGCGCAGCGAAGAGATCCCCGAGATCCTCGGATATCCCGGCCGCGCGTCCCTGATCCACCGGGACGACATGGCACTTTGACCCCATCGACCCTATGTGATTGCCGAACCGAGACCTGGAGGGCTCTATGAAGGACGACACGAACATCGCCGCGACGATGGCCGAGATCGGCCGCCGCGCCCGCGCCGCCGCAAGCGAACTCGCGATCGCGAAACCCGAAGCGAAGCGTGCTGCGCTCGAAGCCGCGGCCGAAGCGCTGGTCGCCCGCACCGACGAGTTGCTGGCCGCGAATGCCAAGGACATGGACTTCGCGCGCGAGAAGGGCGTGACGCCTGCCATGCTGGACCGGCTGGAGCTGGATGCCGGCCGGATCACCGCGATCGCGGACTCGCTGCGCGCCGTCGCGGCACAGGACGACCCCATCGGCGAGGTCATCGAGACCTGGGAACAGCCCAACGGCCTCAAGTTCGAGCAGGTCCGCACACCCCTCGGCGTGGTGGGCGTCATCTATGAAAGCCGCCCCAACGTGACGGCCGACGCTGGCGCCCTTTGCCTGAAGTCGGGCAATGCCGTGATCCTGCGCGGCGGCTCCGAGAGCTTCCATTCTTCCGGCGTCATCCATTCCTGCCTCGTCGAGGGGCTGGCGAAGGCGGGTCTGCCCGAGCACTCGGTCCAGCGCGTGCCGACCCGCGACCGCGCCGCCGTGACCGAGATGCTGCAGATGACCGACACGATCGACGTGATCGTGCCGCGTGGCGGCAAGGGGCTCGTCGGCCTCGTCCAGCGCGAGGCGCGTGTGCCGGTCTTTGCCCACCTCGAGGGCATCGTGCACATCTACATCGACAAGGACGCCGACCCCGAGGTCGCGCTGAAGATCGTGCTGAACGCCAAGACCCGGCGCACCGGCATCTGCGGCGCGGCCGAATGCCTGCTGATCCACGAGGATGTCGCCGACACGATCGGGCAAGGCCTGATCCGCGCGCTGATCGAGAAGGGCGTGGAGGTCCGCGTCGGCGGCAAGCTCGCCGGCATCGAAGGCACCGTCGCTGCAGCCGAGGACGATTGGGGCCGCGAGTATCTCGACATGATCATCGCCGCTCGTACCGTGCCCGATATCGACGGAGCAATCGGACATATCCGCCAATACGGCTCGAACCACACCGATTGCATCATCACCGCAGACGACGCGACGGCCGAGCGATTCCTGAACGAGGTCGACAGCGCCATCGTCATGGTCAACGCCTCGACCCAGTTTGCCGACGGGGGCGAGTTCGGTATGGGTGCCGAGATTGGCATCGCGACGGGCCGGCTCCATGCCAGGGGGCCCGTCGGGTCGCGTCAGCTGACCTCGTTCAAGTACAAGGTGCGGGGCAAAGGCACGATCCGTACCTAGGCGGTGATCCTCAGCTGCCCCTCGGCCACGTTCAGGTCGATGCGCCGTCCGAGCTCGGCCGCGGCAACGCGGGCGAGCGGGAAGTGCAGCTCGGACGGGGCGGGCAGCTCGGCGGTGTCGTCGATCAACTGCTGCAGCAACTCGGGCGCATCGCGCATCCGCTCGGCCGCGATCTCGAGCGTGATTCGCGGGCCCATCTCGACGCGCACCGTGCCGCCGAAGGGGATCAGAGTCTCGGCACAGAGAACCAGCAGAACGCCCAGCTTCGCCTCGACCCGATCGAGATCGGAAGCGGGCGCCCAGTCGATCTTCATCCGGCCGGCCGAGAGCGTGTCGACCACGCTGCCAAGCTCTCCCCAGCCGATCTTCTGACCGGGCGCCGCCATTCCGAACGCGATGCGGAACAGCCGGATCCGGGCATTCGCGGCGGCGGCACTGTCCGACAGCAGCGCGATCTCGGCGCTACCGGCCGATCCCATCATCTCGACCAGTTCGACGCCGTTGCAGATCGCCCCGAGAGGGCTGATCAGGTCGTGGCAGATCCGCGACCCGAGCAAGGCATTCATTTCAGCAGGAACCATTGTCATAATACCTTATCCGCAGGAAGGAGTTCGCCCATGTCGGACATGAATGCACTGCTCGAACCGGGCATGATCGTGCGCCACCCCGACCGTCCTGACTGGGGCGACGGACAGGTGCAATCCAATATCGGCGGCAAGATCACGGTCATGTTTCGCGACGCGGGGAAGGTGGTCATCGATGGCTCCCGAGTCGAACTCGTTCCAATTTTCTAATACCGCGGAACCTGTGCGCGAAGCTTTAACAATTGGTTAAGCGCACCGCACGAAGGGGACAATATCGCCTTTCCCCGGCGTGTTGCCCATCCTTTCGCGACAGCCTATGAGCGGACGGCGAGCCGTGCCGGGATCCGTTTCGTTGATGACAGAACCCATATTCGACCTGCGCTTCGCGGAAAGCGAGGCCGACATCGAGGCCGCGCAAGCGCTGCGGTATCGCGTCTTCGTTGCCGAACTGGGCGGCGGCGGAAGCGGCGTGGATCACACGGCGTGCCTCGAACGCGATACCTTCGACCCCGTGTGCCGTCACCTGATCCTGCGCGACCTTGCCCGACCCGAGGGGGACCGCGTGATAGGCGTCTACCGATTGATGACCGAGTCCGGCGCTGCCAAGGCAGGGCGGTTCTATTCCGAGGCCGAGTACGACCTGGCCCCGCTGCGTCGCTCGGGGCGGCGGCTGCTGGAACTGGGGCGCTCCTGCCTGCATCCCGACTATCGCGGCGGGGCGGCCATGTATCACATATGGGCCGGTCTGGCGGATTACGTGACGGCCGAGGGGATCGACGTCCTTTTCGGGGTCGCCTCGTTCCACGGAACAGATCCCGACGCTCTTGCCGCGCCGCTGTCGATCCTCGGGCATCGCCATCTGGCACCGCCCGCGCTGCGCGTGACCGCCCGCCCGCCCGAGGCGGTGCCGCTGGTCCGCCTCGCCGAAGGCGAATACGACCGCGCCGCGGCGATGAAGCAGGTTCCGGCGCTCATCAAGGCGTATCTGCGGCTCGGAGGGTGCGTCGGGCAGGGCGCCTGGATCGACCGGCAGTTCAACACGACCGACGTCTGCATGGTCATGGACACGGCACAGTTGAACGACCGCGCCCGCGCGATCTATACCCGGCCCCGCCCGTGACGTGGCACTCGGACGTGCCGCCCGAGGCACCCCGTATCGGCCCCGGCGGCTACGCCCTTGCGGTGGCGCGCGGCGTGCCGCTGGCGTTGTGGGTCGCCGGGATGCTCGGGCTGCACATGCTGGTGCGACTGGTCGAACGGCCGCTCGCGGGCGTCAATCGACCCGTTAGCCCCTGGATCACCGTTGTGGTCTGCCGCGGCGCGCTTCGGCTCATGGGGCTGCCGCTGCGGGTTCGCGGACCACGGATGGAAGGGCAGGGTGCGATGGTGGCGAACCATTCGACCTGGCTCGACATCTTCGTCCTGAACGCGATCGAGCCGCTCTACTTCGTCTCGAAGGCCGAGGTGGCGGAGTGGCCGGGGATCGGCCTGTTGGCGAAAGTCACCGGCACGGTCTTCATCCGTCGCGACCGGCGTGAGGCGGCCGCGCAGCAGCGGGTCTTCGAAGAGCGGCTGACAGCGCGACACCGGCTGATGTTCTTCCCCGAGGGGACGTCGACGGACAATCTCCGGGTCGAGCCCTTCAAGACCACCCTGTTCAACGCGTTCCATTCAGGCGCGCTGGCCGACGACATGGAAGTTCAGCCGATCACCGTCGCCTACCACCCGCCAAAGGGCGCCGAGCCGCGCTACTACGGCTGGTGGGGCGACATGGAATTCGGGGTGAACCTCGTGAAGATCCTTGCCACGCGGCGACACGGATCCGTCGAGGTGATCCGCCACGCGCCGATCCGCGTGGCGGACACGCCGGATCGCAAATCCCTCGCCCGGGCGGCCGAGGCTGCCGTGCGCGGGGGCTTCGAGGCGGCGAAACCGGCCCTAGCGAAGGGCGGCGCGTAGAGCAGTCAGACGCTCGACCGGGTCCGGCGCGAGCCAGAGCTCCTCGCCGAAGGCCACGAAGTCGGTGGACGTCTTCAGCCGGGCCAGCTCGGCCTCGGCCAGACCGCCCTCGGCGACGACCGGCACCTCGATCATCTCGGACCACCACTGGAACAGCTCGTCCTCGGCACGCTCGTCCCCCAGATCGGGGCCGCCAACCGGGCCGAACGAGACGTAGTCGGCCCCCATTTCGCCTGCCGTCATCCCGTCATGGCGGGACGCGCCGCAGAAGGCGCCGACGATCGCTTCCGCGCCCAGATCGGCGCGCGCCTTCTTCACCTGCCGCGACCCGTCCGAGAGGTGCACCCCGTCGAGCCCGGCGCGGTCGGCGAGCTTCCAGTGATCGGCGATGACCAGCGCCACGTCGCGCTCTTCCGTCACGGCGCGGAAGGCGTCGCAGGCGCGCAGCAGCGTGTCCTCGTCGCGGGTCGCGAGATCCAGGCGCACGCAGGCCACCGGGTGCGCGTCGAGCAGCCGGGCAAGCGCCTCGGGAAGCGCGTCGTCCATCTGTGGCGGGGTCACGAGGTAGATCTGGGGCAGGTCGTCTTCGGCCATGTCGCGCTCCGTCGAGGGTCTGGCGCGCGTCTTAGCGGGCAGAACGGCCTTTGACCATGCCCCGGGGCGGGACTAAAGGAGCGGGCATGACGTCTCAGCCCTCTATCATCCTCGTGCGCCCGCAACTGGGCGAGAATATCGGCGCCGCCGCGCGCGCCATGTTGAATTTCGGCCTGACCGACATGCGCCTCGTCGCACCGCGGGACGGCTGGCCCAACCCCAAGGCCACCGCCATGGCCTCGGGCGCAACGCGGGTGCTGGACGGCGCGCGGGTGGCCGACGACATCGCGGGCGCGGCGGAAGGTTGCGACTACCTGTTCGCGACGACGGCCAGGCCCCGCGACCTCGAGAAACCCGTCCACGATCCCGAAGGCGCCATGCGCGCGGCGCGCGAGATGATCGCCCAGGGCCGCCGCGTCGGCATCCTGTTCGGCGGTGAACGCGCCGGCCTCGCCAATGAGGACGTGGCGCGCGCGCAGGCCATCGTGACGGTGCCGGTAAACCCTGAGTTCGCCTCGCTGAACCTGGCCCAATGTGTGCTGCTGATGTCCTACGAATGGCGCCGTGGCGCGGTCGAACCGCTGGAGGCCGAGGCACCCGACGTCGCCCCTGTCGAGGACATCGAGCGGTTCGCACGGCATTGGGAGCAGCGGCTCGAGGACTCCGGCTTCTTCCATCCGCCCGAAAAGGCCGGGCACATGAAACTGACCTTTCGCAACTTCTGGTCCCGGATGCCTTTGACGCGCAACGATGTGCAGCTCATGCACGGGGCGCTGCGGCAACTCGTCCGGCGACGGGACGGCTGACTTCACTTTGACGGCGGGGCGGCATAGCGTCCGCGCGGCACGACGACAGGAGCTTTCATGGCCCAGAAACGTTCGATCTTCGAGGATGTCGGCAGCGAAGACTCCACCCGCGCGACGCCAAGGGGCGGCATGATCGACGCCCGCCCCCGCGGTGCGCGAAAGGCGGTGCGGGCGTGGCTCTGGGTGCTGTTCGCTCTGGTCGTGGCGATGATCTTCGTCGGGGGACTGACGCGTTTGACCGACTCTGGGCTGTCGATCACCGAATGGGCCCCCGTGACGGGCGCGATTCCCCCCCTGAACGAGGCCGACTGGCAGGCCGAGTTCGAAGCCTACCAGCAGATCCCCGAATTCCAGTTGCAGAACAATCAGATGACGCTAAGCGAGTTCAAGTCGATCTACTGGTGGGAGTGGGGCCACCGGCAGCTTGGCCGCGTGGTCGGCCTCGTCTGGGCCCTGGGTTTCGTCGGCTTCCTCGTCACGCGGAAGATTCCGCCGGGCTGGACCGGCCGCCTGATCCTTCTGGGCGCCCTGGGCGGTCTGCAAGGGGCGATCGGCTGGTGGATGGTCGCATCGGGGCTGGGCGGAGACCGCCTCGACGTCGCCTCCTACCGGCTGGCGACGCATCTGGGGCTGGCCTTCGTGATCCTCGGCCTGATCGCGTGGTATGCGTCGAACCTCTCGCGGAGCGAGGCCGAGCTGATCCAGGCCCGCCGCGCCCGCGAGCCAGTGCTGACACGCTTTGCCAGCTGGCTGCTGGCGCTGACCTTCCTGCAGATCATCCTCGGCGCGCTGGTCGCGGGGATCGACGCAGGCCGCAACTACATCGACTGGCCGCTGATGGCAGGCGGCTTCTTCCCGCCCGACGCCTTCGGGATCGAACCCGTGTGGCGCAACTTCTTCGAGAACGACGCGACGGTGCAGTTCATGCACCGGATGACAGGCTATCTGCTGTTCGTGGTGGGCCTCGTGTTCTTCCTGCGCGCGCGCAAATCGTCGCTGCGCAAGACCCGCGCGACGTGGCACGCGGTGATCGCGATGCTGGTGCTGCAGATCATCCTCGGGATCGTCACGGTGATGCACTCCTCGCCGTGGTACCTGGCGATCCTGCACCAGCTTGGCGCCGTGGCGCTGTGGGTCTTCATCATCCGCGCGCGTCACCAGAACGCCTATCCCGCCCAGCAATCCGTGAGGACCGCATGAGTGCCTATGACGATCTGATGGCCTTCCAGCGCGAGACCGAGGCCCTGTCGCAGGTTGCGGGACGGCTCGGCTGGGACCAGGAGACGGTCATGCCCCGGGGTGCTGCCGAGCAGCGCGGGGAAGAGATGGGGGTGCTCGAAGGCATCCTCCACGCCCGCCGCATCGACCCGCGGATCGGCGACTGGCTGGCGGCCGCCGAGCCGACCGACCCCGTGGCCGAGGCCAACCTGCGCCACATCCGCCGCAGCTTCGAGCGGACGGCCCGCGTTCCCGCGCGGCTGGCGAGCGCGCTGGCGCGGACGACCTCGGTCGCGCAAGGCAAGTGGGCTGCGGCGCGGGCGGCGGACGATTTTGCCGCCTTCGCACCCGTGCTGGCCGAGATCGTCGCGCTCAAACGCGAAGAAGCCGCGGCGCTGGCCAATGGCGGTGCCCCCTACGACGCGCTTCTCGACGATTACGAACCGGGCGCGACGGCCGACACCCTGTCGGCCATGTTCGGCGCCCTGCGCCCGCGCCTGATCGCGCTGCGCGACGCCTGCCTCGGCGCCGACCGCCAGCCCACGCGGCTTGACGGCACGTTCCCGCCCGACGCGCAGCTCATGCTGTCAGAGAAGCTCGCCGCTGCCTTCGGCTATGACTTCAACCGCGGGCGGATCGACCGGGCGGTGCATCCGTTCAGCTCGGGCAGCGGCATGGATGTGCGGATCACCACCCGCACCGATCCCACCGACCCGTTCAACTGCCTCTATTCCACGATCCACGAGGTCGGCCACGCGACCTACGAGCAGAATATCGATGACGCTTACCTCTTCACGCCGCTGGGGCAGGGCGTGTCCATGGGAGTGCATGAAAGCCAGTCGCGTCTCTACGAGAACCAGCTCGGCCGCTCGCGCGCCTTCACCGGCTGGCTGCACGGCCAGATGACCGACACCTTCGGCGATCCGGGGATGGACCCGGACGCGTTCTTCGGCACCGTGAACCGGCTTCACAAGGGCTATATCCGCACAGAGGCGGACGAGGTGCAGTACAACCTCCACGTCCTTCTGCGCTTCGACCTCGAGCGGCAGCTGATCGGCGGCACGCTCGATCCCGCCGATCTGGACGAGGCGTGGAACGACCGGTTCAAGGCCGATTTCGGCTATCGCCCCAGCCGCGCCTCCGAGGGCTGCCTGCAGGACGTGCACTGGTCCGTCGGGCTCTTCGGTTACTTCCCGACCTACAGCTTGGGCAACGTCTATGCCGGCTGCCTTTACGCTGCCCTGCGGCGCGATCTGCCCGACCTCGACGCAGCGCTCGCCGCCGGCGATCCGCGTCCGGCGACGGATTGGCTGCGCGACCGGGTGCAGGTGCATGGCGGGCTCTACCGGCCGCGCGACCTGATCGAACGCGCGACCGGCGAAGCGCCGAGCGAGGCGCCGCTGCTGGAGTATCTCGAGGCCAAGTTCGGCGCGATCTACGGGCTTTAGGCCGGGCGCAGGTCGGTCCAGATCATCCGGCTGGACGGCAGTGCCGGGAGGGTGCCCATCTCGAGATCCAGGTCCTGCCGCGGGCGCTTGTAGTCGATCCGCGTGGTCCAGTCCGTGAAGGCGCGCATCAGCGCGATGGTGATCCATTCGCCGGGGCAGCGGTGGCCGCTCGCATGATCGCCGCCGCCTTGGGGGATCAGATCGTAGGGGCCGACCTCGCGGTTCTGGAAGCGGCTGGGGCGGAACATGAAGGGGTCATCCCAGACGCGCGCGTCCCGGTTGGTCCCGTAGATGTCGAGAACCACGCGGGTGCCGGCCGCGACGGGATCGCCCTCGATCTCGATGTCGCGGACCGTGCGGGCGGCGAGCATCGGGAAGAACGGTGCGGTGCGCCGCACCTCCTGAACCAGGGTGTCGGGCGCGTCCTCGGCCGCGGCGCGGGCGCGCTCATGCGTGGCCAGCGCGTGGGCGGTGAAGGTCAGGAACGCCGAGACGGCGACGACAGGCCGGATCACGTTCAGCAGCTCGACCGCCCCGACCTCGCGGCTCAGGGGCACGCCATCGACGGTGCGGTAATTCGCTATCTCGTCCAGCGCCGAGCCGCGGGTCGGGCGGAGATTTCCGGTGCGCGCGCTCGCAATCAGATCACCGGCCCAGGCGTTGGCCTTCCGCCGCGCGGTAACGCCCCTCATGAAGGACATGTGGATGGGTGCCGCATGCTCGAACAGGTCCGAGAGCATCCCGGCATGGGTTTCGGGGTGACTGCCCGGCACGCCCGCCCATTTGCAGGCGACGCGGGTCAGGATGCGGGCCATCTCGTCCTGGACGACGATTCGACCGGGGCGGGAGTCGGCCAGCCGAGCGAGCTCGTCACGGAAGGCATCGGCCAGTTGGTCCGGCACATCCCGCGTCATCAGCCGCAGATGCAGCGCCTTCCGGCGGTGATGTTCGTCGCCGTCGAGGCTCTGCACGCCGCCACGGCCGAACAGCGTCTGCTTGACGAACCACGGCGCCGCGCCCTGACGCATCAGTTCGTCGCTGTAGAAGAGTCGTGCTTTCTCGTGTCCGGTCAGGAACACCGTGTCGCCCAGCATAAGCTTGCCACGAAAAGCGTCGGCTCCAAGGCGGTCGGCAATGCGCGAGACGGCGCGGTAGGGATCGCGTGCGATGAAGCGGGTCAGATCGCCCTGGGGCGCATGGAATAGGGGCATGGGATCCTCTTGTCAGTCTGCCTCCGACATAATGCGGCGCGCGGCGACGTCCGCTCGTCAGCCAGCGAAAGCGGACCGAAATCCGCGGGAGGTCATCACGTGTTTGAGGGCGGGCGCGCGGTCTGTCATCAGCCCGTCCACCCCCAGGTCCAGCAGCGCGTGCATGTGATCGGGCTCGTCCACCGTCCACACATGCACCGCCGCCCCGCGCTCATGCGCCGCGCCGAGGAACCGCGGAGTGACGACGGGGATGCCGCGCCAGGTCATCGGAACCTGCAGGCAGGGCGCTGCATGCCCTCCGACCGGAAGGCTCCAACCGCTCGCCCAGATGCGGGCGACTCCGGCCATGGCCGGCGACCAGCAGAGCCGATCCCCGAACCTGTCCCGCAGCAGCCGGGTGCGCTTGGCGTCGAACGAGGCCGCACAGACCCGGTCGAGCGCGCCTGCGATGGCGTCGCCCATCGGCTGCACGACGTCGTCGGTCTTGGCGTCGATGTTCAGCCTCAGCTCCGGGTGATCGGACAGGACCGCGTCGAGCCGCGCGATCCGTCCGCCGCCGATCAGCCGCCGGTCGCGCAGCTCGGCCCAGTCGTGGTCGGCGATCCGCCCCGGCTCGCCCAACAGGCGGTCGGTCCCGGTGTCATGGAACAGTACGGCGACACCATCGCGCGTCGCCTGCACGTCCGTCTCGACATACCGGAACCCGAGCGAGACGGCGGCGTCGATCGCCTCGGCCGAGTTCTCGGCGACCCCGTCGGCATGGCCGCGATGCGCGAAGGCGATGGGGTCGGGCGCGTGCAGAAAAGGGTGGCGCGCCCCGGCGGTCACAGGGGCCGGATGCGCAGCCGCGTGATGCGATTGTCGACGCGCTGCATGACTTCGAACCGGAAGCCGTGGAAGCTGAAGACCTGCCCCTGGGTGGGGATCGTCTGCGCCTCGTGGATCACCAGGCCGGCGATCGTGATCGCCTCTTCGTCGGGAAGTTGCCAATCGGCGGCGCGGTTCAGGTCGCGGATGGTCATGCCGCCATCCACGATCCAGTCGCCCGAGTCGGTGCGGCGATAGGGTGCCTCTTCGTCGAGGTCGAACTCGTCGGTGATCTCGCCCACGATCTCTTCGAGGATGTCCTCGAGCGTGATCAGGCCCTGCAGCACGCCGTACTCGTCCACCACCAGTGCGAAATGCGTGTGACGGCGCAGGAATTCGCGCATCTGGTCGTCGAGGGTCGTGACCTCGGGGACGAAATACGGGGGCATCGCCACGTCGGCGATGTCGAAATCGGCAAGCTCTTCACCCGCCGCGGCTGCGGTGCGGCGGGCGTAGATCGCGCGGAGCAGGTCCTTGGCGTGGATCACGCCTATGATGTTCTCGTGGCTGTCGCGATAGACGGGCAGGCGGGTATGCGGGCTGTCGAGGCATTCGCCCAGCAACTGGGCCGGCGGGTCATCCGCGTTCAGCATCTGGATCTTCGAGCGGTGGAGCATGATCTCTTCCACCGTCCGCTCGGCCAGGTCCAGCGCGCCGAGGATTCGGTCGCGGTCCTCCTTCTCGACCACGCCCTCGGAGTGACCGAGGTTCAGCGCGCCCTCGATCTCTTCGCGGATGGCGAGGATCTGGCTGTCCGGATCGGCCTGCACCCCGAAGAGACGCAGGATCACGCGGACGAGGGCACGGACCGAGCTCACGACCGGCGCGAACAGCCGAACGACGATCGCGATCGGCGCCGATACGCCCGCAGCCGCGGTTTCGGCGTTGGTGATGGCGTAGGTCTTGGGCAGGACTTCGGCGAAGATCAGCACCAGCAGCGTCATGATGAGCGTGGCGAAGGCGACGCCCGACTCGCCGAGCATGCGGGTGAACAGCGCCGTGGCGAGCGACGTGGCCAGGATGTTGACCAGGTTGTTGCCCAGCAGGACCGAGCCGATGAGCCGCTCGTTATCCTCGGTGATGTGCAGCGCCCGCTCCGCGCCTTTGTTGCCCTTGTCGGCGAGGTTGCGCAGCTTGCCGCGCGATGCCGCCGTCAGGGCCGTTTCCGAGCCCGAGAAGAAGGCCGAGCACAGCAGGAGAAACAGGATGGCGCCGACCGAGATCCAGAAGGCGCCGTCGAAGATGCTAGATGAGGGTTCCATGTGTGTTCGTTATGGGGCGCGGGGGGGTGACTGACAAGATCAGCCCTTTGCCAAAGGGTGATGATCCAGCACCAACTCGCGCAGCCGCTGATCGAGGACATGAGTGTAGATCTCGGTGGTGGCGACGTCGGCATGCCCCAGAAGCGCCTGGATCGCCATCAGGTCGGCACCGCCTGCCAGAAGATGCGTCGCGAAAGCATGGCGCAACGTGTGCGGCGTGATCTCGTCAGGCGCAAGACCGGCCTCGAGCGCGATTTCCTTGATGAGCTGGAAGAACCGGTGCCGTGTCAGGTGGCCTGCCTTCCCGCGCGAGGGGAAGAGGAAGCGCGACGGCGCACGAGGGTCCTCGGCCGCGTCGCGTGTCGTCAGCCAGTCAGAAAGCGCCTCTCGTGCGCCGTCGGTCAGGGGCACCATGCGCTCTTTCCCGCCCTTGCCGCTGATCAGCAGCATCCTCGGATCACCTCGCGCCGCCGAGACGGGAAGCGAGACCAGCTCGGTCACGCGCATGCCCGTGGCATAGAGCAGTTCGAGCAGGCAGGTGTTGCGCCGCCGGTCGCACTCGGCCCGTCCGGTGCGTCCGGCGGCGTCGATCAGGCGATCCACGTCCTCGACCTCGATCGTCTTGGGAAGGCGGCGTTCGCGTCCGGGGCCCTTGATGCGGATGGCGGGATTGTCCTCGCGCCAGCCTTCCTCGTAGGCGAAGCGGAAGAAGCCCTTGATCGCGGACAGCCGACGGGCACGGGTCGAGACGGCAAATCCCTGCGCCTCGCAATGGATCAGGTATGCCTCGATCCGGTCCCGTGTGACCGAGGCCGCGCTCTCGGCCGCGATCCAGGTGGAGAAATCGCTCAGATCCCGCGCATAGGCGAGGCGGGTATTCTCGGCCGCGCCCATCTCGGCCACGCGGGCCTCGATGAAGGTGGCGATCTGGCGCGCGAGGCTCATGGAGCGGTATCCGTCAGCAAAAGATCGATGGCGGCCCGCAAGGCCGTGTCGCCCCGACCCGTCCCGTTCAGCGTCGCAAGCCCGTCGGACAGCGCGTCGAGGTTGCCGGCCCAGCCGTCCTGCATCTGCGCCGCGCCGAGCAGCAGCGCCTCGCCGATCCGGCCCGTGTCGATCATCGCCCGCGCTTCGTCGGGGGGCTGGTTGGACAGTCCGGCCGATATCGCGTCGATCACCGGGTCCGTGCCGCCGGACTGCGGCACGTCGCCATTCAGGAGCGCGGCGAGGGCCGGGTCGGCCGGCGGGGGCGCCTCGATCCCGGCCAATGCCGACAGGCGCCGGGCGATGTCCTGCGCCTCGCCGGGCAGCGTGAACCCGTCGAGTTCGGGCGCCACGCGTTGCGCGAGCGCGTTCAGAAGGCCCGCCGTCCGCATCCGGTCCCAGGCGGGGACGAGCGCGGTCGCGACCTGGTCCTCGTCGCCCGCCAGGAGCGCTGCGTCCAGGCGCTGCACGGCCGCGACCCGGTCCCATGGGTCACCCGAGGCGGCTGGCGCGCGTTCGGAGTAGACGGTCCACAGACGCGTCGCATCCGCCGCCCCTGATCGTGCAAGCCGCTCGGCCGCCTCGACCCGGGCCTTCCAGCCGATATGTTGGCGCAGGTCCGCATGGGCGAAGGGCAGGGGCAGGACCGGCGTGCGCAGGGGCTCTCCGACCGCCTCGTATAGAACGAAGTCCAGCATGCTGGGCTCTGCCGGTGGCGGCAGCTTGGCGGTCTCGGCGAGATCGTCGAGGAACCGCGTCAGGCGCTCGGTCTCGGCACTGTCGATGACGCCGAGGGCGCGCGCGCTTTCGAGCGTGACGACGGCAGCGGGCCAGTCGCCCGACCGCGCGAGGCAGAAGATGCGCGCGGGGTAGGTCGGCGTGATCTCGGGCAGGGCCCGCATCCGCCCGCAGGCGGTGTTCTCGTCGCCGGTCAGGATCGTCATGTCGAACCAGCGCCGGAAGATCTCGGGCTCGTGCATCCCCGCGCGTTCCATCAGCGTGCGCGCCGTGTCGAGCCGGCCGAGCGCCATCAGCGCATCGAGCCGGGCGAGGAAGAACGCCTGCCCCTTCCGGCTTCCCTTGGGGGGCGGGGCCGAGACGCGCAGCATGTCGTGCAGCATCTCTTGCATCGGCGCGCTCCGCGGCGGCTCGATCGCCTCGAGCTTGCGGACGAGGTCGTCGATGTTCGAGCTCTGCCACAGCCCCTCGGGCAGGCCGACCTCGGCCGGGGGCACCACGCCCACGTGGTCGGGCACCGTCCGGTCGAGTGGCAGGACGGTGATCGGCTCGGGCATAGCGGATGCCGCGACCGGCGGATCGCTGCGCCCCGGGGCCGCGACCGCGACCTCTTGCGCCTTGGCGATCTGCCAGCCGGGCAAGGCCGGTGTATCCTGCGCCTCGGCGCTTGAGGCTATCGCGGCCCCGAAGGCGAAAAGGGTCGCCGGGCTAGCGCGCATTCAGGTCGACGGGCTCGCTCGTGTCGCGGCTCTGGGGGGCCAGATCGCCCAGGTAGGCGAAACCCACCAACGCGATGAACCCGATGACCGCCAGAATGACGACGAATTTCAGCAGCTTGAGCATTGCCCGTCCTTTTTGCCCCTCGTCTCCCGGCGCTCGGGCCAGGTTACCATTGGTTTATAGCTGGTCTTTTCGGCAAGATCACGCCATTCAGAGGCCGTCTCTCGAAACATGAGCGGGACCGTGCTGACCTGATGCGCAGACTGAAGAAAACCGTTTGCATGGTCGGAATGATGGGCGCGGGAAAGACCGCGATCGGATCGGCCGCAGCGCGCGCGCTGGGTGTGCCGTTCCTCGATTCGGATGCCGAAATCGAGCGCGCCTCGAACGCGACGGTGGGCGAGCTGTTCGCCGAATACGGCGAGCCTTTCTTCCGCGAAAAGGAGGCGCAGGTCCTGGCCCGGCTGCTCGATGGCGAACCCTGCATCCTGTCCACCGGCGGCGGCGCTTACCTCTCCGAGGGGAACCGCGCGGCGATCACGTCCCGCGGGGCCGCTTTATGGATCAAGGCCGCGCCGCAGCTTCTTTGGGCGCGGGTGCGCACCAAGAACACGCGCCCGCTGCTCAGGACGAGCGACCCGAAGAAAACCCTCTACGACCTGATCGCTGCACGCGAACCGATCTATGCGCTTGCCGACCTGTCCGTCGAGGCCGAAGCCGGCATGAGCGTCGAGCACATGGCGGAAAAGACCGTCGGGGTGATCGCGACGCGCCCCGACCTGTTGGAGGTGGAATGATGCACGATGTCCGAGTTGAGCTTGGCAGCCGCAGCTACGATGTCCGCATCGGCCCCGGGCTGCTGTCCCGCGCGGGAACCGAGATCGCGCCGCTTCTGCAACGCCCTCGCGTCGCGATCCTGACCGACGAGACCGTGGCAGGGTTGCACCTGGAACCGTTGCAGCAGGCCTTGGCGGCCGAGGGGATCGAAGCCACGGCGCTGACCCTGCCGGCGGGCGAGGCGACAAAGTCCTGGGATCACCTCGGCCGCGCGGTCGAATGGTTGCTGTCGGAACGGATCGAACGGCGCGACATCGTCATCGCGCTCGGCGGCGGAGTGATCGGCGATCTTGCCGGGTTCGCCGCAGCGATCCTGCGCCGGGGCGTGGCCTTCGTGCAGATCCCGACCTCGCTTCTGGCGCAGGTGGACAGCTCGGTCGGGGGCAAGACGGGGGTCAATGCGCGGGCCGGCAAGAACCTGATCGGGGCCTTCCACCAGCCCTCGCTCGTGCTGGCCGATATCGACGTGCTGGGGACGCTGACGCCCCGCGACTTCCTTGCCGGCTATGGCGAGGTGGTGAAATATGGCCTGCTGGGCGACGCAGATTTCTTCGAGTGGCTCGAGGATCACGGCCCCGACATGGCGAGCGGGGATGCGGCGCTGCGCGCCGAGGCGGTGCGCCGGTCGGTGCAGATGAAGGCCGACATCGTTGCCCGCGACGAGACCGAGCAGGGCGATCGCGCGCTTCTGAACCTGGGCCATACGTTTTGCCACGCGCTCGAGGCCGCGACGGGTTACTCGGACCGGCTGCTGCATGGCGAGGGGGTGGCGATCGGCTGCGCGCTGGCCTTCGAGTTGTCCGCGCGCCTTGGCCTCTGCGCGCAGGAGGACCCGAGCAGGGTGCGGGCACATCTGTCGGACATGGGGATGAAGACCGATCTTTCGGATATTCCCGGCGATCTGCCGGATGCGGACGGGCTTCTGGACCTGATGGCGCAGGACAAGAAGGTGCAGGACGGGCAGCTTCGCTTGATCCTCGCGCGGGGGATCGGCGAGGCGTTCGTCACGGCCGACGCTCCGCGCCAGGCAATCCGCGGCGTCCTCTCCGACGCCCTGGCCGCCCGCTGAGTTCGATGCACGTCACCTTCGACGAGGGGCCGCTCGGCACCGGCACCCGGTTCGCCGACCCCGTCCGGCTGATCGAGGCGCACGCGGCCGCCGACGTGCTGCCCGCCTTCGAGGCGATCGAGGCAGAGCGTCGCGCCGGCCGGTGGCTCGCCGGATATGTCAGCTACGAAGCGGGCTACGTCTTCTCGCACAAGCTGGCGCATCTCATGCCGGCGGAACGGGACGTGCCGCTCTTGTCGTTCGGCGTGTTCGAGGGGCCGGAACCGAAGCCGTGCTCCGCATCGGGTGCCGCCAGCCTGACCGACCTCGTCCCGCGATGGAGCGCCGCCCGCTACGAAACCGCCTTCGCGCGCGTGCAGGACTACATCTCGGCCGGAGACATCTACCAGGCGAACCTGACCTTCCCGATCGATGCGCACGTATTGGGGACTCCCGCCGAACTCTACGCCGCACTCGCCGTGCGCCAGCCGGTTCGGCATGGCGCGCTGATCGAGCTTGGCGGTCCGGCAATCCTCTGCCGCTCGCCCGAACTGTTCTTCGACATCGACCCGTCCGGGCTGATCCGCACGCGCCCAATGAAGGGCACTGCACCCCGCGGCGCGACGCCCGAGGCCGATGCGGCGCTTCGCACCGACCTGGCGGAGAGCGAGAAGAACCGCGCCGAGAACCTGATGATCGTGGACCTCCTGCGCAACGATATCGGGCGGATCTCGCAGGTCGGCTCGGTTCGCGTGCCGCGCCTGTTCCATGTCGAGACCTACGAGACGCTCCACCAGATGGTCTCGGATGTTGAGGGGCAGTTGCGGGCCGATATCGGAATCCCCGAGATCTTCGAGGCGCTGTTTCCCTGCGGCTCCATCACCGGGGCGCCCAAGATCCGGGCCATGCAGATCCTGGCCGAGCTCGAGACCGGGCCGCGCGGGGTGTACTGCGGCGCAGTGGGGTGGATCGCGCCGAATGGCGGGATGCGCATGGGAGTCGCGATTCGCACGCTGACCGTCAGGCCGGACGGGCGCGCGCGCCTCGACGTCGGCGGTGGTGTAGTGCACGATTCGACCGGTGCGGGGGAATACGAGGAGGCGCTATGGAAGGCTCGTTTCGCGACGCTCCCGCCGGGCTGAGGGTGATCGAGACCCTGCGACTGTCGCCCTCGGGGCCGGTGCGCGCAGACCGCCACCTTGCGCGGATGGCACGAACCTGCACGGCGCTTGGCTTTCAATTCGATGAGGCCGAGGCCCGCCGGGTCCTCGCCGAAGCGCTAGGCTGCGCGGATCTGCGGGCGCGCCTCACGGTCGGCGCGAATGGCTTGCAGCTGACCTGTGCGCCCCTTTTGCCCATACCGGACGACTGGACGGTCGCCCTCGCCTCGAAGCGTGTGGTCGCCGGCGATCCGTGGCGGGCGGTCAAGACGACCCACCGGGGCATCTATGACGCGGCGCGCAAGGAGATGCCGACGAATGTAGACGAACTGATCTTCCTCAACGACCGGGGTGAGGTCGCGGAAGGCACCATCACGAACGTCTTCGTCGAGCGAGGCGGAAAGCTGGTGACACCGCCCGTTTCGAGCGGGGCGCTGCCGGGTATCCTACGCGAAGAGCTGCTGGATAAGGGTCGTGCGGTCGTGGACGAACTCGCCCCCGACGACCTGCGGCGGGGACGGGTATATTGCGGGAATTCGCTGCGGGGACTGATCCCCGCGCGGCTCGCGGATTAGAACGGGATCTCGTCGTCCATGTCGGAATACCCGCCGCCACCGCCGGACCCACTGCCGCCACGACCCTCATCGTAGCCGCCGCCAGAACGGCCGCCACCGCCACGGTCATCCTCGAAGCCGCCACCGCCGCCGCCACCTTCGCCACGACCGTCGAGCATGGTCAGCGTCGAGGTGTAGGGGCGCAGGACGACCTCGGTCGAATAGCGGTCCTGGCCGCTCTGGTCCTGCCATTTGCGCGTTTCGAGCTGGCCCTCGATATACACCTTCGAGCCCTTCTTCAGATACTGCTCGGCCACGCGGGCCAGCGGCTCCGAGAAGATCGCGACCGAATGCCACTCGGTCCGCTCGCGACGCTCGCCGGTGTTGCGGTCCTTCCAGTTCTCGGACGTGGCGATTCGCAGGTTGCAGACCTTCCCGCCGTTCGAAAACGTCCGCACTTCGGGATCGCGGCCCAGATTTCCGATCAGGATCACCTTGTTCACAGACCCGGCCATGCCGACGCTCCTTCTTCGATTCCGCGGTTCCCGCTTCGTGCCACATATGGCGAGGAAGTAAACAGGGGGCTGCAGCGGGGTGGAAAATTTCTGGGTACCGCTGTAGCGTCCCGCAGGGAAACACCGACGGGGGGCATCTATGATCAGGCAGATAGCGATCTTGGGACTTCTGCTCGCGCCCGGCATGGCCACGGCCGACACGCTGTTCGCGTCGAAGGGGGCGTCCGACTTCAGCGCGAAGCTGGGCGTGATCGACAGGCGCGCGGCGTCACAATACGAGGGTTCGAAGCGGCTTCAGCCGGTGATCAAGGCAGGCCCCGAGCGCGTCACACCCTCTGTCGTGCCCGCCCGCGTCAGCAGCTACCGCGGGACCTACCTGAACGTCGCGCGCCAGGCTGCGCAGCGACACGGGATCCCCGAGGCGATCTTTCTGAACCTCGTGCAGCGCGAAAGCGCCTGGAACCCCGGCGCCATCAGCCACAAGGGGGCCATCGGTCTTGCACAGCTGATGCCCGGGACGGCTCAGCAGATGGGCGTCGACCCGCTCGACCCTGCGCAGAATCTCGAGGGTGGGGCCCGCTACCTTGCCACGCAATACCGCCGGTTCCAGGATTGGAGGCTCGCCCTCGCCGCGTACAATGCCGGGCCGGGCGCGGTGATAGAATATGGCGGTATTCCGCCCTACGCCGAGACCACGGCCTACGTCATCGCCATCCTCGGTCAGTAATCCCCCGAGGCGAGGGTCATTCCCACTCGATCGTGCCCGGAGGCTTCGACGTGATGTCGTAGGTCACCCGGTTGATCCCGCGGACATTGTTGATGATCCGCGTCGCCGTCTCGCCCAGGAAGTCGTGGGCGAACGGATAGTAGTCGGCCGTCATCCCGTCCACGCTGGTGACGGCACGCAGGGCGCAGGCGTAGTCGTAGGTGCGTCCGTCACCCATGACGCCTACGGTGCGGACGGGAAGGATCGCGACGAAGGCCTGCCAGATCTCGTCATAGAGCCCGTGCTTGCGGATCTGGTCGATGAAGATCGCGTCGGCCTCGCGCAGGATCTCGAGCTTGGCGCGAGTGATCTCGCCAGGGCAGCGGATGGCGAGACCGGGCCCGGGGAAGGGATGCCGGCCGATGAAATGGGCAGGCAGACCGAGCTCGCGCCCGAGCGCGCGAACCTCGTCCTTGAAGAGTTCGCGCAGCGGCTCGACCAGCTTCATTCCCATCTTTTCAGGAAGGCCGCCAACATTGTGGTGGCTCTTGATGGTCACGCTCGGCCCGCCAGAGAAGCTGACGCTTTCGATCACGTCCGGGTAGAGCGTGCCCTGTGCCAGGAAGTCCGCGCCGCCGATGGCATGGGCGTGCTTCTCGAACACGTCGATGAAGAGCTTGCCGATTGTCTTGCGCTTCTGCTCGGGGTCGCTGACCCCTTCAAGCGCGGTCAGGAACAGGTCGCTTTCATCCGCATGGATGACCGACAGGTTCATGTGGTCGCGGAACATCTCGACGACTTCCTGCGCCTCGTTCTTCCGCAGCAACCCGTGGTCGACGAAGACGCAGGTGAGCTGGTCGCCGATCGCCTCGTGGATCAGCGCCGCCGTGACCGATGAATCGACCCCGCCGGACAGCGCGCAAAGCACGCGCGCATCACCGACCTGGTCACGGATCGCCTGCACGGCCTGGTCGCGATAGGCCTGCATCGTCCAGTCGCCGGTGAAGCCGGCAAGCGCGCAGAAGTTCTCGAAAAGCTTGGGACCGTTCGGGGTGTGGTGCACCTCGGGGTGGAACTGGGTTGCGAAGAAGCGTCGCGAGGGATCGGCCACGACGGCAAACGGGGCTCCGGGCGACGTCGCATAGGGCGCGAAGCCGGGGGCAAGGCGCGAGACGTGATCGCCGTGACTCATCCAGACCTGTTCGCGATGTCCCTGGAACCAGCCGTTGAAGAGCTCGAGCCGGTCATCGCCGGGTTCGAGGTAGGCGCGACCGAACTCGGCCGAGCCTTGCGTGCGCACCACCTCGCCGCCCAGCATGTGCATCATCACCTGCTGGCCATAGCAGATGCCGAGGACCGGAACGCCCAGCTCGAAGACCTTGGCGGGCGGCTTCGGGCTGCCCTCGTCCGGGACGCTCGCCGGCCCGCCCGAGAGGATTACTGCGCGGGGGGCGAACTCATCGAGAAACGCCTCATCGACGGCGTTGAACGGGTGGATCTCGCAATACACGCTGATTTCACGCAGGCGACGCGCGATAAGCTGCGTCACCTGGCTGCCGAAATCGATGATGAGAAGCTTCTGGTGGTCGGCCTGGTGGGCCGGTTCGATCGGTGCGTCTGTCATGGGCTGCCGATAGCGCCACGGGCCGGCGCACGCAAGCACCCGAGCGCCAGAGCAAGAAAGGAGGTTTCGGCGCGGGATTGCCCTGGTAGCCCCGCGCCTCGACCTACAGCGCAGGGCCGGTCGTGCGTCGCGGTCATCGACTAGGCAGCCTGTACCGCAAGCCGAACCTGCTCCGGTAACCTTAACAGCCGATTGACGGGGACGCCTGTTCGAGCGTCCCCGTCATTCATTTCGGAAGTTTCCGCCGCTCAGGCCTTCTTGGCTTCGCGCTTGCGCTCGTGCGGGTCGAGATGGCGCTTGCGCAGGCGGATCGCGTTCGGGGTGACCTCGACGAGTTCGTCGTCGTCGATATAGGCGATCGCCTGCTCTAGGCTCATCCGGACCGGCGTCGTCAGGCGGACCGCTTCATCGGTGCCGCTGGCGCGCACGTTGGTCAGCTGCTTGCCCTTCAGCGGGTTGATCTCGAGGTCGTTGTCGCGGCTGTGCTCGCCCAGGATCATGCCCTGGTAGACCGCTTCCTGCGCCCCGATGAAGAACTTGCCCCGATCCTCGAGCTTCCACAGCGCATAGGCGACCGAGGTGCCGCTTTCCATCGAGATCAGCACGCCCTGCCGACGGCCCGGGATCGGCCCCCGGTGCGGCTGCCAGGAATGGAAGACGCGGTTCAGGATGCCGGTGCCGCGCGTGTCGGTCAGGAACTCGCCGTGATAGCCGATCAGGCCGCGCGACGGAATCAGCGCCACGATCCGTGTCTTGCCCGCGCCAGCCTGCTTCATCTCGACCAGATCGCCCTTGCGGGGGCCTGTCAGCTTCTCGATCACCGCGCCGGAATACTCGTCGTCCACGTCGATCGTGGCTTCTTCGATCGGCTCGTGCACCTTTCCGTCGATCTCGCGCAACAGCACCTGCGGGCGGGAGATCGAAAGCTCGAATCCCTCGCGACGCATGTTCTCGATCAGAACGCCCATCTGCAATTCGCCACGGCCCGAGACAACGAAGGCTTCGCCGCCCTCGGTGTCCTCGACCCGGATCGCCACGTTCGACTCGGCTTCGGTCATCAAGCGGTCGCGGATCACCCGTGACTGGACCTTCTTGCCGTCGCGCCCTGCCAGCGGACTGTCGTTGATGCCGAAGGTGACCGAGATCGTCGGCGGATCGATCGGCTGCGCATGAAGCGGCTCGTCCACGGCCAGCGCGCAGATCGTGTCCGCCACGGTCGCCTTCTGCATGCCCGAAATCGTGATGATGTCGCCCGCCGCCGCCTCTTCGATATCTGTATATTCGACGCCACGGAAGGCGCGGATGCGGCTGACGCGGAACTGCTCGATGAGCTGGCCCTGGCGGGACAGCGCCTTGACCGTCGCGCCGGCTTTCAGCTTGCCCGACTCCACCCGGCCCGTCAGCAACCGACCAAGGAACGGGTCGGCCGAAAGGGTCGTGGCGAGCATGCGGAAGTCTTCGTTCTTCCGCGACTGCTGCCGCGGGGGCGGCACGTGGCGGACGATGAGGTTATACAGCGCGTCGAGGCCCTTGCGCGGCCCGTCCAGCTCGGAATCGGCCCAGCCAGAGCGGCCGCTGGCATAGAGATGCGGGAAGTCGAGTTGGTCCTCGTCCGCGTCGAGCGACGCGAAGAGGTCGAACACCTCGTCGAGGGCCCGGTCGGGCTCGGCGTCGGGCTTGTCGACCTTGTTGAGCACCACGATCGGACGCAGGCCGAGGGCGAGGGCCTTCGACGTCACGAATTTGGTCTGCGGCATCGGCCCTTCGGCCGCGTCCACAAGCAGGACCACACCATCGACCATCGACAGGATACGCTCGACCTCACCGCCGAAATCGGCGTGGCCGGGCGTGTCGACGATGTTGATGCGGGTGTCTTTCCACACGACGCTCGTGTTCTTGGCGAGGATCGTGATGCCGCGCTCGCGTTCCAGGTCGTTGGAGTCCATCGCGCGCTCGACCACCTGCTGGTTCTCGCGATAGACGCCCGACTGCTTGAGCAGTTCGTCCACGAGGGTCGTCTTGCCGTGATCGACGTGGGCGATGATGGCGATATTGCGCAGATCCATAAAGCGTCCTTTTCCGAAGGTCGCCGGCGCATTACCCTGCGCCCGCTCCGATGGGAAGCGGGAAAGCCTCGCGTTACCGTGCGTCCCGGCTTTCGCGGCGTCAATGAGCCGCCGTGCCGGAGAAGACCTGAATGACCACGATGCCCGACAGAATGAGGGCCATCCCGATCACCGCGGGCAAATCCAGTGGCTGGCGGAACACCAGCCATCCGATCACCGCGATAAAGAGGATGCCCAGCCCGGACCAGATCGCATAGGCCACGCCAACCGGAATGGTCCGCAGGACATGCGCCAGGAACCAGAAGGCCAGCCCGTAGCCGATCACGACCAGAACCGAGGGCAGGGGGCGCGTGAATTGCTGGCTGGCTTGCAGGGCGGAGGTGCCGATCGTTTCTGCAATTACCGCAAGGACGAGATACACATAAGCCATGGCGCGCTCCTTCAGGTTGCGACGTAGCGGTCGCGCCGGTGGTTGATTGCGATCACGAAGTTCAGAACCACCGCGCCCAGCAACGACCACAGCACGATCGTCCATGGAAAGAGGAAGGCGGCGGCGCTGAAGAGGACAAGGTCGAACAGCAACTGCACGTGACCCGCGCGGAACCCCGACGTGTCTTGTATGAGCAGAGCCACCACACCGACACCGCCGAGCGATCCGCCGTGGCGGAACAGGGCAAGCAGGCCCGCGCCAGTGAGGGCTCCGAAAATCACTGCGCCGAGGCCCGGGTTGAGTCGCTCGATCGCGAAGCCCGCTGGAAGAAGTTCGGTCAGCACCGACAGGATCGTGACGGAAATCAAACTCTTGGCGGTGAAGATCGGCCCCAGGCGGCGCCAGGCCAACCAGTAGAATGGAAGGTTTATCACGAAGAAGACCAAGCCGAAGGACCACCCCGACAGGTACGAGATTACAACGGCCAGCCCCGCTGTCTGGCCGGTGATCAGCCCGCAGAAGGTCAGGATATGCAATCCCACGGCACATGTGAATGTGCCGAAGGCGATGCCTTGCGCATCATCGAAGAAGCTGTGCTGAGAGGGTTCGGACATGCGTCCTTCTTGCGCCTGCAGCATGGATCGGCAAGCCCCCGGGCTGTGACCTTGAAAGGGACATGGGCCGTCGTGACAGCTTTGAGAAAGGGACGCACCGGCGAGGGCCGATGCGCCGCCAAGCGATCGTCAGCCGAGCGCCTTCTGCAGGTTCGCGTCCACCTTGTCCAGGAACCCTTGCGTCGTCAGCCAGCGCTGATCCGGGCCGACCAGCAGAGCCAGGTCCTTCGTCATGTCGCCGGATTCGACGGTATCGACGACCGTCTTCTCCAGCTTTTCGGCGAAGGTCATCAGCTCGGCATTGTCATCCAGCTTGGCGCGGTGGCGCAGGCCGCCGGTCCAAGCGAAGATCGAAGCGACCGAGTTGGTCGAGGTCTGCTTACCCTCCTGATGCTGGCGGAAGTGACGGGTGACGGTGCCGTGCGCCGCCTCCGATTCCACGATCTTCCCGTCCGGCGTCATCAGGCGCGAGGTCATCAGGCCCAGAGACCCGAAGCCCTGCGCGACGGTGTCGGACTGCACGTCGCCGTCGTAGTTCTTGCAGGCCCAGACATAGCCGCCAGACCACTTCATCGAGGACGCGACCATGTCGTCGATCAGCCGATGCTCGTAATAGATGCCCGCCTCTTCGAACTGGTCCTTGAACTCGGCGTCGAAGATCTCCTGGAACAGGATCATGAAGCGGCCGTCATAGGTCTTCAGGATCGTGTTCTTGGTCGAAAGATAGACCGGGTAGCCGCGGTTCAGGCCGTAGTTGAACGAGGCGCGGGCGAAGTCGCGGATCGAGTCGTCGAGGTTGTACATCCCCATGAACACCCCGGCCGAGGGGGCCTTGTAGACCTCTTCCTCGATCTCGGTGCCGTCCTCGCCCACGAACTTCATCGTCAGCGTGCCGGGGCCGGGGAACTTCATGTCGGTGGCGCGGTACTGGTCACCGAAGGCATGGCGACCGATGATGATCGGCTCGGTCCAGCCGGGCACGAGGCGCGGCACGTTCGAGCAGATGATCGGCTCTCGGAAGACCACGCCGCCCAGGATGTTGCGGATCGTGCCGTTCGGGCTGCGCCACATCTTCTTGAGGTTGAACTCTTCCACGCGGGCCTCGTCGGGCGTGATCGTGGCGCATTTCACGCCGCAGCCGACCTCCTTGATCTTCTCGGCGGCGTCCACGGTGATCTGGTCGTCGGTCCGGTCCCGCTCTTCCATGCCGAGGTCGTAGTAGAGCAGATCGACGTCCAGATACGGCAGGATGAGCTTCTGCTTGATGAAATCCCAGATGATCCGGGTCATCTCGTCTCCGTCGAGCTCGACGATGGGGTTCTCGACCTTGATCTTCGACATGCTGGATCCTGTCAGTCTGATGGTGGCGGGCGCCCCGCGTTCGGGGCACCCTAAGCGCAACGCGTTAAGCGATGATGTCGTTCAGCGTGTTCGACGGACGCATGACCGCGGATTTCTTGTCGTCGTCCGGGTGGAAATAGCCCGCGATATCGACGGACTTGCCCTGCGCGCCGTGTAGCTCGCCGATGATATCGGCCTCCTTCGCGGCCAGCGCTTCGGCCACCGGCTTGAACTCGGCTGCGAGGTCCGCGTCCTTGTCCTGCGACGCCAGCGCCTCGGCCCAGTAGCGGGCGAACCAGTAGTGGCTGTCGCGGTTGTCAGGCTCGCCCGTCTTGCGCGAGGGCGAGCGATCGTGGTCCAGCACGCCTTGCGTCGCGGCTTCGACCGCCTCGCCCAGGACGCGCGCCTTGGCATTGTCACGGCTTTCGCCCAGGAACTTCAGGCTCTCGGCCAAGGCGCAGAACTCGCCCAAGCTATCCCAGCGCAGGTGGTTTTCCTCGACCAGCTGCTGCACATGCTTGGGGGCCGAGCCGCCGGCGCCGGTTTCGAACAGGCCGCCGCCCTGCATCAGCTTCACGATCGACAGCATCTTGGCCGAGGTGCCAAGCTCGAGGATCGGGAAGAGGTCGGTCAGGTAGTCGCGCAGCACGTTGCCGGTGATCGCGATCGACGTCTTGCCCTCGCGGATCGTCTCGAAGGTCCGGCGGGTCGCCTCGCGCGGGGCCATGATGGCGAAATTGTCCGCGACGCCACGGGCTTCGAGGATCGGCGTCACGTACTCGATCAGCTGCGCGTCGTGCGGGCGGTCTGCATCGAGCCAGAAGATCGCCTCGCAGCCTTCGGCCTTCTGACGCTCGATGGCCAGCGCCACCCAATCCTCGATCGGCGCCTTCTTGACGGTGCAGGCGCGCCAGATGTCGCCGGCCTCGACCGCATGCTCGTGCAGCACGTCGCCATTGGACGCGATCACCCGGACGGTGCCGGCCGTCGGGATCTCGAACGTCGTCGGGTGCGAGCCGTATTCCTCGGCCTTCTGGGCCATCAGGCCGATATTCTGCACCGTGCCGGCCGTCGAAGGATCAAGGGCGCCCGTCTCCTTGAAGTAGGCGATCGTCTCGTCATAGACCGGTGCGTAGGTGTCGTCGGGGATGACGCAGGTGGTGTCGTGCTGCGCGTCGTCCGGGCCCCAGCCCTTGCCCCCGTCCCGGATCAGCGCGGGAATAGAGGCGTCGATGATGACGTCCGACGGGACGTGCAGGTTGGTGATGCCCTTTGCGCTGTTCACCATGTACATCGGGGGCCGCTCGACCATGACCTTCTCGATCTCGGCCTTGATCTCGGGCTTGTTCTCGATCTTGGCGTAAAGCGCGCCGAGGCCGCCATTCGGGTCGACGCCGGCAGCCTTCAATTCGTCGCCATATTTATCGAAGACGGGCTTGAGGAAGGTCTTGACCGCATGGCCGAAGATGATCGGGTCCGAGACCTTCATCATCGTCGCCTTGAGGTGCAGCGAGAACAGCGTGCCGTCCTCCTTTGTCTTCGCGATCTCGTCGGCGAGGAACGCGTCGAGCTTGCTGGCGGACATGAAGGTCGCGTCGAGGACGGTGCCCTCGTGCAGCTGGACGCCGTCCTTCAGCACCGTCTCGGTCCCGCCATCGGCGGTCAGGACGATCTTCGCGGGCCCAGCCTGATCGGCGGACAGCGTCATGGATTTCTCGTTCGAGCGGAAGTCGCCGCCGGACATCGAGGCCACGCGGGTCTTCGAGTCGCTCTTCCATTCGCCCATGCGGTGGGGGTTGTTCTGGGCGAACTTCTTGACCGCGTTCGCGGCGCGGCGGTCCGAGTTGCCCTCGCGCAGGACGGGGTTCACCGCCGAACCCTTGATCGCGTCGTAGCGGGCGCGGGCGTCCTTTTCGGCGTCGGTCCCGGGCTCGTGCGGGTAGTCGGGCAGGTCGTAGCCCTGCGCCTGAAGCTCCTTGATCGCAGCTTCGAGCTGCGGCGTGGAAGCCGAGATGTTCGGTAGCTTGATCACGTTGGCCTCGGGCGTCTTCACCCACTCGCCGAGCCACGCCAAGTCGTCGCGAACCTCGCCTTTCTGACGGTCGGGGAAAGCCGCCAGGATGCGGCCGGCCAGCGAGATGTCGCGCGTCTCGATCGTGATGCCGGCAGCCTTGGCGAAGCGGCGGATGATCGGCAGCAGCGAGGCGCTCGCCAGTTCGGGGGCCTCGTCGACGGTGGTGTAGACGATATCGGGAGTCTCGGACATGGAAGCCTCTCGGAAAGGTCGTTTGGGGTTACCCGCCTGTTAGACGATAGCCGCTTCGGCGGAAAGGGAAACTTTGTATGCCGCTGTATACTGGTATGAGCGGTTGCCGAGCCGTGCGGAACCGCCGAGCGGCGCACAGGTTGGCAGGACAACGTCATCAACAGTTCTCGGAGCCACGAAAATGGACATCATCCGCATCATCCTGTCGATCCTCCTGCCGCCGGTCGGCGTCTTTCTGCAGGTCGGGCTGGGCCTGCAGTTCTGGATCAACATCCTGCTGACCCTGCTTGGCTACATCCCCGGCGTCATCCACGCGATCTGGATCATCGCGCGACGCTGAGCGCGCACAACACGTCTATCGTCCTGCGCAATCGACCGCGCCTCCGGTATCCCTTAGATCGGCGGCGAATGCATTGATATCAGAGGAATCCATGGCCAACCCGAAAATCATCGTCCTGTTCTACTCCACCTACGGCACGAACCATAAGGTCGCCCTGAAGGCCGCCGAAGCGGCCGAAGCGGCAGGCGCCGAGGTCCGGCTGCGCAGGATTCGCGAGACTGCGCCGCAAGAGGTCATCGACGGCCAGGAGGCCTGGAAAGCGCAGCAGGAGCGCATGGCCGACATCCCCGAGGCGACGCCCGACGACATGGCCTGGGCCGACGGCATATTCGTCTCCGCTCCCACGCGGTTCGGGGTGGTCTCGAGCCAGGTGCGCGCCTTCTTCGACACGATGGGACCGCTGTGGCAGGAGGGCAAGCTGGTCAACAAGACGATCACGGCGACCACTTCGGCCCAGACCCAGCATGGCGGGCACGAGACCACGTTCCTGTCGATCTACATCACCGCGATGCACTGGGGCTGCATCATCGTCGCGCCCGGTTATTCAGACGGCATCAAGTTCGAGGACGGCGGCAACCCCTACGGCTTCTCGATGGCCGCCGGCGAATGGGGCGAGACGGGCGAGAAGAGCGTCGCGTTCCAGGCAACCCGGCTGGTCGAGATCACCAAGAAGATCGTCGGCTGAGACTAGAACTCGACGACAAGGCGGCGGCGCGTCTGACGTGCCGCCGTCCACCTGTTCAGACCACGGCGCGCAGGGATTTCTCGATCTGCCCGCCGCACCAGAGGTCGCCATGTTCAGCCTCGGCCAGTCGAAGCAAGGCGGCCTGTTCGGGCCGTTCGGCGAGCCGGTTCGACAGGGCAGCGATCGCCGGTGCGTTCTCGTCGAGCATCGGGCGCAGCGCGGGGAGCTTCTCGGTCATCACGCCCCACAGGTTCAACACCACGATATCGGCGACGCCCGGCGCTTCGGTGCCGAGCATGTGGCCGCTCTCTGGCGTCAATCCGTGGCGGCGCCCGGTCTCCTCGAATATCCGCATCCAGCGGGCGAGGCGGGGAAGGTAGCCGTCCCACGCCTCCTGCGTCCACATCTGCGCGCCGTTGTGCAGCGTGATCTCGTAGAGCACGTCATTGGCGTCCGCGACGATCTTGTCCGTCAGCGCTGCGCGCGCCTGGTCAGACGGCATACGGTCGTGCTTGCGCCCCAGGTACCCGAGTATCGCCGGCAACTGCGACAGGGACAGATCGGCCGCATGGTCGGTAACGACCGGGGGCGCCATGTGCGGCACCGGCTGGGACTGCGGGTCATCCCGCATCAGCGCAGAGACGTCCTCGGGCGGGCGCTCGTCCCAGGACGAATCCGTCAGCGCCATGAGCGACTTGATGAACGCACCGCGGAACGGCAGCGGCCAGTAGTGGAGCGTGTAGTCGGCCATCGGGGCATCCCTTGTGGGTGATGCCTCAAGCGTAGGAGTAGGGGCCGCCCTTGGCCAGCGCGGCCTGGTAGGCCGGCCGCGCCTGGATCGTGTCCAACCAAGCCATCGTGGCGGGGCGGCTGCTATCCAGACCGGCGCGCGAGCGTGCGGCTTCGAGCGGGAAACTCATCATCACGTCAACCGCGCTGATCTCCTCGCCGGCAAACCACGGCCGCTGCGAGAGCTCGCTTTCGACATAGTCGAGATGAACGTCGATCATCGGCTGCACCCGCCGCATCGCCGCCCGACCGAACAGGGGCACCCTCGACATCGCCAGCCGCAGCAGAAGCGGCGGCATCATCGACCCCTCGGCGTAGTGCATCCAGAAGCGGAAGCGCAGCCCGTCCTCGTCATCCATCGGCGCGCCGAGCGTGCCGCCGGCGCGGTCCACGAGGTAGGACAGGATCGCCCCGGACTCGGCGACCACCAGACCCGTCTCGCGATCCTCGATGATCGGCGACTTGCCCAGGGGATGGACGCGCTTCAGCTCGTCCGGCGCGAGCATTGTGCGCTTGTCACGCTCGTAGCGCTTCACCTCGTAGGGCAGGCCCAGCTCTTCCAGCATCCACAGCACGCGCTGCGAGCGGGAGTTCTCGAGGTGGTGGACGATGATCGTCATGGATCAGCGCGTCGTTTCGGTCAGGCGGCGCTTCACGTAATCCTGCACCATGCCGATCATCGGCTCCATGTGCGGGTCCTCGAAGAAGTGGCCGGCACCCTCGATCTCTTCGTGGGTGATGGTGATGCCCTTCTGCTCGTGCAGCTTGCCGACAAGAGTGTGCGTGTCCTTCGGCGGGGCCACGCGGTCGGCGGTGCCGTTCACGACGAGACCAGAGGAGGGGCAGGGCGCCAAGAATGAGAAGTCGTACATGTTGGCCGGGGGCGAGACGCTGATGAAGCCCGTGATCTCGGGCCGGCGCATCAGAAGCTGCATCCCGATCCACGCGCCGAACGAGAAGCCCGCGACCCAGCAATGCTTGGCGTTGGGGTTCAGCGTCTGGAGGTAGTCGAGAGCCGAGGCCGCGTCGGACAGCTCGCCGACGCCCTGGTCGTATTCGCCCTGGCTGCGCCCGACGCCCCGGAAGTTGAAGCGCAGCACTGTGAAGCCAAGCTGGTGAAAGGCGTAATGCAGGTTATAGACGACGCGGTTGTTCATCGTGCCGCCGAACTGGGGGTGCGGGTGCAGGATGATGGCAATCGGCGCGTCGGTCTTGCGCTGCGGGTGATAACGGCCTTCTAGGCGACCTTCGGGTCCGGGGAAAATCACCTCGGGCATGTGCGGCGCTCCGTGTCTGAGACGGGACTAGGGAACCCGGCGTGATCGTGTTGACGCGACCGCCGGAAAACCTTAGAACCTTTCTAAATCCGAGCGGGTCAGTGGCCCGCGATCGGAGAACGCAGGTAGCCGCAGGCTGCGCTATCGTCAATGGCTCGGGGGAGATCGCGGTGAAGCTCAGCACCAAGGGACGCTACGCAATGGTGGCGCTTACGGACCTCGCACTCGCCCCCGGGGACAAGCTGATCTCGCTGGGCGAGCTCTCCAAGCGGCAGAACGTGTCGCTGGCCTATCTGGAGCAGCTCTTCGTCAAGCTGCGGCGCGCGGGCCTTGTGGAATCGGTGCGGGGGCCGGGCGGGGGATACCGTCTGGCCAGGTCGCCGTCGGATATCCGCATCTCGGACATCCTCGAAGCGGTGGACGAGACCGTCTCGGCCATGGAGTCGGGGGCCGGCGCAAAGGGCGGGATGTCCGGCACGCGCGCGCAATCGCTGAACAATCGCCTGTGGGAATCCCTGTCCGCCCATGTCTATGTGTTCCTCCACCAGACGCGCCTGTCGGACGTGACGGGCAACGCTCTGGCCCCGTGCCCCGCAGTCCCTGCGCTGTTCGAGGTGGTGGACGAAACCTGAACCGGCCCGATCGCGGGCCTGCCAGAGGCAAGATGCAGCAGAGGCGCACATATCTCGACTGGAACGCCACGGCGCCGCTGCGGCCCGAGGCGCGCGAGGCGATGGTCGCTGCGATGGATCTGGCGGGCAACCCGTCCTCGATCCATGCCGAGGGGCGTGCGGCGCGGGCCGCAGTAGAGCGCGCGCGCACACAGATCGCCGAGGCGCTTGGCGCGCAGAACGCGGACATCGTCTTCGTTTCGGGCGCGACCGAAGCCGCGGCGATGGCCTGCGCGGATCGCGGGCTGCTCTGCGCGCCGGTCGAGCACGAGGCCGTGCTGGCGTGGTGCGATCCGTCGCTGCCGGTGGATGCGCAGGGGCGCGTGACGGTGGCCGAGCCGGGACGCGCGGCGGTGCAGGCCGCGAATTCCGAGACGGGCGTGGTGCAGGACCTGCCGGACGGGTTGGCGGTCGTTGACGCGACGCAGGCCTTCGGCAAGATCCCCTTCGCCTTCGAATGGTCGGGGGCGGACATGGCCTTCGTCTCGGCGCACAAGATCGGCGGCCCGAAGGGGATCGGTGCGCTGATCCTCAGGCGCGGCCTCGACATCGCCGCCCGCGCCCGTGGCGGCGGGCAGGAGATGGGACGCCGTGCGGGCACCGAGAATGTGGCCGCAATCGCAGGCTTCGGCGCGGCGGCCGAGGCGGCGGCGGCGGACCTGGCAGGTGGGGTCTGGAAAGACGTCGCGGCGCGGCGGGACTATTTGGAGTACGCGTTGATGCGCGAGGCCTCGGGTCTTATCTGCGTAGGCAAGGACGCGTCCCGGCTGCCGAACACGAGTCTGCTTGTCACGCCCGGCTGGAAGGGCGAGACGCAGGTCATGCAGATGGACCTCGCAGGGTTCGCCGTCAGCGCAGGCTCTGCCTGCTCGAGCGGCAAGCTCAGGGGGTCGGGGACATTGGCGGCGATGGGGATGGACCCCGACGCTGCGGGCTCGGCGATCCGTGTGTCGCTCGGGCCGACGACAACCGATGAGGACGTGAGCCGGTTCGCGGAAGCGTGGCTGCGTCAGTGGAACAAGCACCGGGCGCGTGCCGCCTGAAAGGAGACCGACATGGACGATCAGACCGTCATGGATCAAGATGTGAAAGAGGGCGTCGACCAGGAGACCGTCGATGCCGTCAAGCAGCTGTCGGGCGCCTACAAGCACGGCTGGAATACCGAGATCGAGATGGACTTCGCGCCCAAGGGCCTGACGGAGGACATCGTGCGCTTGATCTCCGAGCGCAACTCCGAGCCCGAATGGATGCTCGAGTTCCGCCTGGACGCCTTCCGTCGCTGGCAGAAGATGGATGAGCCGGATTGGTCGATGCTGCGTTACGCGCCGGTAGACTACCAGGAGCAGTATTACTACGCCAAGCCCTCCTCGATGAAGGAGAAGCCGAAAAGCCTCGACGAGGTTGATCCGAAGCTTCTGGAGACCTACAAGAAGCTCGGCATCCCTCTGAAAGAGCAGATGATTCTGGCAGGTGTCGAGGGTGCGGAAGGTGCGCCGGCGGATGCGAAGGGCGAGCGCAAGGTCGCCGTGGACGCGGTGTTCGACAGCGTGTCCGTGGGCACGACCTTCAAGAAGGAGCTCGCGCAGGCCGGGGTCATCTTCTGCTCGATCTCGGAGGCGGTGCAGGAGCACCCCGAGCTGGTGAAGAAGTACCTCGCCAGCGTCGTGCCGGTGCAGGACAACTACTTTGCGACGCTCAACGCGGCCGTCTTTTCGGACGGGTCGTTCGTCTATGTCCCGAAGGGCACGCGCTGCCCGATGGAACTGTCGACCTATTTCCGCATCAACGCCGAGAACACCGGCCAGTTCGAGCGGACGCTGATCATCGCGGACGAGGGCGCCTATGTCAGCTACCTCGAAGGCTGCACTGCGCCGATGCGCGAGACCAACCAGCTGCACGCGGCCGTGGTCGAGATCGTGGCGCTCGACGATGCCGAGGTGAAGTATTCGACCGTCCAGAACTGGTATCCCGGCGACGAGAACGGCAAGGGCGGCATCTACAACTTCGTCACCAAGCGCGCCGATTGCCGGGGCGACCGGTCGAAGGTGAGCTGGACGCAGGTCGAGACCGGCTCGGCGCTGACATGGAAGTACCCTTCCTGCATCCTGCGCGGCGACGACAGCCAGGGCGAGTTCTACTCGATCGCCATCACCAACAACTGGCAGCAGGCCGATACCGGCACCAAGATGATCCACCTCGGGAAAAACACCCGCAGCCGGATCGTCTCGAAGGGGATCAGCGCGGGGCATGCGCAGAACACCTATCGCGGCCTCGTCTCGATGCACCCCAAGGCCAAGAACTCGCGCAACTACACCCAGTGCGACAGCCTTCTGATCGGCGACAAGTGCGGCGCGCACACGGTTCCCTATATCGAGGTCAAGAATAACAGCAGCCGGGTGGAACACGAGGCGACCACCTCCAAGGTGGACGATGACCAGATGTTCTACTGCCAGCAGCGCGGCATGGACGAGGAAGAGGCGGTCGCCCTCATCGTCAACGGCTTCTGCAAGGAGGTCCTGCAGGCCCTTCCGATGGAATTCGCGATGGAAGCGCAGCAGCTTGTCGCCATCAGCCTCGAAGGCTCGGTGGGCTGAGTTGGGGGAACTCGACCCCATTCGGGCACCTGGCAAGTCGCGCTTCTACGTCACGCTGACGGTGGCCGTGGCGGTCGTGCTGGGGCTCATCATGTTCCTGGCGTGGTGGCTGCAAAGCCCCATGCCGCGCGTTCTGATCGTCCTGGCCGTGTCGGCCGCCATCGGATGGGTCGCAGGGCGCCTCATGTTCAAACGGAGACGGAAATGAGCTTCTGGTCGCAATCGCAGATGATCGTCACCACCACGCCCTCGATCGAGGGCAAGAAGATCACCCGCTACCACGGCATCGTCGTGGGCGAGGCGATTCTTGGCGCCAACGTCTTTCGTGACCTCTTTGCCGGGATCACGGACATCCTGGGCGGACGGTCGGGAAGCTACGAGAAATCGCTGAATGAAGCGCGCGAGACCGCTCTGAAAGAGATGGAAGACCGCGCGCGCGACGCCGGGGCCAATGCGGTCGTGGGCGTCGATCTGGATTACGAGGTCGTCGGCAAGGACAATGGGATGCTCATGGTTTCGGCCAGTGGCACCGCTGTCACGGTCGAATGATCCGAACACGAGACGAAGGAAGAAACAATGCTAGAGATCAAGAACCTGCACGCCTCTCTTGAAGAAGAAGGTAAAGAGATCCTCAAAGGCGTGAACCTGACGGTCGAGGCCGGCAAGGTCCATGCGATCATGGGACCGAACGGCTCGGGCAAGTCGACGCTGTCCTACGTCCTTGCCGGGCGCGAAGGCTACGAAGTCACCGAAGGCTCTGCCACGCTTCTGGGCGAAGACGTGCTGGACATGGACGTGGAAGAGCGTGCCGCCGCCGGCATGTTCCTTGCCTTCCAATATCCCGTTGAAATTCCGGGTGTTGGCAACATGACCTTCATGCGGACGGCCGTGAACGCGCAGCGCAAGGCGCGGGGCGAGGAAGAGATGTCCTCGGCGGAGTTCCTGAAGGTCATCCGCGAGAAGGCCAAGGAGATGCAGATCGATGCCGAGATGCTGAAGCGTCCCGTCAACGTGGGCTTCTCGGGCGGCGAGAAGAAGCGCAACGAGATCCTGCAGATGGCCATGCTCGAGCCCAAGCTCTGCATCATGGACGAGACGGACTCTGGCCTCGACGTGGATGCGATGAAGCTGGTGGCGCAAGGCGTGAATGCCCTGCGCAGCCCCGACCGCGGCTTCCTGGTGATCACCCACTACCAGCGCCTTCTGGACCACATCCAGCCCGATGTCGTGCACATCATGTCCGACGGCCGCATCGTGAAGACCGGCGGCCCCGAGCTCGCCCTCGAGGTCGAGAAGAACGGGTACACCGACATCCTGAAGGAGAACGCATGATGGCTTTGCCGCAGGCGAAACAGGACGCGACCGAAGCGCGCCTCGCCGCGCTCACGCTGCCCGTTCAGGATGGCTGGACACGTGCGGCACGGGCCGATGCGCTGGCGCGGCTGACCAAGTCCGGACTGCCGGGGCCGCGTGACGAATACTGGCGCTGGACCCGTCCGGCCGAGCTGAACGCAGTGGACGTCCCGGGCGCTGCGCCCATGGACGAAAGCGACGAAGCGCCGATCTTCGACGGGATCGACGCGCTGAGCCTCGTGTTCCGCGACGGTGTGTTCGACGCCGAGGCGTCGGACGATCTTACGCTGGAGGGCGTCGAAATCTCGCGCCTCTCCGAGGTGCAAGGCGCCGACATCCACTGGGCGCGCGAGGTCTACGGCGCGCTGGAGCTGCGCGGACAGGACCCGGTGGTCCGGCCGTTCGCCGCGCTGAACACCGCCTTCGCGAGTGACGGCGTGCTGATCCGGGCAACGGGCAAGGCGGCCAAGCCGATCTGCATCCGCTACGTCCACGAAAAGTCCGACAGCGACCCGATCCTGCACCATGTCGTGAAGGTCGAAGAGGGCGCCGAGGTCACGCTGCTGGAAGCCGGCGCGCCGGGCGCGCGGTTCAATACGGTGCTGGAGGCCGACATCGCGGATCGCGGGACGTTCCACCACGTGCGTGCCCAAGGCCGCAACCGCGACCGTCGCGCGAACACCCACACCTTCGCCCGTCTTGGCGAGGAGTCCGTGTGCAAGTCGTTCACGCTGTCGCTGAACGGGGCGCTGACCCGGAACGAGCACATCATCGAGTTCACCGGTGACGACGCCGCTGCCCATGTGGCGGGTGCCGCGATCGGGGACGGCAAGGTGGCCAAGTTCCACCACGACGATACGGTGTTCGTCACCCACGACGCGGTGAACTGCGAAAGCCGGCAGGTCTTCAAGAAGGTCCTGAAGAACGGTGCGCTCGGCGTGTTCCAGGGCAAGATCCTCGTGAAGGCCGGCGCGCAGAAGACCGACGGCTACCAGATCAGCCAGTCGCTGCTGCTGGACGGCGACAGCCAGTTCCTCGCCAAGCCCGAGCTGGAGATCTACGCCGACGACGTGGCCTGCTCGCACGGCTCCACCACCGGGTCCATCGACGAGGAGATGCTGTTCTACCTCAAGGCCCGTGGCGTGCCGCATGCGCGTGCGATGGACCTGCTCGTGCTCGCCTTCCTCGCCGAAACGCTGGCCGAGATCGAAGAGGACGCCATCGCCGAGAGCCTGCGCACGCGGCTGGAAAACTGGCTCGAGCGGCACGCGGACTGACGTGGCGATTGCCAGCGATATCGTGGCGTCCTACCGGCGGCCGGGCAAGATCGTCCGCCGCCGGCTCGGTTCGCATGAACGGGCCGAGGCGCGTGCGCTCGTGACGGTGTTCCTTGCCTGCTTCCTGATCTTCGTGGCGCAATGGCCGCGCCTGAGCCGCGAGGCGCATCTGACGGGGCAGGAGCTTCAGCCGATGCTGGCCGGTGCGCTGCTTGCCTGGATCTTCATCGTCCCGCTGGCCCTGTACGGACTGGCGGGGCTCACCCATTTCGCAGCGCGTCTCATGGGCGGGCAGGGCAGCTATACCGAGGCGCGGATGGCGCTGTTCTGGGCGCTTCTGGCGGCCTCGCCGCTCTGGCTGTTCTGGGGCCTCGTCGCCGGCTTCGTCGGACCCGGCCCGGCGCTGGATGCCGTCGGAATCGTCGCGCTGCTCGCGTTCCTCGGGATCTGGGGCGCCTCGCTCTACGCGGTGGAGCGGGGATGAGACCGTCCCTCAACCCCGGCACCCTCGTGCGCCTGGCGACCGAGACGCTCCGCGCGCCTCGCCCGACCTTCGCGGCCCTGCGCAGTCTCGACCTCCCGCGGCAGGCCCTGTGGGAGGCCTTGCTGCTGGTGGTCGTCATCTCGGTGATCCTCGCCGAGACAGGCAATCTCGTGCTCGTGGCCTTCTCAGGCGAGGGACCGGATGCGCCGCAATTCCTCAGCCCCTTCGCCTTCGGGGCCATCCAATTGTTCATCCTCGCCCTGTCCGTGCTGCTGATCGACAGGATCGGGCGAGCCATGGGCGGTCACGGCCGCATCGAAGACGCCATCCTTGCGGTCACCTGGCTGCAATTCGTCATGATCTGCCTTCAGATCGTCCAGACCCTGTTCCTGTTCACACTGCCGGGTATCGCCGGGCTGATCCTGATCGGCGGACTGATCCTGTTCCTGTACCTTCTGACCGCCTTCGTGGCCGAGCTTCACGGCTTCGAGAGCCAGGCCCGCGTCTTTGCGATGATCTTCTTCGTGATGATGGGTGTGGCTCTCGGTCTCTCTTTCATCCTCACCCTGCTTGGGGTCACGGTCCCCCGGTAAGGAGGCATCCATGTACGACGTCCAGAAAATCCGCGGAGATTTTCCGATCCTCGGCCGCGAAGTGAACGGCAAGCCGCTGGTCTATCTCGACAATGGCGCTTCGGCGCAGAAGCCGCAGGTCGTGCTGGACACGATCCGGCGCGCCTATGGCGAGGAGTATTCGAACGTCCATCGCGGGCTGCACACGTTGTCCAATCTGTCGACCGAAGCCTACGAAGCCGTTCGCGGCAAGATCGCGCGCTTCCTGGGCGCCGCGTCCGAGAACTCGATCGTGATGAACACGGGCACGACCGAGGGGATCAACCTGATCGCCTACGGATGGGCGATGCCACGGATGGAAGCCGGCGACGAGATCATCCTGTCGGTCATGGAGCATCACGCCAACATCGTGCCCTGGCACTTCCTGCGCGAACGGCAGGGGGTAAAGCTGGTCTGGGTCGAGCCTGATGCAGACGGTTCGCTGCCGGCCGAGAAGGTGCTCGAAGCGGTGACAGAGCGCACGAAGCTGATCGCCGTCACGCAGATGTCGAACGTGCTGGGCACGGTCGTCGATGTGGCCGCGATCTGCCGAGGGGCGCGTGACCAGGGCGTGCCGGTTCTGGTGGATGGATCGCAGGGGGCGGTGCACCTGAACGTCGATGTCGAGGCGATCGGCTGCGACTTCTACGCGATCACCGGGCACAAGCTTTACGGTCCGTCGGGATCCGGCGCGATCTACATCCGTCCCGAGCGCATGGCCGAGATGCGCCCCTTCATGGGGGGCGGCGACATGATCCGCGAGGTGCACCGGGACGAGATCACATGGAACGACCCGCCGATGAAGTTCGAGGCCGGCACCCCCGGCATCGTCGCCCAGATCGGGCTCGGCGCTGCGCTGGATTACATGGAGAACCTCGGGATGGAGGCCATCGCCGCGCACGAGGCCGACCTCCGCGACTATGCGCGCGAGCGATTGGCCGGGCTGAACTGGCTGAACGTACAGGGCGACGCGCCGGGGAAGGGGGCGATCTTCTCCTTCACGCTCGAAGGGTCCGCACATGCGCATGACATCTCGACCGTGCTCGACAAGAAGGGCGTCGCCGTGCGCGCGGGGCATCACTGCGCCGGGCCGTTGATGGACCATCTGGGCCTGAGCGCGACCTGCCGCGCGTCCTTCGGCCTCTACAACACCCGTGCCGAGGTCGACGTCTTCATCGACGCCCTCGAGCTTTGCCACGAGCTTTTCGCCTGACCGGGACGCATGTGGCAAGGCCAGGCATCCGCGCGGTTTTGCGGTTGTGAAGCGGTGCGGATGCGGCTAAACGAGGCGGCGCACGGACCCATAGCTCAGCTGGATAGAGCGCTGCCCTCCGAAGGCAGAGGCCAGAGGTTCGAATCCTCTTGGGTCCGCCAACATGCCAAGATGATCGAACGGCAGACGCCGACCCCGTGAAGGCAGCGATTTGGGGTGCCCTTGCGGCGGCCGGATCAAGGCCCCATGCTAGGCGGCGACGCTGGGTGAAAGGGCTTTCCCACATTTGACTCGTGGCGTCTTGGCGAAACCGGGACGCGAGAGGATTGCGAGTGACGGATTTTCAGGCACGGACATCGCAAGAGCAGTTGAGGCTGCAGCGTTCGGCGCTCGCCGATTTCGGCCTCTTCGCATTTCAGTGCGACGACATCGACAAGCTGCTGACCCGGGCTTCCGAGCTCGTTTCCGAAGCGATGGACGTGCCGCTCGTGAAGGTTCTCGAGCATTTGCCCGAGCAGGGCGAGATGCTGTTGCGCAGCGGGGTCAACTGGGAACCCGGGGTCGTGGGCCACGAAAGGTTCGGCGATCACGAGAAATCGCCCGGAGGTTATGCGCTCAGGGCCGACCAGCCCGTCGTGTCGCCGGATCTCGATACGGAAGACCGCTTCGAGATTCCGGACGTCCTGCGCCGCCACGGCGTCCAGAGCATGGTGAACGTGATCATCGCCGGCGAGCGGGCCGCCTTCGGTGTCCTGGAGGTCGACGCGCGCGAGCAGCGGAATTTCGGCGAGGATGACGTTGCGTTCCTGCGCAACTACGCCAACCTGATCGCCGCCGCGATCGAGCGGCTCCGGGTGCACGACGAGCTGAAGCGCTCGGCCCGCGAACAAGGCGTTCTTGCGCGAGAGCTCGGACACCGGGTCAAGAACCTCCTCGGTCTCATCCAGGCACTCGCATCGCAGACATCGACGAAGGACCGAACGGCCGAGGCGTTCCGCGAGGCCTTCATGCGCCGCTTGCAGGCGCTATCGACCGCCGAAAGCCTCGTGTTCGACAGCGGCGAAGAGCGGGCGGATCTGGTGGCGCTCGCGGAAGAGGTGCTCGCGCCTTATAGGCAGGACGACGTCGAGAAGATCACGATCGAGGGTGCGTCACTCGGCCTGCCGGCGAGGCGGGCGCGCATGTTCGGGCTCGCGCTGCACGAACTGGCGACGAACGCGGCCAAGCACGGGGCGCTCAGTGTCGCCGCCGGTCGGGTGCATCTCGATTGGCAGGTGGATGACGCGGGTGGTAGCGTCACGATGACATGGCAGGAATCCGACGGACCCGAGATCAGCCCGCCGGAACGGAAGGGCTTCGGAACCCGGCTGCTCAAAGATGTCGTTGCACATGAACTCAACGGGTCGGCTGAGCTTGTCTACGAACCCGGCGGCCTGAGGTATCATCTGACGTTCCAGCGGCACGAGACGTAGCAGCGCGGCCGCACCTGGCCTCGCCGGCGAGGCTTGTCGGGGCGCGCCAGCTGCCTGCGCGGTCGTCTGGCGGCGGACGGTCGCCCTTGACCCCGCGCCTCGGCGAAGAGCAACCTGCCGCGACTTCTTCGCCATAGCCACAACTGCGAAAAGCTGGAACACACATGGCGACCGCGACCCATTCCGGAACCGGAACCCACCTGGCGGTGCTGGCAATCCTCGGACTGGCGCATCTGCTGAACGACCTGATGCAGTCGTTGATCCCGGCCGTCTATCCGATCCTGAAGGACGCATACGCGCTGGATTTCGCGCAGATCGGGATGATCACCCTGACCTTCCAGATCGCGGGGGCGATGCTCCAGCCGGTGGTGGGTTTGGTGACCGACCGGCACCCGGCCCCGTATTCGCCGGTGGTCGGGATGATGTTCACGCTCTCGGGGCTGGTCAGCCTGGCCTTTGCGCATAGCTATCCGGTCATTCTGGTCTCGGTCACGCTGATCGGCATCGGCTCTTCGATCTTTCACCCCGAAGCGACACGAACGGCACGCTATGCGGCCGGAAGCCGGCAGGGACTGGCCCAGGGCATCTTCCAGGTGGGCGGACAGGCGGGTGGAGCGCTCGGGCCGGCGCTGGCGGCGCTGCTCATCGTGCCCTGGGGACAGCCGAGCCTTGCCTGGTTCGCCGTCGCCGCGCTCATGGCGATGATGCTTCTCACGTGGATCGGCAGCAAGCAGAGCCAGATCGGCGCCGAATTCGCGGCGCTCCGCGCCCGGAGCCAGACCGGCACCCAGACGGTGCAGCATTCGCAGGCGACCATCGTCATCGGGCTTCTCGTGCTGACCTTCCTGATGTTCACGAAGAACACCTACAACGAGAGTTTCCGGTCCTTCTACACCTTCTATCTGATCGAGCGGTTCGACCTGTCCATCCCTGCGTCGCAGATGATGCTCTTCTTGTTCCTGCTGGCCGCAGCGATCGGCGTGTTGATCGGCGGGATCGTCGGCGATCGCATCGGCCGCTACCGGATCATCTGGATCTCGATCCTGGGGCCGCTGCCGCTGACCCTGATCCTGCCCTATGTCGACCTGTTCTGGACCGGCGTCCTGACGATCATGATCAACGTCATCATGGCCAGCGCCTTCGCCTCGATCCTCATCTACGCGATGGACCTTCTGCCCAACCGGATCGGGTTGATCGGGGGTTTGTTCTACGGGCTGAATTTCGGCCTCGCCGGCATCTCGGCGGCGTTCCTGGGGCTGCTGGCCGACAGCTACGGGGTCGAGACCGTCTACAGGATATGCGCCTTCCTGCCGTTGGGAGGGCTGATGGCCTGGTTCCTTCCAAGAATTGACGACGTAAGGTAGAGCTGTAGCAGTGCAGCGTCGAACATCTCGAACTCGTCCAGTCCCGGCGGCTCGCGACGATGTTCTCTGAGGCCGTCTGGTGGCGGTGCACCGGCGCATTATCACCGACAACCTCCTTCTGAACGGACACGAGGTGGTGCACCTGATGGAAAATCGCCGCGACGATCCCGGGATCGGGTTGAGGGTAACGCGCCGCTCTGGGCCGCAGCGTTTCGACCAATGGTGCGACGGATCCACGATCAGCGAGCCCGATGCACTGGTCCGGTACGACGAGTCCAATGCGATCGACGAAGGGGGAACCACGCGGCCTGGAAAAAGATCGGCGCCAGGACACCGACGTCACGGCGAACTACCTGATGTTGATGGCGCCTGAGCCCCAGACACTCGGACCGGGCGGCGGGCAAGAGGCGCTGCCGTTCGAGATACGACCGTTCCAACTCGACGTAAACGGGCACGTCCCATAGCTCGACGAGATCCTTCAGCACACCGACATGGTCGAAATGGCCACGCGTTAGGACAGTGACCGACGGGCAGGCATCCTTGCCGAACCGCTCTTCGGCAGCCCTGACGATCTTGCCCATGGTGCCGAACACGCTGGCGTCGATGAGCACCCAGTCCGTGCCATGCCGCCCGTAGTGGGCGATCTTGACGATGCCGAGGCGTCAATATGCGAGGTCGGGCGCGACCTCGTGGACGCGTTCGTCGGACACGCCATTCCCTCCGACTTGTGCAAATGCATCCGCCTGAAGGCAGTCGCTCAACGCCCGTTTCATGCCGGCGTTCCGGTCATGACGGGCCGGCCCCCGCGGCACCTAGCTTCAGGACAGGTGCGCGGCCTCGGTCTCGACCTCGTATTGAATGGGTTTGAAGCTTCCCCCATTGGACGCATAGGCCGAGCACGCCGTCAGCCCGATGATCAGGTCCATCTCGGCCCGGAGCCGGATGTAGTCTCCGGGTCGGCTGGTCGGCGGGTCCACCTGCAGATTCCCGTCGGCCGCAACGGGGACGTTCATGAAAAGGTTGAATGCGCACGGGATCATGTCCGGCTCCACCCCATATGGCTCCAGCGCCTCGGCCAGGTTTCCGAAGCAGCCGCGATGGACGGGCTGGTCAGGGTAGAAATGGCGAAAGGTCGCCTCGCTGCACGGCGTCAGCAGGAAATCATGTCGTCCGGCAGTGTCCTCGACGATCGACAGCATCGGCTGCGACCGGTTCGACCATAAGCGGTTGCCGGTCGTGAGCGCGATCGTCTCTTCGTAGTCGAAGGTCCGCCCGTTCGAGATCACCTCGCGCACATCCGCGGCGCTGTATGCCAGCAGGTCCGACACCTGCGTACCCTTCGGGTCGATGACCCGCAGGGTCTGACCTTCGTGCAACCTGAATGCGACCCCGCTACGCGGCTCGATTTGCGTGACGGTCATGCGGTCCTCGGATCATGGAACGGGCAGCGCCAGTTCTTGCCGACGACCCGGCCGCTATACTGCCGCGCCTCGCTTTCTTCGCCGTAGCGCGCGAGCATGGGGTTGACGCTTCCGGCGATGGCGACGTCGCGGTTGAGGATCGTTTCGCGCATGCGCTCGTAGCGACCTTCCTCGCGCAGGCGTTCGAACTGATCGTGCAAGTTGAAGATCAGGGTCGGGCGCGGCATGCGCCGGGCCGGCCGTGACGCGTTGGGATGTAACCCGATCACGAAGAAGGCCGCCCCGCCGAAGCTGAGCGAGAAATGGGGGTCTTCGGGATCCGGGCTGACGCTGCGGTCGTAGGGTTGGTCGCGGCGCTCGTCTATGTTGGCCAGCGCTTGCAGGCGCTCCCACATGGCGACCTCGAACTCTTTCTCGTCGAGCTCTCGCGGTCCTTCGAAGATGACAGCGAGGCTGCGCAGACCTTCGGGATCTTCGCGATGGGCCGCGACCCATTCGAGCAGTTCCGAGTGGATCCTCGTGTCTTCCTTTGCGCCCTCAAGGGACCGGCAGACCACGGTCTTCAGCATTCCACGTGCCATTGCGGACTTCGCGCCCACGCAGGGGAAGGTCTTGTCGGCGATCGTTGCCAGAAAATCCTCGCGCGCATCCAGCGCAGTGTCCTTGTCGACGAGCATACGGCTACACCTGTTACAGTTCGAAACTGCAGCCAGAACGGAATCCCGTAAGGAAGGTTCCTGCTGGACCGGGACGTCGGCCGGTTCGAACCGAGCAGACAAGCACTGCAACCATTCGCTGCCGGTCTCGTTTCCCCGGTGCTGCATCGGCGCCGCCACGGCGGGAGCAACGGTGCCTCGATAGCGCAACCTGGTGTCAAAGGAGACGCTTCAATGACCACTCTTTCAGGAGCTTCCGTCGTCATCACCGGCGCGTCCAGCGGCATCGGCCGCGCGGCGGCGCTCGCCTTCGCCGATCTGGGAGCGCGCGTCGTTCTTGCCGCCCGCCGGGCAGATGTGCTCGAAGAGGTGGCGCGGGATTGTGAGCGTCGCGGTGGACAGGCCGTGGCCGTCGAGACCGACGTCACCGACCCCGAGGCCGTGGAGGCCTTGGCGCAAGCGGCGATGGAGGCCTTCGGCGGCATCGACATCTGGGTGAACAATGCCGGCGTCGGGGCGATCGGTGCCTATCAGGACGTTCCTCTCGCCATGCACCGCCAGGTGGTCGAGGTGAACCTTATGGGAGCGATGCATGGCGCGCACGCGGTGCTCCCGATCTTCCTGCGCCAGCGTCGTGGTACGATCATCAACACCGTCTCGATCGGCGCATGGGCGCCGACGCCCTTTGCCGCGGCCTACACCGCAAGCAAGTTCGGGCTGCGCGGCTTCGCGGCCAGCCTTCGGCAGGAGCTGGAGGACTTCCAGGACATCCATGTCTGCGGGGTCTTTCCTGCTGTCGTCGATACGCCCGGCCTTACCCATGGCGCGAACCTCTCGGGCCGTCGCATCAATCCGGGCGCCTACCTTTATGCACCCGAGACCGTGGCGGACGCGATCGTGGGGGTGGCCCTGCAGCCGCGTGACGAGGTGCCGGTCGGTTGGCCGTCCCGCGCGGCGCAGCGCAGCTATGGTCTGGCGCCGAAGGTCACCGAACATCTCATCGGTCGGGTGGTGCGGGGCGCGCTGAGCAGGGCAGATGTCGGGCCGATGATAGAGGGCGCCGTGATGCGCACGGTGCCGGACGGAACGCTCCCGAGCGGTGGGTGGCGCCAGCAGAAGGGCGTCCCCGATGCACACCGCATCAACAAGATCGCGTTGACGGCCGCCGGAGCGGCCGTCTGTCTGGGCGCGTTGGCCTGGGCGTCGTCGCGGCGCCCGCGCTAGCCCCACCTGTAGGGGCTCAGAGGCCGTGGCAGTTGGCGTAGTAGGTCACGGTCGCCGGCCAGTCCGAGAAGACGCCCGCAACGCCCACATCCTGCGCCAGGACGTCGAGGACGTTGAAGTAGTCGGCGTCGGAGTCGATGGCCTCCTCGACCGACTGGAAGTACCAGCCGCCGCCATTCGCAAGCGGGCCGGACCGCTCGAGCGTCCAGGTGATGATATTCAGCCCCGCCTCGTTCGCGGCTTCGGCATATGCCGAGGGTACCATCTCGCCCGCGTCGTCGAGAGTCACCAGCATCCACAGCGGCGGCGCGATGTAGTTCACGCCCATGTCGGCAAGCTCCTGCATCGAAGGCTCGAACGTTGCGGGATCGTTCGGGTCGATGAGTCCGCCGTCTCCTTCGGGCACTGCGTCGCGGTCGTCGAGATAGACGGCCTGCGCGCCGAATTCGGGCTCGTTCTCGATCCAGTAGAGCACGTCCTGCAGGTCGAAGGATTGTGCCCAGACGTCCGAGGCCGGAACGCCTGCATCCTTGTACTCGTCGATCAGCTTCTGGGCGTAGTCCTCCTGGCTGAAGCCGTCGAAGGGCATCTCGACCGAGGGGGCCTTGAGTTCGGGCGTGAACTTCGCGCCGAGCGAGCGGAACAGCTCGATCGACTCGGCGTGGGTCATCAACTCTGCGCCGTCGGTATAGAGTTCAGTGCGCCAGGGCGCGGTGCCGCCAAGGTATTCCTCGGGGGTCGAAGCCGTGGGATCGGCCGCGTCCATCTTGGGCGTGAGCGTGCGGAACTCGGCCAGCGTGATGTCCGAGGTCCGGCACTCGGCCGTGGCACCGCCTTCGGGCGTGGCGGCGGTGAAGGGCTGCGTGCAGTTCTCGGCAAGATCGGTGACGAGGATGTCCGTCGTCGTGTGCAGGTCGTTCTGCGCGTGGCGGCAGACCAGTTCCTTGTCGGCCGTGAAGGTCACGTCGCATTCGAGGATGCCTGCACCCTGTCGCGCGGCGGCCATGTTCGATTGCACCGTATGTTCAGGGAACATGAGCGGCGCGCCTCGGTGACCGACAGAGAAGTCGGTCCGTGCGGGCGTCTGAGCCATGCAGGAGGTCAGCTTCTCCTTGAGGGGGCCGTCCTCCATCTTGTCGATGAGGTAGTAGGGCCGCTGCCCGTAGCTCATTGCGGCGTCAGGTTGCGGGCTCTGTTCCTGGGCGAAGGCCAGCGCCGGAGCGAGGGCGGCGGTGATAAGTACGAGTCGCTTCATCGTAATCCTCCCGTTGCCGCCCACTGCCGGTTGCGCGCGGCTCCTCGGGCGGTGTCCGACGTTCTCACAGTTCCGCGAGCGTCGCAAATCCAACTGTGAAAGGCCTAGCCCGGGGTGGAGATCATCGTGCCTGCGTCCCGTAGCACGGCTGCAAGCTCGTCGTCGGGGGGCGCGTCGGTGAACAGGTGGCAAACCTCGGCGGGCGTGGCGACGGTCAGCAGGTGCGTACGGCCGAACTTGCGCGAGTCGATGAGGAAATTGACGCTGTGGGCCTGCGCCCGCATCGTCCGCTTTATCGCCGCGAAGCCATCGACGACTTCCGTCGCGCCGATCCCGCTGAGCCCCGCGGCGCCCAGGTAGCAGGCGTCGACGTTGAAGCGGGCCAGGAACTCGCAGGTTTCGGCGCCGACGACGGCTGCCTCGCCGTTGCGATATTCCCCTGGCGCCAAGACCACCCTAGTGCCCGAGACGCTGCCGAGGATCGTCGCGACCTGGAGGCTGTTCGTCACGACCGTCGCGCTCCACCCCGTGGTGGCGAGGGCGCGGGCGAACTCGACGGTGGTCGACCCTGCGTCGATCATCAGGGAGGCGCCGGCATCCACCTGCGCGGCTGCATGCGCCGCGAGCCGCCGACGTTCCTCGACCCGTTCCCGGCTGCGTTCCGTCAGGCCCTGATAGGCGCCCGGCGCGCGGGCCGACGCGCCCCCGAAGGATCGGTCGAGAAGACCGGCGCTCCCCAACTCGTCGATGTCGCGCCGGATGGTCTCGGTCGTGACACCCAGACGCTCGGCCAGATCGGTGACCCGAACGTGCGGCGCGAGGCGCAGTTCGAGCAGGATCTGCTCGCGTCTCTCTCCCTTCTTCAGGCGGCGCTTCAAGCTGGCTTCGGTCATCTGAGGTTCGACTTCATCCGGATTTATTTGGCATTTACGTGGGGTTTTGTAACACGAATGTTGCAAATCCCAAGCTTTAGTGCTGACTTGAGCGTAGGAGGAGCCGTGGTCAACGCGGCTGAACAGGGAGAAATACCATGCGAACCGAATTGATCTCGGGGACCGCCATAGCGGCGGCCCTCGTCTTTGCGAGCAGCGCCGCCTGGGCGCAGGATGACTGCGAGAACCGCGGCGCGCTCGACCCGATGTATTGCGATGCCGACGGCAACCTGGTTGCCGACGCGCCCGAGGATGAAAGCGCGCTGCGCGATCCCGGCACCCTCGTTTTCGCCTACACGCCCGTCGAAGACCCCGCGATCTACGAGGATATCTGGACGCCCTTCATCGACCACCTCGAAGAGGTGACGGGCAAGGACGTGCAGTTCTTCGCCGTGCAGTCGAACTCGGCCCAGGTCGAGGCGATGCGCTCGGGCCGCCTGCACATCGCGGGCTTCTCGACCGGGCCGACGCCCTTCGCGGTGAACCTCGCCGGTGCCGTGCCCTTCGCGCTGATGGGCAGCGATGACGGCCGCTTCGGCTACACGCTGCAGGTATACACGCAGGCGGACAGCGACATCCAGGAGATGTCGGACCTTGCCGGCAAGCGGGTCGCGCACACCTCGCCGACGTCGAACTCGGGCAACCAGGCGCCCCGCGCGCTGTTCCCGGACCTTGGCGTGGTGCCGGACGAGGATTACGAAGTGACCTATTCGGGCAGCCACGACCAGTCGATGCTGGGCGTCGTTGCCGGCGACTACGATGCGGCACCCGTCGCGTCCGAAGTGGTCGACCGCATGGCCGAGCGCGGTCTCTACGATGCCGAGGACGTCCGCATCGTGTGGGAAAGCGAGCCGTTCCCGACGACCTCCTACACCTATGCGCACGACTTGGCGCCCGAGTTGAAGGACAAGATCGAGGAAGCGTTCTTCAGCTTCGACTTCGAAGGCACGGCGCTGGGCGAGGAATTCGCCGGGGTCACGAAGTTCATCCCCATCACCTACGAGGACCAGTGGGCGGTGATCCGGCAGATCCAGCAGGCGAATGGCGTCGAGTACACGCCGCAGGGTCTCGCGGCCGAGTGACATCACACGGGGCCGGCGTTCGCGCCGGTCCCTCATCGAAGGCGATCCCATGCTGAAAATTACCGACCTCGTGAAGCGCTACGGCGGCGGCGACCCGGTCCTGAAGAACCTCGACCTGACGATCGAGGGCGAGAGCGTCGTGTCGATCATCGGCTCGTCCGGAGCCGGCAAGTCGACGCTGCTGCGCTGCATCAACCGGCTGGTCGAGCCGACCTCGGGCTCTGTCGAGTTGAACGGGGTCGAGCTGACGCGCCTGCGCGGCCGCTCCTTGCGCGCGGCGCGCCGCAAGATCGGGATGGTGTTCCAGGGCTTCAACCTCGTCGACCGGCTGACCGTGATGGAGAACGTCCAGTCCGGCCGGCTCGGCTACATCTCGACCTGGGCCGCCGTCACGCGCCGCTATCCGAAAGAGGATATCCGCCGCGCCTATGAACTGATGGAGCGGGTGGGCATCGCGCATTACGCCAACACGCGCGCCGACCAGCTTTCTGGCGGTGAACGCCAGCGTGTCGGCGTGGTCCGGGCGCTGATGCAAGGGCCCGACATCCTGCTGGCGGACGAGCCGACGGCCTCCCTCGACCCCAAGACCTCGGAACAGATCATGGGCCTGCTGCGCGATCTGGCCGGGGAGCTGAAGCTGCCCGTCCTGATCAACATCCACAACGTTGCCGAGGCCAAGGAATACACCGATCGCATCGTGGGGATGCGCTACGGGCGGATCATCTTCGACGACAAGCCCGCCGCGCTCGACCAGACGGCGATGGACGAGATCTATTCCGGCAGCCCCCATGCCGACCGCTCCGAACCGATGCGGGAAGCGTCATGAGCGAAACGCGCGACACGTGGCACAGGCCGCCCTTCATCGCCAATCCGATCCTGCGCTGGGCGGTCTACTTGGGCGCAATTGTCTATTTCGGCTGGGTCGCGTTCACCTTGCCGATCGACTGGAACCGCGTGGTCGAGGGGATCGAGAGGGCCGGGCGCATCTTCGGCGGTGCCTTCCCCCCCAGCTTCGCGCGCAGCGGGCTTCTGATCGACGGGTTCCTCGAAAGTCTCAAGATCGCGGTCCTCGCCACCGCGGGGGGCGTCGTCCTGTCGATCCCGATCGCCTTCATGGCCGCGCGCAACATCGCGCCGCTGCCGATCTTCTACCTCGGGCGGTCGCTCATCATCGTGGCGCGCAGTTTCCATCCGGTCATCGTGGCGATCATCTTCGTGAAGGCGGTAGGTTTCGGGCCTTTCGCCGGGGTGTTGACGCTGATCGTCTATTCCATCGGCTTCGTCGCCAAGATGCTGGCCGAGCGCATCGAAGAGATCGACTTCGGACAGGTCGAGGCGATGCGCGCCGCCGGTGCGCCCTATTTCTCGACCCTGATCTACGCGATTTTCCCTCAGATCATGCCGCGCCAGATCGGCCTGACGATCTACCAACTGGACTCGAATCTGCGAGCCTCGGCTGTCGTCGGCATCGTCGGGGCAGGGGGCATCGGCGCGACTCTGGCGAACGCCTTCGGCCGCTACGACTATGATTTCGCGCTGGCCATCACCATCGTCATCGTCGCCGTCATCCTTCTGTCCGAAGGCGTCTCGGGCATGATCAGAAAGCGCATCCAATGAGCTCGATCTCGGAACAGTTCGGCCGGGATGAATGGTCGCGCCATACGCCGAAGCAGAAGTTCCGCCGTTGGGGAACCATGGCCGCCTGTGCCGCCGTCATCGCCTGGGCGCTCGGTTCGATCGAGGTCGTCTGGCCATGGGTCTGGGGCGCACCGGCGCAGATGGGCGACCTGTTCGGGCGGATGTATCCGCCTGACGCGACGAACCTTGGCGTTATCCTCAAAGTCCTGTGGGACACGGTGAACATCGCCACCTTCGCCACCGCCTTCGCCGTGATCCTGTCGCTGCCGGTCGCGTATCTTGCGGCGCAGAACACGACGCCCAACCGGGCAACCCTGTGGATCGGACGGCTGATCCTGGTGACTTCGCGCTCGGTCAACACGATCATCTGGGCGCTTCTGTTCGTCGCGATCTTCGGCCCAGGTGTCGTCGCGGGCATCGTGGCGATCATGTTCCGGTCGGTCGGCTTCATCGGCAAGCTTCTGGGCGAGGCCATCGAAGAGATCGACAAGCGCCCGGTCGAGGCGCTGGAGGCCACGGGCGCTTCGCGCTTCAAGGTCATCGTCTATGCCATAGTGCCCCAGGTCATGCCGACATTCTGGGCCGTGTCGATCCTTAGGTGGGACATCAACCTGCGCGAGTCGACCGTGCTCGGCCTCGTCGGGGCAGGGGGCATCGGCATCATCCTTCAAGGTGCGATCGACACGTTCAACTGGCCCGAGGCGGCGACGGTCCTCCTGGCGATCCTCGCGCTGGTCATCCTGGGCGAGATCATCTCGGCCTTCCTGCGACGCCGCATCCTGTGACGGCGCAGGCGACGATCACGCCAGCCGATGCACTCGCCGCCTACCAACGGGTGCGCCATCGCTTGCCCGGGGCTGGGGGCGGCTCGTCCTGGGTGAAGGCTGAGTTTTCCGAGGTGGCGGACGGGTTCGACCTGATCCTGTTCGACGCCTACGGCGTGCTGAACGTGGGCGAAACGGCCATTCCCGGAGCAGCGGCGCGCGTAGCGGCGCTGCGCGCGTCCGGCAAGCTGGTGGCCGTCGTGTCCAACTCCGCCGGCTATTCCAAGGATCACATGATGTCCCGGTGGCGCCGGCTCGGGTTCGATTTTGCCCCCGACGAGGTCATCACCAGCCGCGACGCCCTGATTTGGCAGCTGGCATCGGAACCACCGCGCGCATGGGCGGTGATGCTGAACCCCGAGATCGATGCGGGTGAGATCGCCTCCTTCGATCCCATCTACCTGCAGGACGATCCTGCCGACTACGACCGCGCCGACGGCTTTCTGCTGATCGGCGCGGATGGATGGACCGATGCGCGTCAATCGCTGCTCGAGACCGCCCTGCGGCGCCACCCGCGCCCCGTCCTCGTCGGAAACCCGGACCTCGTTGCTCCGCGCGAAGGCGGACTCACACGTGAGCCCGGTTGGTTTGCGCACCGCCTTTCCGATGCAACGGGGGTCACGCCCCGCTTCCTGGGCAAACCGTTTCCCGAGATCTTCGACCTCGCTGTCCGGCGCCGCGCGCCCGAAATCGACCCCAGGCGCGTGCTGATGGTGGGCGACACCCTGCACACCGACATCCTGGGCGGCGCGCAGGCCGGCTTCGCCACGGCGCTGGTGACAGGGCATGGAGCGTTGATGGGGCTGGACGTCACGACGTCCATCGCCGCCGCCGCCATTGCCCCTGATTTCGTGGTCGACCACATCTGAGGACCGCCCCTATTGCAGGCTCCGTCGGGCGAGGGCGCTGATCAGGTCGGTCCGCGTGACGATGCCGACAATGCGCCCCCGGGTCAGAACGGGAACCGCGTCGACGTCGCCATCCGCCATCAGGGGAAGCAGCACCGACAGGGGAGTCTGCGGGGTGGCGCGGGGGCCGGCAACACTCATGATGTCCGTCGCGCGGACGGGCCGGTCCCTCTCGCGGTCGAGCAGCCGTCGCATCGCCGCGCCGAAGCCGCGGTTCAGGCGCAGCGCGTCCTCGCGGGCGCGATCGATCAGATGCATCTGGAAGATGACGCCGAAGAAACGGTCATCGTCCCCGACGACGGGTAAGGCGGTGAACCGGTGCCGCCTGAAAAGATCGGCGATTTGGGTCAGGGGCGTGTCGGCTGTGACGGTGACAAGACTGTGCGACATGACGTCGGCCGCTGTCGTGGGGCCCGTACGATGCGTCGCGGCCTGCATCTCGGCCGCTCCGATCAGACGGGACAGATCCTCGACGCCAAGATTGAAGGATTGGCGATAGCGCTCGAGGATGTCGGTCAGCTCGGCCTCGGATAGCCCCAGCCGTTCCATCGGTTCGCGATCCCCCGTGCCATGCCGGCTGGGGTCGTCGAACTGCCGGAACGGGTAGTGCCGCCCGGTCAGGCGCCCATAGGCCATAGCGACCAGAACCAGAACCAGCGTGCCGACGCCGATCGGAACGATCGCGAAGAGAAAGCCGAGTTCCTGCACGGTATCCGGGCTCATGGCTGCGGTCATGGCGACGGCGCCGGCCGGCGGATGCAGGGCGCGGCACAGGATGGTCACGGCGATCGCAAGACCGACGGCCAGCGCGATGCGCAGCGTCGGTTCCGCCACCACCATGCTGACGGCAACCCCGACGAGGCCGGCGAGGATGTTGCCGACGATCGCGGACCACGGCTGCGCGAGAGGGCTGTTCGGAACCGCGAACAACAGGACCGACGTCGCACCGAACGGCGCAACGAGATAGAGACCGAGAGCGAGGTCCACCGACGGCGCCAGGATGAACAGGCCGGCGAGCCCAAGGCCGACGAAGGCCCCGAGCCCCGCGCGAAGGGCTTCCAGCGGCGAACTTCGCGCAACCGCCGGACCGAATGAGCTGAGATTTTGCAGGACGAGTGCTTTCAGATTTCGTGTGGGCAACGAGTTTCAGGAGGTATGCCGGGTGGCAACGTCGGTTTCACCCGTCCGAGAGCACTTTTCCAAGGGTACGGCTTTCCTGCACTATCCGCCTAGGAGGGCCCTTCCGCTGGAAGCGTCGCCTCCGAATATATCTCTTCCTCAAACCGGAGACATATTTCGGCTCTACGGCAGGCCTTCGAGAGTCCCGTGCCGAGAGCAACTCGCCAGGCGGATCCGTCGCGGTTCTCGACATTGGAATCCCGATCCTCGAAGACATCGAGTCGCGCATGGCGCCGAGGGTATCATCCCCATGGAACGCAATACGCACGACCAAGACCTCGCCGTCTTCGCCGCAGAATACCCGCAGAAGCGGCTGTGCATGTTCTGCACGGCTGAGCCCTGATTCCATGGGCACCTCATCAGGACCCGCGCGCCACGCTGCCCCGTTGCTCAGCCTAGCGTCGCTTGGGGCGCGACACTTAGTCCGCCCTGAACAATCCGATCAGGCGGCGACAGCTCGGTTTCCGTGAGGGCGGCCCGCTGTGAACGCGCTGAGAAGGGCTCCGATCAGGAGCGCCAAAAGGGCTCTGAGGTGAGCGAGGAACTTGCGGATGTTGTGGCCGCAGGCGCAGAGGACGGCGAAGAGCGCGTCGCCGGTGGTGCCCTTGAGCGGACGGCGCGTCAGCCGCCCGTCGGTCTTCATATGGCCGATCTCCGGCTCGATGGCGCTGCGGCGACGCAGGAGCTTGATCAGTGTTGGCGTCATCCCTTTCCGTGTGCCGCTGATCAGCACCCGCGTCGTCTCGACGGCGTGTCCGCGATAGCCGGGATCAACGACTGCGAGGTTGAGCCGGCGGTCCGTCAGCACCTCGACCTGCTCCAGGGCCTCGGCGAGGGTATGGCCGTCGTAGGGGTTGCCGGGCAGCGCCCGCATGCCGACGATGAAGCCCTCGTCGATGGTAGCGGCGACACTGACCTTGGTGCCGAACTCATAGCGCATCCGCGCCTTTCCCTTGGAGATGCAGTCCACCTCCGGCTCGTGCAGGCTGAAGATCTTGCCCTTGTCCTTCGGCTGCTGCCGCAGCAGCCGGGAGGTCAGAACCAGCATGTCGAGGACACGCTCCCGTAGCGGCCCTGCCGGCACGTTGTCGAGCTGGCGGCGCAGGTCGCGCATGACGCGGCCCGTGTAGCCCTTCAGCGTCCGCAGCGCCTTGCGCATTCGCTTGAACTGGCGAGCGTGGGCGTAGCGCCCAACCTTTATCGCCAACGGCGGCGCCAGGCGCGCGTCGCTCTGGCGCAGCCCGAGCCCGGCCTCGGCGGCAAGCGCTACCAGCTTCTGCCGCGCCTACTCGTAGAGCCGGGCGTCGGTGGGGTGCGCGATGTTCTTTTCCATGACCGTCGTGTCGACCGACACCCGCTCCAGGCTCTTGTCTTTCACCGTATCCGAGGCGCGGCCAGCTTCGATGGTCTTGGTCAGCAGCCACTCCACGTCCTCTTCACCGATGCGCTTGCGCCAGCGGGTGAGCGAGATGGGTCGATCGGGCGCGGTGCTGGAAGAACGTCTCGCCGCAGAAGTGCTGATAATACGGGTTCTCCACCCAGCGTGCGACCACGGCCTCGTCCGACAGGTCGAAGGCGTGCTGGAGGTAGAGGAGCCTCGCGATAAGCCGCGGCGGTGTCGCTGGCCGTCCCACGAAGGACGGGAAAAACCCGGCCCACTCCCGCTCGAAGAACTCCCAGTCGATCAGCTCCGCCAGTTTCGCCAGCTCGTGTCGCAGATCGATCATGCGGTCAGGCGGGAACGCAGGAGGTCGTCCTGCTCTTCAGCGCGGGGACGAGGCTTCATCACGGCTCCGGAAATCGCAAGGTTTCAAGACACAGCTTACGAAAGCCTGCGTTTCCACGCTAGCGATTTCACCGGATCAGAACGCAAATTCAGTCGCTTAGGGGTTGTTCAGGGCGAACCACTTAATTTCTAAACCGTTGTTATACCCCCACTTTTGCGATGTCTGAGGGTTCTTCATCTACTCGAGATATCTCAGATAACTGCTTCAGGAAGTACCACAGCTTCTGACAAAGCTCGCTTTTGCGCGTCTCGTTACCTATGCTTTGATTCTGGACGCCGCATGATTCACAGCCCTCATGATCGCTTCGGGTATGGCGGTAAGGGCGGCTTCGGTTTCGACCGCCCCATGCTTCTTCGCTTCCGCCGGCATACCATAGACCACCGAGGTCGCCTCATCCTGACCGATGGTGCGGGCGCCGCGGTCACGCATCTCCTTCAGACCGCGGGCGCCGTCGTCTCCCATCCCGGTCATGATCACGCCGATTGCGTTGGCGCCGGCAACCCGGCTGACGGATCGGAACAAGACATCGACCGATGGTCGGTGTCGATTGACGAGCGGGCCTTCCTTCACCTCGATCCTATAGTTCGCGCCGCTACGGGTCAAAAGCATGTGCTTTCCGCCAGGCGCGATCAGCGCGTGACCTGGGAGGACACTGTCGCCGTCGCGCGCCTCCTTGACCGTGATCTGGCAAAGCTCGTCGAGGCGTCGGGCGAAATTCGCGGTGAACGCTTCGGGCATGTGCTGGACAACGACAATTGGCGGAGCGGTGGGCGGTAATGCCTCAAGCACCACCCGGAGCGCCTCGGTTCCGCCAGTCGACGCACCGATCGCAACTACCTTGAGCGTGGTCTGCGCCATCGCGGTCCGCCCCGCCGGTGGCAGGACTGCATCAGCGGTGAGCTTAGCCTCGTTCGGGATCTGACGCCTGCGATCCAGTCGGGCATGTGCTGCGGCCAAGATAGCGTCCTGGATCCGGATCGACGACTCCTCCAGGAATTTGCGCGTCGCAAGGTTCGGCTTCAGGATGACATCGACGGCGCCCGCCTCGAGCGCGGCGAGGAAAGTCCGACTGCCTTCCCCCACGAGGGTCGAGCAGATGACGACCGGGAGCGGCCGCTGAGCCATCAGGCGACGCAGAAACGTGATGCCGTCCATGCGGGGCATCTCGACGTCAAGGACGATGACATCGGGAATTTCGCGCCGGAGCCGCTCAGCCGCTTGGAAGGGATCGTTGGCGGTCGCCATGACCTCGAGCCCGGGATGGCGCGAGATGATGTCGGAGAGCGTCTGACGAACGACCGCGCTATCGTCTACGATCAGGACGCGCTTTTTTGCCTTTCCGATCACAGTGCCACCTTCCGATAAATCGAGGGCCGGACGACTTCGAGTCCGTCGGGCCGGGTTCGTAGAGTTTCGGTATGACCCATCATCAGAATTCCGCCGTGCCGCAGGCGGCTCATGACATTCTCGATGACGCGCGCACGGATTTCGTCGTCGAAATAGATCAGGACGTTTCGCAGGAAGACGATGTCCGCCTTGATGCTATCGAGTCCCTCGCCGGTGGCCAAATTCGCCCGGCGCCAGGACGCCCGCGACCTGAGCTCGGGTACGATCCGATAAATTCCTTCCGCCGTTTTCGAGGACATGAGGAATCGCCTGCGCACCTCCGGAGGTATGCTCTCGATTTCTTGCTTTCCGTAGATCGCCGTCTCGGCACGTTTGATCACTGGGCGCGAGATATCGGTTCCGATCAGGCGCGGCATGAGCTGCCATGACCCATGATCGCGCCCTTGCTGCACGACCATAAGGGCACTGTACCCTTCTTGGCCGGTCGAACATGCGGCGCTCCAGATAACGAGGTCGCGCCCGCCAACTCGACCGGGCGCTGCGAAGGTGGGCAAACCTTCGTCCTTTAGCCATTCGTATTGACTGTTCTCGCGAAAGAAGTTCGTGGTGTGGGTCGTGAGTGCCTCAGCGAAATGAACGCGCTCGACGGGATTTGCCTGGAGAAGGCTGCAGTATTCGGCGTAGGTCTCCAGCCCGTTTGCAATCAGCCGCCGGCCGAGACGCCCGGTGAGGAAGTCGGTCTTCCGCTCGTCGATAGAGATTCCCACGACACTACGCGCCATCGACGCGATCTGCTTGATGTCGGCGAGACGGAGGCCACTCGGTTCATGGAGGGTCGGCAGAGGCATCATTTCATGTGGTCCTGATGAGCGCCAAGGAATGTGCGGGCACCATCGATATGCCGGTGGTGCGTCATTATTCGCGTCCGATCTTTTGGCACATCCAGCGCGGCAGACGAATCCAACTGTCGCTTGATGATGATACGCCAAGGACGGAGGGGATTCACCGGCCATGCGGCCGGCAAAGTCTCTTAAAAAAAGCCTGCGCCGGCCGAGAGATCGAGGTCGGCTCCGGTGTCACCCAGTAGGCGGCCGAGGTTGATCAGCACCACGAGGTCCGTGTCCCGCCGATAGAGCCCTTCTAGGACACGTGCGTCCCAGCCCCGGAGCCCACGGCTCGGAATCGGCTCGATCGCATCGCGCCCAATCTGCTCGACATTGCGGACCCGATCGGCCTCGATACCCAGCGTGCAGGTCTCGCCGTCGATCACGAGCTCAAGCACCACGATGCGGGCGTCCGCGCCCGTATCCCCGCCCGACATTGCGAGCTTCGACTTGATGTCGAGGATCGGGACGCTGAGGCCCCTGACGTCAACCACGCCAAGCACCTCCATAGGTGCGTTCGGCAGTAGCGTGATCCGTTGCCGATCGAGGATCTCGCGAACGTATCGGACCTCAATGCCCAACATCTGCCCGGCCAGGTCCAGTGTAAGGTAGGTGGAGGACAGATCGTCCTCCTCCTGTTCGGATGCGGCGTCGTAGACATCTTCTTCAAACATGTTCACCCTGCGTAACGCTGGAAGTTTTCGTCCGAGAGGTTCTCGGCCGCAAGATCAAGGTCGAACGCTTCGACCGCATCGGATTGACGCTTGGCGGCGGAACTGGTGTTGCCGCCGGAAACCACCCCGACCTGCGGCGTCTTCGCCTTCGGTTTCGCCTTCGAAACATCCACTTCGAAATAGGAGATCACGCCAGTCAACTGTTGCGACTGGGCAGCCAGTTCCTGGCTTGTGGCTGCGGATGCCTCGGCAGCGGCGGCGTTCTGCTGAATTACCTTGTCGAGCTCGCGGATCGCCTCGTTGATCTGCTCGGCTCCGACATTTTGCTCGCGGGTCGAGGCCGAAATCTCCTGCACCAAGTCCGCGGTGCGCTGGATGTTCGGCACCAGGGTATCCAGCATCCGCCCGGCCTCGCCGGAAACTTCGACGGTTTCGACGGACAGCTGGCTGATCTCGGCAGCAGCCTGCTGGCTGCGCTCGGCGAGCTTGCGGACTTCGGACGCAACAACCGCGAACCCCTTGCCATGAGCACCAGCACGTGCTGCTTCGACGGCGGCGTTCAGCGCCAGGAGGTCGGTTTGACGCGCGATTTCCTGAATGATGTTGATCCGCTCAGCGATTGTCTTCATGGCGCGAACCGCGTTGCCGACCGTTTCACCAGATTTCCGGGCGTCGTCGGCCGACTGATTGGCAATCTTCTCTGTCTGGCCGGCATTGTCCGCGTTCTGGCGAATATTGGCTGCCATCTCCTCGATCGAGGCCGAGGCCTGTTCGGCAGCGGCGGCTTGCTGAGTGGAACCGGCCGAGAGCTGCTCGGCGGTGGAGGACATGCTTGATGCGCCTTCGGCGACATAGGCCGCGCTGACTGAAGCGTTCGTGATCACCTCGCGAAGCTTCAGCACCATGTCGCGCAGCGCGATGCCCAGAACGTCGTCCTTCGAACGCGGGGTGACATCTGCCTTCAAATTACCACCGGCGATTTTCTGGGCTGAGCGGCTCATGCCCTTGAGGTCCTTGACCATCGTGTTCAGTTCACGGAGGAGAAGCCCGATTTCGTCACGGCTCTTGGTCTCGGCGTCTACGTCGAGATTACCTCGCGCGACTTCCTTGGCGACGTTTGCCGCACGAGTCAGACCCCGACTGATCGTCGTGGGAAGCCAGACGGCCGTCGCAATGGCGATGGCACCCACGAGCCCTGCAACGATCATCGTGAACTGCTTGCCGTGCGAATAAACGTTGGCGGCATTTGCCCGACCGGCCGTCATTGCAGCAGTTGCCGTATCTCGCAGCTCCTCGGTCAGGGCGACGATATCCAGGAAAGTCGGCTCCAGGCGCTCGACCATGAGAGCGTCGCCTTTCGTGTCGGTTGACTGTGCAGCGCGGTGAATGAATTGTGTCATTGTCTCGCGGTAGGTGCTCCATGCTGCCGAAATCGGTGTGAGCGCTTCCCGTTCGCGAAGTGTCACCGCCGAGGAGGCCGCTTCCAGCTTTGCTTCGAATTCTTCCATGCCTGCCGAGATCGTCTCAGCTTCCAACGCGCGATTAGAGGCATCCCTGGCAATCTGCATGTTTTTGTGGGAGTCATGAATTGTCCTCACCTCGTCCATCGCTCCGTCCAGTGCGGCTTCGAGCGCAACTATGCTCGCGTCCGCACCGCCTGTAGCGGCGATGCGCTCGCGGGCAGAGCCAATAGCCATGTCTAAACGCTGCATCAGATCGGCGTGGCCAGGCTCCAGTATTTTAAGGCTGAGTTCTGTCGATGCCACACCTGATTTCGCCATGGCGAGCGGACGCATCTCGGCCTCTATGGCGCGGAACTCCGACCAATTGGTCTCGAGCTCATCCAAGGTGTTTTGCGTAGAGGCTTCGGTGACGGATCGGCTTAATTCAGACTTGTATTTTTCAGCATTCGAATAGTGATTGTCGATCAGCGCCATATACTCCGCAGCTTGCTCGCGTGACGGCGTAGCGAGGTAAGCTCTCACAAGTTCCATAGAGGAAGCGGCAACCCTCTGGAGTCGGAGAGTGTCGGCAAGTCCAACGGCGATTTCGTCAGCAATCGTGATCACCTGCTCATTGAGCTGGCTCATTCGCGTTGTGGCCGAGTAACTCAGGACCCCGAGTCCAGCGATGATCGCCAAAAACGTGGCGATCATCTTACTTCTGATTGTCATACGCATTGGGGGCGGCTTTCTACCTTTGAGCGTTTATTGGAGGTTCTGCGGCGCGAAAGCCGCGTCGACATCCAGGACAATGACCAAGGCACCGTCCTTCTTCGCGACGCCTCGGATCAGATCGATCGGCCATCGGACGCCCAATTCCGGAACCGCTTCAAGATCGGCGACCGCCGTCTCGGTTATGTCGGCCACGTCGTCGGCAAGCATGGCCACTTTCGTGGCTTCGCCGCCGACCACAAGGTCAAGGACCAGGACGCGGCTTGCTTCCTGCACCTCGGCGGGCCTCATGCCGAGGCGGTGGCGCAGATCGACGAACGGGGCGATCGCGCCGCGCACATTGATCAGGCCGGGCGCGAAGGCGTCGGCGTTCGGGGCGCGCGTGATCGGCAGCGGGTCGATGATCTCGTCCACGTGGCCGACGGGAATGGCGAATGTCTCCCCGTCGAGCGCGAAGGTCAGAACCATCTGGGTCTCAGCGGAATCGGTCATGTGAGGCTCCATCAGGCGGCGCTCTTTAGGGCGTTCTGGGCCCGGCGCACGATAGCTGCGGCATCGAGAATCAGCGCCACGGCGCCGTCGCCGAGAATGGTCGAGCCGGCGAGGCCCTCGATCCCTCGGTGATAGAGGCTGAGTGGCTTGATGACGGTCTGGTATTGACCGATCACCTCGTCGACGACGAGGCCGGTGCGGCGCCCCTCGACGCTGGTGATGACCACCCGGCGCTCGGAGCTCTCGATCCGGTCGAAGCCGAATAGCGTGTCGAGGCTGAGGAACGGGACCAGCTGGTCGCGGATCCGCAGGATGGAGCGTCCGCTCTGGCGCTCGTTTTCATCGCAAGGAAGCTCCACGCATTCCTCGACGTTTGACAGCGGCAGGACAAACGGACCGCCGGCAACTTTGACGAGAAGGCCGTCGATGATGGCGAGGGTCAGCGGCAGGCGCAGCGTTACTTCGGTACCGCGTCCCTTCACCGATTTCACCTCGACCGCCCCGTGGAGGTCGTCGATGACCCGGCGTACCGCATCCATGCCGACGCCGCGACCCGAAACGCTCGACAGCGCCTTTGCCGTCGAGAAGCCCGGCTCGAAGATCAGACCGAAGAGTTGATCTTCGGAAATATCCTGGTCGGCCGCGATCAAGCCACGTTCGATCCCACGGGCGCGGATCGCTTCGGCGTCCAGACCCTTTCCGTCATCGGTGACCGAGATGAGAACCTCTCCGCCAGCCTGCCGTGCACGCATCGCGACAGTGGCTCGGTCGGCTTTGCCGGCAGCACGGCGTTCTTCAGGGCTTTCGATGCCGTGGTCGATCGAATTTCGGATGATGTGGACCAGAGGCTCGGTCAAGCTGTCGATGACGTTCTTGTCGACTTCGGTTTCACCGCCGAGGGTACTGAGCTGAACGTCCTTGCCGAGTTCCGTCGAAAGGTCGCGGACAACGCGCCGGAACTTGCCGAACACCAGTTCGATCGGCAGCATCCGGATCGAAAGCGTGGCGTCGCGGAGGCCGGTGACGAGCCGTTCGATCTCTTCTGCAGTACTGCTCAGACCGGCATCGCCGAGGTCGGTGGAGATGCGGTTCAGCCGCGCCTGGGCGATCACCAGTTCGCCAAGTTGGTCCATCAACTCGTCGAGACGATGCGACGGTACGCGTACTGAATCAGTCTTCTGCGCTCCGCGCGCGGCATCCGAGGTGTCCGACTTGGAAGAGTCGGCGACGGATTCGGCCCGCGACGAAGCCGGGGCGGGCAGATCGGATCCGGTCCCGGCTTCCACCTGCTGGACGTCGATCTGCCAATCCGAGGCAAAGATGAATACATCATCGATCGCATCTCGATCTGCGGCAGTCTCAAGTTCGATCATCCAGGACAAATGGCAAACGGCCGGGTCCAAGTCGCGAAGCAAGGGAACGTCGACGGTCGAGACCGAAACGGTAGCATCGCCCAATTCTTGGAGTTCGGCGATCAGCAACTCGGGCCGCATGCCGTTCCTGAGGGCAGTAGGTTCCGGCTTGAAGGTAATCGTGAAGCACGCGCAATTCGCCGCCTTGGCGGAGACGGGGGCCGACGAGTTGTCCATCGCCTCGATCTTGGCCACGAGTTCGGCAGTTGCCGGATCCGTTGCCGGAGTGCCATCTTCGTCCGGTCCGGCGTCGAGCATCCGCTCGAGATGGTCTCGTGACGCCAGAGACAACTGGATCAATTCCGGTGTTACCGCCGCCTTCCCTTCACGGATGCGCTCGTAGGCACTCTCGAAGTGGTGAGTGAAGGCCGCGAGGGTTGCGAAACCGAACATCCCGCCGGAACCCTTCAGCGTGTGCAGGGCCCGAAACACAGCGTCGATGCGCTTGGGATCGGAGGGATCGGCTTCCAGCTCCAGAACGATGCCCTCGAGATCCTCAAGAATGTCCCGTGATTCCTGGACGAAGGATTCTGCCGCTGGGTTCACTGGGCGCCCCCGATCATCTTGTTCACGACGGAGACGAGCTTGGCCTCATCGAAAGGCTTCACCAGCCAACCGGCTGCCCCCGCCTCCTTGGCAGCGAGCATCTTCTCTTTCTGTGCTTCGGTCGTCAGCATCACGATAGGAATGCCATCGAAGCTACGGTCTTCACGGACCTTCCGAACCATCTCGAGCCCGTTCATGTTGGGCATGTTGAGGTCGCAGACGACCAGATTGACCTTGTTCGCCTTGAGCGCAGCGATGCCTTCGAGCCCGTCGCCCGCACCGATCACGTCGTAGCCCTTCGGCTGCAGCGTGAAGCCGATCATGTCGCGGATGCTCTTGGAATCGTCGACACTGAGAATCGTCTTCGACATTGTCAGTTCCCCTTGGAATGTTGGATCGCCGCCAAGGCGGTGGAAGCACTCTGTCCGATTCGCAGCCTGTCGGGTGGAAAGGTGAGCTTAGCGCTCGCGAGAAGCTGCAGGGACAGCGCGCTGACCGCGTCTGTCGCCGAGTCGAGGTCGAGGACAGCGACGGCTTCTGACGCTTCCACATCGTCTAGCAGGGCCACGAGCCGGGTGTAGGCTTCCACGGCGGTTACTGCGTCGAGATCGGCGGCGAGGCTCATTGTGGCCTCTATGGGAGTGCTGGGATCGGGCATCTTCGTCCCTCGGTTGAGATACACTGAAGGTATCGAACGGAAGGTACGAAGATCTGGTAAAGACGAACGGGCAATTTTAGCCTTTCACGCGGCATTTGGGCGAGGGCAGTTAAGGCGCGAATAACCTATGGAACGTTATGCCGGTACAGATGACCACTGGAGGTTTCATGACACCGCCTGACGTATCGCCCGACCAATCCCTCGATCGGCTCTCCCATGAAATCGCAGGCGCATTCTCGGTCGCCTTCTTTGAACTCGAGACAATTCGAAACGTCGCCGCGGAATTCGGATCGGATGTCGAGAGGCTTCTCGCCGTTGTGGAAACCGGCGAAGAACGAGAGAAGCACGATGGCAATTTCGACGCATTCCTGGTGAACGCCTCGTCAGCTGCCACCGCCGCAGAGAGCGCCGCAGGATCCCTTACAGGGCAGGCGTTCCAAGGCGCCTTGATCCGCATCTCGGGTTCTCTCATCGAGATGAAGAAGTACACGGTCGCCCTGGTGAACATATCGTCGTTGACAAAGATCACTCAGACGGAAACGCTTGGAGTCGCCGATCAACTTCTGTCATTCACGCAATTGCTCGACAGCAGATGTCATAAGCTCCAGGATGCTACGGCGCGTTCTGCGACGCTCGTTGTGGGGACACAGCGCCAGAGCGGCCTCGCGCGCGATAAGCTTACTTCGATCGGGCAGGAATTCCGCGCTCTGTCGAATGGTGCGGGCGATGAGGCTGAACGCCTCGCGGTGCTCGAACGGGACCACCGAGCATACATGGAAAACACCCGCGAGAACTCGAACCGGCTCGGTGTCGGAGTGAGTACGGCCGTCGGCGATCTTGTGGGGTGCCTGCAATTCCCGGATGCCTTCGCTCAGCGAGTGGAACATGTCCGTGCAGCTCTCGGCGCGATGGATGGCGCACCGCCGGCGGAATGCGACTTGCTTGCCACCGTCGCTTCCGCACAGCTTGCTGCGATGGCCACATCCTTGACGGAGGTTGCAACGACCGCCGCGACGGCGCTGATTGAATTGCGCGCAGCCGTCGAGCACAGCCCCATTACCAAGACCCGGAGCGAAGCGGTCAATCCGTCGGATCTCTGGATGACGGCCACGGCTCAAGCCAACCAAGTCATGCTCGCGTCGGTCGGTCGGGCTCGTGAACAGCTGGGATCGGCACTGAAGGTCCTCTCGATCCTGACCGACCAGATCGACAAGACACAGAGCAACCTCGAGGCCGCTGTCGAATTGAACCGCGAACTCGAGACATCGGTACACAACGCCTCTCTCGTGGCCCATCGTTCGGGTTCTCAAACGTCGCCACTACGCTTTCTCGCGGGGTCGGTCCGGGACGTGGTCGACCGGACATCGAGCCTCATTTCCGAGGTCTCGGAGTCGCTCATGCATATCCGCGACACCTCGCAGGCACTTTCGGCATCCAGTCTGCGGGATGACCTTGAGACGTTACTCGCCCTGCAGGAAACGTCGGCGAAGGAAGCCGAGGAGCAGGGACGACGGGTAAATTTGGTCCACGACATGCGCCGCCAACTTCTGGGTCACGCCGATCGGCTTGGCGGCGCCGCGGGCGCGGCACAGAATGCGTTCGAAACGGCGGCAGCACACGGCGCCGCACTGATCGATCTCAGCCGGAGGATCGCGGAGCTCTCGTCGGGGTCCGCTATTACGGACTCTGATCTCGATTGGCTATATGCGACCTACACGATGGAAGAAGAGCGCTGTGTTCACCGCGAAGCGCTTGGAATGCCGGATCCCGAGGAAGCTGAAGGCGGCGCGGACGATGACCTGGAAGATTTCATGTTGTAGTTAGTTCATGCGGCGACAACCTTCGCCCCGATTGGCTTCGTGGGCCTCCGAGCGGCCGGGTGCAGTGGGGATGCTCCACTCATTCAGTCCAGGGAGAGGTCACAACGAGTCATCTGTCGACCCGCGTGGACGCCACCGGGTCAGATCATCGCCGAGTATAGGGCCCTCATCTATTCGAGCGCCACTCTAGCTCGCGGTCATCGAGTATGCGGCGAAAGCGGCTGCAACGCACCTGCCACCAAGAAAGGTGTACCGGGAAGAGAAACCTGCAGAAACTCCCGGCTTGCGCCGATTGCAAATCAGCTGTTTCGTCCGGGGCTGGCGAGCGGCAACGGTCTTGAGCCTTCGAGCTTTTTCGTTATGCGTCGCACTGAAACGGGATCGAGACTTCTGGCAGATCTCGGGAGTTGGAGAGCTCTGGCACGCGGTCGAACTCCGCGCGCAACATCGATACGGGAGATGACGCATGACCGCACGAGTGATCGACGGCAGGGCTTTCGCGAAAGAGGTTACGGGGCAGGTAACCGCACAGGTGGCCCACCTGAAGCATACCCAAGGTTTGACCCCGGGCCTGGCCGTGGTTCTCGTGGGCGAAGATCCGGCGAGCGAGGTCTACGTCCGCTCGAAAGGAAAGCGCACCGTCGAGGTCGGCATGGCGTCGTTCGAGCATCGCCTCGCCGCCGACACACCGCAGGACCACCTCATAGACCTAATCGACGAGATGAACGCCGACCCCGCGGTCCACGGTATCTTGGTGCAGCTGCCCCTCCCGGACCATATCGACGAGGCCATTGTGCTCGCCCGCGTCGATCCGGCCAAGGATGTGGACGGGTTCCACATTGCAAACGTGGGCCTTCTTGCAACTGGCCAAAGGGCCATGGTGCCCTGTACGCCGCTTGGGTGCCTGATGATGCTGCGCGCGCATCACGGGGATCTTTCAGGTCTGAATGCTGTCGTTGTGGGACGCTCGAACATCGTCGGCAAACCGATGGCCCAGCTTCTGCTGCGGGATAATTGTACCGTCACCGTCGCGCATTCGCGGACGAAGGATATCGCTGAACTCTGCCGCAGTGCCGACATCGTGGTTGCCGCAGTGGGTCGTCCGAGGATGATCACGGGCGACTGGATCAAACCTGGCGCGACGGTGATCGACGTCGGCATCAACCGCCTGCCGGCGCCCGAGAAAGGCGAGGGCAAGACACGGCTGGTAGGCGATTGCGACTTCGACAGCTGCGCCGAGGTGGCAGGCGCCATCACGCCGGTGCCGGGCGGGGTAGGGCCGATGACCATCGCGTGCCTCCTGGCCAATACGTTGACCGCGTGCTGCCGGGCTCACGGCCTTGCCGAACCCGATGGTTTGACGGTCTGAACCATCTTCGCACCCACGAGGCGAGATATCGCGGTGTTGCCCCCCCCTGAGCGCCCAGGGTGCCAGTGTCACCAACTCTGTCGAGACCGCGCCAGTTGGCCGCGTCCCTAGGAGGCCGATCTCATAAGGAAATGGGCAGCTTCGGTACGGTTGCGGACCCCAAGCTTGCGGATGACGCGGTGCATGTGCAATTTGACGGTATGCTCCGAGATCTTCAGCTGCGAGGCGATGAGCTTGTTCTGCTCACCTTGTGCCGCGAGGGCCAGGATTTCGGCCTCGCGGGCCGTCAGCTTCTGCAACGCCGGCGACGAGGAACGGGATCGGGTCGCGCGGCCGCAATCCTCGACGGCTCCAATAAGGCTGGTTGCGATCAGCGTCTGTCCCTGAAGGAACAGGCGGATGTAGGACATCCACGTATCGAGCCGGACGTTCGTCGGCATGAGGCTTATGTCCTGTTCCACGATCCGGGTCCTGTGTTCCGCGAACATCGCGCGCGCTTGGTCTTCGTGCTCGTAGCAGAAAACCAATCGGGCTGATGGGATGACGCTCATCAGTTCGGTGACGACGGTGCCGAACTCGGTCATCCGGTCGGGCGCCACGAGAACAAGCTGAATTTCCGGATGATGCCGGTAGTCGGAGTCGCGCGTGCAGAAGACGGACAACTCGGCGAATTCGCGTGCGATCGCCGCGAGGAGCGTTTCGCTGAAATACAGTCCCGAGCCGTCGAAGTAGATCGCACGGCGAGCGGACGGTGCAGTGGGGGGCTCGTAACGAGGACCCGACATCAATGAGAAACCTCTTGGAATATCTGTCTCCGCGAGGGAATGACGTCGGCGTCCAGTTGGACGATCGAAATCGTATGCGCGTGGTGGCGATCCAGTCGCAAATGCGGATACCTTACCCTCACCCCCGCCGATCGAGAAGCGATCAAATGTAGGAATATCTCGCAGTGTCGCCTCACGCACCTCCTTGATGTGTCTCCGGAGAAAGTCTCCGCAAAAGGTGCGATCCCGCGTCGGCTGTCATGAGATCTTGCGCCTTCCGCGCCGGGGTGGTTGCCTGTTTCGCATGTCACGCCTGATCCTCACTGTCGCATTGCTTGCCACGAACTCCTCGGCTGATCCAGTTGCACTGGACCCCGCGGGCTTCGTCGAACATCCGCCCTCGGAAGTCGAGCTGGGTCAGCTTCTATTTTACGATCCGATCCTGTCGGGCGGTCGAGGTGTAAGTTGCGCCTCGTGCCACCACCCGCGCTTCGGGACCGGGGACGGCATGGCGCTGGGGCTGGGCGATGGAGGCGTGGGCCTTGGTCCCGACAGGCGGCCCGACCCGGACAACCTTCCCGAACAGCGCATTCCGCGGAACGCGACGGCCCTGTTCAATCTTGGCCACCGCGACGTCACGACCATGTTCGCGGATGGGCGGATCGAGGTCGATCCGGACCGCCCCTCGGGCCTGCGGACCCCTATCGAGGACGAGATGGTCAGCGGCTTCGCCAGCCTTCTGTCTGCGCAGACGATGTTCCCGGTGCTCTCGCCAGACGAAATGGCCGGGCACTACGAGGAGAACGAAGTAGCGCTGGCCGTGCGGCAAGGGCGGCTGACGGGCGAGGGCGGGGCGTGGGATCTGATCGCCGAGAGGGTGGCAGACGTCCCTGACTACGCGGACCGGTTCGCCGAGGTTTATCCCGAAATCGCCGCCGGGCGCGACATAGACTTCACCGACATCTCTAACGCGATAGCGGCGTTCGTGGCGGTGGAGTGGCGAGCCGACGATACGCCCTACGACCGCTATTTGCGCGGCACCGGCGGCCTGTCCACGCCCGCCCGGGCGGGAATGGAGCTGTTCTTCGGCCCAGCCGGCTGCAGCGACTGCCACGCGGGGTCGCTCTTGTCAGATCAGAGTTTTCACCCGATGGGCGCGCCGCAGCTCGGACCCGGCAAGGCCGAGCGGTTCGAAAGCCACCAGCGCGATGTGGGTCGCATGCGCGTAACCGGTCAGCCCGAGGACGCCTTTGCCTTCCGCACGCCGATGCTGCGCAACGTGACGCGCTCCGGCCCGTGGGGTCATGCTGGCAGCCACGATGATTTGCGCGACTTCTTGCGCGACCATGCCGATCCTCTGAGCGCCGGCATGGCTGAGGCCCCCAAGGTCACTTTGCCGACCATCGAGGGCGCAGCCGAGGATTGGACGATCTGGTCCGATCCCGCCGAACGGGCCGAGATCCTCGCGGCCGTGCGTCACGAAACCCGGCCGCTGACCGAGCGCGAGCTCGATGTCCTGATGAAGTTCCTCGAAGCGCTCGAGGACGAGACGTCGCTGATCGGTCGCCTGGGTATTCCCGATACGGTGCCCTCGGGTCTGCCTGTCGAGCGCTGACTACGGGCGGGGACGGATCACGCGGTTCACCTCGACGGGCTGCCATTGCCCGGCGGTGCCGTGCGGCCAGATCACGCGCATCTCGGCCGTCACGGCCTCGCCCAGACCGAAGTGGATGGGTCCCGCCTGTCCACCCGCATGGCCACCGCCGACGGTAATCTCGCGCACCTGCGTGCCGGCCTCTGCCCGCAGCTCGATCCAGGCACCGACAGCGCGAGTGTTCGGGCCGTCGGTGCGCGGCTCGATCCCGAGCCAGTTGCCGGCCCCCTCGGTTTCGTTCCGCCAGACGCGCAGCGGCGCGCGACGGGCCGAGACCACCAGATCCAACCGTCCGTCTCCGTCGAAATCGGCAAGCGCCGCGCCACGGGATCGCGCCTCGTCGGCGATACCTGCCGGGCCGCCGGTTTCCTCGAACCGACCTTCTGGCGTCTGCATCAGCAGGTTGTTCGGGTCCTTCATTGCGTTCGACGGCATCTGGTCGACGTTGCCCTTGGCGATGAACAGGTCCAGCCGGGTGTCGTTGTCCACGTCCGCGAACTCTGCATGCCAGCCGGTCGAGGGGCGGCCGTCGTCACCTTGATAAGGGCGTTGCGCCGCGGCGCCGACCTCGTAGGGGGCGTTCCGCCAGTTCTCTCCGTCGTTGAACTGGAGCAGTTGGTCGCCCATCGAGGTCAACATGACCTCGGGCAGGCCGTCCCCGGTGATGTCCGCGCTCGCAATCCCCATGCCCCAGAGCGATACCTTCTCCCATTCGTCGGCCTCGGTTCGCGGGGCGAGAGGGTCGAGTCGCCACATCTCCTCGAAGCCGCCGAGAACATAGTAGTGTCGGTCGTTCGAGATCCGAAGCTCGGGCGTCCCGCGCCGTTGCCAGTCCGAGATCAGCATGGACAGCGCGCACCAGCCGGGCGTGATCGGGACGGGCGGGCCGTAGCGACCGCCCTCGGCGCGGTAGAGCGCATTGTCGTCGCAGGCCCCGAACGGACCCTCGGGGTCGGTGCGATCCACGTAGTTGCCGATGGCGAGCGTCGGCAAGTCGCGGCCCGACTCCCACGTGGCCGAGAAGGCCGTGGACCAGGCGTTCCCGCCGTCGAATCCCCATGCTTCGCTGTTGTCCCCGAAGCCGCAGGCCCCGTCACCCTTCAGAAGCTGGTTCTCCCCGACCCGCAGCACCACGAGATCGAGAGGACCGTCACCGTCGATATCGAGCGGATAGAGGCCGGTCGTTCCGAGCAGGTCGGGCAGGGTGCCTAGGGTGAATCGTATCTCCTCGCCCAGGGTCTGGTTGACGAACAGCCGCGCCGGTTCGCTGCCCCCCGCGGCGGCGAGGTCGGGGCGGCCGTCACCGTTGCAGTCGAACACGGCGACGCCGCCGCCGACGAAATGTTCCCAGCCGCCGGAGTAGATGTGCTCAACCGGAAGCGCATCCGGTTGCAGTTGGAAGGTCGGCGAACCCGCACCCGCGAGGGCCGGGAAGACGGCGAGACAGGCGGCAAAAGCGACTGGCTTCATGCGACGGCCTCGCGGCTCAGGCCCAACTGGGTCTCGGTCACGTTCGACAGGGCGAGCGCCGCGGCGCCGTGAGCCCACATGAGGTCGCCCCATTCGTGGATCTCGAGCGGCGGGAGAGCCTCGCCCGCATCGATCGTGAACTCGCGCATTTCATTCAGCAGATCGTCCGCGTTCAACCAGTCGTAGCGCATCCGGCCGCCCGAGAGGATCAGGAGCGTGGGGTTGAACAGGTTGACCACGGTCGACAGCCCCGCGGCAAGATATCGGCGTGCGCGGCGATAGACCGACGCCGCAGTCTCGTCGCCCGCATCCGCGGCGGCTCGCAGCATGTCGATCAGCTCGAGGATCGGCGGGATCTGCGCCTCCGGCAACTTCAGGGCCACCGCGGCATCCCGCGCGATGGCGTAGTCGGCCAGATAGGCCTCGAGGCACCCATGTTGGCCGCATCGGCAGAGCGCCCCGTCGACCTGCACCTTCGTATGGCCGAGCTCGACCCCATAGCCGTTCGCGCCGCGGAAAATGTTGTGGTTCAGAACGACCCCGAAACCTACGCCTTGCTCGATGGTGACCACGGCGAAATCTGGTTTATCGCGGCCAAGGCCGAACCAAAGCTCGGCCAGTGCGACGAGGTTGGCATCATTGTCCACCGCCACCGGCACCCCGAGACGAGCTGCCGCGAGGCGCGACAGCTCGAACCCGCGTTCGGCAAAGACGGGGGACCAGTGGACGTGGCCGGTGGCGTTGTGGACGAAGCCCGGGACGCCCAGCCCGACGCCGCCGAGATCGGAATGAGATCGCCCGGCCTTTCGCAGAAGTTCGGTCACCATGGCGCCGATGGCATCGATCTGGGCGGCGGCGGTAAGCAAGACAGGCGCGACATCGTCCTGAACCGATGCGAGCCGGTTTCCTGCGAAGTCCACCAGGATCCCGGTGCGGTCTCGACTCGACAGCTTTATGCCGACGACGACGAAAGCGTCCGGGCGGACGGCAAGGCTGACGGGCGGCCGGCCGCGTGGAGTGACGGGGGGCTTGCGCGGGTCCGTGACCTCTTGCAGCAGTCCCGTCTCGATCAACTCGCCCGTCAAGGTCGAGACGGTTCCGGGGGAAATGTTCAGGACGCGGGCGACCCGGGCGCGGGGGACCGGTCCCGATGCGCGAATGAAGTCGAAGATTCGCAACTTCAGCGGGCGCACGGCGGCCGGATCCTCGGTGATGACGGGCCCGCAGGTCGCGACCGAGGGTCCGCCTATGTTGACCTCCATTTTACTCCCCCCTCGAACAAAATGCCGTCTCGACACTGTTCTGCGACGCAGAATTGGTCGCCTGACCGCACTGATTGGCGTAGTGTTGGAGGAAACGGAGCGTCGTATCAAATATTAAGTTTGACTGTCGAAGTAAGACGAGCAAGATAACCCGAACCCGGCCGCAACAGATCCGGGTCGTTAATGGGAGGCTACCATGAAGAACCGTTTGCTCGTTGCCGCGCTCGCCGCGACCGCCATCACCCCCGCCGCCGTCCTGGCCCAGGACGGCCCCACCGTGGGCGTGAGCTGGTCCAACTTCCAGGAAGAGCGGTGGAAGACCGACGAGGCAGCCATTCAGTCCGCCCTCGAGGAAGCCGGTGCCGAGTACATATCGGCCGACGCGCAGTCGTCCTCCTCGAAGCAGCTCTCGGATATCGAATCGCTGATCAGCCAGGGCGCCGAGGTGCTCATCATCCTCGCGCAGGATACCCAGGCGATCATTCCCGCCGTTCAGCGCGCCGCCGATAACGGCATCCCCGTCATCGCCTATGACCGCCTGATCGAGGACGATCGTGCCTTCTACCTGACCTTCGACAACATCGAAGTCGGCCGGATGCAGGCCCGCGCCGTGCTCGAAGCGCAGCCCGAAGGCAACTACGTGATGATCAAGGGCTCGCCCACCGACCCGAACGCGGACTTCCTCCGCCAGGGTCAGCAGGAAGTCCTGCAGGACGCGATCGACGCCGGTGACATCACCATCGCCGGTGAAGCCTATACCGATCAGTGGCTGCCCGCGAACGCGCAGCGCAACATGGAACAGATCCTGACCGCCAACGACAACAACGTCGACGCGGTCGTCGCATCGAACGACGGCACCGCCGGCGGCGCGGTGGCCGCACTTTCGGCGCAAGGCCTCGACGGGATCCCCGTCTCGGGTCAGGATGCCGACTACGCCGCGCTGAACCGTATCGCGCAGGGTACGCAGACCGTCTCGGTCTGGAAGGACAGCCGCGATCTGGGCCGCCGCGCGGGCGAGATTGCCGTGAACCTTGCCGACGGAACCGAGCTTTCCGCAATCGAAGGGGCCGAAGAGTGGACATCGCCCGCTGGAACGACCCTTTGGGCCGAGTTCCTCGAGCCCGTTCCGGTGACGCAAGAGAACCTGAACGTTGTCGTCGATGCCGGATGGATCACCCAGGAAGAGCTGTGCCAGGGCGTCACCGACGGCCCGGCCCCCTGCAACTGATCCGCTGAAAATCCGCTCCGGCACGCTTTGCGCGTGCCGGGGCGTCCTTTTGCGCATCCCTCGGGGTGCGCCTGACGTTTTATCCTGAAGGGTGACCGTAATGGCCGATGCCAGTGCTTCCCCCGCCTCGTCGCAGCGCAAGAACATCCTCAAGACGATGGAGATCGACACCCGGCTGCTCGGCATGGTCGGCGCCTTCATCGTCGTCTGCGTGATGTTCAACCTGTTGACGGACGGGCGCTTTCTGACTCCCCGCAACATCTTCAACCTGACGATTCAGACCGTCTCAGTCGCGATCATGGCAACAGGCATGGTCTTCGTGATCGTCACCCGCCACATCGACCTCAGCGTCGGTTCGCTGCTTGCGACCTGCTCGGCCATGATGGCGATGACGCAGACCAGTTTCCTGCCAGCCATGGGCGTCGACTTCGGGAACCCGTTGATCGCGCCCGTCGCGATCATCGTCGGCATTGTCACAGGTGCCGTGATCGGCGCCTTCCAGGGCTGGCTGATCGGCTACCTCGCGATCCCGGCCTTCATCGTGACGCTCGGCGGCCTTCTGGTGTGGCGCAACGTCGCCTGGTACCTGACCAACGGCCAGACGATCGGTCCGCTCGACGAGACGTTCCAGCTTCTGGGCGGCATCGGCGGCACGCTCGGCACAACCGGCAGCTGGATCGTCGGCGTACTCGGAGTGATCGCAGCCTGCGTCGCGATCTGGTCGGCCCGTCATGCGCGCATCCACCACGAGTTTCCGGTCAAGCCCGTCTGGGCCGAGGGGCTTCTGATGGTCGTGGCCGCAGCCCTGATCCTGGGCTTCGTCGCGGTTCTGAACGCTTACGAAGTGCCAGCCCGTGTGCTCGAGCGGCAGTTCGAAGCCTCCGGCCAAGTCATGCCCGAGGGCTACGTTCAAGGCTACGGCGTCCCTTATTCGGTCCTTCTGCTGATCGCGGTCGCGGTCGTCATGACGATGATCGCCCGCAAGACGCGCCTCGGCCGCTATATCTTCGCGACCGGCGGCAACCCTGATGCGGCCGAGCTTTCGGGCATCAACACGCGCCTGCTGACGGTCAAGGTCTTCGCGATCATGGGCGTGCTCTGCGGACTCGCCGGCCTCGTGGCGTCGGCGCGCCTGTCGTTCCACTCGAACGACATTGGCACGCTGGACGAATTGCGCGTAATCGCCGCCGCCGTGATCGGGGGCACTGCGCTAGCGGGGGGGCTCGGCACGATCTACGGAGCGATCCTCGGCGCGCTGATCATGCAGTCGCTGCAGTCGGGCATGGCGATGGTCGGTGTGGATGCACCGTTCCAGAACATCGTCGTGGGCGCCGTGCTGGTCCTCGCCGTCCTCGTGGACATCCTCTACCGCAAAAAGACGGGAGCGAACTGATGATCGACCGCAGCGGAACTCCTCTCGTCGAATTGCGCGACATCTCGATCGCCTTCGGCGGCGTAAAGGCCGTCGATCACGTAAGCGTCGACCTGTACCCGGGCGAGGTCGTCGGTCTTCTGGGGCACAACGGCGCGGGCAAATCGACCCTCATCAAGTGCCTGTCGGGCGCTTACCGGCAGGACACGGGCGACGTTTTCGTCAATGGCGAGAAGGCCAATATCGCAAACCCCCGCGACGCCCGCGACTACAATATCGAGACGATCTATCAGACGCTCGCGCTGGCCGACAATCTCGACGCCGCCTCGAACCTGTTCCTGGGGCGCGAGTTGACGACGAGCTTCGGCTTCGTCGATGACGCCGCGATGGAAGCCGAGACGCGCAAGATCATGGGGCGGCTCAACCCCAACTTCCGCAAGTTCGGGTCACCTGTTAAGGCGCTTTCGGGCGGACAGCGGCAGTCGGTCGCAATCGCGCGCGCGGTCTACTTCCAGGCCAAGATCCTGATCATGGACGAGCCGACGGCCGCCCTCGGTCCACAGGAAACCCAGATGGTCGCCGAACTGATCCAGGAGCTGAAGAAGGACGGCCTCGGCATCTTCCTGATCGACCACGACGTGCACCAGGTGAAAGAGCTTTGCGACCGCGCCGCGGTGATGAAGAACGGCGAACTAGTTGGCGTCGTGGACGTCGATGATGTCACCACCGACGATCTGCTGGCGATGATCATCGCCGGGAAACGGCCCGAGCACCTGGCTGCCTGAGCGCCAACAAGACCCATGCCGTGCCCGTCGGATCCCACTCCGGCGGGCTTTTTCGTGCTCACCGAGTCTTCGCGGACGGGAGCCCGACGATGAAAATCCTACCCATTTTCAGCGAGGGATTAACCCGGACTTGGGGTCGGCGGTCTAGACGACTTGAGCGGGCGTTTGGCCTCCCGCGCGCGAACCGAGGAGCAGAAAGCGGTGTGGACCGGCAGACTGGCGGCTCTGGACAGCGTCGGCGATCGCGAGGACCTCGCGCTCGACGGCACGTTCGGCGTGAGCCATGCCCGGATTGGCGACCGCCTCTTCGTCTTCGCGGCTGGCGAGCGCGACGACGGGATCACGATCCTTGAACTCCTGCCGGACAACAGCCTGATCGCGGTGGGGAGCGTCTTCGACAGTCCGGAAGTGGCGCTGGATGACGTCAATCACTTCGCGACCATCTCGATCAACGGGCAGACGTTCCTCTATGCCGATGCGCAACAGGATCACGGGATCACGGTTTTCCGTGTCGAAGCCGACGGGACGCTCAGCCCGGTCCAGATCGTCTATGACGATCCCGAAACGACCCTAAGGGGAACGATCGGCGAGATGGCGATCGTTTCCATCGGGTCGGAAACGTATCTTCTCGCCACGGGCGAGGTCGATCACGGCGTCACCACCTTCCGCATCGACTCCCAGGGGCGTCTGTCTGCTGCGCACGCCGTGACGGACGACTTGTTCGGGCGGAACGCGAGCCTCGGGGGTGCGCGCGGCGTGACGACCGCGACGGTGGACGGGATCGAGTTTGCCATCGTCGCGGGGTTCCAGGAAAGCGGACTCGCCGTGTTCGAGATGGACGGGCAGGGGCAGCTGACACATCACTGGTCCACCTTCGATGCCATTTCGATGTATTTCGAACTGAACGGTGTCATCGACGTGGCAAGCGCTCAGATCGGTGATGCCACCTATGTTTTCGGAGCAGGCGCCTATGACGACGGGATCAGCGCTTTCCAATTGGGTGCCAACGGACGCCTGACCCTCGTGTGGTCCGTGTCCGATGGCGTCGGATCGTCCACGCTCAACGGAGCCGAAGTGCTCGAGACCTTCACGACCTCGGGGGAGACGTTCCTCGCCGTGGCGGCATACCAGGACAGCGCCGTCACCGTCTTCCATGTCGACGAAAACGGACGCATGACCGAGCTGACCACCTTGCGCGACACCGTAGCGACCAAATTTGCGGGTACGGCGGGGTTGTCGGTGGACGTTCACGAGGGCCGGGTACTCCTCTTTGCCGGAGGGTTGACGGATAACGGCATCTCGGCGCTGGAACTCGGGGGCGGCGACAACCTCCTGACCGGTACGGCCGCGGACGAGCTGTCCTTCGGGTTCGCCGGAAACGACAGGATCATAGGCTCTCCCGGCGCGGATACCATCGCGGGCGGCGTCGGGCACGACGTGCTCAGCTATGCGTCCTCCGGTGCTGGCGTGTCCGTTGACTTGGGCAAAGGAACCGGAAGCGGTGGCGATGCCGAGGGCGACGTCATCCGCGAGATCGAAGTCTTGGTCGGCTCGGCACATGGCGACATCCTGATCGGCGGGGCCGATTCCGACTGGTTGCTGGGCGAGGGAGGCGACGATTTTCTTTTCGCGGACGGATCCACGGGCCGGATGACGGCATCGGAGGTAAGCGCGCTTCTGGCTGGCAGCGCGATGCCGCAGGCATCGGCCGCCGCGTTCGACATTGAACTTTCACCGGAGCCCGATCCATTCTTCGGCCTTTGAAGACGGCGCGGCCCGAGAGGCCCCTAGCTGTCGGGCGGGATCAGGCCGAGGCCGCGCAGATAGATCCCGATGCCGCTCTCGAGCAGCTCTTCCGGCGGAAATGGTGCGTTCGTGCCGGGCGAGCCGCGGGCGAACAGCTCGACCACGCCGTGGCTCATCGCCCAGATGTGGCTGGCGAACATCGCGGGCGGCGGGCGCTTCTCGATCGGGATGTGCTCGGACAGGGCCGCGGCCGCGCGCTCCAGCACGCCGTTCGCCCGCTGGGCCACCTGGTGCAGGGCCGTTGAACGATTGGTCGAAATGCCGCTTTCGAACATCGCGACGTAGTGCCCCGGATGCTCACGCGCGAAGGCGAGATAGGCGCGCCCGGTCTCCGAGAACGCGCGCAGCGCCGAGGGCAGCCCGGAGCGATACGCAGCCTCGACCCGGTCGGCGAAGATCTCGTATCCCTGCCGGGCACATTCGGCGACGAGGTCCTCGCGACCGTCGAAATGGCGGTAGACGGCGGCGGGTGTCACGCCGGCCCGCTTGGCGGCCTCCGACAGGGTGAAGCCGGTCGGGCCCTTCTCTTCGATCAACCCGAGCGCCGCATCTACGAGCGCCTGCGCCAGATTGCCATGGTGATAGCCACGTTTGGTCATCGCGCGCGCAGGCCGCAGGCGGGCGAGATCCGGGGAAATTCGTGACAGGGCAGGGGCATCGTCGCGTTCCTTCGAGTCCGCCGAGACTAGGTCTCCGACCGTCTCAGCGCAATCCGGCGCGGGTGGCCGCGCGGTCGATGGCAGCAACGACCACCTCGGGGCGGACATGATGCGGCATGTGTCCGACACCCTCCAGCCGGGTGAGACGCGCGCCCGGGATCTGCTCGGCCAGCCGTTCCGAGTGGATGTGAATCGGGACGACGTCATCGGCGGTGCCGTGCACGATCTCGACCGGCAGCGTGAGGTCGGGATAGCGGCGGGACATCTCGACCACGTGGGGGCGCAGGCTTCGAACCTGCTGCGCGTTCGCCCGGAAAGAGGTGGCCCGCAGGGTCAGCCCGGCGCCGACATAGTCCTCGTACCCCTCGGGCGGCTCTTGCGGCGCGAAGATCGCGGCGATGGCCTGCTTGACGAAACGCCGCGGGACGAACGCCGAGATCAGCGGAACCATGGTGGCCCCGCCAAGGGACGTGCCGGCCAGCGTGTAGAGGGGCCCGAGTCCGCCGGGCCAGGGCTCCGTCGCGCCCGAAACTATTACCGCAGCGGCGGGATCGTGGTTCAGCGCCCAAGCCATGGCGACCGCGCCGCCGAAGGAATGGCCGACGACAACCTCATCCGAGACGCCCACCCGCTCGGCCGCGGCGTGAAGCAATGCCGCCTGCTCGGCCGGGCTTTCGGCGCGGGCGTCGAAGGAACCGGCATAGACGGGATCGGGGTCGGTATAGCCAAGGCCCGGCCGGTCGAAGACCGTGACGCGGTAGCGGTCCGACAACCGGTCCACGAAGTCGAAGGTCCAGTCCCGCACATTGCCGCTGGCCCCGTGGATCAGCACCAGGTCGGGCCCCGCACCGGACTGGACGTAGTGCACCTGGCGGCCGTCCACTTCGACGAACGAGCCAAGCGGCGGGTGGGTCGCCCGCGCCTCGGCGGCGCGCGTGTCGATGCGTCCGTCGATGACCGCACCGCACCCTGCCGCAGCGAGCAGGAGGATCGAGGCGCTAAGCGCCGATTTTCTGGATATCATAAGGTGTCGACTGGTAAATCTCGTTGATCCAGTTGCCATACAGAAGATGCGCATGGCTGCGCCAGCGGTTGAGCGGCCGCTGCGACGGATCGTCCTTGGGGTAATAGTTGCAGGGAACGGCAATGGGCACGCCGGCAGCGAGATCGCGGTCGAACTCTTCCTTCAGCGTACCGTCGTCATACTCGAAGTGGTTGAAGATATAGAGCGCCCGATGCGCCGGATCGTCCACCAGCGCCGGCCCCGCATCGTCCGACGTCAGAAGCGTTGTCAGACCCGGCGCACGCTCGATATCCTCCTGCCGCATCTCGGTCCACCGACTGACCGGCATCACGCAATCGTCCGAGAAGCCGCGCAGGTAGGGCGACGACGCATCGAGGTTGCGGTGCCGGTAGCAGCCGAACAGCTTCGCGGGCAGAAGGTGCTTCGGCACGCCGTGGAAATGGTGGATCATCGCCATGCCACCCCAGCAGACGCCGAAGGTCGAATGGACGTTCGTCTGGGTCCACGCCATGACCTCGCTGAGCTCGTCCCAATAGGTGACGTCCTCGAAGGCCAGGTGCTCGATCGGGGCGCCGGTGATGATGAGCCCGTCGAACTTCTCGTCCTTCACGTCCTGGAAGGGACGATAGAACGCCTCCATGTGCTCGGCGGCGGTGTTCCGTGTCTGATGCTCGGTCATGCGGATCAGCTGGAAGTCGATCTGCAGGGGGCCGGCCCCGATCAGGCGGGCGAACTGGTTCTCGGTCTGGATCTTCTTCGGCATGAGGTTCAGCAGCCCGATCCTCAGCGGTCGGATGTCCTGCCTCATGGCCTCGGCCTCGGCCATGACCTGGATGCCCTCGCGACGGAGGACCGAGAAGGCAGGCAGGTCGGAGGGCAGTTTGATGGGCATCGAAACCTCGACTTCGGGAACGCTGAAGATAAGGAGCGCCTCGCCCGACCTCAAGCCACGCGGCGATCGAGGGCGCGCGCGATCATGTCGTCGAAATCGGCGGGCGAGCGGACGGCCATGACCTCGTCGGCCGTGACCGTGACACCGCGACGGGCCATGCCGGCATAGCGTGGTTGGCGATGCGCAAGCGCGCGGGCATAGGTCCAGCGGATGAAGGCGTCGGGATCGACGGCCTCGGGCGCTTGCCCGGTCTCGGCCAGGTAGGCGGCCCAGGCATCCCGCAGGAACTCCGGCTGATAGTACATCGGCTTGGGAGCGCGGTCGAAGCGGCGCACCAGTTCGGCGGTATGGGCGTCGGTCCCCTTGATCCAGACGAGCAGGAGTGTGCCTTCGAGCTGCGCCAGCAACGGGTCGTCCGGATCGTCGGGATCGACCACCTCGCAGATTGAGCCGGAGGTGTCGCAGATGAAATTGTCGTAGCCGTAGATCTCGCGCGCCTTGTCGATGAACAACCCGGTGTCGCGCATTGCCAGTTGCTCGGCTTCGCGGTGCTGGGTCTGGCGGCGCATGTATTCGTCGAAGGGCAGCCCGCCCAGTGCGGGGTCGCCGGGTTTGCCGAGATAGGTCGACAGCGGTGCGAGGTTCTCGAAGGTGATGTTCGAACCGACATAGATCGAGTCCGACATCAGCAGCTCGCGCAGCAGCGGTACCTGCATGGCGTGGCGCTTGAAGTTGTCGGCGATATGTTCGCCCATGTAGCGGGTGCCGATCCGGTAATCGACCGAGTAGTGGAACCATTCTCCCGCGCCGCGCAGCATGGCCGAGAGGTAGGTCTTGCCGAGGCCCGACATGCCGAACAGCATGACGCGTTTATGCGGAGCAGCCCGCCAGTCGTTCGCAGTCTCGTAGATCATGGCCCGTCTCTAGCGGGGGATGTCGGACGCGAAAAGGCCCCGCGGTGGCGGGGCCCTCGTTTTCTAGGTGGCTCGGATCAGAAGCGGTAGCCGATCTGGAGCCCGAGGCCGACCGCGTGGTTGTCCGAGAAGTCGGCGCGTGCGGTATCCGGGGTGCCGGTCTCGGGCGAGGCGTCGCCCAGCGCCACGTAGCGGACTCCGCCCGCAACGGTGAAGCTGTCGGTGACATCGTAGCTCAGCCCGAGGCCGATAGAGCGTTGCCCGTTGGTCGGGGCGAGCGGCGACACGAGGTCGTCGTCCTCAGCCCGCTCGTAGCCAAAGGTCACCGATCCAGATAGACGGTCCGTCAGTGCGCGGCCAACGCCGATAGCCAGCGAGTAGCCGTCCGCGATCTCGGTCAGGCTGGTGCCGTCAATGCCCGGATCACTGTTTTCATCGAAGTACGGGGGGGCGACGGTGACATCTTCGTACCAGGCGTAGCGAATCTGCCCGAAGAGAAGCGTGCGCTGATTCAGACCGGTTTGGAAGTCGAGATTGATCGCCTGGGGCGTTGTGATCTCGGTGACCGAGGTCCGGATGCTGCCGCCGGGTGTTGTCTCGGTGGTGTCAAGTTCGTGCTCGATCTCAGAGAAGTAGGTGACCGCGACGCGCAACGCGATATCGGGCCGCTCGTATGCGGCGCCCACTGCGTAGCCCAACGCGTAATCGCGATCGAAGTCCGCGGTATAGCCCGAGAGAAACGGCCCATAGGCGAAGCCGCTGAGGCCGACACGCGCCTCGAGCCGTTGATAGCGAAGGCCACCGTGAACCGAAAAATTGTCATTGAATTCGTAGCGGCCCATCGCTGTCAGCGCCGAACTGTCGACGTCGGCATAGGTGCCGCCGAGGTTCGCGGAACCTTCCTCGGTCGGTGGAACAGGCAGGAATGGCGGGAATGGGGCCGGAAGCCCGCTGGGTGCGAAGCCGCCGCCATCACCGGGGTAGTTAATGTCGACGCCGTAGGGCTTATCAGCGATCAACGCGAAGGAGAGCTTCTCGGCGACCTGGAACTTAACGCCCGCGCCGAGCTGGTTGAAGTCCTCGCCAACGTCGTCGATCGCAGTGCCGCCAGCATAAAACGGAGCCAAAGCGCGATCCTCACCCTCGAGCGATGGGAACACCCGACCGAAGCTGAGCTCGAAATAGTTGCCGTCCTCGAACAGGATATCCACGGGCTGACCTGACCGGTCGAGCCCTACGGCCATCGCGGCGGAAGGGCAGAGCGCCAGGACAGCGGCGCCGGCGAGAAGCTTCTTCATGTGGATCTCCCCCTGAGATCAAAACTCGTTCCTGGGAAAAGGATTGATCGACGCGTCGGCCCGGGCAAATCGTGACGGGGCGTCACATCGCCGGCGCAACCAGAGGCGTCACCTATTTGTAACACTTCGCGGCCGCACATTCAGCCAGTTCGCCCCAAGGATCACTGCGCCGCCGGCGAGGATCCACGGATCCAGCGGCTCGGAATAGATGATCCAGCCGACCAGCGCGATCACGGGAAGTCGCAGGAAATCCATCGGCATAACGACCGATGCTGGGGCAAGGGAAAGAGCGGTGGTCAGGCAGTAATGCGCGGAGAGCCCGGCAACTCCGATCAGGACGAGCCAGGGCCAAGACATTGCCGAGGGCCAGGCGATCTCTGCGTCGATCCCGGCGCAGAACAACCCCAGGAAGATCTGGATCACCGTCAGCCAGAAGAGAATCGACACGACATTCTCGGTCCGCGTGAGGCGACGCGTGAAGAGGGCAGACCCCGCGAAACCAAGCGCGGCGAGCGCCGCGGCGACCTGGCCCGGACCGATGGAGACGACACCGGGCCGCGCGACGATCAGGATGCCGGCGAAGCCCAGCAAGGCGGCGATCAGGCGGGTGCGGGTCAGCCGCTCTCCCAGCACGAGTGGCGCGAAGAGGGCGACCCAAACAGGCGAGGTGAATTCAAGCGCAAAGACCTGCGCCAGCGGGATCGCCGTAATGGCGAAGAACCACAGGTTCTGCCCGCTGAAGTGAAACACGTTGCGGACGAGGTGAAGCCCCATGCGGCGTGCCCGGATGGAGCCCAACTTGCCCGCGAACCCTGCGACGGCGACTACCACCGCGATCCCGACCAGCGAGCGGTAGAGCATCAGCTCGAACGTATCGAGTTCGAACGACACGGCACGCCCGGCCACGGCCATCGTCGAGAAGCTGACGATCGCCCCCGACATCCAGCCTGCGGCCCGGCGTGCTTCCGAAGAGGGGAGATCGACCGGCAAACTCATGAATGCCGGTTACCAGAACGGCGGCCGGCGTCCAGCTGCCCTAGGAAAACGCGCCCTTCAGGGTTTCGATGTCCGGGTCGCTCGCGCGGGGTACGATCCGGTAGCCGGCATTCACCGCGCAGAACAAGGCGAAGCACAGCAGACCGAGCGACAGCAGACCAACGAGGATTTGCCCGTAGGGCTGACCGGAAAGCCACGAGAATACCTCTGCAAGTCCACCCGCGGATTGCGAGTTGTAAGCCCAGGCGGCGTAGAAGATGAAGAAACCGATCACGGTAACGACGAACCCTTGCGACAGCACGCCCAGCCGCAGCAGGCCGTCCCAACGCCGGGTGACCTCGTTGCTGCGAAGGTGCTTGCGATATTCGCGCTTGTAGGCCTTCTTGCCGTAGTAGAGCCCCGCCCCGATCGTCGCGAGCCCCATGGCGCCGAGGATCCAGCGCCCGCCGGGCCAGCCAAGGACCACCTCGGCGGCCTTCGAGATGCTGCTCTGGCCGTCGCCGCCGCTCGCCGTGAAGACAATCAGCAGCGCACCGATGCCGATGGCCAGATGGATCAGGCCAGTGACGCACATTCCGACGCGGGCGATCATGCCCTCGCCGTCGCTGCCATAGGTCTCCAGGTCCCAAATCGCGTCTACGAGGCGCCAAATCGCATAGGCAACCATTCCGACGAAGATGGCGAACAGCACCACCTTGCCGAAGGGCGCGCTTTCAAGCCGCGCGAAGGCGCTCGATGTTCCCTGGCCCTGGCCCCCATGCAGGATCGCCCAGAGCGAAATCCCCGCAACGACGATGTAGACAAGCGCACGTCCGGCATATCCTGTGCGCATGACCGGCACCGCCCAGTCGAAATCGCCCTGTCCCGCCATTTCCCATGTTCCTCCTTGTGACGGAGTCATAGCGCACGAGGCGGCCAGCCGTTCCCTACTCGGTGGCCAGGGTGATGACCGGCTCCATCCCTTCGAGCTCTTCGCGCGTCAGGTGGCACTTGATCTGGTGGGCGCTATCCGGACCGAAGCGGACCATGGGCGGCACCTCGACCTCGCACCTGCTGTCGGGGACCTGCGACTTCCACCGGCAGCGCGTCTGGAAGGGGCAACCCGGTGGCGGATCCATGGCCGAGGGCACGTCGCCCTCGAGGACGATGTGCTTCTTCGTGACCCGTGTGTCCGCGATGGGAACGGCCGACAGAAGCGCCTCGGTGTAGGGGTGGTAGGGCGGCGCGAAGACCTGTGCCGTGTCGCCGATCTCGACCACGTGGCCCAGGTACATGACCAGAACTCGGTCCGACAGGTAGCGCACGATCCCGAGGTCGTGGCTGATGAACAGCAGCGTGGTCTTCTCGTTGCGCTGAATCTCCATCAGCAGGTCCGCGACGGCTGCCTGGACGCTGACATCCAGCGCCGAGACAGGCTCGTCCGCGACCACGATGCGCGCGCCACCGGCAAAGGCGCGCGCGATGCCCACCCGCTGCTTCTGTCCGCCCGATAGCTGGCGCGGCATCCGATCGGCGAATTCGCGGGGCAGCTTCACGAGGTCCAGAAGGTCGAGCATCTTCTCGCGCCGCGCCGCTTCCGTCTTGCCGATCCTGAAGATCTCGAGCGCTCGCATGATCTGCCGCCCGACACTCATCGAGGGATTGAGCGTGTCGAACGGGTTCTGGAACACCATCTGAATGTCGGCCACGGTCGCGGTGTCCCGCTTCTGGATCGGGGTGTCGCCGATCTCGCGGTTGTCGAGGGTGACGTGCCCGTCCGTCGCCGTCTCGAGCCCCATGAGGACCTTGGCGAAGGTGGATTTGCCGCAGCCGGATTCGCCGACGATGGCCAGCGTCTCGCTTTCGCGGGCCTCGAAGGTCAGGCTTTCGTTGGCCTTCACCACCCGCGTCTCGCCGCCCTTGAAGAGCGAGGAGGCGTTGACATCGTAGTATTTCTTCAGCTCCTCCATCCGCAGGATCGTGTCGCCGATCTCGGTCTTTTGCGTCGCCACCTCGCCGATCTCCTGCCGGGACCAGTCGATCTCCTGAAAGCGCAGGCATCTGGTTTCGTGGCGGTTGGCGTCCGCCACGTCGAACATCGGAACCTCCTGCGCGTCACAGCGGCCGGCCTCGAAATAGTCGCAGCGGGGGCCGAAGTTGCAGCCCGGCGGGCGCTCGTGGGGCAGGGGGAAGTTACCCGGGATTGCCACCAGCGGCTTGGCGTTCTTGTCCGCGCCGGGCAGCGGGATCGAGCGGAAGAGGGCCTGCGTATAGGGGTGGCGCATCTTGTCGAAGACGTCCGCGATGTTGCCCGTCTCGACTGCCTCGCCGGAATACATGACGCAGAGCCGGTCGCAGGTTTCCAGCACGAGCCCCAGATTATGCGAGATGAACAGCATCGAGGTGCCGTATTTCCGGCCCAGATCCTTCACCAGGTCCACCACCGCGGCCTCGACGGTCACGTCGAGCGCCGTCGTCGGCTCGTCGAGGATCAGCAGCGACGGCTTCGACATCAGCGCCATGGCGATGACGATGCGCTGTTGCTGGCCGCCCGAAAGCTGGTGCGGGTAGGCTTTCATGATCCGTTCGGGGTCAGGCAATTTGACGTCATGCAGCACTTCAAGAGCGCGGGCGTGAGCCTTGTTCTTGCTGATCTTCTCGTGGATCAGCGGCACTTCCATCAGCTGCCGGCCCACCCGCATCGCGGGGTTCAGCGACGCCATCGGTTCCTGGTAGATCATCGCGATCTCGCGACCGCGGAGGGCGCGCAGTTCGGCGTCGGACATCTCGGCCATGTCGCGGCCCTTGAACTTCACGCGGCCACCGGTGATGCGGCCGTTGGCCCCCAGATCGCGCATGACCCCGAGCGCCACGGTGCTCTTCCCGCATCCGGATTCGCCGACGAGTCCCATCGCCTCGCCCGGCCGGACCGTGCAGGAGAAGTCCATCACCGCGGGGATCTCGCGCAGGCGGGTGAAGAACGAGATCGAGAGGTTCTCGATCTCGAGGATCGGCGGTTCGGGCGTCGGGTCAGTCACGCAGGCTCTCCTCTCGCAGGCCGTCCGCCAGCAGGTTCAGGCCCAGCACCAGGGAAAGAAGCGCCAGCGCCGGAGCGAGGGCCGGGTGCGGGTAGATCGCCAGAAGCCTGCGCCCGTCATTGATGGTCGAGCCCCAGTCCGGGCTTTCGGGCGGCAGGCCTAGGCCGAAGAAGCCGAGCGTCCCCAGAAGGATCGTCGTGTAGCCGACGCGCAGGCAAAAATCGACGATCAGCGGGCCGCGGGCGTTCGGCAGGATCTCCCACAACATGATGTACCACGCCCCCTCGCCGCGGGTCTGGGCGGCGGCAACGTAGTCCCGCGTCCTGGTGTCGAGCGCGAGGCCCCGGACAATGCGGAACACGGTGGGCGAATTCACGAACACCACCGAGACGAAGACGACGAGGATGCCGCCGGGGATGTCGAACAGGTCGAGCGACGGCGGCAGGATGTCAATCGCCCCGAACCGCTCGGAGATCAGCGACAGGTAGAGCCAGCCGAGCACCGCCACGACTCCGATCAGCAACGGCGTGCGCAGACGCGGCCGGGTGTGGAAGCGCGAGTTCAGCAGGATCGTGAAGAACGCGATGGGAAAGACGAACATCACGGCAGCCATGTAGCTGGGGATGCCGGTCGCCACGATTTCGGGCGTCACAAGCAGGTAGAACAGCAGGATGACCGGAAAAGCGAGGATCAGGTTCGCGAGGAAGGTCAGGACCGTGTCGAGGCGACCGCCGTGATAGGCGGCGGGAAGGCCGAGGGTGATGCCGACCATGAAGGCGAAGGCGGTGGCCAGCGGCGCGATCTGCACCACGACCAGCGCACCCGCGATCATGCGGCTGAACACGTCGCGGCCAAGGTTGTCGCCGCCGAGGAGGAAGTAGGGGTAGCTGCCTTCGGCGACCTCTCCGATCATCCGGGTGTAGGGGGTGCCGGGGGGTTCGTTCTTCATGGCGGCCGATTGCGCCAGCGGGTCGTGGGTTGCGATCAGGTCGAACGAGACGAAGAGCGCGGCGAACACCCAGAACATCACCAGCGCGAAGCCCGAAACACCGATGGTCGAGTCGAAGAGCTTGCCGTAGAGGCCAAGCCGCCGCCTGAAGGCGTAGGACAGGCCCAGCATCAGCGCGAGCGCGAGCCAGACGGGCACCAGCTGCCGTGACATTCCGCCGACGATCCCGGCGCCGTGGCCCAGCGCGGCGCCGCCGACGAGCAGCCCGCCCAGCACTGCCAGCGTGGCACAGAGCGTCCAGAGGGCGGCGGTGTCGATCAGCTCCAGCGGGCCGCGTGTGACGGACAGGGTGCCGTCAGCGTGGGTCGTGGCCTCGCCCGGCGCCAGGACGAACCCGCAGACGAGGCGCAGGACCGACAGGATCAGCAGCGCCGCGGCGGCAGTCCAGAGGACGGGCAGCAGGGGCGACAGTGCGCCGGTCCAGGTCAGGGGCTCCATCAACGCTCTCCGGTATGCATCAGGCGACCTTGATCCGCGGGTTCAGATACACGTAGCCGACATCCGACAGAAGCTGCGTCACCAGCACCACGAAGACCGACACGACCGAGACGCCCAGCAGTAGTTCGATGTCGTTGTTGGACGCGGCCTGTACCAGCGTCCAGCCGAAGCCCTTGTAGTTGAACAAGGTCTCGACGATCACCACGCCGTTCAGCAGCCACGGGAATTGCAGCATGATCACCGTGAAGGGCGCGATCAGCGCGTTTCTCAGCGCGTGTTTCAGCACCACGTTGCGGAAGCTTACCCCTTTGAGGCGCGCGGTGCGGATGTATTGCTGCTGCATGACCTCGGCCATGCTCGCGCGGGTCATCCGCGCAATGTAGCCCATCCCGAAGAGGGCGATGGTCACGACGGGCAGGAAGAAGTTCTCGAAGGTGGCGTTCTCCATTGCGCTCGTCGCGGTTCCCTTGAACCACTTGAGGCCGGTGGCAGAGGACGCGAACAGGGCGATGAAGATCACCCCCGAGACGTATTCGGGCGTCGCGGTGGACAGGATCGAGACCGAAGACAGCGTCCGGTCGGTCCGGCTGCCCTCGCGCATCCCTGCCAGCACTCCGATCAGCAGCGCCGCCGGCACCATCAGCAGCATCACCCAGAGCATCAGCTTGGCAGTCAGCCCGAGACGGATCGCGATGATCTCGCCGACCTCGCCGCGAAAGACGGTGGAATAGCCCCACTCGCCCTGCAGGACGCCGCAGAAGCGGGGCGCGCCGGGGGGCAGCGTGTCGGCCTCGCCGAAGCAGCGGCCGCGCAACGAGCCGTCAGGCTGCTCGACCACGAAGCCGGGCACGATGCCCAGCCACTCGCCGTACTTGGCGAAGAGGGGCCGGTCGTAGCCACGGTTGGCAAGCCACGTGTCGACCTGCTCGTCGCTCATGCGGACGTTGCCTTGCGTCTTGGCCAGCTTCTCGAGGTTGGGCCCGAGATTGGTCAGGAAGAAGACCACGAAGGTCAGGCTAAGCGCGGTGGCGATCATTACGGCCACGCGGCGGAGGATGAACGCGGTCATCCGGTCTCCTCAGGTATCCGGAGGGGCGCGGATTGGGGCCCGCGCCCGGCCGGTTCAGGCAGCGAGCGACAGCTTGTAAGGGTGGATCTCGAAGGTCGGGTGCATTTCGGCGCCCAGGAGCCCCGGGATATGGTGACGGTAGATCGAGCGCCAGTAGGGCTGGATGATGACCCCCTGGTCCTGCAGCAGGCGTTCCAGGTCGGCCATGATCTGCGAGCGTTCCTCGGCATCGGCGATCGCCATGGCCCGGTCCAGCAACGCGTCGAATTCCTCGTTGGCGAAGCCGGTTTCGTTCCAGGCCGCACCTGTTCTGTAGGCCAGCGCCAGCACCTGCACGCCGAGCGGGCGCATGTTCCACTCGGTTCCCGAGAAGGGGAACTTGTTCCAGTCGTTCCAGTAGGTCGTGCCGGGCAGGATCGAGCGGGTGACCGCGATACCGGCGTCGCGAAGCTGCGCGGCGACCGCGTCGCAGGTGTCGCGCTGGAACCCGGAATCGAGCGAGATTAGCTCGTGCTCGGCATCGGCGGCCCCGGCGTCCCGGATCAGTTGCAGGGCCTTGTCGGGATCGTAGACGGCGTCTTCGATCTCGGCATATTCGGGATGGATCGGACAGACATGATGGTTTTGCGCCACCTCGCCCATGCCGGCGTAACCGAGCTCCAGCAGAACGTTGTTGTTGCAAGCCATGGCCAGTGCGCGTCGGACATTCACGTCGGCATAGATTGCGCGGCCGTCGACCTCGGCGTCTTGATGGGGACGGACGACGAAGGTGTTGGCGGTGATTACCTCGGACCGCTCCAGTCCCATCGAGTCCATGATTCCGATGAACTCGCCGACGCTTTCGTAGAGCATGTCCACTTCTTCGGCTTCCAGGGCGGCGAGCCAGGCAGCGGGGTCTGTGCCGTAGTCGATATACTCGATCCGGTCGAAGAACGGGCCGCCATAGACCTCGGTGCCCCACCAGTCGTGGTCTGGATTGCGCTCGATCACGGTGCGGACGCTGGGCGAGACTTCGACGGGCAGGTAGGGGCCCGTTCCGATGGGGTTCGCGGCCGGATCGTCGCCTTCATAGCTGGGATGGACAACTGCGGCGGGGTAGTCTGCAAGGCCGGCTATCAGCGTGATGTCGGGGCCAGGCAGGGTGACCCGGACGGTTGCGTCGTCCACCGCCTCGATCGCGCCCTTGCGGAGAGCTTGCGTGTCAGGATCGACCAGCCCCCCCATGCGCCCTGCCATCGAGTTGCCCTCGACCTCGGCATCGCACCAACGCTCGAAGTTGTGGACCACGTCGGCGGCGGTGAAGGGATCGCCGTTGTTCCAGGTGACGCCGGGACGGACGTTCAGCGTGTATTCCGTCGCATCGTCGTTCACGTCCCAGCTTTCCAGCAGCATTCCCCGGAACGTGCCGTCGCGCTGGTACTCGACCAGGTACTCAAGCCATCCGCGGCACTGGTTCGCGATTTCGGACCAGTCCCATGTGCGGGGCTCTTTGAGAGCCGGCAGTTCCATCTGGATGCGCAGGGTGCGGCCCGGCTGGCCGTCCTGGGCGCTGGCCGTCGCGGGAAGAGCGGTGCCGATCAGCCCGTAGGCAGCCGGCGCGGTGACCCCCAGCGCGGTGGCCCGGGTCAGGAACTCCCGACGGTCGATCTTGCTGGCCGCATGTTCGGCGGCGTGCATGAAAGCGGCCGGATGTATCCGGACGGGCGTGGAGGTCATGGTCTTCTCCCCGGTGTGGCTGAACGCAGGTGAAGACGGCTCCACCCAGCTCCGCGGGCTTCTCTCCGCGGACGCCGCATTTCGGCACGGAAGGCGCCGCGTCGTCAACCGATTGATCCGCTATCCCGGTCAACAAGCGACACATTCGCGTGTCGCGAAGGGGTCAGACGCGCCGACGGAAGTCACGCGGGGTGTGGCCCGTGCGGGCCCGGAACGCGCGGCTGAAATAGGCTGCGGAACGGAAGCCGAGGGTTTCGGCAACCTTGTTGATGGGCATGCGGGTTTCGCTCAGGAGGCGCCGCGCCTCGAAATGCAGCCGGTCGAGCAACAGGTCCGAGGCCGACCGCCCGGAGGCGCGGCGGCAGCACCGCGTCAGGTGAGCGGGCGTCACGCCAAGCGCGCGGGCATAGTCCGAGATCGTGTAGCCGCCGCGGAAATGCGTTTCCAGCAGTGCCGTGTAGGCCCCGGCGAGGCTTTCGGCGCTGCGTCCGTCGATTTCGGCCTCGGCGTCCCACTCCTCGCCTGCGATCCGCTCGAGCCAGACCACGAGCAGCCCCACGTGGTGGCCAAGCGCAACCTGCGAGCTTGCCTCTCCGCGGTCGAGCTCGATGCGGATGTTCTCGATCTGGCGGGTCAGGTCAGCTTGCTCGGTAGCCTCGCGGACCCGCAGATGCAGCGGCGCGTCGGGCATGTCCTCGGCGGAGGTGGCGGGCAAGAATACCGCGTGGCCCAGGATCGAGCCGTTGGTGTCGAACCCGTGCATCGTGTTCGGCGGCAGGATGATGGCGTCGTGGGGGCCGTAACTGCGGGTCACCCCCTGCGCCGTGATCCGGCCCTGGCCGCGGGTGAACCAGTAGAGCATTGGCTGGGCGTAGGCGCGCATCGCCTCGGTGCGCCAGCGACCACCGGCAGCGATCTGGGCGAGCGATACGATCTTGAGGCCGGCTTCGGGCCGGGCGGTGTCGAGCATGGCGGTCCTCGGTGGCAGCACTCCGGGAGCACCATCAGGGTAGGAAGGGGCGCGGCGATTCTCCAAGACAAATCGACAGGGGCATATCGGGACGTGTCATTTCCGCGTCGGATCGACCGGCAGCCAGTCGGCCATGCGGGATCGGAACCATGTGCGCTGGCGCTTGGCGTATTGCCGCGTGGCGATGGTCGCCTGCCGGATTGCCTCGTCCAGAGTGATCCTGCCCTGCAGGTGAGCCATCAGTTCGGGCGCCCCGATGGCGCGGTCGGCGGGTCGGCCAAGGTCGAAATCCGCGGCGTTCGCGCGGACCTCGTCCAGCGCGCCGGCCTCGATCATGGCGGCGAAGCGCCGCTCGATCCGCGGGGACAGGATCTCGGGCGGGGCGTGGACCACGAGGGGCGTCGTTTCGGCGAGCGGCAGGAGGGGGGTGACGGGACGGTCCTGCCAGTCGGCCAGGGGCTTACCGGTGGCCCGCTGCACCTCCCACGCGCGCTGGACGCGGGCGCGGTTCTCGGGGTCGAGCCGTGCGCGGGTGCGGGCGTCGAGCGCGGCGAGCAGATCGGGCAGGGGGATGGCGTCGCCCTCGGCCCGGATCTGCGGCGGCGTTTCGGGGATTTCGTTGAGACCTTGGGTGAGAGCCATGAAATAGAGCCCTGTTCCGCCTGTAAAAATCGGCCTCGCACCATGCGAGGCCGGCGCCGCGTCGCGGAGCCAACGCCCGACGGAATAGGAGGCGTCGGCGACATGACCGTAGAGCGCGTGAGGCGCGCGCAACTCGTCCTCGGGCGAGGGGCGGGCGGTCAGGATGCGCCAGCGGGCATAGACCTGCAGCGCGTCGGCGTTGACGATCACGCCGCCATGGGCTTCGGCGATGGCCAGCGCGAGCGCGGACTTGCCGCTGGCGGTGGGGCCGGCGACCAGCACTGGGCGGTCGTTCGCGCATCGCGCCACGGCGTCTGCAATCGTCAGAATGGCGGCCTCTCCCGTGTTGTGCCTCGGGGGCTTTTCGGACATTTAGTGGCGCGTGGCAAAGCGGGGATGCGAGCATGGCCGAGACGAGCGAAAACAGACGCTACGACCGGGTTCTTCTGAAGATTTCGGGAGAGGCCCTGATGGGGGATCAGACCTTCGGCCTGCACCCGCCAACAGTCGAGCGGATCGCTCGCGAAGTGCAGTCGGTGCGCGACATGGGCGTCGAGGTCTGCATGGTGATCGGTGGCGGCAACATCTTCCGCGGCCTGCAGGGCTCGGCCCAGGGGATGGAGCGCACCACCGCGGACTACATGGGGATGCTCGCGACGGTGATGAACGCCCTCGCGATGCAAGGCGCGCTGGAGAAGCTGGGGATCCACACGCGGGTGATCTCGGCCATCACCATGAACGAGGTCGCCGAGCCTTACATCCGACGCCGCGCGGTGCGCCACCTCGAGAAGAAGCGCGTCTGCATCTTCGCGGCCGGCACCGGCAACCCGTATTTCACCACCGATACCGCCGCCGTCCTGCGCGCGACCGAGATGAACTGCCAGGCGATCTTCAAGGGCACGAAGGTGGACGGTGTCTACGACAAGGACCCCGAAAAGCACGACGATGCGGTGCGCTACGACAAGATCACCTATGACGACGTGCTGCAGAAGCATCTGAAGGTCATGGACGCCTCGGCCATCGCGCTGGCGCGGGACAACGATCTGCCGATCTTCGTCTTCTCGCTGGACGAGCCGGGCGGCTTCCGCGGCATCCTCGCCGGTGAAGGCACCTTCACCCGCGTCACCGAAACCTGATCGCCACCTTGCCGCGGGCCATTTGGCCCGCGGTGACGAAACCTCAGTTCCCCGAGTTTCCCTCGGCGGGGTGGGCTTCGAGGGAAATCTCGATCGCGACCTCGTCGCTGACGAAGGGCACGAAGGCGCCGAGCCCGTATGCGCTGCGCAGGATCGTCGTCTCGGCCTCAAAACCGACCGTGGGTTGGCCCATCGGGTTCTCGCCCTGCTCGGTCAGCTCCGCGTCGAGCGTGACCTGCTGTGTCTGACCGTTGATCGTCAGGTCGCCGGTGATCGTGCCGGTGTCCTCGCCCGTCACCTCGACCGCGGTGCTTTCGAACGTGATCGTCTCGTCTGCGCTTCCGAAGAAGTCGTCGGTCATGAAGTGCTCGAGCAGACCCGGCGTCATGACCATGCCCGAGAGCGGGAAGGACACCCGAACTAAGGAATTCGCGGGTTCGGCCTCGTCGAAGATGAGCTCACCGGTGATGTCGAAGACGAGGCCCCGCGTGGTCGAGAAGCCGCCATGAGACCACGAGAACAGGATCTCGCTATGGGCCTCGTCGATCGTGTAAGGGGCTGGGTCGGCCGCCGCGAAGGGCGCATTCAAGGTGGCAAGGCCGGCGGCGAACGCGGGCAGAGCGGAACGGAACAATGGAATCTCCCTTTGGGGTTGGGTTCGGTGGCCCGAACATAGCGGGTTCGGGCGCCGCGAAACATCACCCGCCTGGGGATGCGCCGGGCAAGATCCGCAGGTTATTGCAGGGTCGCCGGACAGCGCGCGGGGCTGGCCTTCATTTCGGCGCTTGGGTATAGGCGAATGAAATTAGGCTACGCACGCGAGGACGATCATGGCAGACGACATCGAGATCGATACAGGTGATCTGGAACGGCGCATGGACGGCGCGATGCAGGCGCTGCGGCAGGAATTCGCGTCGCTCCGGACGGGACGGGCGTCGGCGTCGATGGTCGAGCCGATCATGGTGGACGCCTACGGGCAGCCCACGCCCATCAACCAGGTCGGCACGGTGAACGTGCCCGAGCCGCGGATGGTGACGATCTCGGTATGGGACAAGTCCCTGCTGGGCAAGGTCGAGAAGGCGATCCGCGAATCGGGACTGGGCATCAATCCGGTCATCGACGGGACCACGATCCGCCTGCCGATCCCCGAACTGAACGAAGAGCGCCGCAAGGAACTCGCCAAGGTTGCGGGCACCTACGCCGAGAACACGCGGGTCGCGATCCGCAACATCCGTCGCGATGGCATGGACCAGCTGAAGAAGGCCAAGTCGAACGGCATGTCCGAGGACGACCAGAAGCTCTGGCAGGCCGAAGTGCAGGAGATGACGGACACCCACATCAAGAAGGTGGACGAGACGCTCGAGCACAAACAGCAGGAAATCATGCAGGTTTGAGTGTTTTCTTGTGCCTCGGGGGGACTCAACCTGGGGTTTTCCGTGGACGTGACGGACCCGATGCGCCAATCTTCTGTTGACCGGGAGGAGGACACGATGCCCGAACGACAAAGCGGACCCCGGCACGTCGCCTGCATCATGGACGGAAACGGAAGGTGGGCGCAGGCCCGCGGCCGACCTCGTCTGTTCGGACACCAGGCCGGTGCGCGCCGCGTGCGCGAGATCGTCGCGGCCTGTCCCGATCTCGGTGTGGAATACCTGACGATCTTCGCCTTCTCGACCGAGAACTGGAAACGGACTCAGGACGAAGTGGCCGGGCTTATGGGCCTGTTCCGGCGATACATCCAGTCCGAGGCGCGCGACCTCCATGCCGACGACGTGCGCGTGCGTTTCATCGGGGATCGCGTCCGGCTCGACCCCAAGCTGATCAGGCTGATGGACGAGCTGGAGCTTCTGACCAGCGGGAACGAGAAGCTGAACCTGACCATCGCGCTGAATTACGGCAGCCGGGACGAGATCGGCCGCGCCACCCGCCGCCTGGCCGCCGAAGTCGCCGCCGGCCGCCTTGCCCCGAACGACGTGGACGAGACGACGCTTGCGCGGTTCCTCGACACGCATGTGCTGCCTGATCCCGACCTGGTCATCCGCACCAGCGGAGAGGCGCGGATCTCGAATTTCCTCCTGTGGCAATCCGCCTATGCCGAGTACGAATTCATCGATACGCTGTGGCCCGACTTCACCGCCGACGTTTTCGCCGGAATCGTGTCGCGCTACGGCGCCCGTGACAGGCGTTTTGGTGCCGTGACCGCATGACTTCACCCCGCTGGAACGATCTGGGCGAGCGCATCGGCGTCGGAGCGGTCATCGCGGTGATCGGCCTACTCTGCGTATGGATCGGCGGGCTGGTCTTCGCCGCGCTGACGATCGTGGTTTCGGGCGTCATCGTCTGGGAACTGGTCCGGATGCTGGATCCCGACGCGCCGGCGATGCGGCTGGGAACGGTATCGGCCGCGCTGCTTCTGCTGGCCGAAATCCTGCCGCCAGCTTACGCCCTGCCGATCTGCCTGCTGCCGGCCTTCGCGGGCGCGGCCTGGCTGACCCGCCGCAGGGTGACCTTCGCCCTCTTCACCGTGCTGATCCTGCTGGCCGGCCTGGGCCTTTTCTATCTGCGCAGAGACTACGGCTTCACCTGGATGCTGTGGCTGGCACTGGTCGTGATCGTGACGGACGTGTTCGGCTACCTCTTCGGCCGCATGATCGGCGGCCGCAAGCTGTGGCCCCGCGTGAGCCCGAACAAGACGTGGTCCGGCACATTGGCGGGCTGGGGCGGGGCGGCGATCGTCGGCCTGGCCTTCGGCGCCTTCACCGAGGCTGGTCCCGAGATCGCGGCCGTCTCCATCGCGCTGGCCATGGCCTCGCAGATCGGTGACATCGCTGAATCGGCCGTGAAGCGGCGGGCAGGAGTCAAGGACAGCTCTTCCCTGCTGCCGGGCCACGGGGGGCTGTTCGACCGGTTCGACGGGATGCTGGGCGCATCCGTGACGCTGCTTCTCGTCTCGCCCATCATCGGCTTTCCGCCGGGGCTGACCTGAGGCACATGCGGCGCATCTCGATTTTTGGAAGCACCGGGTCCATCGGTTGCTCGACGCTCGACCTGATCGGACGACAGCGCGAGGCGTTTCAAGTGGTCGCGCTGACCGGCGGGCGCAACATCGAGAAGCTGACCGAACAGGCGCGGAACTTCCGTCCTGACATCGCCGTCTGCGCCGAAGAGGCAGACCTGCCGGCCCTGCGTGAAGCACTCGCCGGGACAGGGATCGAGGCCGCGGGAGGGCGCTCGGCGATCCTCGAGGCGGCGGGGCGACCGACCGATTGGGCGATGTCGGCCATCGTGGGTGCAGCCGGGCTGGAGCCGGGGCTAGTGTCCTTGCGGCATGGCGGAGTGCTGGCGCTGGCGAACAAGGAGAGCCTCGTCTGCGCCGGCCCGCTAATGATGCAAACCGCCGCACGCCACGGGGCGACGATCCTCCCGGTGGATAGCGAACATTCCGCCGTGTTCCAGGCTCTGACGGGCGAGCAGATCGAGACGGTCGAGCGGCTGATCATCACCGCGAGCGGCGGCGCGTTTCGCGACTGGCCGCTCGAACGGCTTGCGACCGCGACCGCGGCGCAGGCGGCGACGCACCCGAACTGGGACATGGGGCAGCGGATCACCATCGACTCGGCTTCGATGTTCAACAAGGCGCTGGAACTCATTGAAGCACATGAGTATTTCGGGGTGGAGCCTGCACGGATCGAGGTGCTCGTCCACCCGGAGTCGCTCGTGCATGCCATCGTCGGCTTCATGGATGGAGGGTTGATCGCACATGTGGGCCCGCACGACATGCGCCACGCCATCGGCTTCGCGCTGAACTGGCCTGAACGACGAGACGTGCCGGTGGAGCGGCTGGATTTCGCTGCCATCGGCAGCCTGACCTTCAGCGCACCCGACACGGAGCGCTGGCCGGCGCTGCGGCTTGCACGCGAGGTGATGGAGATCGGCGGGCTCTCGGGTGCTGCGTTCAACGGCGCCAAGGAGCGAGCGCTGGATCACTTCATTTCCGGGCGGATCGGGTTCTTGCGAATGGCCGAGACTGTCGAAAAGGTTTTGCTCAAAATCTCGTCAGATCGCCTTGGAAATCCGACCTTGGATCTCGATATGGTCCGGGCCATGGACGAAGAGGCTCGTGCCTTGGTGGATGAAGTCGTCGGGTTCCCCTCCGACGCCGGCCGTTTCTGAGGGAGAGTCAGGATGGGGTTCATCCCCGATTTCGGGTCGCTTGCGTTTACGATCGTCGCGTTCGTCGCGGCGCTCAGCATCATCGTCGCGATCCACGAATACGGCCACTACATCGTCGGCCGATGGTCGGGGATTCAGGCGGACGTCTTCTCGATCGGCATGGGGCCAGTGTTGTTCGCGCGAACCGATCGCCGCGGCACCCGGTGGCAGATCGCGGCATTTCCCGTAGGCGGCTACGTCAAGTTCCGCGGCGATGCGAACGCGGCCAGCGTGGGGCAGGCGGATACGCCGGGGCTCGATCCCGAAGGCGCGCGGGCGACCATGGCGGGGGCGCCGCTCTGGGCGCGGGCTGCGACCGTCGCGGCGGGTCCGATCTTCAATTTCATCCTCTCGATTCTCGTCTTTGCTGCCATCCTGATGATCCGCGGGGTCGCGAGTGATCCCATGACGGTCTCCGAGGTGCGGCCGTTGCCTTACGCGGTGCAGGAGCTTCAGGTCGGCGACCGGATCGAAGCGATCGCCGGCGAGCCGGTGCCCGAAATTGCCCAGTTCGCCAGCTTCGTGGAGGATCTTCCGGTCGCTCCGCGCCTGCCGTATCGGATCACGCGGGACGGTGCCCAGCTGGAGATCGACGGCCCGTACCCTTACCCGCCCGTCGTGGGCAGCGTCACGCCGCAATCGGCAGCCGCCGGCACTGACCTGGAGCCGGGCGAGGTGGTGACGGCCGTGAATGGTCAGGAAGTCTTCGCGTTCACCCAACTTCGCGATGCGGTCGGCAATTCAGACGGGCAGACCGTGACGCTGACGGTCTGGTCGCCCGAAACCGAAGAGACGAGGGCGGTCGAGCTGACGCCCAAGCGAATGGATCTGCCGCTTCCCGAGGGCGGCTTCGAGACGCGTTGGCTGCTGGGCATTACCGGTGCGCTTTACATCACGCCGGAGCGCGACACGCCGAACCCGTTCTCGGCCCTTGCCTACGGGGTGGAGCAGGTCGGCTTCATCATCCAGTCGAGCCTGTCGGGCATCTATCACATTGCGGCCGGCGCGATCTCGTCCTGTAACCTGCAGGGGCCCATCGGCATCGCGCAGACCAGCGGTGCGGCGGCGAGCGCCGGAGCGTTGAGCTTCGTGTGGTTCATCGCGGTCCTCTCCACTGCGGTCGGTTTCCTGAACCTGTTCCCGATCCCGATCCTCGACGGGGGGCACTTGGTGTTCCATGCCTACGAGGCGGTCCGCGGCCGGCCGCCGTCGGACCAGGCGCTGAACGTGCTGATGGCCATCGGGTTGGCCCTTCTGGGCACGTTGATGGTCTTCGCGATCGGCAACGATTTCCTTTGTCCCTGAGGTAAGCGCCGCGAGCCCGTCTTCGGACAACCCAATTCAGGCCATATTCCGTCGGCACAGCCGGGCAAGAGCAATCCGCAATTTCCCGGGGTCGACATGCACCACGTCTTCAACAATTCCCGCTGCCTTGGCCTCCTGCTCGAGGTCCTGGCAGACCGGCTTCTCGTCCTTGCCGCCATCGCCATTTCGCTTACCCTGGGCGGCGCGATCCTGACGTTCTGATCCCGACCGAAAAGCCACAGATTCGAACAGAATTCGGCGCTGCGCATGTCCCTTACCTGTGGGGCGCCTGGGATTTTGACATGCTATCTGAACCGGGCTACTCACGGTCCCGAGAAGTCTTAAACGGGTGGACGCATGATCGAGACGAAGGGGCGCGCCGCGCGAACCGCACTTCTGGCCTCGGCGCTGCAAGGCGCTGTTCTGGCTGGGTTCTCCGCCGGTGCGGTGGTCGCCGCAACGTCGGCCGCGGTAGCGCAGAGCTACCAATTCAGCGACATCCAGGTGGTCGGAAACCAGCGTGTGGACACCGCAACTGTGGTGAACACACTGGCCATTCCGCAAGGGCGGGCACTGAGCGCCGGCGAGTTGAACGCTGCCTATCAGCGTCTCGCCGGGGCTGGTATCTTCGAAACCGTGTCGATCACGCCACAAGGCGGCACGCTTCTGGTCGAGGTCGCCGAATATCCAACCGTCAGCCGCATCAGCTTCGAGGGCAACAGCCAGCTCGACAACGACGAGCTGACCGCGCTGATCGGCTCGGTTCCCAACCGGGTCTACAACCCCAGCCGCGCCGAAGAGGATGCGCGCGCCATCGCCGCCGCCTACGAGGCGCGCGGCCGCCTCGCAGCGTCGGTCACCCCGCGGATCATCCGCCGCGCGAACAACCGCGTGGACCTCGTGTTCGAGATCGCGGAGGGCGGCATCGTCGAGATCGAGCGGATCTCGTTCGTGGGCAACCAGGCCTATTCCGACCGCCGCTTGCGCCGTGCGCTCGCGACCAAGCAAGCCGGATTCCTGCGCCAGATCATCCAGCGCGACACCTTCGTCGCCGAGCGCGTCGGGTTTGATCAGCAGCTACTGCGCGACTTCTATCTGTCGCGCGGCTATATCGACTTCACCATCAACGACGTCTCGAACGAGTTCTCGCGGGACCGCGACGCGTTCTTCGTGCAATACAACATCACCGAAGGGCAAAGCTGGGATTTCGGGCAGGTCACCACCTCGACCACCGTACCGGGCCTGAATGCGGCGGAGTACACGGACCTGGTAGGCATCCGAGCGGGCCAAACCTACACGCCCGCCGCGATCGACGCCGCGACTGAGCGGCTGGAAGAGGCCGCGAGCCGCCGTGGCATGACCTTCGTGCGCGCGACCCCGCAGATCACCCGGAATCCGCAAACGCTTGAACTGAACGTGAATTTCCTTCTGGAACGCGGCCCCCGTGTGTTCGTCGAGCGGATCGACATCGAAGGCAACCAGACCACGCTCGACCGGGTGATCCGGCGCCAGTTCCGCACCGTCGAGGGCGACCCGTTCAACCCGCGCGAAATCCGCGCCGCGGCCGAGCGGATCCGTGCCCTTGGTTACTTCTCCGACGTGCAGGCCGAGGGGCGCGAGGGCTCGTCGCCCGACCAGGTTGTCATCGACGTTGATGTCGTGGAACAACCCACCGGCAGCCTGTCGCTGGGCGGATCGTACTCGACCGACTCCGGCTTCGGCGTGAGTTTCGGCTTTACCGAGCGCAACTTCCTCGGGCGGGGACAGACGCTCGCGTTCGACGTCACAACGGGGACCAACGCCAACAGCGCCCAATTTTCCTTCGTAGAACCCTATTTCCTCGGCCGGGATCTGCGCGCCGGGTTCGAAGTGTTCTACAGCGAAACCGACTACGACGAGGCGGATTACAACACGCGGTCTGTCGGGTTCAGCCCCTCGGTCACCTTCCCGACCTCCGAGAACGGGCGGCTTCAGGTGCGGTACCGCTTGGCCGAGGATTCACTCGAAGATGTCGGCGACGACATCTCGCCGATCATCGCGGCGGACGAGGGGTCGTCCATCAGCTCGGCCCTGGGCTATACCTACAGCTACGATACGCGTCGGTCGGGGATCGACCCGAATACCGGGATCGTCCTGCGCTTCGGGCAGGACCTCGCCGGGCTCGGCGGTGACGTGAATTACGTCAAGTCGGTGGCGTTCGGTGGCTATCAGACGACCGCGTTCAGCGAAGAGGTCAACATTCGCGCCGTGGTCGAAGGCGGAAACATCACGGCATTCGGAGACTCGGACTCGGTGCGTCTGACCGACCGCTTCTTCCTGTCCACCAGCCAGCTTCGCGGCTTCGAACCGCTGGGCGTCGGACCGCGCGATCTGGTGACCGACGACGCGCTCGGCGGCAACAATTATGCCGTCGCCAGGGTCGAAGCCGATTTCCCGCTGGGCTTGCCCGAGGAATACGGCATTCGCGGCGGCGTCTTCCTGGATGCGGGCTCGGTCTGGGGCCTAGACAACACCGAGGGCGCGGATGGCGAAACGGTGGACGACTCGGCGATCCTGCGCTCGTCGGTCGGGGTTTCGCTGTTCTGGGACACGCCGTTCGGCCCGCTGCGGTTCAACTTCGCAGAGGCGCTGGCGGCCGAGGATTACGACAACACGCGGACCTTCAATGTTTCGCTCTCGTCGACCTTCTAGGCGCGGCTTCCTCGCCGCTACCATCGGGGCCGCCGCTTTGGCGGCCCTTCCCGTGAGCGCCCAGCCGATCGGCGGCGTCGCAGTCGTCGATCAGGAGCGGATGTTCCGCCAAAGTGCTTTCGGTGCCCAGCTTCTGTCCGAGATCGACGCGCAGGGCGATGAACTCGCCGCCGAAAACCGCGAGATCGAAGCCACGCTGACGGCGGAAGAGCGTAGCCTGACCGAAGCGCGCGCCGAGCTGGACCCGGCCGAATTCCGCGACCGCGCACGGGTGTTCGACGAGAAGGTCCGCCGCCTCAGGGCCGAACAGGATGCCAAGGCCAGGGCGCTTGCCGACCTTCAGGAAGATGCCCGCGCGACCTTCGTCCGCAGGGTGTCGCCGGTCCTTTCGGCGCTATTGGCCGAGATCGGCGCGGACGTTCTGCTCGACCGGCGCATGGTGCTGACGGCCGGGACCGGCGTGGACATCACCGACAGGGCGATCGCCCGGATCGACGAAACACTCGCGGCGGAGGAAGCAGACGGGGCAGGGGCCGAGACACCCCCGGCGGCGACGGACGCATCCGACTAGGGGTGCTTGCTCCCTTCGGGGGGGCGCGTTAAGCCCGGGGCGACAGCGAAAGAGGCCCCCATGTCCGACCTGAAGAGCGCCGACATCGACCTGATCCAGCGGATCATCCCGCATCGCTACCCGTTCCTGCTGGTGGACCGGGTGCGGGAAATCGACGGAACGGCCTCGGCCGTGGGGATCAAGAACGTTTCGTTCAACGAACCGCACTTCCAAGGCCATTTTCCCGGCGCACCGATCATGCCCGGCGTCACCATCATCGAAGCCATGGCACAGACCGCGGCGGTGATGGTCGGCGTGGGGCAGGACCTCGCGGATACCGGGTTCCTGGTATATTTCATGGGGATCGAGGGGGCGAAGTTCCGCCGTAAGGTCGTTCCGGGCGACGTGCTTCAGATGCACATCAGCACCAAGCGTGGCGGTGGCAAGGTCTGGAAATTCGCGGGCCGCGCCGAGGTCGACGGCGAACTTGCCTGCGAGGCCGAGTTCACCGCGATGATGGACCTTCCGAAGTGAGCCGGATCGACCCTACGGCCGTCATCCACCCGCAGGCCCTGATCGAGGATGGTGCGCAGATCGGGCCCGGCGCCCGCGTGGGTCCGTTTGCGCTGATCGGCGGTGAGGTCGAGCTTGGCGCGAATGTCGAGGTGATGAGCCACGTCGTCATCAAGGGTCGCACCCGCGTGGGCGAAGAGACGCAGGTCTTTCCCTTCGCCGTGCTGGGCGAGATCCCGCAGGACCTGAAGTTTGGCGGAGAAAGGACCGAGCTGCAGGTCGGTGCTCGGAACCGCATCCGTGAGCACGTGACGATGAATCTCGGCACCAGCGGCGGGGGCAGCGTGACGAAGGTGGGCGATGACTGCCTCTTCATGGCCGGCGTCCATGTCGCGCACGACTGCATCGTCGGCAATCGCGTCATCATGGTGAACAACTCGGCCCTCGCGGGGCATTGCGTCCTGGGCGACGGGGTGATCGTCGGCGGCCTGTCGGGCGTGCACCAGTTCGTCCGCATCGGCGAGGGCGCCATCATCGGCGCCGTGACGATGGTCACCGCGGATGTGATCCCGCACGCCCTCGTGCAGGGGCCGCGCGGGATGCTGGACGGGCTGAACCTCGTCGGGCTGAAGCGGCGGGGCGTGGGCCGTACCGACATCATGGCGCTGCGCGCCGCATTGCAAACGCTGAAACAGGGCGAGGGCGCGTTCCAGGACCGCGCCCGCAGGCTCGGTGAAGAAACCGAGAGCGACTACGTCCGCCAGATCGTCGATTTTGTCCTGGGCAACAGCGACCGGGGGTTTTTGACGCCGTGACTGATCTATGCCTCATCGCCGGGCAGGGCCGCCTGCCTGAAATCCTGTGCGCGGCCTATCCCGAGGCCCGCGTCGTGGGCCCCGAGGGCGACGCGCCCGCGGGCGTCGAGACGTTCCGCCTCGAGGTGTTGGGCTCGTTCCTGTCCGAGCTTGCTGCCTCGGGCGTCCGGCGTGTGTGCCTTGTCGGCGCGATCCGCCGGCCCGTGGTTGACCTGTCCCAGATCGACGAGGCGACGCAGCCTCTCGTCCCGCGCATCGTCGCGGCATTGGGCAAGGGCGACGCGGGGGCGCTTCGTGTTCTGGTCGAACTGATCGAGGAAGCGGGAATGGAGGTCGTCGGCGCCGCCGAGCTGTGCCCCGAGCTTCTGCCGCCATCCGGCGTGCTGGGCACGCGGGACCCGACCGAGCGAGACACCCGCGATGTCGAACGTGCCCTCTCGGTTCTGTCCACGACGGGTCCGGCCGATATCGGCCAGGGCTGCGTCGTGGCCGGCGGTCAGGTTCTGGCGGTCGAGACGCTGCCGGGGACGGACTGGATGCTGGCCAGCGTCGCCGCCATGCGCCGCCACGTCCAGCCTGCCGGACCTGCGCGCGAGATGAACCTCAAGTCCCAGACGCTCGAGGCCCTGGGTCTTGGCGGGGGCGGCGGGACGGATCCGGATCCTGCTCCTGAAAGCCTGTGGGCGCCGACGCCTGCCGGCGGCGTGTTGGCCAAGGCGCCGAAACCAGATCAGGATCTCCGCGTGGACATGCCCACGATCGGACCCGACACGGTGCGCCGTGCCGCCGCGGCTGGGCTTTCTGGCATTGCCGTCGCATCCGATGGCGTCATCGTCCTCGATCGCGACGAGGTCGCCCGCGCCGCGGATTCCGCCGGTCTCTGGGTGCGCGTGATCTGATGCGGACGTTCCTGGTCGCCGGCGAAGCGTCGGGCGACCGGCTGGGGGCGTCGCTGCTTGAGGGGCTTCGCCAGCTTGGCGGGCCCGTCGAAGCCATGGGCGTCGGAGGTCCGCTGATGGCGGATCTGGGGCTTCAAAGTCTCTTTCCCATGGACGAATTGTCAGTCATGGGGATCGCCGAGGTCCTGCCGCGCTATCCGGCGCTACGCCGCCGCATGATTCAGACGGCCGATGCGGTGATTGCCGCCGAGCCGGATGTGTTCATCACCATCGACAGCCCCGATTTCTGCCTGCGGGTGGCCGAGCGTGTCCGTCGGACCAAGCGCATCCGCACGGTGCATTACGTCGCGCCCTCGGTCTGGGCGTGGCGGCCTGGCCGGGCCGCGAAGATGGCCCCGCATGTGGATCAGGTCCTGGCTCTTCTTCCTTTCGAGCCGCCGTACATGGAGGCCGCCGGAATGCGCTGCGATTTCGTCGGCCATCCCGTGGTGTCCGAACCCGACGCCTCGGACGGTGACATCGCGGCCTTTCGCGCGCTCCACGGCCTCGGCGACGCGCCATATTTGCTGGTCCTGCCGGGATCGCGCCGGTCCGAGGTCGAGCGCCTGGCCCCGATCTTCGGCGCTGCGCTGTCCCGTCTCGCGGCCCGGCACTCTAGTCTTCGCGCTGTCGTGCCCGTGGCACCGGGACGCGAAGAACAGTTGCGCGAGGCCACACGCGACTGGCCCGGGACGATCCTGCTCGAGCGGCCGGACAAGGCTGCGAAGACGGCCGTCTTCGCCGGCGCCCGTGCAGCACTCGCGGCGTCGGGCACCGTCTCGCTGGAGCTTGCAAAGGCCGGCACGCCAATGGTCATCGCCTACGACATGAGCTGGCTCAGCTGGCAGATCCTGTCGCGCATGGTGCGCACCCGAACCGTGACGCTGGTGAACCTGATCGAGGGGCAGAATGTCGTGCCTGAGTTTCTCGGCCCCGCGTGCCGTCCCGACCCGATCGCCGAGGCACTCGACGCGCTATGGCGGGAACCGGGGCTTCAGACGCCGGCGCTGGCGCGCACGATGGCGGCGCTGGGGCAGGGCGGAGAGGCTCCTGGTCTGCGCGCGGCCCGCGCGGTCATGGACGGGCTTGCACCCGCGACCGAAGCGCGATAAGGGCAGCGACACTTCACAGGTGCGGTCCGGGCGACCGGGGGAGACATCCCCGTTCGTCCACCGGTTGCCCCATCCGGGGTGATAAGGACCGCTCCGAGGCTTGAAACCGGAAAAGGATAAGCAGAATGGCTCTTCCCGAGTTCTCTCTGCGTCAGCTTCTCGAGGCTGGCGTGCACTTTGGTCACCAGACGCAGCGCTGGAACCCCCGCATGGGGCCGTATATCTACGGCGACCGCAACGGCATCCACATTCTCGACCTGACGCAGACCGTCCCGATGCTGGACCAGGCGCTGCAGGTCATCCGCGACACTGTCGCGAAGAACGGCCGCATCCTTTTCGTCGGCACGAAGCGTCAGGCCCAGAAGCCGATCGCCGACGCCGCCGAGCGTTGCGCCCAGTATTACATGAACCACCGTTGGCTCGGCGGCACGCTGACCAACTGGAAGACCGTGTCCCAATCGATCAACCGCCTGCGCGAGATCGACGAGCGCATGGCCGAAGGAGCCGCTGGCCTGACCAAGCGCGAGCGTCTCGCGATGGAGCGTGACCAGACCAAGCTGAACGCCTCGCTCGGCGGTATCCGCGAGATGGGCGGCGTACCTGACCTGATCTTCGTCATCGACGTGAACAAGGAAGACCTCGCCATCGCCGAAGCCAAGAAGCTTGGCATTCCGGTCGTGGCCGTGGTCGACACGAACTGCTCGCCCGACGGCGTGGACTACATCATCCCCGGCAATGACGACGCCGCCCGTGCGATCCAGCTCTACTGCGATCTGGCCGCCCGTGCCGCGCTTGACGGCATGTCGGCGCAGATGGAGTCCGCTGGCATCGACGTCGGTGGTATGGAAGAGGCCCCGGTCGAGGACGAGATCCTCGAGACGCCCGCCAACGCGTCCGAACCTCTGGACGTGTCCGACGAGGCCGTGCAGGACGATGCGAAGGCCAAGGACGCGCCTTACGAGCTTGAAAACAAAGAGTAAGGACTTCGTCCTTTACCCTTTACAGAGTTGTCATCGGAGCGGGGTAGGTCCTCGCTCCGGGCTATTCAGAATGAGGAGAGCCGTAAGATGGCGATCACCGCAGCAGACGTGAAGAACCTCCGCGAGACGACCGGCGCGGGCATGATGGACGCCAAGAAGGCGCTGACCGAGACCGATGGCGACATGGATGCCGCCATCGACTGGCTGCGCACCAAGGGCCTCGCCAAGGCCGCCAAGAAGGCCGATCGCACCGCGGCCGAGGGCCTCGTGGCCGTGAAGGTCGAAGGCGGAACCGGCGTCGCGGTCGAGATCAATTCGGAAACCGACTTCGTCGCGAAGAACTCGGAATTCCAGAGCCTCGTGGGCGACATCGCGAATATCGCAGTGAAGTCGGCCTCGGTCGAAGAGCTGAAAGAAGCCGACATGGGCGGCAAGCCGGTGAACGAGCGCCTCACCGGCGCGATCGCCAAGATCGGCGAGAACCTGACGCTGCGCCGGATGGTGAAGCTGGAAGGTCAGAGCGTCGCCGCTTACGTCCATAATGCCGCCACTGACGGCATGGGCAAGATCGGCGTCCTTGTGGCGTTCACGGGCGACGACACCGCGACGGCTCGCCAGATCGCGATGCACATCGCCGCCGTGAACCCGGCCGCGCTGACCGAAGACGAGCTAGACGCATCCGTCATCGACAAGGAAAAGGCGATCCAGATGGACATCGCCCGCGAGTCCGGCAAGCCCGAGCAGGTCATCGAGAAGATGATCGAAGGCCGCATGAAGAAGTGGCTGGCCGAGATCACGCTGGTCAACCAGGCGTTCGTCGTGAACCCGGATCTGACCGTCGGCGCCGCCGCCAAGGAAGCCGGCATCGAGATCACCGGCTTCGTGCGCATGGAAGTCGGCGAGGGCATCTCGGTCGAGAAGGAGGACTTCGCCGCCGAGGTCGCTAAGGCCGCCGGCAAGGGCTGACTCTCAGCTTGATCGAAGACGGGGAAAGGCGCTTCACTCGAAGCGCCTTTTTTCATGCCGAAGGCAGTACCCTAAGTCCCGTAATCATGATTATGTAAAGCATGCGTACGGTTGGTACAGACATGTTTTACAGTTCGTTAGTCGCGACCCGAACGGCGTCACGTACCTCCTTGCGCGTAGCGGATAGTTCCTTCGTCAGCGACAGGGCCCACAGGAGGATCGGGATCGCGACGAAGCCGCCAAGCGGCCCCCAGAGCCACAGGAAGAACACCAGCGCGAAGAAGATCAGCAGCGGATTGACCTGCATGGTCCGCCCAATGGCGGACGGTGTCACGAACTGCGCTTCGATCAGGTTCAGGCCGAGGAATACCAGAGCGGGCACGAAGGAGTAGCCTCCGTCGAATGCGATCAGGCCGGTCAGGAACAGGCCTGCGAAAACGATTGCCGGTCCCAGATACAGGATGAAGTTCAGCACGAAAACCGCGACGCCCCAAAGCAACGGTGACGGCACGCCAAGAAGCAGCATCGCAATTGCCGTGCAGATTCCGAAGCCGGCGTTGACGACCGTGATCGTGAGGAAGTAACGCGCCACCTCGCGCTCGGCCTGTTTCAGGCGGTGCGCGGTCTGGGTCTCGAGATCGGCCGGTGCGACGTGCTGCGCGATCCAGGCGTAGATCTCGTTGCGGGTCAGCAGGAAGAAGAACAACACGCCGGCAAAGGTGATCGTCTGTCCAAGGACCGACGGCGCCAGGAACAGCGCGTCCGCCGTTGTTGGAATCCCAAAACCGCCGCCCTGGGAATCCTCGCCATCCTCGCCGGGTCCAGTCATTGCCTGGCGAACCTCTTCTCCTGCGGATTCAAGGCCTTGCAGCATGATTTGAAGCTGAAAGATGAACGAGCGCGTCTCTTCCAGGATCGTAGGCCATGCCGTGATCAACCGGTCCGCCACGGGCAATGCCAGCCCGGCGATCAACACGATGAACAACAGCGTCAGCACGAGGCTGAGAAGCGCCGAGAGCCCGCGCTTCAGACCCAGCCGTTCCCAGAAATCCGACAACGGAGACAACACCACCCCGAAGACGAAGGCGAGCACGGTGGGCGCGAAAACGCTCTGGGCCACATAGAGGCCCCAGCAGATCGCGACGGCGCCGGCGAGGACAAGCGCGATATGCGCGGCGACGCGGAGGCGATTGGCCTGATCGGAATCCATGGCGCGAGAACGTTCACGGTCACGCGATGTTCCGTCAGCCAAGTGCGTATCCGGCGCCTCGCACGGTACGGATCGGATCGGGCATACGCGGAACCCCCAGGGCCTTGCGCAGCCGACCAACATGGACATCCACCGTGCGGCTGTCCACGTAGATGTCGCGGCCCCAGACCCGGTCCAGAAGCTGTTCGCGCGACCAGACGCGGCCTGGCTTCTCCATCAGCGTCGACAGCAGGCGGAACTCCGTCGGACCGAGGCGCAGCTCTTCGCCCTCGCGGGTGACGCGATGCGTCTCCGGGTCCAGCTTGATGCCGTCGAACTCGAGCACTTCGCCGACGGTGACAGGACGGGTGCGGCGCAGTTGCGCGCGGACGCGGGCCATCAGCTCGGCGATCGAGTATGGCTTGGTGACGTAATCATCGGCCCCGGTTTCCAGGCCGCGGACACGGTCGGATTCCTCGGTCCGCGCCGACAGCATGATGATCGGGACCCCCTGCCCCACATCGCGGCGCTTGAGCTGGCGGCAGATCTCGATCCCCGAGACACCCGGCAGCATCCAGTCGAGCACGACGATGTCCGGTGCGACCTCTTCGAACACCGTGAGCGCGTCGTCACCGCTTTCGGCGCGGCTGACATCGAACCCCTCGGCCTCGAGGTTGTAGGCCAGGATCTCGCGCTGGGATGCCTCGTCCTCGACGATCAGCACATGAGGTCGATTTCCCATCAGGAGCTCCCGAGGATCTCCGTCGAAGTTCGGTCGCCTTTCGGCCGATCCTCGGCGGGCATCGTTCCTTCGATGGTGTAGATCACCTGGTCCGCGATCGAGGTGGCGTGGTCGCCCATCCGCTCGATGTTCTTGGCGATGAAATGCAGGTGCATGCAGGCGGTGATGTTCCGGGGATCCTCCATCATGAAGGTCAGGAACTCGCGGAAGATGGCGGTGTACATCTGGTCCACGTCCGCGTCGCGCATCCGAACCTCGCGGGCCAGATCGGCGTCGCGCTGGATATAGGCGTCGAGCACGTCGTGCAGCATCCGCTCGACCTCTCCGGCCATGCGGCGCAGCGAGCGCGGTGCGCCGTCGATCGTCGGAAGGTCCAGCAGAAGGCCGGTGCGCTTGGCCAGGTTCTTGGCGTAGTCGCCGATGCGTTCCAGGTTCGTGGCGATCTTGATGACCGACAGGACCAGCCGCATGTCGCCGGCGAGCGGCGCCCGCAGGGCCACGACGCGCGCGGCCTCTTCGTTGATCTGCAATTCCAGCCTGTCGATCCGCTCGTCGTTGTCACGCACCTGCTGTGCGAGCTCTTCGTCGCGAGTCTCGAGAGAGCGTGCACCGTCGGTGATGGCCGCCTCGACGAGGCCTCCCATCTTCATGACCATGGCCTGGAGCGCTTCCAGGTCTCGGTCGAAGGACGACTGAATGTGTTGTCCGTCGCTCATCTGTGCCTCCTCAGCCGATCCGGCCGGTAATGTAGCTTTCCGTCCGCTTGTCCCGCGGATTGGTGAAGATCTGGTCGGTGTCGCCGTATTCGACGAGGTTGCCCAGGTGGAAGAACGCCGTCTTCTGGCTGACCCGCGCGGCCTGCTGCATCGAGTGGGTCACGATGACCACCGAGTAGTTCGTGCGCAGTTCGTCGATCAGTTCCTCGACCTGGCTGGTCGCGATCGGGTCGAGCGCCGAGCACGGTTCGTCCATCAGCAGGACTTCGGGGTTGGTCGCGACGGCCCGCGCGATGCACAGACGCTGCTGCTGGCCGCCCGAAAGCCCGGTGCCGGCAGCCTGAAGCCGGTCCTTCACCTCGTTCCAGATAGCGGCGCGGCGCAGCGACTTCTCGACGATTTCGTCCAGTTCGGCCTTGTTGCGCGCCAACCCGTGAATCTTCGGGCCGTAGGCGACGTTGTCGTAGATCGACTTGGGGAACGGGTTCGGCTTCTGGAAGACCATGCCGACCTTGGCCCGGAGCTGCACCGGATCGACATTGGGATCGTAGATATCCTCGCCATCGATACGGATGTCGCCCTCGATGCGGGCCACGTCGATCGTGTCGTTCATCCGGTTCAGACAGCGCAGGAAGGTCGACTTGCCGCAGCCCGACGGCCCGATGAATGCGGTGACGGTCTTGTCCTTGATCTCGACATCCACGTCCTTGATGGCGTGGTTGTCGCCGTAATAGACCTGAACGCCGCTCGCAGAGATCTTCACGTCGTTCATGGTCGTATCTCTTTGTTCGTGGCGGGTATCTTTCATTGTTCCCTCCATTACCAACGACGCTCGAACCGGCGGCGCAGCAAGATGGCCGTGATGTTCATGATCGCGAGGAACACAAGCAGCACGATGATGGCACCCGATGCGCGTTCGGCAAAGGCCGGATCGGCACGCTGTGTCCAGTTGAAGACCTGCACCGGCAGCGCCGTCGCCGGGTCGAAGAAGCCGTCGGGGGGCGCGTCGGGGTATTCAGTGACGAAGGCCACCATCCCGATCAGCAGCAGCGGCGCTGTTTCGCCAAGGGCTTGAGCAAGACCGATGATGGTGCCCGTCAGAATGCCCGGCCCTGCCAGCGGCAGGACGTGGTGGAAGACCGACTGCATCTTCGAGGCCCCGACGCCAAGGGCGGCATCGCGGATCGACGGCGGAACCGACTTCAACGCGGCGCGGGTCGAGATGATGATGGTTGGCAGCGTCATCAGCGTCAGCACAAGGCCGCCGACGATGGGCGCCGATTGCGGCAGCCCGGCGAAGTTGATGAAGATCGCAAGGCCGAGGATACCGAACACGATCGAAGGCACCGCCGCGAGGTTCGAGATGTTGACCTCGATGATGTCGGTGAGCCTGTTCGTGGGCGCGAACTCTTCCAGGTAGATCGAGGCGGCGACGCCGATCGGCAGAGCGAGGCACAGCACGATCAGCATCATGTAGGCCGAGCCGATGATCGCGACTCCGAGGCCCGCGGCCTCAGGGCGCTGATCGGAGGCGTCGGGGGCGAAGATGAAGTCCCAGTTGAACCCACGCTCGAGCGCGCCGGCCTCTTCCAGCGCCTCGGCAAGCTGGATCTGCTCGATGCTGATCTGGCTGTCGAGCTCGGCCGAAGCCATGGTGACTTTGCCCTTGTAATACTGGTCGATGCGGCTGGTGGTGTAGAAGCTGAACTGCTGCGTGCCACCGACCGCCTCGGGGTTTTTCAGCACCCAGTTGCGCACCTGCGCCGAGGCCTGCTTCGAGACGATGGCAGCCGGATCGTCCAGGCCCTCGATCTCGATGCCGTATTCCTCGATGGCGTTCTCTACCGCTTCTTCGATCAGTCCGGCGTAGCCGAACGTGATGACCTTGGCGATGTCCTCGGGGTCGCGATTGCCTTCGGGGTCGAGCACGTCCGCAGACAGCGGCACCTCGAGCGTCACCTTGGTCTGGGTGAAGGCCGGGATGCCCTGATACAGGATCGAGGCAAGCAGCATCACCAATGCGCTCAGGCCGATGCAGATCGCGGCGAGCCCGTAAAACCGGAACCGCTTTTCGGCGGCGTTGCGCTTTTTCGTCCGCTTGTCCGCCGTCAGGATCGACGAGGTCGAGGTGCCGCGGCTGTCAGGAATGTCGACCATTACTCATACTGCTCCCGGTAGCGGCGCACGACGACGAGCGCGATGACGTTGAGCCCGAGGGTGATGACGAAAAGCGTCAGGCCAAGCGCGAAGGCGACCAGCGTCTCGGGCGATGCGAAGTTGGTGTCGCCGGTCAACTGGCTGACGATCTTGACGGTGACGGTGGTCATGGCCTCGAACGGGTTGAGCGACAGCCGTGCCGCGGCCCCTGCCCCGAGCACTACGATCATGGTCTCGCCGATGGCGCGCGATGCGGCCAGCAGGATCGCCCCGACGATCCCCGGTAGCGCGGCCGGGATGACGACCTGGCGAATGGTCTCGGCCTTCGTGGCGCCGAGGCCAAGCGAGCCGTCGCGCATCGTCTGCGGAACCGCCGAGATGATGTCGTCCGACAGCGACGAGACGAAGGGGATCAGCATGATGCCCATCACCAATCCCGCCGTCATGACGGATGACCCCGAGTTGCCGAGGCCCATCGGCTGCGCGAAGTAGTCGCGCAGCATTGGACCGACGACCAGCAGCGCGAAAAGGCCATAGACGATGGTCGGGATGCCGGCCAGCACCTCGATCAGGGGCTTGGCGATCGCGCGGAACCGGCGGCTGGCATATTCCGACAGGTAAATCGCCGAGAACAAGCCGATGGGCACGGCGACCAGCAGCGCGATGAGCGAGATGTACATCGTGCCCCAGAGCAGCGGGATGATCCCGAGGTCGGAGTTGCCGCGGAAGTTCGGGGCCCACTGCGTGCCGAAGAAGAAGTCGGTAATCGGGTATTGGCGGAAGAAGTTGATCGACTCGAAGAGCATCGACAGCACGATGCCGACGGTCGTCAGGATCGCGATGCACGCAGAGGCGAGGAGCAGGGCCTTGATGACCCCCTCGACCTGGTTGCGCGCCCTCTTGTCGCGGTGGACGCGCGACAGGTTGATGGCGAATCCCGCGACGGCGGCCACGAGAGCCACGATCGTCATGAACAGCCGGCCGGTCGACTCGAGGGTGCGGAACTGGCGTGCCGCATCGAGGACTTCGGGGCGCACGTCGGACCCCAGCGCGAAGCCGATCTCGCCCAGGCGAGCCCGAATATCGCCGTCTGTCGTCAGGTCCGTGATCTCCCGGCCCGTGATCCGGCCCATCTCCTGCAACTGCTCGAGCCCGGAGGCGAGCCGTTGCACGTCGTTCATGACAAGGCCGAGGGTCGATCCCTCGGGGATCGCGTCCGCCGGTATTGCACCCGACACGCGCGTATCGATCAGCAGTGGCTGCACGAAGAGCCAAACGGCCAGCACAAATAGCGCCGGGATGAGCGCAGAAAGAGCGACACCGGCGCCGTAGTAGTTCGGGCGCGAGTGCAGCAGCGTGGGATTGCCCTCGACCGACGAAAGCGCGTTGCGGCGCCCCAGGAGGAAGCCCACTGCGGCGAGTCCCAGCAAGGCAATGATGATCCAGAACACCGGCATGGCTGGCCCGATTTGTTGGGTGGAAAAGCAGAGGTGGCCCGCCCTGCGGCAGGCCACCCCGTTTCAGTTCAGAGGACTCAGGAGGCTTCCTGCGACATGGTCGTCTCGTTCTCGATCTTCTGCTGGGTCTGCGCCAGCTCGGGATCGGGGACGAGGCCGTAATCGGCAAGCGGGCCACCCTGGCCGGCAACCTGATCGTTCACGAAGAACGCGGCGAACTCCTTCAGGCCGGGGATGACTCCGATGTGGGCCTTCTTGACGTAGAAGTACAGCGGACGCGACACCGGGTATTCGCCCGACGAGATCGTCTCGGTCGAGGGCTCCACGCCGCCCATCGTGGCGACGTTGAGCACGTCGGTGTTGTTCTCGTAGAACGACAGGCCGAACACGCCGACGCCGTTGGGGTTCGACTCGATGCGGGCGAGGGTCTCGGTGTAGTCGCCGTCGATGTCCACGGCGGCGCCATCGTTGCGGACGGCCATGCAGGCCTCTTCCGTGGCATCCTCATCCATGCCCATGTCCATCATCGACTGCATGGCACCGGAGTCTTCGCAGCCCTGCAGGATCACCTTTTCTTCGAACACTTCACGGGTGCCGTGCTTGGTGCCGGGGATGAAGGCGAGGATCTCGACGTCGGGCAGCGAGCTGTCGACATCGGTCCAGTTGGTGTTCGGGTTCGCCACCATCTCGCCGTCCTGCGGCAGCTCGGCGGCCATGGCCTGGTACCACTGGGCCGGCTCGAACGCGGTGAACTCGGGACCACCCTGCTGGCTGGCGAAGACGATGCCGTCATAGCCAATGCGCACTTCGATGATGTCGTTCACGCCGTTGGCGGCGCAGGCCTCGATCTCGGTGTCGCGGATGGGGCGCGAGGCGTTGGCGATGTCGATTGTGTTCTCGCCGACGCCTTCACAGAACTGCTTCAGACCGGCAGAGGATCCGCCCGACTGGATGACGGGGGTGGGAAAATCGTAGGATTCGCCGAAGGCTTCCGCCACGATGTTGGCGTAAGGAAGAACGGTCGAAGAGCCGGCCACCTGAACCTGCTCGCGGCCCTGGGCCGAAGCGGCGGTGGCGGCAGCGGCAAGGATTGCCACGGACGCGGTGGTTTTGACGAAGGACATTGGGGACTCCTGTGTGTTCTTCGATTCGACCGCCCACGTGGCGGCCTTGAGCGCTCCCTACGCCCGATCGTTGACGTGTATGTAACGTGAATGTAACGGCTTCATGACAAAGGTCTTGACCTTGGGTCAAGGTTCCCGCGGCAGGCACACGGTGAAGACGCTGCCCTCGCCTTCGCTCGACGCGATGCGCAGCCTGCCCCGGTGGCGCGAGACGACGTGCTTCACGATCGCCAACCCCAGCCCGGTCCCGCCCACCTCGCGCGAGCGGTGGGTATCGACGCGATAGAACCGCTCCGTCAGGCGCGGCAAGTGCATCGAATCGATGCCGGGGCCGTCGTCGATGACGTCCACGACCACGCCCGGGCGGCGCAGCTCGACGATCTGCTCGCGCTCGGCGAGACGCAGCTCGACCCGCTTGGCGCCATACTTGATCGCGTTTTCCACGAGGTTCGAGAATACCTGCCGGAGCTGATCGGCGTCGCCATTGATCAGCACCGGGTCGGCCGGCCGATCGAAGATGACCGTCACGCCCGTCGCCTCGGCCTTGCCCGACAGCATGGTCAGGACGGATGCGAGGACCAGCGCCACGTCCGCGGTACCGCGCGGGCGCATCCGCTCCGACGCCTCGACCCGGCTGAGCGAGAGCAGATCCTCGACCAGCCGGTGCATCCGCTGCGCCTCGCGGTCCATGGTGGACAGGAACCGCTCGCGCGCGGCGGCGTCGTCGCGGGCGGGACCGCGCAGCGTTTCGATGAAGCCGATCATGGCGGTCAGGGGCGTCTTGAGCTCGTGGCTGACATTGGCCACGAAGTCGCGCCGCATCTGGTCGACCTCTTCCGTGGCCGAGAAATCCTCGAACGTCACGAGGATCGCGTCGCCCAGCATCCTGACCTGCGCCTTCCACGTCGTGTCGCGCCCGTCGCGCCGCGCGAGGTAGCGCGCGTGGGCGCTTTCCGCGCCGCGCTGGACGGCTTCGATGGCCTCGATGATCGACGGCTGCCGGATAGCCACCGCGTAGTGCCGCCCGAGCGTGCCGGGCCCGAGCAGCATGTCGGCGGCCGCATTCGCGGCGTCGATCCGCTGCGACGGCCCGATCAGGACCACTGGATTGTGGAGGGCCCGGATCAGGTCTGTCGCCAGCGGCATCGCCATGGCCCTACTCCCGCGCCGCGGCGCGAACGGCTGCCTCGAACTCGTCGCAGAGCATCTCCGCCGGCTCGATCCCGACGGAGACGCGGAACACGCCCTCGCCCAGTCCGAGGGCCTCGCGCCGTTCTGGCGTCAGCGCCCGGTGCGAGGATGTCGCGGGGTGGCTGATCGTCGTCGCCACGTCGCCAAGCGTCGGGGCGAAGGCGATCTGTTCCGCCGCCCGCACCAGGCGGTTGGCCGCGGGGCGCCCGCCGTCGATCTCGAACGTGACCATGTTGCCGAAGCGCCCCTGCAAGAGGTCACTCGCGCGCGCATGATCGGGATGGTCCGGCCGGCCCGGATAGAGCACCCGACGCACCCCCGGCAGCCCGTCGAGCCGTTCCGCCAGCAGCGCGGCGGTCGCCTCGGCCCGATCATATCGCAGCTCGAAACTGTAGAGGCCGCGCTCGGCCAGCCAGCAATCGAACGGGCTGGGCGTCAGGCCGAGCGTCGTCGCGAAAACCCGCATCCGCGCCGTTAGCTCCGGGTCGGTGGCCGCGATGTAGCCCAGTGTCACGTCGGCGTGACCGGCCAGCAGCTTGGTGACCGAATGCAGGACGATATCTGCGCCGTGTTCCGCAGGCCGGATGGAGCGCGGCGTGGTGAAGGTGTTGTCCACCACCAGAAGCGCCCCCTGCCCCTTCGCGATCTCGGCAATCGCGTCGAGGTCGGCGACCCTCAGCCCCGGATTCGACACCGTCTCGACCAGGATCATCCGCGTCTCGGGCCGGATCGCGGCGCGGACCGCGTCGGCATCGGTGACGTCGGCCAGGGTCGTTGCAATGCCGAAGCGAGGCAGGTCGTCGGCCATCATACGCAGCGATCGGCCATAGAGGCGATCCGCCCCCACCACGTGATCGCCGGTTTTCAACAGCCCCATCAGCGCGCATGTGACGGCGGCCATTCCCGAACCGACGACCAGCCCGCCTGTCAGCCCTTCGAGAGCGTCGATCTTGCGCGCCAGCACCTCGGCATTGGGATGCGCCTCGCGGGCATAGGTGAAGCCGGCCTCGCGCCCCTCGTAGATCGCGTCGAGCGCGTCGGGGCTTTCGGCGCCATAGACGACCGACGGTTGCAACGGCGTACCGAGCGCGCGGGCGGTGCCCTCGGGCCAGGGCATGCGGCGGACGACGGTGCTCATGTCAGCGGCGTCAGGGTCGAGGCGAAGCGCGCGGCGTTCTCCTGGTAGTGCAGCGCCGAGGCCTTCAGCATCTGGATCGCCTGCGCGTCAAGCTGGCGAACCACCTTCCCGGGCGCACCGAGGACAAGGCTGCCATCCGGGATTTCCTTTCCTTCCGTCACCAGGGCCCCTGCCCCGATCAAGCAGTTCTTGCCGATCTTTGCGCCGTTCAGCACCGTCGCGCACATGCCGATCAGGCTTTCGTCGCCGATGGTGCAGCCATGCAGCATCGCCTTGTGGCCGATGGTGCAGTCCTGCCCGATGGTCAGCGGAAAGCCCATATCCGTATGCAGGACGCAGTTCTCCTGGATGTTCGAGCCCTCGCCCACGACGATCTCTTCGTTGTCGCCGCGCAGGGTCGCGCCGAACCAGATGGATGCCTTGGCGCGAAGGATGATCTTGCCGATGACGTTGGCATCGGGGGCGACCCAGACGCCGTTCTCCAACATCGGGGTGTTGCCGCCCAGATCGTAGATCATACCAGCTCCTCGAATTCCTGTTGCAGCTTGCGGACATGGTCGTTCAGCCCCGGCTGCTGCGTCCGACGCAGCCGTTGCGCCGTGATGATGGTTTTCAGACGCGCCTCGGTCTCGTCGAGATCGTCGTTCACCAGAACGAAGTCATAGCCGCCCCAGTGGCTGATCTCGTCCCAGCTCTTTTCCATGCGCTTTGCGATGGTCTCGGACGTGTCCTTGGCCCGCGTTTCCAACCGGCGGCGCAGTTCGGGGATCGAGGGCGGCAAAAGGAAGATCGACAGCGTATTGAGCCCCAGGTCCGAGTTCTCGATCTGCTGCGCGCCCTGCCAGTCGATGTCGAACAGCACGTCGCGCCCCTCGGCGATCGCCTCCGAAACCGGGCCCTTCGGCGAGCCGTAGAAATTGCCGAAGACATGGGCGTGTTCCAGCATCTCGCCCTCTGTCACGGCGCGCTTGAAGTCGGCATCGCTGACAAAGACGTAGTCTTGCCCCTCCACCTCGCCCTCGCGCGGCGGGCGCGTCGTGGCCGAGACCGAGAACGACAGGCTGGGATCCCACGCCATGAGCCGTTTCGCGAGGGTGGACTTGCCGGCGCCCGAGGGCGACGAGAGGATGATCAACAGGCCGCGCCGGGTCTGGGGCAAGGGGTCACTCCACGTTCTGAACCTGCTCGCGGAGTTGATCTATCACGGTTTTGAGGTCAAGCCCGACCGCCGTGAGGGCCGCATCCTGCGACTTGGAACAGAGCGTGTTCGCCTCGCGATTGAACTCCTGCATCAGGAAGTCGAGCTTGCGCCCCTTCGGCCCCTTCCCCCGCACCAGCGCCTTGCCGGCCTCGACATGGGCCCGCAGCCGGTCGAGCTCTTCGGTGATGTCCTGCTTCATCGCCAGCAGCGCGAGTTCCTGCGCCAGACGCGCCTCGTCCACCTGAACCTCCGCCGTCAGGCGGGCAATTGCCGCGCGAAGCTGGTCGCCCTGCGCCTCCTGTCGGGCGGCCGCAGCCGCGGCGGCGCGCGAGACGAGGTCGGCGATCTCGTCCAGCCGCTGCATCAGGATCGGGTCCAGCGCCTGCCCTTCGATCGCGCGCGATTCGAGGAACGCGGGCAGGATCTCGGCGTCGAACTGCGCCAGAAGCGCCTCGGCCAGCGCCGTCTCATCCTCTCCAGACAGCGGCTCCGTACCGACCCGCAGCGCCAGGACGTCCGCCGCCGTCAACGCGGCGAGCTGCCGGCCCTGCCGCGCGGCCACCTGCTCGACCGCCGCCAGTTGGGCCAGCGCGCGCTCGATCGCCAGCGGGTCGACTCCCTCGCCCGCGCCGTCGCGGGTGAGGCGAAGCGACAGGCTTACGCTGCCCCGTGACAGCGCCGCCTGCAGACGGGCCCGCAACCCGGCGTCGAGACCTGTAATCCAGTCCGGAACGCGCAGGCGCAGGTCGAGCCCCTTGCCGTTCACCGCGCGCAGTTCCCACGCCCAACTCCAGCCGGGAGCGGCGCCCGTCGCACTGGCGAAGCCCGTCATAGATCCTGTCATTCCGTTAACCTTCGAACTAATTTGCAGCAGATTTTCGATAACTGCCATGCTATCTTCTTACTCAAAGGCGGACGCTCCGAGTTCAAGACCCGAACCGGCGGATCGCCCGAAATGAAAACAGGAAGATGGCAGCATGAACAGCAGCGATACGATCATCGACCTCAAGGATCGGCGCGTGGGACGCGCGGAACGGGATCGTGACGGACTTCTGACCTATTGGCGCGAGATCGGCGGCGGCTCGGACGTGCCCCGTCGCGACGATATCGACCCGGCGCGCATCGCCCCGTGCCTGTCGCGCATCGTGGTGCTCGAGCGGATCGCCCCGCGCCAGGCGCGGATTCGGCTGGCAGGACAGGCGGTCGGCCAGGGCTTCGGGATCGAGTCCCGCGGCATGCCGATCTCGAGCCTGATCACGCCCGCGTCGCGCGAGTGGCTCGGCGAGTCGATCGAGGCGCTTTTCGACGACCCCGCCCGGATCGAGTTGGGCCTCTCAGGCCCGCGCACGACGTTCCGCAAGCGGCTGACAGGCTCGATGATGCTGCTTCCGCTCCGCGACCGCGAGGACCGGATCACCCGCGCCATCGGCTACGTGGAGATGCCGGAACGGCGTACCACATCGCCGATCCGGTTCGAGATTTCGGGCGAGAAGCGCGAAACCGTCTCTACCCGGGCAACGCGCCCGCCGATGGACGAGCCCGATCTGCCCGATTTCGAGGCCATCGACCGAGCCCGCGACGTCGCGCGCCGCCGGGCTTCCTTCCACGTCATAACGGACTGAGCGCCGGCCGATCAGGCCGACGCCACCTGCGCGGCCGCACTGCGCGGCGCGCGCATCAGCTGGTTCACGAGGAAGGCAAGCTCCAGCGCCTGCGAGGCGTTGAGGCGCGGGTCGCAGGCCGTGTGGTAGCGATCCGACAGGTCCTCGTCGGTCAGCGCGCGCAGGCCGCCGGTGCATTCGGTCACGTCCTGTCCCGTCATCTCGAAATGGACGCCGCCGGGCGTGGTGCCCTTCTCGCCATGCACGCGGAAGAACTCTTGCACCTCGCCCAGCACGTTCTCGAACGGGCGGGTCTTGTAACCAGTGGCGGACTTGATCGTGTTGCCGTGCATCGGGTCGCAGGTCCAGACGACCTTGGCGCCCATCTCTTCGACCGTGTCGATCAGGCGCGGCAGATGTTCTTCGACCTTGTCGGCGCCGAAGCGGGTGATGAGCATCAAGCGCCCGGCATCGTCCAGCTTGCCGTTCATCAGCGTGTCGATCAGGACCTTCAGGTCCTCGCTCGACGTGGTGGGACCGCATTTCAGGCCGATGGGGTTGATGACCTGGCGGCAGAAATCGACATGCGCGCCGTCGGGTTGGCGGGTGCGGTCACCGATCCAGATCAGGTGGCCCGATCCCGCGACCAGCTCGCCCGTCATCGGGTCGGTCCGGGTCAGCCCCTCTTCATACTCCAGCAGAAGCGCCTCGTGGCTCGAGTAGAAGTCCACTGTCGCCAGTTCCTCGGCCTTGCGGGGGCTGAGCCCTGCGGCACGGATGAAATCGAGCGTGTCCTGCAGCGCGTTCGCGATGTCGCGGTAAGCTTCGGCCTTGTCCTCGGCAGTGAAGTCCAGCGTCCACTGGTGAACCTTGTTCACGTCGGCAAAGCCGCCCTTTGCCATCCCGCGCAGCATGTTCAGCGTCGCGGCGGACTGGGTGTAGGCCTGCAGCATCCGCTCGGGATCGGGCACGCGGGCGGCTTCGGTGAAGTCGAACCCGTTGATGATGTCGCCGCGGTAGCTGGGAAGCTCGACCTCGCCGACCTTCTCGGTCGGGGCCGAGCGCGGCTTGGCGAACTGTCCGGCGATGCGGCCGACCTTCACCACCGGCACCTTGGCGCCGTAGGTCAGGACCATTGCCATCTGCAGCATGACCTTGAAGAAGTCGCGCACCTGGTCCGCGCCGAACTGGTCGAAGCTCTCGGCGCAATCGCCGCCCTGAAGCAGGAACGCCTCGCCCCGGCTCACGGCGGCCAGCTCGGTGCGCAGGCGACGGGCCTCGTCGGCGAAGACCAGCGGAGGAAGCTGCCGCAGCCGCGCCTCGACCGCCCGGAGCGCGGTCGGGTCGGTATAGACGGGCATCTGGATCCGTTCGCGATCGCGCCAGCTCGAAATAGCGGATGTCGGCATCGCCCATGCTCCCCACGGCCAAAAGACTGGGTTCGTTCTATACCCGCAGCCGGCCTTGTTGCAAACCCGTGTCTTCCCTTTCGCGCCGCCTCTTGCGCAGGCCCGCGAAATGGTGCTTCGGTCGATGGATGAACCCGACGACCGACCGCAGCGGAAAGGCCGGCCGGCCGGCCCCGATCGAGGGGGCGGCGAGGCACTACACGTTCCTCCTGCTCGACCGCTTCAGCCTCCTGAGTTTCGCCGGCGCAGTGGAATGCCTGCGCATCGCCAACCGCCTGTCCGGGCGCTGCCATTATACCTGGTCGCTGACGGGGGAAGGCGGCGGAACGAAGACGTGCTCGGCCGGTGTCGGGTTTCCGATCGACGACGACCTGGGGGAGCCCCCACGCGAAGCGACGATCCTGGTTTGCGGGGGTCTCGACGTGGATCAGGCCTCGACCAAGCGCGTGCTGAACTGGCTGCGGCGCGAGGCGCGGCGCGGCGCGGTGATCGGCGGCCTTTGCACCGGCGCCCATACGCTCGCCAAGGCGGGGCTGCTCGAGGACAAGCGCGCCACGATCCACTGGGAGAACGCGGACGGTTTCGCCGAAGCCTGGGACGAGGTCGAACTGACGAAGCGCGTCTTTTCCATCGACGGCAACCGCCTCACCACGGCCGGCGGCACATCCTCGATCGACCTGATGATCCGCCTGATCGCCCGGGACCACGGCGAGGATCTGGCAAACGCGGTGGCGGATCAGCTGATCTATTCCGCGATCCGCACCGATCAGGACCAGCAGCGCCTGTCGACGCCCACCCGCATCGGCGTGCGGCATCCCAAGCTGTCCGAGGTGATCCAGCGGATGGAGCAGCATATCGAAGAGCCGATCAGCCCCGCGACGCTGGCACGCGAGGTCGATCTTTCCACACGGCAGCTCGAGCGGCTGTTCCGCCGCTACCTGAACCGCAGTCCCAAGCGCTACTACATGGAACTGCGCCTCAGCCGCGCGCGAAACCTGCTGATGCAGACCGACATGAGCGTCATCAACGTCGCCCTTGCCTGCGGCTTCACCTCGCCCTCGCATTTCTCGAAATGCTACCGTGCCCATTACCACACGACCCCCTACCGAGAGCGGGGATCCCACGGCGAGCCTTGATTTCCGCGGCCAGCTGCGTTTGGCTATGGGTGGGACAAAAGAACGCAGCCCGGGCTAGGGACAAACCCGGGCTGCTGATGCGACGACGCGGACCTGACCAAGACGCCGATCGGGACAAATCGGACACCCACGGGGAGCAGGGACGTTTGGTTCACGTGAACCTTACATGCTGGCCTGGCGTTTCAAATGCTATCGTCATCCTCGCAACACGGTTCCGATGATATGGTTCCCGAAAATTTTAGTGATAGCCATACGGGCCACGGCGTGATCGCCATACTCGCCGCCGGGGGCGCGAAACGCATGTGTGGCGGGGATAAATGCCTCGAGCCGATCCACGGCGTCCCCCTCTTGCGGACCATGGCTCAGCGCGCGATCGCAACGAACTGGAGCGTCGTCGTGACCCTCCCCCCGCACGCGCAGGCCCGGCGGGATGCCGTCGCTGACCTTCCCCTCTCGTTGGTCGAGGTTCCCGACGCGTCCGAGGGCATGTCGGCCTCGTTCCGCGCCCTGTCGTCCATCACGACGCCGCTGATGATCGCCTTCGCCGACATGCCCGAGATCGAGACCTCCGACTTCGCCGCGCTTATTGCCATCTACGACGGCACGCGGCCCGTGCGCGCCACGGCCGAAGACGGCACGCCGGGGCAGCCGGTGCTTTTCCCGCCGGCCGACGTGGCGCGCATGGGTCACCTTTCGGGAGATGTCGGCGCGAAGGCACTGCTGCGCGACCGCAAGGTGCGGCTCGTCGCCCTGCCCGGCCGCCGCGCGATCACCGATCTCGATACGCCAGAGGCCTGGGGCCGCTGGCGCACCCGAACAGGGATCAGTCGATGATCCCTTCCTTGTGCATGTCCCGCGCATAGAGCCAGAACAGCACCGTCAGCAGCGCGGTCAGCCAGATCCCCAGCAGGCCCCACCAACCGGCAAGGCCGAACACCGTCGGCTCGGCGAACAGGCTCAGCCAAAGCGCGATCAGCACCGTTGCGAACATCGAGATCGACAGGATCAGCGGCGACAGGCGGAAGCCCACGCCCAGCAGGACCATCCCGAGAAGGCCGACCCAGGTCGAGATCGCCCAGGCGGCGTCCACCCAGTCGGGCATGTTCTCGGTAAACTGGATCTGCCGCCCCGTCGCCAACTGCGTGTAAGGCGTCCAGTCGAGTTGAAAGGCGGTGTAGTCGAACACGCCCACGAGGTGCCACAGCACCCCGATCACCACGATGATCCAGAAATGCCAGGGGGTGGTCGTCATGGGCGCGGTCTCCGTGCGTTTCGATCGTCGCCAAGCTGCACCGCCCGCGCGGCAAGGTCCACCCCGGTCGGTGCCGGCGGGACGAATAACGGACTGGTGCGGGCGGCGGGATTCGAACCCGCACGGGGTTTCCCCCTGGGGAGTTTAAGTCCCCTATGTCTACCGTTCCATCACGCCCGCGGCCGGCCGCGCCTTCCTACCGGCGTTTCGGCGGGAAGGACAAGGCGCACCGCTCAGCCCTCGAACGAGATCTCATCCGCCAGACGATCGACCGAGATGTAGTAGATCGTCTGTCCGGCCCTCAGTTCGGTCCCGGGCGCCAGCGACAGGACCGGGTCCCCCCCCTCGGCCGGGCGAAAGCCGATCAGCGTGGCGCCGTGATGCTCGAGAAGCAGCGTCATCGCGCGGCCGGCCTCGATCCGGGCAGGCCCCTTGATCCGCGTCGAATGCAGCGTCGCGCCAGTCCGGGTCGAGACCAGCCGTCGCAACAGGTCGCTCGCCCCGGGATCCGAGAGCGACCGTGCGACGTGCTCGATCGTGGTCGAGGTGACCGTCTCGATCATCGGGCAATGCCGTTCGACAAGGTTGGCCGGCGACGGATCACCGAAATACGCCACGCAATGGGCCCGCGGCGCCAGGGCCCCGATCGCCAGGCAGGCGGTCAGGCTCTCGTCGTCGCTTTCGGCCAGGACGACGACGAAGGCCGCCCCGTCGATCCCCGCACGTTCCAGGTCGGCACGATTGGCCAGAGAGCTCGCCCGCACCCAGTCCCATTCGGCCTTCACGCTCGCCAGGTCGTGAGTCGATACGACGACGATGTCCCGCGAGCCGTGCAGGCGCGCGGTTTCCTCGATCAGCCGGTCGGTCTGCCCCTGCACCCAGCCGATGATGACGAGATGCCCCGTCTTGTCGGTGAATTGCCCCATTCCGTTCATGACCGCTCGCATCCTCATGCTGATGTCGCCGACGATCTTGCCGATGACGAAGGCAAAGATCGAGATCGCGCCGGGGATGACCCAGAGCGCGGTGAATAGCTTCCCGGCCGGGCTGCTGGGCGAGAAATCCCCGTATCCTACCGACGAGCCGGTGACCGTGTAGAAATAGAAGAACTGAATGACCGAGGACACCAAGGCCCTCTCGTCCAGGATCCATAGACCTGCCGCCACGCTTGCGGCGTGCAGCACCGTGACGAGCGCCGCGAACCGCCAGCTGGCGTTCGAGGCGTGCCGGGCCAAGCGTCGCGCCAGTTGCATGGCGAAGGTGGGGAAGACGGTCATGCCGGGTCTGCCGGCGTCAGGCGCAGCGTCCGCCCGCCCAGGTCGCGGAACGCCCTCTGTCGGCACGACAGGACGAGGATCTGCAGATCACCTGCCTGCCGGTGCAGCGCGTCGAACATCCGCTCGATCCGGTCGTCGTCGGTGAAGACGAGCGCGTCGTCCAGGATCACCGGCGCGTGGCGACCCGCCTTGGCCAGCATCCGCGCGAAGGCCAGCCGGACCAACAGCGCCACCTGTTCCTGTGTGCCGCCCGACAGGATCGAGATCGGCTCTTCCACACCGCCGCGGCACAGGGTCGTGGGCAGCAGCGTCTCCTGCTCCCAGCGGAGCTCGGCCTCGGGCCAGAGCAGCGCCAGAAGCGGACGCAGCTCGGCCGCGACCGGCGCAAAATAGCGCTCGCGCGCCTCCGCCTTCGCGGCGTCCAGCGCCCCTTCCAGCCGCTTCAGCACCGCCACCTCGTGCTCGATCCGCTGAAGATCGGCGCGCGCGGCGGTCACGCGTTCCTCGGCTTCGGTCAGCCGTTCCTCGACCGCGTCGCCCGCCCCGCGCGAGATGCGCTCGTCCAGACGGGCAAGCTCGGGCTTGAGGCGTCCAATGGTTTCGCGGGCTTCGCGGTCGACGGCGCGGGCGCGCGCCAGGGCGGCCTCGGCTCCGGCCAGGTCGGGGGCCGTGCGCGCCTTTTCCGTGTGAACGGCCACCGCCGCATCCAACGCCTCACGCGCGCGGTCGAATTGCGCGGCGAGCGTCGCCTCATCTTCGTCGCCCACCCGCGCGACGGCCTGCTCCGCACGGTCCAGCCGGTCCTCGGCCCCCGATGCCGCCGCTTCCGCGCGGGCCGCGATCATCCGCGCGTCCGACAGTCGCCCCGCCCCGGCATCCCGCACCGATTGCGCGGCGACACGGGCATCCTCGGCGGCCTCCACCGCCGTCTCGGCGGCGGCCGGGTCGAGAAGCGCGTCGGCGTCCTCGGTCATCTCCGGGATTGCCGCAAGCATGGCGCGCAACGGGTCGAGCCCGTCCGGCGCCAGGCTGTCCAGCACCGCCTTGGCCTCACGCCGGCGGCGCTCGGCATCGGCACGCATGTCCGCCGCCACCCGTGCCGCCGCCAGATCCGCTGCACCCACGGCGGCAAGAGCCTTCTCGAGAGCACGTTCGGCAGCCTCGACGGCATCCCCACCTGGCCCGCCCGACCCGGGAAAAACATCGAGAGTACCGATTCCGTCAATCTCAAGCCGCACGCGGCCGGGGATGGCCACTGCCTGCCCCTCGACGAGCGGCGCCCCGTCCATGCGGACGCTCCCCGCGCGATCGGGGGCGTGGCGCATCACCACCTGGGGTGCGCTGGCCGCCCGGGCCGCGACCGCGGCGGCGCGTTCGGCAGCCAGCGTCTCGAGCCGCCGCATCGTCGCGGCGTCCGGCCCCTGCCCCGCCATCGCGGCGGCCTCTTCCACGGTGCGCCGCGCGGCTTCGGCCTCGGCGATCCGCTGCGCCAACTCGCGCCGCCGCGCCACCCCGTCCCGGGCCGCGCGCTGCCGCTCGGCCAGACGCCGGCTTGCCTCGGCCGCCTCACGGGCCTTCTGCGCCACGCCAAGAGCCTCTTCGGCGGCGTCGAGCGCACCCTGCGCAGCGTCCCGTTCGGCCGCCGCGCGTTCGGCCTCGGCCAAGGCGGCATCGACGGCCTCCCGGGCCGCCGTCTGCTCGGACAGCGCGGTTCGCAGCGCCTCGAGCCGTTCCTGCGCGCGGGTCACCGAGATGCGCCCGGCCTCGACCCTGCGGGAGGCGGCCTCGACATCCTCGGCGTGGCGGAGGGCGGCGGCATGGGCGGCCGTCGCCTGCGTCAGCCGGTCGGCCCGGCCCGTCGTGGCGTCCGGGTCCTCGATCTCGGCCAGTGCGCGGCGAACCCGGCGCCGTTCCTGAAGCGCCTCGTGAAGCGCGTCCGACGTCGCCGCCAGGGCGTCGCGCTCGACCTCCAGGGCTTCGACCCGATCCTGCGCCGCCTTCCACGGCCCGCGCGGCCGCAGCGTTTTGGTGGCAAGCACGTCGAGCTCTTCGCGGCACCGGGCCAGCGCGAGGTCCATCCGCCGACCGCCGGTCATCGCCTCGACCTCGTGGCCGACCGTGGACATCAGGTCGCGCCGCCGCTCCAGCGCCGCCTTCTCTTCCTTGGGGCTGCCGCCGCCAAGCGCGGTCATCCCCTGACGCACCCACAACAGCCCCGACGGCCCGCCATCCTCGCCCCCCAGGATCTGCGCGATCCACGCTTCGGCCGCGTCGGCCTGCGCCACCAGCCTGCCGTCCTGCGACACGGTCGCCGCGGGCTTGGACAGCCACCGCTTCCACAGCACGAAGCGGCCTTCGTCGGTCTCGATCTCGATCGTGACCTCGGGGGCACCGCCGGCATGGGGTTGGAGGGCGCGGACCTCCTTGTCCTTCGATCCGTGCGGTTTGAAGAACAGCGCCTGCACCGCGTCGAACAGCGTGGACTTGCCGTGCTCGTTCGGTTCGGCCAGCACGTTCAGGCCATCGCCGATCCCGTCGACCGCCGAGCGGCCGGCGAAACGGCGCACGTTCTCGAGGGCAATCGCGCGGAACCTCATCGCGGCGCCTCGCGCGTGTAGGCATAGAGCCGGGCCAGGGCATCGGTCGCGACGGTGCGGTCAGGCTCGGAGCGGGCGGTGTCGCCCGCCTCGGCCATCAACATGTCCGCGGCGAGACGCAGGGCGCCGCCGCGGTCGATCTCATCCAGGTCGCCGGCATCATACTGGGTGCCGAGCGCGTCTGACCGCAGCTCGAAATGGGCGAATTCCGGGCCGAAGCGATCAGCGGCCTCCTGAAGACGCGTGCGTTCCGCAAGCCCCGTCCAGCCGGCGGCACGAATCCGGAGAAGCGTATCGCGTCGCGCACCGTCCGGCAGCACCGCCGCAAGCGCCTCTTCCGCGTCCTGCCGGGGGGCCAGCGTCACCTCGCGCTCGGTCCACAGGAAGGCGCCCGTTTCCACCTCTTCAACCTGCGGTATGACACCGGGCCCGGCGAGTTCAACCGCAAGGCAGACGCCACGGCGATCGTGCTTGAAGCGATCCTGCTCGGGAGTGCCGCTGTAGTGGACGCGCGGACCGACCTGCATCCGCCCGTGCCAATCGCCGAGCGCCAGGAAATCGAGCCCCGCGCTACGGTCGCGGTCCGGGGCGATCGCGGCGCCATCCTCGCCGAAATCGGCGACACCGCCATGTGCGAGGCCGATCCGCAGGGCGCCTTCGGGGCTCGGCATCTCGACCATGGCCGTCGTCGGATCGCGCCCGGCCGAGCGCCATTCCACCGGACAGGGCAGCAGCGCCACGCCCGGCGCGACCGCGACAGGCGCCGTCTCCGTCACCGCGTGCACATTCGCCGGCCCCTCGCGACGGATCGCGTCCCAGAGCGGCTCGGCATCGCGCAGGTTGTCGTGGTTGCCCGGCAGCAGCCACCACCGGATTGCGCCGGCCTCGGCCATGGCAGCAAGGGTCTGGCGGATGACCGTGGGCGACGGCGTGGCGGTGTCGAACGTGTCCCCCGCCAACAGGATGTCGGCCGCGCCCTGTGCCGTGGCGGCGGCCGCGAGGCGGGCGATCGCGCCGTGGCGGGCCTCCATCAACCGGCCGCGCACGTTGCCGTCGAGCGGCTCGGGAATGTTCGCGAACCGGCGGCCAAGATGCAGGTCCGACGCGTGGATGAAGCGGAAGCCCGTCATGTGCGCGGGAAGTATTGATTGGTCATGTGGGCTGCCGCATCTGGGGGTCGCGCGGCAGAACACACCACGGCGGCGCGGTTGTAAACCGCACCGCGCGAGGAACGACCCGGTCGCGCCGGGCCGTGCCGTTCATGTCGCCGCGCTCAGGCGGTCTCGGGCAGGAACATCTCGGAGATGTCCTGGTAGCAGACCGGCCGCAGGAACCGCCGGATCGCCAGCGTCCCGACCGAGGTCGCCCCGTAGTTGGTCGACGCGGGGAACGGCCCGCCATGCACCATGGCATCCGCGACCTCGACCCCCGTCGGGAAGCCATTGGCGAGGATCCGACCTGCCTTGCGTTCGAGGATGGGCAGCAGGGTGCGGGTCAGATCCGCGTCCTCGGTGTCCATGTGCAGGGTGCAGGTCAGCTGGCCCTTCAGGCCGCGCGCGATGGTGGCGAGCTCCTCAGGGCTCTTCGCGCGAACGATCAGGCCGGTGGGGCCGAAGACCTCTTCCGCGAGAGCCTCGTTCGCAAGGAACGTCTGGGCATCCGTCTCGAACAGGAAGGGCGTCGCGTTGCGCTCCCCGGGCTCCGACACCACGACCTCGCGCACCCCGTCCGAATCCCGCAGGGCGTAGGCGCCGTCGCGATAGGCGCTCGCGATGCCCTTGGTCAGCATGGTCTGCGGTCCGGCCGCTTCCAGCTTGGCCTTCGCGGCGTCGCGGAACGTGTCCGCCTCGGGGCCATCCAGAACCACGGCAATGCCCGGGTTGGTGCAGAACTGCCCCGCCCCCATGGTCAGTGACCCGGCCCAGCCTTCGCCAATGGCCGCGGCGCGCGTGGCCATGGCGCCGGGCAGCAGGAACATCGGGTTGATCGAGCCCATCTCGCCGAAGAACGGAATCGGCTCGGGGCGGCTGACGCAGAGGTCGAACAGCGCTTTGCCGCCCCGGTACGAGCCGGTGAACCCGACCGCCTTGATCAGCGGGTGCTGGACCAGCGCCTGCCCGACCTCGAGCGATCCGCCATGCACCTGATTGAACACGCCGCGCGGCATGCCCGTGGCTTCGGCCGCGGCGTTGATCGCCTCGGCAACCAGCTCGCAGGTGCCGGCATGCGCCTCATGCGCCTTGACCACGACGGGACAGCCCGCGGCAAGCGCGGCGGCGGTGTCGCCACCGGCGGTCGAGAAGGCCAGCGGGAAATTCGACGCGCCGAACACGGCGACGGGGCCGATGGGGCGCTGGACCACGCGCAGATCGGGGCGCGGCATGGGTTGCCGGTCGGGCAGCGCGGAATCGTGGCGCATGTCGAGGAAGTCGCCCTGGCGAATGTGGCTCGCGAACAGGCGCATCTGGTTCGCCGTGCGCGGCAGCTCGACAGAGCGGATGCGCGGCTCGGGCAGGCCGGTTTCGGCCATCGCCATGGGGGTGATCGCGTCCACCCGCGCCTCGAGTTCGGATGCGATCGCCTCGAGGAACGCCGCGCGGGCCTCGCGCGTGGTGGCGGCATAGGCGTCGAACGCCGCTTCGGCGGCCTTTGCCGCGCGGTCCACGACGGATGCGTCGCCCAGCGAGATCTCGAGCGGATCGCCGGTCGCGGGGTCGGTGCGGAAGGTTCCCTGACCGGAAATCCAGTCCCCGGCGATGAGGTGCTTGCCGTGAATGTCTTGGGTCACGTGGTTTCTCCTACGTTCGTTGGTGCGCGAGCCCTCAGAGGCCCCAGCGCATCGAGATCGGGTCGAGCGGGCGGAGAAGGCCGAGCAGCTCTTCCCGCGTCTCGGGCGGCAGCGGCGCGACCGGGTGGCGGCAGAAATCCGACCGGATCACCCTGCCCTCAACCATCGCGGCCTTCGCGGCCCGGAAGCCGCATTGCCGGTTTTCGTGGTTCACCGCCGGAAGGATCTTCGTGTAGGTCTCGACGGCCGCATCGCGATCGCCCTTGCTATGGGCCAGAACCACCTTGGCGATCCATTCGGGGATCATCGCCGAACACATTGTGCCGGTCGCGCCCGCGTCAAGATCGGCAAGCTGGGTGATCCCCTCCTCGCCGTCCAGAGGGCTGACGATCGCGTCGCCCCCCGCCGCGATCAGCGCGCGCAGCTTGGTCGCCGCGCCGACGCATTCGATCTTGAAGTGCTGGACCATCTCGATCTCGCGCGCCATCCGGACCAGAAGATCCACCGGCAGTTCGACCCCCGACAACGGCGCGTCCTGGATCATGATCGGGATGCCGACCTCGCCCACCTGCGCCAGTTGCTCGTAGGTCTGCTGGGCCGAGCCCCGCATCAGCGCGCCGTGATAGGGCGCCATCATCATCACCGCCCGCGCGCCCAGATCCTTTGCCAGCTGCGCCCGCTTCACCGCGACCTCGGTCGCGTAGTGTGAAATGGTCACGATCGCAGGGATCCGCCCGCCGAGGTGCTTCATGCAGAAGCGGGTGAGGGTCTCGCGCTCGGCGTCGTCGATCAGGAACTGTTCCGAGAAGTTGGCAAGGATGCAGACGCCGTCCGCGCCCGTATCCACGATACAGTCGAGCACCCGGCCCATCCCGTCGAGATCAAGCGTGCCGTCGTCGTTGAACGCTGTCGGGGCAACCGGCCAGGAGCCGGTCATCTTGTTCGCAAGCATGGTATCTCCGTCCCGTGGGTATCAGTCATGAAAGGCGTCGGTCGTCACGCGACGGCCGAGCATGAAGGCGTCCGCGACATGGATCAGCGGTGCGAGATCCACGTCCGAGCCGCCGTCGGCCAGAAGCGTCGCGAAGCGGCGATAGAGGCCGGGGTATTCTCCGTCGTCCTCGAGCGGTCGGTCGGTGCCGTCGATCGTCAGGCGGGCGCCGCCGCTTTCAAGGCGCAGGGTGCCCTGGTCGGTCTCGACCTCGATCTGCCAGATCTCGCCGCCCTCCTGCCGCCAGTCGAAGCCGGCGGTGGCGTCTATCCCGTCGGGGCCGGTGAAGGTCAGGTCGGCCGCGATGGGAGTCTCGCGGTTCTCGGGGAAGGTCAGCTCGGCACCCGACAGGTGCAGCGGCAGGGGCATGATTTCAGTCAGGATCGACAGCGCGTTGATGCCCGGATCGAAGACGCCGAGGCCGCCGGGCTGCCAGATCCAGGCCTGACCCGGATGCCACTTGCGCACGTCTTCCTTCCAGTCGACGCGGACGCGGCGGATCGGCTTGTCGGCCAGCCACTCCCGCGCGGGTTCGACCCCGGCGGCGTAGCGCGAGTGCCATGTCGCGAACAGGCTCACACCCGTCTGCCGCGCCAGCCCGTCGAGCGTCAGAACCTCGGCCACCGTCGCTCCGGGCGGCTTCTCGAGCATGACGTGGCGCCCGTTGGCGATCGCCGCGAAGGCTGCGGCGAAGCGCGGCACGGGCGGCATGCAAAGCGACAGGGCCGTCACGTCCGGACGCGCCTCGAGCAGCGCATCGACGGTGGCGAAGTTCTCGACCCCCTCGACCCCGCCCGAGCCCGACACCGTTGCCGCAAGCTCGAAGGCCGGATCGGCGGCGATGGCCGGGATGTGCTGGTCGCGGGCGATCTTGCCCACGCCGACGATGGCGAGCTTAGTGGCTGTCACGGGGCACCTCGTTTCCACGGCAACCCTTGAGGAAGTCGAAATCCGCGCCGGTATCCGCACCCTCGACATGCTCGTGATACATCCGGGCATAGCCGCTGCCAGGCACCTCGACGCGGGAGGTCCATTCGGCCAGGCGCTGCGCCAGTTCCTCGTCCGAGATGTCGAGATGCAGGCGGCGGCCCGGCACGTCCAACTCGATCATGTCGCCGCTGCGAACCACCGCGAGCGGTCCGCCAACTGCCGCCTCGGGCGCGGTGTGCAGCACGACGGTGCCATAGGCCGTGCCCGACATCCGCGCGTCCGAGATCCGCACCATGTCGGTGATCCCCTCGCGCAGGACCTTGGGCGGCAGGCCCATGTTGCCGACCTCGGACATGCCGGGATAACCCTTCGGTCCGCAGTTCTTCATGACCATGATGCAGCTGGCGTCGATATCGAGCGCGTCGTCGTTGATCCGCGCCTTGTAGTCGTCGATATCCTCGAACACGACCGCCCTGCCCCGGTGCTTCATCAGAGCCGGGCTCGCGGCCGAGGGCTTCAGCACCGCGCCATCTGGCGCGAGGTTGCCGCGCAGGACCGCGATGCCGCCCGATGCCGCAAGCGCCCTTTCGGCCGGCAGGATCACGTCCTCGTTCCAGTTGACCGCGTCCTTGACCTCGTCCCAGACCGGACCGCCGGAGACCGTCAGCGCGTCCTTGTTCAGAATGCCAGCCTCGCCCAGGCGCTTGAGCACGACCGGAAGGCCGCCAGCGTAGAAGAACTCTTCCATCAGGTACTTGCCCGACGGCATCAGGTTCACGATGGTCGGCACGTCGCGGCCAAGGCGATCCCAGTCGTCGAGCGTCAGGTCGACGCCGACCCGGCCGGCCAGCGCGAGGATGTGAACCACCGCGTTGGTCGAGCCGCCGACCGCGCCGTTGGTGCGGATCGCGTTCTCGAACGCCTCTTTCGTCAGGATGTCCGACGGCTTCAGGTCGTCCTTGACCATCTGCACGATGCGCCGGCCAGAAAGTTGCGCCATGACCCGCCGACGCGCGTCCACCGCCGGGATCGCAGCGTTGCCCGAGAGCGCCATGCCGAGTGCTTCGGCCATCGATGCCATCGTGGACGCGGTGCCCATCGTGTTGCAGGTCCCCGACGAGCGGCTCATGGCCTGCTCGGCCTCGAGGAACTCGTCCTGGGTCATCTTGCCGGCCTTGATGTCCTCGGACATCTGCCACAGCGCCGTGCCCGAGCCCAGACGCTCGCCCCTGAACCAGCCGTTCAGCATCGGTCCGCCGGTCACGACGATGGACGGGATGTCGGTCGAGGCCGCACCCATCATCAGCGACGGCGTGGTCTTGTCGCAGCCCACCAGCAGCACCGCACCATCGATCGGCTGGTTCCGCATCGTTTCCTCGACCGCCATGGCCGCGAGGTTGCGATACATCATCGCCGTGGGGCGGAAGGTGTTCTCGGAGGCGCTGAACACCGGCACTTCGAGGGGGAAGCCGCCGGCCTCCCAGATGCCGGCCTTCACCTTCTCGGCCAGGTCGCGCAGGTGGCCGTTGCAGGGCGTCAGGTCGGACCAGGTGTTCATGATCCCGATGACCGGCCGACCGTCGAACAGGTCGTGAGGGTAACCCTGGTTCTTCAGCCATCCCCGGTGATAGATGTTGTCGCGGCTGGTACCGCCGTACCATTCCTGGCTGCGAAGCTTGCGGGGCCACTCGGCTGGGGCGAAGGTCATCGGTCTACTCTACCTCGACTGGAGTTCTGACACCGCGGCGCAAGGCAGCGGGCGTAGGATGGGGGTCGGCACGGAGGACATGGTGCTCAACCCTTCTTCTTGTTCATGACGTCGAAGATGACGGCGGCGAGCAGGACGAGGCCCTTGATGACCTGCTGGTAGTCGATCCCGATGCCGAGGATCGACATGCCGTTGTTCATCACGCCCATGATGAAGGCGCCGATCACCGCTCCGACCACGGTGCCCACGCCGCCTGCCATCGACGCGCCGCCGATGAAGACGGCCGCGATCACGTCAAGCTCGAACGTCGCGCCAGCCTTGGGAGTGGCGGTGTTCAGGCGCGCGGCGAAGACGAGGCCGGCCAGCGCGGCGAGCATCCCCATGTTGGCGAAGGTCAGGAAGACCAGCCGCTTCGAGTTGATGCCCGAGAGCATGGCCGCCTTCTCGTTGCCGCCGATCGCGTAGATGCGGCGTCCGATCGTGGTGCGGCTGGTCAGGAACGAATAGATCGCGATCAGCAGCGCCATGACGATGAAGACGTTGGGAAGACCGCGGAAGTCGGCCATCAGCCAGCTCATCCACGAGATCCCGAAGAAGATCAGCGCGGTCTTGGCGGCGAAGAAGGCGAAGGGCTCGGCGGGCGTACCGGTCTTGGCCTCGCGCTGGCGACCGCGGATCGCCATGAAGGCAAGGCCCCCTGCGACCGCGAGCCCGATCAGGAAGGACAGCAGGTTGAAGCCCTCCATCGCGAACACGTCGTTGATGAAGCCGGATGAGATCAGCTGGAACTGCGCCGGGAACGGGCCGACCGACTGGCCGGCCAGCAGCCACAGGGTCAGGCCCTTGAAGACCAGCATCCCCGCCAGCGTCACGATGAAGGACGGGATGCGGAAATAGGCCACCCAGAAGCCCTGCGCCGCGCCGATCAGAGCGCCCGCCGCAAGGCACAGGATGCCGGCGAGCAGGTAGGGAACGTCCCAGTTGACGATCATCACGGCCGCCAGCGCGCCGGTGAAGCCAAGGACCGAGCCGACCGAGAGGTCGATATGCCCCGCGACGATCACCAGCAGCATCCCGATCGCCATGATGATGATGTAGGAGTTCTGCAGGATCAGGTTGGTCACGTTGACCGGCCGCAGCAGGATGCCACCGGTGGCGACCTGGAAGAACGCCATGATCGCGATCAGCGCGAAGAGGATGCCGTATTCGCGCAGGTGCGTCTGAAGAAAGCGCCAGCTCGCGCGGGCCTGCTGGCCGGCAGGCGCGTCGAGGCCTGTGTTCGTGATCTCGCTCATGCGACTTCCTCCTGGCTGGCGGCCGACTTCCGGTCGCCCGACCGGATGATGGCTGCCATGATCTTTTCCTGGCTCGCTTCGGAAGTGGACATCTCGCCCACGAAGCGGCCCTCGTTCATGACGTAAAGGCGATCGGTGATCCCCAGAAGCTCGGGCATCTCGGACGAGATCACGATGACGGCCTTGCCGGCCTTCGCAAGCTCGCGGATCACGGTGTAGATTTCGAACTTGGCACCCACGTCGATGCCGCGGGTCGGCTCGTCGAGGATCAGCACGTCCGGATCGGCAAAGAGCCACTTGGACAGCACGACCTTCTGCTGGTTGCCGCCCGACAGGTTCACCGTCTCCTGGTCGATCGAACTGGACTTGATGTTCAGCCGGTCGCGGTAGCGTTCGGCGACCTCGGCCTCGCGCTTGCGATTGACCACGCCGCGGTCGGCGATCGCGTCGAGCTTCGCCAGCGGCACGTTGCGCCGGATCGTGTCGTCGAGGACCAGCCCGAAGGTCTTGCGGTCCTCGGTGACGTAGGCGAGTCCGGCGTTGATCGCCTTGCGGGGCGTCGACAGGTCGGCGGGCTGCCCGCCGATCAGCGCCTCGCCCGAGATGTCGCGCCCCCAGGCACGGCCGAACAGGCTCATCGCAAGCTCGGTGCGGCCCGCGCCCATCAGGCCTGCGATACCCACGACCTCGCCGCGGCTGACGTTGAAGCTGACGTCCTTCACCACCTGCCGATCGGCGTGCAGCGGGTGGTGAACGGTCCAGTTCCGGACTTCCAGCGCGACCTGGCCGGGATTCGGCGCCTCTTTCGGCGGGTAGCGGTCGTCCAGCGACCGGCCCACCATGTCCTTGATGATATCGTCCTCGGAGATGCCGTCGGAGCAATCCAGCCGCGCCACGGTCGAGCCGTCGCGCAGCACCGTGATGGTGTCGGCGACGCGGCTGATCTCGTTCAGCTTGTGGCTGATGAGGATCGAGGTGACGCCCTGCGCGCGGAATTCGGCCAGCAGGTCCAGCAGCTTCTCGCTGTCCTGCTCGTTCAGGGACGAGGTCGGCTCGTCCAGGATCAGAAGGCGCACGTCCTTGGACAGGGCCTTGGCGATCTCGACCAGCTGCTGTTTGCCGAGCCCGAGGTCGTCCACCAGCGTCTTGGGGCTTTCGTTCAGGCCGACGCGCTTGAGCAGTTCGGCCGCGCGCGCTTCGGTCTCGCGCCAGTCGATTACGCCGCCCTTGGCGCGCTCGTTCCCCAGGAAGATGTTCTCGGCGATCGACAACAGCGGGATCAGCGCGAGTTCCTGGTGGATGATGATGACGCCAACGTCTTCGCTGTCCCGGATGCCGCGGAAGGCGCGGGTCTGGCCGTCGAACAGGATCTCGCCGTCGTAGCTGCCGTGGGGATAGACGCCGGACAGCACCTTCATCAGGGTGGACTTGCCGGCCCCGTTCTCGCCCACCAGCGCATGGATCTCGCCCTCGGCGACGCGCATGTTCACGTCGTCGAGCGCCTTCACGCCCGGGAATTCCTTGGTGATGCCGCGCATCTCGAGGATCGTCGTCACCAATCGCTCCTTCGTTGGAAAGCGGCCCCGGCAGGGGCCTTGATGCGCGCCCGAAAGCACGGGCGCGCAGAAGAGATCACTCGATCTCGGAGGCGTCGTAGTAGCCCGAGTCGACCAGCACGGACTGGATGTCGTCCGACGTCACCGGAACCGGCTCGAGCAGGTAGGACGGCACCACGATCACGCCGTTGTCGTAGGTCTCGGTGTCGTTGATCTGCGGCTCGCCGCCCTGCAGAAGCGCGTCCACCATGCCCACGGTGACCTCGGCCAGCTCGCGCGTGTCCTTGAAGATCGTCGAGTACTGGTCGCCGCGCTGGATCGCCTTGATCGAGGGGATCTCGGCATCCTGACCGGAGACGACCGGCATCTTCATGTCGCCCGACCCATAGCCGACGCCGCGGAGCGACGAGATAATGCCGATCGACAGGCCGTCATAGGGCGACAGCACGCCGTGGATCTGCTGGTCGGTGTAGTTGGCGGACAGCAGGTTATCCATCCGCGACTGCGCGACCGATCCATCCCAGCGCAGGGTGCCGACCGTGTCCATGCCGAGCTGGCCCGAGACGACGTTGATGCGCCCCTCGTCGATCAGCGGCTGCAGGACGCTCATCGCGCCGTCGTAGAAGAAGTAGGCGTTGTTGTCGTCCGGGCTGCCGCCGAAGACCTCGACGTTCCACGGCTCGACGTCCGGGAAGCGCTCTTCGAGACCCTCGACCAGCGTGTTGGCCTGCTGCACGCCGACCTGGAAGTTGTCGAACGTGGCATAGTAGTCAACGTGCTCGCTGTCGCGGATCAGGCGGTCATAGGCGACCACGGGGATGTCCATGGCGGCGGCGTTTGCCAGCGCGTTGGTCAGCGTGGTGCCGTCGATGGCCGCGATCACCAGCGCATCGACACCGGTGGTGATCATGTTCTCGATCTGCGCGAGCTGGTTCGGGATGTCGTCCTCGGCGTATTGCAGGTTCGTCTCGTAGCCCGCCTCTTCGAACTGGCGCACCATGTTCTCGCCGTCCGAGATCCAGCGGGCCGAGGATTTGGTGGGCATCGAGATGCCGATGGTGCCCTGGTCCTGGGCGTAGGCCGGAATGGCGAGAACGGCGGCAAGCGCCGTCGCGCCGAGAGCGCGTCTGGTAAGTTTCATGTCTTCCTCCCTTTGAGGCAGGGCGCGTTGCCCTGCGTGGTCCCCCTTTCCGCGCAGCGTTCGGTGGCGGCGGCGGTGGGACAATAGCAGCGACAGGCTTGCGACATCCTGTTATGCAGGTCAAATGCGGTTTGTGATGACAGATATACCGAAACGGAGATAACCGATGCCACCTGCCCCCTCGTCCGGTGGAGACGATCTGGTCCGCAGGGGCCTCAAATTCTCGCAATTGCGGTTGCTCGCCGCGCTGCGCGATTTCGGCCAGATCGGCGCGGCGGCACAGGTGGTTGGGATTTCCCAGCCGGCCGCCTCTCGTCTTCTGTCGCAGCTCGAGGCGACGGCCGGCGCGCGGCTTCATGTGCGCCACGCACGGGGCGTATCGCTGACCGAGGCGGGGCTGGCCCTGGCGGACCAGGCGTCGCGGACGCTGCGCGACCTCGACCGGGTGCATCAGCAGATCGGCCAGATCGCCGGCGGCACCCGCGGGCACGTGCAGGTCGGCTCGGTCACGGGTCCGTCGATCGAGCTGCTCCTGCCGGTGCTGCGGGCCGCTCGGCGGGCCCATCCCGATCTGGAAGTGACGGTCGAGATCGACACGTCCGATCGGCTGGCAGAGGCGCTCGTCGGCAACGACCTGGACTTCTATATCGGCCGCATCCCCGGTTCCGCCGATGCCCGACCCTTCGCCATCGACATGATCGGCCCCGAGCCGATCAGCCTTCTCGTCCGGTCCGACCATCCCCTGATGCAGCAGCCTGATCTGAGGCTCGAGGACTGCCTCTCCTACGACTGGATCACCCAGCCGCCGGGCGGGCTGTTGCGCCGCACGGCCGAAAGCTACCTGCTTGCCCGCGGCCTTCCCCTGCCCGGTCGCGTGCTCGGCACGACCTCGATCCTCTTCACCCTCGCCCATATCACACAAACGAACGCCATCGCCCCCATCGCCCGCGCCGTGTCCGAGTTCTTCATCGGCCGGGCCGCGGGCGGTAGCCGGCTTGCCGCCCTGCCCCTCGCCGAAGACATGGCCGTATCCGACTACGGCATCGTCCGGCGCGCCGGAGATCCCCCGACCCCGTCGACCCAGCAGCTTCTGGACCTGCTGCGAGCGCATGTGCGCGGCTGACGCGGATCTTCAGAGGGCGATCACGAGGTCCGCGCGCAAGCCGCCCAGATCGACAGACTTCCCAAGGCGCAGCACGCCCCCATGCTGGCGCGCCACGTCCTGGGCAATGGCGAGGCCGAGACCCACGCCTGCCCCGCGGTTCTGGTTGCGCGCCCCGTCGAGGCGGGTGAAGGCGCGCATCGCCTCGGCCCGGGCCTCGACCGGGATGCCGGGTCCGTCGTCCTCGACCACGAATACCAGCGCGCGCCCCGTCCGATCGAGCGACACCCGTGCCCGCGTTCCATAGCGCAGGGCGTTGCCGACAAGGTTCTCCAGCGCGCGCGCAACCGCCAGCGAGTTCAGCGTCACCGTGCCAGCGGACTGGATCCGCCCCCGCTCGACCGTGCCACCGGCGCGGCGGGCTTTCTCGACGACATCATTGACCAGGTCGGTCGGGTCGATCAGCTCGGGCTCGCCCACGGCGCCCTCGCGCGCGAAATCGAGAAAGGCGTCAATCATTTGCTGCATCTCGTCGAGGTCGCGGCGCATCGGCTCGGCCTCGGCCGGGTCGAGCATCTCTAACTCGAGCCTCAGGCGCGTCAGCGGCGTGCGCAGGTCGTGGCTGATCCCCGACAGCATCATCGTGCGCTGCTCGATCTGCCTTTCGATCCGCGCGCGCATGTCGAGGAACGCGGCACCTGCGCTGCGCACTTCGAACGCGCCGCGCGGGCTGTAAGGCACCGAGCGCCCTTTCCCGAAGGCCAGCGCCGCGTCGGCCAGCCGCTTGATCGGCCTCAGCTGGTTCTTGAGGAACAGGTAGGCCACCACCGTCATCAGGAGGGCTGTCAGGATCATGATGACAAGGAACTGATGCGGGTTCCGGGCCGAGACTCGATCCCGGTCGAACCGGAACCGCAGCGGGCCGTGGCGCGTATCCACCGTCATGTCGACCACGCCGTCATCGGTGGACAGGTCGATTCCCAGCACCCCGCCCAGCTCGTCGGTCAGCGTCGGGATGACCAGGCGGCCCGACAGGTCATAGACCCTGCGGTCGGTGCCGGTCACCGGGACGGGATCGGGCAACGTGGTGCCGATGTCGAAATCCCGCCCCAAGGCCTCCAGAGCGCGCCGCGCGGCCTCGGGCGTGGGCGCCCCGTCGACGGCATCACGCAGGTAGCGTAGCTCGTAGGCAACATTCGTGCTCATCTGCTGGGTCACGTCTTCGAAGAGCCGCTGGATGAACACGACCGACACCACGATCTGCAGGCTGATGACCGGTAACAGAAGGATCAGCGCAGCGCGGGCATAAAGCGATCGCGGGGCATAGCGCTTCATGGACAGGTCAGCCATCTTCACCTCATGCGCGGGACGCCCTGCCACCTTAGGCGCCCGTCGAGCGGACTGGAACAGGAGCCGACGATGCCCGACGTTCAGAAACTGGAGCCGGGGCTGGTGCGCATCGTCGCGCCCAACCCCTCGCCCATGACCGAGCGGGGCACGAATACCTACCTGCTGGGCGATCCGCAGGCAGTCGCGGTGATCGACCCGGGGCCGGCGCATGACGACCACCTTGCCGCTATCCTGTCGGCCATAGGGGATCGCGATGTAACGCAGATCCTGGTCACGCATGCGCATCTCGACCACTCGCCCATCGCCGCGCGTCTGTCCCGGCACACCGGCGCCCCGATCCTCGCCTATGGCGATGCGCGCGCAGGTCGGCCCGAGCGGATGGAGGGCTTGACCGACCTTGGCGGCGGCGAAGGGGTCGACGCGAATTTCGTACCCGACCGACAGTTGGCCGATGGTGAGGTGATCGAGACCCCCGCCGGCCCGGTCGAGGCGATGTGGACTCCCGGCCACTTCGGAAACCACCTGGCGTTTCTGTGGACCGGAGCGGCGTTCTCGGGCGACCTGGTGATGGGCTGGGCCTCGACCTTCATCTCGCCGCCCGACGGCGATGTCGGCGCGTTCTTGGACTCCTGCCGCCGCTTGAACGAGCGCGCTCCCCGACGCCTCTATCCCGGGCACGGCGCCCCGGTGGAGGATCCGCCTGCGCGCATCGACTGGCTGATCGCCCACCGAAAGGCGCGTGAGGCGCAGGTCCTCGACGCCTTGTGCGAGGCACCCGGCACGCCCGCGTCGCTGGCCGCCCGAATTTACGCCGACATCCCCCCTGCCATGCTGCCCGCCGCCACCCGCAACGTGTTGGCCCACCTGATCGACCTCACGGCACGCGGTCACGTGCGACACCACGGTGCCGCAGGCTCCGACACGACCTTCCACCTCTGACCCGCCCGCGCCCGTCAAATTTTTTCCGGCAGACGCCTTGCACTCCTCGTCGCAATGCGAGATATGCACCGCAATTCCGGCGTAGCTCAGCGGTAGAGCAGTTGACTGTTAATCAATTGGTCGTAGGTTCGATCCCTACCGCCGGAGCCAAACTCACCCAATAAACAAGAGTTTGGCGATGCGTGCGCCGAATCTTCCACCGGAAGCATGCCACGCCATTCTTGCAGCGCACGAAGATCCCGTCGCCATCGAAGCCGACGGCAATAGCGCAGTCGAACCAAGTGGGCGAAGGCCCTCGCGGGCCTACGCTCTTTGGGTGGCACTATGCCGGATCAGGAAAGAACAACCTGGATATCGGTGTACTCGGCCATTCCCTCCTCGCCGAACTCGACCCCCAGCCCGGATTTCTTGACCCCGCCGAAGGGGGCGTTCGGTTGGATCGCGCCGTGCTTGTTGATCCAGACCGATCCGCAATCCATCCGCCCGGCCATGGCACGGGCGGCATCGACATCCGAGCTCCAGATCGATCCGCCGAGGCCGGTTTCCAGCGCGTTGGCATCCGTGAAAGCCTGGTCGAGGTCCGAGTAGCGGATGATCGGCAGGACCGGGCCGAACTGCTCTTCATCGACCAGCGGATCGCCGTTCGACAAGCCCGAGATCAGCGTCGGAGGGAAGAACAGCCCTTCGCCCGGCTCGCCCCCCAGAAGCACCGTTCCCTTGTCCCTCGACGCGTCGACCAGCCGCTTGATCTTGTCGAACTGCATCTGGTTCTGGACCGGGCCGAGGATGCTGCTTTCGTCCATCCCGTCGCCCACGGGGATGTTGCGGGCATAGGCCACCAGCGCATCGCAGACCGCGTCGTGGATGCTGTCGTGGACGTAGAGGCGCTTCAACGCGGCGCAGGTCTGGCCGTTATTGATGAAGGCGCCCCAGAACAGGCCTTCGGCGATTGCCTCGGGATCGGCATCCGGAAGCACGATGCCGGCGTCGTTGCCCCCCATCTCCAGCGTCAGGCGCTTCATCGTATCCGCCGCGCTTCTCATGACGCTCTGGCCGGTGGCGCAGGAGCCGGTGAAGACGATCTTGCGGATGTCGGGATGGGCCGACATCAGCGCCCCCAGATTTACGGTGCGATCATCACCGGTCACGATGTTCAGAACGCCGGGGGGCAGCATCGCGCCGAGGATTTCGACCATGCGCAGGGTAGCCAGGGGGGTGTTGGGCGACGGCTTGATCACCACCGTATTGCCCGTGCGCAAGGCCGGCAGGATATGCCAGACCGCGATCATGACAGGGAAATTCCAGGGCGTGATCGACCCGACGACGCCAAGCGGCTTGCGCGCGAGCGTCACGTGGCCTCCGTCGTCGTCCTGCAGGGTCTTCTCGGGCAGCGTCAGTTCGGCCGTGTAGGCAGCCCAGGCCTGCGCGCCGCCGACTTCCCACCGGGATCCCAGCCCGTTGAGCGGCTTGCCCTGCTCCAGTGTCAGAAGTTCGGCCAGTTCTTCGGCGTGTTCGCCGATGGCACCGGCCAGATCGCGGCAGAGGGCCTGCCGCTCGGCATCCGGGGTCGCGGCCCAAGCGGGAAACGCCGCCTTCGCCCGGGCAACGGTTTCGTCGAGGGCCTTTTCCGACGTGTTCGGCGCGCGGCCGACGACCTCTCCGGTCGAGGGGTTGCGGATCTCGAACGTGTCGGCCTCGTGTGTCGCCCGATCGTCGATGGTCGTGGAATGGTTCAGCATCGTGATGTCTCCTCCCTGTGAAATGCCCGCCATCGCGAGGACGGACAGGAAGGGGAGCGGCATGCGCCCCCCTTCCCCGGCTTACTTGCGAAGCGTCATCGCCGGATTGTTGGCAAAGTAGTTGTGCGGCATGATGTGGACCTGCTTCCACTCGGTCGACATCACCGGCCAGTCCTCCATCCGCGGGATGTGATGGAAGCCCGCCGTGAACCAGGTCACGATGTCCTTGCCCTGCAGGCTTTCGTCATCCTGGGCGTAGGACAAAAGGGTGTCCGTGGCGTCCGACTGGAAAGCGAACTTGCCACCGGCATAGCGCTCGTCGGCATCGTGGACCGTGTTCCAGACCGAGTACTCGACATAGGGATTGCGCATGAAGGGCGGGTCGTTCTCGAAGTCGAACGGGCCGTATGCGACCGAGCCGTGGTGGATCATCCAACCGGGGTTGTGGCCCAGATACCCCTCCCTGTCGGGGTTGGAGACATGGAAATAGCGCGGCGCCATCGACGAGATCTGGTAGCGCGCCGCCATTTCCGTCTCGGGCATGGTGTGTTCGACCGCCCACATCGACCGCCGCGGGATGTCCTGTGGCAGGTTCTCGGCCGGGACGATGTCCATGGTCATGAACTCGTTCTCCGGCTTGTCGATGTCGAAGTCGATCCGGAAGTTGAAGTAGTGGTCGTGGTTCGGCGCGACGAGGTTCGGCGCGATCAGGGTGCCGTAGCGTGTGTCCGCCTCATAGGTTTCGCTGTCCACCGAGGTCGCGGCCGCGCCCTTCACCGCGTCGAGGCCGGTCGCCCCGACCATGATCCGCATCTGCCCGTCCTGCTGGAAGCGGTAGTCGATGAGGTAGTCGTAGTTGCCGACCTGCGAGGCCGTGCGGACGACCAGTTCGGAATAGGGGCGCCCCTCGGCCGGCACGAACGTGTCGGGACCTTGCGCGAAGACCTCGAAGTGGCGCCAGGCGGGATCGCCCGTGGACCGCTCGAAGATGCAGATCGCGTCGGGGATTTCGAGCGCCTGTCCCGTGTCGTCGTTGACGACGGCGGGCATGAAGGTCGCGTATTCCGGGCAGTCGATGCCCGGGGTGAGGGGCGTCAGGAACAGGCCGAACCCGTATTCGCCGCTATCCATGTAGGTGCGCCAGTACCAGCCCTCGCTCGGGTCCATGTAGGGGACGAACACCTCGCTGAGGTGGGTCTGGTAGATGATCGGGCGCCACGTGTCCTGGTCGTTCACCTGGATGTCGGACACGACGAGGCCGGGGCGCTTGTCGATCCGGGTGCGGAAGCGCCACATGTCCCAGGTGACCTGGCTTCCGTCGATCCGGTAGTTCGGCTCGCCCTCCTGGCTGAGGGTGGCGCGCTCGGTTTCGGGGCGCAGGGGCTGGCGTTCGGCGACTTCCTCCTCGGTGTAGCCCCAGGGGTCCTCGGCGACGGGGATGGTCTCGGTGTCCTCGACGCCGATCACCTCGGAGGTCGTCAGGTCGTAGATCGCCACCAGCCCCTCGATGGGCTTGGCGTAAAAGTTCGAGCCCTCGGGCTTCACGTAGCACGGCACCTTCATCAGCCGCTTGCCCTCAAGGCCCTCGGTCATGAAATTACCGGCGGTCAGCGGCAGGCAGAAGACCTGATCGGGGCTGAGGCCGCGCTGGCCCAGCGCCGCCACCATTCGTTCGTCATCGAGCGATCCTTCCAGCGCGCCCATGAATTCCGAGAACAGGACCATGGGCTGGCCGGTCTCTCCCACGGCCTCGTCGCTTTCGACGGTGCCCTCGGTCACGTTGACGACGGCCTCGCGGAAACCCTCGGGGCTGGTGTATTGCACGAATGCGCGGCGCGGCAGGTCGTCGCCTTCCGTCCAGGCCAGCACGTCGGCCTTCGGCGGCTCCTTCAGCTCGATGAGGGGATAGAGCGTCGTCTCGGTCGTGTTCCCCTCGGCGCGGAGGATCTCGGCGATCCGCGAAAATTCGTCCTCGGTCAGCCCGTCGAGCGGATGCGCAAACGCGCTTCCTGCCCCGAGCGTCAGCGCCGCGGCGGCGGCAAGTCCCAGGTTGCGATATGTCATGAGGTGGCCCTGTCGAATTGTTCGTTACTCGGGCCGGATCATTATTGTCCGACCGTTCGGTCAGCAGATGCGCGAAACCCGGTCGGCGTCTTGTCATTTCCGGCCAAACTGATGGCGCGCGGTCAGAGACGTGCGCGTGCCGATGCCGGTGCCTCGCCGAACCAACGCCGCGCCGCACGCGTGAACGCCGCCTGATCCGCGTAACCGAGTTCGAGCCCGATTTCCGCCAGCGTCCGGCCCGGTTGCCGCATGAGCGATACCGCCATCGCGTGGCGGCAATCGTCCACCGTCTCGCGGAAACCTGTCCCGTCCAAGTCGAGCCGGCGCCGCATCGTGCGTTCCGACATCCCGAGGGCGCGCGCCGCCCCGGCCTGGGACAAGCCACCGCGAGGCAGGTCGCGATACACGAGAGATCGCAGTCGCAACGGCAGGGGCATCGCCCTGTCGGCCAGCGTGGCGAGACCGGGTTGCGCCGCATTCGGCAGTAGGATGTCGGGGTCGGCCCGGCGATCCAGAAGCCTGGGAAGCAGCGTCACCGCGTTCGCGGGTGCTGCGGCGGCGATGGGACAGCTGATGACCTCCATCAGGCCGGTCAGTTGGGCATCGTCAGGACGCTCGACCCGGAACGTGACACCGTCCGTGGGTTCGACCCCGAACCGCGCAAGGATGCCCGCCACGAGCCCGAGAGTCAGTTCCGCATCCCCTGCCCGCGGCCAGATGCGCCCGTCATGGAGGCGGTAGCTGAAGACGGCCCGGTCGGCGTCGACCTCGAAGACGGTCTCTGCGCCGCTCTGGATCAGCGGGAACCCTTGCGCGAGCAGCGACATCGCGTCGCCCAGCCGAGCCGCACCGGCGATCGCACGCCCGAGGGCGCCGAGCCTCGGCAGATCGAAGTCCCGCCCCAGTTGCCACGCGAAACCCGCCGGGTTGCGCAGGTGCTCGGCCTCGAGCGCGACGACGAACGGAGCGAGCGGCACGCGCCCGTCCTCATGGCGCTTGGCGCCAAGAGCCTGCATCGGTCCGTCGATGATCCAATCGCTCCGGGCGGGCGCCAATCTTTCCCCCTCCGCCAGAATGGGTCATGTAACCACGGCAACATGCGGATCGCCAAGCCCATCATGACCGACATCCCCATTCTCGCCCTCGCCCGGGACATCCTGAACCGTCCTGCCCCGCGCGCCTCGTCCTTCATCGTCACGATCTACGGCGATATCGCCGCCCCGCGCGGGGGAACGCTGTGGATGGGATCCATGATCGAGTGTTGTGCGCGACAGGGGATCAGCGAAAGCCTTGTCCGAACGGCGGTATCGCGCCTCGTCGCGGCGGGGCGCCTGGAAGGGGAGCGTGTCGGACGGCGCAGCTACTATCGCCTGACTCCGGCCGCGCAGGCCGAATTCTCGGAGGCCGCGCGGATCCTCTACTCACCCCCGCCGCCCGCGCGAGGGTGGCTTCTTGCCCTGGGACCACAGCGACCGGACTCGGGGGGGTGGGCCGCGCTTGGCCCCGTGGCGGCACTGGCGCCGAACCGCGCCGACATCCTGCGCCCCCCCGATGTCCCCGTCCTGTCGACCGATGATCTTCCACCAGAAGCCCTGTCCGACACCGGCGCCCGGCTCTGGCCGATCGAGGACGTTGCGGGAACGTATCGCGCCTTCCTCGACGTGTTCGGTCCGCTGACCGAGGCGCTTGGCGACACGAGCCAACTTGACGGTGCGACCGCATTGGCGCTGCGCCTGCGGCTGGTCGACGCCTATCGGCGGGCCGCCCTGCCCGACCCGAGACTGCCACCGTCGGCCCTTCCCCAGGACTGGCCCGGAACCGAAGCCCGAGACGCCTTCGTCTCGATCTACGTTGCTGTGGCCGAGACTGCCGATGCCGAGATCGGGCGGAGTTTCGGTGACAAGACAGCCCCTCTGCCGCTCGAGACACCCGCGACACGGGACCGGATCTCTCGGCTCTTGCGGGTTGCGGATCAGTGAAGCATCACACATTTCTCGAACCACCCCTTTACGTGTGATGCTTTTCGCCCTACCTTCCTTGCAGACCGGCGGCGCAATCTGCCCGGTTGCTTGGGGAGGATCACATGACCGACGCTTTCGTCTGCGATGCCTTGCGTACGCCCGTCGGGCGCTATGGCGGCGCATTGTCGTCCGTGAGGGCGGACGATCTGGGGGCTGTTCCCATGGCTGCGCTGATGCAGCGCAACGGGTCGGCAGACTGGGCGGGGCTGGACGACGTGATCCTCGGCTGCGCGAACCAGGCGGGCGAGGACAACCGCAACGTGGCCCGCATGTCTGCGCTGCTGGCGGGACTGCCCATCGAGGTTCCGGGAACGACGATCAACCGCCTGTGCGGGTCCGGTATGGACGCGATCGGCATGGCCGCGCGGGCGATCCGCGCCGGGGATGCCGACTGGATGATGGCCGGCGGCGTCGAAAGCATGAGCCGCGCGCCCTTCGTGGTCGCCAAGCCTGACACCGCCTTCTCGCGCAACGCCGAGATGTACGACACCACGATCGGGTGGCGGTTCAAGAACCCCAAGCTGGCCACGGCGCACGGGGCCCACTCCATGCCCGAGACCGCCGACAACGTGGCCGAGGATTACGGGATCAGCCGCGAAGACCAGGACGCCTTCGCCGCCCGCAGTCAGGCCCGCTGGGACGCTGCGCAATCCGCGGGTGTGTTCGCGGACGAGATCGTGCCCGTCACCCTCCCGCAGCGGAAGGGAGATCCGATCGTCGTGGACACGGACGAGCATCCCCGCCCCGGCACGACCATAGAGAAGCTGGCGAAGCTGCGCGGCGTGAACGGGCCGGACCTGTCCGTCACGGCGGGCAATGCGTCCGGCGTCAATGACGGGGCCGCTGCGGCCATCGTCGCCTCCGAGGCAGCAGCCCGGTCCAACGGCCTGACGCCCCGGGCGCGCGTGGTCGCCATGGCGGCGGCAGGCGTGCCGCCCCGGATCATGGGCATGGGGCCGGTGCCTGCCGTGCGCAAGGTGCTCGACCGGGCCGGGCTGACCCTGTCCCAGATGGACGTGATCGAGCTGAACGAGGCCTTCGCCGCGCAATCGCTCGCCGTCCTGCGCGAGCTTGGCGTGCCCGACGATGCGGACCACGTCAACGCCAATGGCGGCGCGATCGCCATCGGCCACCCGCTTGGCATGTCGGGCGCGCGGCTCGTGATCCATGCCACCAACCAGCTTCACCGAACCGGCGGGCAGTATGCGCTCTGCACCATGTGCGTCGGTGTCGGACAGGGGATCGCGATGATCCTCGAACGAGTATGACCCTTCTCAGGAGGACAAGATCATGTATGCCCAGATGGTGAAATCCGAAGGCGGCGACGCCGAGGCGACCCCCGAGGAACTGGCGTTCCAGGCGCGCATCGACCGCGACGAGAAGATCGAGCCGAAGGAGTGGATGCCCGAAGGCTACCGCAAGACCCTCATCCGGCAGATCGGCCAGCACGCCCATTCCGAGATCGTCGGCCAGCTTCCCGAGGGCAACTGGATCACCCGCGCCCCCACGCTCGAGCGCAAGGCGATCCTGCTGGCGAAGGTACAGGACGAGGCCGGCCACGGGCTATACCTGTATTCCGCGGCCGAGACGCTGGGCGTAAGCCGCGACGAGCTTCTGGAGAAGCTCCATTCCGGCGAGATGAAGTATTCGTCGATTTTCAACTATCCCACGCTGACCTGGGCCGACATGGGTGCGGTCGGCTGGCTGGTGGATGGCGCGGCGATCATGAACCAGGTGCCGCTGCAGCGGACCTCGTACGGTCCCTATTCCCGCGCCATGATCCGCATCTGCAAGGAAGAGAGCTTCCACCAGCGGCAGGGCTACCACATCATGATGAAGATGGCCCGCGGCACGCCCGAGCAGAAGGAAATGGCGCAGGATGCGCTGAATCGCTTCTGGTTCCCGTCGCTGATGATGTTCGGCCCTTCCGACAAGGACTCGGTCCATTCCGAGAAATCCATGGCGTGGAAGATCAAGATCAACACCAATGACGAGTTGCGCCAGCGCTTCGTTAACGAGACGGTGCCGCAGGCCGAGTTCCTGGGCCTGACCGTCCCGGACCCCGAGCTCGCATGGAACGAAGAAAAGCAGGGCTACGACTTCAGCGAACCCGACTGGGCCGAGTTCTTCGACGTCATCAAGGGCAACGGCCCCTGCAACCGCGAGCGCCTGGCCACCCGCAAGGACGCTTGGGACGAGGGCGCGTGGTTCCGTGATGGCCTGACCGCCCATGCCGAGAAATCCGCCAAACGCCGCGCCGCCGCCCGCCACGCGGCCGAGTGAGACGCCCCAAGGAGGATAAGACATGTCGAAGGAATGGCCGCTCTGGGAGATCTTCATTCGCGGACAGCACGGGCTGAACCACCGTCACGTTGGCAGCCTGCACGCGCCTGACGCGGAGATGGCAGTCTCGAATGCGCGCGATGTCTACACGCGCCGGAAGGAGGGCGTCTCGATCTGGGTCGTCCGCTCGGCCGACATCACCGCGTCTTCGCCCTCGGACAAGGGACCGCTGTTCGACCCGGCCGAGGACAAGGTCTATCGCCACCCGACCTTCTACGACATCCCGGATGAAGTGGGGCATATGTGATGCCATCCCTTCCCGACATGAACACGCCGAATGTGGAAGAGCTCGCCGCCCGCGCGGCCAAGGGGCAATCCCACGATCCGCATCTGGAAAACGTCGAACTGAAGCCGGCCTTCTTCGACTGGCTCTGCCGGATGGGCGACAGCACGTTGATCCTCGGTCACCGGGTTTCCGAATGGTGCGGCAAGGCCCCGGCGCTGGAAGAGGACATCGCGCTGGCCAATACCGCACTCGATCTCATCGGCCATACGCAGATGTGGCTTGGCCTCGCGGCCGAGGTCGAGGATGCGGGGCGCGATGCCGACCGGTTGGCCTATCTCCGCGACGCGATGAAGTTCCGCAACCTGCTGATCGTCGAGCTGCCGAAGGGCGACATGGCGCAGACGGTCATGCGGCAGTTCCTGTTCGACGCCTGGCATCACGCGATGCTCACCCGGCTGCTGTCCTCTACCTCGCCACGCGTGGCCGAAATTGCCGCCAAGGCGCTGAAGGAGGTCACCTACCACCTCGAGCGGTCGTCGGACCTCGTGATCCGGCTGGGCGACGGCACCGAGGAAAGCAACCGCCGCATGAGGCACGCGCTGGACATCCTCTGGCCCTACACGGGCGAAATGTTCATGACCGACAGCGTCGACGAGGCCGTCGCGGCCGAGGGCATCGCCCCCCGCGCCGATGAGTTGCGCACCGAATGGGTAGAGACGGTGCGCGAGGTTCTTGACGAGGCGACGCTCGACTTGCCCAAGGCGAAGGCCGATGCACAGAAGGGCGGCAAGAGCGGGCGCCATACCGAGCATCTGGGCTTCCTTCTGGCCGAGATGCAGTTCCTTCAGCGTGCGTATCCGGGGGCCGAGTGGTGATGCTGGACACGCGCCCCCAAACGGACGAAATCTGGCGCTGGCTGGCCGAGGTCGAGGACCCCGAGATCCCCGTGATCTCGGTCGTGGATCTCGGCATCGTGCGGCAGGTGGACTGGCAGGGCGATACGCTCGTCGTCGCGGTGACGCCGACTTATTCCGGCTGCCCCGCCGTGAGCGTCATCAACTTCGAGATCGAAAAGCACCTGCGCGCCAAGGGCATCGAGGATCTGCGGATCGAGCGGCGCCTGTCGCCACCCTGGACGACCGAATGGCTCAGCGATGCGGGGCGGGAAAAGCTGAAAGCGTACGGCATCGCGCCCCCGATCCCCGACACCGGCACGCCTGACCGCAAGGCGCAACGCGCCGCCCGGCTGGCAGGACGGTCCGCCCTCGACGTGGAATGCCCCCGCTGCGGGTCGCGCGAGACTGAGCGTGTCAGCCAGTTCGGATCGACCCCGTGTAAGGCCTCGTGGCGGTGCCGCGACTGCCTGGAACCCTTCGACTATTTCAAGTGCATCTGAGCCCATGTCCCGATTTCATCCCCTGACCGTCACCGATGTCCGGCGCGACACCCGCGACGCCGTGGTGTTGACGCTGACCCCGCCCGAAGGGTCTGCCGACGCCTTCGCCTTCATGCAGGGGCAGTACCTGACCTTGCGCCGCTCGTTCGACGGCGAAGAACTGCGCCGCTCGTACTCGATCTGCTCGGGGCGCAACGACGGCACCTTGCGCGTGGCCATCAAGCGCGTGGATGGCGGCGCCTTCTCGACCTGGGCGAACGAGGGCCTGTCGCCCGGCGACACGGTCGAGGCGATGCCGCCGATGGGCAAGTTCCACGTCGACCTCGACCCGTCGACCGAACGGCACCACCTCGCCTTCGCGGCGGGGTCCGGCATCACGCCGGTTCTTTCGATCATCAAGACGACGCTGGCCGAGGAACCCGGATCGCGCGTCACCCTCGTCTATTCCAACAGCCAGATCAGCGGGATCATGTTCCGCGAGGAGCTGGACGACCTGAAGAACGAGTACATGGGGCGCTTCTCGATCCTACATGTTCTGGGCGGCGAGGCGCAGGATATCGACCTTTTCTCGGGGCGCATCGACGCCGAGAAGATGGACGCGCTCTTCGAACGCTGGATCGATCCGGCGTCGGTCGACCATGCCTTCATCTGCGGGCCCGAGGGGATGATGCTGACCGTGGCCGAGGGCCTGAAGCGGCACGGGCTTTCCGAGGACCGGATCAAGTTCGAGCTCTTCGCCTCGTCTCAGCCGGGTCGCGCGAAGACCCGCGCCGTGTCCCGGCAGGAGGCTCGCAAGGGCGACATGTGCGAGGCGAAGGTGACGCTCGACGGTACCACGCGCACGTTCACGATGCCCAAGGACGGCACCGCCATCCTGGATGCGGCGCTGGCGAACAACATCGACGCGCCATGGTCGTGCAAGGCCGGTGTCTGCTCGACCTGCCGCGCCAAGGTGCTGGAGGGCGAGGTCGAGATGATCCAGAACCAGGCGCTCGAGGATTACGAGGTGCGGGCGGGATATGTCCTCAGCTGCCAGTGCGTCCCCCTCTCGGACAAGGTGGTGCTGAGCTATGACGAATGACGCGCTGCCCATCGGCGACTACCTTGCGCGCGGGGGCAAGCTGACCGCGCCCGACAACGTGCCGCCCCGCTACCGCGGCGAACTGTTGCGGATGATGTCCTCCTTCGTGGACAGCGAGCTGGCCGGTTCGGCCGGGTTCGCGGGCGCGATCAACTGGGCGCCCGGCATCAAGGAGCGCATCGCCGCCAGCCGTATCACGCTGGAAAAGGCCGACCATGCCGAACGTGTCCTCGACCTGATGGAAGAGTTCGGCATGGACAAGTCGCTCTACAATCGCGTCCATGACTGGGCCGCGCGGGTGGATCGTGACGCGCGCCTGAACCCCGAGCGTCAGGGCGGCGACATGCGCCTGTCGGTCTTCCACTACCCGCTTGCAGGGTGGACGGACGCGGTGGTCCTGAACGTGCTGATGGGGCTTGCGACCCTCGTTCACCTGTCGGAACTGTCGCACGCCTCCTACGAACCCTTCGCCGAGCAGGTCCGCGAGATCGCGCCGCGCGAACGACGCCACATGGAGCTCGGGCTGGAAGGTCTCGAACGGATCGTCGCCTCGGATGAGGGTCGCGCCGAGGCGCAGGCGTCGGTCGCCTACTGGTATCCGCGCGTGGCCGAGACGTTCGGCCCCGCCGCATCCGGCAGGTTCGAGCGCCTGCGCGAGATGGGTCTGCGCCATCGCGCAAACACCGACCTTTTGGCCGAATGGACGACGGATGCCCGCGCGAGGCTGTCGTCCCTTGGCCTCGACCCGGAAGGAATCTCCTGATGTTCGACGTAAGCGCAGCCCCCCGTCGCCTCGAAAGTTACCTTGAAGGGGCGTGGCGTGCCGGCGAGAGCGAAGGACGCGACATCGCGCATGCCGCCACTGGCGAGACGGTTGCCCGGATCGGCGCCGAAGGGCTCGACCTCGCGGCCGCCCTCGACTGGGGGCGCCGGGTGGGCGGCCCCGGCTTGCGTCGGCATACCATCCACGAACGCGCGCTGATGCTGAAGGCCGTGGGCCTAAAGCTGATGGAGGTGAAAGAGGCCTTCTACCAGGAGAACTTCCGCACCGGCGCGACCCGCAAGGACGGGTTCGTGGATATCGACGGCGGGATCGGCACCCTGCTGACCTTCGCGTCGCGCGCACGTCGCGAATGGCCCAATGCGCGCGTCCTGCCGGAAGGCCCGGTCGAACAGCTGTCGAAGGACGGATCCTTCGTAGCGCGCCACGTCCTGTCGCCGATGGAAGGCGTGGCGATCCACATCAATGCGTTCAACTTCCCCGTCTGGGGCATGCTGGAGAAGATCGCGCCGTCCCTGATTGCGGGGATGCCCTGCCTCGTGAAGCCGGCCTCGCAGACCGCCTATCTGACCGAAAGCGTCGTCCGCGCGATCCTCGAGACGGGCATCCTGCCGGACGGGGCACTGCAGTTGCTCAGCGGATCCGCGGGCGACCTTCTCGACCACGTCACACCGCAGGACGTCGTCACCTTCACCGGGTCGGCCAATACGGGCCTGAAGCTTCGGGCTCATCCGGCGATCCTTTCGAACTCGGTCCGGTTCACGATGGAGGCCGACAGCCTCAACGCCGCCGTCCTCGGCCCTGACGCCGGTCCGGACAGCCCCGAGTTCGACCTTTTCGTGCGCGAGGTCGCGCGCGAGATGACGGCCAAGGCGGGACAGAAATGTACCGCGATCCGCCGCGTCATCGTGCCCGCCGCCCAGGAAAACGCCGTGATCGACGCGTTGGCCGCGCGGCTTGGCAAGGCGATCCCCGGCCTGCCGGACGACGCAGACGCCCGCATGGGCGCCCTTGTCAGCCTTGGCGACCGCGAGACGGTGCGCGAGCAGGTCGCGAAACTGTCCGCCGAGGCCGAGATCGTCGTCGGCGATCCGTCGCGGGTCCAGACCGTCTCGGGCGATCCCGACACGGGCGCGTTCCTGAACCCCGTTCTGCTGCGCTGCGCCGACCCGATGCGGGCGCGCGCCGTCCACGAGGTCGAGGCGTTCGGGCCCGTCGCCACCGTGATGGCCTATGCCGACACGGATGAGGCGGTGACGCTGGCGCGGATGGGCAAGGGCTCGCTCGTGTCGTCGCTGTTCACCAACGACGCCGAGGTTGCGCGGGAGGTCGTGCTGGGCATGGCGACGTGGCACGGGCGCGTGATGATCGGCAATCGCGGTTCGGCCAAATCCTCGACCGGGCACGGATCGCCGCTCGCGCCGCTGATCCATGGCGGCCCCGGCCGCGCGGGCGGCGGCGAAGAGATGGGCGGGATGCGCGGCGTGAAGCACTTCATGCAGCGCACCGCGGTACAGGGCACGCCCGAGATGATTGCCGCCGTCACCGGCGAATGGGTCGACGGCGCGCCCGTCCGTGACGACGTTCACCCGTTCCGCAAGTCGCTTGCCGAGCTCCGGATCGGGGACCAGGTGCTGACCGACGCACGCGAGGTTTCGCAGGAGGACGTGGAGCATTTCGCCGAGTTCACCGGCGATACCTTCTACGCCCACATGGACAGCGACGCCGCGAAGGCCAACCCGTTCTTCGAGGATCGCGTGGCCCACGGCTACCTGATCGCCTCCTTCGCCGCAGGCCTTTTCGTCTCGCCCGAGCCCGGCCCGGTCCTGGCGAATTACGGCGTGGACAACCTGCGCTTCGTGACGCCGGTCTATTTCGGCGACAGCCTGCGGGTCAGGCTGACCTGCAAGGCGATCAATCCGCGCGAGAATGCCGATCACGGCGAGGTTCGTTGGGACGCCCGCGTCACCAATCAGAAGGACGAGATCGTCGCCGAGTATGACGTCCTGACGATGGTGGCGAAGACTTGGCCGCTAAAGGACTGACCCCGGTGTGGCCGTTCGCTTAGCGGACGGCCTTGACCCCTTCGAGGATCAGCGTGGTCGCCACGTCGGCGTAGTCGTCGCGCGAGATCGCGCCGCCTTCCTTGAACCACATGTAGACCCAGTTCATCATCCCGAAGAGAGACATGGTGACGGGCATCAGGAGCGGCCTGTCTTTCGAGGCGAGTTCGGGATGGATTTCGCGCAGCAGGGTCGAGAACCGCATGACGATCCGACGCTCCAGCGCGTTCAGCGCGTCGCGCTGCGCGTCCGACAGCGCGGGCCCGGCATTCAGCTGGACCTTGTGCTGGTCGTCGGCGCCGCGATAGACTTCCAGAACGGCACCGACCAGTAGGCGCAGACGCTGTTCGGGCGTCAGGCCCTCCGTCGGAACGTCGTCCAGCGACTGTTCGAGTTCTTCGAGATGTTCGCGGATGATCGCGAAGATCAGCGCGTCCTTCGACGGGTAATAGTGGTAGAGAAGCGATTTCGACACGCCCGCCGAGGTCGCGATCTGCGACATCGACGCCTTGTCCATGCCTTGCGTCGCGAAGACGCGCGCGGCCTCCTTGAGAAGGCCGAGCTTCTTTTCCTCGAAGTCGTTCGCGCGCGTTCTGGCCATGGTGCATTCTTCCCGTTGGCGACCGGCGGACCCTCTAGCCCGCCATGCCTCCTGTTACCAGCCGCCCGCTCAGGCCGAGCGGGAGTCGACGACCCTCTGCGCCTTGCCTTGCGAGCGCGAGACGCCGTCGGGATCGTGAACGATGACCTGCGTGGAGACACCGACCACCGACTTCACATGATGCGCCAGCTCCTGTGCCGCGCGCGCTCGGGCCTCGGGCTCGGCGTGGTCCGGTAGGCATTCGACATGGACGATCATCGCGTCCATCCGGTTCTTCTTGACCAGCTCGATCTGGAAATGCGGCGCCAGGCCCTTGCACTTGAACAGCTGCTCTTCGATCTGCGTGGGGAAGACGTTCACGCCGCGCAGGATGATCATGTCGTCCGACCGGCCGGTCACCTTCTCCATCCGCCGCATGGATCGCGCGGTGCCCGGCAGCAGGCGCGTCAGGTCCCGAGTGCGGTAGCGCACCATCGGCAGACCTTCCTTCGTCAGCGTGGTGAAGACCAGTTCGCCCAGTTCCCCGTCGGGCAGGACGTCGCCGGTGTCTGGATCGATGATCTCGGGGTAGAAGTGATCCTCCCAGATATGAAGGCCGTCCTTCGCTTCGACGCATTCGTTGGCGACGCCGGGGCCCATGATCTCGGACAGGCCGTAGATATCGACCGCGTGCATGTCGAAGAGATCCTCGATCTCGCGGCGCATCTCGTTCGTCCAGGGCTCGGCGCCGAAGATCCCGACCTCGAGCGAGCTTTCCCGCGGATCTAGCCCCTGCCGGCGGAACTCGTCGAGGATGGACAGCATGTAGGACGGCGTCACCATGATGATCCGCGGCTTGAAGTCCTGGATCAGCGTGACCTGCCGCTCGGTCATCCCGCCCGAGACGGGGACGACCGTGCAACCAAGCCGTTCCGCCCCGTAATGCGCGCCGAGGCCGCCGGTGAAGAGGCCGTAGCCATAGGCGATGTGGCAGATGTCGCCCTTGCGCCCGCCGCTCGCGCGGATCGAGCGGGCGACGAGATCGGCCCAGTTGTGGATATCGCGCGCCGTGTATCCCACCACGGTAGGCTTGCCGGTGGTCCCTGACGAGGCGTGGATCCGCGCCAGCTTCTCGCGCGGGACGGCGAACATCCCGAAAGGATAGCTGTCGCGCAGGTCCTGCTTGGTCGTGAAGGGAAACCTGGCAAGGTCCGAGAGCGTCGAGAAATCGTCCGGGTGGACGCCCGCCGCGTCGAACTTCGCGCGGAAGAAGGGGCTGTTCTCGTAGGCGTGGGACAGCGACCATTTCAGGCGGTTCACCTGCAGGGCGGCGATTTCGTCGCGGCTCGCCGTCTCGATCGGGTCGAGCGTCGTGCGGTCGGGGGTCAGGTCGTTCATGTCATCTCCTCCCAGATCATTGTGCGGTTTCGGCCAGGATCGGGCGGCCGAGGCTGCGCGAGTGGCCGCGGAACTCGGCCACGGCGGTGCCGTCGGCCCGACAGACCCGGATATCGTAGATGCCCGACCGGCCCGAGCGGGAGACTTCCCGCGCCGTCGCCGTCAGCCGTTCGCCCGCCTGCCCGGGGCGCAGGTAGGTGATCGCGCAATGCTGCGCGACGGTCACCTCGTCATAGGTGTTGCAGGCGAAGGCGAAGGCGCTGTCGGCCAGCGCGAAGATGTAGCCGCCGTGAACCATGCCATGACCGTTCGCCATCGCGTCGGTGAAGGTCATCGACAGCTCGGCCTGCCCCGGCGCCACGCGCTCGATCACGATACCAAGCGATTGCGAGGCATGGTCGGTCGACCACATGCGGGCGGCGCAGGCCTCGGCGCGGTCCTGGTCGCTCATCACCGCCCCCGGAACGCGGGCGCGCGCTTCTGCAGGAAGGCTGCGACCCCTTCGGCATAATCGTCCGAGAACCCGGCCTGTCGCTGCGCGTCGCGTTCCGCATCGAGCTGCGTATCGAGATCGGCGGTCGCCGCCTCCTGGATCAGCCGCTTTGTCAGTCCCAGCCCCAGCGTGGGGCCGGCGGCCAGTTTCTCCGCAAGCTCGGTCGCTTCGTCCTGCAGCGCTTCGTCATCCACCGCGCGCCAGATCAGGCCCCAGTCGGCCGCCTGTTCCGCGGGAACGGGTTCGCCGGTCAGGGCAAGGGCCTTCGCGCGGGGCTCGCCAAGGATACGCGGCAGCCACCACGTTCCGCCCGAATCCGGAACGAGGCCGAGCTTCGCGAACGCCTCGACGAACTTTGCCGACCGGGCCGCCAGAACGATGTCGCAGGCGAAGGCGATGTTCGCCCCTGCTCCGGCCGCAACGCCGTTCACGGCGCAGATGATGGGCTTTTCGATCGACCGCATGAGCCGCAGCAGCGGGTTGTAGAACGTCTCGATCGTGTGGCCGAGATCGGCGCGCCCCTTGCTCGGGTCGCGGTCCCCCAGATCCTGCCCGCCGCAGAACCCGCGCCCCGCCCCGGTGATCAGGATCGCGCGAATCCCTGCATCGTCGCGGGCATTCTCCAACGCGGTGCGCAGCGCGCCGTGCATCTCGTCGTTGAACGCGTTCAGCTTGTCGGGCCGGTTCAGCGTCACAAGCAGGACGCCGGAACGAACGGCGGTCTTGACGGTCTCGCTCTCGGTCATGTGTCTCCTCCCGCCTTGCGAAGAGGCAAGGTCGAGATTCAAACTTGCATAGACCGTCCGGTCGGTCAATAATGCGAGCACGACATGGGAGGAGACATGGTCGATCACTTTGCCCGCCACCGGGACTTGTTGCTGCGCGCCGTCGAGGCGGCTTCGCAGCGAACCTTCTGGACGCCGTTCCCCGAGATCCCCAGCGGCAAGTTCTATGGCGAGACTGCCCGCGCGGACGGCAAGGCCGCCTATGACGCGACGCTGAACGCAGCCTTCGAGATCGGAGACCACCCGCAAGAATCCCGCGTCGGGGGCGAAACCTCGCCCTGGGGCGGAGATCTCGGTATCTCCTACCCCGCTGCGAAGCCCGAAACACTGATCGCCGCGTCGCAATCCGCCGCCGAGGGTTGGGCCGATGCCCCGGCCGAGGCACGCGTTGGTGTCTGCCTCGAGGCGCTCGCGAGGCTCAACGCGATGAGCTTCCTGATCGGTCACGCCACCGAACATACCACCGGACAGGCCTTCCCGATGGCGTTCCAGGCCGGCGGTCCCCATGCCCAGGATCGTGGGCTCGAAGCCGTCGCCGTCGCGTGGGACGAACTCAATCGCACCGCCGCGAGCAGCCTCTGGGAGAAGCCGCAGGGCAAGCGGGACCCGATCGTGATCGAGAAGCGCTGGCACCTCGTGCCGCGCGGGGTCGCGCTGACGATCGGGTGCAACACCTTCCCCAACTGGAACGGCTACCCCGGGATTTTCGCCAGCCTCGCGACCGGCAACACCGTCATCGTCAAGCCGCATCCCGGCGCGATCCTGCCCCTCGCGCTGACCGTCCGCGTGCTGCGCGAGGTCCTGGCCGAGGCCGGCCTGCCCCGTGACGCGGTGCTTCTCGCGGCCGACGAGGCGGGAGCCGAGATCACGAAGAGCCTCGTCACCGATCCCGCCGTGGGCATCGTGGACTACACCGGATCGAGCGCCTTCGCCGACTGGATTCGCGCCAATGCCCGCGACACCTTGATCTTCACCGAGGAGACCGGCGTGAACTCGGTCACGATCCTCGGGACCGACGACTTCGCGGGGATGTGCGCCAACCTCGCGTTCTCCTTCGCGCTTTATTCCGGCCAGATGTGCACGTCGCCGCAGAACGTCTATGTTCCCCGCGACGGGATCGACACCGACGAAGGACACAAGAGCTTCGAAGACGTCGGCCGCGTCCTTGCGCAAGCCATAGACGCGCTTCTCGCCGATCCCGAACGCGCCGCGTCCGTCTGCGGCGCCATCGTCCGCCCCGAGGTATCCGCCCGCGCGGAACAAGCCGCCCGGCAGGGCCGGATCATCCGCGAGGGCGCGCCGACCGGCGTCGGGCGCAGCGCGACGCCCTGGCTCAGTGTGGTCGACGGCCCCGATCAAGGCCCCCATACGGACGAGTGCTTCGGTCCGGTCGCGTTTCTCGTGCCGTGCGATGACGCCGAGCATGCGATCCGGGCGGCCTCGGGGATTGCCCGGCGGAAGGGGGCCATCACCGCAGCGCTGTACTGCACCGATCCCGACGTGATCGACAGGGCCGGGCGCGCTTTCGCCAAGGCCGGGGTGAACCTTTCGGTCAACCTTACCAGCGGCATCTACGTGAACCAGTCGGCCGCCTTCTCGGACTTCCACGTCACAGGGGCGAACCCGTCCGGGAACGCCAGCCTTACCGATACCGCCTTCGTCGCGCCCCGCTTCCGGCGTGTCATGGTCAGATGGCCCAAGGCCGCCTGACCGCCAAACCACGCATGTTTCATCAGGGAGGAGAAACAATGACGTTCCGCACAACCACCGCACTTCTGACGCTTGCCGCCATCGGCCTGGGCAACGCTGCCACCGCCGAGATTCGCCTCGGCGCCAGCGTCTCGGCGACCGGTCCGGCCGCGTTCCTGGGCGATCCCGAGGCGAAGACACTGGAGATGCTCGTCGAGCAGCTGAACGAGGAAGGCGGCATCGACGGAGAGCAGGTCGAGCTGGTCCTCTACGACGATGGCGGCGACCCGAACAAGGCCCGCACCTTCGCCACCCGCCTGATCGAGGATGACGAGGTCACGGCGATCATCGGCGGCTCGACCACCGGGACGACCATGTCCATCGCCTCGCTGGCCGAGGACGAGGGCATCCCCTTCATCTCGCTGGCCGGCGCGATCGAGATCGTCGATCCGGTGAAGGAATACGTCTTCAAGACGCCCCATACCGACCGGATGGCCTGCGAGAAGATCTTCGCCGACATGACCGATCGCGGGATCACGACGATCGGCATGATCTCGGGCACCGACGGCTTCGGTGCCTCTATGCAGGCCCAGTGCAAGGATGTCGCGGGCGAGTACGACATCGAGGTCGCCGCGGACGAGACCTACGGCCCCGGCGACGCGGACATGACCCCTCAGCTGACCCGGATCCGCAACACCGACGGGATCCAGGCGATCCTGAACCCCGGCTTCGGCCAGGGACCGGCGATCGTGACGCGCAACTACAGCCAGCTCGGGATCGAGACGCCCCTCTATCAAAGCCATGGCGTCGCGTCGGATGCGTTCATCGAGCTTGCCGGCCCGGACGCGGCGGAAGGCGTCCGCTTGCCCGGGACCGCACTGCTGATCGCGGACCTGCTCGATGAAGGCGACCCTCAGAAGGAGGTCGTGACCGCGTACAACACGGCCTACCAAGAGCGCTATGGCCAAAGCCCGTCGACCTTCGGCGGCTATGCGCATGACGCGTTCCAGCTGATGACGAACGCCATCCGCGAGGCGGGCTCGGCCGAACCGGACGCCATTCGCGACGCGCTCGAGGCGACCGAAGGGCTGGTCGGCACCACCGGCACCTACTCGATGAGCGCCGAGGACCACCTTGGCCTCGACCTCTCGGCCTTCCGGATGCTGGAAGTCGCCGACGGAACCTGGCGCTCGATCGAGTGAACCGGACGCGGCGGGGCGCCCAGCCCCGCCGCTCCAAACGCACCCTTCAGCGGAGACGCTCATGGACGCCCTACTGCAGTTCGTCTTCTCCGGCCTGACGGTCGGGGCGGTCTATGCGCTCGTCGCATTGGGCTTCACGATCATCTACAACGCGTCGGACGTGGTAAACTTCGCCCAAGGCGAGTTCGTCATGCTGGGCGGGATGATCACCTGGTTCGGCCATGACGCGGGCCTGCCGCTCATGCTTGCCGCAGCGCTTGCCATCGCGGTCACCACGGCGGTCGGCGTGGCGCTGAACAAGTTCGCGATCGAGCCAGCCCGTGGCGCGCCCGTCGTATCGCTCATCATCATCACCATCGGCGCTTCGATCCTGATCCGGGGCGCGACGCAGCTGATCTTCGACAAGCAGATCCACCGCTACCCCGCCTTCACCGGCGAGAACCCGATCGAGGTCATGGGGGCGACGATCCTGCCGCAATCGCTCTGGGTGATCGGCGGCGCGGTCGCGGTATTCGTCGCGTTGTGGCTGTTCTTCTCGCGGACCCTGATGGGCAAGGCGGTGCTTGCCACGGCCAATAACCGGCTTGCGGCGCAGCTGGTCGGGATCAACACCAACTGGGTGATGACATTGTCCTTCGGCCTGTCGGCCGCCATCGGTGCGCTGGCCGGAGTGCTGGTCACGCCCATCACGCTGATTTCCTACGATGTCGGCGTCGCGCTTGCCCTCAAGGGCTTCGCGGGCGCGATGCTGGGCGGCATGGGCAACCCGAAGGGCGCGCTTGTGGGCGGGCTGGCGCTCGGCCTGCTCGAGGCGCTGACGGCTGGCTATCTCAGCTCGCAATACAAGGACGCCGTGGCCTTCATCGTCATCCTCGCCGTGCTCTTCGTGATGCCGCAGGGCCTGTTCGGCAAGACCTCCGCGGATCGGGTGTGATCATGTCGAAATGGCTTCAACTCGCGATCCTCGCCGCGCTCATCGCCGCCCTGCCCCTGCTGTTTCCGTCGGGCTACTACTACCGGATCGGCGCCCTCGTGTTCGTCAACGCGCTGGCGGTGATCGGGCTGGCGATCCTGATCGGACAGGCCGGCCAGATCAGTCTCGGCCATGCGGGCTTTGCCGGGATCGGCGCCTATTCCTGTGCCCTCGGCCCCGAATGGCTTGGCCTGCATCCCGCGCTGTCGCTTCTGGCGGGGGCGGCCCTGTCGGGGGTGACGGCCCTTCTGATCGGCCGCCCGATCCTGCGGTTGCGCGGCTATTACCTGGCCGTTGCGACGCTCGGCTTCGGCATCCTCGTCGCCATGGTGATCCAGAACGAACGGGCGCTGACCGGCGGTCCCGACGGCATGGCCGTGGCCGAGCTGGGGCTGCGCGATCTTCTGCGCGATCTGGGCTGGCGCATCGGCGGCGGCGAGTTCTGGTATGCCGTCAGCGGCATCGTGCTGATCCTGGGCGCTTGGATCGCGCTCAACATCTTCGACAGCCCCACGGGACGGGCGATGCGGGCGCTTCACGGGTCCGAGGTCGCGGCGCGGACCGTCGGCATCGACGTGGCGAGCTACAAGCTGAAGGCCTTCGTCATCTCGGCCGTCTACGCCTCGGTCTCGGGATCGCTGCTGGCATTGCAGAACCGCTACATCACGCCCGACGTCGCCGGGTTCCTGCACTCGATCGAGCTTGTCACCATGACCGTCCTCGGCGGCGCGGGATCGATCATGGGGGCGGTGTTCGGCGCGGCGATCCTGACGATCCTGCCGCAGGTCCTGACGGCGCTTGCCGATTACGAGCAGCTCGTTCTGGGTGCGATCATGATCGTCGTGATGATCTTCATGCCGCAGGGACTTCTTCCCTACATCTCACGGCGCCTGCGGAGGACGGGGAAATGAGCCTTCTCGAGATCAAGGACCTGGGCATCAGCTTCGGCGGCCTGAAGGCGGTCGACGGCGTCGGCTTCGAGGTTTCCGAACGCGAGATCGTGTCGGTCATCGGGCCGAACGGCGCGGGCAAGACGACCCTGTTCAACATGATCTCGGGGGTCTACCGCCCGCAGCGCGGCTCGGTGCACCTGGACGGGCAAGAGGTGACAGGGACCGAGCCGCATCACCTGGCCGCGCTCGGCCTGTCGCGCACGTTCCAGAACCTGCAGATCTTCCAGGAGATGTCGGTGCTGGACAACGCCGTGGCCGGGTTCCACCTGCGCGAACGGGGATCGATCCTCGCCGACATGCTGAGCTTGCCCTCGGTCCATCGCCGCGCGCGGGTCGCCCGGGACGGCGCCATGGCGCTGCTCGACCGGGTGGGCCTGGCCGATCTCGCCAATGAAGAGGCCGGCAACCTTTCCTACGGGCGGCTCAAACGCCTCGAGATCGCGCGTGCGCTGGCGGTGGATCCGCGCATCCTGCTGCTGGACGAACCTGCCGCCGGCTGCAACGCGGTCGAGACCGAAGAGATCGACGCCCTGATCGCCGAACTGGCCCGCGAGGGCGTCGCGATCCTGCTGGTCGAGCACGACATGAAGCTCGTCATGAAAATCTCGAACCACGTCATCGTGCTCGATCGCGGACGGAAGATCGCGGAAGGTCCGCCGGCCGAAGTCTCACGCAATCCCGAGGTGATCGCGGCCTATCTCGGCGCGGAAGAAGAGGACGACGCCCATGCTGACGGTTGAGGGGCTGAAATCGTGCTACGGCCGGATCGAAGTTCTTCATGGCGTCGATCTGGAGGTCGCCGAGGGCGAGATCGTCACCGTCGTCGGTGCGAACGGCGCCGGCAAGACGACGCTCTTGCGCTGCCTGTCGGGCATCCAGCCGGTGTCGGGCGGCCGGGTGATCTTTCGCGGCGCGCCCCTGACGGCGGCAGCGCACGGCCGGGCGGCGCTTGGCCTGACGCAGTCTCCCGAAGGGCGCCAGATCTTCACCAACCTCTCGGTGGAAGAGAACCTCCGCCTCGGGGCCTATTCCCGCTCTTCCAGGGGCGTTCGGTCGGACATGGCCGAGAGCTACGCGATGTTCCCGATCCTGGAAGAGAAGCGCCACCTGCCCGCGGGCGGGCTGTCCGGCGGTCAACAGCAGATGCTCGCCATCGCGCGGGCGCTGATGGCCCGCCCCTCCTGCCTGCTGCTCGACGAGCCGTCCATGGGCCTCGCCCCGCTGCTGACCAAGCAGATCTTCGATACGCTGAAGACACTGAGGGATCGCGGGATGACCATCCTGCTGGTCGAGCAGAACGCCCGCGCGGCCCTCGGTCTCGCCGACCGCGCCTATGTCATGGAGACGGGCCAGGTGATCATTTCGGGCATGGCCCGCAATCTGCTCACCGATCCCCGCATCCGCGACGCATATCTTGGAACCTAGCACCAGCCGCTCATTCGACCTGGTCCTGGGGTGATACGGAGACGAGAATGACCACTCGCTACGAAGACTACGAGCGGCTCAAGTTCGACTGGCCGGCAGAGCGCGTCCTGCGGGTGACGATGGAGAACCCCGGGCGCCTGAATGCGGCCGACGCGATCATGCACGGTGAACTGGTGCGGATCTGGCGGGACGTCGACGCGGATCCGCAGGTCAACGCGGTGATCATCCGGGGCGCAGGGAAGGCATTCTCCGGCGGCGGCGACCTCGACCTCGTGCGCGAGATGACGCAGGACTTCGAGACCCTGACCCGGGTCTGGAAGGAAGCGCGCGACCTGGTCTACAACTTGATAAACTGCTCGAAACCCGTGGTCTCGGCGATGGCGGGGCCGGCCGTGGGTGCGGGGCTGGTGGCAGGTTTGCTGGCGGACATCTCGATCGCCGCGAAGGACGCGCGGATTATCGACGGGCACACCCGGCTTGGCGTCGCTGCGGGTGATCATGCAGCGATTGTCTGGCCCTTGCTCTGCGGGTTGGCGAAGGCGAAGTACTACCTGTTGTTGTGCGAGCCGGTGAGCGGCGAGGAGGCTGAACGGATCGGCCTGATCTCGCTCTGCACCGAACCTGACGAGTTGCAGGAGAAGGCTCTCGATGTCGCGCGGAAGTTGGCCGCCGGATCGCCCTCGGCCCTGCGCTGGACCAAGTTCGCGCTGAACAACTGGCTGCGGCAGGCCGGCCCCATCTTCGATACGTCGCTGGCGCTCGAATTCACCGGCTTCAACGGCCCCGACGTCCAGGAGGGCCTCGCTTCTCTCGCCGAAAAGCGGCCGCCGAAGTTCGACCCGCGATCGCCTCTGTGATGAAACGAGCCGATGCGGGGGCCAAGGGCCTGCGTTTGTCTGGCCATGCCTGAGATCCACATCCGCAAGGAAGGAATGGTCGGCCGCGTCACCCTTTCCCGTCCCGAGGCGCTCAACGCGCTGACCTGGGCGATGTGCCTCGAAATCGCGCGTGCGCTGGATGACTGGGCCGAAGACCCGCAGGTCGCTCTGGTAATCCTCGACGCCGAGGGGACGAAGGCGTTCTGCGCCGGCGGCGACATAGCGGAGATGTATCGCAGCGGTATCGAAGGCGACTACGATTACGGCCGCAGTTTCTGGCGCGACGAGTACCGTATGAACGCCAGGCTCGCCGAGTACCCCAAGCCGATCGTCAGCTTCCTGCACGGGTTCGTCATGGGTGGCGGCGTAGGGCTAGGCGGGCACTGCTCGCACCGGATCGTGGGCGAAAGCGCCCGGATCGCCATGCCGGAATGCTCCATCGGTTTCGTTCCCGATGTGGGCGGGACCTATCGCCTGGCGCAGGCGCCGGGGCGGCTGGGCGAATACCTGGGCCTCACCGCCGCGAGGATGGAACCGGGTGACGCGCTGTACGCGGGTTTCGCCGATCATTTCGTGCCCGAAGCGGAATGGCCCGCGCTGAAGGACGCCCTGATCGCTTCAGGCGACGCCGGTGCCGTCGCAGAGGCCGCGCGGGCCGCGCCTCACGGCAAGCTTGTCGACTGGCAGACGCAAATCGACTTGTTCTTCGGCGGCAAGGAGCTGGCCGACATAGTGCGTGCGCTCCGCGCAGATGGATCGGACTTCGCGCGAGAGACCAGGGCGGCGCTGGAACGGAACGCGCCGCTTTCCATGGCCGTGACGCTCAAGATGATCCGCCGCCTCCGCGGGCCGTCGCTCACCATCCGCGACGCGCTCGAACTGGAATACCGCGTCAGTTACCGGATCATGGAGCACGGGGATTTCCTCGAAGGCATCCGCGCTGCCATCATCGACAAGGACCGGCAGCCGAAATGGCGGCACGCGTCCATGGAAGTCCCCGAAGCCGACGTGGACCACATGTTGGCGCCACTCGCGCGAGACGCCCTGACCTTCAGGGCATAAATGTGAGAGTGGCGGATTCCGCCAGCGCCCAGGCGACCCCCTTCAGTGGGAGAGCACCCGCGAGAGGAAGCTCTGGGTGCGCTCGCGCCTAGGATTGTCGAAGACATCCGCGGGCCGGCCCTGCTCGACGATTTCACCCTCGTGAATGTAGATGACCCGGTCGGCGACTTCGCGGGCGAAGCTCATCTCGTGCGTGACGATGACCATGGTCATGCCTTCGCGGGCCAATTCCCGCATCGCGTCCAGAACCTCGCCGATCATCTCGGGATCCAGTGCCGATGTCGGCTCGTCGAAGAGCATCAGCCGGGGCTCCATCGCCAGCGCCCGGGCCAGCGCCACGCGTTGCTGCTGGCCGCCCGAAAGCTGGCTCGGGAACTTGTCCGCCTGGTCCGCGATGCCGACACGGTCCAGCAGGCGCTTGGCCGTCTCCCTGGCGTCTTCACGGCTTGCGCTTCGCACCTTGCGGGGCGCGAGCGTTATGTTGTCCAGCACGCTCAGATGCGGGAACAGATTGAACTGCTGGAAGACCATCCCGACTTCCGTCCGGATCTGCTGGAGGGTCTGGCTGGCCTTGCCATGCGGCTCCAGCATCTTTCCGTCGACCTCCAGTCGACCGCTCTGGAACTCCTCCAGACCGTTGATGCACCGGATCAGCGTCGACTTCCCCGAGCCGCTGGCACCGATGATCACCACGACCTCGCCGGGGGCGACCGACAGGTCGACATCCTTCAGAACATGCAACGCGCCGAAATTCTTGTTCAGCTTTTCCATCCGCACGATGGGCGCGGCGGTGTCGTCGATTTTCCGTTCACTCATTGGCCGACCAGCCCCCTGCGTTCCAGCATCCTCAACGCCAGCGAAAGCGTCAGCGTGATCGCGAGGTAGAGCACGGCGACCATCAGGTAGACTTCCAGCGCCCTGAACGTGGTCGCGATGTAGATCTGACCCTGCCTCACAAGCTCACCGACACCGATGACGGCGAAAAGCGACGTATCCTTGATGCTGATGATCCCCTGGTTGCCCAGTGCCGGGATCATCCGCCGAAAGCCCTGCGGCCAGATGATGTACCTGAACGTCTGCGCCCGCGACAGTCCAAGCGACAGCCCCGCCTCGCGCTGGCCCCGCTCGATGGATTGCACGCCACCGCGCACGATCTCCGAGATGTAGGCGCCCGAATTCACGGCGATGGCCGCGATGCCTGCGGTGATGGCGTCGATCGGCCCCCCCAGCAACTGAGGGAGGCCGTAGAAGATGAAGAGCACCTGGACCAGGACCGGCGTGCCGCGAAAGATCTCGATGTAGGCGATGGCGGGCCAACGCAGCCATGCCGTCGGGCTGAGACGCAGCAGCCCGAAGATCATGCCGAGCACGAAGCCGAACGCGAGTCCTCCAAACGCGATCAGCAACGTGTAGGGAACCCCCGCAAGCAGATACGGGATGGAATCCAGCGCGGCCTGCCAGTCGAAATCGAAAGAACCGTTCAAGGATGAACTCCGTCTCATGACAATGCGGCAAAGAAACGCCTCCCCGAAGTCATCTTCGGAGAGGCGACGTGTTCAGTCGACAGTGTCGCTCACGCGCGGGCGGTGTTCAAGACACCAAACTCACTGCTCGCTCGGGCTGCCGAACCAGTTGCTGTAGATCTCGTCGTAGGTTCCGTCCTCGTGCATGGCCGCGAGCGCCTCGTTGACAGGCTCCACGAGGTCGCTGCCCTTCGAGAAGGCAATGCCGTATTGCTGGCCTTCATAGAGCGGTCCGACGACCTTGACGCGGCCATCGCCCCGGGTCTTGGCGAAATAGCCGACATTCGGCGCGTCGTAGAACACCGCGTCGACGCTGCCGCCCATGAGGGCCAGGTACATGTCGCTCGAGCCCGGATAGGGCGTGATCGTGGCGCTGTCGCCGAACTTCTCGGTCAGGTAGTCGTAGCTGGTCGAGCCGATCTTCGTGCCGATCGTCAGGCCCTCGAGATCCTCGACCGTCTTGACGTCGTCATTGTCGGCGCCGACCAGGATCTGCAGACCGCTGTCGTAGTAGGGGTCCGAGAAATCGACGATCTCGGCGCGTTCGTCGGTGATCGTGATGCCCGCGATCGCGCCGTCCAAGTTGCCGGTCTGAACGGCGGGAATGATCCCGTTGAAGTCCATCGTGTTGATGTTGACCTCGAAGCCGACGCGGTCGGCCAGTTCACGGATGATGTCCATGTCGAACCCGATCATCTCGCCGGTTTCGCTGTCCATCATCTCGAACGGAACGAAGCTGGGGTCCGTCGCCATCTGCACGGTCTGGCCCTGCGCTGCACCACCCAGCGCGACGCCAAGACCAACCCATCCCGCCAGCGCGAAACCCTTCATCGAATAAGGCATAATATCTCCCTTTCTGCAACAAGAACAGAATGTTGTCCGTTGATGCTCAGGGCATAGGTTCGCGCGCGCGTTATCGAAGGTCAAGGTCAAATGCGGAAGCCGCGTCTGCGGTGGCGCAGAGCGGCGTGATGTCCGAAGCAAATACCCTGGGCGCGATGGCGATCGCAGGCCGTGATCTCGCAGGCGCGTCAGTCCGCGACGTCCCGCGGCCCGAACGATGTCCGGGCCGCGCAACTGTCAGCCTGCAGCCTTACTCCTCTTCGGCTTCCATCGTGGCGTAGCGCATGACGTGGAAGATCACGTTCTGCTCGATGGTGCCGTCGAAGAGATGCGCCCAGGGCCCTTTGGCATAAAGCGCGACATCGGTGCCCGAGTGCGTTTCCGAGGGCATCGGTATCAGCGCCTGCTGAATGTAGTCGAGGTCCGTCGCCTCCTCCTGGGTCACCATCGGGCGCGAGCCCTGGTAGAGCGGGCGCGGATCGCCTGCGGCCGCGCCGGTATCGGGATCGACCGGCTGGGAGATATCGGCGTCATCCACCTCCACCTGCTCGATGAGCACCGACCCGACCCCGTTGAGATATCCGGCCACGGTGTAGGGCAATTCGTCCGAGGCGAGGTTGGGCTCGCCCGTGTGCTCGATGCCGTCCGGGTTCACCCCCATGCAAAGTCCGAGGATGTCCGAGCCGCGACCGCAATAGCCATTGAACTGAAGCGCGTGATCGTGGTCGGCGGTGACGACGATCAGCGTCTCCGAGTCTTCCGTCATCTCGTCGGCCAGCGCGATCGCCTCGGCGAAGGCGCGCCCGTCGCGCACCGTCCGCGCAAGGTTGCCGGCGTGGTTGGCGTGATCGACCCGCCCGCCCTCGACCATGAGGTAATACCCGTCCTCGTCGCGGGACAGCACCTCGATCGCCGCCTCGGTCATTTCGGCGAGGCTCGGCTCGTTGGCCCGGTCGGCTTCGTAGAGCATGTGACTGCCCTCGAAGAGGCCGAGGATCGGACCCTCGACGCCCGAGGTGTCGATCTCCTGGAATTCCTCCTGCGTCTGCACGTAGGTGCCGTCCTCGCCGGTGATCTCCTCGATCAGGTTCCGCCCGTCGCCGCGGCTCCCGGCTTCGCCTTCCGCGTCGGTTTCGCCGTCCGGCAGGAAGTGCCGCCTGCCCCCGCTGAACACGACGTCGATCACCCCGTCATTCATCTGCGAGGCGAGCTGCGCGGCGATGTCGGGCTGGTCGCACCCTTCCGGCACCAAGGTGTCGTCCTCGTAGTCACGTGACACGGTGCGGGCATAGACCGCGGCGCCGGTGGCATGGGTGATGCGCGCCGTCGAGACGATTCCCACCGATTTCCCGGCATCCGACACGATCTCGGACAGAAGGGCGACCTCATCCTCGGCCCCCGCCGCGCAGTCCCCGACATTGACGGCATCGGTCACGTTTATGACGTCGTTCTTGGCCTTCACCCCCGAATTGAAGGCAGCCGCCGTCGGCGCGCTGTCAGGCGTCAGGCCATTGGTGGTGTAGGTCTTGACGAGTGCCAGGTAGGGGAAATCCTCGTGCGGCTGCACGTACTCGTCGCCATATCCGCCGTCCTGTTGTCCGGTGAAGACGCGCGTCGCGTAGTTCGTGGCGACGCCGTTACCGTCCGCGACGAACAGGATCACGTTCCGGGCGCGCCCGGTGATCTGCTCGCGCTGCAGCATCTCCTCGAGCTTGGCCTGCGCGTCCGCGAACCACTGATTCGACGCCTGCGGAACGGCTTCCTGGGCCGAGGCAACCGACGCGGTCATGCCGAGAACGGCAAGGGTGACTCTCAATTTCATCTGGTCCTCCTAACGCTCCGTCGCTGATCGCCGCGGGCGGATGCCACACGTGTGACGGTAGCCTCATGAGCCTACGACACGACCTGAAGATGAAAAGCCTTATGTTCAGCCTGCGGGGGGGTCGAGGGCGACGCACCACCAGATCCTGCGCCGCCTCGTCGCAACGATCGAGGCGATGGACCCCGAAAACCCCGAGCGCCGCGACATGATGCGCCTCCTGGCGGGCGAGCTTGAAATCCGCAAGCACGTGGAGGACGAGATCTTCTACCCCGCCGTCCGACCCGAACCGTCACTCCCGGTTCCTTTCCCGCTTCTGTGGCGCGGCGGCGCTGGGCTCGGGCGAGGATGGCCTGACCTTCGCCCTCCGGAGCGCCGGCCGCTTGCGCGCAGCAAAAGGCAACGGGTCCGGAGCTTTCGAGGCGTTCGCCGTGGCCATTCCCGACCTGCGCCAGCAGGCGCGGCTTCTCGGGGAAGCGGGCATCGCCTTCCATGAAACCGAGACGCGGCTGACGACAGCCGCACAGGACCTGTTCGGTGTGCGTGTCGAATTCGTTCCGGGCGAGACTCCGACACGGTGAGCCGCACGAGGCTCACGCGGACAGCCTGCCGTGGATTGAACAAACGCGAGACGGACGCGCGCCAGCCCGCAGTTGTGGGGCGGCAGAAATCCGGCCATAAACCCAATATGATGCGGACCGGAGGAAGTGGAAGCGGCGGAACATGACCGTGCAGGATGATGAGAATGCAAAGCTGGACGACGACGTAAGGGCTGTCCTGAGCCTGCAGTCGACGTCGCGGATACTCGAAGCCGCCGCGACGCTCACTGGCGTCCGCTTCGCTGCGATCGCACGGGTAACGCCGGATCGGTGGGTCACATGCGCATCGCTCGATCGACTGGAATTCGGGCTGACGCCCGGCGACGAGCTCGACGTCGACTCGACCCTGTGCATCCAGGTGCGCGGCTGCAGGAAGACGGTCGTGATCGACGATGTCGACACCGATCCCAACTTTCGCAACCATCCCACGCCGCGCCAGTACGGCTTCAAGAGCTACATCTCGGTCCCCATCATCACGACGAGCGGCGAATTCTTCGGAACGCTCTGCGGGCTGGATCCGGAGGCGAGACGCCTGAACACGCCAAAGGTGCTCGAGTCCTTCGCCCTGTTCGCGGATCTCATCGCGGCGCAGCTCGACACGCACCGGGCCTTCGCCGAGCAGGGGCGCCAACTCAGGTCCGAGCGGTCGTTCGGGCGGCTCCGGGAAGAGTTCATCGCGATGCTCGGCCACGACCTGCGGAACCCGGTTTCCGCGGTTCTGGCCGGGGTGCGCATCCTAGGGCGCAAGCCGCTCGACGCCGAGACCGAAGAGGTGGTCGAGCGGATCGGCGCGAGCGCGCGGCGCATGGACGATTTGATCCGTGACCTCCTGGACCTGACGCGGGGACGCCTCGGCGGGGGCATCCCGGTCGAGATCGATCCGGAGGCCGATATCCGGGACGAGTTCGAGCAGGTGATCTCGGAGATCCAGACGGCCACGGGGCGCGAGATCCGGTCGGAACTGGACTGCGGCTCCCTGCCCTGCGACCGCGCGCGCCTGGGACAGCTGCTGTCGAACCTGCTCAGCAACGCCGTCACGCATGGCGCACCCGACGCCCCGGTCACGGTGACGGCCGCCGAGCGGAACGGGCATTTCGTCCTCTCGGTCGGAAATCTCGGCGACCCGATCCCGGAGGATCTCCTGCCCACGCTCTTCAAGCCGTTCAACCGCGGGCCCGCCGGCTCGGCCGCCTCGGGTCGCGCGGGGCTGGGGCTCGGGCTGTATATCGCGTCCGAGATCGCCAAGGCGCATGGCGGCAGGCTGACCGCGACGTCGGAAGACGGCACCGTCAGCGTCACGTTGACGATGCCCGTGCCGCCCCGCGGGGTACGGTCGAAGTCCGTCTCGTCGAACGACGAGGCCGCATCGGCCTGAGCACCGGCGCCCTACATCCGAAGCGTTTCCGGCACCGCGCTGCGGATGTCGTGCGCGATGGCCGCCGTCAGAGCGTCGCAATCGCGGCTGGTGAGCGCCGCGAGGATCGCGGGGTGGATGTCGCGGACGCCCACGGCATCGGGGTTCTCGCGCGCCAGCCGGTTGAACGGCCCGAGCTGCAACCAGACACTCTCGATCAGCGGCATCGAGGCCTGATCGGGCGGCAGCTCGTAGAGCCTGCGGTGGAACGCCTGGTTCAGCGCGCTCACCCGGTCCGGATCCCCTGCCCCGCGCGCCATGCCGATCAGCGCATCGGTCTCGGCCATCTCGTCGATCACGACGTCCGATACATGGGGCAGCGCGCGCGCACCCGCGTGGGTCTCGAGCGCGATGCGCAGCGCCACGAGATCCTCGAACCGCGCCGGGGTCATGTCCGGCACCCGCAGGCGACGGTTCCCCAGCACCTCGATCGCGTTCTCCGAGCTCAGCCGCCGCAACGCCTCGCGGATCGGGGTCGGGCTGAGCTCCAGCAACTCGGCCACGCCGCGGATGGTCAGCGACGCACCTGGCGGCAGCCAGCCGGCCATCACCGCATTTCGCAGCCGGCGATACGCGTATTCCTGCCCCGTCATCGCGGGGGTCCGGTCGATCGGGGGCAGCGGCGTCTGCTGCATTCGGAGGCATCCCATATTTTCCGCGACCCAGACGTGACACGGAGATTGACAGGAGTCCAGAAGACATATCACAAGCAACCGAATGGTATCACATTGTGAGAATCGAACGTATGGACAAGACGGCGCCGATCGAGCGACTGAAAAGCGACCACCCCGAGGTGGACGCGATCTTCGCCTGCATCTGCGACCTGAACGGGGTGATGCGCGGCAAGCGCCTGCCCGCGGACCAGATCGACAAGGTCCGCGACGGCGGCCTTCGGATGCCGCTGTCGCTGCTCGGCATGGATATCTGGGGCGAGGATGTGGAAGGGTCGGACCTGGTCTTCGACACGGGCGACGCCGACGGGATCTGCGAACACACAGGCCGCCCCGCGAGCCTCGTGAACTGGACCGAGCGCCCCACCGCCTTCGTCCAGCTCTGGACCCTGAACGAGGACGGCAGCCCCTTCGCCGGCGACCCGCGCCGGGCGCTCGCCTCGATCGTCGCGCGCTTCGCCGAGCGGGGGCTGACACCCGTGGTCGCGACCGAGCTAGAGTTCTACATCGTGGATCCCAGCAAGGCGGCCCCGCAGCCGCCCCGCTCGCCGGTGACGGGCAAGCGGCTGGATTCCGACGGCGCGCTGTCGCTGGACGAGCTTCAGCATTTCGACTCGCTGCTGAACGAGATCTATGACGGCTGCCGCGCGCAGGACATCCCTGCCGACAGCGCGATTTCCGAGAACGGCGCGGGCCAGTTCGAGATCAACTTCAAGCACTTGGCCGACCCTCTTAAGGCGGCGGATGATGCGGTCCTGTTCAAGCGGCTCGTGCGCGGCCTCGCCCGCAAGCATGGCTTCGCGGCGACCTTCATGGCCAAGCCCTATGGCGACCGCGCCGGGTCGGGGATGCACGCCCACATCTCGCTGATCGACGCCGAGGGGCGGAACCTCTTCGACGATGGCGGCCCCGAAGGCACGCCGCTGCTGCGAAACGCGGTGTCGGGCCTTCTGCGCACGATGCCGGAACTGGGGCTGATCTTCGCCCCTCACGAGAACTCTTACCGCCGCCTCCTTCCTGGCGCCCACGCGCCCGCCTCCGTCGCCTGGGGCTATGAAAATCGCACCGTTGCGATCCGCATTCCCGGCGGCGACCACGCCGCCCGCCGGATCGAGCACCGCGTCGCGGGCGCGGATGCCAATCCCTACCTCGTCCTCACCGCGATCCTCGGCGGCATGCTTCTGGGCATCGAAGAGGAATGGGCACCCCCCGAACCCGTCACCGGGGATGCCTATTCCATGCGGCTCGACCGGCTGCCCCCCGACTGGGCCTCGGCCATCGACGCCTTCGCGCGGGGAGAACATGGCGAGCGTATTTTCGCGGGCCGTCTGAGGCGGATGTTCGAGCAATGCAAGCGGCAGGAGCTCGGCCGCTTCACCCGGCACGTGACCGACTTCGAATACCACTCCTACCTGGAGGCCGTCTGATGGACATGTTCGCGCATCCCTACGCCGGCTCGGGCGCGTATCCCGACAGCTACTACGCCGCCTCGGCCAACCCCGCCCCGCTGCGCCCGCGGCTGGAAGGGCGGCACGAGGTCGATATCTGCGTCGTCGGCGGTGGCTATTCGGGCCTCTCCACCGCGATCACGCTGCTGGAGCAGGGCCATTCCGTGACGCTGATCGAGGGCGCCCGGATCGGCTGGGGTGCCTCGGGCCGGAACGGCGGGCAGATCGTCAACGGGTTGAACGCGGGGCTGCACGTCTTCCGCCGCCGCTTTGGGAACGAGGTCGCGCAGAAGGTCGCCGCGCTGTTCATGGAAGGCGGCGAGATCATCCGCGACCGGGTCGCGCGCTACGGGATCGACTGCGACCTGAAGGAGGGCAACGTCTTCGCCGCCTTCAACGACCGCCACATGCGCGAGTTGCGCGAAAAGCGCGACCTCTGGGCCTCCTACGGACTGAACAGCCTGCAGATGCTGGGCCGGGACGAGATGCGCGAGCACGCGACGACCGACCTCTACTGCGGCGGGATGATCGACACCAAGGGTGGACACATGCACCCGCTGAACCTCGCCCTCGGCGAGGCCGCGGCTGTCGAAAGCCTCGGCGGCACGATCCATGAGATGTCGCCGGTGATCTTCGCCGATACCGACGCCCCCCGCCCCGTGCTCCGCACCGAGGGCGGCGAGATCGAGGCGCGCACGCTGGTCCTGTGCGGCAACGCTTACCTCAAGGGGGTGGTGCCGGGGCTGGAATGGCGGGTGATGCCGGTTTCCACCCAAGTCATGGCGACGGAGCCGCTGGGTGCCGAGCGCGCCCGCGCGCTGATGCCCGCCGACACCTGCGTCGAGGACGTGCGCTATATCCTCGACTATTACCGCATGTCGGCCGATCACCGGCTGCTCTTCGGGGGCGGCAGCGTCTATGGCGGCACGGATCCCAAGGACATCAAGCGCAAGCTCGTCCGCTCGATGGAGCGGGTGTTCCCGTCGCTGAAGGATACGGCGATCGAGCATGCCTGGTCGGGCAACTTCGCCCTCTCGTTCACCCGCGTGCCCCAGATGGGCCGGATCGGGACGTCCACCTATTTCGCCCACGGCTATTCGGGTCACGGCGTCTCGGGCTCGCACCTCTTCGGGCGCATCCTGGGCGAAGCGATCCACGGCGATCTGTCGCGCTTCGACATGTTCGCGAACCTGCCCTGGCTGCCCTTCCCCGGCGGCCGGACCTTCCGCGTTCCCTACTCCGTCCTCGGCTCGTGGTGGTATGCCGCGCGCGACCGACTGGGCGTCTGACTTCACCCCCCGCATGGAGCCTGCCATGAGCCGCACGACCCTGACTGCCCTGCTGCTGACCCTGCCCCTGACGGCGCAGGCGCAAGAGACGCTGAACTTCTACAACTGGTCCGACTACATCGCCGAGGACACGATCCCCGGCTTCCAGGACGAGACCGGCACGAGCGTCAACTACGACGTCTTCGACTCGAACGAGGTGGTCGAGGCCAAGCTGCTCGCCGGCTCGACCGGCTACGACCTTGTCGTGCCGTCGCTCGAATTCATGGCGCGGCAGGCGCAGGCCGGCGTCTTCCAGGAGATCGACAAGTCTAAGCTGGACAACTACGGCAACCTCGACCCCGAGATCATGCGCATCATCGAGGCGAACGATCCCGGCAACGCCTTCGGCATCCCGTGGATGATGTACTCGGTCGGGCCGGGCTACGATGTCGCCGCCGTCACCGAACGGCTGGGCGAAGACGCAAATCTCGACAGCTGGTCGCTGGTCTTCGACCCCGCCAATGCCGAGAAGCTGGCCGATTGCGGCATTGCGCTGCTCGACAGCCCGTCCGAGATCACGGCCGCCGCGCTGAACTACCTTGGCCTCGATCCCACGTCGGAGGATGCGGGCGATCTGGATCAGGCGATGGCGCTGCTGTCGGAGATCCGGCCGCACATCCGCTACTTCCACTCGTCGCAATATATCAACGACCTGGCGAACGGCGACATCTGCCTTGCGGTCGGCTATTCGGGCGACATCCTCCAAGCCAAGGACCGCGCCGCCGAGTCCGGCAACGGGATCGAGATCCGCTATGTCATCCCCGAGGAAGGCGCGCTTCTTGGCTTCGACATGCTGGCGATCCCCGCCGATGCGCCGCACCCGGACGCAGCCTATGCCTTCATCGACTACTTCCTGCGCCCCGAGGTGACGGCGGCGGTGTCGGACGCGGTGTTCTACGCCAACGCCAATAAGGCGGCGACGCCGCTGGTGTCCGAGGAAGTGCGCAACGATCCCGGCATCTACCCGCCAGAGGCGACGCTGACCAAGATGTATTCGGCCAAGCCCCACAGTGCTCGTTACGACAGGTCGCTGACCCGGGCGTGGACCACGCTGAAGACCGGCCGCTGAGGCAGATCGGGCCGCTCCGGCGGCCCGGACACCCCCATGACAGACACCCCCCTCCTTTGTATCGAGAACGTCACCAAGTCCTTCGGCGCCACCTATGCCGTGGACGACGTGTCCCTCGACATCCGCCGCGGCGAGCTGTTCTGCCTTCTGGGCGGATCGGGCTGCGGCAAGTCCACCCTGTTGCGGATGCTCGCGGGGTTCGAGGCGCCGAGCGCCGGGCGCATCGCGCTTGACGGGCAGGACCTTGCAAACGTGCCGCCCCACCAGCGCGACACGAACATGATGTTCCAATCCTACGCGCTGTTTCCCCACATGAGCGTCGAGAAGAACGTCTCTTACGGGTTGCGCCGCGCGGGCCTGCCCCGCGCCGAGATCGCCACTCGCGTGACCGAGATGCTGGCGCTTGTGCAGATGGAGCGGTTTGCCGCCCGCAAACCCCACCAGCTTTCGGGCGGCCAACGGCAACGGGTGGCGTTGGCCCGTGCGCTGGCAAGGCGGCCCAAGCTGCTGCTGCTGGACGAGCCACTGGGCGCGCTGGACCGCAAGCTGCGCGAAGAGACGCAGCTCGAGCTGAAGAAGATCCAGGAGACGCTGGGGATCACCTTCATCGTCGTGACCCACGACCAGGACGAGGCGATGACCCTTGGCGACCGGCTGGGCATCATGCGCGAGGGGCGGATCGTGCAGGTCGGCACCCCGCACGAGGTCTACGAGTTCCCGCAATCGCGCTTTGTCGCGGATTTCATCGGCACCGTGACCCTGTTCGATGGCACCCTGACCGAGGATCGCCCGACCGACGCCGTGATCGACAGCCCCGAGGCCGGCGGTCCGATCCGCATTCCCCACGCCGTCACCGGCTCGGTCGGGCAGTCGGTCGCCGTCGCCCTGCGCCCCGAGAAGATCGTCATCGGCCGCACCCCGCCCGAGGGTGTCGAGAACCGCCTGATCGGCACGGTCGAGACCCTCGTCTATCAAGGCGCGGCGTCCATTTTCCTCGTCCGGCTCGACAGCGGGAAATCGGTCCGCGTCAGCCGCTCGAACCGCGAGCGGGGCGAGGCCGAGGCGATCGCGCAGGGCGACCGCGTCCACCTGGGCTTCTCCGGCCAGTCCGCCGTGGTGCTTGCCTCGTGAGGCGGCTCGTCCCCCTCGTCCCCTTCCTGTGGCTGGGGCTGTTCTTCGTCATCCCCTTCGCGGTGCTGCTGAAGATCTCGTTCAGCGAGCCGGCCATCGCCATGCCGCCCTACCTGCCGCTGTGGGAGTGGGCGGACGGCGTCCTGACCATCGCGATCAACCTCGGGAACTACATCTTCCTGACCGAGGATCCGCTCTACCTCGTGTCCTACCTGTCCTCGGTGCGGATCGCAGCGATCTCGACCCTGGTGACGCTGCTGATCGGCTACCCGATGGCCTACGCCATCGCGCGCGCGCCCGAGGGGCGGCGCAACATCCTGCTGATGCTGGTGATCCTGCCATTCTGGACCTCGTTCCTGCTGCGCGTCTATGCGTGGATCGGGATTCTCAAGGCCAACGGGGTGCTGAACAACGCGCTGATGTCGCTGGGCCTGATCGATCAGCCGCTGGTGATCCTGCAGACCGACATCGCCGTCTACCTCGGCATCGTCTACACCTACCTGCCCTTCATGATCCTGCCGCTTTATGCGACCCTGTCCCGCCTCGACGGGGACCTGTTGGAGGCATCGGCCGATCTTGGCGCGAGGCCGCTGACGACCTTCGCGACCGTCACCCTGCCGCTGTCGATGCCGGGAGTGCTGGCCGGCTCCATGCTGGTCTTCATCCCGGCGGTCGGAGAATACGTGATCCCGGCGCTTCTTGGTGGCCCCGACACGCTGATGATCGGCACGGTGTTGTGGAACGAGTTCTTCCTCAACCGCGACTGGCCCGTCGCCTCGGCCGTGGCCATCGTCATGGTCCTGGTCCTGGCGCTTCCCATCGCGCTCCTGCGCCGCATCCAGAGCCGGGCGGAAAAGGCATGAGAAGCCCTGTCGCGCTGCGCATCGTGGTCGTCGCGGGCTTCCTGTTCCTCTACGCCCCGATCCTCAGCCTCGTCATCTACAGCTTCAACGAAAGCCGCCTCGTCACGGTCTGGAGCGGCTTTTCCCTGAAATGGTACGGCGAGCTTCTGTCCGACCCTCAGATCATCGGGGCGGCGTGGATCAGCCTGAAGGTCGCGTTCCTGTCGGCCTCGATCGCCACGGTGCTTGGCACACTGGCCGCGCTGGTCCTCGTGCGGGGCGGCAGAGGTCGGGCGGTGCTTGGCGGGCTGGTGACGGCGCCGCTGGTCATGCCCGAGGTCATCATCGGGCTGTCGCTGCTTCTGCTCTTCGTCGCGATGGAGGGCCTGATCGGCTGGCCCGGGGGGCGCGGCCTTCTGACCATCGTGATCGCCCACGCCACCTTCGGCGCCGCCTTCGCGACCGTGGTGATCGAGGCGCGGATGGTCACGCTCGACCGCGCGGTCGAGGATGCGGCGCAGGATCTGGGCGCAGGGCCCCTGCGCGTGTTCTTCGACGTCACCCTGCCCGCCCTTGCGCCCGCGCTGGTCTCGGCCTGGCTCCTGGCCTTCACGCTCAGCCTCGACGACGTGGTGATCGCAAGCTTCGTGGCTGGACCGGGATCGTCCACGCTGCCGATGGTGATATTCTCGAAGGTACGGCTGGGAGTCAGCCCCGAGGTCAACGCGCTGGCGACGCTGGTGATCGTCCTTGTCAGTTGCCTCGTCCTGATCGCCGCCTGGGTCTCGGCGCGGCAGCGGGTGCCCGAGGCCTGACCTCGCGCCCGCTGGTGCTGGACAAACGCGAGCCGGTCGCCCAAGGACGATCCCGACACGTGACCTCGGAAATACTGAGATGCGACCAACGCACCGCGATCACCGACAGCCCGCGCCGCAGGCCGACCGGCAGGTCGCCTGATGCTGCGCGCCTTCGCGTCCTATTACCGCCCGTGGCGCAAGCTTTTCTGGCTCGATTTCGGAAGCGCCGTCCTGTCGGGGCTGCTGGAGCTGTCGTTCCCGCTTGCCATCAAGCTCTTCATCGACGTGCTGCTGCCCCGGGGCGATCTGGCGCTGACTGTCGTGTCCGCCGTGGGTCTGCTGCTGATCTACGCGCTGAACACCGGCCTGATGGCGGTCGTGATCTACTGGGGCCACATGCTCGGCATCAACATCGAGACCGAGATGCGCCGCCGCGCCTTCGACCAGCTTCAGCGGCTGTCGTTCTCGTATTTCGACAAGGTTCGCACCGGTAAGCTGGTCGCCCGCGTGACCCGCGACCTCGAAGAAATCGGAGAGGTCGCGCATCACGGCCCCGAGGACCTGTTCGTCGCCGTGATGACCTTCGTCGGCGCCTTCATCATGATGCTGGCGATCGACGTGCAGCTTGCGCTGATCACCCTTGCCATCGTGCCGGCCTGCGCGGCCGTGGTCTTCGTCTTCGGGGGCCGCATGACCCGGACATGGCGGTCGATCTATGCCCGCGTCGCCGATTTCAACGTCCGCCTGGAAGAGAACGTGGGCGGCATCCGCGTGGTTCAGGCCTTCGCGAACGAGGCGCACGAGGCCGACCTCTTCGCCCGCGACAACGCCAAGTATCGCGACACGAAGCTGGCCGCATACAGGGTCATGGCCGCCTCATCGACACTCAACTACATGGGGATGCGGCTGGTGCAGGTCGCCGTGATGGTGGCGGGCGCGGCTTTCGTTCTGGACGGTTCGCTCACCACCGGCGGCTACGTCGCGTTCCTGTTGCTGGTGACCCTGTTCTTCCGCCCGATCGAGAAGATCGCCGCTGTGATCGAGCTCTACCCCCGCGGCATCGCCGGCTTCCGCCGCTACATCGAATTGATGGAGACGCGCCCCGACATCGAGGACCGCGCCGATGCCGCCGACGCCCCGTCCCTGACCGGCGCGATCCGGTTCGAGGGCGTGACCTTCGGCTACGCGCCAGATCGCCCGATCCTGAAGGACGTGAGCCTCGACGTCGCCGCGGGCGAGACGCTGGCGCTGGTCGGCCCATCGGGCGCCGGCAAGACCTCGCTTCTGGCGCTGGTGCCGCGCTTCTACGACCCGCAGCGGGGTCGCATCACCATCGACGGGATGGACGTGGCCGACATGACCTTGCGCTCGCTCCGCCGGCAGGTCGGGATCGTCAGCCAGGACGTGTTCCTGTTCGGCGGAACCCTGCGCGAGAACATCGGCTATGGCCGCCTCGGCGCGACCGAGGACGAGATCCTCGAGGCCGCCCGCCGCGCCCGCTTGGGCGAGGTGATCGAAGCCCTTCCCGAGGGGCTGGATACGGTGGTGGGCGAGCGGGGGGTAACCCTGTCGGGCGGGCAGAAGCAGCGCGTCGCCATCGCGCGGATCTTCCTCAAGAACCCGCCGATCCTGATCCTGGACGAGGCGACGTCTGCGCTCGACACCGAAACCGAGCGCCGCATCCAGCAGGCCCTGACCGAGCTGACCCGCGGCCGGACCACGCTGGTCATCGCGCACCGGCTGGGCACGATCCGCGACGCCGACCGCATTGCGGTGATGGAGGACGGGCATATCGTCGAAATCGGGTCTCACAAGGCATTGCTTGAAAAGGCGGGGGCCTATGCGCGGCTGAGCGCTGCCTGAGCTTGCCGACACCAGCCCCGTCTGTCAGACGGGTAGCCGAGTGTTTTGATCTGAATTGCGCGATGCGATGACCGAGATGCCCCGGGGCGAGACCGTCACGATCAACGACCTCTGCGTCCGGCGCGGGGGGCGTCTGGTGCTGGACGACGTCTCGCTGACCGTCGAGCCGGGGAAGATGACCGCCCTGATCGGCCCGAACGGCTGCGGGAAGTCGACGCTTCTCAAGACCGTCTCGCGGATCCTGCGGGCCGAGGCCGGCACCGTATCCCTTGGCGACGAACGGACCGACCGGCTGTCGCCCCGCGCGGTCGCGCAGCGCATGGCGATGCTGCCCCAGTCCCCCCTGACGCCCGACGGAATGCGCGTCCGGGACCTGGTTGCCCAGGGCCGGCATCCCCATCGCGGGCTGATCCGCCAATGGTCGCGCGATGACGACGCGGCCATAGCCCGCTCCATGGAGCAGGCGGACGTCACGGGTCTGGCGGATGCGCGCGTCGAGGCGCTGTCGGGCGGCCAGCGCCAGCGGGTCTGGATCGCCATGACCCTGGCGCAAGAGACAGGGATCCTCCTGCTGGACGAGCCGACGACCTACCTGGACCTGGCCGTCCAGATCGGGATCATGCGGCTGCTATCCGACCTCGCGCTGTCGGGACGGACGGTGCTGGTCGTCCTGCACGAGCTGAACCTGGCCGCCGCCTTCGCCGACCACATCGTGATGATGAAGGACGGCCGGATCGCGTGCCAAGGCGCGCCGACCGAGGTTCTGACGCCCGAGGCGCTGTCGGGGGTCTTCGGCCTCGACGCGCGGGTGATGCCCGACCCCGAGACCGGGCGGCCCGTCTGCCTGCCCCGCACCGGCGTCGCGGCATGAGGCACCTGCCCCTTCCCGCCATCCTGATCGCCCTGCCGCTCGCCGCCGCGCTCTGGCACCTGTCCGCCGGCGCGCAGTCGATCCCGTGGGAGACGGTGCTGCACGCCCTCGCGATGCCGGGCGAGTCGTTCGAGACCGTCGTGATCCGCGAGATCCGCCTGCCCCGCACACTGGGCGCCGCCATCGCGGGCGCCGGCTTGGGCGTTGCGGGCGCGCTGATGCAGGGCGTCACGCGTAATCCGTTGGCCGAGCCGGGTCTCTTCGGGCTTCTGGCCGGGGCCGCATTGGCGGTGGTGGCGGGGCAGTCCGTGCCGGGCCTCGGCGGCGTGGCGGCGCTGCCCTTCCTCGCCGCGCTCGGCGCCGTCGCGGGCGCGGCCATGGTCTGGGCGCTGACGACGCTCGCCCGCAGCGGCAGCGAGCTGACGCCGGTGCTGGCGGGCGCCGCGGTGACGGCGTTCCTCGTCGCGCTGACGACGCTTCTGAACCTGCTGGACGAGCGCGGCTTTGAGGAGCTGCGGATCTGGCTCTCGGGCTCGCTCGCGGGGCTTCGGATGACGGTGATCCTGACGGTGCTGCCCTGGGTCCTGTGCGGGTTCGGAGCCGCTCTGTTCATCGGGCCGCGACTGACGGCACTGGCGATGGGGGACGAGGCGGCGACGGGGCTGGGCCTGAGCGTGGCACGGTTGCGCGCGGCGGCGATCGCCGCGGTCGTCGCGCTGACCGCCGTCGGGGTCGCGGTGGCCGGGCCGCTCGCCTTCGTCGGGCTGACCGTGCCCCATGCCGCGCGGCTGCTGGTCGGCACGGATTACGCGCGGGTCGTGCCGGTCTCGATGGGCCTCGGCGCGGCGTATCTTCTGGGCGTCGACACGCTGGCGCGCATTGTTCTTTCGCCGTCCGAAATTTCGACCGGGATCCTGACGGCGATCCTTGGCGCGCCTGTCTTCATCGCCCTCGTCCGGCTTCGAGCATGAGGGTGTTGCGCGCCTCGGCCCTTGGCGGACGGGTGGCCGTCGAGGCGCCCGCCCCGGCGGTGCTGGCCCTGGTGGGTCTGTCTTGCGCCGTGGCCCTGCTGTTCCTTGGCAGCCTCATGGCCGGCCGGATTCCGTTGGCGGCGGGCGATGCGCTGTCGGTGCTGGTCGGCACGCCGACGGACCGGGCCGCGCTGGTCGCCGGAGAGTTCCGCCTGCCCCGCGCGCTGGTCGGCCTGATGGCCGGAGGGCTGCTGGCGCTGTCGGGCGCGCTTCTGCAGGGGGCGACGCGCAACCCGCTGGCCGATCCGGCGCTGGTGGGGGTCAGCCAGGGCGCGGGGCTTGCCGTGGTTGCGCTGACGGTGCTGGCACCGGATGGCGCCGCCTGGACCATGCCCGCAGCGTTCGCGGGGGGGCTGGCGGTGGCTGCCGTGATCCTGTCGCTGTCCTCGGGCCAGTCGATCCGGTTCCTGCTGATCGGCGTCGGGATGGCCGCATTCCTTGCGGCGATGACCACAGCGATCCTTACCTATGGCGGCCTCTCGGAGGCCCATGCCGCGCTGGCCTGGCTTGCCGGGTCGGTCCGCGCGTCGGGATGGAGCGACGTGCGCCTTCTGGCCTGGTGCAGCCTTGCCGCCGTGCCTGTCGCGGTCGCCGCCATGCGCCCGCTGGCGGCGATGCGGCTCGGGGATGATCTGGCCACCACGCTGGGGCACCGGGCGGGACGCGCGCGGCTGGCGCTGCTTTTTGCGGCGGTGGCGATGGCGGCGGGGTCGGTCGCCGTGGTCGGGCCGATCGCGTTCATCGGCCTGCTGTCGCCCCACATCGCCGCCCGCCTCGCCCCCGCCGGACCGGGTCTCCACCTTGCGCTGTCGTGGGTCACCGGCGCGCTGCTGACCGGTGGGGCCGACCTTGCCGGGCGCACGCTGGCCGGCCCCGTCCAGGTGCCCGCCGGCCTCGTCGCGGCGCTGATGGGCGCGCCGCTCTTCGCCCTTCTCATCCTTCGCAAACACGGGAGCACGCCATGATCCCCCGCATCTTGACCGCCCTGCCCTTCGTTCTGGCCATCCCCGCCGCCGCGCAGGAGTTTCCGCTGACGGTCCCGCACAAGTTCGGCGAGAGCGTGATCGAGAGAGCGCCCGAGCGTGTCGCGAGCCTCGACTTCTCGGGCGCGGACGACCTGCTTGCTCTCGGGGTGCAGCCCGTTGCAATACGCTACTGGTATGGCGATTTCGAGGGGCCGCTATGGCCCTGGGCATCGGATCTTCTGACCAGCGATCCGGTCGTCCTGCGGGGCGAGATCGACTACGAGGCGGTGGCGGCCAGCGATCCCGACGTGATCCTCGCGTTGTGGTCGGGCATCACCGCCGACGACTATACCCAGCTGTCGCGCATCGCCCCCGTCGTCGCCGTGCCCGAGGGCATCGGCGATTACGAGCTTCCCTGGGACGAGCGGGCCCTGATCGCCGGCCGCGCAGTCGGCGAGGAGGACGAGGCAGAGGCGCAGGTAAACGCGATCCGCGATCGCCTGGATGCAATTGCCGAGGCCCATCCCGAATGGGACGGCCTGACCGCCACGGTCGCCAATGCGTTCAGCGGATCGCCGAGTGCCTATACCTCGGCCGATATCCGGCCGCAGCTGCTGTCCCGGATGGGATTCGAGACGCCGCAGGGCATCGACGACGCGGCGACGTCGGCCAATGCCTTCGCGGTTACGCTCGGGGAAGAGGCGCTGCCGATCCTCGACGCGGACCTGTTGATCTGGCTGTCCACCGACGGCGACTTTTCGGCCGTCGACGCGCTGGTGACGCGCCGTTTCCTCGATGCGGCGGAAAACGGGCACGAGGTCATGGCCGGCGAACTGACTGCCGGCGCCCTGTCCCATGCCTCGCTGCTCAGCCTGCCCTACGCGCTCGACCAGCTGGTCCCGGCGATCGAGGCCGCGCGGGCGGGCGAAGGACCGGTCGTGACCGAGTGACCCTGCGCTTCGCCCTGTCCCGAACGGCCGAGGTCGTCGACAAGCTGGTGGCGCTGAACGCGCGCGCCATGCCTGCGATGGGTTCGCGCGACCACGCAGCCTGGGTGATGAACGTGCTGGCCCATGTGGTCGGGCCCTGGCTGGTCGCACAGGATGCCGCGGGCCGGTCGCTGGCGTCGGCCGATGCCCGGTCGATGCCGCTGATGGCCGCGCTCGGGGACGAGGGGTATTTGGGGATCACGCTGGACGCGGACGACCTGGCCGAGGGGCCGGTATCCCCACCGGCGGCTGCGGTCGCGCTGGCACGCGTCATGGCGCCTGCGGTCAATGCGCTTGCCTATGCCGGGCCGCTGGCGCCGCGTGCGTGCTGGCGGCTGGCCGGCGACGGGCTGGCCTGGGGGTGGTCGCAGAACGGAGACATGGAACGTGGCCGCGAGATCCTGACCGCCTACGGCGCGCCCTTCGCGAACCGGCAGCTGGTCTTCGACGCGGACGGTGTCGCGCGTCGGGGCGGGTGCTGCAGGTATCTGGCGGTCTCGGGGGCGGTCTGCCTGAACTGCCCCCTGACGAAGGGGAAAGCGGGCGCTCCCGTAGTGGGAGCGCCCACGATGGCGCGGCTCAGAAAGAGCGGGTGACCGCGAAGGACGCGACGCGCCCCTCGCCCTGCCAGCACGACGAAGTGCCGAAGTCGGTCCGGCAACTTGCGGTGTAGCGCTCGTCCGCCAGGTTGGTGACGTTCACATCGGCGGTCCAGTCGGCGGCGAAGTCCCAGCTCATTCCGGCATCGAACAGCACCGTATCGCCGACCGCGAGGGTGTTGTCATTGTCAGCCCAGCTGTCGCCAAGGTAGCGTGCGCCCAAGCGCAGCTCGAGGCCCTGGACTGCCAAGGGCGCGTAGGCCAACTCCACGGAGCCGAGCGTCTCGATCACGGATTGCGGCGTCTTGCCGACGGTGGCGGGGGCTCCGTCGAACTCTGCGATCTCGACATCCATGGCCGTGTAGGCAGCGCGCAGGTTGAATTGCTCGGACAGGCTCAGGTCGGCCTCGACCTCGACTCCGCGGGAGCGGACCTCGCCCAGGATCTGCGGATCGAAGAAGCCGCCGTTCACGAAGGTCTGGGACACGTCCTCGCGCACGATGTCGAAGGCCGCGAGCGTTACCAGCGAGTACTCGTTCGGCTGCCATTTCACCCCGACCTCGACCTGCCGCCCAGTTTCGGGATCGGCGTCCTCGGCCACCGCGACGTCCAGCGACTGCGGGTTGAAGTATGTGCCCGCCGTCACGTAGGGCGTCACGCTGCCGAAGTCGTAGGCCAACGCGACGCGCCCGCTGAACGCCTCGTCCTTGCGGTCCAGATCAACGCCAATCCTGTTGTCGAAGTCGGACCACACCCAGTCGTAGCGGGCGTTCAGCGTGGTGATCCAGTTGCCGAAGCGAAGCTGGTCCTGTGCGTAGAGGCCGACCTGCTCTTGCGTGCGGACCCCGTCGATATACGCGTTGGTGAGTGCCGGCTGATCGGCACCATATTCCGGATCCGCGGGATCAAGCGCCGTTCCCCTTGCAAAGCCCTCGGACGAGAATTGCGTCTCGTCCAAGCTATAGCGCCGCATGTCGAGGCCGAGGAGAACGTCGTGGGTGACGGCACCTGTCACAACCTCGCGCGTCAGGCGCAGATCGTTCTGGGCGATGGTCGCTTCGCTGTCATGGGCGAAGACGATCCGACTGACATCGGCATTCTCGGTTGGCACCTGCCCCGAGGTGAAGCCGTTCGCGTAAAGATACGTCTCTTCCACATCCGCGCGGCCCAGGCGGAACGTGTCGGTCAGCTCCCAGCCGCCGACGGTCGTGCGGTAGATGCCCGTGGCGATGGTCTGGCTGCGGTCGTACTCGTCCGACTCGGGGTCACCGGCATTGAAGTAGTCGTCGAAATAGCCGAACGGCGCTTCGTATTCGGTGCCGTAGATCGGCAGAAACTGCCCGCCCACGTGGCTTTCGTCCATGTCGGTATGCGACAGGTGCAGCGTCAGGCGGCTGCCGTCGTCGAAGGCCTTCGTGGCGCCCGCGAACAGGACGCCCTCGTAGCCTTCCTCAAACATGCCGTGCCCGTCCTGCCGGGTGATCTTGGCGCCGAAGCGGTAGGACAGGTCGTCGCCCATGACGCCCGCCGCCTCGCCCGACACCCAGGCCCGCCCCTCGGTGTCGGCCCCGGTGGTGATCGAGCTGCCCTCGCTGCCGTCGGGCAGCTTCGACACGTAGTTGACGATGCCACCCGGCGAAGAGGCCCCGTAGAGCATCGAGGCCGGACCCTTCAGCACCTCGATCCGCTCGAGCAGGAAGGGGTCGATGTAGAACGTGCCGAACCCATAGGAAAACAGCGACAACCCGTCGAGGAAGGCGCCCGTGTCGAACGAGTTGAACCCGCGGATGTAGAACCAGTTTGTGTCGCTGTCGTAGCCGTAGAGCTGGCTTTGCACGCCCGCCACGTCGCGCAGCACCTCGTCCACCTTGTTCGGGTGCTGCTCTTCGAAGGTCTCGCGGCCGATCACGCTGACCGATTGCGGCACTTCGGTGATCGGAGTGGCGGTCTTGACGCCGGACAGGGTGAAGGGGGCCGCGACGTCGCCCACGGGCTCGGCGCCCTGCACCTCGAAGACGATCTCGCCCAGGCTCAACGCCTGTTCCTGTGCCAGAACCGGCGTGGCGAGGGCGGTGGTTCCCGCTAGGACGATGGCGAGCGGCGTGGTTCTTTTCATTCTGGGTCCCTCGATTCCACGTGGCGGCAGCCCCCCGCGAGGGAGGCCGATGTTCCCGCCCGTGTTGCAGCGGTCAGCCGTGGATGTCTTGACTGAAACAGTCGGCTTTTGCGCAATCCTGCTGCAAAGCCGATTTCCGCCATGCGCCGGGCGTCCGGCCCGTGATCGTCCGGAAGGCGCGGGTGAAATGCGCCTGATCGGCAAAGCCCACCATGGTCGAGACTTCGGCCAATGTCGGCTCGGCCCGGGAAAGATGGGTCATGGCGGCTTCGACGCGCATCCGTTGAAGTGCCCGATGAGGGGTCTCTCCGCGGCTCTGTCGGTAGGCATGGGCGAACCAGCTTTCCGAAAGGCCGACGACTGCCGCCATTTCGGCCACCGCCACCCGACGGTGCAGTTCTGATCGCAGGAACCTGTCCAGCGCCGCAAGCTGCCACTCGGGCAGCCCGCCCCGCGCGGAAAGGCTGATCGGCTCCGCGCGACCGAAAACCTTGCCCACAAGGGCATAGGCCAGCGAATCCAGCGTCAGGGGGTCGCCCGTGCCGTTCCGTATCTCGTCGGCGAGAAGTTCGGCGATCGAAAGCGCCACCGGACAGTCCGAAAGGCAGACGGGCCGGTCCATCGCCCCCTCGCGCCCGGCAGCCGCAAGACGTGCGCCCAGAGCGCCGGGATCGAAATGCAGGTCGAGGTGCCGCAGCGCCGTCGGCCCGGTGAAGCGTGTGGACACGTCGGCGCCGGCGGGAACGTAGAAGACCCTCACGGGCTCGGTGGCTTCGGCCCCATCCCAGGACAGGTGCATGGGTGACGGCGGCTCGCCCAGGACGGCAACGATGCGCGGCGCTTCCGAGCGATACCGCCCGTGCCCGCCCGGTGCGATCTCAGCCTGCCAGAGGTCGGCCAGCACGCCATTCCACGCGCGGAAGACCAGCGGGGCGGCCGGGCGGATCCCGCTGAGCAGGACGGTCATGTTCGGCCGGACGCTCATCCGCGGGACAGGTGCCGACGGGCTACGGGGATGGTCGGTCGCCAAAGCGGTGCCGCACACCGCTTGGCAGACCCCGGTGGGTCGTGGGGCCGTGTCAGCGATGCCGTATCGTCCTCGAGAGGCGCCATGCAGGATGCCAATTGGATGTTGTTCAAGGAGAGGACAATTCCATATTTCCCGAGTCAGGGCAAGAAAGCCGAGCTTAATAGTCGGCTTTCGGACCTCGAGGACGCCGGGTCAGCCCTTCACCGCGCCTCCGATCAGGGCCGAGACGATCATGCGTTGCAGCAGGATGAACACGAGGACTGCGGGCATCACCGCGACCAGGCAGGCCGCCGCTAGAAGCTGCGTGGTCGAGGCGCTGACCGATCCGGCGAAGTTGAAGATAGCGACCGAGATCGGCCAGTCGCCGTCGCGCTCCAGCAGGATGAACGGGATCAGGAACTGCGACCAGTTCATCACCATCGCGAGAATGAAGGCGGACGCGATGCCCGAGCGCGCCAGCGGCAGCACGATCCGCATCAGGATGACGGGGCGCGAGGCTCCGTCGATGGACGCCGCCTCCTCGAGCTCTATCGGGATGGCGTCGAAGGCGACCTTCAGCAGCCAGACGGCCAGCGGCATCCCGAGCGCCCCGTAAACCGCGATCACCGAGACGTCCCGGTTCAGCAGGTCCAGCGCGTTCATCCAGCGATAGAGCGGCACCAAGATCACCAGGGGCGAGATCATCTGCACCGCCAGCAGGCCCACCAGCACCACCTGCCGGCCCCGGAACGGGACTCGCGCGCAGGCATAGGCCGCCGGGATCGCCAGCACGACGGCGAGCGCGCCTCCAAGCGCCGACAGCTTCAGACCGTTCCAGAGGTAGATCAGGAAGGCAGGGTCCGACAGGATCGTCCGGAAATTGTCCAGCGTAGGTGTCTCGGGGATGAAGCGGGCGGCGCCGAGGTAGATCTCGGCCGGGGTGCGGACCGCGAGGCTGACGAGCCACGCGAAGGGCACGGCGAAGAACACCGCCAGAACCGCGAGCACCGCGTAGGTCGCGACGTCACCCCAGCGCGCGCTCATGTCCGGTCCCGCCCCAGCCAGCCGATCAGGATCGTCAGCCCCATGCCGATCGCGAAGAGAAGAACCGCCAGCACGCTGCCGCCCGCGAGGTCGAGGTTGTAGAACACCGTGTTGAAAGTGAAGAGCGACAGGACCTCGGTCGCGCGCCCCGGGCCGCCGCCGGTCAGCGCGAGGATCGAGTCGAAGGTGTTCAGCGTCTGGACCGAGACCAGCACCGAGTTCACCGCGATGGCGCGGCGCATCAGCGGCAGGGTGATGGAGCGGAAGGTCCTCCAAGGCCCCGCCGCGTCGAGTTCGGCCACCTCGTAGAGCACCGGGTCGATGCCGCGGCGCGCGGCGTAGAACACGATCATCGAGAACGCGGTGCCCTGCCAGACATTCGCGATCACGGCCGAGACCAGCGCCATCTGCGGGTCCGACAGCCACGCCACCGGGCCCAGCCCTGCATAGGCCAGCAGGCTGTTGAGGGTGCCGTAGGGCGCCTCGTCGAACAGCATCCCCCAGATCAATCCGTTGGCGATGCCCGGCACCACCCATGCAGCCAGGACGAGGGTGCGGAAGGCGGCCATGCCTGGCAGTTCGCGCCGCTCGCCGCGCACGATCAGCAGCGCGATGGCCAGCCCCGCGAGCTGCAGCACGGCCACGTTGACCGCCACGAAGACGAGCGTCGTGCCCAGGACCTGCGGCAGGGCCGGATCCGTCAGGATCGACCGCAGCGCGACGGTCGAGAAGCCGCTCGCCGGCTGGATCAGCGTGGCGTCGCTGAAGGCCAACCGCGTCACGTCGAGGACCGGCACCGCGTAGAACGTCGCCAGCACCGCCACCGCCGGGATCAGCCACGGCGCCGGGTAGCCCTGCCCCGGCGCACGCTCGGCCGTTGGGGTCACTGGCGCTCGTAAGCCGACTGAACGGCGGAGGCGGCGGCGTCGAGAGCGGCCTCGGGCTCGGCCGAGCCGGACAGTACGTCGCCCAGCAGGATCTGGATCTGGTTCGAGATCTCGGGATAGATCGCCGCCCCGGGACGCGCGACGCCGTTCTCGAGCGCCTCGACGAAGAGATCGTATTCCGGCCCGTCATAGGCGTCGTAGCGGTCGTAGATCGGCTGGGACGTCGGCAGCAGCCCCTGCGCCGCGTTGCCCGGACCGGCGTAGATCTCCTTCGCGATCTCGCCGCAGAGCGCGGCCTTTTCCGGGTCATCCGACAGCGCGGCGATCGTCCAGCCGCCGGTGCCGGTGGCGCGCTGGTCGGGCGTGGGTCCGGGCAGTTCCGAGACCTCCCAGATGGCGAAAGTATCCTCGGGCAGCGTGTTGCGCAGCTGCCCGTACTGCCAGTTGCCGCCAACGAACATCGCGGCCGAGCCGGCGGCAGCGGCGGCGTTGAAGGCGTCGTAATCGGTGATCGAAGTGATCCGCCGCGGTGCCGCGCCGCTTTCTACGAGGTTCTGATAGTAGGCGACGGCGTTCAGGAACTTCTCGCGGTTGTCGCCCTCGGCGAAGACGGGCGCGCCGCTCTCGTCGGTCAGCTCTCCGCCCTGCGCCCAGAAATTCGCCAGCCAGTCGAAGGAGGTGCCCTCCCAGCGGCCGCCGTTGAACAGGATGCCCTCGCGCCCTTGCTCGACTGCAGCGAGGGCTGCCGCCTTGACCTCGTGCCAGGTCTGCGGGGCCTCGGGCACGATGGATGTGTCGCGGTAGAGCACGCGCAGATCGGTGAACCACCACCAGGCCAGCACATTGCCCGCGTCGTCGGTCACTGCCTCGCGGACGTAGGGAAACAGGTCGGCGACATCCTCGTCCGAGAACACCGCGTTCATCGGTTGCAGCACGCCCGTGTCCTTGAACAGGGCCAACTGGCTCGAGTCGATCATCGCGCAGTCGGGCCCGCGCCCGGCCTGCGTCTGTTGCAGAAGCCGCGCCTGTTCCTGGCCGATATTCCCCGTCTGGAGCTGCGTCTCGATCTTCCAGCCGGGGCGGGCGCGGATGAACGCGGAGAACAGGCCTTCGAACGCCTCGCGCGTGGCCGGGTCCGAGGAATAGAGATCGTAGGAGGTCAGGCGGAACGTCAGCGTGTTCGGCGCGTCGGGCAGGCCGACGCGGCTGCGGGTCACAAGCTCCTGCGCGGACGCGAGTGCGGGCGCGGCGACAAGCGTCGCGGCAAGGATGCAGGTCTTCATTCGGTCCTCCTGACAGGGCGGCGCGGATACGACGCTCAGGCACGTTCAGCCGGTGCAGCGTAGTGCGGGGGCGATTTTCCGGCAACGAACTTGCACAAGGGGCCATCTTGTTCCGCACCCCCGCAACCGCCAGCCCTCGAGCTGGCACGACGATGCGCAGCCGCCCGTTTCCCATCGCCGTGCTCGCGGTCTCGGCGCAGGTTGCGTCCGCATCCGCGTGAGCACGGGTCCCCAGACGGCTAGTGGAGGATGAAACCCATCGTCGAGATGATCCAGGTGAAAGAATGGGCCTGCTCCCATCGACCCTGCATCGGTGACCGGGCGCCCATGCCATCGACGAACACGCAGTGGCGCTCGCGCCCCTTGTCCTTGGCTTGGTAGAGCGCGATGTCTGCGCATCTGATCAGTTCTCCCGCGTCTTCTCCGGGTCTTGCGCGGCTGGCCCCGATACTCGCCGATACGGAGGCCGCCTCGCCGAACAGGTCGTAGGGGCGTGAGATATCGACGATCACGTCCTTGCAGAACGCATCGAAGGCAGCGGCATCCACGTCTCCCACCAGAATGAGCGCGAATTCGTCCCCGCCCAGGCGCGCGACCGTGTCGCTGCGCCGGATCCGCGAGGCGAGCCGCTCGCCCACCTGACGAATCAGTTCGTCGCCCGCGGGATGGCCCAACCGGTCGTTGACGGCCTTGAACCGATCGAGGTCGAGCATCAGGAGCGTGACGTCGGCCCCTCCCCGATCGGCCATCGCAAGGGCCTGGCCGAGTCGGTCCTCGAACAGCGCCCTGTTCGGAAGTCCCGTCAAGGGATCATGGAAGGCGAGGTGACGCGCGTGCGCCTCGCTCGCTTGCAGCCTGTACGACGTCCCGATGAGACGCCGGGCAAGAAAGAAGACCAGGAGCGCACCGCCCCCGAGCCACAGGAGAAGTGCCGGAGACATGGCGGCAACGAGGTCGCTGGCCGGCGCGGACGGCCTCCAGGTGAGACGCGCGATCTCGGTGCCGCGCGCGTCCTTCATCGCGACGACGCCGTGTCGACTGCCGCCCCGGGTGTCGATCGACGGCGCAGCAAGGGCGAGCCCCTCCGTCACGGCGGCCAGGTAGGTATCGTCGAGATAGTCGACGGCGACGTGGAAATGGGTGCTCCGGGGCACCACGTCGAGCGCGTCCGTATCCGGGATGATCGGGACGACACTGGCAATCGCCGGACCGGTCGCGAGCGTGACATAGGACGTCACCGCGATCTCCTCGGGGGCGATATCGCCTTGCAGGATCATATCGCGCGCGGACGCCGCCATGGGCGCGACGACGCCCTCGACCTGGTCGAACGCGTCGGGTGATCGGGTCTCGAGCTCCGCCGCAGCGTAGATCGGCGTGAGAGCGGGATCGAGCACGAAGCTCATGTCGTGGCCGAAATACTCCTGCATCCAGACGCCGACGTTGTTCTCCATCCAGGCCGTGTCGGCCACGGCAACCTTGCCGACCGCCTCGTCCCAGACCGTCGCGTTCCGCTGCTCGACGGCGAGACGCTCGAACCGTCTCTCGACGGCCGCGACCGCCTGGCTCTTTTCGCGGGCGGCTGCCTTCCGGTCGATCCGATCGACGGAGGTCGTCCCGATCAGGATCACCGGAAGCGTTCCGAATACGAACAGTACGAGGATACTGAGGAGCACCTGGCGGCGCAAAGGCTGAGCTATGTTTGTGTCGGGCATGGTGGCCTCCCTGGCCGAGGACCATGTCGTCCTGTCGCCGGTACGTTCCTTTGGCGCAATGAAAAAAGCGATCCGTAGTTGACGACATGTTAGCGGGCGCGAGCTCCGGTCGGCGCTACTCCAGTTTGCGCAACACCGCCGCCGTGGCCGGAAATGCGGCGCGGGGCAGTGTCACTGGTCAATTCAGCCCTGAAACGGTCTCATCTCTCACCGACGAATTCAGGGGATGCGTACATGGATTTGAATCAATTGGTGGATATGACTTCCTATCGCTATGCTTGATTTCCGATCATCTGCCTTCCGTTCACGCGCCGTCACCCCGATCGAATCTGCGGGAGTCGGGCTTTATTTCTCGATCTGGTCGTAGCGTTGAAGGACGTCCCAGCCAGCCTCGGTCGACAGGACCTCCAGCAGCGCGCGGTTCACTGGCTCGCGCAGGTCCGACCCCTCGGCGAGCGCCACGGCGATCATCAGCGGGTGCAGGGTGGTGGTGGAAACGCCGTAGTCCACGGCTCCCCTTTCCGAGATGGCATGGCGCAGGACCGGCGCGGGGGCTGCGGCGCGGGTGACGTCACCGGATTCCAGGGCGTTGAGGATGCCGTCCATGTCCGGGCGCGGTGCGGTCGAAACCCCGGCAGAGTCCAGAAACCGGGCCGTGGGTGTATCGGCGACGACGCTCACCGTCTCTCCGGCGAAGCGTTCGGGCAGCGACCCGGACCGGCCGGGTTGCGCCAGGGTCACCACCGTCGCGGTGAGAGCGGCACTCACCGCGAGGCCGGTCAGCATCCAGAGCATGGCGACCAGGCGCCCTAGCAGGGTCTTGGGCGACTTGTCGCCGTAGCCGATCGTGGTCAGCGTCACGCCGGCCCACCAGAAGCCGTCACCAAGGCCCTTCAGGATTCCCGGGTTGAACTCGTCCTGGTTGCGGCGGCGTTCCACCACCCAGATCAGCGCGCCGATGGCAAGCAAAAGCGCCGACAACGAGACGACGAGTTGAAGGAAGCGCCACGACAAGAAGCCGCGCATGACCGACAACAGCCGGGACTCGCGCTCGGCCGCAACGCCCATCGTGGCGACGTGAAACGGCAGGGACAGATCGACACGCGCTTCGAGGGTCGGACTTGCCACCACTGGCAGCAGGAGGTCGACGGACCCGGCCTCCAGCTCGTCCGGCCCGGCCGAGATCAGCTCGTAGGCCCATCCCTCGCGCTCGGCGACCAGCCGCCAGATGTCCACTCCCATCCCGAGCCATGCGCCCTCCCCGGCATCGATGGCGTAGGGCGGCAGATCCGCGACGCCGACGCGAAGCGGGCCGCTTTCCCCCTTGGGGACCACGGTTGCGGCGTCCTGGGCCGCAAGTGACAGGGGAAGGAAGGCGGCGAAGAGGGCGACGGCAAGGTATCTCATGGCCGCCTAACGCGGAGTGGCACGTCCGGTTGCCTCGGCAGTCGGTGACTTGCGGCCGGCTGCCCCGCGCCGCCCGGTCTGCCCCCTTCCAAGCCGGTGGCAAGAATGCGCGCAACTTGCGCGCCGCGTTGATCCGCCGCGGTTCGCCACGGCCGGCATGCTGGTATCCGCCGCGCGCGGTGCCGTTGTCAGCCGGCAGGAAACCACGATCGGCAATCTTGCGCCGATGGAACCCGCCGCACTGCAGCGACGCCCTTTCGTTAACCATCCCGTAAGACCTTCCGCCGACACTTCCGTAACATTTTAGGCAAGCCGAGAAGGAGCGACGTTTCGAGACCCGCCCTTGGGACTGCCACCGATACCCGGGACCGAACCGTCGGCCTTGGCCCGCGCTGAAGGAACAGCCGTGAATACACCAGCCAGCGTGGACATCGCACCTCTCTTGCTCAGCACCGCGGGTTCCGTACTGGCAATCGCGGTCTTCCTCGCGCTCATCTCGTTGGGCCGCAAGCGGATCAAGAAGCGCTCGGTGCTCCTGTGGAGCCGGGGGGTTGCGCTTTTCGCCGCGTATTGGATGACGGCCGTACTCGGTCTCCAATGGGCTTCCGTAAGTGGCGCCGGATCGCCGGTCTGGCCGGCGGCCGGCGTCGGAGTGGCGGGCCTTCTGCTGGGCGGATGGAGGCTCTGGCCGGCGATCCTGATCGGCCGGCTCGCCGCAGCCTTCGTAACGGGGTCCGATCAGCCGATCTGGGCGGAAGTCCTGATCGCATCGGCCAACACGGGCGCAGCCGTCGTCGCGGTCCTGATCCTCAAGGGATGGCGGCCGGCCGATCTGCGCCTGACGGCCATGCAGGACGTCGTGCGGCTGACGCTCGCGATCGCGGCAGGGGCCGCGATGGCCGCGGTCGTGGGCACCGGGGTGCTGGCGTTCTCGAGCGAGCTGGACCCGCGCCGGGCGATCCAGATCTGCTTTGGGTGGTGGCTCGGCAACAGCAGCGGGGCCCTGCTCGTCGCGCCGATCATGCTGACCTGGAGCTACCCCGCGGCGTGGCGCATGAGCGGCCGGCAGTGGCTTGGCCTGGTCGGACTTCTGGCGACGGCGGCTCTCGTCTCGCACGAGATCTTCTTCGAGCACAGGTTCACCGTCCTGCGCACCTGGTACGTCTATCCGATCCTGATCTGGATCGCGGTTTCGTACCGGGTGAGCGGCGTCGCCCTTGCGTTGATGATCGTCTCCACAGCCGCGATCTGGAGCGCCACGATCGGTGCGGGCGCATTCGCGACGATCACCGCGTCAGCGCTGGCGCAAGTCGTTCTTGCCCAGCAATTCGCGGTCATCACCTCGGTCGCGGCCCTTGTCCTTGCCGCCGCGGCGGACGAGCGGCGCGGGCTGGAGGCCCTGCGGCACCATGAGGCGCGCGAAAGCTCGATCGCGGACACCGCGGTCGATCCGATCATGGTCATCAACGACCGGGGCATCATCGTCTTCTGCAACCCGGCCGCCGTGCGGGCCTTCGGGTACGATCGCTCGGAAATGCTCGGGCAGAATGTGAGCCTCCTGATGCCGGACCCGCACCGCTCGGCCCATGACGGGTATCTCGAAGAATACGTCCGGACCGGAGAAGCCAGGACCATCGGTGTCGGGCGCCAGGTCGAGGGCCGGCGCAAGGACGGCAGCACCTTCCCCATCGATCTGTCCGTCGCCGAGTGGCAGGCAGGCGGAAGCCGGTTCTTCACCGGCATCATGCGCGACCAGACCGAGCGCGTTCAAGCCGACAATGCCGTACGCTCGAGCGAACGGCGCATGTCGATCGCGATCGAGGCGAGCGGCGGTGCGATCTACGAGCAGACGATCCCGGCGAGCAGCGACATCTACGTCAGCCCCCAGTTGCGGGACATGTTCGGCTACGACGAGTTTCCGGTGACAGCCGAGCAGTTCGACGAATGGGTGTCGGACCAGGTTCACCCCGATGACCGCGCACGCCGCGATGTCCTCCGCGAGGAATTCCTTGCCGGGCGCGAGCAGCGTTTCGAGGTCGAGCTGCGGATGCGTCACGCCGATGGCAACTGGATCTGGGTGCGCTCCTTCGCGCAGGCCATCGAGCGCGACGGGGATGGCCGGGTGCGGCGTCTTTCGGGGATGCTGATCGACATTACCGAACGGAAGCTGGCCGAGAGCCAGGTCGAGCATCTTGCCCGGCATGATGTCCTGACCGGGCTTTCCAATCGCTCGGTGTTCGCGGACCAGTTGGTCGAGGCGACGCAGCAGGCGGATGTGGGGACGTCCTGCGCCGCGCTGATCCTGCTCGACCTCGACGACTTCAAGTCGATCAACGACACCCACGGCCATCCGGTCGGCGATTCCATCCTGCGCCTCGTCACCGAGCGGCTGACCTCGTCGATCCGCACGGGCGACAGCGTGGCGCGGCTTGGCGGCGACGAGTTCGCCATCGTGGTGCCGAACGCGCGCTCGCGCGAGGGGGTCGCGGAGCTTGCCCAGCGACTTCGGCACGCCCTGGCGCAACCGGCCTCCATCAACGGGATGGAGCTGGAGGTGTCGGCGAGTCTCGGCTTCGCGCTCTATCCCGATGACGCCGGAACCGTGGATCTTCTCATGCGGCACGCGGATCTGGCGCTCTACGAGGCCAAGAAGAACGGGCGCGGTCGGGTGTGCAGCTTCCAGCCCGAACTGGAGGCCGCGGCGACCCATCACGTCCAGGTCGAGACCGCCCTGCGCCAGGGGATCCGGAACAACGAGTTGATGTTGCACTACCAGCCGCAGGTCAACGTCGAGACCGGCCAGGTCCATTGCGTCGAGGCGCTGGTTCGCTGGTGTCGCGACGGGACGATGATCGCCCCTGACGATTTCATCCGCACAGCCGAGCGCAGCAACCTGATCCGGACGCTCGGCGCGTGGGTCATCCGCGAGGCCTGCCGGCAGCAGGCGCTGTGGCGCGCCGACGGGATCGACGTGAAAATCGCCGTCAACGTCTCGGCGGCCGAGGCGAGCGCCGAGGACTACGTCACGAACCTGGACCGGGCGGTGGCCGAGTTCGGCGTGCCGAGCGAGACACTCGAGCTCGAGTTCACCGAAGGGTTCCTGATGGATCCCGAGAGCAAGCAGGTGCAGTCGTTCCTGCGCGCCTGCGAGGCGCGTGGCATCACCCTGGCGATCGACGATTTCGGGATCGGCTATTCGTCGCTCAGCTACCTGGCGCGGCTACCGATCTCGAAGATCAAGATCGACCGGTCGTTCCTGTCGGAAATCGACCTGCCGGACGAGGCGCTGATCGAAGCGGTCGTGACCCTCGGACGCAGGTTGAACAAGCGCGTGGTCGCCGAAGGCGTCGAGACGAAGGCGCAGATGGACTTCCTCTCCCATCTCGGATGCGACGACGTGCAAGGCTTCTACCTCTGCCGGCCCGGAAGCGCAGCCGACATCGAACCGTTCCTGTCGCGGTCGGCCGTTCCGGCCAGGTCGGCTGCAGCGGGCTAAACCACGCCGGGCTTCAGCGCGGGTGTTTTGGACGGGCTCGCCTAAAGTGGGGGAACCCGTCCGGGGGCTATCGCCTCAATCCTCGACTTCCTCGACCTCTTCCGCGCCGACACCCTCGACGTCTTCGGCTTCCTCTTCCTGGCAGGCCGCGAGGCCGAGAACCATGGAAAGAGCGACGATCGGGATCATTCGGATAGTCATGCGAGTCTCCTCATGCAGTTTTCGCAGGCCCTTCCAGACCCGGCCAACCGCTACCCCGCCTCAGCGCAGGGCAAGGGTTGGCGGGCAGCAAGATAGCCTCGTCGAATGCTGCGGCCACAGCACGCCGGGCGTCGGCTCGTCTCCGCTCATGGGGTCGCAGCGATGAGCGGTCGCTCACTCACGAGACCGCGCTACGCGGCTCAGCGGCTTGGGGATCGCGCGCCGAGACCGCCCCCCGCCGCACGCACTGGAACGCCCGGAAATGAAGCGCAGTACCGTCACTTGTCACGACGCAAGGAACCGGCGACGGTGGGTCGACACAACTTTCACGAGGATCCGATGAAACATCTTGCACCTGTGATTGCGGGACTTCTGCTGGCGACGCCCGCCGCGGCCCAGAACCCGATCGACCGGATCCGGCCCGACGCGCCCGAGCTTGCGCCCTATGGCGAGACCGTCACCGGCGTGCGAACGCTGACCTTCACCAACGAGGACCAGATCGACGTCCCGGCCGCGACCGAGGATGCCGAGCCGACCACGACCGACCGCGAGATCACCGTCGAGGTCTGGTACCCCGCTTCCGCCGATGCCGAGCAGGGCGAGACCTATGCGACGGTCCTGCGCGACGGCCAGACCGAGACCACGCTGACCGGCCGCGCCGCGCGCGACGCCGCGCCGGCGGACGGGCAATACCCGTTGATCATCCTGTCCCACGGCTATCCCGGCAACCGCTTCCTGCTCAGCCACCTGGGCGAGAACCTCGCCTCAAAAGGCTACGTCGTGGGGTCGATCGACCACCCCGACAGCACGTATTCCGATCAGGGCGCGTTCGCTTCGACCCTCGTCAACCGGCCGGTAGACCAGGCCTTCGTCCTCGACAGCCTCGCGGAGCTCGACGGCGATCTCGGCGCGAGCATCGACGCCAGTCGCACCGGCGTGGTCGGCTACTCGATGGGAGGATACGGCGCGCTCATCTTCGGCGGCGCGGGCGTGACGAAAGAGGCTGCCACGACAGGACGTTACGCGCCACCGCAGGACCTGCTGAGCCGCAACGTCGCCGGCACCGAGTCCCACGAGGCACTTCTCGACGACCGTGTCGCCGCGGTCATCGCGATCGGGCCGTGGGGCCACAACCGGGACTTCTGGGATGCCGAGACCCTTGCCGGGTTCCGCGAGCCGCTGCTGCTGATCGCAGGCAGCGCGGACGACGTCTCCGGATACGGCGCGATCCGCCAGATCTTCGAGGGCACGACGAGCGTCGACCGCCACCTGCTGACATTCGAGAACGCCGGTCACAACGCCGCCGCCCCGATGCCCGCCCCCGAGGAAAGCTGGCAGGCGGCCCCAGGCGCCGAATCCACCTCCTTCCCGCATTACGCGGACCCGGTCTGGGACACGACGCGCATGAACAACATCCTCACGCATTTCGCGACCGCGTTCTTCGACCAGCACCTCAAGGGCGACGCCGAGCGCGGCCGCTACCTCGATCTGGTCGAGTCGGCCGAGGATGGTGTCTGGTCCGTCGGCGACGACGACACGCCAACCGCGGAGCACACCTATTGGACCGGCTTCGGCGAGGGCACGGCCCGCGGTCTGCGGCTGGAGTTCCAGGCGGCGCAGTGATCGGCGGCGGCCCGCGTCGCGGTCTGAAGCGCGCGCCGCGAGGTTCCGGCGAGCAACGTCGTAAACGCGATGTAAATCATTTCCCGAGAGGGTCCCCGGGCTGATCCGATCTCAGAACGGGGTTGTCATGGTTTACCACCTGCGTCGCCTTGCGCTTCTCGTGGCGTTCACGATTGCCGCGGCGGGCGCGCACGCGCAGGGCTACTCGCTTCTGACCGGGCAGGGTCTCCGCCCGGCGCAGGACAGGGAAAGCGCCGTCAGCATGTGGGGCGCCGAACTGCAGCCCCTCGTCGAACGTGCGGAATCCGGCTCGGAAGCCATCATGCGCACCAGCGCCCAGAGCCTCTTCGTCGATCAGCACGAGCGCGGATTCTTCGCCCCCCTGGCCGAGCGTATCGACCCGCGGAACGGACGCCGCAGTTCCCGGTCCTACGCAAGGTTGGGCGCCGGCGACCCCGAGGCCGCGATGGTCCGCCACCTGATCGCCGATGCCGAAGCCGGTCCCGCCGGCTACGACGCCGTCCAGCACGGCGCCCGCCGCAAGCCGTCCGGCCGCCCGACCGACCTGACCCTGGGCGAGATCTTCGCCTGGATCGACGCGACCCCCGGTCAGCCCCACGCCATCGGCCGCTACCAGTTCATCCCCTCGACCCTGGCGCGCTTGGTGACGATCCTCGACGCCGGACCCAACGACCGCTTCACGCCCGATCTGCAGGACCGGATGGCGGACATCCTGCTCGAGGATGCCGGGTTCAGCGCCTATCGCGCCGGCGAGATCACGCGCACTGCCTTCATGAACAACCTTGCCAAGATCTGGGCGGGCTTCCCGAACTCGTCCGGACGCTCCCACTATCACGGCTACGCGGGCAACTCCGCCACGATGTCCTGGGCGAGTTTCGAAAGCGAGATGGACCAGATCTTCCGCGGCTAACCGCGGAAGCCCTGCGCGATCACGAATTTTTCGGAGGAATCCGACCGGCTCGACGGCGGCTTGACGTTCGCCACCTTGTCGAAGCGGCGCTTCAACTCAGCCTGCAGGCTGTCCTCGGCCCCGCCCTGAAGCACCTTGGCCACGAAGGTGCCGCCCTCGACCAGCACGTCGAAGGCAAGCTCTGCCGCTGCCTCGCACAGGGCGACGATCCTGTTGTGGTCCGTCTGCTTGTGCCCGGAGGACGAGGCCGCCATGTCCGACATCACGACATCCGCCGGACCGCCGAGCCATTCCTTGACCAGGTCGTCCGCGCCCGGCTCCATGAAGTCGAGCTGGTGGATCTCGGCGCCCGCGATCGGCTCGACCTCCTGCAGATCCACTCCGATCACGCGGCCCTGCGGCTTGCCCGCGCGCGATCCGTCGGAGTTGACGCGCGGCACCGCCACCTGGCACCAGCCGCCGGGTGCGCAACCCAGGTCGACGACCCGCGCACCCGGGCGCAGGAATTCGTACTTGTCGTCAAGCTCCATGATCTTGAACGCCGCGCGGCCGCGGAATCCTTCGTCCTTCGCGCGCTTGACGTAAGGGTCGTTCAACTGCCGCTGCAGCCACCGGGTGGATGACAGCCGCCGCCCGCGCGCCGTCTTGACCTTGACCGTCAGGTCGCGTTGCCCGCGTCCACTTGTTTTCTTCGCCATGATCGGGCCTCCTGCCCGTCCACTTACGCCGCCTGCCCGCGCGCACAAGAGGATCCGCTCAGTAAGGGCCGTCCTCGAGCACGCCGTCAGCTGACATCTGCGCGTAAAGCAGTCCCTCGCGCAGACCGCGATCGGCCACCGACAGCCGGTCCGTCGGCCAGACCCGAAGCAGCGCCTGCAGGATCGCCGAGCCCGACATGATCAGCGCCTGCCGGTCCCGACCGATGCGCGGATCCCGCCGCCGCCCTTCGGGGCCGAGGGTCAGGTAGCTGCGGATCACGGCGTCGATCTGGTCCGAGGTCATACGGAGCCCGTCCACGCGATTGCGGTCGTAGCGCTTCAGCCCCAGATGGCTGGCCGCCACCGTCGTCACGGTGCCCGAGGTGCCGATGATCTGGAACCCCTCGCGCGCCTGCTCGCTGGCGTAAGGCGCGAAGGTCACGAGGTTTTCCTCAAAATACCAGCTCATCAGGGCGAACCGGGCGGCGTCGTTCTTCACGTCGTCGAACTGCTCGCGCAGCGTCGCGACACCCAGCGGCACGCTGATCCAGTCCACGACGCGAGCCGCCGGAAAGGGAGAGCCATCCGCGGGCTTGAACCCAGCATGAAGGCGCATGATGGCGCGCGGCCGGTCGTGGCGGGGGACGCGTGTGATGTCGATCCACACAAGCTCGGTCGAGCCGCCGCCGATATCCACGACCAGAAGCTGCTCGGTCATCGTCGAGACGAGCGGCGCGCACGAGATCACCGCCAGACGCGCCTCTTCCTCGGGCGCGATGATCTCGAGCGCGAGGCCGGTCTCCCGCCGCACCGTGTCGATGAACGAACGCGCGTTGCTGGCGCGCCGGCAGGCCTCGGTCGCGACGAGGCGCATCCGGCTGACCCTGCGGCGGTCGATCTTGGACCGGCAGATCTTGATCGCCTGGATCGTCCGCTCCATCGAGGCGAGGCTCAGCCGCCCCGTCGTCTCGAGCCCCTGCCCCAGCTGGACGGATTTCGAGAACGAGTCGACCACGTGGAACTGGTTGCCCTTGGGTTGGGCAATCAGCATGCGGCACGAATTCGTGCCGAGATCGAGCGCCGCATAAAGCGACGCCGGATCGGGTCTGTCGGTGCGCTGCGGCTCGACCGGCTTCGGGAACGCGCCCGCACCTATGGGACGCTTGGGCGTCATTTCGTCGCCCTCCAATCGGTTGACTCGAACCTATGCATCAGCCCCACGCGAGGCAAGCGTTGTGTCCGGGCGGCCTCAAGATGATGATGAGCCAAATGACCAAGCCCCCACATGGCGCAATCCCGCACAACCGGTTAGACGTTGCGTCGCTGCAGACCGACATTACGTCGAAAAACGGCATGGAGCGCGGCGAGGGGCCGCGTATCGGATAGCGAACGGACTGGAGGCGTCGAAATGGCCGAGATCACCATCGTCTACTGGCGGGACATCCCCGCGCAGGTGATCGCCGGCAAGGGCCGCAAGGGGGTGAAGATCCCCCTGCCCGAACGGTTCGAACAAGCCATAGACCGCGCCGCGATGAAGTCCGGCGCCGCCGGAACCGACGACTACCTGGCCGAATGGCACAAGGGCGCGCCCGTCACGGTCGAAGGGTCGGACGAAGAGGCCGCGCGACGTGCCGCCGACGAGATCGACACAACCTACGACCCCGAGCGTCTGCGCACCCTCATCGCCAATGACGGCCGGGCGTGACTGCACGATGACCCTCGCTTTCCTCTTCGACCTCGACGGGACGCTGATCCACTCGGACCCGATCCACGCGACCGTCTTCGTCGAGCTTTTCGCCGAACACGGGGTGCAGATCGACGAAGCCCACTACTACGACAACATCCACGGCCGCCTGAACGATGACATCTTCGGCGACGCCTTCCCCGGCACCGATCCCCGCGCCATGGCCGACGAGAAAGAGGCCCGCTTCCGCGCCCGCCTCGGGTCCGAGGCATCGCCGGTGGCCGGGCTGTTGCCGCTTCTCGACCGGATCGCCGCCGAAGGCTGGGGCTCGGCCATTGTCACCAACGCCCCCCGCGCCAATGCCGAGGCGATGCTGGCCGCGCTCGGCCTTGCCGACCGCTTCGACACCATCGTCGTGGCCGATGAGCTGGCGCGGGGCAAGCCGGACCCGTTGCCCTACCAGATCGCGCTCGACCGGCTCGGCGCCACCGCCTCGCGCGCCCTCGCGTTCGAGGACAGCCCCTCGGGCGTCACCGCCGCCACCCGCGCAGGGATTCCGACGCTGGGCCTGCGCTCGTCCCTGTCCCACGACCGACTGTTAGAAGCCGGCGCCGTGGCCACGCTCGCCGATTTCTCCGATCCCGCGCTCGCGCCCTGGATCGACCGCATCACCAAGGAGACGACATGACCCGCACCGTTCTCGAGTCGCAAACGAAGACCGTCACGATCGGCTTCGACGAGCCGTTCTGCGTCATCGGCGAACGCATCAACCCCACGGGTCGCAAGAAGCTCGCCGCCGAGCTCGAGGCTGGCGACTTCTCGACCGTCGAACGGGACGCGCTTGAACAGGTGGCTTGCGGGGCGATGGTCCTCGATGTGAACGCGGGCGTCGTCTACAACTCGAACCCCAACCCGAACGAGACCGAGCCGCCGCTCATGCGCAAGATGATCGAGCTGGTTCAGGGCCTCGTGGACGTCCCGCTTTGCATCGACAGCTCCGTCCCCGGCGCGCTGGAAACGGGCCTGTCGATCGCCAAGGGCCGCCCGCTGGTCAACTCGGTCACGGGCGAGGAAGAGCGGCTCGAGGCGATCCTGCCGCTCATCAAGAAGTACAACGTGCCGGTCGTGGCGATCTCGAACGACGACACGGGGATCAGCGAAGACCCCGACGTGCGCTTCGCCGTCGCGAAGAAGATCGTCCAGCACGCCGCCGATTACGGCATCCCGGCGCATGACATCGTGGTCGACCCGCTGGTGATGCCGGTGGGCGCCATGGGCACCGCCGGGCAGCAGGTCTTCACCCTCGTCCGCCGTCTGCGCGACGAGCTTGGGGTGAACACCACCTGCGGCGCATCGAACATCTCGTTCGGGCTGCCGCATCGCCACGGGATCAACGCCGCGTTCCTTCCCATGGCCATCGGCGCCGGCATGACCAGCGCCATCATGAACCCCGTCCGCGTCGTCGAGATGGAGGCGATCCGCGCCGCCAACTTCCTGATGAACCACGACCCGAACGGCAGCGAGTGGATCAAGTTCTCCCGCGTGCTCGACGCGGTCGAGGCCGGCACGCCCTTCGCCGAGGCGGCCAAGGCCTCGTCCGACGCCGGATCGGGCCGCGGCAGTCGCCGCCGGCGCCGCGAGTGAGCCCCTCCCGGACCGGAAACGACATGAGCGAAGACCCCCTCGTCATCTTCACCCCGTCGGGCAAGCGCGCACGCGTCCCCGCCGGCACGACCGTCCTTGCCGCCGCGCGACGGATGGGCGTGGATCTGGATTCGGTCTGCGGCGGGCGGGGCATCTGCTCGAAATGCCAGGTCGCGCCGCAGATCGGGCAGCACACGAAGCACGGCGTCACCGTGCAGGACGACGCGCTGTCTGGCTGGAATGCGGTCGAGGCGCGCTATGACGAAAAGCGTGGCCTGAAACCCGGCCGCCGCCTCGGCTGCCAGGCCGAGATATGCGGCGACGTGGTCCTCGACGTGCCGCCCGAAAGCCAGGTCCACCGCCAGGTCATCCGCAAGGCCGCCACCGCGCGCGAGATCCGCATGGACCCCGCCACGCGCCTCTACTTCGTCGAGGTGGACGAGCCTGACATGCAGGAGCCCTCGGGCGACCTCGAACGCCTGAATCGCGCGCTGAAGGCGCAGTGGGACCTGGGTCCGGTCGAGGCGCCGCTACCGCTTCTGCGCAAGCTCCAGCCCGTCCTGCGCAAGGGCGGCTTCCGCGTCACCCTCGCCGTCCACCAGGCACATCGCGGCCCCGCGCGGCTGATCGACATCTGGCCGGGCCTCTACGAATCCGGTCTCTACGGCCTCGCCATCGACCTCGGCTCGACCACCATCGCCGCGCATCTGTGCGACCTCGACACCGGCGCTGTCCTCGCCTCTGCGGGCCTGATGAACCCGCAGATCCGCTTCGGCGAAGACCTGATGAGCCGCGTCTCGTATTCGATGATGAACCCCGGCGGCGACATAGAAATGACCCGCGCCGTGCGCGAAGCGATGGACCAGCTTGCCGCCGACATTGCCGCCGAGGCTCGCGTCGCCCCCGCCGCCATCGTCGAGGCTGTCATCGTCTGCAACCCGGTGATGCACCACCTGCTTCTGGGCATCGACCCGGTCGAACTGGGGCAGGCGCCCTTCGCGCTGTCGACCTCTGATGCGGTCGAATGTGCAACGGCCGAACTGGACCTGACCCGCCTGAACCCCTGCGCCCGTGCCTACCTTCTGCCCTGCATCGCGGGACACGTCGGCGCCGACGCCGCCGCCGTCGCCCTGTCCGAGGAGCCCGGCAAGCAGGACGAGCTGTCGCTGATCGTCGACGTGGGCACCAATGCCGAGATCCTGCTGGGCGACCGCAACGGCGTCCTCGCCTGCTCGTCCCCGACCGGCCCGGCGTTCGAGGGCGCGCAGATCTCCAGCGGCCAGCGCGCCGCGAACGGCGCCATCGACGCCGTGCGCATCGACCCCGACACCAAGGACGTCCGCTTCCGCGTCATCGGCAGCGATCTCTGGTCCGACGACCCCGCCTTCGACTTCGAGGTTACGGGCATCTGCGGCTCGGGCATCATCGAGGCGCTGGCCGAGATGCGCTCGGCCGGCATCATCGACGCCTCAGGGCTAATTGGCTCGGCCGAGCAGGTCGGCACCGACCGCCTCCGCGCCGACAACCGCACGCACCAGTTCGTCCTTTACGAGACCGCCGACCGCACGATCTCGGTCACGCAAAATGACGTGCGCGCGATCCAGCTGGCGAAGTCCGCACTCTATGCCGGCGCGCGCCTGTTGATGGACGAGCGCGGCGTGGACAAGGTCGACCGCGTGGTGCTGGCCGGCGCGTTCGGCGCGCATATCAGCCCGAAACACGCGATGATCCTCGGGATGATCCCCGATGTGCCGCTCGACAAGGTCACCAGCGCCGGCAACGCCGCCGGCACGGGCGCGCGCATCGCCCTTTTGAACCGCGCCTCCCGCGCCGAGATCGAGCAGACCGTCCGCCGCATCCACAAGGTCGAAACGGCGATCGAGCCGCGCTTCCAGGAACATTTCGTCGCCGCGAACGCCCTGCCCCACGCCACCGACCCGTTCCCCGAGCTGCGCAAGATCGCGTCCCTGCCGGACGTGTCCTTCAACACCGGCGGCGAGGATGGCCGCCAGCGTCGCAGGCGCCGCAAGATCTGAGCGATTGCCCTTGACCCCGGGGGCCCCGGGGTCCTATTTCAGCGCGGTATGCGGGTGTAGCTCAATGGTAGAGCAGCAGCTTCCCAAGCTGAATACGAGGGTTCGATTCCCTTCACCCGCTCCAATCTCCAACAGACCGTAGGCGCGCCCGCCGGGCCCGCAGCGTCCCTCGGGCGACGGCATCGGCGTGAACGTGTTAAGCTTGATTTCCAACACAAGCTGATCGTAGCTTTCCACGTGTAAAGATAGCACTGCAAATTCGAACGCGCTCAGGAAGGGTCACCATGGACGAGACGGGCCAACCGCAATCGGACAAGCGGCGCATCGACACCATGGAGGAGCTGTCGGTCGCCATCGGCGTCTCGCGCCCCACCCTGTCGCGCTACTTCCAGGACCCCTCCAGCGTCCGCAGCTCGACCTCCGAAAAGATCCGGCGCGGGCTCGAGCAGGTCGAATACGTCCCGAACTTCTTCGCCACGCGGATGAACCGGAAATCCACTGGCATGATCGGGGTCATCATCCCCTATCTCAACGACCTGTTCTTCACCCGCCTCCTCGAGGGGATCGAGATCGCGGCGATGCAGGCCGGCTTTACCGTCATCACCCAATGTTCGCATTCCGATCCCGCGATCGAGGCGCGCGCGGCCGAGACCTTCATGTCCATGTCCGTCGACGGTGCCCTCGTCGCCCCTCTGGGCAACCACAGCGACTTCGCGGTGCAGGAGCGTCTGAACGCCCGCCTGCCCTTCATGCTGGTCGACAGCCGCCCGAGCACCATGCCGAGCGTGGATTTCGTCGGGTCGGACCACATGCAGAGCACCGGGATCATCACCGAATACCTCAGCCGCGTGGGCGATCCTCCGGTCTTCCTTGCGATGCCGCGGGTCAACTTCAACGCGCTGGAACGCGAACGCGCCTATATCGCCAAGATGCAGGAGCTGGGCCACGAGCCTACCATCATCGGGACCGAGGCGCTCCACCCGGCCTCGCATTTCGAGGCGCACGGCTCGGCGGTGCTGGATCGCTGCTTCTCGCAGGGGCAGTTCACCGACCGCTCGATCCTCTGCGCCAACGACCGCGTGGCGATTGGCGCGCTGCACGCGGCGGCGAAGCACGGGCTCGATCCGGGGCGCGCGCGCCGGGGCGGGCTGAGAATCGCCGGGCACGACGACTACCCGCTCTGCCCCTTCACCACCCCCACGCTGACGACCGTCGCGCAGGATGTCGAGGCGATCGGCCGCGTTGCGGTCCAGCGGCTCGTCGAAAAGATACGCGGGGAAAACAATGCGCAAAGTCAGGTGGTTCAGCTTCTCGACGGCGTACTCAAGCTGCGCGAGTCCGCCTGATCCGCGCAATATTGCTGCGGCGCAGCGATTTTCTCCACTATTTTTTGATTGACGCAACAGCAGAATCCCTCCTACGTTTTACATGCGTAAAGTAAGCGCGAACGGGAGGATCTCATGACCATCAAGCGCACCCTTATGGGGTCGGCCGCCGGCTTCGGCATCGCCGCCGGCCTTGCCACCGCCGGCCTCGCCCAGGACACCACCACCCTGACCATCGCGACCGTGAACAACGGCGACATGATCCGGATGCAGGGCCTGACCTCCGATTTCACGGAGCAGCACCCGAATATCGAACTCGAGTGGGTCACACTCGAAGAGAACGTGCTGCGCCAGCGCGTCACACAGGACATCGCCACCCAGGGCGGCCAGTTCGACGTGATGACGATCGGCGTCTACGAGGTGCCGATCTGGGCCGAACAGGGTTGGCTCACGCCGCTCGACGACCTGCCCGAAGACTACAACACCGACGACCTGCTTCCCTCGATCCGCGAGGCGCTTTCGGTCGATGGCCAGCTTTATGCGGCCCCGTTCTACGGCGAATCCGCTATGGTAATGTATCGCACCGATCTGGCCGAAGAGGCCGGCGTGACGATCCCCGACCAGCCCACCTGGTCCGACATCAAGACCGCCGCCGAGGCGATGACCAATGAGGACGAGGGCATCTACGGCATCTGCCTGCGCGGCAAGCCCGGCTGGGGCGAGAACATGGCCCTCATCAGCGCCATGGCGAACTCGTACGGCGCGCGCTGGTTCGACATGGACTGGCAGGCGCAGTTCGACAGCGAGGCCTGGAACGAGGTGCTGACCGACTACCTTGACCTGATGAACAACTACGGCCCCCCGGGCGCCGCGGCCAACGGTTTCAACGAGAACCTGTCGCTGTTCCAGCAGGGCAAGTGCGGCATGTGGATCGACGCGACCGTCGCCGCCTCCTTCGTGACCGACCCCGAGGACAGCCAGGTGGCCGACAGCGTGGGCTTTGCGCAGTTCCCGAACAAGGAAGGCGTGGACAACCACGGCAACTGGCTGTGGATCTGGACCCTCGCCGTGCCCGCCGGCTCGCAGCAGTCCGAGGCCGCGCAGGAATTCGTCGCCTGGGCCACGAGCCAGGAATACACCAACCTCGTCGCCGAGAACGAAGGCTGGCGCGCCGCCCCTCCGGGCACCCGCACCTCGCTCTATGAGAACCCCGAGTACCAGGAGGCCGCGCCCTTCGCCCAGATGACGCTGAACTCGATCAACGCGGTGGACACGACCGCCCCGGCCGAGGGTGAAATCCCCTACACCGGCGCCCAGTACGTCGCGATCCCCGAGTTCCAGGGCATCGGCACGGCCGTCGGCCAGACCTTCTCGGCCGCGCTCGCCGGGCAGATGGACGCCGAGCAGGCGCTCCAGGCCGCCCAGCAGACCACCCAGCGCGAGATCGACCGCGCCGGCTACGGCTCGAACTGATCCACGACCACGGGGCGAGCCGCGACAGGCTCGCCCCAACCCGGCGCCCCCACGCGCCGTAGCCTGCACCCATAGCCATTCTCAGGGAGGGGACCATGGCGACCCAGCACTCCCGCGCCGCCGCGCGGTTCATGATCGCACCGTCGGTCGTCCTGTTGCTCGCGTGGATGCTGATCCCGCTGGGGATGACGCTGTATTTCTCGTTCCTGCGCTACAACCTCCTGATGCCTGGGAACAATCCCTTCGTCGGCTTCGAGAACTACGCCTATTTCGTCACCGACCCGGCCTTCCAGGCGGCCATCGTCAACACGCTGCTGCTGGTCGGCGGCATCCTTCTGATCACCGTGGTCGGCGGCATCGCGTTGGCGGTCCTTCTCGACCAGCCGATGTGGGGCACCGGGATCGTGCGGATCATGGTGATCTCGCCCTTCTTCGTGATGCCCACGGTGTCGGCGCTGGTGTGGAAGAACATGTTCATGAACCCCGTGAACGGCCTCTTCGCCTACATCGCGGAGGTCCTGGGAATGCAGCCCTTCGACTTCCTGACGCAGGCGCCGCTGGCCTCGATCATCGGGATCGTGTCGTGGCAGTGGCTTCCCTTCGCGACGCTGATCCTGCTGACGGCGATGCAGTCCCTCGACAGCGAGCAGCTCGAAGCGTCCGAGATGGACGGCGCCAGCGCGTGGAGCCGCTTCTACTACATCAAGCTGCCCCACCTCGCCCGCGCGATCACCGTGGTCGTGCTGATCCAGACAATCTTCCTTCTGTCGATCTTCGCCGAGATCCTCGTGACCACCAACGGCGGCCCCGGCACCGCGTCCACGAACCTGACCTACCTCGTCTATGCCGAAAGCCTGCTGCGCTTCGACGTCGGCACGGGCAGCGCCGGGGGCGTCATCGCCATCATCCTCGCCAACATCGTTGCGATCTTCCTGATGCGGATGATCGGCAAGAACCTCGACGCGTAAGGAGACCGTATCATGGCCCGCGCCGTCACCACCAAGACCAAGGCGATCAACACCGCCATCGCCTGGACCATCGCGATCCTGATCTTCTTCCCGATCCTGTGGACCGTGCTGACCAGCTTCAAGAGCGAAGGAACGGCCATCGCCGATCCGCCCGTCTTCCTGTTCTTCGACTGGACGCTCGAGAACTACGCGACCGTGCAGGAACGCTCGAGCTACTTCCGCCACTTCATGAACTCGGTGGTGATCTCGGTCGGGTCCACGATCATCGGCCTCGCCATCGGCATCCCCGCGGCCTGGGCCATGGCCTTCGTGCCCGGCAAGCAGACCAAGAACGTGCTGATGTGGATGCTGTCGACCAAGATGCTGCCGCCCGTGGGCGTGCTGGTGCCGCTCTACCTGATCTTCCGCGACTGGGGGCTTCTGGACACGCGGATCGGCCTGATCATCGTGCTGACGCTGATCAACCTGCCGATCATCGTGTGGATGCTCTACACCTACTTCCGCGAGATCCCGAACGACATCCTCGAAGCCGCCCGCATGGACGGCGCGACCCTCCGGTCCGAGGTCATCTACGTCCTCCTGCCCATGGCCGTGCCGGGCATCGCATCCACCCTTCTTCTCAACATCATCCTCGCCTGGAACGAGGCGTTCTGGACGCTGAACCTCACGGCCGCGAACGCGGCGCCGCTGACGGCCTTCATCGCCAGCTATTCCTCGCCCGAGGGCCTGTTCTACGCGAAACTCTCGGCGGCCTCGACCATGGCCATCGCCCCCATCCTCATCATGGGCTGGTTCTCCCAGAAGCAGCTCGTCCGTGGCCTGACCTTCGGCGCGGTCAAATAAGGAGCCCCCCATGGGACGCATTACACTCGACAAGGTGCGCAAGGCCTTCGGCGACACCGAGGTCATCCCGCCCCTGGACCTGACCATCGAGGACGGCGAGTTCGTGGTCTTCGTCGGCCCCTCGGGCTGCGGCAAGTCCACGCTCCTGCGCCTGATCGCGGGGCTTGAGGATGTCTCGGGCGGCGAGATCCGCATCGACGGCAAGCCCGCCACCGACCTGCCCCCCGCCAAGCGCGGCCTCGCCATGGTGTTCCAAAGCTACGCGCTTTATCCGCACATGACGGTGCGCAAGAACATCACCTTCCCGCTGAAGATGGCGGGGATGAGCGAGGAGGAAAAGAAGCGCCGCGTCGACCACGCCGCCGAGGTGCTGAACCTGACCGACTACCTCGACCGCCGGCCCGGCCAGCTCTCGGGCGGCCAACGCCAGCGCGTCGCGATCGGCCGCGCCATCGTGCGCGAACCCGCGGCGTTCCTCTTCGACGAGCCACTGTCGAACCTCGACGCCGCCCTGCGCGTCGGCATGCGGCTTGAGATCAGCGAACTGCACGAGCGCCTCAAGACCACGATGGTCTACGTCACGCATGACCAGGTCGAGGCGATGACCATGGCCGACAAGATCGTGGTCCTGCGCGCGGGCAACATCGAGCAGGTCGGCTCCCCGCTCGACCTCTACCGCACGCCCCGCAACCTCTTCGTCGCGGGCTTCATCGGCTCGCCCACGATGAACCTCATCGACGGAGCCGAGGCGGCAAAGCACGACGCCCGGACCATCGGAATCCGCCCCGAGCATATCGACGTCGTCGGCGACGGCCCGTGGCAGGGCAAGGTCGGCGTGTCGGAACACCTGGGCAGCGACACCTTCTTCCACGTCCACGAGACTGGCCTTGCCGACATCATCACCGTCCGCGCCCCGGGCGAGGTCAACCACAGGGCCGGCGACACGATCCGCCTCTCGCCGCAGATGGACAAGCTCCACCGCTTCGGCCAGGACGGCCTGAGGATCGCATGAGGCTCTCCGACAAGACCGCCCTCATCACCGGTGCCGCCCGCGGCATCGGCCGCGCCTTCGCGGAAGCCTACATCGCCGAGGGTGCAACCGTCGCCATTGCCGACATCGCCGCCGACCGCCTGTCGGCCACCGCGGACGAGATCGGCGCGATCCCGATCCTCATGGACGTCACCGATCAAGCCAGCATCGACCGCGGCGTGTCCGAGACCGTCGAGCGCCTCGGCCATATCGACATCCTCATCAACAACGCCGCTCTCTTTACCGCCGCGCCGTTGGTCGAGATCGACCGCGCCGACACCCAGCGCGTCTTCGACATCAACGTGGGCGGCACGCTCTTCACCATGCAGGCCGTCGCGCGCCACATGATCGCGCGCGGTCAGGGCGGCAAGATCATCAACATGGCCTCGCAAGCCGGCCGCCGGGGCGAGCCCCTCGTCGCCGTCTACTGCGCCACCAAGGCCGCAGTGATCTCGCTCACGCAATCGGCCGGGCTCAACCTGATCGAGCACGGCATCAACGTGAACGCCATCGCCCCCGGCGTCGTGGATGGCGAGCACTGGGACGGCGTCGACGCCTTCTTCGCGAAACACGAGGGCAAGGCGCCCGGCCAGAAGAAGCGCGAGGTCGCCGCCGCCGTCCCCTACGGCCGCATGGGTACGGCCGACGACCTGACCGGCATGGCGATCTTCCTGGCGACGGACGAGGCCCGCTACATCGTCGCCCAAACCTACAACGTGGATGGCGGCCAGTGGATGAGCTGACCCCGCCCACCGGAAAACAGCCCGAGGTTCCTCAATGAGCATCCCCCTGTCGCAGGCCACCCTGTCCGATCTTCCGCCCGAGATCCGCGTGCCTTCGTATGACCGCGACAACCTGATGGCCGGCATCATCCATATCGGCCTGGGCAATTTCCACCGTGCCCATCAGGCCTGGTATCTCCACCGCCTGATGGACCAGGGGCTGGCGCACGACTGGGCCATCATCGGCGCCGGCGTCCGCCCCGCCGATGCGGCCACGCGCGAAAAGCTTCTTGCGCAGGACTGCCTGACCACCCTGATCGAGCTCGACCCCTCGGGCAAATCCGTCGAGGTCACCGGCTCGATGATCGGCTATGTCCCCGTGGCCGAAAACAACGCGCCCCTGATCGCCCACATGATCGAGTCGAACATCCGCATCGTCTCGCTGACCGTGACCGAGGGCGGCTACTACCAGAACGCCGACGGCGGCTTCGACGAATTTTCACCCGACATCGTCCACGACGCGCAGTCCCCGCAGACACCGAAAACGGCGTTTGGCGCAATGGTGGAGGCCCTCCGCCGTCGCCGCGACAACGGCACCGGACCCTTCACCTGCCAGTCCTGCGACAACCTGCAAGGCAACGGAGCAATCCTGCGCCAGACCGTCGTCGGCCTCGCCAGGCTGTCCGACCCCGACCTTGCCGACTGGATCGACGCCAACTGCACCTTCCCCAACTCGATGGTGGACTGCATCGTGCCCGCCACCGGCCCGGCCGAACTGGCCCTCGCGCGCGACTTCGGAATAGCCGATAACGTGCCGGTCACGCATGAGAATTTCCGTCAGTGGGTGATCGAGGACCGCTTCTGCGCCGGCCGCCCCGACTGGGACGAGGTCGGCGCGACCTTCACCGAGGATGTCCACGCCTACGAAGCGATGAAGATCCGCATTCTCAACGGCGGCCATCAAGTCATTGCGAACGCTGGTGAAATCCTCTCGGTCCAAACCATTGCCGGCTGCATGGAACATCCGCTGATCCACGCCCTCTTCCGCAAGGTGGAAACCGAAGAGATCGCCCCCCACGTCCATGCCGTGCCGGGCACATCAGCTTCGGAATATATCGACCTGATCGACAAGCGTTTTTCCAACCCCGAGATCCGCGACACCACCCGCCGCGTCGCCTTCGACGGCTCGTCCCGCCACACCGGGTTCAACCTTCCGGTGGTTCGCGACGCCCTGAAAACCGACTCCCCGGTCGAGGGTATGGCTTTGGTCGAGGCCCTCTGGGCCCGCATGTGCGAAGGCACCCGCGAGAATGGATCGGTGATCGAGCCCAACGACCCTTTTTGGAGCGACCTTCAATCCGCCGCCAAGACAGCGAAAGAGCGTCCCCGAGCCTGGCTCGAACAGCGCCGCTGGTATGGCGACCTCGCGAACAAGCCCCGCTTCGCCGATGCCTTCGATCGCTGGCTCACGATGATCTGGGCCGAAGGAGCCGAGGCGGCGCTGAAGTCCTACACTGGCGCATAGGCGCAATCACAACGGCTTGCATCGCTACCTTGACGCGCCGCATCAAGCTTGGCTGTCGATGATCTCCAGCCCCTCGACCAGTTCTATGCAGAGCCCAAGAGCCCGCGCGGCGGACATGGCGAGGGGCGGAAGCACCATCCACTCCAGCGTCCACGCGGCGCCCGAGCGCTCCTGTTCGTGCACCATCGCACCACCCAGGGCGCCGGCTTGCGCGCTGGCGTAGCGGGCCAGCGTCACCAGCGTCTCGGCCGCGATGGGGTTCTGCTTGTGCGGCATCGCGGACGAGCCGCCGCCGCCCGCGACCCGCGCCTCGTCCACGCCCTGCTGCGCCATGAGGCAGACATCCGCACCGATCTTGCCGCAGCTGCCGGCGATCATCGCCGCCAGCCCGCCGAACTCGACCACTCCGTCCCGCGCGGCATGCCAGCACAGCGCCTCGGCCAGACCCAGTTGCTCGGCCACGACGCCGACCATTCCGGGCGCCAGGTTGCGCCGATCCCCCACCGGCCCACCGACCTGCACGCAGGCAACCCGAGGTCGCAGCTCGGCCAACCTGTCCCGGTGGCGCGCAAAGGGCTGCGCCCAAACCCCGCTCCGGTGCGCAGCCATGATGGGCAGAGCCGCCTGCATCCGGGTACGCCCCATGATTCGCGCATCGCCGGTACGATCAGCCAGCCCGCGCAGTGCCGCTTCGAGCGCAAAGATGCGCTCGTCGAGCAGGGCCAGCGTGTCGCGCAGAGCCATGGCGAGCGCGCTGTCCATCACGTCCTGCGAGGTCGCGCCCACATGCACCGCGTCGGCCGCATCGCCTGCCGCCTGTTTAAGACCCTTCACGAATTCCGGGACAGGCAATCCATCTCGCCCGGTGCCCTGCCGCAAGGCTGCCTCGTCCGGGGTCCAGCCCTCGATGGCGCGGGCGGCGCGCTCGGCCATGTCGCGGTCTACGGCGCCGGTCTGCCCCGAGGCGCGGGACCACGCTGCCTCGAAGGCGATCATACGCGACAGGCTGGCGCCCGGGGTCCAGATCGCCTGCGCGGCCACGTCGCCGAACAGCCCCGAGAGCCAAGGATGGGTGAAAACGTCGGTCACAGGAGGCTCCGCTGCTTGGTATCGGCATATGCAGATGTCCCACGCGCGTGGGCCGGCGGCAATGCCACCCTCGCCGGGTTGGCGGGACGCGACGGACGTATCTTTGATCTTGCACAGGAATGTGGAAACGGACAGCTTCGGATCAGGGAGGAGTTCACGATGGATGCGATGGCGGACCCGCGGCCGACGCACGACCGCCCGGTCAGCTCCATGACCGATCATCGCCATGACGCCCGATTGGGCGGGCGTTGCCGCGGCGCCGAACGAATGACCGGCACGGGACCCGTCCCCGAAAGGGAACTGAGTTGAACCGCCTGATCCGCCCCCTGTCCACCGGCACGCCGATCACGATTTGGCGTCATTCCGCGATCGCCGAACATCCCTGGGACGTGCCGGACCAGCCGATGGAGGGCGAGATGGACCCCTTCTTCTTCATGACGAAGGAGAAGAACTTCATCCCCCACGAATACCCCTGCCGCACCGCCTTCGCCGATCGCTACCGCGGCGCCGCCCCGGAAGAGCGCGCGACTGGCCCGGCCGAGACGGTGTGGCTTGGCTTTGGTTCGCCCCGGCTGGACCTGTCCGGGTTCTGGTTCCGCCCCACGCGCATCGCGGCGCAGGCCGAGACGCTGATCTCGGTGACCGAGGGCGGACGCGCGCGGCTTCGGCTGGCCACTTGCGGGGGCGCGGTCCTGCAGGTGAACGGGACGCCGGTCCTCGCCATGTCGGAATACCGCCGCAACTTCGAGACCGAAGCCGAATGCGAGTTCGATCTGCCTGCAGGCGAAAGCCGGATCGCCCTCTACCTCGACGACCTGGCCGAGCGTGACACCCGGTTCTATGCCGAGCTCACCTATCTCGACGGCCCAGCCGCAACGCAGGCGATCGAAGCGCCCGAGGCCGCCGCGGGGATCGAAGCGGTGCTCGAGCGGATGCATTTCACGCGCCCCGCCCACGATGGCGGCCCCGTCACCATCACCCTGCCCCGCGCGACCGACAGCCCGCTGATCGCGACCGTGCGGATCGCCGGGGACTTCATGTCTCACGACGACGCGCGCGAACGGCGGCTCGACCTGCCTACCGGCGCCGACCGGATCGAGTTCGGCGATGCCGCCGACCTGCCCGCCGATTTCCGCCACGTCGAAGTCACGCTCGCCGCCGATGGTTTCGCCGCGACCCGTGTGCTGGGAACCGAGATTTCCCATGCCACGGCTCAAGGACCGGCCCCCGCCACGTTGGAGGACCGGATCGAAGAGGCCTTGCGCGCCGTCGCCAGCGAAGGCGAGGCCGACACCGTCCGCGCCCTCGCCCGGCTGGCACTTGGCGACGGGGGCGAAACCACCCGCGCAATGATCGAGGCGAGCCTGCCCCGGATCGACGCCTGCTGGGACTGCGCCGATTTCGCGCTGGTGCCGCTGATCGTGGCGCGCACCCGGTTTGGGGCCTTGTTGGGGGACCTCTGCGATCGGATCGACGACACGATCCTCGGCTATCGCTACTGGATGGACGAGCCCGGCAACGACGTGCAGTGGTACTTCTCGGAAAACCACGCGCTGCTGTTCCACACCGCGGCGCATCTGGGCGGCGCGCTGCTGCCTGATCGCACCTTCCGCCGCTCGGGCCGTTCGGGCGCCGAGCAATCCCGGGTCGGGGCCGCGCGCCTGCACGCATGGTTCGACCATTTCGAGGCGTGGGAGATGGCCGAGTTCAACTCGGCCCCCTACTTCCCAATCGACCTGAAGGGCCTGACCGCAATCCACGCGCTGTCGCCCGATGCCCGGCTGCGCGAGCGGGCCGCGCGCGGCATCGCCCGGCTGGTCGAACTGGTCGCCAATTCGGCCCACCACGGCATCCTCACCGCCGCGCAGGGCCGCAGCTATGAACACTCACTGCGGTCGACCATGTCGCTGGAGCTCAGCGCCATCGGCCGGATGCTCTGGGGGACGGGCAGCTACGGCTCGCGCTTTCATGCGTTGCCGGGGCTGGCTCTGTGCCTGCGGGACCACGGGCTGGACCTGCCCGACCTGACGGAGCGCGCCAGCTGGGCCCGCGACGACGCGCAGGAGTGGTGTTTCGCGCAAGGCGAGGGGCGGATCGCGAAGCTCTACCACCACAAGACCGCCGACCACGCGATGGGGTCGGCCGTCACCTATCGCTGGTTCGAATGGGGCTACCAGGAGACTCTGTTGCACCTGCGGATGGGCAACGACCCGAACGCGCAGGTGTGGATCAACCACCCGGGCGAGGTCATCCATTCGGGCTTCGGCCGCCCCTCCTACTGGGGCGGCTCGGCCTCGGTGCCGCGGGTCCAGCAGTATCGCGATCTGGCGATCCTGCGCTTCGCCGGCGACCCGTCGCAGCCCGGCTTCACCCACGCCTGGTTCCCCCGCGCCGCCTTCGACGCTGCCGAAGTGACGGGCGACACCGCCACGGCCTCTGCCGGCGAGGCGCACCTGCTTCTCAAAGGATCCGGTCCGTTCGAAGAGGTCACGACCGGCCCGACGGCCGGCGCGGAACTGCGTCTTGCCGGGCGCGATGGCTGGTGGCTGGTCCGCCTTGGATCGAGGACGCTGCACGGCGCGGATCTCTCGACACGGTTCGCCGGGCTCGCCCCGCAGGAAGACGCAGACGGGACAATCACCGTGGACGACCCGGATTACGGTCCCGTCCGCTTCCACGCCTCCGGCCGCATCGAGGCCGAGGGACGACAGATCGACCCCGCGCTCTTTACGGTCGAGGGGGATCGGCGGATCCTGCCGCGGGGTGCAATGCCCCCCGAAAAGGATCGCGTTCGAACGTTCGAACACTCTCAGGGAGGAGAAACATGAAACTTGCAACATCTCTGGCGGCGCTTGCCGTCGCCGGTCTGGGCACCGCCGCCCTCGCACAGGACGACCCGGTCGAGCTACGCATGATGTGGTATTCCGACGGGATCGAGGGCGAGGTAATGCAGGACCTCCTCGACCGGTTCGAGGAACAGAATCCCGATATCGACGTGGTGCTCGACAACGTCGCCTACCAGGTCATCCAGGAGCAGCTTCCGATCCAGTTGGCCAGTGGCCAGGGTCCCGACATCGCCCGGGTGACCAACCTGAAGGAGCAGGCGCAGCACTGGCTCGACCTGCGCGAGCATGTCGAGGATCCGGCCTACTGGGACGAGAACTTTGGCAATCGCTTCGACTGGATGCGCGAGGACGGCTCGGACGCCATTCCCGGCTTCCTGACGCAGCTGACCATGGTCGGCGGCTTCGCCAACCGCACCCTGTTCGAGCAGGCCGGCGTCGAGATCCCCGGAGACGACGCGACGTGGGACGAATGGGTCGAGGCGTCGGACCAGGTCGCGCAGGACCAGGGCCTTGTGGCCGCGTTCGCCGTGGACCGCTCGGGGCACCGGATCTCGGGGCCGAACGTGTCCTATGGCGGCGACTATATCGGCGAGGACGGGATGCCTGCCGAGATCGACGACGGCACGATGGAATACGTCACCAAGCTGGTAAACTGGACCAAGGAGGGCAAGCAGCTGCCCGAGATCTGGGTCTCGGCCGCCGGAACGACCTACCGCTCGGGCGCGGACGACTTCATCAACGCGCAGATCCCGTTCCTCTATTCGGGGTCGTGGCAGGTCGCCAACCTGTCCACAAAGATCGGCGATGCGTTCGACTGGGTCGCCATCGGCTCGCCCTGCGGTGACGTGGGATGCTCGGGCCTTGCCGGGGGCGCCGCGCTTGTCGGCATCAAGTACACCGACCACCCCGAAGAGGTCGCGCGCGTGATGGACTACCTGGCCTCGGAAGAGGTCGTGCGCGAATTCTCGGAACGGACGCTGTTCCTGCCGGCGCATCAGGGCGTGGTCGAGGCAGGCGGACTCGACTTCCAGTCCGAGGATCCGAACGTACCGCCCGCGCTCGAACGCTTCGTGCAGGCCTCGAACGAGACGCTGCCCGCGGCCGACGCGCTGCCGGCCTGGAAATGGGCCAATGCCTATTACGGTGCGCTCGTGACCCGGATCAGCCAGGCCATGGCGGGCGAGATCACGCTCGAGGAAGCCCGCGAGCTGATGAACCGCGACATCGCGGACGTCGTCCAGAACGCGAGCCAGTAACGCACCGTGGCCGCCATCCCGAGAACATTGGGCGCCATCGTCACGGCGCCCCTTACCTGGATCGCCCGCGCCATCGATCCGCCGCTTCGGTGGTGGCAACGGCTGACCGGGCTGAACGGCATGGCGGCCGTCTTCCTTCTGCCGAACCTCGCGATCTTCGGCGTGTTCGTGCTGTTCCCGCTGGTACTGAACGTCGTCTACTCGATGACCGCAGGGACGAATATCCTGCTCGGCGACCGCAGCTTCGTGGGTCTCGACCAGTATCAGCGCCTGTTGACCTGCGAGGACTACACCCAGGCGATCACCTGCCGCGAGGACATGTTCTGGACCGCCGCGGGCAACACGTTCTTCTTCGTGGTGCTGCAGGTGTCGATGATGATCCTCGTCTCGACGATCACCGCGCTGATCCTGAACCGCAACATCCGCGGCCGCGGCTTTTTCCGCGCGGTGTTCTTCTTTCCCGTCCTTCTGTCGCCCGTGGTTGTCGGCCTGATCTGGCGCTGGATCCTGCAGCGGCAGGGGCTTCTGAACCTCATCATGGTGAACCTCGGGATGGAGCCCGAAGTCTGGCTGAACGACCGCGCCTACGCCTTCACCGCGACCATCGGCGTGTCGGTCTGGGCGCATATGGGGTTCTACACGCTGATCCTTCTGGCGGGCCTTCAGGCGATCCCCAAGGATCTCTATGAAGCCGCCGAGATGGACGGCACGCCCCCCGCCCGCGTCTTCTGGCGCATCACCCTGCCGCTTCTGGGGCCGAACCTTGCCGTCGTGCTGGTGCTGGCGCTGATCCGCGGCGTGCAGATCTTCGACGAGGTCTACGTCCTGACCGGCGGCGGACCCGGCACGTCGACCCTGTACCTGACGCAATACATCTACGAGGTCGGCTTTGCTTCGATCCTGCGCAATCCGGGCCTCGCGGCCGCCGCGTCGATCCTGATGGGGCTTGTGCTGGTGGTCCTGACGCTGGTGCAGCTCGGGCTGTCGCGGCGGAACGAGCAGAGAGGAAGCCGCCAATGAGCGCCGCCTCGCGTTTCGTGTTCCGCCGCCGGGGCCATGGAAATCGCTGGCACTGGACGGATGTGGTCACTTGGATCTGGCTGATCGGCGGAACGGTCCTGATGTTCGGCCCGGCGCTGTGGCTGGTGGCGTCGTCCTTCAAGGGCCCCGCGCAGCTCGCCGAGTTTCCGCCGACCCTGCTGCCCTACACCCAGATCACCGCCCAGGTGGAGGGCTACGACGACCCCCTGCCCCTTTTCACTGTGACGCAGGAGGACGGATCGACGACCATCCTGGCCGAGATTCGCCGCATCGGCACAAGCGCCCAGATGGTCGATCCCGACACCCCGTCCGAGCGGATCGACGTCGACATCGAAAATCGCGCGCCCCTGCGCGAAGTCGGCCTCGCCACCGAAAACTATGTCGAGCCGCTGGTCACCAACGACTTCCTGCGGTTCCTCTGGAACTCGGTCTTCGTCACGGTGATGGCGACGCTCATCACGCTGCTGACCAACTCGATGGCGGCCTTCGCGCTGTCGAAATACCGCTTCGCCGGGCGCGACGCGGTGATGCTCTTGATCGTCGCGACGCTGATGGTGCCGCTTTCGGTCATCCTCGTCCCGCTCTACTCGGTCGTGAACGCCACGGGTTTGCTGAACTCCCTCTGGGGGGTAATCCTGCCCACGGTGGCGACGCCGACGGGCGTGTTCCTGCTGCGCCAGTACATGCTGACGATCCCCGATGAACTGCTCGAAGCGGCGCGCATGGACAATGCCAGCGAGTGGCAGATCTACTGGCGCATCGTGCTGCCTCTGGCCGCGCCGGCGCTGGCCGTGCTGGCCATCTTCTCGGTGGTGTGGCGCTGGAACGACTTCCTCTGGCCGCTGATCGTCCTGTCCCGGCGCGAGACCTACACGCTGCAGGTGGGACTCAATACCTACGCGGGCGAGCTGAACGTGCAGTGGCACTACATCCTCGCGATGACCGTGGTGACGATGATCCCCGTGGTGCTGGTCTTCGTCTTCCTGCAGCGGTTCATCACCACCGGCATCGCCGGCGCCGGCATCAAGTAAGGGAGGGGCCATGGGCCGCATCGCGCTCAACGACATCCGCAAGAGCTTCGGCAAGACCGAGGTGATTCACGGCGTCGATCTTGCGGTCGAGGATGGCGAGCTTGTGGTCTTCGTCGGCCCCTCGGGCTGCGGCAAATCCACCCTTCTGCGGCTGATCGCCGGGCTGGATCGGCCGACCTCCGGCACGATCGAGATCGACGGCGCGGACGTCACCCGACACTCGGCCGCCAATCGTGGGCTGGCGATGGTGTTCCAGAGCTACGCGCTTTACCCCCACATGACCGTGCGCCAGAACCTGTCCTTCGGGCTGGAAAATACCAAGATGGAGCGCGCCGAGATCCGCCGCAGGATCGAAGACTCCGCCCGGATGCTCGAGATCGAAGAGCTTCTGGACCGCCGCCCGACCCAGCTATCTGGCGGGCAACGTCAGCGTGTCGCCATCGGGCGGGCCATCGTGCGCGAACCTTCGGCGTTCCTGCTGGACGAGCCGCTGTCGAACCTCGATGCCGAACTGCGGGTGACCATGCGGGCCGAACTCGCACAGTTGCACGAGCGGCTGGGGACCACGATGATCTACGTCACCCACGACCAGATCGAGGCGATGACATTGGCGGACCGCATCGTGGTGCTGCGCAAAGGCCGGATCGAGCAGGTGGACACGCCGCTGAACCTTTACAACCGGCCTGCGAACCTCTTCGTCGCGGGGTTCATCGGCGCGCCCAACATGAATTTTTTCGAGACCACGGCCAGCGACGGCCGGGCCGAACTGCCGGGCGGTCTGCATATCGATGTACCGCAGGACGGCAAGATCACCGCCGGCATCCGTCCCCAGCATCTCCGCCTCGCCAATCGCGAGGAAGAGGCCCTGGAGGGCACCGTGACGCTGGTCGAGGCGCTCGGCGCCGAAACGGTCGTCCATGCGCGCGCACTGGACGGGACCGCCATGGTCACCGTTCTTTCCGGCCAGCCTAACCTGGGTATCGGAGACGCCATACGCATCGCGCTCGACCGCGGCGAGGTTCATCTGTTCGACGCCGAAGGACAGAGGATCGACCCGTCCTGACGCGCGAGCTGCCCGTGCCGTATTGCCAATGTGGTGGATCGAGCACCGGAGCCAAGGCTCCGCCGCGTCGAGGTATCGCGGCTCAGCCGTCGGAGCCGACCAGGCCCGCAAAGACATCCGACCACGCGCTTTCGGTCGCCGGCTTCATGACGAAGCCTGCGCCGGGAAAGCGGTCGAGAATGTCAGTACGCTCTTCGTCGCCCGAATAGAAGTAGATGCGCACGCCGTTGCCGTGCAGCTCTTCGGCAAGCGGCATCGAATCCCCGTCGGGCAGGCTCAGGTCAAGCACGGCGATATCGAACTGCCCCATTTCGAGGGCGCCCCGCGCCTCTTCGAGGCTATGTGCCGATACGATCATGCGCGCGCCGAACGCTTCGGCTGTCATTGCGAGGTCCAGATTGATGATGGCCTCGTCTTCGACGATGAGAACAGCCATGCCCTTCAGTGGCTCGGCGATTGTTCCTGGCCGCTTCGGCGTGCCGATCCGACCAGTCGCCTCGGCTGTCGGACGGTCGGCCGCCCCCCCGCCGTCATATTCGGACTGATCCCGATCCAAGGAACTCATGTACCTACCAAAAATAGTAACTAGTGTCTGGATGATGCAGGAATATTCCTGCCGGCGTCAACACTGCACGGTTCGGAGCGACGAGAAGAATTGGTGCCGGCAGAGGGATTCGAACCCCCGACCCCCTGATTACAAATCAGGTGCTCTACCAGCTGAGCTATACCGGCCGCGCCCCGTCATACTGCGATCCGCCCTGAGGCGAAAGCCCCGTCGTCAGGCCATTCCGAGCGCGGCCATGTACATTTCGAGGACGGCTTCCTCTTCGGCAAGGTCATCCTTGTCCCGCTTGCGCAGCGCGATGATCTTGCGAAGCACCTTCGTGTCGTAGCCACGTCCCTTGGCCTCGGCCATCACCTCTTTCTGCGCGTCGGCGATGTCCTTCTTCTCGGCCTCGAGCCGCTCGTAGCGCTCGACGAACTGGCGCAACTCGTCTGCGGTTACCGAGTAGTTTGCGTCTGCGGCACTCGTGTCGGACATGGGCGGGGCCTCCGTTCTCCCTGTTCGGAGGCGTCTCCTAAGCAGTCCCGGCGCCGCTGGCAAGGGCGGTTGCCGCGCCGCATCCAATGGCCTATCCGGACCCCGAACGAAGCTTTGGGGCGCATATGGACATTCTCGCCTGGATCGGCACGTTTTTGTCCTGCCTGGGCCTTCTGGGGTTGGGCTTGTGCATCGTCGCGGCGCTGCGGGCCCGGCGCAGCGGGCTGGACGAGGATGCGATGCGCGCGCGGCTGCAGCGCCTCGTGGCGTGGAACATGGGCGCGCTCCTGCTGTCCACGCTCGGTCTCATCCTCGTCGTGACCGGCCTGTTCCTGAGGTAAGGGCTTGTTCCCGCGCGGCGCGGGCGGCACAACGTCAGGCACGCACACAGCCGAGGGCCCCGCATGGACATTCGCCGCATCACCGACCGGTATTCGGTCAGCCCGCAGATCCGACCCGAAGACGTGCCCGACCTGGCCGAGGCCGGCTACACCCGCGTCATCTGCAACCGCCCCGACTCCGAAGTGACGGGGGACGAAACCTCTGCCGCGATCGAGGCCGCCTGCGCCGAGGCCGGGCTGTCCTTCCACGTCATTCCGGTCGGTCATGCCGGCATGACCGCCGATCTGATCGCCCAGCAGCGCGAGGCGATCGACACGTCGGACGGGCCGGTCCTCGCCTATTGCCGGTCGGGCACGCGCTCCTGTCACGTGTGGGCCCTGGGACGAGCGGGCGAGATGGACCCGGACGAGATCATCGCCGCCGGTGCCAGGGGCGGATACGACCTGACCCCGATGCGCGAAACCCTTGGCGCGATCGCCCAGACCCGGCGAGACTGACGCAAGCCGCGCGGGTCCGGCTGCTGGAGCAGCTCGCTCCGGGCGTCCGGACGGCTGCGACTTGTTTCGCAAGCGACAGGTTGCCGTTGCGCGCTGAACCGACGGCGCGAACGAGCCGGGGTGCCTTGATCGATCGGCAGCGCCCTCAGTCGCGGCGCATCACATCAGCAGGCCACCCATCTCGCTTCCTTCACCCGAAGCTTCGAACCCGTGGTCCTCGTCCTCGGCGGGTGGCTCGAGCCGGACCGCCTTGCGTCCTGTCGCCTGGCCCAGGCGGCCGGTAGCGACGCAGACGTGGCCGGGTCCGAGCAGGCGGACCTTGCCGACCTGCTCTCGCGGGAGGACGACGCGGTCGCCGACGCGCAACGCGCGCAGGGCCGCGGCCGTCAGGGTCGTACGGCCGAGTTCGGCTTCGAGGGTGACCTCGCTCGCCATGACCCGGCTTTGCATGCGCGTGGGCCAGTCCGGTCCCGCTGCGCCTTCGGACATCGCCGCTGCCGCCGCGGCTTCCGTCGGGAGGATCAGGTGCAGCGCCCCTCGGCGATGCTCGTCATCCGCGAAGCTCAGCCGCGAGGTCCAGTGATCGTGGGTCTCGTCGGGCAGCGCCAGCACGATGTCCCGGGCTTTCGCCAACGGCGCGGCATAGCGGAACCCGGTGACGGCGCTGGAGAGCTTCAACTCCTCCAACATGGCCTCGTGGGTCGAGAAGATCCGGTCGAACGTGTCGGCCACGAGCGCGGCATCGGTTGCCGAAGGCGCGCGCGCGCGCGGCACGCGCTTGCCGATCCGTCCCGTCGTCGTCTGCTCGATGATTGCCGCAAGAGGTCCGTGCTCCAGCAGCAGAACGCCCGGTCCGGCGGCACCGTCGAGCAGCACTGCCAGCGTCCCTTCGGCCATCAACGCCGCGGCCTTCTCGGGCTGGATCGTCTCGCGCGTCGGTTTCTCGACCTCGGCCATCAGCCCGAGGCCCCGCGAGAGGCCGTGAACGATCGCCCGCCGCAGAACACGTTCGGCGCTTGGCAGCGGGGGCGCGTCGTGCCGGATTGCACCGATCTTGCGGCGCAGGGGCGATTGAATTGTCATGGTCGGAGATATTCCGTCGGGGCCTGGCCCTTTGGATATCGCGCGGTTCTTACCTAAAGGTGAATCCCGTCTCATTCCGCCGCCCGCAGATGCCCCAGGGCCCGCGGCACGCGCAACCGGAACGCTGCCCCGCCCTGCCCCGGCAGATACGAAATCGTCCCGCCGAGCCGCGTCATGATCTCGCGGCAGATCGCCAGCCCCAGCCCCGCGCCCCCGGCGGCACGACTGTCGCCGCCCCGGGCGAATTTCTCGAACATCATCTCCTGTTCGCCCGTGGGGATGCCGGGGCCGTTATCGACGAAGTCAATCTCGACCATCTCCCCGTCCCGTCGGGCCGTGATCCGCAGATGGGGCTCGGCCACGAGCGCGTATTTCCGGCAATTCATCACGAGGTTGATGAAAACCTGCGCCAACCGGTCGCCATCGGTCACCAGCACCGTATCCAAAGCGCCCCGCCGCTCGATCCGCACCGGGCCGCCGCCGTCGCAGGCCTGGATCGCGCGGTCCAGGATCGCCCCCAGCTGTTCCTCGGCCATGCGCAGGCTGACCTGCCCGGATTCCAGCACGCTCAGGTCGAGCAGATCGTCGAGAAGCCGCGTCAGCCGCAGCGCCTCGTCATGGATCACGCCGGCGAAGCGGGCTCGGTCGGCGTCGCCCATGCCGCCATCGCGCAGGATTTCGGAAAACGAGCGGATCGACGTCATCGGCGTGCGCAGCTCGTGGCTGATCTGGCCGAGGAAGGCGTCCTTCTGCACCGACAGGCGGGTCAGCTTCTCGTTCGCCTCGCGTAGCTGTGCGGCGGTGCGGGCCAGCTCGCGACTCTGCGTTTCCAACCGGGCCGAGTACTCCATGATCTGAGCCGTCTCGTCGGCCACGCGCATCAGTTCCTCGACCGAAACGGCGCCGCCCCCCGTCATCTGGCCCAGCATGGCGTGCGCCGTGGCACCGCCTACCGATCCGGCCAACTCGCGCTCCAGCCGCTCCAGGAACTCCTGCGAGGGGTTCGGCAGGTAGCCCAGCTTGCCCTGCCGCATCGCCTCGGCCCGGAAGACCGCCTGCGCCTCGGCGGGCCCGAGGATGCGCTGCGCCATGACCAGCAGATCCTCGGCCTCGACATGGGTCGGCTGCCATCCGCGCGCGCCGGGGCCGGTGCGGAACACGTTGACCATGGCCGCGCCCTGCAACCGCTCGATGGGACTGGGGAAGGTGACGAGCGACAGCAGGACCAGCGCGCCGGTGTTGAGCAGAAGCGACCAGCAGAGCGTGTGCAGGATCGGGTCGATCCCCGCGATCCCGAACAGCGCCTCGGGCCGCAGCCAGCCTGCACCGAAGGGCCCTTCGGTCATGACGATCTCGGGCAGACCACCCGCGAACGAGGGCAGGAACAGCGTCCACACCCAGATCGCGAGGCCCAGCGTCAGCCCCGCCGCCGCCCCGACCCGCGTGGCCCCGCGCCAGAACAGGCCGCCGATCATCGCCGGCAGCACCTGCGCGATCCCCGCGAACGAGATCAATCCGATGGAGGCCAAGGCCTCGCCCCCCCCGGACAGGCGGAAATACAGGTATCCGAGCCCAAGGATCCCCACGATCGAGATGCGCCGCGCGCTCAGCGCCACGTTGCGCACATCGCCCGACACGAAGGCCCCGGATGGCCCCGAGCGCAGCCAGATCGGCATCACCACGTGGTTCGAGATCATCGTCGCCAGAGCGATGGCCGCCACGATCACCATCGACGTCGCCGAGGAAAAGCCGCCCAGGAAGGCCAGCAAGGCAAGTCCGTCCTGGTTCTCGGCCAGGGGCAAGGACAGGACGTAGAGGTCGGGATTACTGTCCGCCGGCAGCCGCGCCAGCCCCACCGCCGCGATCGGCACCGTGAAGGCGGACATCGCGAAGAGGTAGAGCGGGAAGGCCCAGGAGGCGATGGCGAGGTGCCGCTCGTCCGAATTCTCGACCACCAGCACCTGGAACATGCGCGGCAGGCAGATGAACGCCGCTGCGGCAAGGAAAGTCAGCCCGGCCCAGCGTCCGGGGCGCAGCTCCCACGCCGCGATGGGCGAAGCGTCGATGGCGGCGAAGGTCTGCGTCGGGCCGCCGGCGACGATGAAGACGACGAAGACACCGACCGCGATGAAGGCGACCAGCTTGACGATCGCCTCGGTCGCGATGGCCGCGACGATGCCGTCGTGGCGCTCGTTGGCGTCGAGCCTTCGCGTCCCGAACAGCACCGCGAACACGGCAAGGCCGGCTGCGACCCAGAAACCGAGGGCGTCGAGTTCGGGGGCCATGCCGTCCTCTGCCGCGAAGACGGCGAAGGACAAGGTCACCGACTGCAACTGCAGCGCGATGTAGGGCGTCGTCGCGAATACCGCGAGCAGCGTGACCAGCCCGCCCAGCAGGTTCGACTTCCCGAAGCGCGACGAGATCAGATCGGCGACCGAGGTGATCCGCTGCGCCCGCCCCACCCGGACGAGCTTGCGCAGAAGCCCCCACCAGCCGATCAGCACGAGCGTGGGGCCGAGGTAGATCGTGACGAACTCCAGCCCCGACCGCGCCGCGTATCCGACCGCACCGTAGAAGGTCCAGGCCGTGCAGTAGATCGACAGCGACAGGGTATAGACCGCTCCGCCCCTCAGCCAGCGGGCGCGACCCCGCGCCGCCAGCCGCTCGGCCGCGAAGGCAACCGCGAAGAGGAACGTCGCGTAGAGGATGCAGGCGATGAGGATGACGTCGAAGGCCGGCATGTCAGCGGGCGTCGTCCTTGTCGTCCCGCGCCGCCTCGGCGATCCGCGTGAGGGGACGCGACAGCGCCGCCGCGATCACGATCAGGACGAACCAGCAGCCGAACAGGTAAAGCCCGCTGCGCGCCGTCGTGCCGCCCGGCCCCGCAGCCCAGAGAACCGGCAGCATGAACAGCACCGTGCCGAAGATGGGCAGCGCCCGCGCGGCGTCGGACAGGCGGCGGCGCCGGTAGCTCCGGCGTTCGAGGAACGGCGGATCGCCGGGCGCGCTCACGGCGTCTCGGACCGGGGCCGCACGAGGCCGCGGACGGCTTCCAGCATCTCGGCATTCGAGAACGGCTTGGTCATGAAGAGGTCCGCGCCCATCCGCAGCGCCATCTCGCGCTCCTTCGACTGGCCCCGCGCGGTCAGCATCAGGACCGGCAGACGCGCCAAGGCCGGGTCGGATTTCAGGTCCGACAGGATGTCGTATCCCGACCGGTCGGGCAGCATCACGTCCAGGATCACCACGTCCGGCGCCCGCTGGCGCACGGCCTCGACCGCACCGCGGCCCTCGCCGTGGGTCGAGACATGCCAGCCGTCGCGGGCCAGCAGGAAGCGTATCGCTTCGATGATGTTGGGCTCGTCCTCGATCAGAAGAACGTGCTGCCTGTCGGTCAAGACCGACCCTCCTCCTCTGCCCGCGCCGTTTCCCCCCGCGCATGAGCTTGCCGGACTATGGCCGCCGGAGCGCGCCCTTGTCAAAACGCTTTACAGGATCGCCGCCTCGCGCCGGGCCGCGCACCCCTCGCGCGGGCAGAGGCGGCACGTCGCGCCGACGCTGGGGGCGGGATCGGCGTCCGGTTCCGGCAGGATCAGCATGGTGATCCGCGCCACCGCCGGGCCGCCATAACCCTCGGGGTGGTCAATCTCGGCGGCGCACCACGTCTCGACCGGGCGGCTGTCGGCGCCGAACTGGCGCAACGCGTCCCGGCGCGGCGCCTGCGGCATCAGCAGCACCTGGTAAAGCGGCCAGAGGCTGCAGGGCGCGCCGTAGCGCGGCATCTCGAACCCCGGAACCGGGCGGCGGAACAGGATCGCCCCCGAGCCGTCGCACTCGACCAGCCCCACCGGCCCGCCGACCGCCGCCACCGGCAGCCGTGCGATCGCCCGCATCACCCGCCCCGCCGGCTGGCCGAGCGTTCGCGCAAGCGCCAGCGGATCGCCCGCCAGTCCGAACGCCGTTAGCAGCCGCTCCTCGGGCAGCGCGGCGGCATCGGCCCGCACCTCCGCCAGATAGGCGGCCAGCGCCGCGCGCCCCTGCTCGCTCAGGCCTTGCGCGTTCGGTTCCTCGTCGCCGGCAACGCGGAAGTCGCGCGCCGCGAGCCAGGCTTCGACCTCTTCCTGCGGGCTGACGGCGTCGTGCGACGCGCCCTCCCCGGCCGTGAGGTAGCTGGCCAGACCCTGCGCGGTGCGGGCCAGGCGGCGGCTGTCCTCGTCCACGTTGCGGTGGAAGCGCTCCAGCCATTCGGCGGCAAGGTCGCCGTCCTTCAGGATCGCGGCAGTCGAGCGGATCGCGGTCGCCGCCGACAGGATGTCGTGGACCGACGCCGACAGGACCGGATCGTGCGCCATGCGGTCGCCCAGCTCGGCCACCTGCCGTTCCAGCGCGGCGATCCGCCGGGACTGCGCGCCGATCAGCGCGGACCAACCGGGGAAGTCCGTCGTCAGCTGCTCGATCCGGTCGGATTCGGGCGCGGGATCGGTCGGCAGCGCGTTGGCCGCGCGGCGCAGCGCCCGCTCGAGGTCCGGCCCGGCACCCTCGACAAGCCGGGTCGTGTCGGTTCCCAGCGCGCGGGCGATCTGGTTCAGCACGCGCCCGCCGATGGGCCGCTTGTCGTGCTCGATCAGGTTCAGATACGAGGCCGAGATCCCGGCCCGCCGCGCAAGCTCGGCCTGGCTGATGCCCCTGTCGGCCCGGCGCGCCCGGATGCGCGCCCCTGCTCGTCCACTCTCCATCCGCGCTTCCATTCTGCGCCGCCCTGAAAAGACATTTACAAAATGCCGCGCCGCGACGTCCAGACATTTACCGATCTCGTGCAAGGTCTTTGCAAGACGTTGCACCTGTCGCGGCAACCGGGCTCAACTCGAACCAGTCCGAACACGGACACCGGAGCGACAGCCGCGGGAGGAGCCAGCGGCTGGCGTTCCGAATAATAGCATGAAGGGAGGAGTTTCATGTCCAAGTCCCATCTGACGCGCCGGGGTCTGATCAAGACCGGTGCCGCCACGGGTGCAGCACTTGCCACGCCGACGCTGTTCACAGGCGCCGCCTGGGCGCAGGAGCAGGGCTTTGCCAATGCGCCCACCGGCGACACGGTGACGCTTGGCTTCAACGTGCCCCAGACCGGCCCCTATGCCGACGAGGGCGCCGACGAGCTGCGCGCGTTCGAGCTCGCGGTCGAGCATCTGAACGGCGAGGGCGACGGCGGGATGCTGCAGACGTTCTCGTCCGACGCGCTGCAGGGCAACGGCATCAACGGCAAGCGGGTCGAATACGTCACCGGCGACACGCAGACCAAGTCCGACGCGGCGCGCGCCTCTGCCCGCTCGATGATCGAGAAGGACGGCGCCATCATGATCTCGGGCGGCTCGTCCTCGGGCGTGGCCGTCGCCGTTCAGGGTCTGTGCCAGGACGCCGGCATCATCTTCATGGCCGGCCTCACGCATTCGAACGACACGACCGGCAAGGACCGCAAGGCCAACGGCTTCCGCCACTTCTTCAACGCCTACCAGTCCGCCGCCGCGATGGGACCGGTTCTGGAGCGTCTCTACGGCACCGACCGCAAGGCCTACCACCTGACGGCCGACTACACCTGGGGCTGGACCACGCAGGAATCCATGCAGGCCGCCACCGAGGCCATGGGTTGGGAGACGGTGAACAACGTCCTCACCCCGCTCGCCGCGACGGATTTCTCGTCCTACATCACCCCGGTCCTGCAATCGGGGGCGGACGTACTGTTCCTGAATCACTACGGCGGCAACATGGTGAACTCGCTCACCAACGCCGTGCAGTTCGGGCTGAAGGAGGCGCAGGCCAACGGCAAGCAGTTCGAGATCGTCGTGCCGCTCTACTCCGAGCTGATGGCACGCGGTGCGGGCCAGAACATCGCCGGCATCCCCGGCTCGCAGAACTGGGACTGGAAGCTCGAGAACCAGCTGGGCGAGCGCTACAAGGGCACCAACGCCTTCGTGCAATCCTTCGGCGAGAAGTTCGGCTTCCCGCCCTCGCAGGCCGCCCATACCTGCTACGTCCAGACGCTGCTTTACGCGGATGCCGTGGCACGTGCCGGCAGCTTCAATCCCTGCGCCGTGGTCGAGGCCCTGGAAGGGTTCGAGTTCGACGGCATGGGCAACGGCCCGACCCTCTACCGCGCCGAAGACCACCAGTGCTTCAAGGACGTGGTCGTCACCCGCGGCAAGGAGAACCCGGAAAACGAGTTCGACCTGGTGGAGATCGTCGAGGTCACCCCGACCGAGGCCGTCACCTACGAGCCCGACCACCCGATGTTCGCCGGCGGCGACCTGGGCGAGTGCAACCCGGGCGCCTGAGCCCGACGGGGCGGCCCTGACGCCGCCCCGATCCCGCAGTTCGACCGAAACGGTGGCCGGCGCGCAGATCTCGTGCGCCGGATCGCCCTCACTCGACCCGAGGCGACACCCATGGATGCCATATTCCTCCAAATTCTGAACGGCCTGGACAAGGGATCGGCCTATGCGCTGATCGCCCTGGGGCTGACGCTCATCTTCGGCACGCTTGGTGTCGTCAACTTCGCCCATGGCGCGCTGTTCATGATCGGCGCCTTCTGCGCCGTGACCCTGTCGCGCATCCTCAGCGCCAGCTTCATCACCATCGACGAGACGCGGACCGACTTCCTCGGCAACCCGATGGAGGTCCAGACGCCCTACGCCGAGGCCTGGTTCGGCCCCGAGATCGGCGCCTCGATCATCGACTGGGCGGTGCCGCTGTCGATCCTCTTCGCGATCCCGGTCATGCTGCTCGTCGGCTTCATAATGGAGCGCGGCCTCATCAAGTATTTCTACAAGCGCCCCCACGCGGACCAGATCCTCGTGACGTTCGGCCTTGCGATCGTGCTGCAAGAGGTCATCAAGTATTTCTACGGTGCCAACCCGATCCCGACGCCCGCGCCCGAGGTGTTCCGCGGCTCGATGGATTTCGGCGTGATGCTGGGCTTCGATCCCAACGTCATCATCTACCCGATCTGGCGCCTGGTCTATTTCCTCTTCTCGCTGTCGATCATCGCCGCCGTGTTCGGCTTCCTGCAGTTCACCACCTTCGGGATGGTGGTCCGCGCCGGCATGGCCGATCGCGAGACGGTGGGCATCCTCGGGATCGACATCGACAAGCGCTTCACCATCATGTTCGGCATCGCCGCGGCCGTCGCAGGCTTGGCAGGGGTGATGTACACCCCCATCAACCCGCCGAACTATCACATGGGCATGGACTTCCTGGTGCTGTCCTTCGTCGTGGTCGTCGTCGGCGGCATGGGCTCGCTTCCCGGCGCTGTTCTCGCGGGCTTCCTGCTGGGCATCCTCGAAAGCTTCGCCTCGACCACCTGGGCGATCGGCCTCGTGCCGGGGATCAACCAGATCATCATCTACCTCGTCGCCATCGTCGTGCTCCTGACCCGTCCCCGCGGGCTTCTGGGCCGCAAGGGCGTGATGGAGGAATAATCACATGACCGACCAGACCCAACACACCGCCGCCGGGGCCACCACCAACCGCGAAAGCCGCTCGACCGGGGGCTTCCTGGGCCTCAAGGGCCGGGACGTGACGCTGATGATCGTCGTGCTGATCCTGACCATGGCCGCGCCGATCATCCTCAACCCGTTCCCGCAAGGGTCGAGCCTCGCGCAATTCAACGCGGGCTATCCGGACCTGATGCAGCGCTTCGTGATCTTCGGGATCCTCGCGATCGGCTTCAACATCCTCTTCGGCCTGACGGGCTACCTGTCCTTCGGCCACGCCGCGTTCCTCGGGGTCGGGTCCTATTCGACCGTGTGGATGTTCAAGCTGCTGAACTACAACGTCCTGCCGGGCCTCGTGCTGGCGGTGATCGTGGCGGCGCTGTTCTCGCTCCTGATCGGGTACATCTCGCTGCGTCGGTCGGGCATCTACTTCTCGATCCTGACGCTGGCCTTCGCGCAGATGTCCTTTGCACTGGCCTACTCGGTCCTGACGCCCATCACGAACGGCGAGACCGGCCTGCAGGTCTACACCTCGGACCCGCAATGGCTGCGCGCGGCCGGGTCGCCCGACATGCCCCACCTCTTCGGGATCACCATGCGCGCGACCGAAACCGTCCGGGTCGGCGGCTGGTCCTTCGACTTCAACTTCGGCTACTACTTCTGCGCCGTGGTCATGGTGCTGGCCTTCTACATGGCGATCCGCATCTTCCGCTCGCCCTTCGGGATGATGCTGCGGGCGGTGAAGTCGAACCAGCAGCGGATGAACTACACCGGCCTCAACCCGCGTCCCTACACGCTCGCCGCCTTCGTGATCTCGGGCATGTATGCCGGCCTCGCCGGTGGCCTCATGGCCTCGATGGACCCCCTTGCCGGGGCCGAGCGGATGCAGTGGACCGCGAGCGGAGAGATCGTCCTGATGACCATCCTCGGCGGTGCCGGAACCCTGATCGGCCCGGTGCTGGGCGCCGGCCTCATCAAGTATTTCGAGAACATCTTCTCGAAGATCAACGACGGCGTCCTGCACCAGTGGTTCGCTTTCATGCCCGACGGGATCGAGAACGCGCTCGTGACCATCGTCCACCCCTTCGTGGGCAAGGGCTGGCACCTGACGCTGGGCCTGATGTTCATGCTCATCGTGTGCTTCCTGCCGGGCGGCCTTGTCGAAGGCGGCAAGCGGATCGCCACGGTCTTCCGCCGCGACCGCAAGTCCGGTCCGGTCGAACAGCAGGCCGCCCAGAAGCGCAACGCGGAATAAGGAGACGCAACGATGGGAATCCTTGAAGTCAAAGGCGTCAACAAGCGCTTCGGCGGGTTGCAGGCCCTGGGCGACGTGAACCTCAGCGTGAAGGAAAACACCTGCCACGCCATCATCGGCCCCAACGGCGCGGGCAAGTCGACGCTGCTGAACTGCCTCGTCGGCAAGCTGGTGCCCGATACCGGGTCGGTCATGTTCGACGGCAACTCGGTGCTGGGCCGCAAGCCGCACGAAATCAACCAGATGGGCATCTCCCGCGTCTTCCAGACGCCCGAGATCTTCGCCGACCTGACGGTGTTCGAGAACGTGATGATCCCCTGCTTCGCCAAGCGCGACGGGTCGTTCCGGATGCACGCGTTCGAGCGCACGGACAGCGAGACCGGCATCGTCGATCAGGCCGAACGCATGCTGCGCGAGGTCAACATGTTCGAAAAGCGCGACGTGGTGGCCTCGTCCCTGTCGCGCGGCGACAAGCGGCGGCTGGAAATGGCGATGTGCCTGTCGCAGAAGCCCAAGCTCCTGCTGCTGGACGAACCCACGGCCGGCATGGCCCGCGCCGACACCAACAACACGATCGACCTCTTGAAGACCATCAAGGCCAAGGGCGACGTCACGATGTGCATCATCGAGCACGACATGCACGTCGTCTTCAGCCTTGCCGACCGGATCACGGTCCTGGCCCAGGGCACCCCCCTGGTCGAGGACATCCCCGAGAACATCAAGGGCCACCCGAAGGTGCGCGAAGCCTATCTGGGCGAAGCCGAGGTCTGAAAGGAAACGCGATGAACAAGCCCGCAACATCAGACGGCTTCAATCCGAACGCCAACCGCGCCGCGACCGCGCCAGCTTTCCTGTCGGTCGCCAACATCCACGGCTATTACGGCGAAAGCTACATCGTCCAGGATGTCAGCTTCAACGTCCACGAGGGCGAGATCCTCGCCCTTCTGGGCCGCAACGGCGCCGGCAAGACCTCGACCCTGCGCACCATCGCCCGGGTGGGCACGCCCGAACTGAAGCACGGCGAGATCTGGCTCGACCACCAGCCCCTGCACGAGATGAAGGCCCACGAGGCCGCCGCCGCCGGCATCCAGCTCGTCCCCGAGGATCGCCGCATCATCGCGGGCCTGACGGTCGAGGAAAACCTGCAACTGGCCCAGATCGCCCCGCCCAAGGGCTGGGGGATCGACCGCATCTATGAACTCTTCCCCCGCCTCGGCGAGCGCCGCAAGCAAGAGGGCGTGACCCTGTCGGGTGGCGAGCAGCAGATGCTGGCCATCGGCCGCGCGCTTTGCCGCGACATCAAGGTGCTGCTGCTGGACGAGCCCTACGAGGGGCTCGCCCCCGTCATCGTGCAGGAGATCGCCAAGACGCTGAACCTCATCCGCGACCAGGGGATCACCACGATCCTGGTGGAGCAGAACGCCATCGCCGCGCTCAAGATCGCGGACCGGGCGGTGATACTCGACACTGGGTCAGTGGTCTTCGACGGCGCCGCGTCCGAGGTGCTCGAGAATGAAGAGTTGCGGCAGGAATACCTCGCCATATGACCCGCTTCCGCTACCTCGAAGCAAACCGGAGGAGGAGCCGACATGCTTGATACCGACCAGAAAATGCACGCCCCGTCAGACGATTTCGCCGCAAGCGCCCATATCGACCGCGCCCGCTATGACGAGATGTATGCCCGCTCGATCCACGACCCCGACGGCTTCTGGGGCGAACACGCCAAGCGCCTCGACTGGATCAAGGCGCCGACCAAGGTGAAGAACACCTCGTTCGACTACGGCAACGTGTCGATCAAGTGGTTCGAGGACGGTACGCTGAATGTCGCCGCCAACTGCATCGACCGGCACCTGACGGACCGCGGCGACCAGACCGCGATCATCTGGGTCCCGGACGAGGATGACGGCAGCGATCAGCACATCACCTACAAGCAGCTGTCGTCCCACGTGAACAAGTTCGCCAACGTCCTGAAGAAGATGGGCGTGGAAAAGGGCGATCGCGTGGTGATCTACCTGCCGATGATCCCGCAGGCGGCCTACGCGATGCTCGCCTGCGCGCGGATCGGAGCGGTCCATTCGGTCGTCTTCGCCGGCTTCTCGCCCGACGCGCTGGCGCAGCGGGTCAACGGTTGCGAGGCGAAGGTCGTCATCACCTCCGACGGCGCCCCCCGCGGCGGCAAGGTCACCGATCTGAAGGGCAACACCGACCGCGCGATGGACAAGGTCACGCACGACGCGCAGGTCCTCGTGGTCAAGCGCCACGGCCAGCCCTGCAACATGGTCGAAGGCCGCGACCACTGGCTGCACGAGATGGAAGACGGCGTCGACGACCACTGCGATCCGGTCGAGATGAACGCCGAAGACCCCCTCTTCGTGCTCTACACCTCAGGCTCCACCGGCGCGCCCAAGGGCGTGGTGCACACCACGGGCGGCTACCTGCTCTACACCGCGATCACCCACGAATACACGTTCGACTACAAGGATGGCGACGTCTACTGGTGCACCGCCGACGTGGGCTGGGTCACGGGCCACAGCTACATCGTCTACGGCCCCCTCGCGAACGGCGCGACGACCCTCATGTTCGAGGGCGTTCCGACCTATCCCGACGCCGGCCGCTGCTGGAAGATCGTGCAGGACCACAAGGTCGCACAGTTCTACACCGCCCCCACCGCGATCCGCGCCCTCATGGGCAAGGGCGACGACTTCGTCACCAAGTACGACCGCTCATCCATCAAGGTGCTGGGTACCGTGGGCGAACCCATCAACCCCGAGGCCTGGAACTGGTACGACAAGGTCGTGGGCGAGGGCCGCTGCCCCATCGTCGACACCTGGTGGCAGACCGAAACCGGCGGCCACATGCTGACGCCGCTGCCCGGTGCCACGCCCACCAAGCCCGGCTCGGCCACCCTGCCCTTCTTCGGCATCAAGCCCGTCGTCCTCGACCCCGAAGCCGGGACCGAAAAGGACGGCAACGGCGTCGAGGGCATCCTTGCCATCGCCGACAGCTGGCCCGGCCAGATGCGCACCGTCTATGGCGACCACGAGCGGTTCGAGAACACGTATTTCCAGCAATACAAGGGCTACTACTTCTCGGGCGATGGCTGCACCAGGGACGAGGACAGCTATTACTGGATCACCGGTCGCGTCGACGACGTGCTGAACGTCTCGGGCCACCGTATGGGCACGGCCGAGGTGGAATCGGCCCTCGTCGCCCACCCGGCCGTCAGCGAGGCCGCGGTGGTCGGCGTCCCCCATGACGTGAAGGGACAGGGCATCTATTGCTACGTCTCGCTCATGGCCGGGCACGACCCCTCGGACGACCTGAAGAAGGAACTCGCCGACTGGGTCCGCAAGGAAATCGGCCCGATCGCCAAGCCCGACTTCATCCAGTTCGCTCCCGGCCTGCCCAAGACCCGCTCGGGCAAGATCATGCGCCGCATCCTGCGCAAGGTCGCCGCGAACGAGCACGACAGCCTTGGCGACACCTCCACCCTCGCCGAGCCCGAGGTGGTGGACGACCTGATCGAGCATCGCCTGAATCGCTAGACTCTTCCGGGGGCACATGTTCCAAATCGAGGGAACGCGCCCCCGGGCCTACGGGTTGACCGGTTCCAACGCGACAAAGGAGACCCCGATGCGTCACCTGCTCGTCCTGCCCTTCATCCTCGGCCCGGCCCTGCCCGTGCTCGCCCAGGAGACCGAGCCGCAGAACCCGGCCGAGGTCAGCGACCTCGAGGATCTTGGCACCGATGACCTCGTGGACGCCCCCTTGATGGGTGCATCGGGCGACCGGATCGGCACGATCGACAACGTGCTCATCCTCGAAGGCGACACCGACAAGGTCGTCGTCGGCACCGGCGGCTACGGAGACCTCTCGACCCGCAAGGTCCTGCTCGAACTTTCGGACATCCGCATCGAGACATCCGATGACGGCACCGTCACGGCGACCACGTCCCTGACGAAGGCCGAGATCGACGCGCTCGCGGCATACGAAAGCGCCTGAATGCGCAAGGACCACCCGGAAACCCCGGATGGCCGCTACTTCGTCGCCAAGGGCCGCCTCTGGCGCAAGACCGACCCGCGCCTGTCGGACACCGACCGCCGCGCCGCCGTGAAACGCCTGATGCAGGCCCGCCGCGACGTCTTCCGCGCCGAAACCGAGGCCGAGACAAAGGACGCGCGTGCCCACGTCGACGCCGCCAAGCACGATCTGGGCGAACGTGGCCCCGTCTGGTGGGACGACGGCGCCCCGGACGAGACGCGCACGGCCCCGTGGAACTCCAGCTACGCCGACTGGTGGGCGGCGCTTCCCGACGACGCAAAGACCGCCTAAAGCGGCAGCGCAGTCGTGAATTTCAGCTCTTCCATCGACAAAAGCGCAGTGACGTTGTGTATCTTCACCTCTGCGATCAGCGCCTGGTAGAACGTGTCATAGGCCCGCGCGTTCGGGACCCTGACCTTCAGGATGTAGTCGATATCGCCGGCCAGCCGGTGCGCCTCCTGCACCTCGGGACGGACGCGCAACGCAGTCAGGAACTTCTCCTGCCAGTCCCGCTCGTGCTCGCTGGTGCGGATCAGCACGAAGAAGCAGGCGTCGAACCCCAGCGCCTCGGCATCCAGCAAAACCGTCTGCGTGCCCACGATCCCCGCCTCGCGCATCTTGCGGATCCGGTTCCACACCGGGGTCTTCGAGCTGGCCACCGCCTTGGCGATTTCATCCAGCGATTGCCCCGCGTCGCGCTGCAATTCGCGCAATATTTTCCGGTCCAGATCGTCCAGGCGAACATCCATCCGCAACTCTTCCTTCTCTGCGAACACTTGGCCCGGACGGGGCGTCCTCTGGAACACCCGTTCCTTATATACGCCGCACCCCTGCAAGGAAGGGGGATAATGTTCTAAGTCGGACGTAACCGAAACCCGGAGCGCACCATGAAGCACTTTCCCGTCTTCCTCGATCTCGAGGGTCGCCGCGTCGTAGTGGCGGGCGGGGGCGAGGCTGCGCTGGCCAAGCTCCGCCTGCTGCTCAAGACGCAGGCGCACCTGACCGTATTCGCCGCCGACCCCGCGCCCGAGATCGCCGCCTGGGCGACCGAGGGCCGCCTGCGCCTCGTCCGCCGCCGCGCCCAGCCCGGCGACGCCATGTGCGCCGCGCTGTTCTACGCCGCGAACGACGACGATGCCGAGGATTCCCGCGTCGCGAAACTTGCCCGCGCCGACGGCGCGCTGGTCAACATGGTCGACAACCTGCAGGGCTCGCAATTCATCACGCCCGCCATCGTCGACCGCGACCCGGTAACCGTCGCTATCGGCACCGAAGGCGCCGCCCCCGTCCTCGCCCGCACCATCAAGCGCGAGCTGGAAGAGCGTCTGCCCACGGTCCTCGGCCCCCTCGCCCGGATCGGCAAGACCTTCCGCCACATGGCCGACGCGCTGCCGATGGGCCGCGCCCGCCGCGACTTCTGGGCGGACTATTACGACCGCGACGGCCCCCGCGCCCATGCCCAGGGCGGCGAGACGGTCGTGCGCGCCACGCTCGACCGCCTGCTGGGCGACCACCTCGCCCGCACCTCCCGCCCCGGCCACGTCGCCTTCGTCGGCGCCGGCCCCGGCGATCCCGAGCTTCTGACGATGAAGGCCCGCCGCGCGCTCGATGCCGCCGACGTGGTGATCTACGACCGGCTGGTGACGCCCGCGATCCTTGAACTCGCCCGGCGCGAGGCGCTGATGATCGACGTCGGCAAGGAAGGCTTCGGCCGCCACACGCCCCAGGACGAGATCAACGCCCATATCGTGCGCCATGTCGCGGATGGCGCGCAGGTCGTGCGCCTCAAGTCCGGCGACCCGACCATCTATGGTCGTCTCGATGAAGAGGTCGAGGCCGTCGAGGCAGCGCACTTGTCGTGGTCCGTCGTGCCCGGCATCACCGCCGCCTCGGCCTCGGTCGCCTCGATCGGGCAGAGCCTGACCCGCCGCGGCCGCAACGCCAGCGTCCGTTTCCTTACGGGGCACGACATGAAGGGCTTCGCCGATCACGACTGGGCGCAGCTTGCAAAACCGAACGAGGTCGCCGCGATCTACATGGGCAAGCGCGCCGCGCGCTTCATCCAGGGGCGCCTCCTGATGCACGGCGCCGACCCGGCAACGCCCGTCACCGTGATCGAGAACGCCTCGCGCCCCGACGAGCGGGTGCTGGCCACGACCCTGTCGAACCTCGAGCCCAAGCTGACCGAAGCCGGGCTGACCGGACCCGCCCTCGTCCTGTTTGGCTTGGCGCCCCGTTCGAGTCATACGATCCGCGAGTCGCACACAAGTCCTGCGGACGTCTCACAGCCCGAAACCGCCCTTCAGGAGGCCTTCTGATGCCCCGCGCCTTCACACCGAAAGTCATCACCGCCAACCGGCTTCTCGAGGGCGACGCCGTCTGGCTGACCGCCGACGACCGCTGGTCGCCCAACATGTCCGAGGCCGAGTTGATCGAGGACGAAGCCGTGGCGCAGGACCGCCTGATCCACGCGCAAAGCCAGCCGGATCATGTCGTCGGCGCCTATCTTGCAGACGCGAAGGCGGGCGAGAACGGCCCCGAACCCACCCACTTCCGTGAGACGTTCCGCACCCGCGGCCCGTCGAATTATCCCCACGGCAAGCAGGCAGAGATTTGAATCATGTATAAGTACAACGACTTCGACGAAGCCTTCGTGCGCGAGCGCGTCAGCCAGTTCCGCGCCCAGGTCGAGCGCCGGATCGACGGCAGCCTGACCGAGGACGAGTTCAAGCCCCTGCGCCTGATGAACGGCCTCTACCTGCAGCTCCACGCCTACATGCTGCGGGTGGCGATCCCTTACGGCACGCTTTCCAGCCGGCAGATGCGGCAGCTGGGCATGATCGCCTCCCGGTGGGACAATGGCTACGGCCACTTCACCACGCGCCAGAACATCCAGTACAACTGGCCCAAGCTGAAGGACGTGCCCGACATCCTAGAGGCGCTCGCCGATGTCGAGATGCACGCGATCCAGACCTCCGGCAACACGATCCGCAACGTGACCTCGGACCATTTCGCCGGTGCCGCGCAGGATGAGATCCGCGATCCCCGGCCCTATGCCGAGCTGCTGCGCCAATGGTCCACCGACCATGCCGAGTTCCAGTTCCTGCCGCGCAAGTTCAAGATCGCTATTACCGGCGCCACCCATGACCGCGCCGTTATCCGGTCGCACGACATCGGCATCCAGATCGTCGAGAGAGACGGCGAGATCGGCTTCCAGGTCCTCGCCGGCGGCGGTCTTGGCCGGACGCCGATGATCGGCCAGGTGGTGCGCGAGTTCATTCCCGAGGCCGACCTTCTGCCATATTGCGAGGCCATCGTCAGCGTCTACAACCTGCTCGGTCGCCGCGACAACAAGTACAAGGCGCGCCTCAAGATCACCGTGCACGAGACCGGGATCGAAGAGATCCGGCGCATGGTCGAAGAACGCTTTGCCGAGATCCGACCGCACTTCACGGGCGTCGACCAGCAGATCCTTGGCGAGATCCAGTCGCATTTTGCTCCGCCGGCCTACAAGGATTCCGACCTGTCCGCGTATCAGGCGGCCTATGACGACGACCCCGTCTTCCGCGCCTGGGTGGACACCAACGTCGAGCTGCACAAGCGCGACGACCACGGGATCGTGTCGATCTCGCTGAAGAAGCCGGGCGCGACGCCGGGCGACGCCACGGCGCACCAGATGGAGGTCATGGCAAACCTTGCCGAGACCTACGCCTATGACGAGCTGCGCATCAGCCATGAGCAGAACGTCATCCTGCCCCACGTGAACCGCGCCGACCTGCCCGCGATCCACGCGGCGCTGAAGGAGGCCGACCTCGCCGCCGCAAATATCGGACTGGTCAGCGACATCATCGCCTGCCCCGGAATGGATTACTGCGCGCTGGCCACGGCCCGCTCGATCCCCGTCGCGCAGGAGATCGCGACCCGCTTCGAAGAGCTGAAGCTCGCCCACGAGATCGGGCCGATGAAGATCAAGATCTCGGGCTGCATCAACGCCTGCGGCCACCACCATGTGGGCCATATCGGGATTCTCGGCCTCGACCGGGCGGGCGTCGAGAACTACCAGATCACGCTCGGCGGCGACGGCTCCGAGGACGCGGCCATCGGCACGCGCACCGGCCCGGGCTTCGCCTATGACGAGATCGTCCCGGCGATCGAGCGCATCATGCTGAAGTATCTCGACCTGCGCGAAGACGAGGGCGAGACTTTCCTGCAGGCCTATCGCCGGGTCGGCATGGAGCCGTTCAAGGAAGCGCTCTACCCCGAGAAGGCCAAGCAAAATGCGGCGTGAGGCGTTCGACATTCCGGTCGCAAGCCGCGTCGCGGAACTGAACAAACGATACGCGCACCATGCCGCGATCGATGTTCTGCGACACGCGCTGAAGGACCGGGACGTCGGGAAGGTGGCGATGGTCTCGTCCTTCGGGGCCGAGTCCGTAGCCCTTCTGCACCTCGTGGCGGTCGTGAACCCGAACACGCCGGTCCTGTTCCTCGACACCGAGATGCTGTTCCGCGAGACGCTGGACTACCAGCACACCGTGGCGAAGAAGCTCGGCCTCACCGATGTGCGCGTCCTGCACCCCGATCTGGACGATGTCGCGCGGCTGGACCCCGACGGGCAGCTCAACGTCACCGACCCGGACACCTGCTGCAACTTCCGCAAGACGGTGCCCCTCGCCCGCGCTCTCGGCGGGTTCGACGCCTGGATCACGGGGCGGAAGAAATACCAAGGCGGTGCGCGCACGGAGCTCGACTTCTTCGAGGAAGAGGCCGGGACCGGCCGCATCAAGATCAATCCGCTGGTCCACTGGCAGCGCGACGATACGCGCGACTACATGGACAACAACAAGCTGCCCAAGCACCCGTTGGTCAGCCAGGGATACCCCTCGATCGGGTGCGCACCTTGCACCTCGAAGGTGAACCCCGGCGAGGACGAGCGCGCCGGCCGGTGGCGCGGGCAGGACAAGGAAGAATGCGGCATCCATTTCGTCGACGGCAAGATGGTCCGCATCAAGAAGGAGGACGCGGCATGAGCGTCATCGTCACCGACGAAGGTTTCCGCGACGACGACTGGCAGGCGGGCTATACCGCGCTGCAGGACCACCCCAGCGACGAGGCCGGCCGCGGCCTGGCGCTGGACGTGACGTCCGATACCGACCCGACGCAGCTCGAGGGCAAGCTGGGCGGCGTGGCGATGATCCGCGTCGATTTCCCCAGCTTCTCGGACGGGCGCGGCTTCACGATCGCCCGTCAGCTGCGCCGCCAGGGCTATGACGGCCGCCTGCGCGCCAAGGGGCATCTCATCGCCGACCAGTACGCGATGGCCCGCCGGTCGGGGTTCGATGAAGTCGAGATCAGCGAAGACCTCGCCGCCCGCCAGCCCGAAGACCAGTGGCAGCGCCGCGCCGCATGGCAGGCCCACGACTACCAGAGCCGTCTGCGCGGCTGAACGCCGCCTTTCGCCGCCAGATATCCCCCTGTAAGAGAGGGCCGGACCCGTCCGGCAAGAGCACATGAACGACATGACCACCGCCACCGCCGCCAAACCCAAGGCACTTCCCGATGCGCAGACCGTCCTGTCGGTGAAGCACTGGACCGACCAGCTGTTTTCGTTCCGCGTCAGCCGTCCCGCATCGCTGCGGTTCCGGTCGGGCGAGTTCGTGATGATCGGGCTGCTGAAAGAGGACGGAAAGCCGCTCCTGCGCGCCTATTCCATCGCCTCGCCCGCCTGGGACGACGAGCTCGAGTTCTATTCGATCAAGGTCGAGGACGGCCCCCTGACCTCGCGCCTCCAGCATATCGAGCCGGGCGACCAGATCATCCTGCGCCCCAAGCCCGTCGGCACGCTGGTCCATGACGCGCTGCTGCCCGGCAAACGGCTGTGGTTCTTCTCGACCGGCACCGGGATCGCCCCCTTCGCGAGCCTGATCCGCGAGCCGCAGACCTACGAGGATTACGACCAGGTCATCCTGACCCACACCTGCCGCGACGTGGCCGACCTGGAATACGGCCGGCAGCTGGTCGAAGAGGTCAAGTCGGACGAGATGCTGCGAGAGCTGACCGAAGGCGGGGTGGACAAGCTGGTCTACTATCCGACCACGACGCGCGAGCAGTCGCCCAAGATGGGCCGGATCACCGACCTGCTGAAGTCCGGAGACCTGTTCGACGATCTTGGCATCGAGGGCATGTCGCCCGATACCGACCGCGCCATGGTCTGTGGATCGCTGGGTCTGAACAACGACATCAAGGAGATCCTCGAAGGCTACGGCCTGCGAGAGGGCGCCAACAGCGAGCCTGCGGAATACGTGGTCGAAAAGGCCTTCGTCGGCTGAAAATGACGCGGGCGGCAGGTTCCCGTATGACCCGCCGCCCGCAACTCATCCCCGTGCGAAATGGCCGGTCCTCCTTGGGAAGACCGGCATTTTGCAATCACTCGGTGGTAGCAGCCGGCTGGCCCCCCGCGTCGGCCTGGATGCCGAGCGCGATCTCCAGGCGGGAGATGAGCGCGTTGACAGCCGCTTCATCCGACGTGTCCACCTGCTCGACCGCCTGGGTCAGCGCTTCGCGGGTGTTGTCGTCGATATCCGCCGTTTCAAGGTAGGTGACGACCTCATCGGGCTGGAAATTCTCGGTCGTGAGAAGGTCCTCGATGTCCTGGTCGCTGCCGCCCGCGTCGCTGCCGCCCGCGGCGCCGGCGGTGCTTTCGACCTCGGCCGCGGTCGCTTCGACTTCGGCCGCACTGGCGTCAGAGCTTGCCGTAGCTTCGGCATCGACTTCCGCCGCCTGCGCATCGACTTCGGCCGCAGTCTCGGCGTCCGGCTGCTCGGGCATGTCAGTCTCGATCGGTGCCGTGGCGTTCTCCTCGACCTCGGCCGCCGTGTCGCCGGTGGCGCCTTCCGCAGCGGTCTCGCCCTCTTCCACGACGACCGTGTCGGTTTCGGCTTCGACGAGCTCGCTCTCGGCTTCGGAAACCTCGCCTTCGGCCTCGACCGCCTCGGGCTCGGCTTCGGTCTCCACCACCTCGGTATCGGCCGGCTCCATGTCGACCTCGTTGCCAGCCTCTTCGGTGGTGACCTCTTCCTCGGTCGTGACCTCGGCTTCCTCTTCCTGGCAGGCCGCCAGCGTCATGCCAGCTGCGACCAGAGCGGCGAGGGATGTCATGCGCGTGATCATTGAATTCTCCTATATCACTGCCGCCGCTTCCACGGCTTTCACGCTCCAACGCCCGACAGCGCGGAGGGGTCCGTAAGCGCCTTGAAACAAGGGCCGGCCCCCGCTAATTTGTTGCCACAGCATTTGTCTAGAGAGAGGACACCCCCATCGCCCGCAGACCCCACAATGCGCCCCCCACGCGCGACACCGGCCCACGCGTCAACGGACGGATCCGGTCCAACGAGATCCGCCTGATCGGAGCCGACGGCGAGAATGTAGGCGTTGTGACGCCCGAACACGGGATGGAACTGGCCGAGGCCGCCGGGCTGGACCTGGTCGAGATCTCGCCGAACGCCTCCCCCCCCGTCTGCAAGATCATGGACTTCGGCAAGTTCAAGTACGAACAGCAGAAGCGGGAATCCGAAGCGCGCAAGAAGCAGAAGACGATCGAGGTGAAGGAGGTGAAGTTCCGCCCCAACACCGATCAGCACGACTACGACGTCAAGATGCGCAACGTCTTCAAGTTTCTCGAGAACGGCGACAAGGTGAAGGTCACGCTGCGGTTCCGCGGCCGCGAGATGGCGCACCAGAACCTCGGCCGCGAGTTGCTCGAGCGGGTGGCCGAGGACACCAAGGAAGTCGGCAAGGTCGAGAACTTCCCGAAGATGGAAGGCCGCCAGATGGTGATGATGATCGGCCCCAGCCGCTAATTCGGCAAGCCTGTCGATGCGATCCGCGCCCGGTCCCGTTGCGGCCGGGCGTTTTCATTTGGGTCGCCGTCCTCAGCCCGCACGTGGATGCGGGCGGGACGGGCTTTCCTTCAGCAATCCGCCCACGCCCATTGCCGCGATCTCGTCCCCCGATGGTTCGAGCCCGCAGCAGATCCGCTCGAGCACCCAATCCGCACCATTTAGCGCCGGGGACCGCGCGCAGCCCGGCAGGCCGATCACGGGGCGCGCACCGATGCTGCCGTAGAACAGCAGGTTCCCCGGATCGACCGGCATCCCGAACCGCACCACCTGCCCGCCTGCCGCAACGAGACCCTCGGGCCCCACATCCCCTATGTCGGACGTGGCCGACGCGGTAAGCACCAGCGCAAGATCGCTTTTGACTGCGCGGAGGGCCGCAGCGATCGACGCTGCATCGTGGGCGACGACCCTCACGTCGGCGAGCCGCATTCCCAGCCTGTCCAGCCGCGTGGCCACCGCCGCTTCGCCCTTGCCCGGACCGCTGCCCATGTCGGTGACGATCAGCGTCGCATCACGCAGCACCACCGGCGCGACGCTCAGCGCATTGCGGGCGACCCGCGCGCCCTTTTCGACCGAGAGTTCGGGCACCGCGTATGAGATGATCTTGACCGTCGCCACCATCGTGCCGGCCTCGACCCGCGCAAAGGGCGGCAGGGTCGCGACCGTCACCATCGGGTCGATCAGGTTCAACCGGTGGAGCGCCGCCGCATCCATCCGCACCACCCCAGGGCCGGTGGCATAGACGTTCACCCGCCCCGTCGCGGCCTCGGTCAGACGCAGCCCGGCGGCTGCCGGATCGGGAACCAGCGCCGCGGCAATGCGCGCGGCCGCGGCATCCTCGGTCAGATCCTGTGGACCGGGACGCGCCACCACCACGGCGTGGATGCCCGCCGCCTCCAGTCGCGCCAATTCGTCGGCGCCGAGCACGTGGCCCTTGCGGATGCGGCCGTCCTTGACCCGGTGGGAATGTGCAAGGATCGCGCCCAAGGCATCGCGCACGCGGACTTCGCCGAACTCCATCAGCCTTTCCTCAGCCGCTGCGTGATCTCGGCCATGACGGCCAAGGCGATCTCGGACGGACTGCGCGCGCCGATATTCAGCCCCACCGGCGCGTGTATGCGGGCGATCCGGTCGGCGCCGAAGCCCTTTCCCTCCAGCCGCGCGACGCGCTTGGCGTGGGTCCGGGTCGACCCGAGGCAGCCGAGGTAGAACACCTCCGAGGCCAGCGCCGCCTCGATGGCGGGATCGTCGAGCTTCGGATCGTGGGTCAACGTCACCACCGCCGTCCGCGGATCGAGACCGTGGGCCGCCAGCGCCTCGTCCGGCCAGTCGTGGATCAGCGTCTCGCCGGGAAAGCGTGCGGCGCTGGCGAAACTCTCGCGGGGGTCCACAAGCACTGCGTCATATCCCACCAACCGCGCCATCTGCATCAGGGGCTGCGCAATGTGCACGCCGCCGACGACGACCATGCGCAAGGGCGGGTTATGGATGGCGACGAAGGTCCGCCCGTCTTCCTCGAACCCCGACCGATCGAGCCGGAAGCGGTCGGCATGGGCAGGCGGCCCCTCTAGGCGCCGGTCCCAGTTTTCCGTGTCCACCACGTAAGCAACCTGGCGGCGGGCGGACCGGGCCGCGACGAGATCATCCAACAGATCGGGAGAGAGGTCGCCGTCGCGCACGGGTTCGACCAACACCCGGATCCGCCCCCCGCAGGCCAGGCCCACGGCAAAGGCTTCGTCGTCCGCGACCCCGAATTCCAGCACCCGCGCGCCACCTTCTTCGACGGCCTCCAACGCCTCTACCACGACCGCGCCCTCGACGCAGCCGCCCGAGACCGAGCCCGCGATCTCGCCCGCGCCCGAGACAGCAAGCTGGCTTCCCACGGGGCGCGGCGCCGAGCCCCAGGTCTCGATCACGGTCGCCAGGACCGCGCCCTTTCCGGCCGCGTGCCAGGCTTGCGCAATGGCGGGGATGTCGTCGAAATCGGATGTCTGCATGAATGCCTCCAGCTCGGCGTCTCAACCTAGGCCGCGGCCACCGCAGTTGCACCCGGGCAACGAGAAAGGCCGGCGCGGTTTACCGCGCCGGCCCCGTGTTCGCGATCCAGACGGATCAGTTCGCGGCGGCAACCTGCAGAAGCGGCGTGATGTTGCGCACGCTGGCCCGCCGGTTCGCGCGTTCGGCGTCCTGCGTCTGGCGCTTCAGGAAGCGCTCGCCATAGCCCTGCACCACGAGGTTCGACGTCGGCACGTCGAAATATTCGCCGAGCGCCAGGGCGACCGATTCCGCGCGCCGGTCCGACAGCGCGAGATTGTAGGCAGCATTGCCCACGGCGTCCGTGTGCCCCTCGACCAGGAAGATCGCCCGCGGATTGTCCGCGATCGTCTCGCGGATGTAGGTTCCCAGTTCACGCAGCGCTTCGGCCTGCTCGGGCCGGATCGCGGCCGAGCCGGTGTCGAAGGTGATCGCCTCGAGATCGACAGCCGGAACCTGCTGGCGCACCTCGGAGATGTTGCGCACCTGGCTGAGCGAGTAGGCCCGGTCGATATTCCTGTCGACGGCAAGGGCCTGGCGCAGAGCCGCCTCGTCGTTCAGATCGACCGTGCTCGACTGCAGGGCACTTTGGCGCAACTGGCTGACGTCCACCGGCTGGATGTTCTGGTTCAGGTCGTCGATCAGCGTGATCCGCTGGCCATCCGGCGTAACCCGGACGCGGCGCACGACGCGAAGATCGGCGTCGCGGATCGTCACGACCTGGCTACCGTCGTCGTAGCTGATCGTGGTGCGGGTCGAACCGTCGTCGAAGGTTTCGGTCTGCACCTCGGCGCCGGGCTGGCGCAGCAGGGCGTTGTCGTCCTTGATCAGCTGGTAGCCGCCGTCCTGACCCGACACGACGACACGGTCGTTCGACGACGCGACGACGCGGCGATTGTTCAGGATCGCGCCCACGGCGAGGGCACCCGCGCCGACCAGCAGCGCCTTCTCGAGGTTGGAAAGCCCGTCATCGTCGTCATCATCGGCTTCGGACCGATCCGTCTGCGCCTGAGCCTGGGTCTGCTGGCTCGCATCACGCGAGATGGCGGAGTCGAAGTCCTCGTTGCTCGTCCGGGCCTCTTCTGCGGTCACCGTGTCGCTGGTGCTTTCGACGACCTGAGCATCTTCGGCGGCCGCGGCGGCGACCGGAGCAGTGCCGGCCAGAGCTTCGGCTTCGGCATCGGTCTGAGCGGTCGCACCGGTTTCGCCCTGGGCCTCAGTCTCGGCGCCGGTCGTTTCGGACCCATCTGCTGGGGCCTCTGCCGCGGTCGACGTCGCGTCGCCCTCCGTCGTGGCGTCGGCCTCGCCTTCGGTCATTTCGGCGTCGGTCATCGCCTCGGCTTCGTCTGCGGTCGCTTCGCTGTCGGCGGTCGCCTCGGCTTCGGCTTCGGCGTCAGCTTCGGCTCCTGCATCCACCTCAGCTTCGGCGTCGGCTCCGGCTCCGGCTCCGGCTTCAGCCGACAGCCCTTGGCGGAGTTCATCCTCGGAGGGAAGATCGCCTGCCGTATCGCCCTCGGACGTTTCGGTGGGGGGCGCAGCATCGGCCTCGGCGTCGGTCGCGGTTTCAGCTTCTGTCTCTGTCTCGGGCGCGGAACTTGCGCTAGCGTCCGGTGCGTCGTTCGCAAGACCTTCCTGGAGTTCGCTTTCCGAGGGCATCTCCTCGTCCACAACCGGCTCCGAAGGCAGTTCCTCTTCCACAGCCGATTCCGGAGAATCCTGGGCTTGGGGCGCTTCTGGCTCGGCGTCTGCCGGCATCTCGGTCACAGGCTCGTCCTCAACCGGAGCGGTGGTCTCGGGCTCGGCCGGAGCTTCGGGCGCTGCGCTCTCATCGGGGGCGTCCATCGCTTCGGACGGCTCGGACGCGGTCGCCTCCGCTTCGACATCGGTATCAGCAGAGGCCTCAGCCTCGGCAGGCGCCGCCGGAGTCTCAGGTGCAGCCTCGCCCGAGGCTTCTGCTGCGATACCGGCCTCGATGTCCTCGGGGGTTACGCCCTGACTCGTTGCATCGTCGGTCGCTGCTCGGCACTCGTCCGAGCCCGTATCAAGCGCGCAGGCTTCCACGGCCCGGTCGAGCGCCTGGCGCCCGTCGGCCTCGGCCTGCGCCAGAGCGGGCAGCGGCACCGCCAAGTTGACGCTGGCGAGCAGCGCCGTCGTGGCTTTCAAAGTTCGTTTCATCCCTGGGTTCCTCCGAAACAATGTGGGTGGAGAACAAGTGGATGCGCCCGGCGTTCCCAACACCCCCCTGTTATCGCATATCAACGGGCGGAAAGGCGCTAGCAGCCGCATTTGCCACGAGCTCGTGGCATGACCGGCCGCATGCGTTCAGGGGGCCAGAAACGTCACTCCGGGCATCGACGCGATGCGCCCAAGATCCTCTTCGTAGCGACGGGTCAGCGTGTCGATCGCAGCGTCCGAAAGTCCCGAGGGCGTCAGCGGCTCCTCGATCTCGGCCGGCCGGGCGGTCCGGTCGAGGAAGATCTCGAGCACGCGCGCGGCCTGTCGGTCGTCCCTGGGCGGCATTTGCGCGACGTAGGCATCGAAGGCGGCACACCCTTCGTCCGTCAAGATCGAGCGAGCGACGTCGAACCGGCCGGTCATCGCGTGATCCGGCGCGACCCCGGCCGCCGCGCGGAGCACATCGCCCCAGACGAGGGGCGTATCCTCGTTGGCCCAGACGGTGATCGGTACGTCCGGCGTCGCGTCGCGTATCCGGGCGATCATATCGGACCAGCGAAAGCGGGACATGTCGATCCGCTCCGCGAAGTCATCGAAGCTGCCGCCGTCATCCACCCGCCGGTAAAGGTCGGCCAGGAACGTCACCGGGTTCTTCACGGCGCAGAGGAACTCGATCCTGTTGTCGGGAAAGAGGTTATGCAAATCCAGCGCCTTGCGCCCCGCCTGCGGATAGAGCGTGCCGTCGGCGCAGATCCGGTCAGGCGCACCGAGGAAGCTGTCGTAGCTCAGCACCAACCGTTCGACCCGCGTTGTGCCGATCAGGCGGCGGAACAGCTCTTCCTGATCGGCCAGCCCGGCACGCGCGCCCTTCAGGCGCTGGGTGGTGAACTCGCGCAGGATCGAGGTGAAGAACCGCCGACGCGGCACGGCGATGTTCATCCCTTCAAGCATCCCCTTGTCCCGCCTGAGCGACCAGATCAGCTTCTCGTCATCCGTGCAGTGCACGCCCAGGTGCAGGACGATCCCGGTGTCGGGGTCACTGTAGCGCCGGGCGCCGACTGCCGCGGGCGGATCTTGGTGGGCCACGGGGATGCTCCCTTCGCTGGGGTTCATAGGGTATCCGCGCGCACGGCCCGCAACAACACGACCGGTGAAATTCCGGTGGTCACGGTTAATCCTTCGCCATGGCATCCCGCTTCCTTAATCTCGACACGGGATCTACGTAGTCACAGCCGAACAGGTGACGGGTGGAGCGCTGGATGAACGAAATGGTCGAGCACGATCTCGAGCGGCCAGGGACGGTAGAGGATCTGCACGACGCTCTTGCAGACCTTGCCGGGTCGCGCGGTTCGGTGCGGACGCTCGACTCCGACCATTTCGTCACCTTCGTCCCCCGGGGAGCGACGCTTCTGGTCACTTTCGAAGAAACCGGGCGCACGCTCGCGCGCGACAGCGGGGTCCCGATCTCGGCCGATTTCGCCGACGACAAGAACTGGTCCATCCTCCACGTCGCGGCCAGGCGCCGCAGCTGGTTCCGCAGCGAAGCGATGTTCTCGTATTTCGACGAACTCGCCGACGATGTGTTCTTCGACGAATACGACCGGGTGATCTTCTACGGCGCCGGTCCCGGCGGCTTTGCGGCGGCAACCTACTCGGTCACGGCGCCCGGTGCGCGGGTCATTCTGGTCGAACCGCTGGCCACGGTCGACCGCAGCCGCGCCGGCTGGGACAGCCGGTTCTATCAGCAGCTTCTGTCCCGACCGGGCCCGCGCTACCCCTACGCCCCAGACATGATCGAAGCCGCCGAAGCCGCGTTCCTGCTCTACGACCCGTCGCGGGCGCTGGACCACGTCCATGCCAGCCTCTTCGCCGGAAGCAACGTGACCCACCTGCGGGCAAACAACCTCACCACGCCGAAGGACGGCCCGCTCGAGACGACATTGGAAGAAATCGGCGCCTTGCACCCGATGATCGAAGGGTTGGGCTCGGGGCGCCTGGGGCATGTCGACATCTACCGTTTGCTGCGCGCCCGACGCGATCACATGCCTTTCCTCACGCGCACGCTGCGCCGGTCCGGGCGCCGCAACTCCGCGTTCCTGACGGCGGTCCTATGCCGATATGTCACCGCGCGCCGCAACTCGCCGCCCTTCCAGAAGCACCTCAAGGCTGCGCTTCGGCAGATGGAAGCCGAGGGCGCCCTGCCCGGCACGTTCGGAGCTGTCTGAGCGCTTCAACCGCCGAGCTTCAGGCAAGGTTCTTCAGCTGCCGGGCGATCCCGGACAGCGCCTTGTCCTCGCGCCGCGCGAGCACGTGATTGCAGACCTTCAACGCCAGCTCCGGGTGCCCCCGCTCGACCGCCTGATGCACGAGCTCGCGCTGATATCGGGGTAGATCGCGTCGCTTGCGGAGCAGTCGGTAGAAGCTCTGCCGGTCGAGACGCTCTTCGATCGCCGCGACCGTGATCTCCTTGAGCGCGCCCATCTGGTGCAGCGATGAACCCAGCCGGTGCCCCAGCAGCGGACAAGGCCAGTGTAGGACGTTCCTGCCCGTAAATCGTGCGGCATGTGCAGCATCCGCGGCGACATAGGGATCATAGAGAAGATGCACGGCCTTCGCAGTCCGCGACGCGGCGGCTGCATCACCGAACGGGCCGGAAAAATTGCGCCCCCAGGCGGTCTTGTAGCGCATCTCCCAAGGCACGACTGCCTTGTCGAGCGTCGATTGCGGAGAGGTCACGAACACCGTCGATCCCGGCGCCGCGGCCGAGAATGCCGCCGCGCCGTAGCCGCCCATGCTGGCACCGTAGAAGATCACGCGGGAGAAACGGTCGAAAAACCGGTCGCGCGACAGGCGCAGGAACGCCTCGTCCACCGCGACGTCGCGGAACCACGTCCAGCCGTCGGCCATGACACCCAGCATCGACCAGCCCTGCGCCTCGATGAAGGAATAGCCCCAGGGGCGACGCTCGTCGCGTTTCTCCATCGCGATGTCGAGGTTGTCGAAGGTCACGACCAACGTTTCGGACCGGTCCTGGAACAGCATCGAGTGCTCGCCCAAATCGTGGAAGAACCCCCGAGCCCCTGCCAGATCGCGGGCAATCGCGGACCATTGCCCGGAATTGCTGCTGGGCGACGTTGCCGACATGATCGCGCGGCCCGGGCGGTGCTGTGCCGGCTCGATCAGCGTATGGCAGGTGCCGAACCCGTTGAGGAACGGGTAACTGCCGGAGCCGAGCTTGATGTCGAGGACCAAGCGGCTCTGGCCATGCAGCGCCGCCTGAAGGAACCCTCGCAGGTGCTTGATCTTCAAAGATGATCCAAATCCACCCAGCGTCACGATCACATCATACGGATGCACCTTCTTGTCGGGGCTGGTCCCGCGGATCGCCTCCGGGACGCCACCGCACCCAGCAACCGCGGCACGGTAGGCCGCGAGATCGCCATCGCTCACCGCCTCGCGCTCTCCTTCGGCCCCGATGGCGACGAGATCGACCTTGCAGCCGAACCGCTTTTGCAGAGCCGCCGTCAGTTCTGGTGTCGTACCGTTCAGGTCCGCCACCCGGGCGACCTCGTCGCGATCCAGCGCGCCAAGGATGTCACGGATTTCGTCCTGAGTGAGCCTCATGCGTTAACCGCCTCTTTCCGCACGAGGATCCCAGCGCTCTTGCCAGTCTTCTCCAACATCTGGACCGCACCGAAGCGGCGCATGTAGGCGATCCCACCCGAGCCCTTCCGGATGTCCATCGCGATCCGCCCGCCCGGCCTCACTTGCCGGCCGAAGAATGTCTCGTAAGTCTTTGCTGGGTAATGGAATCCGCAGGACAAAAGGGAGACCGCGAGATCTACCGTCCCCGCGTTGTCCAAAGGCACCTTGTTCGGGTTCAGCGTGATTATGCGCTCCGCCGGTACGCCGTTGGCTTCGAGAAACGCGCGCGCGGTGGACAGGTCGGCGTAGCCCGCCCCGCGATCTGCATAGCCCATATGCCGGTCCGCGGCGCTTTCGATGTCGATCAGTAGCACCTCGGCCTCGTAGCGGTGATAGAGCACCAGACTCGCCAAACCGTATCCGCAGCCGATATCGGCGATCCGCGCCGGCGGATCCTCGTCCACCGCGTCCACGAAGCGCTCGCATTCCGTCCGCAGCCGTTCCAGCGCGATCGACAACACGGTCTCGCGATGCCTTCGCGCCAGGTCCAGAAGCGGGGCATCGTCCCCCGTGGCCCATGCACGGACGGCGGACCCGGAGTCGATCACCTCCGACCGCTGCAGGATCAGGTTGGCCACGTCCTGGTCCGTGAACATCGAGAAGTCGATCGCGTCGGGCAGGTCGGCCCGCCGTTTGGCCTTGCTGGGCGGACGGTAGCGGATCAGGTGGCGCGTGGGCTCAGGGTCGATCCCGTGCCGCTTCAGTAGACCCGAAAGCCAGGACCCGGACATCGGTTGCCCCCCGAACTTGGCCAGCACGTTTCGGCACCGCCGCCCCCAGAGATGCACCGACAGCGTCTCTTCCCCGATCCGGGCCGCCACCTCCTCGCGGCGTCTGTCCTTCAGCATGTGGTGCGTGTCGTCGAACGGCACCGGGTAGAGCACCTGCGGCGCCTTCGCATGAGCGATCTCGCCGGTTTCGCGCAGCATATGCGTCAGCAGATCGGGGCCCAGCACGCCCCAGGGCAGTTCGGAAACATGGACGCCCCGCCCCGCAGCCTTGGCCCTGCTCAGCTCATCCTGCCGCGCCGCGGGCAGCCAAGGCGGGATCGGACAGGGGTCGGCGGCAAACTCGGACATCCGGCGCAACGTCTCGGACCCTTTGGGCAGGCGCAGAACGCCGTTGTTGACCTGCGCCACGTCGCCCGCGATCCAGCCATAGAGCGGAGCGTCAGAGGCCACCTCCCAAGGGCGCACGCAATAGGCGTCGGCATCGGCCCAGATCAGGTCCGTCCCTTCCATCAGGTGCAGGCGGAAGATGTCGGCGTGATAGGCGGGCGAGCCGGTCCTGGCGTGCCGCAGGATGTTCTCGGCGGGCAAGATGTCGCTCGCCGGAGCGATCCGCACGCCGTCGGGCACGCCGGCCACGTCCTCGTAGGTGAATAGTGTCACCGCGTGCCCCGCATCCACGAAGCTTTTGAAGCAGAGCTGTTCGAGCCATGTCAGCTGCGCGCCAACCCAGAGCGAGCCGATTTCAGGAAGTGTCATCGGGCCGCAGCCTCCGACGGCACCTGCGCGTCGGGAATGGTGAAAAAGAAGTCGGGACGGTCGGCGAAGTCCAGTACCTCGTCGGGGATCACGTCGGGACCGGCGAGAAAGACGTTCGACCCGAAGTGCTCGAGCATCCGGCTGAGGCGGCGCAGGCGCTCGCCGGTGATCTCGCGGTAGAAGTCGTCGTATTTCGCGGTCCGGCGCAGCGCGTCGATCCTGGCGCGGTGTGCGGCGACGCAGGCCCGGTGCTGCGCCGCGATCTCCGGGTCGGCCATGAGGCGGTCGTATTCCTCCCGCAGCCGTGGCAGCATCCGCTGGATCGAGCGGTCCTCTTCCGCGTTGAAGTTCATGCGGAACCAGTAGTTCAGCCCCTGGTCGCGATCCACATGGTTCACGCGCCCCCTGTCGCGCTTGACGAGAAAGCTCTCGGCCGAGCGCAGCGCATAGTGGTTCAGCGTGACCAGGTCGTAGCCGTACGTCCCGATGGTCGAGCGCCAGGCATTGCGATACTCGGTCTCGGGCATCGGCTCGCCGGAGCCGTTCACCCAGTTCACATGCCCGACGAGCTGCGGCTTCAGGCCCTTGGGGCGATGCACGCCCAGCTTCTTGAAGATGCCGGTGTTGCGGGTCAGCGTCTTGAACCCCCAGGCCTGATGCGGCTTTCGCGCGAACTGCGGCGCGCAGGAGGTGAAGCGCTCGGTGATGAGCTCATCGCGGAATCCGTCGACATCACCGTTGCCGAACAGCCGCCACGTCATCGAGATCATGTTGGCGTCGGGAACCGCGGCGAAAAGATCCGTCAGACGACCCTCCCCGATGTGGATGTTGATGAACTCGTCGCAATCCATGCAGACCACCCAGTCGAGCGCCTTTATAACGGGCTCGGCATCGGCGGCTTGCAGCGCCGCGTGCTGCGGCTTGAGGTCCGTCTTCCGGAACGGGTTCTCGCGGTGCTGGAGGATGCCCTTCGTCTGCAACAGGTCGAGCATCCTGTCCGTGCCATCGGTGCAGTCGTTGCTGTAGACGAGGAACGTGTCGACCCCGATCGCCCGGTGATAGGCGATCCATTCCAGGATGAACGGCCCCTCGTTCTTCATGGTCGTGACGATGCCGGTGACGTTGGTGGAACGCTGCGCCGCCGGCTTGAGCTCTTCGGTCGGCGGGCGCTGCGGGGTGCCGCCGAAGAAGGCGGGCAGCGTCGCGAGGAGGAGCGCATCCTCGACCAGCGCGGTCTTGGGAACGATCTCGCTGATCCTGGCGGTCGGATGACGCAATCCGGTGCATCGCCAGTAGAGGCGCGCGCGGTCGCCGGCATCGACGCCTCCGATGCGCACCATGCGCCAGACCGCGCCGTCGGGCAGCTGATCGGGCGCGATGCACCAACGTGGATTGCCCGGCGCGCCGTCGAACCGTTCGCAGATGTGGTCGGCGAAGCCCAGGCTGGCCGCGTCGTCCACGCCCCAAGGATAGATGCGCCGGCCCGCCAGCATGACGACGCCCCGCGGACTTGCCTCGGCCATCTCGAACACCGTCGGCTGCCCCGGCGTGACCAGGTCCGACACGTCCACGTTCAGCACGCCCCGCGCCTCGCCGAGATAGAGCGCGCGGCAGAGCTCGTAGAGGATCATTTCGCCGAAGGGCGCCCGCAGCGGATCGGGCGCGGGCACCTGCATCCGGTCCTTGCCTGGCGCGTCGGGGGCGTGGAAGGGCAGTCGCTCGTCCCCCTCGCCCGGTCGGCCAAGGGGTTGGTCGGTCGTCAGAATCATCACGCGCGCGATGCCCTCGACCGGCTGCGCCGCAAGCCGCGCGACCACCGCCGCCGGGTTGGCGCCGCTGCGATCCACCACGAGCGCGGCCTCGAGCCCATGGTGATGCGCGTGCCAGACGAGCCAGTCCCGCAACGCCCGATCATCCTCGGCCATCCGCTGTGTCAGCGCCGTCCGCAGGCTGCGGAACAACTGCCGCTCGGGATTGGTCGCAAGACCCGTCCGACGGTCGCCGACCAAAGGCAGAACGCGACCCTCACCGACTCGGCCCGCGCGGCCGATGACCTGCACGCCGGAACCGATCGAGCGCAACTCTTCCACGACGAACCCATCGGTGTTGGTGATCGCCTGCTGGGGAAACCCAGCCGGGAAGAAGCACGACACGCGGTCTCTGTCACCCGGAACGAGCGCCCAGAGTTGGCCGCGCCCCACATCCTGGGTCGCGAGATGCCGATGTATCACGTCCAAGAGGACGACTCCTCGCGCCGGGGCCGCGTGCTTCGCTCCGGATAACGTCAAACCTCACGAATGGGGATGGGGATTATAAGAACAATTTGCATCCATCCAGATGGATCGAGCCTGCGCCACGGATGGACGAGCAAGGCGGGACGTCGTATCGGGGCGCCATGGACACGCTCACCATACGCCGCCCCGACGACTGGCATCTTCACCTGCGCGACGGCGCCATGCTGAAGGCCGTGCTTCCCGAAACTGCGCGCCATTTCGCCCGCGCCATCGTGATGCCGAACCTCGTGCCCCCCGTGGTCACCGGGGCCGACGCCGCCGACTACCGCGACAGGATCCTCGCGGCCACGCCCGCCGAAGCGAAGTTCCAGCCGCTGATGACGCTCTACCTGACCGAGGAGACCGAGGTGCGGGACCTGCGGGCCGTGGCCGAGGAGGGGCTGATCACGGCGGTGAAGCTCTATCCCGCGGGCGCCACGACGAACTCGGCCTCCGGCGTGCGCGACTTCGCGAAAGTGCGTCCCGTGCTCGAGGCCATGGCGCAGATCGGCCTGCCCTTGCTCGTCCATGGCGAGGTCGTCGATCCGGACGTGGACATCTTCGACCGCGAGGCAGTGTTCATCGACCGCATCCTCGACCCGATCCGCCGCGACATCCCCGGTCTTCGCGTGGTGATGGAGCATGTGACGACGCGCGAGGCCGTGGACTACGTCACCGACGGCGGCTCCGACCTTGCCGCCACGATCACGGCGCATCACCTCGTCATCAACCGCAACCACATCCTCGCCGGCGGCATCCGCCCACATTATTACTGCCTGCCGGTCGCCAAGCGCGAGACCCACCGTCAGGCGCTGGTGGATGCGGCGATCACCGGTCATGCCTCGTTCTTCCTGGGCACCGATAGCGCACCGCACCCCGATCACGCCAAGCTGCAGCCCTGCGGTTGTGCTGGGTGCTTCACCGCGACGAACACCCTGTCGATCCTGGCCGAGGTGTTCGAGATGATGGGGGCGCTGGACCGGCTCGAGGCGTTCACCTCGCTCAATGGCCCGGCCTTCTACCGCCTGCCCGTGAACGAGGGCACGATCACACTCGAGAAAGGCGAGCCGGTCATCTACCCCGCCGCGATCGAGACCGGGGACGGCCCGGTCACCGTCTTCGACCCCGGTATGCCCCTGCACTGGCGGGTGCGCGACGCCTAAAGCGGCTCGATGTCGCCCTCGGCGCGGGTGGCGTGGAAGTCGGCCTCCCACGCGGCGAAGCGGCCTTCGGAGATGGCCGCGCGCATCCCGGCCATGATCTCTTGGAAGTAGTGGAGGTTGTGCCAGGTCAGCAGCATCCCGGAGATCATCTCGCCCGCCCGGAACACGTGGTGCAGATAGGCGCGCGAATAGCTGCGGCAGGCGGGACAAGTGCAATGCTCGTCCAGCGGACGCGGATCGTCGGCGTGGCGGGCGTTCTTGATGTTCACCTGCCCGCGCCGCGTCCACGCCTGCCCCGTTCGCCCCGAGCGTGAGGGCAGCACGCAATCCATCATGTCGACGCCGCGCTTCACGGCGCCCACGATGTCATCCGGCTTGCCCACGCCCATGAGGTAGCGCGGCTTGTCCTCGGGCAGCATGCCGGGCGCGTAGTCGAGGCAGCCGAACATCGCCTCCTGCCCTTCGCCCACGGCGAGGCCGCCGATGGCGTAGCCCTCGAACCCGATCTCGCGCAGGGCCTCGGCAGACTCGGCCCGCAGGTCGCGCTCGAGCCCACCCTGCTGGATACCGAACAGCGCGTGGCCAGGACGGTCCCCGAAAGCGGCGCGCGAGCGGGCGGCCCAGCGCATCGACAGGCGCATGGAACTTGCAATGCGTTCGCGGTCGGCCGGCAGCGCGGGGCATTCGTCGAAGGCCATCACGATGTCCGAGCCCAGAAGCCGCTGGATCTCCATCGACGTCTCGGGGCTCAGCCGGTGCTTCGAGCCGTCGATATGCGAGCGGAACGTGACGCCGTCCTCGTCGAGCTTACGCAGTTCGGCAAGGCTCATCACCTGGAAGCCGCCGGAATCGGTCAGGATCGGCCGGTCCCAGTTCATGAAGCGGTGCAGCCCACCCAGGCGCGCGACCCGCTCGGCGCCGGGGCGCAGCATCAGGTGATAGGTGTTGCCCAGCAGGATGTCGGCGCCGGTCTCGCGGACGCTTTCGGGGAGCATGGCCTTGACCGTGGCGGCGGTGCCGACGGGCATGAAGGCGGGGGTGCGGATCTCGCCGCGGGGGGTGTCGATGCGGCCCGTGCGGGCGGCACCATCGGTCGCATGGAGCGTGAAGTGGAACTCGGTCATGGGCGCGGGACTTACGCCGCCGCGGGCTGGATGGGAAGCACCCGATCCCGGGCAAGTCGAACCCACGACGCGGTCGCACCGTTGTGATCCAAAATACGTATCTCGGGTTGCGGGGAGCGGCGGCTTCGCGCAATTGCCCCCGGACCGAATTACTGCGACCGAAGCAGGAGAGCTGACGCATGACCGAACCGCTACGCCTTGGCTGGGAAGAATGGGTCGCCCTGCCCGATCTCGGGCTGCCCGCGCTGAAGGCCAAGGTCGATACCGGTGCCAAGACCTCGGCGCTGCATGCGTTCGAGATCGAGCCCTTCGGCCCCGCCTCGAATCCGAAGGTGCGGTTCCTGATGTACCCGGTCCCGCAGAAGCCGGAGCTGGCGATCGCCTGCTCCGCCCCGGTCGTGGATCGCCGCGAGGTGACCTCGTCCAACGGCGAGGCCGAACTGCGCTACGTGATCGAGAGCAAGCTCCAACTGGACGGCCGCACCTGGCCGGTCGAGCTGACGCTGACCGACCGCGGATCGATGCAATACCGGATGCTGATCGGCCGGCAGGGCATCCCCGAGGATGCCGTCGTCGCCCCGCAGGACAGCTTCTGCCAGCCCGAGCTGACCTACGACGTCTATTCCTCGGCCAAGGTCCGCGAGGTCGCGCCCGACCGGTCGCTGCGCATCGCCGTCCTCAGCCGCGAGCCGGACACGTATTCGACTCGCCGCCTCGTGGAAGAGGGGGAAAAGCGCGGCCACACGGTCGAGGTCATCGACACCCTGCGCTGCTACATGACGCTGAACGCAATGGCGCCCGACATCTACTACGACGGCAAGCGCCTGCCCCGCTACGACGCCGTCATCCCGCGCGTCGGCGCCTCGATCACGCCCTACGGGACGGCCATCGTCCGCCAGTTCGAGACCATCGGGACGTGGTGCCTGAACGGCTCGGCCGGGATCACCGCCAGCCGCGACAAGCTCCACGCGCACCAGGTGCTCGCCCGCCAGAAGATCGGGATGCCGGTCACCGCATTTGCCTCGTCGCCGAAGGACACGGCGAACCTGATGAACATCGTCGGCTCCGCGCCCGTGATCGTGAAGCTGCTCGAGTCGACCCAAGGCAAGGGCGTCGTACTGGCCGAAACCAAGAAAGCCGCCGAAAGCGTCATCTCGGCCTTCCGGGGCCTCAAGGCCAACTTCCTCGTCCAGCAGTTTGTGAAAGAGGCCAATGGCGAGGATATTCGCTGCATCGTCATGGGTGGCCGGGTCGAGGCTTCCATAAAACGCAGCGCGGCGGCGGGCGAGTTCCGGTCGAACCTGCACATGGGCGGCACCGCCTCTGCCGTGAAGATCACCAAGGCCGAGCGCGAGACCGCGATCCGCGCCGCCCGCGCCTTCGGGCTGGGGCTGGCGGGCGTGGACCTTCTGCGGTCGGATGACGGTCCGAAGGTGCTCGAGGTCAACAGCTCTCCGGGTTTCGAGGGGGCCGAGACGGCGAGCGGCAAGAACCTCTGCGGCGCGCTCTACGACATGATCGAGAAACGCGCCCGCCCCGCGCCCGCGCGCAAACGAGGTAGATCGAGCCAGAGCTAGGCGCCCTGCCACGGGACTTTGCGGCGCGGCGCGCCATATCACGCGCCATGACCATTCTACGCGCCGCTGCCCTCGCCCTTCTGACCGCCCTGTTCTGCCTGCCCGCCGTGGGACAGCCGCTCGGCGGCGGATCATCGCAATCCGGGGGCGGCTCCGGCTCCTCGTCATCGGGCGATAGCCCGCCGGGCACCTGGTTCCCGGTCGAGACCCTGAACGATGGGCTGCCCCCGCCGCCGGACTGGGTGGACCGCCGCACCCCGCAGGGAGCGGTCGAGAGCTTCCTCGACGCCATGAGCTCGAACGCGCCCGAGGTTGCCGCCCACATGCTCGACCTGACCGCCATCCCGCCCGAAGAACAGCTTGAGCGCGGCGCAACCCTCGCCGCCCATCTCGACGCGGTGCTGGACCGGCGGGCGATCATCTCGTGGCGGCAACTCCTTGGACGGCCCGATGCGCTGAACGCAGGCCAAGCCTCCTCGGCCGCCATGTCCGGAGAGCCGCGCCGATCCCTTCTCATCGGCGTGCTGGACGACGGCGACCGCGAGGCGGCGATCCGCCTGAACCGGGTCAAGCCCGAGGACGGAGACCCTGTCTGGGTGTTCTCGCAGCGTACCGTCTCGCAGATCCCGTCGCTCTACGATCAATATGGCCCCACCGAGCTCGAGAAGAGCCTTCCGGGCTGGCTCAAGCGCGAGACCTTCTTCGGTCCGCGGGTGTTCGAGGCGATCGGCCTTCCCCTCGTCCTGATCGCGGCAGGAATTGCGGGATGGCTCACCTACAAGGTCTTCGCCATGCTGTCGCGCCGGGCCACCGGCTACTGGTCCCGCGTGGCGTTGCGGGCGATCAGGTGGCCGCTGATCATCATCGTGACGACGACCGTCATCCTCGCCCTGGCGCTGGAGGTGCTGACCGTGTCGGGCAAGGTCGCCTCGGTGCTGACGCCGGCGACCCTGATCGCCTATGTGATCGCGGTGCTGATGTTCACGATGTCGCTTCTGGACACCGCGCTGAACCGCATCGTCACGCTCGACGCCGACAGCCTGTCCGACCCCGAAAATTCGACCGTCCGCAACTACGCGACGGTCATGACGGCGGCCCGGCGGGCCACGATCCTGCTGGGGTGCCTGGTGGGGCTCGGGATCGTGCTGTCCTCGGCCAACGCGTTCCGCTCGCTCGGGTTCTCGCTTCTGGCCTCGGCCGGCGCCCTCACGCTGATCATCGGTTTCGCCGCGCGGCATGTCCTGGGCAACATCCTGGCGAGCTTGCAGATCGCCATCAATCGCTCGGCCCGGATCGGAGACCTGATCATCTTCGAGGGCGTCTTCGCCACGGTCGAGCGCATCCACTTCACCTATATCCAGCTGCATACCTGGGACGACAACCGCGTCGTCGTGCCGGTCAGCCACTTCATCAGCGACAAGTTCGAGAACTGGTCCATGGAATCGGGCGGCAAGATCTGCTGGAACAAGATGACCCTGCACCAGCATGCCGATGTCGACGCGATCCGGGAGGCGTTCCTCGACCTCGCCGACGACCATCCCGACGTCACGAGGGACGACGATTGCAAGGCGCTGGTCCTCGGGCATGACGCCTTCGGGATCACGGTCCGCTTCCAGTACCGGGTCGAGGATGCGAACAAGGTCTGGGCCACGCAGTGCGACATGGGCGAGCGCATCATGAAGGAGGCTCAGCGGCTCGAATCCGAGACGGACCGCCGGATGCTGCCCGACACCGGGATCGGCGACATGTCGGACTGACCCTCTGGACTGTCCGGCCGGCAATTCCTATGTCATTTCGAGCAGACGAAGGGGAAACGCATGTCCGACCAGCTGGAAGGGGCGCCGCTGATCAAGCCGTCCTCGACCGACCACCCGCTGCACGAGCAGATCGTCGCGGCGTGCCGAACGGTCTACGACCCCGAGATCCCGGTGAACATCTACGATCTCGGCCTCGTCTACACGATCCTCGTCAACGACGAGAACGAGGTCAACGTGATCATGACCCTCACCGCGCCGGGCTGTCCCGTCGCCGGCGAGATGCCGGGCTGGGTCGCCGAGGCGATCGAACCCCTGCCCGGGGTCAAGCACGTGGATGTCGAACTGACGTGGGAGCCGCCCTGGGGCATGGACATGATGTCCGATGAAGCGCGGCTTGAACTGGGCTTCATGTAGGCGGCTTGCGGCGCTCGCACGCCGCATGCCTGGCTCAGGCTTTCAAAAAGTCGATCAGGTCGCGGTTCAGTTGCTCGGCATGGGTGGCGAGAAGGCCGTGGGGCGCGTGCTCGTATTCCTTCAGCGTGGCGTCCTTGATCGCCTTGGCGGCGGCGCGGCTCGACGTGTCGATCGGCACCACGGCGTCTCCGGTTCCGTGCACCACCAGCGTGGGCACGTCGATCGCCTTCATGTCCCGGCGCAGGTCGGTGTGGCCGAAGGCGTCGATGCAGTCGAGCGTCGCCTTGGGCGATGCCATCATCGCCATGGCCCATGCCCAGTGCAGCACCGCTTCCGACACGCCGCCGCCCTTGCTGTCGTTGCCGAAGAAGCCGGGGAAGAAGTCCTTCATGAAGGCCGCGCGGTCCTTCCTCACCCCGTCCTTCATCTGGGTGAAGACCTCTTCGGCCACGCCCTTCGGGTTGTCGTCGGCCTTCTTCATGTAGGGCGCGATGGACGAGATCAGCACCGCCTGCCGTAGCTTCGACGTGCCATGGCGCGAGATGTAGCGCACGACCTCGCCGCCCCCCATCGAGAAGCCCGCAAGCGTAACGTCGCGCAGGTCGAGCGCGTCCATCACGCTTGCCAGGTCGTCGGCCATCGTGTCGTAGTCGTAGCCCTTGAAGGGCTGGCCCGACCGGCCGAAGCCGCGGCGATCGTACGAGATCACGCGGAAGCCGGCCTCGGTCAGGGCGAGGGCCTGATGCTCCCAGCTGTCCGAGTTCAAGGGCCAGCCGTGGATCAGGACGACGGGGCGGCCTTCGCCCCAGTCCTTGACGTAAAGCTCTGTCTTGTCTGCGGTTTGCACGATGGGCATGGCATAGGTCCTCGTTCCTGTTTGTCAGGTTACCGGACCAACACCATGCCGCGCGTGTCGTTCCGCCTGCTACTGGACCTTCACCCAAGTCTGGCTCTTGCAGATCAGGCCCCCGGCGACGCATCCGGAGAGGGTCATCTGGTTGCCATCGACCGCCGCCTTGCCCGAATAGACCTTCTCGTTGGCGGGCCGGTAGACCTGCCCGGTGTAGCGACCGTCGCCCTGCGGCACCATCGACCGGACGATCTGCACTCCGTCCGTCGGCGACTGAACGGGTGCGCCGCTGGTGTCGAAGGTGCGGACCTTGGTGCCGCAGAACCCGTCTCCGCATGGCGTGACCTGGATATGGCCGACGCGCCCCTCGTCGGGCTGGGTCTGCCAAGTCCCCTCGATCGGGTCGGCGCTTGCCATCCCGGCGACCGCGAAACCCGCAGCGAGGGCGATGAGCGTGCGTTTCATGTCTGTCTCCTCCCATGAGAACCGCGGCGATGCTTGCCCATTCCGCGCGCCCGACAAAGCGTGACGTTGGGTCGGCTTGGCAAGCAGGCGCCCCGGTGCCAGAAGGCGGGCGACATTGATCCCTGGAGAGCGCCATGATCCTCTACCCCGCCATCGACCTCAAGGATGGCCAATGTGTGCGCCTGTTGCGCGGCGACATGGACGCGGCCACCGTGTTCGGCGAGGACCCAGCCGCCCAGGCCGTGACCTTCCAACAGGCGGGCTGCGAGTGGCTGCACCTCGTGGACCTGAACGGCGCGTTCGAGGGCAAACCGGTGAACGGCGCCGCGGTCGAGGCGATTCTGAAGCGCGTGGACGTCCCCTGCCAGTTGGGCGGCGGCATCCGCGACATGGAGACGATCGACATGTGGCTCGACAAGGGCCTCGCGCGGGTGATCCTGGGCACGGTGGCGGTCGAAAACCCCGACCTCGTGCGCGAAGCTGCCGCCAAACATCCCGGGCAGGTCGCCGTGGGCCTCGATGCGCGGAACGGCCGGGTCGCCACCCGCGGCTGGGCCGAAGAGACGGACATGCAGGTCACCGACCTTGCCCGCAGCTTCGAGGATGCCGGCGTGGCGGCGATCATCTACACCGACATCGACCGCGACGGCGCCATGGCGGGCCCGAACGTCGCCGCGACCGAGGCACTGGCAAGGGCCGTCTCGATCCCGGTCATCGCGTCGGGCGGCGTTTCCTCGATGGACGACCTCACGGCGCTGCGAGACACCGGCGTGATCGCGGGCGCGATTTCAGGACGAGCGCTGTATGACGGCGCGATCGACCTGGCCCGGGCGCTTCACGCGTTGCGCGACTGACAGGCCCCAAGCGATGCGATGCGGTGCGGGTGGGTGGGTGAAGACCTCGTACGCTCTGCCGCGCGCCAGGGCCACGAGGGTCATGTCGGCCTCCTCGGCGGCGGCAACGGAGGCGATGGTCGGGGTCGACACGGCGATCAGCACGGTGCAACCCGCCTTCGCTGTGGGTGACGCCGGAGACGGGATCGAGCGGCGGCTCGGCGCGCTTTCGGTGATCCGGTTCCAAATTTGCGAGGGCACGGTCGGCTCCGATTATCCCGAGGCCAATGTCCTCATGCCCCTGTCGCTGCACGACACGATGTCAAGACGCCGGGATCCAAGGCTCACCCGGGGCGGTTCGAGCGCCACGCGGCGGGCTGAGCGACCGCTGCGGGCGCTTGTTCCCGGCCTGCGTCGCCGCTACTGAGGGGCCATGCTGAAGACCCGCATCATCCCCTGCCTCGACGTGGCCGACGGCCGCGTGGTCAAGGGCGTCAACTTCGTCGACCTGCGCGACGCCGGCGATCCCGTGGAAGCCGCGCGCGCCTACGACGCCGCAGGCGCCGACGAGCTGTGCTTCCTCGACATCCACGCCACGCACGAGAATCGCGGCACGATGTTCGACCTCGCCCGCCGCACGGCCGAGCAGTGCTTCATGCCGCTGACCATCGGCGGCGGCGTGCGGACGGCGGACGACGTGCGCAACCTTCTGCTGGCTGGGGCGGACAAGGTGTCCTTCAACTCGGCCGCCGTGGCGAACCCGGATGTCGTGGCCGAGGCCGCCGACCGCTTCGGCGCTCAATGCATCGTCGTCGCCATCGACGCCAAGACGGTCGAGCCCGGCCGGTGGGAGATCTTCACCCATGGTGGCCGCAAGCCCACCGGCATCGACGCGGTCGAGTTCGCGCAGACGGTCGTGGCCAAGGGCGCCGGAGAGATCCTGCTGACATCGATGGATCGGGACGGCACGCGGTCGGGCTTCAACCTGCCGCTGACCCGCGCGATCTCTGATGCCGTGTCGGTCCCGGTAATCGCGAGCGGCGGTGTCGGCACGCTCGACCACCTGGTCGAAGGCGTGACCGAGGGCGGCGCTTCGGCGGTGCTGGCGGCCTCGATCTTTCATTTCGGCGATTACACCATCGGCGAGGCCAAGGCCCATATGGCCGCCGCCGGCATTCCCGTGAGGCTGGAATGAAGGACGACCACGCCATCGCCCGCCTTGCCGCCACGATCGACCTGCGCAAGGGAGCGGACCCCGAGGAAAGCTGGACCGCGAAGCTGCTGGCGAAGGGCCCCGAAAAGGCTGCCGAAAAGTTCGGCGAAGAAGCCATCGAGGCCGTGATTGAAGCGGTAAGGGGCGACCGCGAGCGGCTGACCTACGAGGCGGCAGATGTGCTGTATCACCTGCTGGTCATGTGCGCGGCGCGCGACGTCTCGCTGGCGGATATCGAGGCGGAGCTTACCCGGCGCGAGCAGCGCTCGGGCCTCGAGGAGAAGGCGGCGCGCTGAGCTGTCGCTTCAGCGACGCGGTCGCCGAAGTTAGAACAGAGCATCCCACGCATCTTCGTGTCTCAATCCTGCGGCGGCCAGTCCATGGAAACCGGGCTGCGGTCGTCCAGGACGAAGCTGTGCAGGACAGCCGGATAAAGCCGGTGCTCCATCGTCAGAACCCGCGCGGCGAGAGTCGCGGGGTCGTCGTCCTGCATGACGGGCACGCGCGCCTGGCCCAGGATCGGGCCGGCGTCGAGATCGGGGATGACCTCGTGAACGGTACAGCCGGCCTCGGTCTCGCCAGCGTCCAGCGCGCGGGCGTGCGTGTGCAGGCCCCGGTATTTCGGCAGGAGCGAGGGGTGGATGTTCAGCATCCGGCCCTTCCACTCGGCTATGAAATCGGCGGTCAGGATCCGCATGAAGCCGGCGAGACAGATCACGTCTGGTCGGGCGGCGCGCAGGGGTTCCGACAGGGCCGCCTCGAACGCGGCGCGGTCCTTGCCGAAGGGACGATGATCCACCGCCGCCGTCTCGATCCCCCAGTCCCGGGCGCGCTTCAGGCCACCCGCCTCGGGATCGTTCGACAGCACGAGGCAGGGTCGCGCCGGGTGGTCGCCGGTCATGCTGTGGACCAGGCAGGCCATGTTCGACCCGCCGCCCGAAAGCAGGATCGCGACGCGTTTCACAGGGCGCCGACGGTCGCGACGCCCTGCCCTTGCCCGACGCGGCCGATCTGGTGGACCGCCTGGCCCTCGGCCTCGAAGGCGGCGGTGGCAGCGGCGCTTGCCTCGTCGGGCACCACGACGACGAAGCCGATGCCGCAATTGAAGGTCCGGAGCATCTCGACCTCGCTCACGCCGCCCTCCTGGCGCAGCCAGGTGAAGACCGGGGGCAGCTCCCATCCGCCGAGGTTGATCTCGGCACCGAGGCCCTCGGGCAGGACGCGCGGCAGGTTTTCGAGCAACCCGCCGCCGGTGATGTGGGCGAAGCCGTGCGCGCCGGCTTCCATCGCGCCGAGCGCACCCTTGACGTAAAGGGCCGTCGGCGACAGCAACGCGGCACCCAGCGTGGTGCTGTCGTCCCACGGGCAGGCGTCGGACCAGCTGATCCCCGCGCGTTCGATGATGCGACGGACGAGCGAGTAGCCGTTGGAGTGCACGCCGCTGCTTTCGATGCCGAGGATCAAGTCTCCATCCGTCACGCCGGCGGGCAGCGCCCTGCCCCGCTCCATCGCGCCGACGGCGAAGCCCGCAAGGTCGAAATCGCCGCCCTCGTACATGCCGGGCATCTCGGCCGTTTCGCCACCGATCAAGGCGCAACCTGAGCGCGCGCAGCCCTCGGCAATGCCCTCGACCACCTTGGCCGCGCTGTCCGTGTCGAGCTTGCCGGTCGCGAAATAGTCGAGGAAGAACAACGGCTCGGCGCCCTGGCAGACTAGGTCGTTGACGCACATGGCGACGAGGTCGATGCCGACCTGCCCGACCTCGCCCGTGTCGATGGCAATGCGCAGCTTCGTCCCGACCCCGTCGGTCGCGGCGACCAGGATCGGGTCGGTGTAGCCGGCGGCCTTCAGGTCGAACAGCGCGCCGAATCCGCCCAGTCCCGACATCGTGCCGGGGCGTGCGGTGCGTGCCGCCGCCGGCTTGATCCGCTCGACAAGGTCGTTCCCGGCAGAGATGTCCACACCCGCCGCGGAATAGGTCAGTCCGTCGTTCTTGTCGGTCATGGCAGCCTCCGGAAGATTGTGCCGCGGCGTTAGCGCGGAACGGAAGCTGCCGCAAGCCGGGCGCTTCCCCTGCCCGCGCACCTCTGTTAAGGGCGGGGCGGACGGGCCTGTAGCTCAATTGGTTAGAGCAGAGCGCTCATAACGCTTTGGTTGGGGGTTCAAGTCCCTCCGGGCCTACCATTTCCCGCCGAACACCGGTAAGATAAGGCACAAAGTGCCCCACGGATTGCGCGCCGGGGGCATATGTCTTCAATGACTTGCAAGCTTTGTGTCCCACGATTCCCGCTCATCACTACATGCCGCCCAAACGTCACAAGGACGCACGATGAGTTGTCTCGCCGTCCTGGCCGTTACCGCCGCAATGATCATCGACGGTGACACCGTGTGGGCGCCGGGGGCAAACGTGCGTCTCACTGGGGAAGGAGGCGGGTCGTTCGATGCGCCTGACACATGGGAAACCGAATGCCGCTCGGAGGCGAAACTGGGTGTCCCGGCGACGGATCAAGTCCGCGCCCTGTTGCCGGGGACGTTCTGCATCGTTGGCTACGGCGCAGGCAGCCATGGAACGCCAGCGCAAAGCCATTGAGCACGTCTTGCGAACCCTGATAGAAAGGGCCGTTGAGGAGAACGTGGCTCGCCTTTCGGGTGAGGCAGGTGCAGGCCGGAGCTTATGCATGAGTGAACACTCCTCCGCCTTGGAAGGCGGGCGACGGCAGAACCGTCTTGGTATGCATGGGCACATGGCCGGAAGATGACGGATTTTTTCTCCGAGCCGCATGTCGACGCTTATCTGACGCTGGGCGTCCTGCTCATCATGTTCACGCTTTTCATGCTCGAGACCTACCCTGTCGAGGTTTCGGCAATGCTGGGCGCGGCCGCTGTCGTCATCCTTGGCATCGTCCCCGCCGATGGCGTGCTCGAGGTATTCGCGAACCCGGCACCCTGGACCATCGCCGCCATGTTCATAGTCTCGGCCGGACTGGTCCGGACGGGCCTGATCGGCAGCTTCGCGTGGTTCGTGTCGCGGCAGGCGGCCGATCACAAGGTGCTGGTGATCTGTGGTGTCGCAGTCGTCGTGGCGGCCGCCTCGGCCTTCACCAACAATACGCCACTTGTCGCCGTGATGATCCCCGTGACAGTCCAGCTTGCGCAGGCGATGGGAATGTCGCCCTCCAAGCTCCTCATCCCGCTATCCTACCAGGCCGTGCTCGGCGGGATGATCACGATGATCGGCACCTCTACCAACATCCTCGTCGATGGCGTGGCGCGGGCGCAAGGCCTGGCGCCCTTCGGCCTGTTCGAGATCGCGCCACTCGGCCTCGCGGTCAGCGTCGTCGGATTCGTCGCGATGTGGGTCCTGGTGCCATCGCTGTTGCCGGACCGCCAATCGATCTCGGACCTGCTGGGCGCGCGGAAGCGCCCCAGGTACTTCACCGAGGTCGTCTTGCCGCAGGGCTCGCCCCTCATCGGAGCGCGCGCGACGGAGGTCACGATCTTCAGGCGCGAGGGGATGCGCCTCATCGACGTGATCCGCGGCGATCAGAGTCTGCGACGGAGCTTTCCCGACGTCGCTCTGGCCGAAGGCGACCGGGTCGTGCTTCGCACGGAGATGCAGGAGCTCCTCGGCCTCAAGGACTCCAAACAGGTGACGTTGGTCGACCGCATCGCCTCCACCCGCACGTCGACGGTCGAGACCCTGATCCTTCCCGGCTGCCGCATGATCGGCCGCTCGCTCGGGCAGCTCAGGCTCCGGCGACGCTACGGCGTCTATCCGGTGGCGGTCCACCGGCGCAGCCAGAACATCGGCCGCCAGCTCGACGACATCGTGGTGCGGGTTGGGGACACACTGTTGCTCGAGGGGGCACCGGATGACATTCGTCGCCTCGCCGCCGACATGAACCTTGCGGATCTCAGCGCTCCGACCGACCGGCCCTACCGGCGCAAGCATGCGCCGCTCGTTCTGGGCGTGGTGAGCGCAATCGTCATTCTGTCGGCATTCGACCTCGCGCCGATCCAGATCCTCGCCATGCTGGGGGTCGCGATCCTGCTTGCCACCAGGACAGTCGAGCCAGAGGAGGCATATTCAGCGGTCAGTGCACCGCTCCTGATCCTGATCCTGTCGATGCTGATCGTCGGCGACGCGATGGATCGATCGGGGGCCGCACAGCTGATCGTGGACCCGCTCTTGCCCTGGCTGGCGGATCTGCCACCGCTGGCCGTGCTTTTCACGCTGTATTTCCTGACCCAGATCCTGACCGAGCTTCTGTCGAACAACGCCGTCGCGGTGATCGTTACACCCGTCGCCATCACTCTGGGCCAGACTCTCGGCCTTGATCCGCGACCGCTGGTGGTCGCGGTGATGTTCGCGGCAACGCTCGCGTTCGCGACACCGATCGGCTACCAGACGAACACGATGGTCTATGCACCGGGCGGCTACAAATTCACTGACTTCACCCGGATCGGCCTGCCGCTCAACATCGTGACAGGGATCACGGCCTGCCTGTTCATCCCGCTCATCTGGCCGTTGTGAGCGCGTAGGTTCGGAAACTTGAGGGTTCTATTGGAAGACAGCAGCCGCTTTCCGAACGAGTTGCAGTAGCTCGTAACTGTCCGCGTCGAGCGCGACCAGCATACCGTCGATCACGGCGTAGCGGCTCCCGTCTGTCAACGGCGGCAGATTAAGACGTGAGATGTCGTCTATCCAATCCACGTCTTCGGGATCGACTCGCTCACCGATCCGGTGGCGGTTCAGCCACTCTTGCGTCGTTACACCCTTCTTTGCCTGCCCGGGAGGCACACAAGGTGGGTTCTTCTTTGCGAGTCCCGGGGGGCAGTTGCCGGGTTGTGCAGCGACAGGCTGCGCTGCAGCAAAGGAAACGGCCGCAAGCGCAATCGCGGCGAGTGTATTCAGATAGGTCATGCGCAGGATTCCCATACCGGTTCGGTGCTGCAGCTTGTTGCCACGAAAGGGTCGCTTCGACGTGGCAACTCTATCGCCCCAGCCCGGTTCCAACCTACTGGAAGACGAGCAGAAGACCGCTGATGAGCTAAGAAGGTGATCCGACCCGGAGCACACCGTCCCGAAGCGGGCGCTGGAGTTTCTTCGCTTCGCCCCACTCCGCGTGGAGCCAGATCTCCCTCTCATCCGGCTCGGTGAGGATCGCCGGCATCGCCTTCGGGTGGATCTCTGCAACCTCCGCGTTCGGCTCCGTCGTCAGGAAGGCGAACAGGTTGTCCGTGGTCTCGCCGTCCTTCAGCTTACGGAGGCTCGTCCAGCTCTCGACCCAGATGCCTGCGAACATCGGCGTGACATCCTGTGGGAAACGAAACCACACGTTGCCGCGGCCCCTGCCGAGCGGTTCCGCGAAGGCCGTTAGAGGAACGAGGCAGCGATGCTCCGGGCCGAGCCACCGGCGCCAATGGGGCGAGGCAGTATTCCGGATGTTCGTCACTCCTCGATCGATACCGCTCTTGCTGTGATACTGCTTCGGACTGGGCATACCCCAGCGGGCACTCTGCAGAACGATGTCGGCGCCGCTCACGCGCGCGATCGGCGCCCCTTGATCGGGATAGACCTCTTCTCCAGCCCCAAGGTTGCCGAGTCGGTCATCAACGCGCCGTCCAGCGAACAGCCCTCGCAACTCGTCCTGAGTCCGATTCATTGAATAGAGGTTGCAGATGTGGACGGCTCCTCCTTGTCACGATGGTAGCAGATTTCCGACCAAGTCGATTGCCATCAGATGTCCGGCCTGTTTGCGCGAGAAGAACCCGCTGGCCTAGATGGTGTTCGCTACGCCCGTTCCAAGCACGTTGGCGGCATTTAGAGTGCCGGTGCAATCTTCGGAATCTCGTGCGTAACGTCCAATTGGTTCTTCCATCTCCTGCGTCCTGCAAGTTTGGTGGCTATCCTCCAGACGATCCGCCCTTCAGTGCCAATTGTCGATCATGCCGGCACCCTTTCGGATGGTCGCCAGTAGTTCCCGCCGACACGATCAGGCGCCGGGTGGCCTGCCCCCTGAAAAGTGGTCCTCCCTGAAGTATGGCTTGCGAGCCGATTGGAGGATGCAGGAATGCCCCGGAAGAGACACAAGCCGGAAGAGATCGTCGCGAAGCTTCGGCAGGTCGACGTGCTGGTACCGCAGGGCCAGGCGGTGGCCGAGCCGGTGCGATCGATCGGCGTGACGCAGTTCACCTGCTACCGGTGGCTTAAGGAGTTCGTCGGTCTGAAGATCGACCAGGTGAAGCGGCTGAAAGCGCTCGAGAAGGAGAACGAGCGCCTGCGGAAGGCTTCGATCACATCAGGCAGAAATTCCGGGTGTCGGAACGGATCGCCTGCCGTGTTCTCGGACAGCATCGCCCCGCACAGCGGAAGGTGCCGCGAGGGCGGGCGGACGAGGACGCGCTGACTGAGGACATCGTCGCGCTCGCCACGCACTACGGCCGCTACGGCTATCGTCGGATTGCAGCGATGCTGCGTGATGCCGGCTGGGTCTTGAACGCCAAGCGTGTGGAACGGATCTGGCGGCGGGAGGGGCTGAAGGTTTCCCAGAAGCAGCCCAGGAAGGCTCGGCTCTGGCTGAACGACGGGTCGTGCATCCGTCTGCGGCCGGAGCGGCCGAACCACGTCCCCCTCTCGGCAGATTGCTCTGCAATCTCCTTCCGGGCAGCGGACGAGCTGCTGGATGGCGGGATCTTCCACTCCCTCGCTGAGGCTCGCGGCGTGAACGAGGCATGGCGCGTCCGTTACGATACAGCGCGGCCCCACTCGTCCCTGGGCTACCGGCCGCCCGCGCCGGAGGCCATCCATTGGTTGGCCAGCCCCCATCGGGAGGTCCGGTTTCAGTCTTGGTGCATGACGCATCGATCGCTGATGATCGCATCACAAGAGCCTCGTCTTCCTGTCATTTTCCGCTCGACCTGCGAATGTCAGTCGACTCTAGGCTCCCCTACCTGTTGCCCGGCGGATTGCGGTAGACGGTCAGCACCCAATAGGCGCCTCGGTCATCCTCGGAAATCGCCTCATACCGGGCACGCAGGGCGCGGGTCGAGAAGGGGGTCGCGGCGTGAACCCCGAAAAGCAGCAAGAGCCCTACCGGCGCATCACCAAGGAAGAGGCCAAGCGTATCGTCGCCGTTTACGCAGCCGACAAGAAGCGGTGGCGGCGCATCCTGTGCCGTCTGGGCCTGCATCACTGGCGCGCGAGCTGCTGCGGCCAGAGCGCGTCGGCCGTCGCTGTGGATGGAGCGTTCCGGAATGACCGACCGTCCGATCCTGTTCTCCGTGCCGATGATCCGCGCGTTGCTCGAGGGGCGAAAGACCCAGACGCGGCGGGTGCTGAAAATCCAGCGGAAGTCTAATATGAGAAAAAAGACGCGACCGATATCCCAAAGAACACCACCGACACGATCAGGCTGCCCCAGGTCGCCAGCCAGAGCGGAAGCCAATCGCGCCACCCCTCCTCAGGATCATCCGGTTGGAATATCTCATCCTCTTTCTGCACGTGGCGCTTCATTATGGATCCTCCCCCGCCATGCGGAGAACCACTGGCCCCGCATCTCTGGCTTCTTGATGAAGCCACGCAGGAGATCGTCTGTAATCGGACCAAAGGCGGAGAGATTTAGCGAGCTGGAGCGCGGGTATTCCCCCCAAGGATATCGCGCGCCGGAACGTTGCCCTTGTTGCGGAGAGGAGGACTGACACCATGGGAGCACCGCACCTGGAATTCGTCCCCCACCTACTGCCCGACCCTGCGCGGCCTGCCGATCCTCCGGCGCGTTCTCGGCGGCAAGCGACTCTATGACCGATACGCGCTTGACGCCTAGGCCGATGACCTCGCATCTGATGGGGAGGACGAGACGGGTGGATGGTGACGCGCGGGTCGATTTTTCGGGGCTGATGATCGAGCGCCTGCCATCAGGCAACACCCGGTGCCGCGTCCGGATGAAAGGCGACAAGGCCCGCAAGATCACCCTACCCGTCAATCCGGATCACCCCGACTTCGCAGATCACTACCGCGCCGCCCGCGCCGGGGAGAGGCTGTCCGTGACTGGGGTGCATGGGCCAGACCGGGGCACGCTCGGCTGGCTGGTGGCCCTCAACCTGGAGCGCCTTTCAGCGACGGTCGCCGCCGGTCAAGCCTCGCCGCTCACTTAAAGGAACGCCGCAGTCTCGCCAGTTTCGTTCTGGCCCAGATCAGCGAGCAGAAGCGCTCGGCTGGCAAGGACCAATGCGGACTGCCTGCGGCCGAGCACAACGCCTTCAAGGATCGAATGGCGGCGACCCCCGGCAAGGCCCTGAACGTGTGGAAGTTCCTGCGCGCGGTCTACAATTTCGGATTGGAACGCGGCCATGTTGGCGTGAGTCCGGCGCGCGGCCGTCGCGGCTCCGGTCTACCGCAGCCAATGCGGCGCAACACCGTGGACGGTGGACGATTTAAACCGCTACCGCGACCCGCATCCGCGCGGAACAATGGCGCGCCTTGCTCTGAGCCCATTCATGTTCACCGCTTGCCAGATCGGGGATGTATACCGGCTCGGGCGCGCCAATGGCGGCGTCGTGTGGCTCGATTGGCAGCCCGGCAAGAACGGCTCGCGCCCCGTGTCTATGCCGGTCCTACCGCCGCTTGCCGCTATCAAGATGCTGTCACCTCGGAGGTCTGTACCCGGCACGTAGAGCGGCGGCGTCTCGGGCAGATGGCGGTGTCGAAACTGGCCGGCCAGGACTGGTGAAGTGCCCCACGGTATATTCTGCATGGAGTACACGCCACGCCATAGGTCGAATAAACAAGGCCGGAGCGGATCGCGGTTCAAGTCCCTCCGGGCCTACCAAACCCCGTCGCTTCACTGGATCGGATTGCCCCCGTCGTCCCGCCGAAGGGGACCGAAGATCGGCACCGCCTCGAGCGCGCATTCGCGTGCTTCGGCATAGGTCGCGCCCTCGTGGAACAGGATCCTGTGCCCCATCGGCGAGATCAGCCACACGAGGAACGAGGAGTCGCCACCGTCGCGGTCGCGTCGCTCGATCTCGATCCCTCCGCTCATGTGACGGACGGAGGGACGCCGGCAGGCGCGCGCCGCGAACCCGTGGTGCCAGCACGGATCAAGGGCCGGTAACGGCCAGGATCGAACGACCACTCCATCCGCTTGGACATAGCGCCTCTCTTTCCACAGCAAGGGGCCTCTGGCATGCTCCGCCGCGATGACGAACCGGACATCCCTCCTTGTCGCGTTGCTGGTCCTCGGGGCAATCTGGGCTGACATGCGGTTCGACTGGGGCGGGTCGCTGTTCCTGATGCGCAAGATCGACGGGCTGATCGGCTGGCTGGCCTTCTGGCGCTGAGCGTGGCCGCCTTGATAGCGTCGAACGGTTGACCCGGATCGGCAATTGGCTTTCAACAACGGCAAAACCTGCGCCGGCCGAGGGGGCCGGCCGTTTCCAGGAGGATACCATGGCAGTCAAGGTCGCCATCAACGGGTTCGGTCGCATCGGACGGAACGTGCTGCGCGGAATCATCGAGTCGGGCCGCACCGATATCGAGGTCGTCGCCATCAACGATCTCGGCCCCGTCGAGACGAACGCCCACCTGCTGCGCTACGACAGCGTCCACGGCCGCTTCCCCGGCGAGGTGACCACCGGCGACGATTGGATCGACGCCGGCCGCGGCAAGATCCGGGTGACGTCGCTGCGCGATCCGAAGGAACTGCCGTGGCAGGATGTCGACGTCGCGATGGAATGCACCGGCATCTTCACGAAAGCCGACCAGGCCGCGCTGCACCTCGAGAACGGGTCGAAGCGAGTTTTGGTCTCGGCCCCGGTGTCCGGCGATAGCCAGCCGCAGGTCAAGACGATCGTCTACGGCGTCAACCACGAGAGCCTCAGCGCCGAGGACAAGGTGGTGTCGAACGCGTCCTGCACGACGAATTGCCTGTCCCCCGTCGCCAAGGTCCTGAACGACGCGATCGGGATCGAGCGCGGCTTCATGACGACGATCCACAGCTATACCGGCGACCAGCCGACGCTCGACACGGTGCACAAGGATCTCTACCGCGCGCGGGCTGCCGGGCTGAACATGATCCCGACCTCGACCGGTGCCGCGAAGGCCGTGGGCCTCGCCCTGCCCGAGCTTCAGGGCAAGCTCGACGGTGTCGCGATCCGGGTGCCGACGCCCAACGTCTCGGTCGTGGACCTGACCTTCACCGCCTCGCGCGAGACCACGGTCGAAGAGATCAACCAAGCGATCAAGTCGGCGGCGAACGGCAAGCTGAAGGGCGTGCTGGGTTATACCGAGGACAAGCTGGTCTCGTCCGACTTCAACCACGATCCGCACTCGTCGATCTTCCACATGGACCAGACGAAGGTGCTGGACGGCACGATGTGCCGCATCCTGACGTGGTATGACAACGAGTGGGGCTTCTCGAACCGCATGGCCGACACCGCTGTCGTCATGGGCAAGCTCTGAGCCACCTCGTGCGCCGCCCCGCGAAGGGCGGCGCACTTCTTCACAGGGCGGTCGCTGCGAGCCAGCCGATATAGGCGGCGTAGAGCGCGACCAAGCCGGCCCCCTCGCCCCGCGTGACCTTCCAGCCGGTTATGGCGACCGCCGCGAGGATCAGCGTGGCGGCCCCCATCACCCAGATGTCGAAATTCGCGATCTCGGCCGGCACCTCGAGCGGTCGGGCCAGCGCCGTCACGCCGAGGATCCCGAGGACGTTGTAGATGTTCGAGCCCAACACGTTGCCGAACGCGATGTCGCCCTGCTTGCGGATCGCCGCCATGACGGCCGTGACCAGTTCGGGCAGCGAGGTGCCGACCGCGACGATGGTCAGCCCCACCAGCGTATCGGACACGCCCGCGGCCGTCGCTATCTCGGTCGCCGAGGACACGAGGAACCGCGCGCCGAGGATCGTCAGCGCGATGCCCCCGACCGCATAGAGCGACGCGCGCCAGAGCGGCATCTCGATCGTCAATTCGTCCTGCGGCGGCGTGGGAGTCTTCCGGTCCATCCGGTAGGCCACCACGATGTAGGCGATCAAGCCGCCCAACAGCACCGCGCCGCCGACCCGGCCGAGCACGCCGGTCACCACGATGACCGTCGTCGCGACCGTGGCGAGGATCAACGCGCCGCCATCGCGGCGGAACGCGTCGCGCGACACGGCCACCGGGCTGAGCATGGCGGCAACGCCGAGGATCAGCAGGATGTTGGCGATGTTCGAGCCCACGATATTGCCGACCGCAAGGCCCGGCGCGCCCGCGAAGGCCGCCTGAAGCGAGGTGACGAGCTCGGGCGTCGAGGTGCCGAAGCCCACGACCGTAAGACCGATGAGAAGCGGAGAGACGCCAAGCCGGTTGGCAAGGGCCACGGCCCCGCGGACCAGGGCCTCTCCTCCGGCCACGAGCAGGACCAGACCGAGAATGAGTGTGAGGACAAGCAAGAGATATATCCCGTCAGCCGGCCGCATGGGACAGGTATGGCTCCGACATCACGCGAGGCCGGCAGGCGCGCCAGAGGGGCCCGGAGCAGCCGAACACATGGCGCAGGGTCCGCCCGGCATCAAGGCGCGAAACGCACGGGGCGAAGATTCGCGCCCTGCCGTCGTCGTTTCGCAAGGCCGACCGCTCTACCGATCCGGCCGCGAATACCGGCTTGTTGCCACGTAGTCCTTCCGCGGGCCCGTCACGGTCCATTCCGCGGTCCAGGCAGGCCAAGCCGTGAAGTCGTAGCGCACGAGGTAGAGGTCGGGCGCGCAGTCATGGCGCGCCTCGGGCTGCAGGACAGAGGCGTCGAAGCTGTGGAACGGCCGCCCATCTGCGAAGCAGACGCGGAACCGGTTGCCGTCCATCCGCCACAGATGCGACTGCTCGGCCTCGAGCACCGTCTCGCCCATCTCGAGCCGCCCCGTCTCGACATAGCGCAGCACGGGGCCGTCGGGCGTGAACCGGGCGCTGCCGGTGAAATTCGCGTCGGGCGTGTCACGGCGATCCGCGACGATGCGCGTGAGCCGCCACGCGCCCTCGAAATCTTCCAGTTGCGGCGTCATCGCCTCGCCCTTGTGGCCTCATCCAGCGCGGTCTAAGCCACAGCCGTCCCGGCACGCCAGCAGAAAGGCACAATCCCCATGATCCCTCGCTATTCCCGCCCCGAGATGGTCGCGATCTGGGAGCCCCAGACGAAGTTCCGCATCTGGTTCGAGATCGAGGCGCATGCAGGCGACGCCATGGCCGAACTCGGTTCGATTCCCAAGAAAAACGCCGAGGCCGTGTGGAAGGCCAAGGACACGGAGTTCGACGTCGCCCGCATCGACGAGATCGAGGCCGAGACCAAGCATGACGTCATCGCCTTCCTGACCCACCTGTCCGAGATCGTCGGCGCCGACAACGCGCGCTTCGTGCACCAGGGGATGACCTCGTCCGACGTGCTCGACACGACGTTCAACGTGCAGTTGACCCGCGCCGCCGACATCCTCATCGCGGATGTCGAGGCGCTGCTGGCCGCGCTGAAGCGCCGCGCCTACGAGCACAAGGACACCGTCCGCATCGGCCGCAGCCACGGCATCCACGCCGAGCCGACGACGATGGGCCTGACCTTCGCCCGCTTCTACGCCGAGATGGACCGCAACCTCTCCCGCCTGCGCGACGCCCGCGCCGAGGTCGCCACCGGCGCGCTGTCGGGCGCGGTCGGCACCTTCGCCAATATCGACCCGCGCGTGGAAGAGCATGTCTGCGACAAGATGGGCCTCGTGCCCGAGCCGATCAGCACGCAGGTCATCCCGCGCGACCGCCACGCCGCCTTCTTCGCGACTCTGGGTGTCGTGGCGAGTTCGATCGAAAACGTCGCGACCGAGATCCGCCACATGCAGCGCACCGAGGTGCTGGAGGCCGAAGAGTTCTTCTCGAAAGGCCAGAAGGGCTCGTCCGCGATGCCCCACAAGCGCAACCCGGTCCTGTCCGAGAACCTCACCGGCCTCGCCCGCCTCGTCCGCATGGCCGTCGTCCCGGCGCTCGAGAACGTGGCGCTCTGGCACGAGCGCGACATCTCGCACAGCTCGGTCGAGCGCAATATCGGCCCCGACGCGACCGTGACGCTGGATTTCGCGCTCGCGCGGCTCACGGGGCTGATCGACAACCTCGTCATCTATCCCGACCGGATGATCGAGAACATGAACAAGTTCAAAGGGCTCGTCATGTCGCAGCGGGTTCTGCTCGCCCTGACCCATGCCGGGGTCAGCCGCGAGGACGCCTATCGCCTGGTGCAGCGCAACGCGATGAAGGTCTGGACCGAAGGCGCGGATTTCCAGACCGAGTTGCTGGGCGATCCCGAGGTCGCGCAGGCGCTGTCGAAGGAGGAGATCGCCGAGAAGTTCGATCTCGGATATCACACCAAGCATGTGGACACGATCTTTGCACGGGTCTTCGGCGAGACGCCGTGACACCCCTAACCGCAATAGTTTCCCCAAGGTCAGCTTTACGTGGTAAACTGCCCCATCGTGACCTTAGAGGAGACGACCATGAGGATTCTTCTGACCGCGCTCGCGCTGTTCGCCGCACCCACATTCGCCATGGCCGAGTGCGCAAGCGATAAGCAGGCCATGACCTGTGCCGAAGGCAGCGCCTATGACTCTGCGAGCAGAACCTGCGTGCCCGTTAGCAGTTGAACCGCGCACGGTAACACGCCGTTAACTCCGCTCAGCCTACCTTCCGGGCGAAAGACCCTGGAGGGCGGGATGATCACGGCACTGGCCACGCAGGAAGAAGATTTCGCGCCGCAGTTGGGCGGAAGCGGCGCACCGCGCAGCCTGTCGCGCCGCGAAAAGGCGGCGGTCGTCGTGCGGCTTCTTCTGGCCGAGGGCGTCAAGTTGCCGTTGATGTCCCTCCCCCCCGCGCTCCAGGCCGAGCTCATCTCGCAGATGAGCCGGATGCGTTTCATAGACCGCCAGACCCTGCGCGAGGTGGCCGAGGAATTCGCCACCGAACTCGACGGGATCGGCCTGGCGTTCCCGGGTGGAGTGGACGGTGCGCTGAAGGCGCTCGAAGGCGCCATTTCGGCGGATGTCATCGCGAAGATGCGCGCGCAGTCTGGCGCGTTCTGGGGCGAAGACCCGTGGGAGACGATCTCGCGGTTCGACGTCCCGAAGCTGGTCGAGCTCATGCAGCGCGAAAGCCCCGAGATCGGCGCGGTGATCCTGTCGAAGCTCAATGTCAGCACGGCGGCCGAAGTTCTGGGAAAGCTGACCGGGCCCGAGGCGCGTCGGCTGACCATCGCCGTCAGCGACACCGCCGACGTGATGCCCGACACGGTCCGTTGCATCGGAGCAGCCCTCGCGGCACAGCTTCAGGCCGAGCCGCCCCGCGCCTTCACCGCCGCCTCGGTCGAACGGATCGGCGCGATCCTCGACGTCTCCCCCGCTCCGACGCGCGAAGATGTGCTTGCAGGGCTCGATGAAGAGGATCGCGAGTTCGCCGATCAGGTGCGTGCGGCGATCTTCACTTTCGTGGACATCCCCGAGAGGGTCGATCCCAAGGATGTGGCCGCGATCGCCAAGGCCGTCGAGCAGGCGAGCCTCGTCGCGGCGCTTGCCGGAGCGGCGGGCGATCCGAAAATGGCCGTCGCATCCGATTTCATCCTGTCGAAACTGCCGGGCCGCCTGGCCGACACGATCCGCGCCGAAGTAGCCGAGTTCGGACCGATCACCGACGCCGACAGTGAAACGGCACAAATCGCCGTGGTTCGTGCCATTCGCACGCTGGCCGATTCCGGCGGGATCAAGCTGGCCACCGCAGCAGAGTGAGCCGCCTTCGGCGGCCAGGTTGTGCCCTCCGGCGCTGCCGGGTAACCCTCGCGCTACCAGACGCTGCGAGGTGTTACGCTTGGCCCGCCAGAACCGATCCGAAGTCGTCGATGCGACGCAGAACGTCCTGATCCGCAGTCTGCTGGGCGCCGTGCTCGCGCTGCCCTACGCCACGCGCGTGCGGCTGATGGGCCGGCTCGCCACCACCGTCATCGCTCCGGCAGCAGGCTGGCGCCGGCGCATCCGCGAGAATCTTGCGCATGCCTGCCCGGACCTTTCCGCAAGCGAGGTCGAGCGGTTGGTGCGCGCGGTGCCGGACAATGTCGGCCGCACGCTGATCGAGATCTACTCGGGCGGGGAGTTCAAGCGCCACGTGGCTGGCACTCCGCTGGAGGGCCCCGGCGTCGAGACCCTGCACACCGCGAGGGCCGAAGGTCGCCCCGTCGCGCTCGTCACGGCGCATATGGGCAATTTCGATGCCCTCCGCGCAATCCTCTTCTCCGAGGGGTACGAAGTGGCCGGGCTCTACCGCGAGATGAACAACCCCCGTTTCAACGACCACTACGTCAAGGCCTTGAGCGAGATCGGTACGCCGTTGTTCCCGACGAAGCGCGAAGGCGTCGCGCAGTTCGTTCGCCACCTCGCGAGGGGGGGCATCATCGGCATCCTGACCGATGTATATAACCGCAAGGGCGCCGAGACGACCTTCTTCGGCAAGAGTGCCCCGACATCCACTGCCGCCTGCCACTGGGCGGTCAAACACGGCGCCGTGGTGATCCCGTGCTATGGACTGCGTCAGCCAGACGGGCTGTCCTTCCGCCTGGTCATGGAAGATCCCGTGCCCCACGGCGACCCGGTCGAGATGACGCAAGAGATAAACGACCGACTCGAGGCCGTGGTGCGCGAGAACATGGACCAGTGGTTCTGGATTCACCGCCGCTGGAAACCCGAACGCAAGCGCAAGCGTCGCTGAGAGCGGCCGTCAGTAGAGCCCGCCCGAGCTCATCGATCCGTGGGATGCCTTCCTGGTCGGGATCGTGACCGTCTGACCGCTGGCATTCTGCACCTGCTGGCCCGCCGAGACGCCGGCCCCGCGGGCCTCGTCCACCAGCGGCAGATTCGCCCCCATGGCAAAGCCCCCGTCGAACGAGACGCCGAACATCGGCTCTTCGCCAAGGCGGAAGTACTCGGCCACGACGTCCGGGCCGCTGGCCGAGTCGGGCAGACGCGCGCCGGTGTAGCGGTTGATCTTTATGAAATGGCCGCCGGGAGGCACCTCGAACGGACCACCACCGTATTTCTTGGTCGCAGCCTGCATCACCTTGTTGAAGACGGGCGCGCACATGCCGCCGCCCGAGGCGTTGGACCCCAGCGAGCGTGGCTGGTCGTAGCCGATGTAGCAGCCCGCCGCGATGTTCGAGGTGAAGCCCACGAACCAGACGTCCTTGGCGTCATTCGTGGTGCCGGTCTTGCCGGCCACCGGAACGCCCAGGTCGACCTTGCCTCGCGCGGTGCCGTTCTCGACCACGCCCTTCATCATCGAGGTCAGCTGATACGCCGTGATCGCGTTCATCACCCGCTCGCGATCAGACACGATCTGCGGCGCAAACCCGTCTTCCAGCAGCGCGACGTCGCAATCGACGCATTGGCGGCGGTCATGCTTGTAGACCGTCCGGCCCCAGCGATCCTGCACGCGATCCACCAATGTCGGCTCGACCCGCTCGCCGCCGTTGGCGAACATCGAATAGGCCGCGACCATCTTGTAGAGCGTCGTCTCTTCGGCGCCGAGCGAGTTGGCCAGGAAGCGGCCCATGTTGTCATAGACTCCGAAACGCTCGGCGTAGCTCGCGACAGTGTCCATTCCGACCTCTTGCGCGAGGCGGACGGTCATCAGGTTCCGCGACTGCTCGATCCCCGTTCGCAACGGCGTCGGCCCGTAGAACTTGTTCGAGTAGTTCTTGGGCCGCCACATGCCCTGGGGCGTGTTGATCTCGATCGGCGCGTCCACGACGATCGCGGCCGGGCTGAAGCCGCTGTCCAGTGCGGCGGCATAGACGAAGGGCTTGAAGGACGAGCCTGGCTGCCGGGTTGCCTGCGTGGCGCGGTTGAAGACCGAGTGCTGGTAGGAAAAGCCGCCCTGCATCGCGAGGACGCGGCCGGTGTCCACGTCCATCGCCATGAACGCGCCCTCGACCTCGGGTGCCTGTCGCAGAGTCCAACCCGCGTCCCCGGCTCGGCGGACATGGACGACGTCCCCGACCTCGAACTCGTCGTGGAAACTGCCGGGAAGCCAGCTGATGTCGTCGCGGGGGACAGACTGCTCGCCCTCGCCCTCCACCCCGACGCGCATGGATTGGTCGCCGATCTCAAGTACCACGGCGGGGTACCATTGACCTCCGACCTCGATGTCGCGAGCGACATCGATGGTCTCGAGCGCGCTCTGCCAATCCGACAGCTCGTCTGCCGGGATGCTTTTCCCCGTACCGCGCCACTGCCCGCGGCTGCGGTCGTAGTCTTCCAGCGCCTCTTGCAGGGCGACGGCAGCGACCTTCTGCAGCTCCGGATCGATGGTCGCGCGCACCGAGAGGCCGCCCGAGAAGAACTCGCCCTCGCCGTAGTCGCGGCTCAGCTGGCGGCGGATCTCGTCGGTGAAATAGTCGCGGGGGGGGATTTCGTCGCGAAAGCTCTCGAAGTCGCCGCCCTGCACTGACAGAAGCGGTGCGACGCGGGCTTCGCGATACTCGTCCTCGGTCAGGTAGTCGTTGTCGAACATCTCGCGCAGGACGTAGTTGCGCCGCGTGATGGCGCGTTCGCGCGCGCGTACCGGATGGTAGGTCGAGGGCGCCTTGGGCAGCGCGGCGAGATAGGCGGCCTCTTGCGGTTCGAGTTCGGAGAGCGACTTGTTGAAGTAGCTCTGCGCGGCGGCGGTGACGCCATAGCTGTTCTGTCCCAGGAAAATCTCGTTGAGATAGAGTTCTAGGATCTTGTCCTTGCTCAGCGTCTCTTCGATGCGGGCGGCGAGGATCAGCTCCTTGACCTTCCGCTCGGCCGAGCGCTCGCCACCCAGCAGGAAGTTCTTCATGACCTGCTGCGTGATGGTCGAAGCGCCCCGCACCCCGTTGCCGGCAGCCGCATCTATGGCGGCGGCAACCATACCGCGCGGATCGTAGCCCTGGTGGGTGTAGAAGTTCTTGTCCTCGGCCGAGATGAAGGCGTGCTTCACCATCGCGGGGATCTCGTCCGCCGGGGTGAAGAGGCGCCGCTCCTTGGCGAACTCGTCGATGATGTTCCCCTCGCCCGAGTAGATCCGGCTGATCGTCGGCGGTGTATATTGCGCCAGCTGATCGGTGTCGGGCAGATCGCGGGAATAGATCCAGAAGACCGCACCGATCGACAGTGCAATCGCGAGCGCCCCCATGGTCACGAGCGTGAAGAGACTGCCGATAAGGGACAGGAAGGCACGGATCACAGGTGCGATCTCCGAAAGCTGGGAGGGGGTGTCGCGCCTTACTAGCGTGAACGCCCCGTGAAATCAAAACTGCATCGGCGGAAAACTACCGCGCCACACGGTTCCGTGAGAGCTACTGCATCAGCCGCTGCGCTTCGAGCGCGTCGCGACGTGCCCAGGTCTGAAGGCCGACCCTTATTCCGTCGGCGGCACGGGTGCGCCATACAGGGTCGGTCAGCCGCGCGCGATCGCTAGAGCTCGACATGAAGCCGAGTTCGATCAGCACCGACGGGATGTCCGCGGCGCGCAGGACCGAGAAATCCGCCTTCAGACGTGGGCGCTTGTGCAGGTCGCCGGTCGCCTGCGCCAAGCCTGCGACGATCTCGTCCCCCAGTGCCTCGGAGCGTGGCCCGGTTTCCCGCCGAACCATGTCCAGGAGGACGCTCGCGACGGCGTCATCTGCCACCCCGGTTTCCACTCCGATCAGCAGGTCGCCGTGGTCCATGCGCTCGGCCAGCATGCGCGAGGCGTCGTCGGAGGCATCCTCGGACAGGGTGTAGACCGTCGCGCCCGAGGCAAGACCGTCTTCCAGTGCATCGGCGTGAAGCGACAGGAACACATCGGCCTCGGCCCGACGCGCCAGGCTGACGCGGCGCGGCAGCGGCACGAAGCGGTCATCCTCACGGGTCAGCGAAACCTTCATCCCGTGCCCCTCGAGGACCTCCGACAGTTCCTTTGCGAAGGTCAGCACCAGGTCCGCTTCCTTGATCCCGTCGGCCTCGGCGCCCGGGTCGAACCCGCCATGTCCGGGATCGAGCGTGACGCGCAACGGTCGGTCTCCGCTCTGGCGCAGGGAAGGCACCGGGACGTTTTCCGGAGAGGGCAACGCGAAGGCCGCCCCCTCGGGAACGCCTGCCTCGGCGGAAAAGCGTTCAGCGGTGGTCGGCGCGAGCTGCAGTTTCAAGACGGCGCCTTCGACGCCGGTCGTGACGAGGCCAGCGGTTTCGATACGAAGCGGGTTGGCAAGCTCGACCACGAGGCGCGACCACCCCTCGCGGAAGCGCCCGCGATAGAGGCCCTGCACGTGATCCGATGCATGAAGGTTCGCCAGTTCCGCGCCGGTGAAATCGACCTCCGAGAAGTCGATGACCAGCCGCCGCGGCGCATCGAGCGTGAAGACCCGCCACGGCACCGGCTGGCTCAGCGCGAGTTCCACATGCAGGTTGGCTCCGAAATCCTCGATCCGGCTTTGATCCGTGTCGATCCGGGCGAGAGCCGTCAGCCCGCTCGACGGCGCCGGCACATCGCTCGGCGGCGCGGGGGCGCCCCCGTTCCAGTCATCGGCAGTGAAGTCCTGCGTTACCGCGGGCGCCCCAAGGCACGCCGCGACAATCAGGCCGATAGCCAATCGTCGGAATTCCATCCGCTCGTGCCTCGTCTTGTCTGCCTCGGTCGGGGTCTTTGCGTGCCCCGTCTTGTGGCAGAAAGGATAGCATCGGCGGAAAAATTCCGAAAGAAAAATCAGGCCCGCTCGGCCCATTCCTTCAGGCGCCCGAGTCCCTCCACGATATCGGCGGTGGAACGGGCGTAGGAGAATCGCAGCATCCCCCGTCCCCGCACCGGGTCGAAATCGAGGCCGGGCGTGACCGCGACGCCCGCCTCGTCGAGGATCCGTCCCGACAGGGCGAGCGCGTCGTCCGACAGGTGGCGCGAGTCGGCGTAGACGTAGAACGCGCCATCGGGCGGCGCGAAACTGGGGAACCCCGCCGCCGCCAACCCGTCGATCATCAGCTGCCGGTTCGCAGCATAGACAGAGCGGTTCGCGTCGAGCTCTTCGTGGCAGTCGAACGCGGCGAGCGCCGCTACCTGGCTGGCGTGGCTGGGACAGATGAAGAGGTTCTGCGCGAGCCGCTCGACCTGGCGGACGTGGCTTTGCGGCACGACCATCCAGCCGATCCGCCATCCCGTCATGGAGAAATACTTCGAGAAGGAATTGATGATGAAGGCGTCACCCGTCAGTTCCAGCGCCGAGACGGCCGGACGGTCGTAGTGCAGCCCGTGGTAGATCTCGTCCGAGATCAGCGTCACGTCCATCTCGCGACATTGCGCGATCAGCGCGGCGAGGCTGTCGCGCGACAGCATGGTGCCTGCCGGATTCCCCGGCGAGGCAACGATCAGCCCCGAGAGATCGGCCGTGATCTGGTCCGGGCGCGGCTGGAAGCGGTCCTCCATCGCCGTCTCGATCCCCACCGGGTCGAGCGACAGCGCCTTCAGGATGTGGCGATAGGAGGGGTAACCCGGCAGCCCCAGCCCGACCCGCTCGCCCGCGTCGAAAAGCGCGGTGAAGGCCAGGACGAACCCCGCCGAGGCGCCGGCCGTCACGACGACGCGCGCCGGGTCCAGATCGACGCCGTGCCACTCGGCGTAGTGTTGTGCGATCCGCGCGCGCAAGGCCGGCAGGCCAAGTGCCACCGTATAGCCCAGCGGTCCCGTCTCCATCGCGGCGGCAAGTGCGCGTCGCGCGCCGGCGGGCGCGGGCGTGCTCGGCTGGCCAACCTCCATGTGAATGATGTGCCGTCCCGCGGCTTCGGCGGCGCGCGCCTTTTCCATCACGTCCATGACGATGAACGGATCAACGTCCCCGCGTCTCGATTGCCGCATCTTTCGCACCTCCGGTCGCCTGCCTGCCGCGCCTCGTGCCGGGCGTCAATCACGTTGCCGCAAGTGCCCTTGCCACGCGGGGGCGGATCGCCCACGCTTTCGTCCGACACTTCAAGGAGCCCGCCGATGAAGACTCCCCTCGCCGCCCTACTCTGTCTCGCGCTCGCCGGCCCGGCCGCGGCCACCGAGATCGGGGACATGACAGATGCCGAACGCGCCGCCTTCCGCGACGAGGTCCGCGCCTACCTGCTGGACAATCCGGACGTCCTGATGGAGGCGATCTCGGTCCTCGAGAGCCGCGAGCAGCAGGCCCAGGCGACCTCCGACGCCGAGCTGATTGCCGAAAATGCCGAGGCACTTTTCGACAGCGGGGACAGCTGGGTCGGAGGCAATCCCGAGGGCGACGTCACGGTGGTCGAGTTCCTGGACTACCGGTGCGGCTACTGCCGCCGTGCCTTTCCCGAGGTCGAAGAGTTGATCGAAAGCGATGGCAACATCCGCTTCATCGTCAAGGAGTTTCCCATCCTCGGCGAGCAGTCCGTCCTCGCCAGCCGCTTCGCGATCGCCACCCAGCGGGTTGCCGGCGACGCAGCCTACGAGACGGTTCACGACGAACTGATGACCATGCGCGGCGAGGTGAGCGAGGCGAGCCTTCAGGGGATTGCCGAGGACAACGATCTCGACTGGGACGCCATCGCCGTCGAGATGGAGGCGCCGGCCGTGGACGAGCGGATCGAAGCGGGGCTGGCGCTTGGGCAGCGGATGGGCGTCAATGGCACGCCCTCCTTCGTCTTCGGCGACCAGATGGTCCGCGGCTATGTGCCGCTCGACGTGATGCGCGAGATTGTGGCCGACGAACGCGGCTGACGGGCTGCAACGCAGAGCGCTAGAGTGCGACCGGGGGTGAATGGCACCCCGGTCCGCCTTGTCATTTCCGGAGCATTCTAGACGAATGCACGGCGTATGGATTGGCGTTCACCTGAACGCCGCAGCGCCGATTAAATGCTTATTAAATCCCCGTACGTAGGGTCTGGCAGACGGTACATTGCCACGGGACCCTGCCATGACGTTCAAGCCGCTTCTGACATGTCTGGGACTGTTGTGCGCGCAAGCCGCACATGCCGATACCGACGCCATATCACAGCTCTCGCATGACCTTGCACAGGATCTCATGGCCGATGCGGGCGTGCGCATTGCCATCGAAGCAGGCAACGCGGCCCATGGTGAATTGTCCGAGTACGAGCTGATCGCCCTCGATCGGATGTGGCGCCGCGAGGTCGGCGAAGACGACCAACCGACCATCGAAGCGGTCATCTCCGGCCCCGGGACGGAGCGCCTGCGAGCGATGATGGAACGCGGCGGGGGCGCCCTCACGGAAATCATCGTCATGGACAAGCGCGGGATGAACGCCGCCGTCAGCAGCGTGACGTCGGATTTCTGGCAAGGCGACGAGGACAAGTTCCTTCGAACCTTCAGCCAGAGCCCCGACGCGCTCCACATCGAGGATCTGGAGCTCGACGAATCCACGGGCCGCTTCCAGATCCAGGTGTCGCGAACGCTGGTCGATCCCGTCACCGGCACCTCCGTGGGCGCCGTCACCTTCGGCTTCGACGCAGCCGTTCTTTGAATTCGCCAAGATGAGGCACCGCGACATGATTTCCCAGAAACAGACCCCGTTCTATCGTTCAGCAGGCTTCAAGATCAGCGCCTGCGTCGTCTGCGCCATTGCCTTGCTTGGTATCGCTCTCGACCTGGTATTCGACGACGGCCTCGAGCGCATCACCACGCGCCTCGTGGCCGCTCAGGTAGATGCCGAAGTTGAATTCGTCGGGACGCTGCTCGGCGCACAGGTCGCCTTCGAACAGCAGGGAAGCACCGAGAGCACCCTTGAGCGTCTTGTCGAAAACTCGGACGGCGCGATCGCACGCGTCGCAATTACCAATGCCGAGGGCGAACCTTTTGCGGCAACAGGTCAAGGCAACCTGCAGGCATTGTATGCGCTGGCCTCCACTGGAATCGCACCTGCTTCCAACGCAGAGCGGATCTCGTTGGCGCAATTGACGCTTCCAAACGGTTCCGAAGCGGGCACCATCGCCGTTGAATGGACGACGGAGCATATCGCCGCAGTGCGCCATGCCATCCAGCGGCAAGTTCTTCTGGCCACGATCGTCGTCGGGATCATCGCCACGGCAATCGTCTTGATAGCGTTCCGGTTCATCGTCTCAAAGCCGATGTCTCGCCTGGCTTCTGCGGTCGAACGTCTGCGCCACCGCGATTACGATTTCGAGGTCGCTGATGCCCACCGGCGGGACGAGTTCGGCGTTCTCAGTCGCTCCGTCGACTCGTTCCGCAGCGACCTGAGCGCCGCCGCCGAGCTCGAGGCCCGCGCTCGAGAAACCAATGCTGCCTTCGACGCGACCAGCGCGCCTCTGATGGTGGCTGACGCAAAAGGGCAGATCACCGCGATCAACCCCGCTGCACAAAAGCTGATGAAGACGTACCGCGATGCGATCATGAAGATGATCCCGGGCTTCGATCCCACCGACATCGTCGGGCAGCCCCTGCAGCGTTTTCACCCCAACGACCACGGCCGCATTCTGGACCGGATCGGAGCGTCGGCTGTCAGCACCCGCCTGAAGTTCGGCGAGGGTCGGATGAAACTGCAGATTCAACCCATTCATGCTGCCGATGGAAGCCAAGCCGGCTACGTTCTCGAATGGCAGGATATGACCGACGAATTTCGCGACCGCTCGCGTATCGACGCGATCGAACGCACCCAACTTTGCGCGGAATTTGGTGCTGACGGCAAACTCAAGACCTGCAATGACACATTCCGCAGCGCAGTTGGAACCGAATCCGCCCGGCTTGCCGAATTGATCCGCAGCGTCGTGCCGAACGGTCCCACCGGCCAGCACATCGTCAATCAGGTCCTGCGCGGCGAGAACATCGACGGACTGTTCCAGATCACCTCGAGTTCCGGGAAGCCGGTCTTCGTCGAGTGCAACATCAACGCGATGCGGGACATCGACGACACCATCCACCGCCTGTTCTTCGTCGCTCGCGATGTGAGCGAGGCGCAGATCGACCTCGAACAGGCTCGTACAGAACGTGAGCAGTCCGAGAGGGAGCGCACCCAGGTCGTCGATGCCTTGCGAGACGGCATGAGCAAGCTGTCGGGCGGCGATCTGGATGCCGAGATCGAGGGGCGGTTCGCCGACCGCTTCGAAGAACTGCGCAGCGACTACAACGCGACGGTTCAGATGCTTCAGTCCGCGATGACGGAGATTGCCGAGCGCGCCGGCAAGATTTGCAACGAAACGAGGGAGATCAGCACTACGGCCGAGATCCTCTCGCAACGCAGCGAAAGCACGGCGGCCACGCTCGAACAAACGGCCGCGGCGTTGGATCAACTCACTGGTGGCGTAAAGAACGCGGCGGAAAGTGCGCGCGAGGCAAGTTCCATCGTCGCTGATGCTCGCGCAGGTGCCGAGCAAAGCGGTGAGGTTGTTGTGCGCACCGTCAGGGCGATGGACGAAATCGCGGCATCGTCGCAAAAAGTCGCTTCGATCATTAAAGTCATTGACGACATCGCGTTCCAGACGAACTTGCTTGCCCTCAATGCCGGCGTCGAGGCGGCACGGGCGGGCGATGCAGGAAGAGGTTTCGCCGTTGTCGCTTCGGAAGTGCGCGCCCTCGCGCAACGGTCGTCCGACGCCGCACGCGAGATCAACACCCTTATCGGTCAGAGCAGCGCGCAGGTGAAATCCGGCGTGGCCCTCGTGGGCGAAACCGGCGAGGCGCTTCAACGGATCGTAGGCTTGGTCACGAACATCTCCGAGCGAGTGGTACAGATCGCCGATGCGGCCAAGGACCAGTCTTCATCGCTCGAAGACATCAACGGTGCCGTCAACCAACTTGACGGGGCCACGCAGCAGAACGCGGCTCGCCTGGAAGAAACCACCGCAGCGAGCGAGACCCTGCGCAACGATGCTTCTACCCTGGTTGAAGCTATCGCCCGGTTCCGTGTGCCCGGCTCCAAAGACACGCGATCGCAGACCAGACCGACGCCTCCCGCTCGCGCGCCCAAAATCGCCGTAGCGAAAGCCGGACCATTTGCATCTGCATCAGCGGCGGCAACGGCCACCGAGACATGGACGGACTTCTGATGGGAACTCCGCCGCTTCAAGACACGCAGCATCCAGTTCGGTCGCCAAAGTCGATCACCCTTCTGCAGGGAGAATGCCAAGTCACCGACGATCCAAACCTGGAGCTGACGACGCTCCTCGGGTCTTGCATCGCAACCTGCATGTTCGACGAGACCGCCGGAGTCGGAGGGATGAACCACTTCCTCTTGCCATTTGGCGCGGGTGGCAGTCATTCGACCGAACGCTACGGCCTCTACGCCATGGAGATCTTGATCAACGGCCTACTCAAGCACGGCGCTCGCCGCAGCCGAATTTCCGCAAAAGTGTTTGGTGGGGCTCGGATGGGTGAACTGCTCAACAGTATTGGCGACCGCAACGCCGCCTTCGCATTCGAGTTTCTCGAACTCGAGAAAATTCCCTGCGTCGCCCGATCTACTGGAGGGACCATGGCAAGGCGCATCAAGTTCTGCCCTTCCACGGGTCGAGCTTCGCAGCTCTTCGTACGCGAGATGGTCGCGGACGAACCTCAAAACACGCCGCAAGGCGACGACGTCATGTTCTTCGATGGAGATCAGTCTTGAGCAATCAAATCACGCTGGAAGGACGGCTAGCCTCGGATCAAGCCGATGCCCTCCGCGATGAGCTTTCCGCCGCTTCTGCAGACCTGACAATCGACGGAAGCGGAGTTCGCGGAATCGGAGCGCTTTGCGCTCATGAACTCCATCGAGCGCGAACGATGCGCTCCGGGTCAGGTGGTGCTTGGCACATCAATGCTTCAAGCGAGATGCACGCCGACCTCGAACTGCTGGGTCTGTCGACGACCCTCGAAAATCTGGGAGACAAAAAATGAGCGGTCTGAAGGTACTGGCGATCGACGACTCGCGCACAATGCGCGATCTACTTCGCGCTACGCTCGAAGAGGCGGGCTTCGAAGTGTTTACGGCCGAGGATGGCGAAGTTGGAGTGCAGACTGCCTCGACCGTGTCCCCCGACGTTATCATCACAGACATCAATATGCCGAGACTCGACGGGTTCGGTGTCATTGAGACGGTCAGAAAGCGGGAAGGAAGCCGACGAACACCTATCCTCGTTCTCTCGACAGAGAGCGCAGGAGAACTGAAAGCTCGGGCTCGGGACGGCGGTGCGACCGGTTGGATCGTCAAACCATTTGACGACGCCAAGCTTCTAGCGGCGATACGCCGCGTCGCGGGAGCTTGAATCGATGGCAACTTTGGACGAAATCCGACAGGTATTCTTCGTCGAATGCGACGAACAACTCGAGACACTGACGGACGGTCTCGGTGAACTGCATCCCGAGGCAGACGCAGGTGAGGTGTCCGAGACGATCAACGCGATGTTTCGGGCAGTGCACTCAATCAAGGGAGGAGCCGCGTCATTCGGCCTCGACGCGCTCACAAGCTTTGCCCATGCGTTCGAATCCGTTCTCGACGATCTCCGCCTCGGCCACATCAGCGTGTCGAGCGAACTCGTTCGTGAATTCTACCGCGCTTCGGATCACTTGGCCGACCTTGTTACTGGAGGTGGCACGGGCGCTGAGACTGATGAGGCGATCCTCAACCAGATGATCTCGTCGATCCTCGCGATGGGAATTGACAAATCCAATGAGCCAGATTCGAGCGAGATGTCTCCCGAAAGTTTCGGCTTCCAACCAATCATGTTGGATTTTCCGGGGGTCGAACCATCTGAAGAAGCGTACCAGATTAAGTTCTCGCCAACCAGAGCACTCTACGACCTCGGCCACGAACCCGTTCACCTTTTTCGTGAGCTCGCGTCCATGGGAGATCTTGAGACGGAGGCTATCCTTCCTGAATTGCAGGAAAACGACGGTCTCATGTCATGGCGGCTCAGGCTGGTTACGACCGCGGCGCCCCAGGAACTCTGGGACGTCTTCGACTTCGTCGGCGAACTAGCAGCCATTTCTGTTGATGTGGAAGATGCGAACAGAAGTGATCCAGAACCGGATCCCGATGGCCCTCCCGATTCTACAAGCGTCGACGACAATAGTGTCGACAAGGATGAAAAGCCGAGCACGCCGGAAGTCTCCCGGAAAGCTCCACCCCAGAAAACAACTTTGCGCGTAGACCTCGACCTTGTGGATTCGCTGATCAACCTCGTCGGAGAACTTGTCATCAATCAATCGGTTCTCGCACAGTCTGTGGCAGAGACGCAGTTCAGCGAAGCCACGCGAATTGATCAGGCCTTGGAGGAGCTAAAGACCCTATCCCGTCAGATCCAAGAAGGAGTGATGAACCTTCGGGCCCAATCAGTTAAGCCTCTATTTCAGAGAATGGCGCGAATTGTGCGGGAAACCGCCGATATCGCAGGAAAGAACGTAATACTAACAACAGAAGGTGAATCAACAGAAGTCGACCGCACGGTCGTCGAGCATTTGGTCGATCCTCTCACCCACATCCTGCGCAACTCGATCGATCATGGCATCGAGGATGCGCAAACGCGAAAAGGCCGAGGAAAGCCGCTCGAGGGACACCTCCGGCTATCCGCCGTCCACCGTTCGGGCCGGGTCTTTATCGACATATCGGACGATGGGGGCGGGGTAAACAGGGAAAGAGTTCTCTCAAAGGCGGTCGAAAAAGGACTTGTCTCCCCGGATGCTACCCTATCTCCGGCTGACATCGACCGACTCCTATTCACGCCCGGTTTTTCGACGGCAGAAGCGGTGACAAATCTATCGGGGCGCGGCGTCGGAATGGATGTGGTCAACCGTGAGATACAGAAACTCGGTGGACGCATTTCGATAACATCTGAACCAGGTGCCGGAACCACAATTTCAATCAGCCTACCGCTGACCCTTGCTGTCCTTGACGGCATGGTTGTTGACGTTGCGGGTCAAACGCTGGTCATTCCGATTTCTGCGATCGTCGAAACTATCCGGCCGGAAGAGGCGAAGCTCAGCCACGTTGGTCCACGCTCGAAGATGGTGAACGTGCGAGACGTACTCATCCCGATCATTGAGCTATCGGACGTATTCTCTTTTGGAAATTCCAATCGCCCACCGACCGAACGAGTGCTTCTTCTTGTTGAAACAGAAAATCAGGCTTTGACCGCGTTCGCCGTGGACCGAATATATGATCAACGTCAAGTTGTTATCAAAAGCCTAGAAAACAACTACGGGCGCGTCCCTGGCATCGCGGCGGCCACAATTTTAGGGGACGGAAAGATAGCACTTATCGTCGACCCGGACGAGATAACCAGCAATCCCGCGAACTCCCACGACACGAGTTCGGTTGGAGTCAAAAAGAAGGCACTATCATGAACGACTCGACCGATGCTCGACACGAGCATAAGCGCGAACTGATTATCTTCACCGTGGCGGAGCAGAGCTTCTGCATGGACATAATGCAGGTTAGGGAGATACGCGGCTGGACTACCGTCACCGTTCTACCACATGCTCCAGGCTATGTTCTCGGGGTCGTCAATCTCCGCGGAGCCGTCGTTCCGATAGTCGATCTGGCCGCAAGGTTGGGATTGCCTCCGCTAAAGCCTGAAGCGCGCCACGTGATCCTTGTCACGCAGATCGCGGACCAAGTGGTAGGTTTCTTCGTCACCGCAGTTTCGGATATCTTGAGTGTCCCCCCTTCATCAATCCAGCCGATGCCCGACATGTCTGGTGCCGAGACCAGTGAATATATCGAGGGGTTGATAGTTGTAGAAGACACCACGATTAGCATTCTGAATGCCGCAGCAGCGGCGCCTGCGATTGCGCTGAGCGGAACTGCCTGAATGAAACTCGAGCCAACGGTCGCCGCTGAACCGGGCGAGGAGCTAAGCGATAGCGCTTTTCTGAAGATTGCAGCCTTCATGCGTGAGCGCACCGGAATCAGCTTGGATAGAGGGTCTCGACGCATTGTGCACTCTCGACTGCAGCGCCATGTGAAACGGAGCGGAGTGGGAGACTTCGACAAATACATTGATCTCGTCACGTCGGGCACGTCTGCTGACGAGGTTCAGCACGCGATCGGTGCATTGACTACGAACACCACTAAATTCTGTCGTGAGGCCGAACACTTCACGATATTTGAGAACGAGGTGGTGCCAGCCATTGTGCAGGCACTGCGGGATGGGCAGCGGGTTCGGCTATGGTCTGCCGCATGCTCATCTGGAGAAGAACCCTATACTCTCGCTGCGTCCTTGGTTCGAGCCTTTCCCGAGGCACCACGACATGACATTCGCATACTCGCCACAGACATCGACCAAACCGTGCTGCAGCGGGCTAGAACTGCCGAGTACGCGCGCCCGCCAAGCTCTCTCGTCAGCGACGAACTGGCGAGGATAATGTTCGAAGACGTTCCAGGATCGGAGGATCGGGTTCGCGTGCGAGAGCCGCTTAGGGACCTCGTTACGGTTCGGTACCTGAACTTTTTCGACCCTTGGCCCGTCAGCGGACCGTTCCACACGATCTTTTGCCGGAACGCTGCAATCTACATGGATAGTACAGCTCAGGCTGTTCTATGGGCAGGGCTCGCGCGCGTGCTTCATCCAGAAGGGATGCTCTTCATCGGGCATTCTGAACGACTGACCCCGGAACTCAACGCAACCTTTGCCCAGGTTGGGCGCAACGCTTACCGCCCCAAGTCGGCTGGACCGGCACCGCGGGCAGCAAAACACAATGATCGGAGCGTATGAATGTCTGTCAAGGATACGATCTCTATTCTCGTCGTAGACGACACGAGCGTCAGTCGCGGTCTAATTACGTCCTCCCTCGAGGAGATTGGCTTCAAGAAGATCGACTTCGCGAAAGACGGTGAATCGGCATTGGACCATGCCCTGCGCAAGGGGTGCCATTTGGTGATTTCTGACCAGAATATGCCCGGGATGAGCGGCCTGGAACTGCTGGCAAAGCTCCGGGGTCATAAGACAACCGCCAAAGTGGGGTTCATTCTCGTCAGCGGCAAGCTGGACCAAAATCTTATCGACGACGCCAGACGTCACGGGGCCAATAACGTTCTCGCCAAGCCCTTCGATACGCCCAAATTGCGGGCCTGTCTCAAGCCCATGCTCGGGGCAGTATGACGGGAGATCGCGTAGACCTGGGAATTGGCGAGATCCTACGTTTTGTGGGAACTCAGCTCGACGAACTTGAAGAGGATTTGCGCCGCATCGAAAGCGGGATCCTCGCCGCAGCGATGGCAAATCCGTCGAGCAGGCGCGTCATGCAGAACCTGGATCGTAGCCTTCAAGTTTTGCACGACCTGTCGAGGTTGTGCGTGGGCGTGTCCGATTCGGTCGAATGTGAGAGGCTCGCGGCGCATCATGTATCGACGCATCTACGTTTGGACCACTTGAGGGCTCGTCTCATATGTCCAGAAATGATCGAGGTTGATCAGCCGAGTGAGCCGGACTTCTTCGATTGATCGCGCCCGGCCATCGGTAAGCGCGTGGCCGGGTATCAGGTCGAAGGACCTTTCAGCATGGCGCCTTTGATCGCATCTCTAGCTGTCGCAACCCTTGTAATTATAAGGTGGGTTCTTAAAGATTTCCGCTTTCCGGCGCTGCCAATCCTTGAGAGCGTGGATGGGCATTTTGCCGTTGAGCACTGATTGCGGGAGCTGGCCGTTGAAGAGCCGGACGTAGCGCAGTATAGTCTGTTCGACGTTCTCGCCGCTGCGGAAGTGGTCGCTTTGCAGAACGCCCTCGATCCGACCGTCGAAGCGCTCGACCATGCCGTTGGTCTGAGGGTGCATGGGCGGGGCCAGACGGTGCTTGATGCGGAGCTCGGTGCAGGGCCGGTCGAAGTCGTGGTTGCCGGTGGCGGCACGCTTGCGCGGGCCGAAAAGACGATCTGTGAACTCTCTGCTGTTGTCCGTAAGCATCGGGTGATCCGCATCGGCGCAGCGCGCTCCAGATCGCGCAGAATGCGCCGCGCGCTGGCGGCGGTGTTCGCAGGATAGATGCGCACGAAGACCCAGCGGGCGGCTCGGTCGATTGCGACGAACAGATACAGGCGGCGGTCCTCGTCCGCCATCTGCGGCAGGTATTTCACGTCGACATGCACATGGCCTGGCTCATGGCCTCGAAAGGCTGTGCGTGGGCCGTGGCGCGGCAGGCTTCAGGTCTCGCAGGTTGCCTGCTCCATGCCGACGCAGGCAGCGGTCGAGCCCGGAGCGAAAGACGTTAGGGTTCAGAAACTCCCGCACCACGCAGAGAAGGTCGTTGAGCGGCAAAAGCAGCGTCTTGCGCAACGACACCGCCACCGCCTCTTGCGCTGGCGTGAGTGTCGTCTGGAGCCTGTGCGGGGTGTGGCTCCGGTCATGGACACTGTCCCGCTTCCGCCATTTCCAGACCGTCTGCTGCGAGATCCCGTGGCGTTCCGCCACCATCCATGCCGGGTCCGTGCTTGCCTGGATCGCAAACCTGAGCTTCGGCGTTGTCGCCGCCTGCTTGTGAAGAGAAATCAGCCTGCTCGCCCCGCGTCGCAAATCTCGCGCAAGATCGATCGTGCATGAAAAGCGCGGACCGGCGAGGGCCTATCTGATCATCCGGACAGGACATCTAGCAGCGCTCGATTGGCACGAACGCAGCGCCGCCCCAACCTTGTAGGCGCGTTGCTGAGATGCCACTCGGCCGGCCGCGCCCGGTGAACTACTGTTGCGCTTGGACCACTTCGACTTCGACGTGCATGTCCTCCGTGCCCGCACCTAACGCGCGCCCTCGGATCGGCGCTGCGCTCCGAGCGTCCAGCCCGCAGCCGAGACGAATGTAGCGATCATCGGGGCAGCAACCATTGGCCGCGTCGAATCCGACCCAGCCAAGTCCCTCGACCCAGATCTCGGCCCAGGCGTGGCTGGCCTGATGCACCGTCGCGTCCTCGGTCGAGTGAAGGTAGCCGATAGTGTAGCGACCCGGCATTCCGACGGCGCGGGCGGCTGCAATGATGGCATGAGTCTGGTCCTGACACACGCCTTGGCCCAGCTTCAGCGCCTCGGCAGCCGTCGTCTCACTTTCGGTTGCACCGGTGGTGTAGACGATCGCGGACCGGATCGCGTGCGAGATCGCATGAGCCTTGTCCAGCTGGCTGTCCGCGCCCCTTACGGCGTCGGCTGCTAGTTCTCGCAAAGCAGCATCCAGCCGCGTCATCGGCGTCGCACGCAGATAGGCCACCGGGGTCACCTTTTCGCGCAAGCCACGCACGACTCCGGTCAGGTCACGCGTCTCGATCTCGCCCTCCACCATGATCGTCGCCGCGCTGACGTCGCGCATCGAGACGGTCTCGACCCAATCTCCTGCACCGTCGCGAAACGCCGCCCCGCGCTCGGCCTCGTGTCCCTCGATCCGGACCGACCAATTCTTCACGTCCTGCCCCTCGAACTCTGTCGGCCAGAGGCGCAGCGACTGGATGACCGAGCGCATCGGCGCGTCGTACACATATTCCGTGCGGTGTCGGACGCTCAGTTTCATCGCGCTTCTCCGTTCAGGTAGCTTGCGTTGATCTCGGCCCCGAGGTTCAGGACCTCGCCCAGCACGCGCTGCAGGAATTCATGCAGCCCCTCTTCCAGGATATCCTCGACGGTAATCTCGTTCAGCTGTGCCACCAGCATCCGCCCCCTGGAGGTCGCGGTGGTTCCTCGACCGTAAAGGCGGGCGAGGCGTTCGAGATGCTCGAGCACCCCCTCGGCCGAGGAAATCAGCGACCGCGGCGCCTGACGGTTCAGCACCAGGAAATCGACGATCTTGCGGGCCGTGACCTCGCCGCCATAGACCCAGGCGAAGGCGCGCTGTGCGTTCATCGCGTGCAACACGGTGCGCCACTGGTAATTATCGAGCCCCGATCCCACCATCGAGACGTTGGGCAGCAGCACGTAGTACTTAACGTCGAGGATTCGCGCCGTGGAATCGGCGCGCTCCAGGTAGTAGCCCATGTTCATGAAATCGAACCCGTCATTCCGGAGCTGGGTCGAGACCAACGCCCCGCGCACATGCGCCATGTGCTTGAGCGCAAAGTCCTTCATGTCCGATGTCGAGATCCGCGAGCGCTCCAACCGGGTAAGCTGCGTCATCTCGGCATTGGCCTCGTTGACGGCTTCCCAGACCTGCGTGGTAAGGGCGGTGCGGACGATCCGCGCGTTTTCACGCGCGGCATGAAGGCAGGACGCGACCGAAGAGGGATTGTCGCGGTCGAAGAACATGTGCGTCTCGACGTTCCGCGCCACGGCCTCGTCGCCGAATTTCGCCCGGTACGCGTCCCGGGTGCCCGAGGCTTGCAGGACAGAGTCCCATTCGTTGCGGTTTCCGCCGTGAACATCGGGCAGCAGCGCATTGCGCGACGCGACCTCCAGCAGGCGGGCATTCGTCTCGGCGCGCTCCATGAAGCGGGCCATCCAATACAGGTTGTTTGCGGTGCGGCTCAGCATTGTCATACTCCCGCGATGACCCACGTATCCTTGACCCCGCCGCCCTGGCTGGAGTTCACGACGAGCGATCCTTCCGTCAGCGCCACCCGCGTCAGGCCGCCTGGCACTAGTGTCACATCCTGCCCCACGAGGCAGTATGGCCGCAGATCGACATGGCGCGGGGCGACCCCCTGCTCGACGAAGGTCGGGCAGGTCGACAGGGCCAGCGTCGGCTGGGCGATGTAGCCTTCGGGGTTCTCTTCGATCTTGGCGCGGAACAGCTCGATCTCGTCCTTCGTCGATTTTGGACCGACGAGCATGCCATAGCCGCCCGAACCGTGCACCTCCTTGACCACCAGCTCGTGCAGGTTCTCGAGCACGTATCCGCAGTCGTCCTTCTTGGCGCATTGCCAAGTCGGTACGTTCTGCAGGATCGGCTCTTCGCCGAGGTAGAAGCGCACCATCTCGGGCACGTAGGTATAGATCGCCTTGTCGTCGGCCACGCCGGCACCCGGCGCCGAGCAGATCGTCACCCCGCCCGAACGGTAGACGTTCATCAGCCCGGGCACGCCCAGCATCGAGTCCGGCCGGAAACACAGCGGGTCGAGGAACGGGTCGTCGAGCCGGCGATAGATCACGTCGACCTTCCTGGGCCCCTCGGTGGTGCGCATCCAGCAGAACTCGCCCTCGACGAACAGGTCCGAGCCTTCGACAAGCTCGACGCCCATCATGTCGGCAAGGAACGAGTGCTCGTAATAGGCCGAGTTGAAATGCCCGGGCGTCAGCACCACCACACAGGGCTCGCCGTCGCACTTCTTGGGCGCTACGGAATCGAACGTCCGCTTGAGCTGGCGGGGATAGGTCTCGACCGGCGCGATGCGGTTGCCCTGGAACAGCTGGGGGAACATCCGCATCATGATCTCGCGGTTCTCCAGCATGTAGGACACGCCCGACGGGGTGCGGCAATTGTCCTCGAGGACGTAGAATTCGTCCGGACCGGTACGTACGAGGTCGATGCCGACGATATGGCTGAAGATGCCCTGAGGCGGGGTGAACCCGGCAACGGCGATCTCGTAGGCGTCGTTCTGGTAGACGAGGTGCGCCGGGATGCGGCCCGCGCGGACGATCTCGCCGCGGTCGTAGACATCGGCGAGGAACGCGTTCAGCGCCCGGGCCCGCTGCTTGATCCCCCGTTCGAGCCTCCCCCACTCATCGGCCGAGAAGACCCGTGGGAACATGTCGAACGGGATCAGCCGGTCGGGCGAGCCGCCCTCGCCATAAACTGCGAAGGTGATGCCGATGCGGCGGAACAGGTTCTCGGCCTCGGACTGCTTCAAGCCCCGCAGGTCGACCGGCATGTCCTTTGCCCAGCCCTCGATCCCGGCATAAGGTCCCCGGACCTTGCCGTTCTCGTACATCTCGTTGAAATATTCCGGCATGTGTCGCGGCCCGTCCCTCTGGTGTGCCTTTGACCTTAGGCGGCGAGCGGTCGAGATCAACCGGCTGCCGTCGCGCGTTCACCCGGTCTTAATTTTTGCTCCCGATATTGATGTGCGCGCCTCGTGTTTCATCAGCGGCGGGATAGGCAGGTCGGATGCTTCGTCAGATTTTCTATTGCAGCGTGGCCGAGCCACCGGACGGTGAACCGGACGTCGCCGGCATTCTGGAGCATTCGCGGCGCAACAACCCTGCGCTTGGGCTGACCGGGATGCTGACCTATGCCGACGGCGTGTTCGCCCAGATCCTCGAGGGCGATACGACCTCGCTCGACATCGTGCTGGAGGTGATCCGCGCCGACCCGCGCCATTCGGATGTCCGGATCCTGTCCGACCGCATGGCGACGCGCCGCCTGTTCAGCGACTGGTCCATGCTTCATGTCGACCTCGACGCCGCAGAAGACCGACCCCTGACCGACATGACGGTCGCGGTGTCCCGCTCGCCCACGCCTGACGGGATCGACCGCCTGATCCGCGCGCTGGCCTACCGCGCTGTGAACGAGGTGATCGACACCGCCTGAGCCCGCTCGACCCGGCCGGGCGGCGCGCTAACTTCGGACAGCATGGCCGACCCCGTGCTGACCTTCACCGACCGCGGCATCTACTGCCCCGCTGCAGACGTCTTCATCGACCCGTGGAAGCCGGTCGACCGGGCGCTCATCACCCACGGACACGCCGATCACGCCCGCCCCGGCATGGGCCGCTACCTCGCCACCGACGGCGCGGCCCCCGTCATGCGCCACCGCCTCGGCGACATCGCGATCGAGACGGTGGCCTACGGCGAAACCCGCCGCATCGGGGGTGCCGCGATCAGCTTCCATCCCGCCGGGCATGTCCCCGGCTCGGCGCAGATCCGGGTAGAGGTCGGCGGCGAGGTCTGGGTCGTCTCGGGTGACTACAAGGTCGCGCCCGATGGCCTCTCGGAGCCGTTCGAGCCGATCCGCTGCCACACCTTCATCACCGAATGCACCTTCGGGTTGCCGGTGTTTCGCTGGGACAGCCAGAACGCCGTCGCCGCGCAGATCAACGACTGGTGGCGCGCCAACGCGGCCGAGGGGCGCGCGACGATCCTCGGAGCCTACGCCCTCGGCAAGGCGCAACGCCTGCTGTCGGCCATCGACGCCTCGATCGGGCCGATCCTGACCCATGGCGCGGTCGAGAACACGAACGAGGTGCTCCGCGCGCAAGGGCTACCCCTGCCCGACACGATCCGCGTCACGCCCGAGATAAACCCCAAGGACCACCCCGGCGCACTGGTTCTCGCCACGCCCTCGGCGCTCGGAACGGCGTGGGCGCGGAAGTTCGGACCCGCCTCGACCGGCTTCGCCAGCGGCTGGATGGCCCTGCGCGGGGTGCGCCGTCGCCGCGCGGCCGATCGCGGCTTCGTCCTAAGCGATCACGCCGACTGGGAGGGGCTGAACACCGCCATCGCCGAGACGGGGGCCGAGCGCATCTTCGCTACCCACGGCTACACCCAGATCTTCCGCCGCTGGCTGGAAAGCCAGGGCTACGACGCCGCCATCGTCGAAACCCAGTACGAGGGCGAGACCCTCGATCCCGACCCGGTCGAGGCGCCATGAAGCGTTTCACCGCCCTGTTCACCGCGCTCGACCAGACGACGAAGACCAACGCCAAGGTCGACGCCCTCGCCGCCTATTTCGCCGAGGCGCCCGAGCCCGACCGCCTCTGGACCATCGCGCTGCTGTCCGGTCGGCGCCCCAAGCGCACGATCACGACGACCCACCTGCGCGAATGGGCGGCCGAGCGCGCCGGCATCCCCCTGTGGCTGTTCGAGGAAAGCTACCCCATCGTTGGCGACCTGGCCGAGACCATCGCCCTCGTCCTGCCGGACCCCGGCAGCACATCCGACCGGTCGCTTACCCACTGGATCGGCATGCTCCGCGACCTGTCGAAACTCGACGAGGCCGCCCGCAAACAGGGCATCCTCGACGCCTGGGATCAACTCACGGCCCGTGAACGGCTCGTGTTCAACAAGCTTCTGACCGGCGGCTTCCGCATGGGCGTCAGCCAGAAGCTGATGACCCGCGCCCTGTCGCGCGCCACCGGCATCGACGAATCCGACCTCGCGCACCGTCTGATGGGTGACTGGAGCCCCGAAACGACCAGCTTTGACGCCCTCATCCGCGCCCCCGACCCCGAGACCGACCTCTCCAAGCCCTACCCGTTCTACCTCGCCTACCAGTTGGACGGCGGCCCCGAGGCGCTCGACGATCCCGCGAACTGGGCGGCCGAGCGCAAGTGGGACGGCATCCGCGGCCAGCTTGTCCTGCGCGGCGGCCAGCACTTCCTGTGGTCCCGCGGCGAAGAGCTGATGACCGACCGTTTCCCCGAATTCGCCCGGCTGATCGATTTCGTCCCCCCCGGCACCGTTCTGGACGGAGAGGTCCTCGCCTGGACCGACGACGCGCCCCTGCCCTTCAACGCCCTGCAAAAGCGGATCGGCCGCAAGACCGTGCCGAAAAAGCTGCTGACCGAGGCGCCGGTGATCCTCTACGCCTACGACCTGCTCGAACACGAGGGCCGCGACATCCGCGCCCTGCCCTTCGCCGAGCGCCGCGCGCGCCTCGACGCCCTGACGGCCGACCTGCCGCCCGAAGCCCCGCTTCGTGCCTCGCCGCTTCTGTCCTTCGCCAGCTGGGACGACCTGGCCGCGATCCGCTCCCAGAGCCGCGAGCATCAGGCCGAAGGGCTCATGCTAAAGCGCAAGGACGCCCCCTATCGCGACGGCCGCCGCAAGGGCGACTGGTGGAAGTGGAAGGTCGATCCGCTGACCATCGACGCGGTGATGATCTACGCCCAGCAGGGCCATGGCCGCCGCGCAAACCTCTTCACCGACTTCACTTTCGCGGTCTGGAACGGCGACGATCTGGTCCCCTTCACGAAGGCCTATTCCGGCCTGACAGACGAGGAATTCGGGCGGATCACCGCCTGGGTCCGCCGCAACACGCTCGAGCGCTACGGCCCCGTCCGGCAGGTAAAACCGGAACATGTGTTCGAGATCGCGTTTGAGGGGATACAGGCAAGCCCGCGCCACAAGTCCGGCGTGGCCCTGCGCTTCCCGCGCATGGCCCGCTGGCGCCACGACAAGCCGACCGCCGAGGCCAATACACTGACCGACCTGCAGGAGATGCTGACCGCCTATGGTTGAAGATGATCGCCAACTTCCCGACGCCACCCCGGACCGCGACTACGACACCGTCTCGGAACTTCCCGTTGGCCTGTCGCCCGCCGACCGGCCCAAGGTGCCGTCGACCCTGCCGCCGCAGGGTGCGTGCGACGCGCATCTGCACCTCGTCGGTGGCAAGAACGACTTCCCGCTCTGGGACCACCGGATCGAGGATCCCGTGCCCGGTCGTGGCTTCGAGGACTGGTTGCAGCTTCTCCAGACCCACATGACGACCCTTGAAATGTCGCGCGGGGTGATCGTCCACTCGGCGCTCTATGGCGAGGACAACACCGTCACCATCGAAGCTCTGCGCAGGCTCGGCGAAAGCTATGTCGGCGTCGGCCTCGTGCGCGGTGACGTGACGGACGAGGCGCTCGACAAGCTCGCCGACACCCGCATCCGTGGCATTCGCGTGAACGAGGTCTTCGATGCTCCGTTGACCTGGGACGAGGCCAAGCCGCTGGCCCACAAGCTGGCTGCCCGCGGGATGCACCTTGAATTGCTGATGACCGCCGAGCGGATCGCCGACCTCTCGGAACAGATCGCCGAGCTGCCCTGCGACGTCGTCATCGGCCACTTGGGCTGGCCGGACGTGAATGCCGGCCCCGATGGCCCCGGCTTCGGCGCCGTTCGGCGGCTGGTGTCCGAGGGGCGCGTGTACGCCAAGCTCTCGGCGCTCTATCGCCTGACGTCGGCGCCCTACGACAGCGCGCAGCCCTTCGTCGCCGCCCTTGCCGAAACGCCCGAGCGGTGCCTCTGGGGTTCGGACTGGCCGCACCTGATGCTCGAGGGGGCCGAGGTGCCAGACGCCGGCATCCTTCTCGACCGGTTCTTCGACGCGGTGACGGATAACGAAGCGCGCCAGACGATCCTCGTCGACGCGCCGCAGACGCTCTACCGCTTCTGACCGCCGCGCGGGTTGGCGGCGCGCGTGCGCCGCCATATGTCGGGGCGGATACGCAATCGAGGAGCCGACATGACCCGCCAGCCCGTCTTCGACGCCAACGCCGCCGCCGGTGGCAAGGATCTGGGCGACCTGCCCGCCTGGGATCTCTCCGACCTCTATGCCGCGCCCGACGCCCCCGAGGTCGAGCGCGACCTTGGCTGGCTGGAAACCGAAGGCGCCGCCTTCGCCGCGGAATACGAAGGCAAGCTGGCCGACCTGTCCGCCGCCGAGATGCTCGCATGCCTCCACCGCTACGAGAAGATCGACATGGTCGGCGGCCGGATCATGTCCTACGCGGGCCTGCGCTATTACCAGCAAACCACCGATTCCGAGCGCGCCGCCTTCCTCTCCGACTGCCAGGATCGCCTGACCACCTACACCGCGCCGCTGGTGTTCTTCGGGCTCGAGGTCAACCGCATCGACGAGCCCCACCTGCAGGGCCTGTTCGACGCCAACGCTGATCTCGCCCGCTATCGCCCGATCTTCGACCGCCTGCGCAAGATGCGCCCTTACCAGCTGTCCGACGAACTCGAGAAGTTCCTCCACGACCAATCCGTGGTCGGCGCGACCGCCTGGAACAAGCTCTTCGACGAGACCATCTCGGGCCTCGAATTCGAGGTGAACGGCGAGGTTCAGGGGATCGAGGCCACGCTGAACCAGCTGACCGACCAGAACCGCGACACCCGCGAGGCCGCCGCGCGCGAGCTGGGCCGGGTATTCTCGGCCAACGTCAAGACCTTCGCCCGCGTTCACAACACGCTCGCCAAGGAGAAGGAGGTCGAGGATCGCTGGCGCAAGATGCCGACGCCCCAGACCGGCCGGCACCTGTCGAATGACGTCGAACCCGAAGTGGTCGAGGCGCTGCGAAATGCCGTCGTCGAGGCCTATCCGCGCCTCTCGCACCGCTACTACGAGCTGAAGCGCAAGTGGCTCGGCCTAGACCGGATGCAGGTCTGGGACCGCAACGCGCCCCTCCCGATGGAGACCGAGCGCCGCGTCGCCTGGCCCGAGGCGCGGGGCATGGTGATGGACGCCTACGCCGACTTCTCGCCACAACTCGCCGACTTGGCCGAGCCCTTCTTCGACAAGGGCTGGATCGACGCGGCCGTCACCCCCGGCAAGGCGCCAGGCGCCTTCGCCCACCCCACGGTGACCGACGCGCATCCCTACATCATGCTGAATTACCTCGGCAAACCGCGCGACGTGATGACCCTGGCGCACGAGCTTGGCCACGGCGTTCACCAGCGCCTCGCCGCGGATCAGGGTGAGCTGCTGGCCAACACTCCCCTCACCCTGGCCGAAACGGCGAGCGTCTTCGGCGAGATGCTGACCTTCCGCAAGCTGCTGGCGAACGCCAAGGACAAGGCCGAGCGCAAGGTCTTGCTGGCCGGCAAGGTCGAGGACATGATCAACACGGTCGTCCGCCAGATCGCGTTCTATGACTTCGAGTGCAAGCTCCACGCTGCCCGCAGCGAGGGCGAGTTGACACCGGACGAAATCAGCGCGCTATGGATGTCGATCCAGGCCGAGTCCCTGGGCGACGCGTTCGACTTCATGGACGACTACCAGGTGTTCTGGGCCTACATCCCGCACTTCGTCCACTCGCCCTTCTACGTCTATGCCTATGCCTTCGGAGATGGCTTGGTGAACGCGCTCTACGCCGCCTACGAGGAAGGCGCCCCCGACTTCCAGGAGAAGTATTTCGACATGCTCCGCGCCGGCGGGTCGAAGCACCACTCGGAACTCCTGAAGCCCTTCGGCCTCGACGCCAGCGACCCCGCGTTCTGGCACAAGGGCCTGTCGATGATCGAGGGCATGATCGACGAACTCGAGGCGATGGAAGACTGATCGCGCGCCGGCCCGGGGCGCAGGGTCCCGGGCCGGCTCAGCCTTTGCCGACCTCGAACGAGCGGTCGATCATCTCGAGCGATCCGCGCGTCTGCTCCAGCGTCCACGCATAGGGCGTGCCGTTGCGCACGCTGTCGCAGAACGCCTCGACCTGCAGGACATACTGGTTCACGCCCGGCCAGCGCTCGATCGTGCGGGTGTTCATCGCCGTCTCGATCACCAGTTCCGCCTGATCGAACGTCCCCGCGTTGAAGGGTGCTGTCAGTTCGAGCACGCCCTTGTCGCCGTGGAACACCACCCGCTGCCGGGGCGCCATCCTCGTCGAGACAACCGTGTGGAACGTGAAGTCGGGGAAGGCCGCCGTCACTTCGGCAAAGCTGTCCCAGTCGCCCTCCATCGTCAGTTTGGCATTCATGTCGCCGGGCCGCGCGTCGGTCGCGTACAGCACCGAGCCGAACGCATAGACGCCGATATCGCGCAGGCCACCACCGCCCATGCCCTCTCGATTGCGGATGTTGGCCGGGTCGTCGTTGAAGAAGGTGAACGTCGTCTCGACATGGCGCAGGCGTCCAACCGTCCCCTCGGACAGAAGCTGCCGGGCACGCTGCCATTGCGGGTGGTGGACGATCATGAACGCTTCGGCCGCCAGCAGCCCAGACGAGTCGCGCGCGGCGATCAGCCTGTCCACCTCGGAGGCATGCAGCGCGATCGGCTTTTCGCAGAGGACGTGCTTGCCGGCTTCGAGCGCCTTCAGCACCCATTCGACATGCAGGTGGTTCGGCAGTGGGACGTAGATCGCGTCGATATCGTCCGCGCGCAGCAGCGCGTCGTAATCCTCTTCGATCCGCAGGTCGGGCAGGAAGTCGGCGAAGGCGGCCGCCTTGTCGGACGAGCGTGTGGCAAGCGCCGTCACCCGCGATCCGCGCGCGGCGTGGAGGGCGGGGCCCATCGACTTCCTCGCGAAATTCGACGCGCCGACGATGCCCCAGCGGATAGGATCGGTCATGAAAAAAGCTCCCGGACTGTTCGCCCGGGAGCCTACTGTTATCGACGCGGAACGCCAGTCCTCGGGATCAGGCGTCGGCCATCATGCCCTTTTGCGAGGCAAGCTCGGTCATCCGCTTCTGCAGCTTGTCGAAGGCGCGAACCTCGATCTGGCGGATCCGCTCGCGGCTGACGTCGTATACGCCCGACAATTCTTCCAGCGTGACCGGCTGGTCCTGCAACCGGCGCTGCGTGAGGATATCGCGCTCGCGCTCGTTCAGGACGTCCATCGCCTTGCCCAGAAGTGCGCGGCGGGTCTGCAGTTCGTCCTTCTCGGCATAGTCGTCGGCCTGGTTGGCGTCTTCATCCTCGAGCCAGTCCTGCCACTGCGCAGACCCTTCCCCATCGTTCGAGATCGTGGCGTTCAGCGACGCGTCCGACCCGGCCATCCGCCGGTTCATCGAGATCACCTCGGCCTCGGTCACGCCAAGATCGTTGGCGATCTGCTTGACGTTCTCGGGGCGCAGGTCGCCCTCTTCCAAGGCGCCGATCCGGTTCTTCGCCTTGCGCAGGTTGAAGAACAGCTTCTTCTGCGCGCTCGTCGTGCCCAGCTTCACCAGGCTCCAGGACCGCAGGATGTATTCCTGGATCGAGGCGCGGATCCACCACATGGCATAGGTCGCGAGGCGGAAGCCCTTCTCGGGATCGAACCGCTTGACCGCCTGCATCAGGCCAACATTCGCCTCGGAGATCACCTCGGCCTGCGGCAGCCCGTAGCCGCGATAGCCCATGGCGATCTTGGCGGCGAGGCGCAGGTGGCTGGTGACCAGCTTGTGCGCGGCCTCGGTATCCTCGTGCTCGACCCAGCGCTTGGCGAGCATGTATTCCTCGTCAGGCTCCAGCATCGGGAAACGCCGGATCTCCTGCATGTAACGGTTGAGGCCCTGTTCCGGGCTCGGTGCGGGAAGATTTGCGTAGCTTGCCATTGTGCCCCTCCTTGCGGCCCTGTGGCCGTCAGCCCTCAATGTGGTGAACTGATCGGTTCAGTTCAAGGGCTTTCCATGTAGACTCTCGTTCGAATTCAAACGGATCGTAAAGATCGAAGGTCCGAATTCGGTCATCCCAATCGCGCGACCTCACGCGCTTGTGTCGCTCGATGCGGCGTCCAGACCTTCGAGCAATGTTTCCATGTCCAACGGCAGATCGCTGACGAAGTTCATATTTTCGCCGCTCGGATGGGTGAACCCAAGAGTATGGGCATGCAGCGCCTGCCGCGAAAACCCGTTCAATTGCAGCGCAACATCCCCCAGCCGCCGCTCGGATACTTTGCGCTGCCCGCCATAAACAGGGTCGCCGATCAGAGCGTGACCGGCATGGCGCAGGTGCACCCGAATCTGGTGGGTCCGCCCGGTCTCGAGCCGGCACGCGATCAGCGCAACCTCGCCCCAGTCCCGCTCGACCTGCACCCGCGTCACCGCATGCCGCCCGCCCTGGAACGTCACCGCCTGCCGCTGCCGGTCGGACGGGTGTCGCGCAAGGTTCGTCGCGATGCGGATCACGTTCCCAGGCTCGACGCTGACCCCGCGCGAACCCATCAGCCGCGGATCGGCAGGGCTTGGCACCCCGTGGCACAGCGCCAGATAGCGCCGTTCCACCGTATGCGCGGCGAACTGGTCGGCCAGCGCATGGTGCGCGCGGTCGGTCTTGGCGACGACCAGCAGCCCGCTCGTGTCCTTGTCGATCCGGTGCACGATGCCCGGCCGCTTTTCCCCGCCCACGCCGGACAGGTTGCCCCCAAAATGGTGCAGCAGCGCGTTGACCAGCGTGCCCGAGGGCGAGCCCGGCGCGGGGTGGACGACCATCCCGGCGGGCTTGTCGACCACGATCAGGTCCTCGTCCTCGTGGACCACGACCAGCGGAATATCCTCGGCCACCATCTCGGTCTCGGCCTCGTCTGGGATATCAAGCGCGATCTCGTCGCCCTCGGCCACCCGCATCTTGGCCGAGGTCAGAACCTCGCCGCCGCGACTCACGCTGCCCTCCTCGATCAGCTTCGCGAGGCGCGAGCGGGACAGGTGCGCGGCCTCTGGCACGTCGCGGGCGAGTGCTTTATCCAGACGCGCGGGTGGATCGGCCCCGATGATGACGACGAGGCGCGAGGCCATGGACAGCGAAACTCCTTCTCCCGACGGATCGGTGCGGCTGCTCAAATGGCTGGTCGTGGGGATGACTGCAAGCATGATCGCCCTCGCCATCGTGTTGATCTGGGCGATCCTGTCCGAGATGGGCAGCCCCGCCCCCGACTGGCCCGCCGCCCTCGACCTGCCCGAAGGCACCCGCCCCGCCGCCGTGACGCGGGCGCAGGACTTCACCGTTGTCGTCACCGAAGCCGGCGATATCCTGCTGTTCGATGCGGGTGGCGCGCTGACGCGCCGTATCGACCTGAAGTGAAGTGGTACCGCCTCCCTGGCTTGAACAGGGGACCTCTGGATCCACAATCCAGCGCTCTAACCAACTGAGCTAAGGCGGCCCGGTGCGCGGTGGACTACACATTCCGCACCCCCCTTGCAACCCCGTCTGTGCCTTGCCGGGCGTCCGAAGCAAGGATACCTGAAACCCGCCAAGAAGGAGCGATCACATGGGCATCAACGACCCCTCGGACACGTCCGCCAACATCCAGATCGGCCCGACCGACGCCGGCATGGTCCGCATCTACGTCGAGGCCGACGGCGGCATCGAGATCCCGATGGATTTCGAGCCTGAAGAGGCCGAGGAAATCGCGGAAGAGATTCGCGCAGCCGCACAGGGCGCCCGGCAGATGACCAAGAAGAAGAAGCGCTAGACCGCCAGCCCCGCGCCGGGATCGCGCAACGCATGCAGGCGTCGCGCGGCGTGGGTGGCGAATTTCTGGATCATCACCTTGCGCCGCGCCGGGGCCAGCTTCGCCTCGGCGCCCATGCGGAGGATCTCGGCGTCGTAGGCGTCGGCGATCATCAGGCCGCTATCCTCGGGCAGCAGTTCGACAGGGAAATCGGAATCCACCGCCCAGAAGTAGCGGTCGCACCATTCGAGGTATCCCTGCCATTTCGCGTCCCCTGCGAAGTCGGCACGGCAGGATTTGCACTCCACGATCCAGATCTCGCCCTTGGGCCCCAGGGCCATGACGTCGACCCGCAGGCCAGAAGTGGGCACCAGTTCCTCGACGCAGACGAACCCGTGCGAGACAAGGGCGCGCGCCACCCCGCGCTGCAAAAGCTGGCCGGGTCTCGGCATGGGTTCGGCATTGTGAAGCATGGGCAGGAATGTGAACAGAACGGCAACAAAAATCAAGCGCAGACGGGACTTGTCAGCGACGTGCCGCCCGCTTACCTGATGGATCAGGCGGGCACTGCCCTTCCCGTGTAGGGATAAATTCCAGTGGCCTTAAGCAAATCCGAGGGGGCTGGCTCTGGCAGGGCCGTGGTTCTGCTACCTGGTTCCCACCTGTACATACAGGTCCTCGGGAATTTTGCACTCCCCACGTTTGTGGTGGTCCCGCCGATCCTACTCCCCTTCACAGCGTGATTTGAATATCCCCGCCCGCCGGTCATACTTGCTGGAACCGAAGCGGGGGAACTCCGATGAACGACGGCACCGATCCGCGCCATGTGCGCGAGCTCGAGGGGCACCTGAGCTGGCTCGACACCTTCTCGGGCGCGGCTTTGGGTGTCCTCGCGACGGCGTCGGGCATCTACACCTATCTCGGCGTGTCATCGCTGCTGGATTCCACCGGTGCGCTGTCGGTCTTTGCGGCACTCGCCTATTCCATCGCGGTGTCGGTGGGGATCTTCGTCTTCTGGTCCTACCTGATGCGACTTCTGCCCGCGATGCGCACCGCCGCGTCGCGGTTGGGCCTGCTGGGGGCCATGGCGCTGGGGTCGCTTGCGATCATCGCGATGTCGTCCTGGCTGAACGCGGCCGCTTTGGCTGGCGCGGCGGCGGTGGAACAGCACCTCGCGCGCACCGTGCAGGAATACCAGGCGTCGCTGGAACGGGCGAACACCATCGCCGTCTCGGCCCAGGCGCTGGAGCGGGACGTGGCCCGCGTCCGCCAGTCGTTCCAGGACCTGTCCGAGCAAGAGGCGACCGGCGATCTGTCGGGCATCTCGGGGCGCGGCGCGGTGTTCCGGGTGCTGACGCAGAAAGCGGCCGAGCTGGCCGCGCTGGAACAGCAAATCGCCCAGCAAGGTCCGGCCGTCGCGCAGGCCTTCGCGGAAGGCAACGAGATCCTCAGCCGGATGCGGTCGCTGACGGTCGAGCCCGGCCCGGTCGAGGCACGCTCGGTCGAGTTCTCCGAAGATGCGGTGCGCCTTGCCGGCCTCATCACGCAACTGCGGCAGCTCTCCGTCGCACCGCTGGTCACGCGCGCGGCGAACGACCTGGCCGAAAGCGTCGTCCGCCCCGTCCTCAGCGAGACCGAGGCCACCGCGCAGGGACAGCAGGCGACCATCGACAGCGTGCTCGAGGTGCTGGCCCAGCGGGCCGCGACGCTAGGGGCCGCCGCCGCCGAGGTCGAAGGAATGCAGCCCCCTGTCGAGGTCAGCTATACGCCTATCTCGGCCGCCGATGCGGTGATCCGCTACGCGGGCAACTTCATCCCGTCGTGGGCCGGGGCCATCGCCATCGACCTGCTGCCGGCGGTGCTGGTCCTGATCCTGATGGTGACGCAGGGCGCGATCCGCCGCTCCCGCGACCGGGTGGCGATCGAGGATCACATGACGGTGGCCGAACTCCGCGCGGCCATGCGGGCGCTGCGAGAGGTCGAGGACCGCGACGTGCCCGACCTGACGGAAGCGCCCAAGCCCACACCGATCCGGGGCCACGCTGAATGAACGTGTCGCCCTCGACGGTCATCAAGGGGATCTTCGCGTTGCAACTGGTGATCGGTGCGGCACTGGTCGCGGGCGACATGAACGCGGGACTTCCGACCTGGAGCGCCCAACCCCGCGCGCCCCAGCTGGACCAGCCGGTGCGGCCCGGCGACCAGACGCGACGGTTCCAGCCCCAACAGCTGCCGGACGCGCCGAACCGCCCCTTCCCTCCGACGGCCGACATGCCCACGCGCCTGATGCTGAGCGATGCCGAGTTCGACGGGCGCAAGGTGGTGCGGATGGTGGGGACGATCGCGCCCGGCGATGGCGAGCGGGTCGCGCCCCTGCTGGCCGAGCGCTTCAACGCAGATGACGCGCCCGACGCGCTGCTGCTCCATTCTCCCGGTGGATCGGTGGGGGATGGGCTGGTGCTTGGGCGGGCGGTTCGCGACCTGGGGATCGCGACCGAGATCGCGCCTGGCGACCTGTGCCTGTCCGCCTGCCCCTATCTTTTTGCCGGGGGCGCATCGCGGACCGTGCAGCCGGGCGGATCGCTCGGCGTTCACCAGCACTACTTCGGCGAGAACATCGTCCAGCCCGCATTCCTGGCGGTCGAGGACATCCAGCGCGGCCAGGGCCAGGTCTTGGCCTACCTTGCCGAGATGGGACTTGACCTGCGGCTCATGGAGCACGCGCTGATGACCCCGCCCCAATCGATCTACATCTTCGTCACGGAAGAGCTCGAGCGCTACGGCATCGTCACCCCGCCCGAAGGCTAGGCGGCGGCGTCACCGATCTGAGCGGATCCGGACCGGCTTCGGCTCAGCCGAGACGCGCGCGTTGATGAGGTGCACCGTCAGGAAGACCAGCGCGGCAAGCACGGCAACACCCGCCGTGCCGAGTCCGAGAAGCACCAGCAGAAACCCGGCCGCGGCGGCGACGCCAACTCCGATTTGAAACAGAACGCTGCGCATCATTTCCTCCCTGATGGCAATGCTACCGGAACATGGCTCGGCGAGATTAAGTTCCGCGTCTCCAAGGACCTGAGCGATCCAACGCCTTTTCCCTGCGCGGGTCAACGCCTGTCTTCGAAAGCCTCGGGCTTGGCCGCACGGGCCATGTGGTCGAGCACGGCATTGACGAAGCGGGACTCCTTCCCCTCGGGGAAGAACGCCTTGGCCACGTCGACATATTCGGTGATGACCACCCGCGGCGGCGCCTTGCCCTGCAGCAGTTCGGCCCCGGCCGCGCGGAACAGGGCGCGCAGCACCGGGTCGATCCGGTCGATGGGCCAGCGTTCGACCAGCGCCTTGTGGGTCATCTGGTCGATCTTGTTCTGCCACTCGACCGCGTCGTCGAGCGTCTTGCGGAAGAGGTCCAGATCGCCCTCGGCCATCTCGCCCTCGTCGTAGATCGCACCGAAACGGTGCGTCTCGAACTCCGCGCGCACGCGGTCCGCCGAGAGGTTCGAGTGCTCCATCTGGAACAGCGCCTGCACGGCATAGAGCCGCGCGGCCGAGCGCATCTGTTTCTTGTCGGTCATGGTCAGCCTTTGGGTTTGAACCCGATGCCCTTGGGCGTGTTCCGCCACTTGCGCGACAGCGCGACCAGGTGCAAGGCCGCCGCGGCGGCACCGCCACCCTTGTCCTGCTCGCCCGCGCGCACCGCGGCCTGGTCGTAGTTTTCCACCGTGAGGATGCCGTTGCCGATGCAGGCACCCGACAGCCCCAGCATGGTCAGCCCGCGGGAGCTGTCGTTGCAGACGGTGTCGTAATGTGAGGTCTCGCCCCGGATCACGCAGCCGAGGGCGACGAACCCGTCGAATTCGGCGGTGCGATGCGCGATGGAGATGGCGGTCGGGATTTCCAGCGCGCCGGGCACCTCGATGGTCTCATGCGTCGCACCGGCAGCCTCCAGCGTGCGACGCGCACCGGCCAGAAGATCGTCTGCGATGTCCTTGTAATAGGGCGCCACGACGATCAGCACGCTGGGCGCGTCGTCGAATTCGGGCATCGGGGGGGTGTAGTGGGATTGGCCTGCCATCATCCGATCTCCGAGATCTTGCGCGTGTCCGTGATCGTCAGCCCGTAAGCGTCGAGGCCCACGATCTTCGGTTTCGGAGAGTTGGTGAGCAGCACAAGCTCGTGCAACCCGAGCGAGGACAGGATCTGCGCCCCCAGCCCGTATTGCCGCAGCGTCTGGGGCGAAACCTCGTCCTCGGCGGCGATCTTCATCTCGAGATCGCGCAGCAGGACCAGAACGCCGCGCCCCTCGGCCGCGATCAGCTCCATCGCGTCGCCGAACTCGCGGGCGCGGCCTTTCGGCCCCGTTCCTACGACGTCGAGCATCGGGTCCATCGCGTGCATCCGCACCAGCACCGGCTCGTCCCCCGAGATATCGCCCTTCACCAGCACGATATGCTCGGCGCCGTGGGTCTGGTCCTGGTAGACGCGCATGGTCCAGTCGCCCCCGAACTCCGAGGTGATGGTCTGCTCGCGGATCACCCGCACGAGGTTGTCGTTGCGCCGGCGGTAGGCGATCAGGTTGCTGATCGTGCCGATCTTGATCCCGTGGCGCTGCGCGAAGGCCACCAGATCGGGCAGCCGCGCCATCGTCCCGTCCTCGTTCATGATCTCGCAGATCACGCCGCTGGGGTTCAGGCCGGCAAGGCGCGAGATGTCCACGGCGGCTTCGGTGTGACCCGCGCGGACCAGCACGCCGCCGTCACGGGCGCGCAGGGGAAAGACGTGGCCCGGTGTGGCGATGTCGGCTTGCGTCGTGGCACTGTCGATGGCGACGGCGACGCTGCGCGCGCGGTCATGCGCCGAGATGCCGGTCGAGACCCCCTCGCGCGCCTCGATGGACACGGTGAACGCGGTCTCGTGCCGGGACGAATTGTGCTGCGCCATCATCGGCAGCCCGAGCGCATCGCAGCGGGCGGATGTCATGGCGAGGCAGATCAGGCCCCTGCCCTCCTTCGCCATGAAGTTGATGGCGTCGGGCGTGGCCATCTGCGCGGGGATTACAAGGTCGCCTTCGTTCTCGCGGTCCTCGTGATCGACCAGGATGAACATGCGGCCGTTGCGGGCGTCGTCGATGATCTCCTGCGTCGAGGAGATCGCGTCGTGATACTCGTGCTCGGCCATGCGCACCCTTTCGCTTCCGCCCGCCAGATAGACGGGGCGCGCCGCGAAGGCCAGAGCGGATCGCCCTCAGCCGACGTCGCGTAGCCTTGCGACGTAGCGGGCCACCGTGTCCACCTCGAGGTTGACCATGTCGCCCTCGGCCGCACCGCCCCAGGTCGTGACCTTTTTCGTATGCGGGATAAGGTTGACGCCGAAGCGCGCACCCTCGACCTCGTTCACCGTCAGCGACGTCCCGTTGAGCGAGATCGAACCCTTGGGCGCGATGAAACGCGCCAGATCTTCCGGTGCCTCGAAGGTATAGCGGGTGCTGTCGCCCTCGTCCCGGACCGACACGATCCGCGCGACCCCGTCCACGTGGCCCGCCACGATGTGCCCGCCCAGTTCGTCACCGACGCGCAAGCTGCGTTCCAGGTTCACGCGCCGGCCGACGGGCCAGCCCTCTGCGCCGATATTCGTGCGCGACAGGGTTTCGGCCGAAATCTCCACGTCGAACCAGTTCCGGGGGTCGCTGCCGGTCGAGACCACGGTCAGGCAGATGCCGTCGCAGGAGATCGACGCGCCCAGAGGAATATCCGCGGCGGTCCAGGAGCAGGCGATCCGGGCGCGCATGTCGCCGCGCAGCTCGACCTCGAGCACCTCTCCCACGTCGCCGATCAATCCGGTGAACATCGCTGCATCCTCCGCTCAGGCCATCGCCTCCCCACATGGCGCGAAGTGATCGGGGCTGCAAGGACTGCCATGGCTTGCGCAAGACCGCGCCGCAGAGGCAGACTCGACCCGATGCACGATCCGACGACACGCACCTTCCTGTTCCTGCAGGGACCGCACGGACCGTTCTTCGGCCAGCTCGGCCGGATGCTCGCCCGCACCGGCGCGCGCTGCTGGCGGATCGGCTTCAACCGTGGCGACGGGGTCTTCTGGCCCGACCGCGCAAGCTACATCCCCTATCGCGGCACGCCCGGGGATTGGCCGGACGTCCTGGCCCGGACGCTGGAGGCCAAGGGGATCACCGACATCGTCCTCTACGGCGACACGCGGCCAGTCCACGCCGAGGCGGTGCGCCTCGCGGCCGCGCGCGGGATCGAGGTTCACGTCTTCGAGGAAGGCTACCTGCGCCCCTACTGGGTGACCTACGAACGGGGCGGCTCGAACGGCCACTCCCCACTGATGTCCACCAGCGTCGCACAGATACGCAGCGCGCTGACCGAGAGGCAGACCGAAATGCCGGTCGCCCCCGCGCATTGGGGCGAGATGCGCCAACATGTCTGGTACGGCGCGCTCTATCACGCCGCGGTGCTGCTCGGGAACCGCAGCTATTCGGGCTTCCGCCCCCACCGTGCGCTCAGCGTCAGGCAGGAGTTCCGCCTCTACCTCGCGCGGCTTCTGCTCGCCCCCCTCCACCGCGCCGGCCGTGTCGCCGCCACTCGCCGAGTGAAGCGCGGCGGCTTTCCCTACCACCTCGCGCTGCTGCAGCTCGAGCATGACAGCAATTTCCTGCACCACTCGCCCTTCGAGACCGGCGCCGACTTCCTGCGCATGGTGATCGAGGGGTTCGCCGCCGGCGCGCCCGCCCACCACCACCTGGTCTTCAAGGCCCACCCGCTGGAGGACGGCCGCGTCGACCAGCGCCGCGCGATCCGCAGGCTGGCCCGCGAACACGGGGTGGCGGAGCGGGTGCACTATATCCGTGGCGGCAAGCTGGCGACGCTGCTGGACCACGCACGCTCGGCGGTGACGGTGAATTCGACCGCGGGGCAGCAGGTGCTGTGGCGCGGACTGCCTTTGCGGGCGTTCGGCGCGGCGGTCTATGGCAAGCCCGAGTTCGTCTCGACCCAGCCGCTGGCCGAGTTCTTCCGCCACCCCCTGCATCCCGATGCGCAAGCCTACCGGGACTACCGGCGCTACCTGCTCGAGACGAGCCAGATCGCCGGCGGCTTCTATTCGGCCTCGGGGCGCCGGCAACTTCTGCGGCAGGTGACCGACAGGCTGCTGGCCCCACACGATCCGTACGGAACGCTGCGCCTCGGAGCGGCGCCACGGCTCCGCCTGCATGTGGTGAATGAGTGACACCGCCCCATTCGGAGTGGATTTCCGGCGCCGCTCGGGTATCCTGATCCAAAAAAAGCACCCGAGGCAGAACAGGTCAGGAGACCGGGCAGTGAATCTCAAGAACCCGTTCTGGGCGAAACCCTTCGTCCTGCTCGCCGCCGTTGCCATGGTCGGAGCGTGCGGCCTACCGCGCGTCGGGCCGACCAAGAAGGAAATCTACAGCGGCTCGGTGCAGCGCCAGGGCGACGCCTTCGTCGTCTCGGTCAACCGGCGCGTGAACACAGCCACCGCCATTTATCCGTCGCTCGGGTTCAGCCCCGCCTTCCTGAATGCCGGCGTGTTGGGCTCCGACACGATCCGCCCCGGCGACACGCTGGGCCTGACCATCTACGAGAATGTCGAGGACGGCCTGCTGGTCCCCGAAGGCACCCCCGCCACCTCGCTGGAAGAAATCCAGGTGGATGGCGACGGCTACATCTTCGTGCCCTATGCCGGCCGGATCCGCGCCGCCGGCAATACGCCCGAAGCGATCCGCCGCATCATTTCCGAAAAGCTGGGCAGCCAGACCCCCGATCCGCAGATCCTCGTCCGCCGCCTTGCCGGTGACGGGGCCACCGTCTCGGTGGTCGGCGGTGTCACGGGCTCGGGCGTCTACCCGATCGAGCAGCCGACGCGGACGCTCTCGGCGATGCTGGCGCAGGCGGGCGGGCTGGCCATCCCTCAGGACGTCGCCCAGGTCACCGTCAGCCGCGGCAATCGGCAAGAGACCATATGGTTCGACGATCTCTACACCCACCCGCGCTACGACATCGCGCTTAGGAACGGCGACCGCATCCTCGTGGAACAAGACGCCCGGTCATTCACCGCACTCGGCGCCACGGGCAGCCAGAGGCTCGTGACGTTCGACCGGCAGACGATCTCGGCCATCGAGGCGATCGCGCTGGTCGGCGGGCTGTCGACCGCCCTCGCCGATCCCACCGGCGTCTTCGTCTTCCGCAACGAGCCGGAAGAGATCGCCGAGATGGTGCTGGGCCGCACCGACCTCGTGGGCCCGCAGCGCATGGTCTACGTGCTCGACCTGACAGAGCCCAACGGCATGTTCGAGGCCCGCGACTTCGCGATCCGCGACGGCGACACCGTCTACGTGACCGAGGCGCCCTACGTGCAGGTCCAGAAGGTCGTCGGCGTCCTGACCGGCGCGACCTCTTCGCTCGCCACGGTTCAGGATACCATTTCGACCGAATGACGCCGCCCCCCGCGCTCCGGGTCTACTCCGCCGGCTTCCTGAATCGGCGGTTGCGTCGCATCCTGACGCTGGCCGGGTGGCGCGTTACGACGGGGCGCCCGCGCGACGGCGACGCCGTGGGTGTCTGGGGCCGCTCGCCCTACGCCCACCGGGGCGAAGCGGTCGCCGCGCGCACCGCCGCACCGCTGGTGCGGATCGAGGACGCCTTCCTGCGCTCGCTGATGCCCGGCCGCTCCGGCGAGGCGCCGCTGGGCCTTCTGATCGACCGCGCGGGCGTCCATTTCGACAGCAGCCGACCGTCGGATCTGGAGCATCTGCTCGCGACCGCGCCGCTCGACGACACGGCGGTGCTGGACCGCGCGCGGCACCTGGTGACCCGGCTGAAGCGGGCGCATCTGACGAAATACAGCGCGGTCGACCCGTCGCTGCCGGTGCCCGAGCCGGGCTACGTTCTGGTAATCGATCAGACGCTGGGCGACGCCTCGATCCGCCATGCCGGCGCGACCGAGGCCAGCTTCGCCGAGATGCTGACGCTCGCGCGGCTCGAACATCCGGGCGCGCGCATCGTCATCAAGACCCACCCCGAGACGGCTCACGGCTATCGCGGCGGCCACTTCGGCCCCGGCGCTCTGGACGCTCGGACGAGCATCGTGGACGCGCCCGTCTCGCCCTGGAACCTGCTGGAGGGGGCTGTCGCGGTCTACGCCGTCAGCTCTCAGCTGGGGTTCGAGGCGATCCTCGCCGACCACCGCCCGCGTCTCTTCGGGCAACCCTTCTATGCCGGCTGGGGCCTGACCGAGGATGAATACCCGGTCGCCCGCCGCACCCGCCGGCTGACCCGCGCGCAGCTCGTCGCGGGCGCCATGATCCACTACCCGACATGGTACGACCCGTTTCGCGACCGTCTCTGCGAGGTCGAGGACGTGGTCGATACCCTCGAAGCGCAGGCGCGCGCCTGGCGCGAGGATCGGCACGGCCACGTCGCCCTCGGGATGCGCCTGTGGAAGCGGGGGCCGGTGCAGCGCATCTTCGGCCGCTGGCGCCCGGTACGGTTCGAGCGCGACCCCGGCCGCGCCTGCCGCCGCGCAAAGGTCGAGGGGCGCGGCCTTCTCGTCTGGGCGGGGGCCGAACAGCCGGGGCTGTCCGCGCCGCGTATCCTGCGCGTCGAGGACGGCTTCCTGCGCTCGCGCGGGTTGGGCGCGGATCTGGTCCCGCCCCTGTCGCTGGTGACGGACGATCTGGGCATCTACTACGATCCCGCGCGACCGTCGCGGCTCGAACGGCTGATCGCCCTGAGCGGCGATCTGCCCGAGCCCGACCTCCTCCGCGCCGAACGGCTCGTGGCGACGCTCGTGGCGGGTGGCCTCACGAAATACAACGTCGGCCGCGCAGAACTGCCGCCCTTGCCCGAAGGCCACCGCATCCTCGTGCCCGGCCAAGTCGAGGACGACGCCTCGATCCGCCTCGGCGCTGGCGCGGTGAAGACGAACGCGGCCCTCCTGGCAGCCGTCCGCGCAGCGAACCTCGAAGCCGCGATCCTCTACAAGCCGCACCCGGACGTCGAGGCCGGCCTGCGCCCCGGCGCGATCCACGCCGCAGAAGCCGATGTCGTCCTGTCGGGCGTCGATCCCGCGCGCCTGCTGCCGCGGGTGCAGGAGGTCTGGACCCTGACCTCGGCCACGGGGTTCGAGGCGCTCTTGCGGGGCGTGCCCGTGACCTGCCTCGGCGCGCCCTTCTACGCGGGCTGGGGCCTCACCCGGGACCTCGGCCCCGTGCCCATGCGGCGCAGCGTCCCGGTCCCGCTCGCCGGCCTCGCACACGCGACTCTGATCGCCTATCCGCGCTACATCGATCCTCTCAGCGGCCTTCCGTGCCCGCCCGAACTCGTCGCCGAGCGGCTTGCGACAGGCGCGATCCCGGGACCCGGCCGGGCGAACCGGGCACTTGCGAAACTGCAGGGGGCGCTCGCCGGTCAGGCCCATCTCTGGCGACGGTAGCGCGGCGCCTATCCCTGCTTGGCCGAGGGTTCCCAGACGGACATCGTGTCGGCGCCGATCCGGCGCGTCTCGACGAGGGCGAACCGCGGGGCGGCGGAAAGCGCGTCCACCCCGAGCGCCCCGACCGCGGGCCAACCCTCGGCCCCCAGCACGCGGCCAGCGCCAAAACTTACGAGCCGATCGACCAGCCCGACCTGTAGCAGCGACGCGGCGAAGCTGCCGCCGCCCTCGCAGAAGACACGGGTGATCCCCCGCTCGGCCAGGACCTGCAAAAGGTATCCCGCATCGAGGTAGCCGCCCGCAACCGGCACCTCGACGCAGGTAGCGCCGAGATCGGTCCAGGCGGCAATCCGATCGTCCCGCGCCTCGGACCCGTGGAGAAGCCATAGCGGCCCCTCGCCCACCGAGGCCGCCAGATCACCCTCCGACGGCAGGTCGAGCTTACGCGCCGCGATCACGCGGACGGGCTGGCGGTCGGCACCCATGCCGCGCACCGTCAGGCGGGGGTCGTCCGCCCGTGCGGTGCCGCCACCGATCAGCACGGCGTCGTGCGACAGGCGCATGGCATGAACGGTGCGCCGGGCGTCGGGGCCGGTGATCCAGCGGCTCTCGCCGCTCGCGGTGGCGATCCGACCGTCGAGCGTCGTGGCCAGCTTCAGCGTCACCATCGGGCGCTGCCGCAGCACGCGACTGAGGAACCCCGCCTGATCGCGGCGCGCCTCGGCCGCGCGGACCCCGGTGACCACCTCGATTCCCGCCTCGCGCAGGATGGCGTGACCACGACCGGCGACGCGCGGATCAGGATCCTCGAGCGCCGTCACCACGCGCGCGACGCCAGCCGCAACCATCGCCTCGGCACAAGGAGGGGTCCGACCGTAGTGGGCGCAAGGTTCGAGCGACACGTAGGCCGTGGCGCCTCGCGCGGCCGCACCGGCCTGCGCCAGGGCCACCGTCTCGGCATGGGGGCGCCCGCCCTCCTGGGTCCAGCCACGCCCGACCACGCGGCCGCCGGCAACGATCACGCAGCCCACGGCCGGGTTCGGCCAGACACGACCCAGCCCGCGCCGGCCCAGGGCCAGCGCGTGGGCCATATGGGCCGCGTCGCTCACCCCTCGGGCTTGGTAAGCGGTCTGAGTTCGCTCACGAACTTGTCGAAATCATCCGCGGCCTGGAAGTTCTTGTAAACGCTGGCGAAACGCACATAGGCCACGGCGTCGATCCGGGCGAGGCTTTCCATCACGATCTCGCCGATCACCTTCGAGGGGATGTCGGTCTCGCCCATGCTTTCCAGCCGCCGGACGATACCGCTGATCATCTGGTCCACCCGCTCCTGTTCGACCGGGCGCTTCTGCATCGATATGCGAACCGAGCGCTCCAGCTTGTCGCGGTCGAAATCCTCGCGTCGGCCGTTGGTCTTGACCACCACGAGGTCGCGCAGCTGGACCCGTTCGTAGGTGGTGAAGCGGCCACCGCAGGCAGTGCAGAGGCGGCGGCGGCGGATCGCCACGTGATCCTCGGCGGGCCGCGAATCCTTCACCTGGGTTTCGACATTGCCGCAGAACGGACAGCGCATCCCGTATCCCCCTTCGGGTGATTTCTCCCCTCGTCGTCCATCCTTAGCCGCCGACCCTACCGATGGACAGCACGAAAAGATCGCCCCCCACATGCAGCGGTGATGAACCGATGCAAGCGGATCACGTTGGGCTGGGTCATTCAGCACGGAGACCATCAGACATGGCCAAGACGCTTTTCATCACCGGGGCGAGTTCGGGAATCGGCGCCGAGACGGCGCGCATGGCCGCGAAGGCCGGCTGGAACGTGGCACTCTTTGCCCGCTCGGCCGAGAAGCTTCAGGCCCTGGCGGACGAGATCGGCGACGCTGCACTGCCACTGCCGGGCGATGCGACGGATCTGGCCGCGCAACAGGACGCGGTGGCGCGGGCGGTGGACCGCTTCGGCGGGATCGACGCAGCCTTCGCCAATGCCGGCCGCGGGATGGACACGTCGGGCGTGGTCGAGGGCGATGCCGACGAGATCGCCGGGATGATCCAGCTGAACATCACCGCACTGGTCTGGACGGCGCGTGCGACACTGCCCGAGCTGAAGAAGCGGAAGGGCACGCTGGTCCTGACCGGGTCGGCCGCGGGTCGGCGGCACATCGCGGGTTCGATCTATGGTGCGACGAAGTATTTCGTCCACGGCTTTGCCGGGAACATGGCGGAAGAGATGCGCGAGTGGGGCGGGCGGTGCAGCCTGATCGCTCCGGGCATGGTGGACACGCCCTTCTTCGACGAGGGGAAGCCCGACAAGCTGCAGCCCGAGGATGTCGCCGGAGCCGTCCTCTACGCGATCGAGGCCGATCCCCGCGCCGCGATCCGCGAGGTGTACCTGATGCCCCAGAACTGAGGCCGCCCGGGGCTTTCCCCGGGCGCGCCCGGTCACTCGGTCGAGCCGAGCGCGCATCCGAAGCCGAAGGGCGGGATCTCGACGCCGGTCTTCTCCATCTCGCTGGCCATGCCCGGGCCATCCAGAAGCTGGCGCTTGCCGATCCGTTCGGCCGGCAAGGTTTGCGTATTGGCGCTGAAATTGACGAAGCACAGCATGTCCTCGCCGCCGCCGTATCGTTCCCACATGATCAGGGGCGCCAGGTCGGGGGGATAGACCCGCTCGCCGCCCCACCGCAGCAGAGGCTGCTCCTTCCGCCAGTCGAGGAACGCGCGAAGGAACCGCATCGCGCTGTCGGGGTCCTCGGCCTGCCTGTCGGCGCTGAGGTGGCAATGCTCGGGCGGAACGCGCATCCAGGGCTCGCCTTCGGTGAAGCCGCAATGGGGCGCGCCGCTCGACCACGGCATCGGCGTCCGGGCACCATCGCGGCCCTCGAAATCCGGCCAGAAGGCGATACCCCATGGATCGCGCAGGTCTTCGTAGCGCAGCTCGGGGTGCGGCAGGGCGAGCTCTTCTCCCTGGTAGATGATCCCGCCGCCCTTCAGGGCGAATTGCATGAAGAACAGCAACTTCTGCGCCGCCACCTGCTGCTCGCGCGTTTCGGCGAAATGGGTGAAGTCGGTCACGGCGCGCGTGGAATCGTGGTTGGAAAACACGTTCATCATCCAGCCGGTGCGCAGGAAGGCGCTGCGATAGGTCAGGATCTCGGTCAGCTCGCGCACCTCGCGCGAGACGTGGATCAGGCTGAAGTCATAGACCGCGTGCAGCCCCTCGCCCAGAACGGTATATTTCTCGGAGTTGCGGGCGCTATCGGTATCGGCCAGCTCGCCGATCAGCACGCGCTCGGGCTCGTACCCCTCCACCGCCTTGCGCAGACGCTCGACGATCGGGAAGGCGCCGGGCACGTCGCGGTCGTACAGGTGGGCCTGCTTTCGGAAGGGGTTGTTCTCGCCCCCGCCAAGCGGCGCGACCGGGCCGCGGCTGTCCTCGGGCGGGTTCGAGCGCAGATCGGCATCGCAAGCAAGACACTGGATCGCGTCGAGGCGAAAGCCGTCAACTCCGTGGTCGAGCCAGAAGTGCATCGCGTCCACGACCGCCTCAAGCACCTCGTTCTTGCGCAGGTTCAGCGCCGGCTGGCAGGACAGGAACGGGTGGTAGTAGTATTGCGACCGTCGCGGCTCCCACGTCCAGGCGGGGCCTCCGAAGGAGCTGAGCCAGTTGTTCGGCGGCCCCCCATCGGGCGCCGCATCGGCCCAGATGTACCAGTCGCCGAAATTGCCGTCCTTGTCGCGCCGGCTTTCCTTGAACCATTGATGCTCGTCCGAGGTGTGGCACGGGATCAGGTCGAGGAGCACCTTCAGCCCCCGCGAATGCGCCTCGGAGACCATGCGGTCGAAGTCCGACATGTTGCCGTGGATCGCGTCCACGGCGCGGAAGTCGGTGATGTCGTAGCCGAAATCCTCCTGCGGCGACGGGTTGATCGGGCTCAGCCAGAACCCGTCCACGCCGAGCGACTGGATATGGTCGAGCTTCTCGCACACCCCCTTGAGGTCGCCGATCCCGTCGCCGCTCGAGTCGCGGAAGCTGCGGACATAGACCTGGTACAGCGCCGCCCCGCGCCACCATTCGCGTCGTTCGAGGGGAGGAAGCGGATCGCGTTGCGCCACTTGGGCGACGATGGATTCTCGGGTGGGCCGCATCGTGGCGCGGCGGCGGGAAAAAATCTCTCTCATGAGCAGCTTACCTGTAGTCGTCTTCCGTGCCTAACGGCGAGACGTGGGTCGCGTTCCCGCTTCTTCAGGCGAGTGCGGCGGCGACCCGTCGCGTGTGGGGATCGTCGCGATGCTCCCACAGGTAGATGCCCTGCCAGGTGCCGAGCGCCATCCGCCCGGCCGAGACCGGGATCGTCAGCGACACCGGCAGATGCGCGGCCTTGATATGCGCCGGCATGTCGTCCGGCCCCTCGGCGCGGTGGCGCAGGTAGCGCATCTCGGGCGTGTCGGCGCGGGGAACGAGGCGGTCTATCCACCCCATCAGGTCGGCCTGCACGTCCGGATCGGCGTTCTCCTGGATCAGAAGCGAGCAGGAGGTATGGCGCACGAATAGCGTCAGCACCCCATCCCGATCGGGCAGCCAGCCCGCGACCTTGTCCGTGAACTCGTGCAGGCCCGGCCCGCGCGTGGCGATTTCGAACGTCGTCTGCGTCATGGCTCTGCGTCCTTTCGTCCTTGGGCGAACCCTCGGTCGGTTCGCGTGTTGGACGTGAAGATGAAAGGAGGACGCAAGATGTCCAATCAAGATCGCGACGAAGAGGCGGAGCGCGCGAAGACCGGCGCGGGAACGACCGACGACCCGAACCAGGCGAACCGCACGCCGATGCCGAAGAAGGAGCCGATAAAGCCGGACGTCAAACCGGATCCCGACGCGGATCCTGACAATCCCGCCACCGGCCAAGGCTCGACCAACGACCCGAACCAGGCGAACCGGACCTGAGCCTGCTCGGTTGTCGCGCTTTCGGAATGAAAGGCGCGGCGCCGTCACGACAACGCCGACAACCTCCGGTTCGAAGCCAACGGCGCCACCCTTCGACCTCAGTCGAAGAGCCGTTCACCCTGTTCGTCGATCACCAGCTTGGCCTTGGCGATCGCGGCATCGACCGCCGTCTCGCGCGAGGTGGTCATGTCGGCGCGGACAAGATGGTGGGTCCTCAGTTCGCCGTCGATGTCCTTCTCGATCCACGCCCCGAGGCGATACTCGCTGCCCTCGACGATCGGCGCGGGTCGAATCTTGAAGCCCTTGTAGGAAACGGATTCCTCCTCGGGCGCGGACTTGTCGCCGCTGCGACCGAAGAGCTTGCTGAGAATGCTCATGTCTTGCCCCCTCCTTCATGACTGGCCGAGCCCTTGGCGCGCGTCGGCCAAGGGCACCCTGGGCCCTACTGATCCAGGAACGAGCGCAGCTTGCGCGACCGGCTCGGATGCTTGAGCTTGCGGAGCGCCTTGGCCTCGATCTGACGGATTCGTTCGCGGGTGACGCTGAACTGCTGGCCAACCTCTTCCAGCGTGTGGTCGGTGTTCATGCCGATGCCGAAACGCATCCGCAGGACCCGCTCCTCGCGCGGCGTAAGCGAAGCCAGGACCCGCGTCGTCGTCTCCTTCAGGTTCTCCTGGATGGCGGAGTCGAGCGGCAGGACGGCGTTCTTGTCCTCGATGAAGTCGCCGAGCTGGCTGTCCTCTTCGTCACCGATAGGCGTCTCGAGGCTGATCGGCTCCTTGGCGATCTTCATCACCTTGCGAACCTTCTCGAGCGGCATTTGCAGCTTTTCCGCCAGTTCTTCCGGCGTCGGCTCGCGGCCGATCTCGTGCAGCATCTGGCGGCCGGTGCGGACCAGCTTGTTGATCGTCTCGATCATGTGGACCGGGATGCGGATCGTGCGGGCCTGGTCGGCGATCGAGCGGGTGATCGCCTGGCGGATCCACCACGTCGCATAGGTCGAGAACTTGTAGCCGCGGCGATACTCGAACTTGTCGACTGCCTTCATCAGGCCGATGTTGCCTTCCTGAATGAGATCAAGGAATTGCAGGCCGCGGTTCGTGTATTTCTTGGCGATCGAGATCACGAGGCGCAGGTTGGCCTCGACCATCTCCTTCTTGGCCTGACGGGCTTCTTTCTCGCCCTTCTGGACCTGCTGCACGATGCGGCGGAATTCGCTGATGTCGACGCCGACATATTGGCCGACCTGGGCCATCTCGCCGCGCAGGTCCTCGATCTTGTCGGTGGACCGCTCGAACAGCGATTGCCAGCCGCGGCCGGCCTTCTCGCGCATCCGGTCCATCCAGTTCGGATCGAGCTCGGCACCACGATACTCGTCGACGAATTCGCGCCGGTTGATGCGCGCCTGGTCGGCGAGCTTCACCATCGCGCTGTCGATCGACATGATCTTGCGGTTGATGCCGTAGAGCTGGTCGATCAGCGCCTCGATACGGTTGTTGTGCAGGTGAAGCTCCTTCACCAGCACGACGATCTCGCCCCGCAGCTTCTGGTACTTCTCTTCGGCGCCGGAATCGAAGGACCCATCCTCGTTCAGCGTGGCGGACATGCGCATGTCCTGCATTTCGCTGAGCTGTTCGTAGTCGCTGGCGATCGCGTCGAGCATCTCGAGGACGCGCGGCTTCAGCGCGGCTTCCATCGCGGCGAGCGACAGGTTCGCCTGGTCCTCGTCATCCTCCTCGTCGTCTGATTCCGAGATCGGGTTGCCGTCGGCATCGACCTCTTCCTTGACCACCTCGGGCTTGGGCGCCGGCGGCTTCTCCTTCATCTCCTGCGGCGTCGAGCCGAGGTCCGAGACGACGGGCTCGTCCCCCTCTTCGCCCATCGAGCGGCCGAACGTCGTCTCGAGGTCGATGACGTCGCGCAGAAGGATGTCTTCGGACAGAAGTTCGTCGCGCCAGATGGTGATCGCCTGGAAGGTCAGCGGGCTTTCGCACAGGCCCGCGATCATCGTGTTGCGGCCGGCCTCGATGCGCTTGGCGATCGCGATCTCGCCCTCGCGGGACAGCAGCTCGACCGAGCCCATCTCGCGCAGGTACATCCGGACCGGGTCGTCGGTGCGGTCGAGCTTCTCGCTCTCGGCGGTCGAGACGGCAACGTCGCGGGCATCGTTGCGGGCCACGACCTCGGTGGACTTCTTCTCGTCCTCGTCGGCGGCCTCTTCTTCCTCGATGACGTTGATGCCCATCTCGGACAGCATCGACATCACGTCCTCGATCTGTTCCGAGCTCACCTGCTCGGGCGGGAGGACCGCGTTGAGCTGATCGTAGGTGATGTATCCGCGCTCTCTCGCGTCGGCGATCATCTTCTTGACGGCGGACTGGCTCATGTCGAGCATGGCTTCGCCGTCCTGCTCGTCCTTGCGGTCCTCTACGCTGTCCTTAGCGGCCATGCGGCACTCTCCTTCCCGCGGATCGCGGTGTCCCGTGGCGGGTCCATGCGGCCCGCGTCGCGATTCGCTTCACCCGAATCAGTGATTCGCAGGTTGAAAACGTCGTCCATCCTACCAAACCCGAACCGCCTTACCCAGAGCAGGCGGATCACTTTGTGTCCTTGCGTGTCCCCGACCCGATCTGGCTGAGCAGACGGTCCAGGGCACCTCTTTCTTCCCGATCTAGCCGGACGCCGTTCGGTGCCAAGTCGAAGAGCCTGCGGTCCTCTCCCTGGCTGCGTTCGGCGCGGGCTTTCGCCTGCGCCGCCTGGGAAAGCCGCCATGTCAGCGCCTCGTCCTCGACACCACTGATATCTCCAAGAGCCTCTTCGATTTCACGGGCCGCGCCTTGGCGAGCGGCGAGTTTGGCGAGTTCTTCAGCCAGGCATTGCTGCGCGATATCCACCCGGTCCGAGCGAAGCGCGGGAACGATGTCGAGATGGCGCGTGGCATGCAGCTTTTCAAGGGCATGCGCGCCCAGAGCGGCCTCGACCGCCGCGCGGCACGCGTCGGCATCCGTGGCGGGCGTGGCGAGAAGACAGTCGCAGAGCCGCGCGTGGTCGGCATCCGAGAAGTCCAATCGCTCGAGCGCCGGCTCGAACATCTCGATCAGCGCCGGAAAACGCAGCAGCAGCGCCAGGACCACTGCCTCGCGCAGTCGATCCACGGCGTCGTGCGACATCAGCTCGGAGCTACGGGTGGTGGCGCTGGCGCTGACCGGCGCATCCCGCCGCTTGCCGCGGGGCGTCCAGACGCGGCGCGGGTTGAACAGCTGGTAGCGACGCTCCTTGAAGGCGTCGCCGTAGTGGCGCTTGATCGAGGGATCCCTGATCTGCCCCAGCACCTCGCGCAACCGCTTGTCGAGGGCGGCGCGCCGTTCGGGGCTGTCGATGGGCCGCCCTTCGGTTTCCGCACGCCACAGCAGGTCCACCATGGGGATCGCCTGATCCAGCAGCCCCTGCATCGCGCCGGTTCCCTTGGCGCGCAGCAGGTCGTCTGGGTCGAGCCCCTCGGGCATCAGGCAGAAGCGCAGCGACTTGCCGGCCTCGAGCAACGGCATTGCGAGCTTGGCCGCGCGCAGGGCCGCCGCCTGCCCTGCCCGGTCGCCGTCGAGGGCGATGACCGGCTCGTCATGGACGCGCCACAGCAGGCGCAGCTGATCCTCGGTGACGGCCGTCCCGAGCGGCGCGACCGTCGCGCCGAACCCCGCCTCGGACAGCGCGATGACGTCCATGTAGCCCTCGGCCACGATCAGCTGCGCATCGCGCCCTGCCTCGCGTCGCGCGTTGGCATGGTTGTAGAGGTTGCGGCCCTTGTCGAAGAGCTCCGTCTCGGGCGAGTTCAGGTACTTGGCGTTGTCGTCCGGATCCATCGCCCGCCCGCCGAACGCGATGGCCCGGCCCCGGGCGTCGCGGATCGGAAAGAGGATGCGGTTGCGGAAGACGTCGTAGGGCTGGCCACCGCGGTCGCTGACCTTCTCGAGCCCCACCGCCTGGATCATCTCGGGGTCGATCCCTTTCTGCCGCAAATGGGCGCCAAGTCGCCGCCAGTCGTCGGGCGCGAAGCCTATCTCCCACCGCTCGCAGGCGGCATCGTCGAGGCCACGGCCCTTGAGGTAGTCGCGCGCCGCCGCCCCGGCGCCGGTGCGCAGTTGCAGCCGGTAGAACTTCACCGCCTCTTCCATGACCTCGGATAGCTCGGTGCGCCGGTCGGACCGCTCTTTGGCGCGAGGGTCCTCCTGCGGCATCTCCATGCCGGCCTCTCCGGCGAGGATCCGCACCGCCTCGATGAACGAGACGTTCTCGGTCTCGCGCACGAAGCTGATCGCGTCGCCCTTCGCGTGACAGCCGAAGCAGTAGTAGTACCCCTCGCGATCCATGACGTGGAACGAGGCGGACTTCTCCTGGTGGAACGGACAGGGCGCCCACATGTCGCCCTTGCCCTGCTGGGACTTGCGGGTGTCCCACACGACCTTGCGGCCGACCACCTGAGCGAGGCTCAGGCGCGAACGAAGCTCGTCAAGGAAACCGGGGGGCAGGCTCATGGTCCGTTATATCAGCCTCGCCCGCCGGTCTGTCCAGAGGGTGAGGCTCAGCAGTCGTCCACGTTCACGGTGGCGAGCGGCTGGTCGTCGCTGGTGACGATGGTCGCGGCGACGCCGTAGGTCTCGACGAAGCGCGCGGTGGCCGGCGCGGCGCAAAGCTGCTCGCGGATCGAACGGGCGGCCACGACCTCGTATCCTTCGCGCGCGGCGGGACCGAAAGCAGTGGACGGCTGGGCGTGACGGAACTGCATGACCAGCGTGTCGCCCTCGGCGCTCGCGCCCCGGATTTCCAGGTCGGGCGTCAGCATCTGCCCTTGCCGCGCATCCAGCGCCTGCGCCACGGCCGTGAGCGCCGGAGGCGTCTGCGCGGCGGCGGCGGCGCCGTCGGCATTGACGCTCAGGTTCGACGTGGCCGGCTGGTCAGTGGTCGGCGCGCACGCCAGAAGCGCCAGCGGCGCGGCGAGGAACAGGCGGTGGATCATGGGTCTCTCCCTGTGGTGATGCGCGAAATTGCGCGGATTCGTACAGTTCCACAAGCCGGTCGGTCATGCCGCCGCACTGTGCGCAGTTGTCGCGGAAACGGTAGCGGGTTCGGGCAGTTGTTCCAGCGACCCTGCAAGACGCCGGGTCACAATCCTTTTTGGGAGGCACCATGTTTACCAAGATCTTTACCACCACCGCCGCACTGTCGCTGGCTGGCACGATGGCCTTCGCCGCGTCCCATGACGCCGAGATGAACGCCGAGATGAACATCGTCGAAACGGCGCAGGACGCGGGCAATTTCTCGACCCTGCTGTCGGCTGCGGAAACTGCCGGCCTGGCGGAAACCCTGTCGGGCGAAGGCCCCTACACGGTGTTCGCGCCCAGCGACGAGGCGTTCGAGGCGCTGCCCGAAGGCACGCTCGACGGTCTGTCCGAAGAGCAGCTGACCTCGATCCTGACCTACCATGTCGTGCCCAGCGCGGCGATGGCGGCGGACCTGTCGGACGGCCAGATGATCGAAACCGTGAACGGCGCCGAGCTCGAGGTTTCGATCGACGGCGACACCGTGATGGTGGGCGACGCGACCGTGACGCAGGCCGACATCGAAGCGTCGAACGGCGTGATCCACGTCATCGACAGCGTGTTGATGCCGCCCGAAATGTGATCGGGTTTCCGATCCGACGGATCAGGGGGGTCGCCGCGAGGCGGCCCCTTTTCGCGTTCAGGGGTCAAGATGGGCCCCTCCCCTGGCCCGCCGGCTGAAAGCCGCGAAAGAGGCCCCCGCCCGCCATATTCTCGTCCAGTTCCGGTGGCTCCTTGAGCAATGCGGAGGACCGTGCGGGGCTGACGTTCGCTCTTCCTCCACCGCCGCGCGGTCGGATCACCCTGCGGTCTTGGCCACAACGACGGGAACCCAGAATGGCGGCGCGCAGCGACACGATAGCTCCCCGGCACAGACTCCGGCACCGCGTTTCCGCCTTCGCCAGGGCCGAGGACGGCTCTTTCGTCATCCTGACGCTGTTCTTCTTCGCCGCCATCTTCCTGACGGGCGGTGTGGTCGTGGACTTGCTGCGGCACGATTACCAGCGAACCCAGCTGCAGACCACGCTGGACAACGCGGTCCTGGCCGCGGCCGACCTCGACCAGTCGCTCGACCCCGAAGGCGTGGTGGCGGACTACTTCGCCAAGGCCGGTCTTGCCGATGCGCTGACCGACATCCAGGTGACGAGCCGCATCAACTCGCGAGCCGTTTCGGCCAATGCGGAACTGTCGCTGCCCACGATGTTCATGCACGCGCTCGGGGTGGACGACCTCGGCGGGGCGGCGGGGGCCACGGCGCGCGAGGACATCCGCGATATCGAGATCTCCATGGCGCTCGATATTTCGGGTTCGATGGGGAATCACGGCCGGCTCGGTTACATGAAGACGGCCGCCAAGGAATTCGTGGACAAAATGCTTCTCGATGGGAACGGGAACCCGATCGAAGGCGAAGTCTCGATCAACATCGTGCCCTACGCGACGCAGGTGAATGCAGGCGCCGACATCCTCGCGCAGATGGCCGTGACGCACTCCCACGGCTACTCCCATTGCCTCGACTTTTCCGCTGGCGCGTTCCGGACGGTCGAGATGTCGCCCACAACACCGTATCGCCAGACCGCGCATTTCGACCCCTATCCGGCTATCCCCGACCGGAACGACCGACGATTCCACGACCGCGTCTCGGAAGGTCGGATCCAATGCCGCACCGACGCGAGCAGCCGCACCCTCTTCGTCAGCGACGACCGGGACGCGCTTCACGACAAGATCGACAGCCTTCAATACGGGGGGAACACGTCCATCGAGATCGGGACGAAATGGGCCATCGGACTGCTCGATCCGCAGATGCGCTCTGCCGTGGCCGCGCTTCCCGATATCGATGAGGGCTTCAGGGACCGGCCGTTCGACTACGACCGCGAGAACTCGATGAAGGTGCTGATCATCATGACCGATGGTGAGAACACCACCCAGCTGTCCATGAAGCCTGCATACTCGGGCAGCAACCTTTCGGACATCTGGAAAGGATATGACGGGAGCTACCTGCGCTTTTCGGTCCAAAGTAGCGATCCAAGCTACTATTTCGTGGCCGGGCGGAACGAGTGGCGACGCGATCCCGTCGGTGGAAGCTCCGCCGAGCGCATGACTTGGGCCGAGGTCTGGGCCGAGATGCCGCTCGCGTGGCACGCCTATTACGCACGGGCGGAACAAGTGAACAGCCAGTACCGGCAATACGTCGCGAACGACTGGTATTCCAAGGTCCTCGACTCGATCGGCCCTAACGAGAAGGACGATCGCCTGACGGCCCTCTGCTCGGCGATCCGCGACCGCGACGTCGTGGTCTTCACGATTGCCTTCGACATCTCCGAAGGGAACTCGAAGCTCCTCAAGGCCTGCGCGACGACGCCGAACCACTATTACAACGTCACCGGCAGCCAGATAAACTACGCCTTCGCCTCGATCGCCGGCACGATCAACCAATTGCAGCTGGTCGAATGAGGCTTCTTTCGCGCCTGTGCACTTTCCTGCGGGCCGCCGATGGCGCCGCCTCGGTCGAGATCGTGGTGCTGTTCCCGCTCATGCTCTGGCCGTTCCTCACGGGGATGGAGGCCGGTGTCATGCAGATGCGGCGGGTCATGTTCGAATACGCCGTCGATGTGGTCGCCCGCGACGTGCGGATGGGCATTTCGGGTTATGGCACCGCGGCCGAGATCCGCGCCGCGGTCTGCGAGACGGCGACCGTCATCCCGGACTGCGAAAGCGACCTCATGCTTGACCTCTCGCGCGTCGATCTGGGCAGTTTCACCGCATCCGAGGGCGCGGTGACCTGCCGTAATCGCGACCTCGAGGTGCAGCCGGCCACGACCTTCAAGCCCGGCACGCAGAACGAGCTGATGCTGATGAGGTTCTGCGTCCTCTATGACCCGATCTTCCCCGGCGTGGGCATCGGGGCGCGGATGGACCAGGTCTCGGGCGGCGGCGTGGCCATGGTGACCGAGACATTCTTCGTGAACGAGCCGTGACGATGACCCGCAAGCCCCTCCGCCACCTCGTGCGGTTCCGCCGGGACGAAACCGGGTCCTATTCCGTCGAGACCGTCCTGATGCTGCCGGTGCTGTGCCTGACCATCTTCACGATGCTGACCTATATCGACGCCTACCGGGCGCGGGTCCACGCGCTGCGCGTCACCTATGCCGTCGGCGACATGCTCTCGCGGTCGCAGTTTCCGGCGACCCATCAGACGATCACCGGGCTGGCCGAAGTCTTCGACCAGCTCGCCATCGGCGAACACAACACGGCCATCCGGGTCAGCTCGATCGTCTGGGACGAGAGCAATGCCGAGTACCTGCTGGTCTGGTCGGACTCCGCGCGGGCCGGCTCCACGACGCCCCTGCCCGACCCCATAACCGAGGCTACCCTGCCCGGCCTCACCGACCGCCTGCCGAACCTGGCCGATGGCGACTCGGTGATCGTCGTGGATAGCTGGGTCCATTACGTGCCGCCCTTCGACGTCGGATTCGGCGAGCAGACGTTCGAGCACATCGGCGTCGTCTCGCCCCGCTTCATCCCGGTGCTCAGGTATGACGCGGACAACCTGACGGGCTAGAGCGCCCCGTGACTTTTCAGCGTCAGGATGTCGGCCATCGTCTTGGCCTGGGCCGCCCGCGTCATTCCCCCGACGCCCAACCGCCGGCCCCAGCGCCACCACAGGCCCGGCGCCCAGGCAAAGGGCCGGGATCGGTTGAGGCGGACCAGAAACCCGTTCGACGGCTTCACCGCGAACAGCCCGCGCTCCACCCCCGCGATCTCGTCCATCGCGGCGAGGATGCGGCCGTCCGACTGGACGAGCCCGGCCTCGGTCAGGAACACCGCCTGCGCCGTCGCACGCCACAACGCGACCGCGCCGTAGGCCGCCAGAACGGCCACGATCAGAAGCACGAAACGCGCGCCGATGCCCGTCGGGGCCGTCGCGCCGAGCCAGCCCAGCAGCACCGCCAAGGCGCCGAGCATGCTGACGCCGAAGATGCGGCGCGGCATCGAGGCGTGGAGTTCCGCGAGAGTTTCGGGATCGGGCATGGTCGGTCCATAATGCCGCTGCGAAGCGCGCGTGCAAGGCACGCTCTGTCCGGCAGGTGCGGAAAGGCGATTGCCGGAGAGCGGTCGGCGCGGATAGCGTGCGGTCAACCAAGGGAACTACCGATGCGCCGCACCCTGATCATCGTCTGCCTCGCCGCCGGTTGCGGACTGCCCGAACTCGATACGCCCGCGACCCGCGCAGGCGCCGTGGCGCCCTATCCCGACCTCGCGCCCCGCCAGGAGATCCTGTCGCGCGTCGAAGCCGACACTGCCACCCTGGCCGGCGCAGAGCTGTCGGGTCGCAGCGCCGGTCTTGCCGCGCAGGGGAACGCCGCGCGGAGCATGGCGGCTGCGGACACGTCCGCGATACTCGCCCGTGCGGACGGTCTGAGGGCACGGGCGCAGGGCCTGCGCGACGTGGCCACTCCGAGCACCGCGCCGAGCGCTGCCCTGCGGGAGCGCGCCGCGACGATCCGCGCCGACCAGCCGCCAGCGGCGGCCGTCGTGGCCCCGGCCCCGACCGGAAGCGACGCCGAGGCTGCCGAGCGCCTCCGCCGTTTGCGCGACGGGACGGCCGAGGACCCCCTTTGATCGGGGCGTGATCTCGGCTAAGGCCCAAGCCCGACGCCGTCAGATCGAAGGAGCCCTCCCCATGTCAGACCCTCTTCGCCTCGGGATCGCGGGCCTCGGCACCGTTGGCGCCGGCGTCGTGAAAATCCTCGAGAAGCGGGCCGACCTGATCGCCGCCCGCGCCGGGCGTCCCGTCAAGGTCACTGCGGTCTCGGCCCGGACGCAGGGCAAGGACCGCGGCTTCGATCTGTCTGCCTACGCGTGGGAGGACGATCCCGTCAGACTTGCCGCCCGCGACGATGTGGACCTCGTGGTCGAGCTCGTCGGCGGCGACAACGGCCCGGCGAAGGACACGATAGAGGCCGCGATTGCCCACGGGAAGGACATCGTGACCGCCAACAAGGCGATGCTGGCCCTGCACGGGCAGGAGCTGGCCGAGGCCGCCGAGGCGAAGGGCCTGTGCCTGCGCTTCGAAGCCGCCGTCGCGGGCGGGATTCCGTGCGTCAAGGCCCTGACCGAAAGCCTCGCCGGCAACAGGATCGAGCGGGTGATGGGCGTCATGAACGGCACCTGCAACTACATCCTGACGCGGATGGAGGATGCCGGCCTGCCCTACGACACCGTATTCGCCGAGGCGAGCGCCCTTGGCTATCTCGAAGCCGACCCTACGCTCGACGTGGGCGGGATCGATGCGGGCCACAAGCTGGCACTCTTGGCCTCGATCGCCTACGGCACGCGGGTCGATTTCGAGGCCGTGAGGCTGGAAGGGATCGAGCGAGTCTCGATCGCCGACATCCGGCACGCCAGCGACATGGGCTTCAAGGTCAAGCTGCTGGGCGTCGCACGGATGACCGGCCGGGGCCTCGAGGCGCGGATGTCGCCCTGCCTCGTCCCGGCCGCCTCGCCGCTGGGGCAACTGTCGGGGGCGACCAACATGGTCGTGCTCGAAGGCGACGCCGTGGGCCGGATCGTCCTGCGCGGTGCCGGTGCGGGCGAAGGCCCGACCGCCAGCGCCGTCCTTTCGGACGTCATCGAGATCGCGCGCGGCACCCGGCTGTCGACCTTCGGGCAGCCGGCCGCCTCTCTGGTCAAGGGAACGCGGGCGCAATCCGGCAGCCCCGCCCCCTATTACCTGCGGATGGAGTTGCAGGACAAACCGGGCGCCCTCGCGAAGGTGGCGGCCTGTCTTGGCGACGCCGGGATCTCGATCGACCGGATGCGGCAGTACGACCATGCCGACGCGTCGATCGCCCCGGTGATCCTGGTCACGCACAAGGCCGGGCGGCCCGACCTCGACGCCGCGATCGAACGGATGACCGAAACCGGCGTTCTGACGGGCGAGCCGGTGGCGCTGCGGATCGAAGAACTCGACGACTGATCGGGCGCTTCTGGCGAAGGGTGGGCGGTAACAGTCTTGTGCGCCGCGGCGCGCGCGGGCTAGGACCCTGACAACCGCGACAAGGAGGCACGATCCATGGCCACGCAAGATTTCAACGACCGGATGCTTTCCCTGGGCCTCGCCCGCGTCTCCGAGGCGGCGGCGCTCGCGTCCGGCCGCTGGGTCGGCCGCGGCGACGAGAAGGCTGCCGACCAGGCCGCCGTCACCGCCATGCGCGACCAGCTGAACAAGCTGCAGATCCGCGGCACAGTCGTGATCGGCGAGGGCGAGCGCGACGAGGCGCCGATGCTCTATATCGGCGAAGAGGTCGGCACCGGTGAAGGCCCCGAGGTGGACATCGCGCTCGACCCGCTGGAAGGCACGACGCTGACCGCCAAGGACATGCCGAACGCGCTGACCGTGATCGCCATGGGTCCGCGCGGCTCGCTGCTGCACGCGCCCGACGTCTACATGGAAAAACTGGCCATCGGCCCCGGCATGCGCCCCGGCGTGGTCACGATGGACATGAGCCCGTCCGAGCGGGTCTCGGCGCTGGCCTCGGCCAAGGGCGTGTCGACCCATGACATCACGGTCTGTGTGCTGGAGCGGCCCCGCCACGAGGCCATGATCGAGGAACTGCGCTCGACTGGCTGCGCCATCCGCATGATCACGGATGGCGACGTGGCGGGCATCATCCACTGCGCCGAGCCCACCACCGGGATCGACATGTACATGGGCTCTGGCGGTGCGCCCGAGGGCGTGCTGGCCGCCGCCGCGCTGAAATGCATGGGCGGGCAGATGTACGGCAAGCTGACCTTCCGCGACGACAACGAGCGCGAGCGGGCGAAGAAGGCCGGCGTCACCAATTACGACCGCGTCTACACCCGCGACGACCTGGTCAGCGATGACGTGATCTTCGCCGCCACCGGCGTGACCGATGGCTCGATGCTGCACGCCATCAAGCGCGAGCCGGGCTACTTCACGACCGAGACGATCCTGATGCGCTCGAAGACCGGCTCGGTCCGTCGCATGACCTACCGCAACCCGATCGACCGCTCGCCGACGGGGCGCGATTGATGATCCCCAGCGGATTTCCCGACAAGGCTGAGATGGCCCGCCTCTCGGCCTCGATGCTGCTCGAGATCGAGGCCGTCCACTTCAATGCGGCCGAACCGTTCACGCTGGCCAGCGGAAGGCCCTCGCCCACCTATATCGACTGCCGCAAGCTGATCTCGTTCCCGCGCATCCGCTCCACGCTGATGGACTTCATGGCCGTCACGGTGATGCGCGAGGCCGGGTTCGAGGCGTTCGACAACGTCGCGGGCGGCGAGACGGCGGGCATCCCGTTTGCCGCGCTCGTGGCCGAGCGGCTGGCGCTGCCGATGACCTATGTGCGCAAGAAGCCCAAGGGCTACGGCCGCAACGCCCGGATCGAGGGCGTGATGACCGAAGGACAGCGGGTGCTGCTGGTCGAGGATCTGACGACGGATGGCGGATCGAAGCTGTCCTTCGTGGACGCGATCCGCGAGACCGGCGCGACCTGCGCGCATACGGCCGTTATCTTCTCGTACGGCATCTTCCCCGAGACCGAGCCGACCTTGGCCGAGCATGGCGTGCAGCTGCATTCCCTCTGCACCTGGTGGGACGTCCTGGCGGTGGCGAAGGACTCTGGCGCCGTCGATCCGGCGACGCTTCAAACGGTCGAGTCGTTCCTGCAGGACCCCCGCGCCTGGCAGGACGCGCGTGGCAGCACCTAGCCTGTGGAAAGTCGGGGATAGTTTTCGCCCCGCCGCGGCCTTGGTCAGGATGATGTGCCCTGCGTCATGAAGGGCACAATATCGCTGCTTCAGAGCAGGATTCAGCCTGAAACTTATCCTCACTTGATGCGCCACGTCGCGAGGGAGTATCCCGCTCGTCACGGGACCGACATGAAGCAGGGGAGAGGGACGATGAACCAGATCGCGCCGTTCGGACAGAACGCGGCCGAGGGTGACGAGAAGCCCGACCTCCTGCCCCACAATGTCGAAGCCGAGCAGCAGCTTCTGGGCGCTATCCTGACGAACAACGACGTCTACGACAAGGTCGCGAGCGTCATCGACGAGAGCCACTTCTACGATCCCGTCCACGCCCGGATCTACGAGGTCGCCGCCGCCCGGATTGCCAAGAACGCGCTGGCCTCGCCCGTGACGCTGAAGGCCTTCCTCGAAGATGACGAGGGCCTGAAGGAGTTGGGCGGGCCGTCCTACCTCGTGCGTCTCGCCGGTGCCGCGATCTCGTCCTACGCGGCGCGGGATTATGCGCAGATGATCTATGACCTCGCGATCCGGCGGAAGCTGATCGACCTGGGGCGCGAGATCTCGTCCAAGGCGGGCAAGGTCGACGTCGCCTCCGAACCCAAGGAGCAGATCGTCGAGGCCGAGCAGGCGCTCTACAAGCTGGCCGAGGCCGGGCAGGCCTCGCAGGGCTTCCAGTCCTTCCTCCGCGCAGTGACCGATGCAGTGAACGTCGCCAACGCCGCGTATCAGCGCGAGGGCGGGCTGGCCGGCATCTCGACCGGGCTCGTCGATCTCGACAAGAAGCTGGGGGGCCTGCACAAGTCCGACCTTCTGATCCTTGCCGGGCGTCCTTCGATGGGAAAGACCTCGCTGGCGACGAACATCGCGTTCAACATCGCCAAGGCCTACCGCAAGGGCACCCGGCCCGACGGGACCGAAGGCGCGATCGAGGGCGGCATCGTCGGCTTCTACTCGCTCGAGATGTCGGCCGAGCAGCTTGCGGCCCGGATCCTGTCCGAAGCCGCCGAGGTCCCGTCCGAGCAGATCCGCCGCGGCGACATGAACGAGACCGAGTTCCGCCGCTTCGTCGAGGCCGCCAAGTCGCTGGAAGCCTGCCCGCTTTACATCGACGACACGCCCGCCCTGCCGATCTCGCAGCTTGCCGCCCGCGCGCGGCGGCTCAAGCGCGAGCACGGGCTCGACGCGCTGATCGTGGACTACCTTCAGCTCGTGAAGGGCACCGGCAAGGGTGAGAACCGGGTCAACGAAATCTCCGAGATCTCGCAGGGGCTGAAAGCGATCGCCAAGGAGTTGGACATCCCCGTGGTCGCCCTGTCGCAGCTGTCGCGCCAGGTCGAAAGCCGGGACGACAAGCGCCCGCAGCTGTCGGACCTTCGGGAATCGGGCTCGATCGAGCAGGACGCCGACGTCGTGATGTTCGTGTTCCGCGAGGAATACTACAAGGAGCGCGAGAAGCCGGGCGACCACGAGCTGGAACGCATGGCCACCTGGCAGGAAGAGATGGAGCGCCTGCACGGCCGCGCCGAAGTCATCATCGGCAAGCAGCGCCACGGCCCCATCGGCTCGGTCGACCTGAGCTTCGAGGGCCGGTTCACCCGGTTCGGCAACCTGGTGCAGCCTTGGCAACAGGGGTCGAGCCAGGAGTTCTGAGCGGCCGCGCACGACCGGTCTCGGAACCAGGGGCGCTGCCCCTCGCGCTCTCCGGAGTATGTCCGGCAGGATGAAGAGTGCGAGCCCCGGATGGCGGCTCCGCCACACTGGGTTGGAGTGCTCTTGACCCCGCGTGTCCCAGGCTGCACCTGCGGGTGCATGGGAACAGCGCATCTTACCATCGACCTCGCCGCGCTCGCCGCAAATTGGCGCGCGCTCGACGCTCTTTCTGCGCCGTCTGTCGAGACGGCCGCTGTCGTCAAGGCCGACGGCTACGGGCTAGGGGCGAGACAGGTCGCCCGAACGCTTCTGGATGCAGGCGCAAGGCGCTTCTTCGTTGCGGTGGCCGAAGAGGGCGCGGCGATCAGGGAAACGGTTGGGCCGGAACGGGAGATCTGCGTCTTTTCTGGCCATATGCCCGGCGACGCCGAAATGATCGCGGCGCAGGGGCTGGTTCCCATTCTGAACTCGATCGAGCAGCTTACCCGCCACTTCGAGAGCCTGCCCGGACACCCGTTCGGCGTGCAGCTCGACAGTGGCATGAACAGGCTGGGACTGGAGCCTGTGGAATGGTCCGCGGTCCGAGAGGTCATCCTGGGGCAGAACCCTGCCCTCGTGATGAGCCACCTCGCTTGCGCCGATGATCCGTCCGACCCGATGAACCACCGCCAGCTTGCGACCTTCCGCGAGATGACGGAGGGCGTTGCGGTGCCTCTGTCGCTGTCGGCGACCGGGGGCATCCTGATGGGACCCGAATTTCACTTTGATGTGACCCGTCCAGGGATCGGCCTCTATGGTGGCCTTCCATTCTCCGACGCGGCGCCGGTCGTGGGCCTGTCAATCCCCGTCATCCAGGTGCGCGAAATTGCTGCCGGGGAAATCGTCGGCTACGGCGGATCGTGGCTGGCCGATACCCCCACGAGGGTCGCGACCTTGTCGGCAGGATATGCCGACGGGCTGATCCGGGCGATGGGAAACGAGGCGGTGCTGTTCCACGGCGACGTGCCCTGCCCCCTTGTGGGACGGGTTTCCATGGATCTGCTGACGGTCGATGTCAGCCACCTGCCGGAGGTCCCGGAGGCGCTCGACATTCTCGGCCCGCAGCAAAGTGTCGACGATCTTGCCGACGCAGCCGAGACCATCGGCTACGAGATCCTCACGAGCCTCGGGCCCCGGTATCGACGCTCCTACATCTGACGGCTTGTGCAGTCCTGCCACACTATTCTGCAAACTCTAAGAGATCGCCCCGATTCGGCCCTGTTCCGCGCTTTTGGGAACCAAACGCCGCGCCTTCGTATTAGCGTGGAAAGCGGAATGTCGCCGATGTATACCACGGGGGAAAGTGAGAGATGCAGTCGCGCCGAATGTCATACGTGCCGATATCGGCTTATTTCCAGTGGGTTTCCGCTGGAATCCTTCTAGTCGTCACCATTGCCGCATTCGCGGCCACGATCGCCGGGTTTCTTGGCTTCCTGCCCATGCTGACTTTGCCCTTGCAATTTGGCGAAGTGATCTATCCACAAGCTGGCGCCGCTATTCAGGTCGGGGCCATCGTGCTGCTGGTCGCGATCTGCAGCACGCTGCCGTCGGGCTTCCGCGTAAGCCGTCTCGAGAACTCGCACAGGGACTTCTCGATGTGCATGTCCGACGTGGCCGAGGCCTACCAGTTCTGCCACGCCGCCGATCGCGAGGGCGTCTTCAACCTCGGCACCGAGTACGACGCGGTGAAGGAACGGATCATGTACTTGCGCAGCCATCCCGACCTGCGCGAGCTCGAGCCCGAGATCCTCGAGGCTGCGGCCGAGATGTCCTATGCCAGCCGCGAACTGGCCGAGATCTACTCGGACGAGAACGTCTCGCGGGCCCGCGGCTTCCTAAAGCATCGCGAGGAAGAGATCGCCCTGTTCGAGGACAAGATCGACCGCGCCCTGTCGGTCAGCCGCGAACTGCGCCGCCAGAAGGAGGCTGTCGAGGTCGAAGAGGCCGCGATGGAGAACCGCCTCCACGCGCTCGAGGAAGAGTTCGGTGGACTGCTGGGCGAACTCGGCTTCTCGCGCACCCGGACCCCTGGCAACGTCATCTCGATGCCCCACGCGACTGCGGCCGAGTAACTTGCCCCTGCCCCGCGCGCGGGGCAGAAGGGCGCCATGGCGAAACCTCCCCTCTCCTTCGTGTGCCAGTCCTGCGGCGCGACCTATTCCAAATGGTCGGGCCGCTGCGATGCGTGCGGTGCCTGGAACACCATCGTCGAAGAGCAGCCGCTCTCGGCCGGGCCGGCCGCCAAGTCGCTCGGCACGAAGCGCGGCAAGGGCATGGCACTGACCGACCTGTCGAGCGAAGAGGCCCCCCCGCCCCGCGCCGCCAGCGGCATCGCCGAGCTTGACCGCGTGCTGGGCGGCGGCCTGGTGCCGGCCTCGGCGATCCTTGTCGGCGGCGATCCCGGGATCGGCAAGTCCACCCTGCTGCTGCAGGCTGCCGCCAGTTTCGCGCGCGCGGGCACGTCCTGCATCTACGTCTCGGGCGAGGAGGCGTCGGCGCAGGTCCGCATGCGGGCGCAGCGGCTGGGGTTGAAGGATGCGCCGGTGAAGCTCGCGGCCGAGACCAACCTGCGCAACATCCTGACCACGCTCGAGGCGGAAAAGCCGGACCTCGCAATAATCGACTCGATCCAGACCATGTGGGCCGACAATGTCGAGGCCTCGCCCGGCTCGGTCAGCCAGGTGCGCGCCGCCTCGCATGAATTGACGCGTTTCGCAAAGCAGCACGGGATCGCCGTGGTCCTTGTCGGCCACGTCACCAAGGAGGGCCAGATCGCCGGCCCCCGCGTGGTCGAGCACATGGTCGACACGGTCCTCTATTTCGAGGGTGAGCGCGGCCACCAGTTCCGCATCCTGCGCGCGGTCAAGAACCGCTTCGGCCCCGCCGACGAGATCGGCGTGTTCGAGATGACGGGCGACGGGCTGGCCGAGGTCGCCAACCCCTCGGCCCTGTTCCTCGGAGACCGCGAGCAGCCGCAGCCCGGTGCGGCGGTCTTTGCCGGCATCGAAGGCTCGCGCCCCGTCCTGTGCGAGATCCAGGCGCTGGTCGCCCCCAGCCCGCACAGCCAGCCGCGACGGTCGACCGTGGGCCTTGACAGCGGGCGGCTGGCGATGATCCTTGCCGTGCTCGAAGCGCGTTGTGCGATCCCGTTCTCGGGGCTCGACGTCTATCTCAACGTCGCGGGCGGCCTTCGCGTGCGCGAACCCGCGGCGGATCTGGCCGTCGCCGCGGCGCTTTTGTCGGCGCGCGAGGATGTGGCCCTTCCGCCGCAATCGGTCGTCTTCGGCGAGATTAGCCTGTCGGGTGCGCTACGCCCCGCCGGGCAGGCGGAAAACAGGTTGAAAGAGGCGAGCAAACTTGGTTTCTCCACCGCGATCGCGCCGGCCCAGACGAAGGCCCTCGCCGGAGAGGACATGGCCCTGCGCCAGTATTCCGATCTTGCGGGTCTCGTCGGTGACATATTCGGCGCCGGCTAGGAGAATGACTGTATGGACGGCTTCACCATCGTGGACGGGATCGTCGCGCTGATCCTCGTGGTCTCGGCGATTCTGGCTTATTCTCGCGGCTTCGTGCGCGAGGGCATGGCCATCGCCGGCTGGATCGTTGCCGCCATCGCGGCCTTTGCCTTCGCCGCCGCCGCCCAGCCGCTGGTGCAGGAAATTCCCTACATCAACCGCTACCTCGCCGATAGTTGCGAGCTGTCGATCATCTTCGCCTTCGCGGCGGTCTTTGCCGTGATGCTGGTGGTGGTGTCGATCTTCACGCCGCTTTTGTCCGGCGCAGTTCAGGATTCCGCGCTCGGCCCCATCGACCGGGGCCTGGGCTTCGTCTTCGGCGTTGCCCGGGGCGTGCTGTTGGTGGCCGTGGCGTTCGTCGTCTACGACCGGGTCGCAGTGACGGACCCGATCCCGTCGATCGAGAACTCACGCACCGCGAACGTCTTCGCCCGCTCGGAAGAGTCGATCAACGAGACGCTGCCCCAGGACGCGCCGGGCTGGGTCGTGCAGCGCTACGAATCCCTCGTGTCGGTCTGCACCGCCTGATCGGTCAGGGCGCGACCGGCGGCGTCTTCGGCCGCCGCCGCGCCTCGCGGATCGAGATGATGACGACCGATCCGACGATGATCGTGCCGCCCGCCAGCACGAAGGCGTCGACCCCTTCGCCGAACACCGCCCAGCCGAGAATCGTGGCCCAGACGAGCTGCAGGAAGGTCACCGGCTGCGTGACGCTGATCGGCGCGGACTTGAAGGCCAGCGTCATCGTCAGGTGCCCGGTCGTGGCGAGCGTGGCGACGAGGAACAGCCAGCCAAGCTCGTCCCATGTCGGCCAGACCCAGACCGCGATGGCGGCGGGTGCGAGGCCCAGCGTCGTCCAGACCGACAGCATGGCGACGACGACCGCGGGCGCGACCTCGTCCGACATGACCTTCGCGATCATGTAGGAACAGGCGAACAACAGCGCCGTGCCCATCATCGCCAGGTGACCCGGCCCGACCTCGCGAAAGCCGGGACGCAGGATCAGCACCACGCCGATCAGGGCCGCTGCGATGGCGCCGCCCCGCGCCCACGAGAATTTCTCGTTCAGGAATACGGCCGCCAGGATGGTGATGTAGACGGGCGACAGGTAGTTCAGTGCCGTGACCTCGGCGATCGGGATGCGGGTCATGGCGAAGAACCACAGGATCACGCCGACCGCGTGGATCGCACCACGCAACGCGAAGAGCCCGAGCCGCCGCTTGTCCAGCCGTGCGCGGCGGATCGCGCCCAGCAGCGGCAGCAGGAACACCAAGCCCAGCAGGTAGCGCAGGAACGCGGCCTCGGCCGCGGGGACGCGGCCGCCCAAGTGCTTGACGGTGGCGGTCACTCCGACGAAGAGGAACCCTGTTACCACCATCCAGAAGAACCCGGCCAGCGGCTTCACGAGGCCACCAGCTTCAGGGCCAGCGCCAGCATGGTCAGCCCCACGATGACGTCCAGCCAACGCCAGGCCGACGGTTTGGCGAAAAGCGGCGACAGAAGCCGCGCGCCGTAACCAAGGGCGAAGAAAAACACGAACGATGCCGTGACCGCCCCGACTCCGAAGCCGAACGGCCAGGGCGACTGGCTCGAGATCGAGCCGAGCAGCACCACCGTGTCCAGGTAGACATGCGGGTTCAGCCAGGTCAGCGCGAGGCAGGTCGCCACCGCGCGGGAAAGGTCCCCTGCCCGCTCGTCCGCCGCCTCCAGCGCCTGCCCGCCCCGCCATGCGGAGCGCAGGGAGATAGTGCCGTAGGCGATCAGGAATGCGGCACCCCCGAAGGTGAAGACCGGCGCGATCCACGGCGCCGCCTCGACCAGCCAGCCGAAGCCGGCGACCCCCGCCGTGATCAGAGCCGCGTCCGACACCGCGCAGGTCAGGACCACGGGCAGCACATGGGCACGGCGCAGGCCCTGCCGCAGAACGAAGGCGTTCTGCGCACCGATGGCCAGGATGAGGGAGAATCCGAGCGCGAAGCCCGACAGAAGCGACGTCATGCCTCTGCTTAGGATCGGTCCCCGGACTCGTCCAGAGCGCGGGGGCTGTAATCTTCTCCGTGGCCTCCTAGATCTTGCGGAAAGGAGGACGGATCATGGCAGGTGGCTGGACCCGCGACGGCGCGGTGAGCGAGCAGATCGAGGCGTCGATCGACGACGAGTTGAATCGGATGAAGGCACTGCGCAGGTCCGGCGACCGTCCCTCGCGCGAGACCTGCGCCGAATGCGACGAACCGATCCCTGAAAAGCGCCGCGTGGCGATCCCCGGCGTGCAGCTTTGCATCGACTGCCAGTCCGAGCGTGACGGCGCCCGCCGCCCCGCGGCGGGGTTCAACCGCCGCGGATCGAAGGACAGCCAGCTGAAATAGGCCTCAGAGCTCGGCCATGACCTCGTCCGACGTCTCGAAATTGGCGGTGACGTTCTGCACGTCGTCGTCATCCTCGAGCGCATCCATCAGCTTCATCAGCTTCTGCATGCCCTCGAGGTCGAGCTCGGTCGTCGTCTGCGGGCGCCACACCAGCTTGGTAGAGTCGGACTCGCCCAGCTGCTCTTCCAGCGCGGTGGCAACCTCGTTGAGGTCCGTCGCATCGCACCAGATCACATGCGCCTCGTCCGAGCTTTCCACGTCCTCGGCGCCGGCCTCGATCGCGGCCATCATCACGTCGTCCGAGCTTCCGGCCTTGGCCGAGTAGATCACCTGCCCCTTGCGGTCGAACATGAACGACACGCTCCCGGTCTCGCCCAGGTTGCCGCCGTTCTTGCCGAAGGTCGAGCGAACGGTCGACGCGGTGCGGTTGCGGTTGTCGGTCATCGCTTCGACGATGACGGCCACGCCGCCGGGACCGTAGCCTTCGTAGCGGATCTCTTCGTAGTTCTCGGCGTCACCGCCCTGCGACTTCTTGATGGCGCGGTCGATCACGTCCTTGGGGACCGAGCTCGACTTCGCTTCCTTCACCGCGAGGCGCAGGCGCGGGTTCTTTTCGGGGTCGGGGTCGCCCATCTTGGCGGCGACGGTGATCTCCTTCGCCAGCTTCGAGAACAGCTTGGAGCGCGCCGCGTCCTGACGTCCCTTGCGATGCTGGATATTCGCCCATTTGGAATGGCCGGCCATGATGACGTGCTCCCCGATGTCCCCTGGATCGCGCGGGATATAAAGCACCAGAGGGCTGGCGTTCAAGCCTTGCCGCCTGGCCCCGGGCGGGATTTTCTCTGGCCTCAGCCCCGCGGGCCGAACCCTTGCGCGCCATTCGGAGCAGTCAGCACGACCCACGGGTCCTGCGCGACGGGAGCCAACGGCAGGCGCGGACGCGTCGTCGGCCGGCGCACCTCGACCGGCCAGGTATGGGGACAGCCGCGGAAGGCCCCGCTCCACGGACCCGACGATGCGCCGCGCACCGAGGTGCAAAGCGCCCCATCCGTCATCTGCGCGGTCACCGTATCGCGATAGAGCGTCACCTCGCGCGGTGCGATCGGCCGGTCCGCCACCACGGGTGCGGCGCAGGCGGCCAGCAGCGGCAAAAGCAGAAGGGCGCGGGTCATCACAGGGGCCAGATGAGCGGGATGAAGACGCTGGCCGAGCACGCCAGAAGCAGGTTCATGGGGATCCCCACCTTGAGGTAGTCGGTGAACTTGTAGCCGCCGGGGCCGAAGACCAGCATGTTGGTCTGGTAGCCGATCGGCGTCGAGAACGCCGAAGAGGCGGCGAACATCACCGCCACCACCAGCGCCCGCGGATCATAGCCCAGCGACGTTCCGATGCCGATGGCGATGGGGGTCAGGATGACGCCGACCGCGTTGTTCGACACCATCTCGGTCAGGACCGAGGCCATGACGTAGACGACGAAGACCACCGCCATGGGTGGCAGGTTGGTCAGAAATGGCGCAAGCCAGGTCGCCAGCAACTCGACCGCGCCCGACGCCTGAAGGCCCGCGCCCACGGCGAGCATTGCGAAGATCAGCGCGAGCAACTGGCCCTCGATGAACGAGAAGGCCTCGTCCGCATCGATGCAGCGGGTCAGCAGTATGACTGCCACCGCGACGATGGCCAGTCCCAGGATCGGGGCGACGCCAAGCGCCGACAGGACCACGACGCCGATCAGTGACGCGACGGCGACGGGCGCCTTGTGCCGACGATAGGCCTGCGCCTGGGGGCGGGACATGTCGAGCAGGTCCATGTCTGTCGCCAGCCTCTCGATATCCGCCGGCGCCCCTTCCAGAAGCAGCGTGTCACCGACCCGCACGACGATATCCTCTAGCTGGCGGCCCACGTTCTGGTTCCGGCGATGGACGGCCAGCGGGTAGACGCCGTAGCGCCGGCGCAGGCGCATCGCCCCAAGCGACCGGCCGATCATCCGGCACCCCGGCGAGATCAGGACCTCGACCGTCTCGGTCTCGACCGAGGACAGGCGATCGACACTGCGCAGGTCGCGCCTTTCCTGCAGGCTGAGAAGTTCCGCCATCTCGGTGCGCAGCACCACGCGGTCGCCGGCCTCGAGCTCGACCGAGCCCAGGTCGCGCCGCAGCGACGCGTCGCCGCGCAGCACGTCGACCACGCGACCGCCCTGGCGCTTGAATGCCTCGACGCCCAGAACGCTGTCCCCGATCAGGGACGAGCCCTCGGGGATCGCGACCTCGGTGAAATACTTCATGCGGCGACGCTCGGACAGCATGGTGCCGATGGACGCCCGCTCGGGCAGCAGGCGCCTGCCGATGAAGGCCAGGTACAGGCCCCCCACGGCGATCTGGATGGCCCCCAGCGGCGCGATTTCGAAGATCGAGAACGCCTCGAGCCCGTTCGACCGCGCGACGCCGTCGACCAGAAGGTTGGTGGACGTGCCGATCAGCGTCAGCGTGCCGCCCAGGATGGCGGCATATGACAGCGGGATCAGCACCTTCGACGGCGGCACGCCGATCCGCTTGGCCAGTTGCACGAAGACCGGGATCATCACCACGACGACCGGCGTGTTGTTCATCACCGCCGACCCCAGCGCCACGGCGACGAGGGTGATCACGAGGGTGCGGATGGGCCGCCGCTCTGCCCGCGCGTCGGCGACCTCGGTCAGATAGTTCAGCGCCCCCGTCCGCACGAGGCCCCCCATGATGATGAACATGGCCGCGATGGTCCACGGCGCGGGGTTCGCCAGCACCTCGAGCGCGGCCTCGTAGGGCAGCAGGCCCGTCGCGAACATCAGGGCGGCGCCGCCGATGGCGACCACCTCGGTCGGGTAGGTCTCGCGCGCGAAGAGGACGAACATCCCCACCACGATCGCGAAGCTCAGAAAGGCCGGGGCCGAGGGGTCGAGGAAATTCTCAATCATGCCTGATTCCGAGCAAATCCCGGGGACATTAGCCGCCGGTCAGCCGGGTGCAAGCGACGAGTGCACCGCGACCGCACGTCAGGTCCTAGCTGTCACGCTGGCGCCCGGCCCAGCCTCCGCGCCGCCGGGGCTTGGGGCTGGCGACCAGCGCCTCGCGCAGCACACCGCACATCGGATGGTCGCGCGGTCGCCCCTGGTGCAGCGCTAGAAGCCGCGCGGCGGCCTCGTTGGCCGGCATCTCGGCGGGCAGCGACAAGGCCCAGTCGAGGAAGATCGAGCGGCATTCAGCCTCGGTGATCCCGTCGATGCGGAAGCTCTCGGCGATCAGCCCCTTCGGGTCCGCCTCTTCACCCTTCGCCATCGAGCACCTCCCGCACTGCCTGCGCCGCCGCATCCGCCTCGTTGCCGATCCGGTCGGAAAGCGCGCCGATCGCCTCGGACCCGGTTTCGCGCAGTAGCATCTCTTCTCCGGCGGCGCCAAGGTCGGCCGGGTCGAACGCGTCGCCGACCAGCAGGCGCTTGACGTCCTGCACGCGGCTGAAGAGCAGGTAGGCGCGTCTCAGGTTCGCGGCTGTCTCCTCCGGCAGAAGGCCGCGCTCCAGGCCCGCGTCGAGCTGCGCCAGCGGTGCGCGCGCATCCGAGCACGCCAGCAGGCCCATCGCCTGCGCGGCCAGCTCGATCTCGGTCATGTGCCCCGGCCCCGCCTTCATGTCCCAGGGGCCGCCCGGCTTCGCCTCGGCCAGCCGGTCGAGCATCGTGCGGGCATCCGCGACGATCTGGGACCTGTCATGGTCGCCCCTGATCACGGCGCGGCGGACGGCCTCCACGTCCTCGATCAGCGCCGCGCCGCCGGCGATTCCGCGGGCCCGCGTCAGCGCCAGATGCTCCCACGTCCAGGCCTGATCGCTCTGATAGGCCTCGAAGGCCGACAGCGCGGTCGCGACCGGCCCCTGCTTGCCCGAGGGGCGCAGGCGCATGTCCACCTCGTAGAGCTTGCCCGCCGCCGTCGGTGCGCTCAGCGCGGTGACCAGCGCCTGCGTCAGGCGCGCGTAATAGGTCCGCGCGGGCAGCGGGCGGCGGCCCTCGGACTGATCCTCGCCAGCGGCGTCGTAGATCACGATCAGGTCCAGGTCCGACCGCGCGGTCAGGTGCCTGGCCCCGAGCGAGCCCATGCCCAGCACCATCGCCCCTCGCCCCGGCGGCGGGCCGTGCTTGCCCCCGAACTCGGCGATCACGGCGGGCCAGAGCGCGCGGATCACCGCGTCGGCCAGGTCCGTGTATTGCCGCCCGGCCTCGGCCCCGTCGATCAGCCCGCGCAGGTGGTGCACGCCGGTGCGGAAATGCCAGTCGCGTGCCCAGGAGCGGGCAGCGTCGAGCTGGCGCTCATAGTCCGTCTCGGCCGCGAGATGACGCGAAAGTTCCCGCGCCAGCTCGTCCTCGCCGGGCCAGTCGGTGAAGAAGTGACCGCCGAGAACCCCGTCGAGCACGCCGGCATTGCGGCTGAGATACGCCGACAACTCCGTGGTGGTGCCGGCGATGTCGGCGATCAGGGTCAGAAGTTCGGGATTGGCCTCGAACAGAGAGAAAAGCTGCACCCCCGCCGGAAGCCCGCGGATGAACCCGTCGAAATGGACCAGCGCCAGGTCAGGTCGCGGCCCCGCCAGCAGGCGCTTGAGAAGGATCGGCTTGATCCGGTCGAAGATGTCGAGCGCGCGCTCGGACCGCAGAGCGGGCACGCCGCGCCAGCCCTCGACGAGGGCGGCCTGCTCCTCGGTCAGCTCGGGGCCGGTGGCGGCGGGTTCCGAGGGGGCGAAGAACGTCTCGGTCAGGTCCGAGACCCGCTCCAGCCGCTCGACGATGTCCCGGCGCAGGTCGGCCTCGGGGCGTCCGACGAACGCGGCGAGGCGGGCGAACCCCTCGGCATCGTCGGGCAGCAGATGGGTCTGCTGGTCGGCGATCATCTGGATGCGATGCTCGACCTCGCGATGCGCCGCGTAGTCCATCGCCAACTGCTGGGCGGTGTCGTCGTCCACCCAGCCTGCGGCGGACAGATGCCCCAGCCCTTCGACCGTCCCGCGCACCCGCAGGCCGGCATCCCGCCCGCCGGCGATGATCTGAAGCGTCTGGGTGAAGAACTCGATCTCGCGGATGCCGCCCCGGCCGAGCTTCATGTCGTGCCCTTCCAGGCGGATCGGCCCGCCCAGCCCCCTGTGGTCGCGGATCCGCAGCCGCATGTCGTGCGCGTCGCGGATGGCGGCGAAGTCCAGGTGCCGGCGCCAGACGAAGGGGCGAAGCTCTTCCAGGTAGCGCTCGCCCGCGCGCACGTCCCCGGCGCAGGGCCGCGCCTTGATATGGGCGGCGCGCTCCCACGTGCGGCCGAGCGACTCGTAATAGCGCAGCGCCGCCGCCATCCCGAGGCACACGGGCGTCACCCCCGGATCTGGCCGCAGCCGCAGGTCGGTGCGGAAGACATAGCCGCCGCCGGTCGTTTCGGTCAGCAGGCGGCTGGCGCGCTGCGTCGCCTTCACGAGCGCGGAACGCGCGGCATGAACGTCGTCGGTGGCGTAGGCATCCTCGTCGAAGAGGCAGATCAGGTCGATATCCGAGGAATAGTTCAGCTCGAACGCGCCCATCTTCCCCATGGCGAGGGCGACGAAGCCGCCCGCATCGCTTTCGGTATCCGGCAGGCGGCCGCGCTTCATCTCGGCATCGATCTCGCGACGCCAGGCGCGGTCGGTGGCGAGGTCGGCCAGACGGGTCAGCGCGCCGGTCACGTCACCCAGCGACCACACCCCGCCGCAGTCGCACAGCGCCACGAGCAAGGCCACGCGCCGCTTGGCCCGCCGCAGGGCCTCGCCGAGGTCGGCGGCCTCGGCGGTGTTGGCCTCGGACAGGATCTCGTGCAGCGCGGTTTCGGGTTCGGAGTCGAGCGCCTCTCGCAGCCAGTCGGCCTCGGCCTCGATCAGGCGCTGCAGGTAGGGGCTGCACCCGGCGACGCCCGCCACCAGGTCGCGAAGGGTGTCGGGCAGTTCACCCAGAAGGGACAGCGCTTCATCCGCGCGGTCGCGGTCGAAGGGATCAGGCGCGCGGGTGATGCGGGTGGCGAACGACATGTCCCAGAGATCGCGTATGCCGCGCCAAGGTCAAGCATCTTGCACCGCCCGCCGGATCGGGGCACCACGACGCCCATGAGCAAGAGCCTGAAACGTGTCATCCGCGCCCTCGCCGATCTCGGCCTTCCCGCCCCGATGGAGGTCGAGGCCCAGACCCGCACCGCCCAGGAGGCCGCCGACGCGCTTGGCGTGGCGCTGGACCAGATCGGCAAGTCCATCATCCTGCGCGGCACCGACACGGGCCAGGTCTACCTGTTCCTGACCGCCGGCGGGCAGCGCGTGGATACCGACAGGGCGGCCGTCCTGGCCGGCGAGCCGCTCGACCGTGCCGATGCGCAGGCGATCCGCGAGGCAACAGGCTTTGCCATCGGCGGAGTCTCTCCGATCGGTCATGTGCGACCGACGCCCACGTGGATGGACCGGCGGCTGCTGGATTTCAGCGTGATCTGGTGTGCCGCCGGCACGCCGCGGCACAACTTCCCCGCCGACCCGGCCGTGTTGTCCACCGCCATCGGCGCGCAGGTGGCGGATTTTGCCTCCACCAACGAAAAAATGTAAAAGCCGTTCACATTGCCCCTTGCGGGCCCGATCCGGGCCTCCCATCTGATGTGATGTGAAAGGCATTAACATCCAGGAGGATTACATGACCAGCTTCGCCGACACGCCCGTCCAGCGCCAGAACCCTCTGATCCGCGTCGAGGGGTGGCTCGACCGCCGCGGCCGCGCGGGATGGATCGCCGCAATGGTGCTTGGCTTCGTCTTCGTCTGGCCCGCCGGGTTGGCGCTACTGGCCTACATGCTCTGGGCCAACAAGTTCTCGCTGTCCGGCAAGGGCTGCGGGATGAGCCGCCGCATGAGCTTCCGCCAGCAGACCACCGGCAACGCCGCCTTCGATGCCTACCGCGCCGAGACGATCCGCCGGCTGGAAGAGGAGCAGGCGGCCTTCGAAGGCTTCCTCAAGCGCCTGCGCGAGGCCCGCGACAAGGCCGAGTTCGACCAGTTCATGGCCGAACAGGGCAAGTCGAAGTCCGACGAGGACAAGGACGCCGCCTGAGCCATCGCCCGCCCCTTCCAAGGGGCGGGCCAACCGCCTATTTGAGAGGACATGATGACCGCCGCCCTCGGACTGCCCGACCCCCATCGCGACGCCGCCTTCTACGAGGACACCGCCATCAAGCGCGGCCTCGCCTGGGTGGTGGACGTGATCGCGATCACCAGCCTGTCGCTTCTGCTGACGCCGCTGACGCTGTTCACCTCGATCTTCTACTTCCCCGTCTTCTACGTGATGGTCGGTTTCGCCTATCGCACCGTCTCGATCGCGAAATGGTCGGGAACGCCCGGGATGCGACTGATGTCCGTCGAACTTCGCGACGCGAGCGGGGCGCGCTTCGACCTGCCACAGGCCGCGCTGCACACGCTGGGCTATACGGTCTCGTGGGCGGTCTTTCCGCTGCAGTTGCTCTCGGGCGCGCTGATGCTCGGCACCGCACGGAAGCAGGGGCTGAGCGACCTGGTCCTCGGCTCCGCGGCAATCAACCGCTCGGCCCTCGACATGTAGTGACGAGCGGGGTTGGCGAAGCCGAAGTGTCGCGCTACCGTCCTGCTCGATGAGCTTTCCGAGGGCCCATGCGACATACCCTTCCCATCGCGCCGCAATTCTATGTGACGGCGCCTCAAACTTGCCCGTACCTGCCGGACCGGGTCGAGCGGAAGCTGTTCACCGCGCTCTCAGGGGACGACGCTCAACTTCTGAACGATACCCTGTCGCGGCAGGGTTTCCGACGTAGCCAGAACGTCCTCTACCGCCCGTCCTGCTCGGAGTGCTCGGCCTGCCTGTCGGCGCGGATCCGGGTTGCGGATTTCAAGCCGAACCGTACGCATCGCAAGATCATCAACCGCAACGCCGCGATGACGCGCGCCGCGAACGCACCATGGGCGACCGAAGCGCAGTACGAGCTGTTCCGCGCCTATCTCGACTGTCGCCACGCCGATGGCGGGATGGCCGACATGGACATCTTCGAGTTCGCGGCGATGATCGAGGAGACTCCGATCCGCAGCCGCGTCGTCGAGTACTCGCACCCCGACCCCGAGACCGGCGCCTCGGAACTGGCCGCCGTCTGCCTGACCGACGTGCTCGAGGACGGGCTGTCGATGGTCTATTCCTTCTACGACCCCGCGGCAGCGCAACGGTCGCTGGGGACCTACGCGATCCTCGACCACGTCGAGATCGCGCGCGAGGCGGGCCTTCCCTACGTCTATCTCGGCTACTGGGTGCCGGGATCGACGAAGATGGGCTACAAGTCCCGCTTCGACGCCCTCGAGATCTACAAGGGCGGCGCGTGGCAGCCGATCGGCGCGCCGGCCGAGCACGAGAACGAGATGCATCCCCTGTCGACCGACCCGATCGCCGAGCAGGTCGCAAAGCTCGACCTGCCGGATTCCATGTCGCGCCACGACTGAGCCCGCACGGGCGATGCTGTTCCTCACCATCTGGCCCGTCTTCGCGCTGATCTGCCTTGGCTTCGCGTTGCAGCGCGCGTGCTTCCCGGACGCCGGCTTCTGGCCTGCGGCCGAACGGGTGAACTACGTCCTTCTCTTCCCCGCCCTGCTGGTCTCGACCCTTGCCGACGCGCCGGTGCGCGACCCCGACCTGCTGCGACTGGGGGGTGCGGTGGTGGCCACGATCTGCGCTGCCGCCGCGCTGATGGCGCTGGTGCGTCGCGCCCGCCCGATGCCGGCGCGGCGCTTCGGCCCCGCGCTGCAGGGGGTGGTGCGCTTCAATACCTATCTCGGCCTGGCCATCGTCGCGAGCCTTGCGGGTGACCCGGGACTGGAGCGTGCGGCGGTGCTTCTGGCCGTCGCCGTGCCGCTGGTGAACCTGCTGTCGATCATGGCACTGACCGACGGAAGCGGGACTCGCGGCTACGGCGCCCTAGTCCGTCGCGTCGTCACGAACCCCCTGATCCTCGCCTGCATCGCGGGGATCGCGATCGCCCTATCCGGAAGCGGCCTTCCCTTCGGCACGGGGCGGTTCCTGGGACTGATCGCGCAGGCCAGCCTGCCGCTGGGGCTGCTCTGCGTCGGGGCGGCCCTGCGGCCAGCGGCCCTGCGTCAACATGTGGGTGCACTGGCTGTAATCGCCGTGGTGCGCCTGCTGGCGATGCCTGCCATCGCGGTCGTCGTCGCGCAGGGGCTCGGGCTACAGGGCGTCGAGACGCTGGCCCTCGTCGTGTTCGCCGCGATCCCGACGGCGCCCACGTCCTACGTGCTGACCCGGCAGCTCGGCGGCGACGGAGAACTCATGGCCGGCATCGTCACCGCGCAGACAGTCGCTTCGGTCCTGACGATCCCGGTGGTGCTGTCTCTGGCGGGGCTGGGATAGCAAAAGGCCGCCCCGGAGGGCGGCCTACGTCGCTTACAGTTTCTGCAGGATTGCCTGCACCGAGTCCTTCGCGTCGCCATAGAGCATCCGCGTGTTCTCCTTGAAGAACAGCGGGTTCTCGATGCCCGAGTAGCCCGTCCCCTGACCGCGCTTGGACACGAACACCTGGTTCGCCTCCCACACATGCAGGACCGGCATCCCGGCGATCGGCGAGTTCGGATCGTCATTCGCCGCCGGGTTCACGATGTCGTTCGAGCCGATGACGATCACCACGTCGGTCGAGCCGAACTCGTCGTTGATCTCGTCCATCTCGAGCACGATGTCGTAGGGCACCTTCGCCTCGGCCAGCAGCACGTTCATGTGCCCCGGCAGACGCCCGGCGACCGGGTGGATGGCGAAGCGCACCGTCTTGCCCGCGTCCCGCAGCTTCTTGGTCAGCTCGCTGACCGCCTGCTGCGCCTGCGCCACCGCCATGCCGTAGCCCGGCACGATCACGACGCTGTCGGCCTCTTTCAGCGCGTCGGCCACGCTGTCGACATCCGTCGGCACCATCTCGCCCTCGACCTCGAGCTGAGGCCCGCTGACGCCGCCGAAGCCGCCCAGGATCACGCTGACGAACTGCCGGTTCATGGCCTTGCACATGATGTAGGACAGGATCGCCCCCGAGGAGCCGACCAGCGCGCCGGTCACGATCAGCAGGTCGTTGCCCAGCGTGAAGCCGATCGCCGCCGCCGCCCAGCCGGAATAGCTGTTGAGCATCGACACGACGACGGGCATGTCCGCGCCGCCGATCCCCATGATCAGGTGATAGCCGATGAAGCCCGCGATGATCGCGACGAGGAAGATCGACCAGATCCCGGCCCCGTTGAAGTATAGAATGCCAAGGATCAGGCAGACGATCAGCGCGCCGAGGTTCAGCATGTGTCCGCCCGGGAACTGCTTGGGCTTGCCGTCGACCTGCCCGGCGAGCTTGCCATAGGCGATCACCGACCCGGTGAAGGTTACCGCGCCGATAAAGATGCCGAGGAAAACCTCGACCCGCAGGATAGCGATCTCCACCGCGTCTTTGGCCAACAGGCTCTTCCCGAAGCCGGTCAGGTTCTCGGCCCGCTCCATGAGGGCGAGGGCCTCGGGCGTGGTGAAGAGCGTACCGGCCGAGGGGATCGGCCAGAGGAAGGTTTCCGGTGCGACGCCCGAAAGGGCGGCCAGCCCGTATCTCAGTTCCAGCACCTCGCCCAGCATCAGGTCGGCGTTGAGCCCGATGAACACCGCCGCGAGGCCGACGAACGAGTGCAGCGCCGCGACGAGTTGCGGCATCTCGGTCATCTGCACCTTGCCAGCAATGTAGTAGCCGGCGAACCCGCCCGCCGCGATGGCAAGCAGGATGAGCCACACGTTCTGCACGCCGGGCCCGAACACCGTGGCGACAACCGCAAGCGCCATGCCGGCGATGCCGTACCAGATGGCACGCTTGGCACTTTCCTGGTCCTTCAGCCCGCCAAGCGACAGGATGAAGAGGATTGCGGCGACGATATAGGCCGCCGACTGGAGTCCCGATTCGATCATCTCTGGTCCCTTACGACTTGACGAACATCGCGAGCATCCGGCGCGTCACCAGAAAGCCCCCGACGATGTTGATGGAGGCGATGAGCACGCTGACGAGGCTGAGGAAGATCACCAGCAAGTTGCCCGACCCGATCTGCAAAAGCGCACCAAGGATCACGATCCCCGAGATCGCGTTCGTAACCGCCATCAGCGGCGTGTGCAGGCTATGCGCCACGCCCCAGATCACCTGGAAACCGACGAAGCAGGCCAGCGCGAACACGATGAAGTGGCTCATGAAGCTTTCGGGGGCGTAGGCGCCGACGATCAGCAGCAGCAGCGCGCCGATCGCCAGCATCCCCACCTGGTTGCGGGTCTGGGTGGCAAAGGCGGCGGCCTCGTCCGCGCGCTTCTCGGCGGCGGTCTTCTCCTTCGGCTTCTCGCGTTTGGCCGGCTGGGCCTGCGCGGCCTGTTTCGGCTTCGGGGGCGGCCAGGTGACGTCGTTCTTGTGGGTGATCGTCGCACCCCGGATCACGTCGTCATCCATGTTGTGGTTGATCTGACCGTCCTTGCCGGGAGTCAGGTCGGTCAGCATGTGACGGATATTCGTGGCGTAGAGGGTCGAGGACTGCTTCGCCATGCGGCTGGGGAAGTCGGTATAGCCAATGATGACGACGCCGTTATCGGTGACGATGCGCTGGTCCTTGACGGTCAGCTTGCAGTTGCCACCCTTCTCGGCCGCGAGGTCCACGATGACCGAGCCGGGCTTCATGGCCTTCACCATGTCCTCGGTCCAGAGCTCGGGCGCCTCGCGGTTGGGGATCAGCGCCGTGGTGATGACGATGTCGATGTCGGGCGCCAGCTCGCGGAACTTCGCCAGCTGCGCCTCGCGGAACTCGGGGGACGACGGGGCCGCGTAGCCGCCCTCGCCCGCGCCCTGCTCGCCCTCGAAGTCGAGGAAGACGAACTCGGCGCCCATGGACTGGACCTGCTCGGCCACTTCGGGGCGCACGTCGAAGGCGTAGGTGATCGCACCCAGAGACGTTGCCGTGCCGATGGCGGCAAGGCCCGCGACACCGGCGCCGACGACCAGCACCTTGGCGGGCGGCACCTTTCCGGCGGCGGTGATCTGGCCGGTCAGGAAGCGCCCGAAATTGTTGGCGGACTCGATGACGGCCCGGTAGCCCGCGATGTTCGCCATCGAGGACAGAGCGTCCATCTTCTGCGCGCGGCTGATGCGCGGGACCATGTCCATGGCGATGAGCGTCGCGCCCTTTTCCGAGGCGCGCTTCATCAGCTCTTCGTTCTCGGCCGGGTAGAAGAACGAGATCAGCGTCTGGCCCTCGCGCAGGCGCTCGACCTCGTCCTCGGTCGGCGGGCGCACCTTGGCGACGACATCGCAGCGGTCGAACACGTCGGCGGCAGTCTCGACCACCTCGACACCGGCGGCACGGTACAGGTCATCCGAGATGTCCGCGCGCGACCCGGCCCCCGCCTCGACCATGCACTCGTGGCCCAGCTTGGCGATCTGCTCGGCCGATTGAGGGGTCAGGGCGACCCGCGCCTCCCCCTCGTGGCTTTCCCTCACGACACCGATTTTCATGCGTCGTCACTCCCTCTGTCCTGCCCGCCGGACGGGCTTTGGTTGCGCATACCGTGCGCAACATTGTTTCACAAGTCGCGGTCGGCGCATCGCCGTCCGCTCATATCCAGCGCCGCGTGCGTTGTGCCCAAGCGTCATATTCACCGCCGAAGCGCTCGCGCAGCCGTGCCTCTTCCGGTCGGATGAAGCGGATCGTCAGGACCGCCATCAGCGGGATGACCAGCACGATGCCCCAGAGCGGCCCCATCCACAGCGCCGCCCCCGCCAGCACCAGCACGTCGCCCAGGTAGATCGGGTTGCGCGACAGGACGAAGGGACCGCTGCTGACCAGCGCCTCGGGCGCCTGCCCCGGCATCACCGGCGTGCGCCGTGCGAGCATCGCCGTCACGGCCCAGACCATCAGCACCACCCCGACCGAGATCAGGGCGATGCCGAGCACGTTCCACATGCGGCCGCCCGCCCCGCCCGGCAGGACCCACAGGACGAGCAGATGGCCTGCCGTCCAGATGGGCGGTAAATCCAACCATCGCATTGCCGAACCTCCATTGCCTCAGCGGCAACCTAAGCGAGGTCCGGCACCGGATGCCACGGCAATCGGGCCTCAGCCATGCACCGCGCTGCCCAGGATGCGCGTCACCATTTCCGAGGTGTCGCGGCTTAGACCTTCGGCCCCGGCGATGCGCTCCAGCGCCTCCTGCGCCAGCGCCCGGCGGTCGGCGTCGTAGCGGGTCCAGGTCTCGAACATCGTGGTCATCCGCGCCGTCGTCTGCGGGTTCAGCGGGTCGAGCCGGATCAGCCAGTCGGCCACCAGCCGGTAACCCGAGCCGTCGGCCGCGTGGAAAGCGGCATGGTTCGCGCCCAGCGCCCCGATGACCGAGCGGAAGCGGTTGGGGTTCTTCCAGTCGAACGCCTCGTGCTGCGTCAGCCGGTCGGCCACGGCCGCGCCGCTTGCGCCGGGGGCGTTGACCACCTGCAGCGTGAACCACTTGTCCATCACCAGGCGGTCGTCCTTCCAGCGGTCGTGGAACGCCTGCGCCTCGTCGTCACCGCGGCCGTTCCGCACCAGCGCCGACAGCGCCGCGACCTCGTCGGTCATGTTGTCGGCAGCCGCAAACTGGGTCCGCGCCCGCTCGCCGCCGTCGATCTTCGTCAGAAGCGACAGCGCGGCATTGCGAAGGCTGCGCTTGCCGGCGCTTTCGGCATCGGGCGAATACGGCCCCTCAATCCGGAGTCGGTCATAAAGCTCCGCCAGCGGCGCCTCGAGCCGCCGCGCCATCGCCTCGCTCATCCGGCGCCGCGCGGCCGCGATCGCCTCGGGGTCGGGCGTGGAGTTGGCGTCGGCGAGGGTCTGCGCCATGTCGTCATCCGACGGCAGCCCCAGCACCAGCGCGCGGAAGGACGGGTCGAGCCGGTCGTCCGTCAGCACCGGCTCCAGCGCGTCGAGATAGGCCGCATCGGGCTCGGCGCCGTCCGTCACCATGCGCAGCAGCGCCGTCTTGGCAAGCTGGCGACCGGCCTCCCACTTGTTGAACGGGTCGGTGTCGTGGGCCAGCAGCAGCGCGCGGTCCTCTGCCGACATCTCCTGCGTCAGGATCACCGGCGCCGAGAAATTGCGCAGGACACTGGGCACGGCGTCGTCCGCGCCGATCTCGAAGGGGGCCTCCTGCTCGGCCTCGGTCAGCTCGACGATCTGCGTCGGAAGGACCTCGGTGCCGTCGCGGCCGATGGCGCCGACGGCGATCGGGATCAGCATCGGCTGTTTCGTGGGTTGGCCGGGCGTCGCCGGGACCTCCTGCCGGAAGGACAGGACCAGTGTGCCGGCCTCGATCCGGTGCGACACGGTAACCCGCGGCGTGCCCGCCTGATGATACCATAGCGCGAACTGAGACAGGTCGCGCCCCGTCACGTCCTCAAACACCTGAAGCCAGTCCTCGATGGTGCAGGCCTGCCCGTCATGCCGGTCGAAATAGAGGTCGGTGCCCTTCCGGTATGCCTCGGGGCCGATCAGGGTGCGCAGCATCCCGATGATCTCGGCGCCCTTCTCGTACACCGTTGCGGTGTAGAAGTTGTTGATCTCGATATACGAGGTCGGGCGGACGGGATGCGCCAGCGGCCCGGCATCCTCGCGGAACTGGCGGGCGCGCAGCTGGTGGACCTCTTCGATGCGCTTGACCGCATGCGAGCGTTCATCGCCCGAGAAGATCTGGTCGCGGAAGACCGTCAGCCCCTCTTTCAGGCACAGCTGGAACCAGTCGCGGCAGGTGATGCGGTTGCCGGTCCAGTTGTGGAAATACTCGTGCGCCACGATCGACTCGATCCGCGCGTAATCGGCATCCGTCGCCGTTTCGGGCGAGGCCAGCACATAGCGCGCGTTGAAGATGTTGAGCGCCTTGTTCTCCATTGCGCCCATGTTGAAATCGTCCACCGCGACGATGCTGAACTGGTCGAGGTCATAGGCCCGGCCATAGGCTTCCTCATCCCACTTCATCGACCGCTTGAGGCTGTCCATGGCGTAGTCGCAGCGGGTCTCGTCCCCCTTGCGCACCCAGATCGACAGGGCGACGTGGCGCCCCTCGGACGTGGTGAAGCTGTCGCGCACCTCGATCAACTCGCCCGCAACGAGGGCGAAGAGGTAGGCCGGCTTCTTCCACGGGTCGCGCCAGACGGCATAGCCCTCGCCCGTCTCGACCTTGTCGCCGTTCGACAGCAAGACCGGCAGGTCCGATTCCACGCGCACCTCGAACGGGGCCATCACGTCGGGCCGGTCCGGGTAGTAGGTGATCTTGCGGAAGCCCTGCGCCTCGCACTGGGTGCAGTACATGCCCTTGGACATGTAGAGCCCTTCCAGCGCCGTGTTGTCCTCGGGCGCGATCTCGACCTCGCATTCCCACAGGAAGTCGTCGGGGGCCTCGATCTCGAGTTCCTCGGGCAGGACCTTCGGCGTCACTTCGGCCCCGTCGATGGCAGCGCGGATCAGCCGCAGTCCCTCGCCGTCCAGCCGCAGCGGGCCGCCATCGCCCTCGGGATTGCGGCGGAACCGGATCGCCGAGAGCACCCGCGTGGCCTTAGGATCAAGGCGAAACGTCAGCTTCACGTCCTCGACCAGGTAGGCGGGCGGGCGGTAGTCGGCGAGCTTGATGGCGCGGGGCGCGGCGTCTTTCATGGAAATCCTCGTGCTGGCGTGGCGAACAATGTGACGCCCGCTACGTTGAAAGACAAATGGCCCCGCGCTTCAACGGGTCCAACCGAAGAACGAGGAATGACATGTCTGCACCCGATACGAACAAGAAGAAAGACGCGAAGCGGCACAAGGGGCCCCTCATGGGCATGGTCGGAGTAGTGATCTTCGCCGTCATCCTTCTGGGCCTGCTGTCGATCTATGTCGTGAATCGCGGCAACGAGCCCGCGGACAGCACGCCCATCAGCGAAGAAACCGAAAGCGGCGGCGCTGTGACCGAGGAGATCCAGGACGCACAGGGCGCCGACGCGCAGGAAGAGTGACGCGGCCGTTGCGGGCCGGACCGTCCGCGGAAGGTCCGCCTTGCGGGCTGCCCCCCGCATGGGCCAAAAGTGACAGGACGTCCGCGGCGACACAGACCGCCGCGCCGAACAATTGACGGGGAGAGACATGGTTGACCGGACCGATCACGCGGGCCTTCAGGTGGCCCGCGACCTAGCTGACTTCATCGAGAACGAGGCCCTGCCCGGCCTCGGCATCGACACCGACCGCTTCTGGGCGGATCTTTCCGGGCTGATCCACGACCTTACACCCGACAATCGCGCGCTTTTGCAGACGCGCGAGGACATGCAGGCGAAGATCGACGCCTGGCACCGCGACCACCCCGGCGCGATCGCCGACCAGCAGGGCTATATGAGCTTCCTGCGCGAGATCGGCTACCTCGTCGAGGAAGGCCCCGATTTCCAGATCGACACGCCCGAGACCGACCCCGAGATCTCGCGCGTCCCCGGCCCGCAGCTCGTCGTGCCGATCATGAACGCGCGGTACGCCCTGAACGCCGCAAACGCGCGGTGGGGGTCCTTGTATGACGCGCTCTACGGGACCAACGCCATGGGCGACCTGCCCGAAGGCACCGGCTACGACGCCGAGCGCGGCAAACGCGTCATCGCCGCCGCCAAGGGATACCTCGACAAGTTCTTTCCTCTTGCCTCGGGCAGCCACGAACAGGCCGAGGGCTACCGCATCGGCGACACCGGCCTCGAGGCCATCGCCGGCGATCAGCTGCTGGCGCTTGACCGGCCCGACGCACTGGCGGGCTTCCGCGGGCCGAAGGATGCGCCGACGCATATCCTGTTGCATAACAATGGCTTGCACATAGAACTTATCATTCAGCGTGAACACCGCATCGGGTCCGAGGACAAGGCGGGCATCGCCGACATCCAGCTTGAATCCGCGATGTCCGCGATCATGGATTGCGAGGATTCCGTCGCCGCCGTCGATGCCGAGGACAAGGCGCTCGCCTATGCCAACTGGCTGGGACTGATGAAGGGCGACCTGACCGAAGAGGTGACGAAGGGCGGTGACACCTTCACCCGCGACCTCGCGGAGGATCGCACATACGACACGCCGGACGGCGGCACGCTGCGGCTCAAGGGTCGCTCGCTGATGCTGGTGCGCAACGTGGGCCACCTGATGACCACGCCCGCGATCCTCGACCGCGACGGCAACGAGGTGTTCGAGGGGCTGCTCGACGCCGCCGTGACGGTGCTGTGCGCCGTGCACGACCTGAACCGCGAGGGCGGCAATTCCGAGACCGGCTCGGTCTATGTCGTGAAGCCAAAGATGCACGGCCCCGATGAGGTCGCCTTCTCCGACCGCCTTTTCGCGCGGGTCGAAGATATGCTGGGCCTGCCCCGAAACACCGTGAAGATCGGCATCATGGACGAGGAGCGCCGCACCTCGGCGAACCTGAAAGAGTGCATCCGCGCCGCGAAGTCCCGCGTGGCCTTCATCAACACGGGCTTCCTCGACCGGACGGGCGACGAGATCCACACCTCGATGGAAGCGGGTCCCATGGTCCGCAAGGGCGAGATGAAGAAGACCGCCTGGATCAACGCCTACGAGGATCGCAACGTCGATGTGGGCCTCGCCTGCGGCCTGCGCGGCAAGGCGCAGATCGGCAAGGGCATGTGGGCGATGCCCGACCGCATGGCGGACATGCTCGACGCCAAGATCGGCCACCCGAAGGCGGGCGCCACCTGCGCCTGGGTGCCCTCGCCCACCGCTGCCACCCTGCACGCGCTGCATTATCACGAGGTGAACGTGGCCGAGGTGCAGGAACGGCTTGCCCAAGGCGGCCCCCGCACCACGCTCGAGGACCTGATGACGGTGCCGGTCGCCCGCGAGAACTGGTCCGAGGACGAGATCACCTCAGAAATCGAGAACAATGCTCAGGGCATCCTGGGCTACGTGGTCCGCTGGGTGGATCACGGCGTCGGCTGTTCCAAGGTGCCCGACATCCACGATGTTGGCCTGATGGAGGACCGCGCGACCTGTCGGATCTCCAGCCAGGCGCTGGCGAACTGGCTGCATCACGGCGTCGTCTCGGAAGATCGCGTGATGGAGGTCATGAAGAAGATGGCCAAGGTCGTGGACCAGCAAAACGCCGGCGACCCCGGCTATCAACCGATGGCCCCAGCCTATGACGGCCCCGCCTTCAAGGCCGCCTGCGACCTCGTCTTCAAGGGGCGCGAGCAGCCGTCGGGCTATACCGAACCCGTGCTTCACGACCGCCGGCAGGAAAAGAAGGCGCGCGGTTAACCCAAGGAGATGCCCATGACCCTTACCCTCGACCAGGCCCGCGCGGCCATTCGCGGCACGTTCGAAGCGGGTGGCGAAGCCGGCTTCAAGCCGCTTTCGGCCATCGTGCTTGATGCTGGCGGCAACGTGCTGGCCTTTGAGCGGCAGGACGGCTCGAGCCCCGGCAAGTTCGCCATCGCCCACGGCAAGGCCTACGGGGCGGTGATGCTCGGGATGCCGAGTTCAGCTCTGATGGCGCGGGCCGAGAAGCAGCCCTACTTTGTCGCGGCGCTGAACGGCGCCTATGGCGGCGCGGTCATCCCCGTCCCCGGCGGCATCCTCATCAAGGACGGCGACGCGGTCATCGGAGCGCTCGGCGTCACCGGCGACACGTCCGACAACGATGTCGACGCAGGCATGAAGGGGCTGTCTGCCGCAGGACTGACGGGCGAGGCCTGATCCGCACGCTGCCAAGATGCGCATCGCGACTGCCCGGTTTTCCCGCGAACCGGGCAGAGGCGTGTGACGCGCGGTGCCTGTGCGCTGGCGGGGGTGAACAGCGGCGCGGAAATGCTTAACCTACGGACCACGCGCCCACAAACAGAGAGCCCTCGGACATGACCCGCCCCCTCGTCGGCATCATCGGCAATCACCACCTCATCAACGACGCCTACGAGATTCACGGCGGCGGCAAGATGAATTCCGAGGCGATCGCCCATGTGACCGGCGCACTCCCCCTCATCGTTCCCGGCGATCCCGACATCGTCGACATCGAAGAGATGATGGAGGTCTGCGACGGCTTCCTCTTCACCGGCGGCCGCCCGAACGTCCACCCCGAGGAGTACGGCCACGAAGAGACCGTCGCCCACGGCGCCTTCGACCGCCCCCGCGATCGCGTGGCCCTGCCCCTGATCCGCGCGCTGACCGAGCGCGGGCAGCCCTACCTCGGCATCTGCCGCGGCTACCAAGAGGTCGCGGTGGCCTTCGGGTCGACCCTCCACCCCGAGATACGCGAACTCCCGGGACGGATGAATCACCGGATGCCCCCGGACGGGACGATAGAGGAGAAGTTTGCCCTCCGTCACGAGGTCACCTTCACCGAGGGCGGCCCGTTCCATCGGCTGATGGGGGCGCAGACGGTGATGACCAACACCCTGCACGGCCAGGGCGTGATCGAACCCGGCCCCCGCTTCGTGATCGACGGACGCGCTCCGGACGGCACGCCCGAGGCCTCCTACATCCAGGGCGCTCGCGGCTTCACGATGTCGGTGCAGTGGCACCCCGAATACAACGCGACGCAGGACGAGGTCTCGCGCAGGCTGTTCGGCGCGTTCGGCGATGCCCTGCGCGCCTGGCGGGACGAGCGCCTTCGCGTACCCACCCGCGCGATCGCCTGACCCGAGGCGGGGTCAGATCCCCGGCGGGGCGATCAGTTCGCCCGCGCGATCAAGGGCATAGACCCGGCGCTCGGGCGTTTCCGGCAGACCGCACGCGACGATCAGCCAGACTTGGCCCTCGCCCGGTCGGGCGGCGCAATTGCGCGTTTCGGTGCCCGGCACTTCAGAGACGTAGATCGCCGCCGCACGCGCAAGTGCATCGCCTTCTTCCGGCCGAGCGGCGCCCAGCCGATAGCCCAACACTGCGGCCGTCAGGCAAAGTGCTGCCAGCGGAATGACGAACCGCACGTCCGTCAGCGGTCCGCTCCCACCTGCGGAAGTCCGGTCGATCGGCGCATGGGATCCTCCGTATTCTGGCGTCCACCCGATAGGTAGCCAAGTTCTGGAGAAGGTCACGGCCGGAGGAGCGCGGCCTCGAAACGCCTCAGGCTCCGCCGGGCCGACTGGATGCCTTGGAGGGCCGAAAGATCGGCCAGTTCGGGGAAGATCTCGAGGATCTCGGCCCGCTGCGCCGCGTCCAGCCCCCGCATCGAGTAATGGCCAGGCTGGAAGCTCTCCGTCCAGGCACCATCGCCCAGGATGACCTCGTGCCGCTCGAACATGATGTGGATATATTCGACCGCCGGTGCCTCGACCTGATCGACCCCGTCGAAATGGCACAGGTCCTTGGCGGCGACCAGCACCTCGCGCTCTTCGAAATAGAGCGCCGCCTGATCCGAAGCCGTCAGCATCCTGTGGTTCGGGCTGACCCTCATGTCGCGCTCGGGCAACCCCATCCCGAGCGACCCCTTGCGGATCAGCACGGGGTTGAGCGCGGGCTGCCGTCGCAACATTCCCCCGTCGAGCAGCTTGCGACCCACCCATGCAATCCGCTGGACCCCGTTGTCGCGGGTGATGACGCGCTCGCCGACCTGTAGCCGTTCGACCGGGATCTCGCCCATCGGGGTGGTGATCAGGGTGCCGGGAGTGAAGCAGATCACGATCTCCTCGATGTCCGAGAAGTTGATGTTCGCCCATTGGTTGGTCGTCGAATTGTAGAGCTGGATCTGACCGTTGAACCCGTTGTCGTCGGGATTCTTCACGAGGTTCGTGATCGCGTAGCCGTCCTTGAGCAGCCCCGAGATATCCAGAACGTCATTGTCGTGGCCGCCGCGGTTGCCGTTGACGGTCGTGTTGTTCACGCCAGAGCTGCCGAGGGTGATGACGAATCGGTCGGCCCCGTCGCCACCGTTCAGGTTGTCGTTGTCGCCGCCACCAATGATCGTGTCGTCGCCGTCGCCCCCATCCACGAAGTCGTTGCCGTCTCCGGCGATGATTTCGTCGTCGCCTCGGCCCCCGTACAGGAAGTCGTTGCCCGCCCCGCCTTTCAGCGTGTCGTTGCCCTTGTCACCGTCGATCCGGTCGTTGCCCGAGGTGCCATTCAGATCGTCGTTGCCTTTGGTGCCGTAGATGTTCGCCATACCTGAGACCTTTTCAGCTTGGCCACGCTGGCCGCGGCAGCGCGAACGTACCTTTGAATTCGTTATCGGGCGTTTAATGTGTCCGCGAGGATCGGCACCTGCACGCGCGGACCGCCCAAGCTCTCAGCCCGCTGGCAGGAGGCTGTCGGCAAGGTCCGGCAAATCGGCGAAATGATCCAGCATCGCATCCGGTCCAAGACGACTCACGCCCTGCCCCTCGGGGCCGAAACCGACCAGCACGATCGGGACGCCGGCGGCGCGGGCCGTGTTCACGTCCGTCTCGGTATCGCCGACGAAGATCGACCGCGCCGGATCGCCGCCGGCCCGCCGGACGGCCTCTAGGTACGTCTCGGGGTCGGGCTTGCGGACGGGCAGCGTGTCGGCCCCCACGATGGTCGGCAGGACGTGGAACGTGCCCATCTCTTCCATCAGGCGGATCGCGAACCGCTCGGGCTTGTTGGTGCAGATCGCCACGGCGAAGCCGCGGTTCTTGAGCGTCTCGACGGCGCCCCAGGCGCCATCGTAGGGGCGCGAGTGCACCGCGATAGCGGCGCCGTAGGCTTCGAGCAGCTTGGGGTAGTCGGCCTCGATCTCGGCATTCCCGCCGGCGCCGCAGCGCGAGAACCCTTCGGTCAGCATCGCCCGCCCGCCCCGGAAGGCGACCGCAGCGTCGGCTTCGGGGTCCAGCACATCGCCGAGACCCCGCGCGCGGAAACAGGCGTTGGCGGCCGCGACCAGATCGGCAGAGGTATCGACGAGCGTTCCGTCCAGATCGAACACGACCGTGCGCATGCGGGCTTCCATCCTTTTTGTAACGAGGCGCAATCGGGGTTGATCGCGGCGCTATTTTAACCTTTTGCGCAGAGGCGTAGAACGCCGGCTAGCAGAAGGAAAGGCCCACACATGCCCTCTCACCTGATCGTCCTGGCCGCGGGCCAGGGCTCTCGGATGATGTCGGACCTGCCCAAGGTCTTGCACCGTGTCGGCCACGCGCCGCTTTTCGTTCACGCGCTTCGGGCGGGTGCGGCGCTCGACCCGGATCGCCGCGTCCTGGTCGCAGGCGTCGGCGCCGAAGCGGTGCGCGCCGAAGCCGCCGAGCATGACGAGGGCCTGAGCGTGGTCCTGCAGGAAGAACAGCTTGGCACCGCCCATGCCGTCGCGCAGGCCCGCGAGGCGCTGAAGGATGCCACCGGCGACGTCTTCATCCTGTATGGCGATACCCCGTTCATCCGGCCCGAGACCCTGTCGATGATGGCCGCCGCCCGCACGGGCGGTGCCGCGGTCGTGGTGCTGGGCTTCGAGGCTGCCGATCCGGGCCGCTACGGTCGGCTGGTGGTGGAGGGCGGCGACCTGACCCGCATCGTCGAATACAAGGACGCGACCGAGGCCGAGCGCGCGATCACCCTGTGCAACTCGGGGGTCATCTGCGCGGATGCCGAGGTCCTGTTCGACCTGATCGACGCGGTCGGCAACGACAATGCCAGCGGAGAATTCTACCTCACCGACATCGTGGGCATCGCGCGCGACCGCGGCCTGCGCTGCGCCGCCGTCACCTGCGACGAGTCCGAGACCATGGGCATCAACACCCGCGCCGAGCTCGCGCGGGGCGAGGCGATCTTCCAGGCCCGCCGCCGGGCCGAGGCGCTCGAGGACGGCGTGACCCTGACCGCCCCCGACACCGTCTTCTTCGCCTACGACACCCACCTGGGCCGCGACGCGCTCATCGAGCCGCATGTCGTCTTCGGCCCGGACGTCACCGTGGAATCCGGCGCCACGATCCGCGCCTTCAGCCATCTCGAAGGCTGCCATGTCGGCGCCCGAGCAGTGGTCGGCCCCTATGCCCGCCTGCGCCCCGGGGCCGAGCTTGGGAACGACTCGAAGGTCGGCAACTTCGTCGAGATCAAGTCGGCCGAGATCGGCGAAGGCGCCAAGGTGAACCACCTGACCTATATCGGCGATGCCACCGTAGGCGAGGGAGCGAATATCGGCGCGGGCACCGTGACCTGCAACTACGACGGCGTGTTCAAGCACCGGACCGAGATCGGCGCGCGCGCGTTCATCGGCTCGTCCACCATGCTGGTGGCGCCGATCCGTGTGGGTGCCGAGGCGATGACCGGCTCGGGCTCGGTCATCACCAGCGACGTGCCGGACGGGGCCCTTGCCCTCGGCCGGGCGCGGCAGGTGGTGAAAGAGGGGCTGGCCCGGAAACTGATGACCAAGCTGCGGTCGGCAAAGAGCAAGAGGACCAACTGATGTGCGGGATTGTCGGCATTCTGGGCGAGCACGAAGTCTCGCCCACCATCCTCGAAGCGCTGCGCCGGCTCGAGTATCGCGGCTATGACAGCGCCGGGATCGCGACGATCAACGACGGCGCCCTCGACCGCCGCCGCGCCGTGGGCAAGCTGGTCAACCTGAGCGATACGCTCGTCCACCACCCGCTGCCTGGCAAGTCCGGGATCGGCCACACCCGCTGGGCCACCCACGGCAAGCCGACCGAGGTCAACGCCCACCCCCATCGCGCGGGCTCGGTGGCCGTGGTCCACAATGGCATCATCGAGAACTTCTCGACCCTGCGCAAAGAGCTGACCGCCGCCAACTACGGCGCGGAATCCGAAACCGATACCGAGATCGTCGCCCTTCTGTGCAAGTCCCACCTCGACCGCGGCGCGACCCCCGTCGAGGCGGTGAAGCGCACCCTCGCACGGCTCGAAGGGGCCTTCGCGCTGGCCTTCCTCTTCGACGGCGAGGACGACCTGATGATCGCGGCGCGCAAGGGCTCGCCCCTCGCCATCGCGCATAACGGCCACGAGGCGTTCGTCGGATCGGACGCCATCGCCCTGGCCCCGCTGACCGACCGGCTGATCTACCTCGAGGAAGGCGACTGGGCCGTCCTGACCCGGACCGAGAGCCACATCTTCGACGAGGCCGGCAACGAGGTCGTGCGCCCCGAGACCCGCATCGCCGAGTCCGCTGCGCAGGTCGACAAGGGCGGCCACCGGCACTTCATGGCAAAGGAGATCCACGAGCAGCCCGCCGTGATCGCCGCCTGCCTCGACCATTACCTCGATGGCGACGCGATACGCCTGAAGGAAGGGCAGATCGATTTCGCCGGGGTCGACCGGATCGTGATGGTGGCCTGCGGCACGGCCTCCTACGCCTGCCACGTCGCGAAATACTGGTTCGAGGCGCTGGCCCGCGTTCCGGTCGAGATCGACGTCGCGTCCGAGTTCCGCTACCGCGAGCCGCCCATGGGCGAGAACACCATGGCGATCTTCGTCAGCCAGTCGGGCGAGACGGCCGACACGCTGGCCGCCCTGCGCTACTGCAAGGACAAGGCCAAAACGGTCGCCATCGTGAACGTCGCGGGCTCGTCCATCGCGCGCGAGGCAGGCACCGCCCTGCCGATCCTTGCCGGGGTCGAGATCGGCGTGGCCTCGACCAAGGCGTTCACCTGCCAGCTGACGGTACTGGCCGTGCTGGCGCTTCGTGCAGCCCTCGACCGCAAGGAGATCACGCCCGACGCGGCCGCGGCCCACCTGGCCGATCTGCGGAGGATGCCGGCCCTCGTCAGCCAGGCGATCGCGACAGAGGACCGGGTGAAGGACATCGCCCGACGGCTGGCCGAGACGCGCGACGTGCTGTTCCTGGGTCGGGGCGCGCTCTATCCGCTGGCGCTCGAAGGGGCGCTGAAGCTGAAGGAGATCAGCTACATCCACGCCGAAGGCTACGCGAGCGGAGAGCTGAAGCACGGCCCGATCGCGCTGGTGGACGAGACCGTGCCGATCATCGTCTTCGCGCCCACCGACCACCTGTTCGGCAAGACCGTGTCGAACATGCAGGAGGTGCTGGCCCGCGGCGGCCGGGTCGTGCTCGTGTCCGATGCCGAGGGGCTGTCGAAGGACGACGAGGCGTGGCGCACGATCGAGATGCCGCGCGTGCCCCCGCTCTGGGCGCCCATCGTCTATGCGGTGCCGGCACAGATGATCGCCTACCACACGGCGATCGCGAAGGGCACCGATGCCGACCAGCCGCGTAACCTGGCGAAGTCGGTCACGGTTGAATAACGCGGCCTAAGCGAGCCGCGCCAGCACGCGCGGCAGGCGCTCGGGCAGATCCTCGGCGATGAGGCCGGGGCCGAAATCCCGCGCGCAGTCCGCGTGCAGCCATGTGGCGGCGGTGGCGGCGAAGAACGGGTCGTCATCGCGCGCCAGAAGGCCGGTTATGAACCCGGCCAGCGTGTCCCCCGCCCCCGCGGTGGCCAGCCACGGTGCCGCGCGGTCGTAGAACGCCCCATGGAGTGCGGCGCTTTCGGCATTCGCGATGATCGTGTCGGGACCTTTCAACAGGATGGTGCAGCCCGCCCGTTCCGCCGCGAGGCGCGCAGCGTCCAGGCGCGAGTAGGCGGGACCGGCCTCGGGGCTTTCCTTCAGCGGCGCGGCGAGGTCGGGGAAGAGCCGGGCGAACTCGCCCATATGCGGCGTCAGCACGACGCCGAGGTGAAGCGCGTCAAACAGTTCTTCGGGGTCCTCCTCGAAGCTGGTCATGGCATCGGCGTCCAGTACCACCGGCCGCTCGACCTCGAGCGCCGCGTGCACCAGCGCCCGCGTCCCGCCGCCATGCCCCAGCCCCGGCCCGAGGCAGAGCGCGTTCAGACGGTCGTCCTCGAGGATCTCGGCCAGGTCCCGGACATCGTTCATGCGCGTCAGCATCACCGCATCGAGTCGGGCGGCGTTCTCCTGCAGCGCCGCGCCGGGCACGGCCAGCGTCACCAGCCCTGCGCCGATCCGAAGCGCCCCGCGCGCGGCCATTCGGGCCGCACCGCCCTTGCCGACGCCGCCGCCAAGGATCAGCGCGTGGCCGTAACCATACTTGTGCCCGCCTTGCTTCATCAGCCGTCGGGCCGGCGGCGCGGACACGAGCGAGACGCCCGCCTCGCTTTCGTCCAGCCCGATCTCGACAACGGCAAGCGCTCCGCAGGCCTCGGGCGCGTCACCTAGGTAGTGCCCCCGCTTGGCTGCGTGGAAGGCGACGGTCAGGTTCGCGCGGGTGGGCGTTATCCCCTCGCCCAGCCACCGCCCGCTGTCCGAGCACCACCCCGACGGCATGTCGAGCGCCAGCACCCGCACCGCTTCCCCTTCGGCCATGTCGGCCAAGGCGGCCGTGATGCCCTCGGCCTCGAACGGACGGGAGAGGCCGGTGCCGAAGATCGCATCGACCACGAGGTCCGGCTTGTCCCGAACCGCCTGGGTCATCTCTTCGACCGGTCCGATGCCGGCCCAGAGGTCGTGGTTGGCCCGCGCATCCGGCGGCAGTCCCGCCGGATCGCCCATCAGAAGCACGCGCACCTCCCAGCCCCGCCCGGCCAACAGGCGCGCCACGACGAACCCGTCTCCACCGTTGTTCCCGGGACCGCAGAGGATGACGGCGCGGTGCGCTCGGGAGGCAAGGTCGGGCCAGCGGGACAGCGCGGCGGCGACCGCCCCCTGCCCGGCCCGCTCCATCAGGGCGCGGCCGGTGACGCTGCCTGAATCCATGGCAGCACTCTCGATTTCGCGCATCTCTTCGGCAGACAGCAGACGCGGCATGGCTTTCCTTTCCAAAACAGGCGCAAAGACAATCACATTGCACAAAATTCAGGCAACCCCTACGAAGGCAGCGACGCCGGCCACGTCCCGCTCGGGTCCCCGATTGAGAGACGACGCGGGAAGTGGTCTGACCCCAATGAACCCGAGACCGGAGGAATCGGCCAGATGAAGAAGATCGAGGCGATCATCAAACCCTTCAAACTCGACGAGGTGAAGGAAGCGCTTCAGGATGTGGGCATCCAGGGCCTCTCTGTCCTCGAGGTGAAGGGCTTTGGCCGGCAGAAGGGCCATACCGAACTCTATCGCGGCGCCGAATACGTGGTGGATTTCCTGCCCAAGGTGAAGATCGAGGTCGTCCTTGACGACAATCAGGTCGACGCCGCCATCGAAGCCATCGTGAGCGCCGCAAAGACCGACAAGATCGGCGACGGAAAGATTTTCGTATCCCCCGTCGAACAGGCGATCCGCATCCGAACCGGCGAGACCGGCTCGGACGCGCTGTAAGCCTGACCGCGACATACCAAACAGAGAGAGACCCATGAGCAAGGAAGACATGCTGAAGACCATCAAGGATGAAGGCGTCGAATACGTCGACATCCGCTTTACCGACCCGCGCGGCACGCTGCAGCACGTGACGGTGATGGCCGACCAGGTGGACGAGGATTTCCTGGACGAAGGCTTCATGTTCGACGGCTCTTCGATCGCCGGCTGGAAGAGCATCGACCAGTCCGACATGAAACTGATGCCCGATCCGGCATCGGCCTACATGGACCCGTTCTACGCCGAGAAGACACTCGCCGTTCACTGCACCGTGTACGAACCCGACACGATGGAGCGCTATGACCGCGACCCGCGCGGCACCGCGCGCAACGCCGAGGAATACCTCAAGGCGTCCGGCATCGGCGACACCGCCTATATGGGCCCCGAGGCCGAGTTCTTCCTGTTCGACGACGTCCGCTACTCGGTCTCGATGAACAAGGTGTCCTACCAGGTCGACGCCGCCGACGGTGCGTGGAACAGCGACGCCGAGTTCGAGAGCGGCAACATGGGCCACCGTCCCGGCATCAAGGGCGGCTACTTTCCGGTGAACCCGGTGGACGACGCGCAGGACCTGCGCTCGGAAATGCTGTCGACGATGAAGCGCATGGGCATGAAGGTCGACAAGCACCACCACGAGGTCGCGTCCTGCCAGCACGAGCTGGGCCTGATCTTCGGGACCCTGACCGACCAGGCCGACCAGCTTCAGAAGTACAAGTACGTCATCCAGAACGTTGCCCACGCCTACGGCAAGTCGGCCACGTTCATGCCCAAGCCCATCGCGGGCGACAACGGCACCGGGATGCACGTCAACATGTCGATCTGGAAGGACGGCAAGCCGCTGTTCGCGGGCGACAAGTATGCCGACCTGTCGGACGAGGCGCTGTGGTATATCGGCGGGATCCTGAAGCACGCCAAGGCCCTGAACGCGTTCACCAACCCGACGACGAACTCGTACAAGCGCCTGATCCCCGGCTTCGAGGCCCCCGTCCTGCGCGCCTACTCGGCCCGCAACCGCTCGGGCTGCGTCCGTATTCCGTGGGCCGAGTCGCCCAAGGCCAAGCGCGTCGAGGCCCGCTTCCCCGACCCGGCCGCGAACCCCTACCTGTGCTTCGCGGCGCTTCTGATGGCCGGCCTCGACGGGATCAAGAACAAGATCAATCCGGGCGAAGCCATGGACAAGGATCTCTACGATCTGCCCCCCGAAGAGCTGAAAGGCATCCCGACGGTCTGCCACAGCCTGCGTGAGGCGATGACCGAGCTCGAGGCCGACATGGACTTCCTGACCGCCGGCGATGTTTTCACGAAGGACCAGATCCAGGGCTACATGGATCTCAAGTGGCAAGAGATCTACGCCTACGAGCACACGCCGCACCCGATCGAGTTCAAGATGTATTACAGCTGCTGAACCGGCCAACCGGAAAGCTATTGAGGGGCGTCCGCAGTGGCGCCCCTTTCCCGTTTCCGCGCTCCGCGCGGTGATGAGAACGAAATGTAAACGGGTCGCTGGAATGCTCTGCTTAGCCGTCACGCCTGGGATCTGGCGCGACACAGCAGGGGGAACACCGTGACCGACGCTTCTCACAAGACCTCAGCCATGATCGCGTTCGCCAGTAACGAGGCGGCGGGATTCTACGATCTGCCTGCCCTCATCGGCGGCGTGCTGTCCCGGACCGGCGCCTCGATCAGCGCGCTCGATCTCGGCCTGTCGGGCGATAGCATCCGCTATGCCACCGACCACGGCGATCTCGAACTTCTCGGCCGCTTGCACGACGATGGCGCGTGGCAAGTCACCGTCACCTGCGACGCGGTTGGAGGCCTCGGTCGGCAGCTTTGCTTCCAGGTCGTGCGCCGCCTGATCGGGCGGTTCCCCGTGTCGTCGGTCTTCTGGCAGCCGACCCGGCAGCGGCTGGCGCCCGGCAGCTTCACCTGGCACGCGCTCACCGTTTCGCCGCGTCGCTGGCGTGCTCCCTCGATAACGATCTTCCCAGCCAATCACGCCGCAGCCACGATCTGACTCTCGGTCACCTTGCGTTTGTGTCGATGCCTCTGCACGCTACATCAGCCGAAACCGGCCGTAGCGGGCCCAGGCCGACCAATGCCAGGAGCGAGATGAAACAGCAGATCACCCAGAGCCGGCTCTGGATCTTTCCCAAGGTTCATCGCCCCGTCTTCGCCACCTCCGCCATCCTGATCGTCGCCTTCATCCTGTTCGGCGCGATCTTCTCGGACACGGCCAACACGATCTTCACCGGCCTGCAATCGGCGCTGACCACCTATCTCGGCTGGACGCTGATCGTCCTCGTCAACGCGCTTCTTCTCTTCGTCATCTTCCTCGGGTTCGGGCCGTACGGGGACATCCGCCTCGGCTACATGGACGAGTCCCCCGAATACGACCTGTTCTCGTGGACGGCGATGCTGTTCTCGGCCGGAATCGGCATCGGCCTCATCTACTGGGGCGTGGCCGAACCGATGTACCACTTCTTCGCGCCCCCCCGGCTCGAGCCCGAGACGCAGGCCGCCGCGCAAGAGGCCATGGCGATCACGTTCCTCCACTGGGGGTTCCACGCCTGGGCGATCTATGCCGTCGTCGCGCTCAGCCTCGCCTATTTCCACTTCCGCAAGGGCCTGCCCCTGTCGATCCGCTCGTCGCTCTATCCGCTGATCGGAGACCGCATCTACGGGTTCTGGGGCGACGTGGTGGACACGCTGGCAGTGTTCGGCACGATGTTCGGCATCGTCACCTCGCTCGGCCTCGGCGCGATCCAGATCAATGACGGGCTCGGGGTGGTCTTCGGGATCGAAAACAGCGTCTGGGTGCAGATCATCGTGATCGCAGTCATCACGGCCATGGCGACGCTGTCGGTGGTCGCCGGCCTCGACGGCGGCATCAAGCGGCTGTCGAACATCAACGTCATACTTTCGATGGTGCTTCTGGCCTTCATGATGATCGTGGGACCGACGCTCTTCATCCTCGACAGTTTCATCGAGAATTACGGCAACTACATTGCCAAGCTCGTCGATCTCGGCACCTGGACCGAAGGGTGGAGCGGCGGAAACTGGCAGAACGCCTGGACGATCTTCTACTGGGCGTGGTGGATCAGCTGGGCCCCCTTCGTGGGCGTGTTCATCGCCCGCATCTCGCGCGGGCGCACGATCCGCGAGTTCGTAGCGGGCGTGATGCTGCTGCCTTGCACGATCATGTTCTTCTGGTTCTCGGCCTTCGGCGGCGTTGCCATCGACATCTCGCTCGGCGGCGACCAGACCCTGATCGAGGCCACGCAAGAAGGCTACGGCAACACGATGTTCGCCTTGCTCGAGTATTTCCCGCTGGCAAGCGTGACGTCCATCTTCGCCGTGGTGCTGATCGTGTTGTGGTTCGTCACCTCGTCGGACTCGGGCAGCTTTGTGATCGACATGCTGACTGCGGGCGGGGACCCCGATCCCCCGAAGGTCCAGCGCGTGTTCTGGGCTGTTGCCGAGGGGTGCGTCGCGTCGGTCCTGCTGCTCGCCGGCGGCCTGTCGGCCCTTCAGGCGGCGGCGGTGGTGGCGGGCTTCCCCTTTGCCATCGTCGTGGTGCTCATCACCTACGGATTGTGGCGCGCGCTTGCCTGGGACCCGCTGATCGTCCACCGCCACAACCTGCGCTACCGTACGGACGTCGAGGCGGACCACAACATGCCCAACGAGCTTCCCGGCAGTGCCGAAGACATCGGCGAGTCCACCGAGCCCGAGGATGCCCGCGCGGCGCCCGCCGAATGACCACGCGGGGCGGGTCATCCCCGCCCCCCGATCCTCAGCTCCGCCGGCAGCTCATCCCCGCCATCGCCGCCGCCCCGCCCGAGGCTGGGGCAATCCGTCCACCCGGTAACTCGTCCTCGGGAATTCGGTGGAATTGCAGCGACGAGTCCACCGTGAACCCCGCTCCAAGAGGTGCGCACGCATCGGGAGTCCGCCCCCTCGGCCAGAGCTTCGGCGGTGCCCATGTCGGCCCGTGGAGGAACCGTTGCCGCCCGCGTGGGTCGCAGACCGATCCGGCGTCGCGCTAGGGGGCGAGGTAGGCTCGATCGGTGCTCGCCTTCAGGTGAGCTATGTCAGGCCCCGCCGCGCGACGCAGGCTCAGGTAACGCTCTGGACACTCTCGAAGATTTCGAGCTTCGGCGGCCCGAGATAGAGGTCCGTCTGGGGGCGCACCCCGGAATGCGCCTTGCGGAATGCGTCCGAGCGGGTCCAGGTCTCGAACGCCTCGCGGCTTTTCCAGGTGGTATGGCTGGCGTAGAGCGTGTGATCCTCGTTCGTCTCGCCCTTCATCAGGTGAAAGGCGACGAAGCCCTCGACCTCTTTCAGATGGCTGTCGCGGCTGGCCCAAATCTCCTCAAAGGTCTCTTCCTGGCCGCGAGTGACCTTGAAACGGTTCATTGTCAGATACATGGGGACCTTCCGAGTGATGTGGTGCCATCACCTTGTAGGATGTCCCGCGCCCCGGCGACAGGGGCGCAAAGCCACACAGGCACGACCGGCTCGGCCGCGCCTTTCTCGAAAGACGGTGCGTTTTCTGTTGGCAAGCGTGCGCAAAGGCTCCTTTGGCCGCTTGCACTGTCGACGGGGATATTTGCCGCGGCGTTGATGCTTCCGGACAACGCAGCGAACAATCCTGTCGCGCCATTCCTCGGGGGCCGCTCCCGCCCTACAAGCACTACTGGTTTCTGTGGGCACTCTTCCTGCTCTGTTCGGCAGCGGCTCTGGCAGTTCCACTTGTTTTGCGCTTTCCCGAAGCGTCATTCGCGTGTCTCGCCGCTGTGGCTATCGCGATTTACCTGACACTGCCCCGTCTCCGAAGAGACGAGGCCGTTGTTCCTTGGAGCTCGCCGCAATGCACCTTTTCACGTGCTGGGAATGATCTGGGCACGTTCATCGACCTGAGTCACACGATACTCTCAGCAGCCTTCCGAATCGCCTGCAGCAGGTCTGCGTAACCTCCCTATGGGTGCACCTCTTGGTGGGAGTGCTGGCCGGCCGGGGTTCTCTTTCCCCTCGCGCGTCTTGCCACTGCGCGTCGGTTGCGCTTGGAACGGGTTCTGGGTTCCCAGGCGCTGGGGGGAACCTGAAACGCCGTGCGGATTTACCTACGCTATCGACGACGTTCCCGCCCCGCCGGTCCTTTGTACCTCCGCGTCTGGTTCGGTCGTCTGAAACTTGAGCGCATTTTCCTTGTTTGCCACCGATCGGCCTGGAAGCCCGCGACATGGCCGCAACGCCCGGCGGGCAACGAAAGCACGCGTTGCCGCAAACGTCATTGGCTAGTCGAAGGCCATCAGAGGCACGAGACGGCGATGCTCGAGTCCCGAGCCAGCGCCGCCGGTGGGACGACCGGATGTTCCCGATGTTCGTCATGCCGCGCGGGCGCACACGGCAGGATGATGTCTGATCATCGCCAGCTTCGCGGGCGGCGGAAGCCAATGCTTGGCTGCTCGCCCGACGGCATTTCGGCGCGAAACCCCCATCGGAACAAGGGGTACGAATGGTGGGCGGTACTGGGATCGAACCAGTGACCCCTTCGGTGTGAACGAAGTGCTCTACCGCTGAGCTAACCGCCCGGTGGCGCGTTCTGTATCGCGGTCGGTAAAGGGCCGCAAGGTTCTATCGCTCCGATGGCAGGCAAATTCCTGACAATCCGCCTCCTTCGCATCGGAGCTTGATCGGGGTCAGTAGGTCCTTCTGCTTTGCCCCACGCAGCACATCCGCCAACGGGGCAGTGCGGGCAAGCGCTTCAAAAAGAAACGGCGCGCCGCCCAAGCGACGCGCCGTCGAAGTGTCGGACCGGGCGGGAGCGCCCGCTCCGGGATCAGTGCGGCAGATGCGCCGCGTTCTCGGCCGCGGCGGAGCGGGCCGCGCGATCGGCGTCGGCCGCTTCCTGCGCTGCCTCGTCCCACTCGACCGGCTCGGGCTTGCGCACGAGCGCATGCTCGAGAACCTCGTTCACGTGGGAAACGGGGATGATCTGCAGCCCCTCCTTCACGTTGTCGGGGATGTCCGCCAGGTCCTTCTCATTCTCCTTCGGGATCAGCACCGTCTTGATGCCGCCACGAAGGGCCGCGAGCAGTTTTTCCTTCAGGCCCCCGATCGGCAGCGCGTTGCCGCGCAGCGTCACCTCGCCCGTCATGGCGATATCCTTGCGGACCGGGATCTGGGTCAGCACCGACACGATGGACGTCACCATCGCCAGACCTGCCGAGGGGCCGTCCTTCGGCGTCGCGCCCTCCGGCACGTGGACGTGAATGTCCAGCGTGTCGAATTTCGGCGGCTTCACCCCGATCCGGGGCGAGATCGACCGGACGAAGCTGGAGGCCGCGTCGATCGACTCCTTCATCACGTCGCCCAGCTTGCCGGTGGTCTTCATCCGCCCCTTGCCCGGCAGGCGCAGCGCCTCGATGTTCAGAAGCTCCCCGCCGACGCTGGTGTAGGCCAGCCCCGTGACCACGCCGATCTGGTCCTCTTCCTCGGCCAAGCCATAGCGGTGCCGCGGCACGCCGAGGAAATCCGACAGGTTCTCGGGCGTGACGACGACCTTCTCGACCTCTTTCTTGACGATCTGGGTCGTGGCCTTGCGGGCCAGTTTCGCCAGCTCGCGCTCGAGGTTCCGCACGCCTGCCTCGCGGGTGTAGGTGCGGATGATGGCCGTCAGCGCCTCGTCGGTGACCTCGAATTCGCCTTTCTTCAGGCCGTGGTTCTCGACCACCTTGGCGATCAGGTGACGCTTGGCGATCTCGGCCTTCTCGTCCTCGGTGTAGCCGGCCAGCGGGATGATCTCCATCCGGTCCAGAAGCGGCCCCGGCATGTTGTAGGAGTTCGCCGTGGTCAGGAACATCACGTCCGAGAGGTCGTATTCCACCTCGAGATAGTGGTCCACGAAGGTCGAGTTCTGCTCGGGGTCGAGCACTTCCAGCATCGCCGAAGCGGGGTCGCCACGGAAGTCCTGGCCCATCTTGTCGATCTCGTCGAGCAGGATGAGGGGGTTCGTGGTCTTCGCCTTCTTCAACGCCTGGATGATCTTGCCGGGCATCGAGCCGATATAGGTCCGGCGGTGGCCACGGATCTCGGACTCGTCCCGCACGCCGCCAAGCGAGATGCGGATGAACTCGCGCCCCGTGGCCTTCGCGACCGACTTGCCGAGCGACGTCTTGCCCACGCCCGGAGGGCCGACGAGGCACATGATCGGCCCCTTCAGCTTCTTCGACCGCTGCTGGACCGCCAGATACTCGACGATCCGCTCCTTCACCTTGTCCAGGCTGTAGTGATCGTCATCCAGCACCTTCTGCGCCCGGGTCAGATCCTTCTTGACCCGCGACTTGTCGCCCCACGGGATGGACAGCATCCAGTCGAGGTAGTTGCGCACGACCGTCGCCTCGGCCGACATGGGCGACATGTTCTTGAGCTTCTTCAGCTCGGCCTCGGCCTTGTCGCGCGCTTCCTTCGACAGCTTGGTCTCGGAGATGCGCTTCTCCAGCTCGGCCACTTCGCCTTCGCCGTCCTCGCCGTCGCCCAGCTCCTTCTGAATGGCCTTCATCTGCTCATTCAGGTAATACTCGCGCTGCGTGCGCTCCATCTGGGATTTCACGCGGGTCTTGATCTTCTTCTCGACCTGCAGGACCGAAACCTCGCCCTGCATCAGGCCGTAGACCTTCTCCAGCCGCTGCGAGATGTCGAGCGTCTCCAGAAGTTCCTGCTTCTGCGCCACTTCGACGCCCAGATGGCCCGCCACCAGGTCGGCCAGCTTCGCGGGATCGTTGGTCTCGCCCACGGCGGCAAGCGCCTCTTCGGGGATGTTCTTCTTTACCCGGGCGTATTTCTCGAACTCTTCGCCGACCGAGCGCAGCAGCGCGACGACGGCCTCTTCGTCACCGACCGCCTCGGTCAGTTCCTCGGCTTCGGCTTCGAAGAAGCGATCGTTCTCGACGAATTCGGTGATGCGCACGCGGGCGCGGCCTTCGACCAGCACCTTCACGGTGCCGTCGGGCAGTTTCAGCAGCTGCAGCACATTCGCCAGTACGCCCGACGTATAGATCCCGTCGGAGTCGGGATCGTCCTGCCCGGGGTCGATCTGGCTCGCCAGCAGGATCTGCTTGTCGTCCGCCATCACCTCTTCCAGCGCGCGGACGGATTTCTCGCGGCCGACGAAGAGCGGCACGATCATGTGGGGGAACACCACGATGTCGCGCAGGGGCAGGACAGGATAGGTATGCTCGGTCATCAAGTTATCCTTCTTGGCAAGGACCACGCGTCCCGCTTCGCGGCAACGGCCCGGGTCCTCCGGTGACGGGACAGATGTGGGGGCACGCCGTCCGTTTCGCAAGCTGGTCCGATCAGCCGACCGACACTGCCTTCGCGTCGCTCTGGACGCAAGCGGTCAGTCGGGATCCGAGGGGGTCATGTAGGCGACGCCGGCCATGAACAGAAGCGCTTCCGGGCTGGAAAGCTCGAGTTCGGTGACCATCAGCATCCGGTCCTCGAAGTAGGGGATCAGCGTGACGGTCCCGCCGGCGCTGATCCCCTCGGTATCGGGGACGTGCGCGACGAGCTGCGGCAGATCCTCGGGACCGCAGGGCGTGTCGGACAGGAGGTCGGCCAGCGTCTGGTTGCGGGTGTCCTCGAGCAGCGCGTCCACCGCATCCGTGTCGTAGATCGGCCCGTCGGCAAGCGCGAGGTCGAGCGGCTGACCCTGCAGACTGTCGAGGAAGGCCGACTCGATCCGGCCGTCGCGGATCACGACCGGGGCGGGATCGGGTGCGCGGAAATAGCTGTCGGCATGGGACTCGAGGGCGATCTTTTCCTGTGCCGTCCAACGCCCCTCGATCGCGTCCAGAACCGCCTCGGAATCGCCATTTCCACACAGGCTCTGTGCCGCCGCGGGGCCGGCGGCCAGCAGGCAAATGGCGATCGCACGCGCGATGTTGGCTGGATCACTCATACTCATGTGTTCAGGCATACGCCCGGCGACGGATGGTGCCAAGCAATCCCCGAGGGACACCCTTCCTTGCGGCGGAACTCCGCGATATGGTGGCGGGACTTCCCGGATGAACGAGATATGCCGTGCCGCGCGACGAGATCACACGGGCCTTCCTGGGCGTCGAAAGCTCCCTCACCGGCCGCCGCTGGATCGGCCCCACGGCCGAGGACGACCGCCTGGCCGAAGCGATGTGCCAGGAAACCGACCTGCCCGACCCCGTCGCGCGCGTCCTCTGCCGCGCCGGCATCGCGCCCGAGGGCGCTGCGGGCTACCTTGCGCCGTCGATCAAGGACCTGCTGCCCGACCCGCTGACCCTGCGCGACATGGCCCCCGCGGCCGAGCGGGTGCTGCAAGCCGTCGCCCGCCGCGAACGGGTTGCCGTCTTCGGAGATTACGACGTCGACGGCGCGGCCTCTTCGGCGCTGCTCCTGATCTGGCTGCGCGCCCTCGGGCTCGACCCGACGCTCTACATTCCCGACCGGATCGACGAGGGCTATGGTCCGAACGAGGCCGCCATGGAGCAGCTCGCCGCCGACCACGACCTGATCGTCTGCGTCGACTGCGGCACCCTGTCCCACGGCCCGATCGCCGCCGCCGTCGGTGCTGACGTGATCGTCCTCGACCACCACCTGGGCACCGAGACCCTGCCCGACGCCATCGCCGTGGTGAACCCCAACCGGCAGGATGAAAGCGGCGACCTGGGCCATCTCTGCGCCGCTGCGGTCGTGTTCCTGCTGCTGGTCGAGGCCAACCGTCGACTGCGCGAAGGCGGAACGCGCGGGCCGGACCTGATGGCGATGCTCGACCTGGTGGCGCTTGCCACCGTGGCCGATGTCGCGCCGCTTGTCGGAGTGAACCGCGCGCTGGTGCGGCGGGGCCTCGACATCATGCACCGCCGCGCCCGTCCCGGCCTCGCCGCGCTGTCTGACATCGCGCGCCTGACGGTCGCGCCCTCGGCCTATCACCTGGGCTATGTGCTGGGACCGCGGATCAATGCCGGCGGCCGCGTCGGACGCGCCGATCTGGGCGCGCGGCTGCTGTCAACCGCCTGCCCGGACGAGGCCGCCTCGCTGGCCGAACGGCTGGACCAGTTCAACACCGACCGGCGCGAGGTCGAGAACGCCGTGCGCGACGCCGCCCTCGCCCAGGCCGAGACCCGCGGCGTCGACGGCCCCCTCGTCTGGGCCGCGGGCGCCGACTGGCACCCCGGCGTCGTCGGCATCGTCGCGGCGCGCTTGAAAGAGGCGACCGGCCGCCCGGCGGTGGTGATCGGCGTGGCCGACGGCATCGGCAAGGGCTCGGCCCGGTCCATCGCCGGCGTCGACCTGGGCGCCGCGATCCACCGCCTCGCGCAGGAGGGCCTGCTTCTGAAGGGCGGTGGCCACCGCATGGCCGCCGGCCTGACCGTCGCCGAGGATCGGATCGAGGACGCCATGGCCCGCCTTGGCGACCTGCTCGCGCGGCAGGGGGCGGCCGCGGGCGAGCCGCGCGGCCTCAAGGTCTCCGCCCTGCTCATGCCCGGTGCCGCGACGACCGAACTTATCGACGAGATCGAGCGCGCCGGCCCCTTCGGCCAGGGCTCCCCTGCCCCGCGCTTCGCCTTCCCCGACTGCCGCGTCACGTCGGCCCGGCGCGTGGGCGAGAGCCACCTGAAGATCAGCTTCACCGACGGCATGGGCCCCCGCGTGGACGCCATCGCCTTCGGCGCCTTCGACGGCCCCCTGGGTCCCGCACTCGAAGGCCATGGCGGCGCCCGCTTCCACCTCGCCGGACGGCTCGAGATCAATCACTGGCAAGGCCGCGCCCGCCCGCAGGTCCGGCTCGAGGACGCTGCGCCGGCCTAGAGAAAGTTGCCGCGAGGTGAAGGAAACTTTCACGAAAATCGCTCTTGCACCCCCCAGCGAGTTTCCTTAGACAGCCGCTCACGACAGGATGGCCCGTTCGTCTATCGGTTAGGACGCCAGGTTTTCAACCTGGAAAGAGGGGTTCGATTCCCCTACGGGCTGCCATTTTTCTGTCGCTTCCCCAGATTTAAGACTCGTGATGCCGCCAATGCGCTCGGCTCACGCGAAGCCGCTGCACCGCGCTCAAAGAAAAAGGCCGCGCCCCTTTCGGAGCGCGGCCTTCGATTTCCCACGGACGATCGGTTCAGGCGGCGGCGGCCTTGCGCTCTTCGAGAACCGAGTCGACCTGGCGCTGCGCGGCACCCTCGTCATCCCCGGACACGGCCGCGATCTCGCGAACCAGACGCTCGAGTGCGGCCTCGTAGAGCTGACGCTCCGAATACGACTGCTCGCGTTGATCATCGGTGCGATGCAGGTCGCGCACCACCTCGGCGATCGCGATCAGGTCGCCCGAGTTGATCTTCTGTTCGTATTCCTGCGCGCGGCGGGACCACATGGCCTTCTTGACCTTGGCCTTGCCCTTCAGCACCCCCATCGCCTTCGTGACGACATCGGGCGACGAAAGTTGACGCATCCCGACCTCGGACGCCTTGTGCGTCGGAACGCGCAGCGTCATCTTGTCCTTCTCGAACGAGATCACGAACAGCTCGAGCTCGAGCCCGGCGATCTCTTGTTTCTCAATCGAGAGGATCTGACCCACGCCGTGGGCGGGATAGACGACGTAGTCGTTCGGACGGAATTCCGGCTTCTTCGATTTGCTCATGGCAGACAGTGTTCCTTCTCAGGCCCCGGGGCTCAGCCGCGCGAAAGCGCCGGGAACACAAACATATCCCGCCGCTCGGACGCATCCGCGCCCGATTTCGCTGCTGTGAGGGACACCATAGCACAAAAATCAGGCCTCCGCCAGCGGGGTCCGCTGCCGCTTCGTGCGACGCGCTCAGCCGCCCTCGCCGGGCGCCTCCGAGAAGAGATCCATCTTGCCTTCCTTGCCATCCATCTCTTCGGCATCGGGCAGCGGGTCCTTCTTGGTGACGATCACGGGCCACATCTCGGAGTATTTCCGATTGAACTCGACCCATTTCTCCGCCTCGGGATCGGTATCGGGGCGGATCGCGTCGGCCGGGCATTCAGGCTCGCAGACGCCGCAATCGATGCATTCGTCCGGGTGGATCACCAGCATGTTCTCGCCCTCGTAGAAGCAGTCCACGGGGCAGACTTCCACGCAATCGGTGTACTTGCAGGCGATGCAGTTGTCGTTGACGATGTATGTCATGATGGGTCCCGTATCGGAATCGTCGCGGGCATAGACCTTTGCCGCCCGAGGTTCAAGCGGCGGCCCGTCCTAATCGAGCCCCGGCCTAGTCTGCCTCGTGCCACCCGGCGTCACGGTCGAGCACGCGGCGTGCCTTCTTGGTAGGGCGCCCGCCCGGTTCGGCGCGCGGGGCCGTCTGGTCGCGGGGCGCGGGCGGCGGAGAGCGATCCTCGTAAAGCGCCTGCGCCTCGCTGGCGGGACCGCGCCTTTCGCCAGGAGCGCGCACCATCACCACCCGGACGTTGTGCCCCTGCGTAAAGGTCAGTGTGTCGCCGACCCGCACGCTGGCCGAGGGCTTCGAGACCCGCTGGCCATTTACCCGGATGCCGCCATCCGTCACGACCTTCGCGGCAAGGCTGCGCGTCTTGAAGAAACGCGCGAAGAACAGCCATTTGTCGAGCCGGATGGCAGACGCGGCCTCCACTCAGTTCTTGCCCTTCAGCCCCATGAGTGCCTCGGCAAACGGGTTCGAAGGGTCGATCGGCTTTTCCCTGCGGGGCGGGCGCGCCTCGGTCTTCTGCGGCTTGTCGCCCTTCGGACCCTTTTTACCCTTGTTGCCGCCCGGCTTGCCCTTGGGGCGCGCCTGCTGGCCACGCTCGTCGGTGCCGCGCGGGCGGTTGCCGCGGCGCTCGCCCCGACCGCCCCAGGTGAAGGTGTAGAACACCTCGGTCTCGTCCGTTTGAGCGGCGGGGGACGCAGCCTCGTCCGTGACAGCAGCGACGTCGGCGTTCTCGGGGGCATCGGACGACCCTTCGGGCTCGGCCATCACCGGTTCCGCCTCGTCCGGCTGCGCGGTCGAAAGAGCCTCGTCCGTTACCGCAGCGACATCGGCGTCCTGAGGGGACTCCTCGGCCGTCGGCACCGTGCCCGGACCGCCCGGCGCGGGCGGCACTTCCGACGGCGGCTGCGCCGGCCCTTCGGGAGGGACGTCCATCGGCCGCTCGGGTGGGCTCGACGGCGGGGTCTCATCCGGGGCCGGGTCTGGTACGGGAGTCGGCTCTACCGGGGGCTGCTCCTTGGGATCGGCGCTGGCGGGCGGAGTGTCCTTCGGGCCGGCGACCTTTACCCGCTCGCCCCGCTCGGACTTGTAGCCCAGCCCTTCCATCAGCTTCGAGAACTGCTCGAGCGTCATCCCGGTGATCGACAGCATGTCCTGTGACGCCTCGAACCCGGCACGGGAATCCTTGGCACGCAACAGGTCGGCCAGCCGTTCGAGCATGTCGATGCGGATCGCACGCTCGCCTGCAAGCCGATAGCCCGCCATGGTGTAGGTGCCGGCCGGAACATCCTGAACCGCGGGAATGGTGACCAGGCCCGGTGGCGGGCTTTCGGGAAATTCGTCGAAGCCCTGGTGGAGCGACCACAGCACCAGCCGCAGCCGCGTCGGCGCGGGCTTGAGCAGCGCGGGAAGGAAGACGGTGAACTGGCCGAAACGCACGCCGTGCTTGCGCAGTTGACCGCGGGCGGCCTGGTCGAGATCCTTGACCTCGTTCGCCACCTCGCCGCGCGTGATCACGCCCATGGTCTCGATCAGGCGGTAGGCGAAGCCCTTGGCAAGACCTTCCAGCGCCTCGTCCCGCTGCATCGCCAGGAGCGGCTCGAACTGTGCGGCAATCTTGCGGTCGATGAAATGCTGCAGGCGCCGCTCGACCTTCTGCTGCACCTCCGGGCCGGCCTCGTCGTCCACGAAGGCCAGCGCGCGCGGCTTCAGCGGATCGTCGCCCTTCGTCAGGCGACCCACGGCGTCAGAGCCCCACATCAGGCCGCCCTGCTCGGTGAAGTCGAGCTCGGAATCGGGCGCGTTGTAGAACCGATCCGCCCGCAGGTGGAACTGGGGCGCCAGCGCGGCGGCGCTGGCCTGCCGGAGCGTCTTGGCTTCGTCGGGGCTGCCCGCCTTGTCCTGGCGGAAACGGAATCCCTCGATCCGACCCACATACTGACCTTCGACGGTCACCTCGCCCTTGTCGTTCACTTCGGCCACCATGGCCTCCTTCTGCTTGAGCCGCCGCAGGAGAACACTCGTGCGCCGGTCCACGAATCTTTGCGTCAGCGCCTCGTGCAGGGCGTCCGACAGTCGATCTTCTACCGCGCGGGTGGCTTCGCGCCAATGGCGCTCGTCATCCACCCAGCCCTTCCTCTGTGCAACATACGTCCAAGTGCGGATATACGCCAAGCGTTTCGACAACGCGTCGATATCTCCGTCGGTTCGATCGATCCGCTTGACCTGCCGCGCCATCCAATCATCCGGGACCCGGCCAAATTCGTGCAGGAAACCGTAGATTGTCTCGAGAAGACCGGCATGTTCGGACGCGCTGATCCCGCGGAAATCGGGGATCCGGCACACGTCCCACAACAGTCTCACGGCAGGCGCATCACGGCATGCCTGCGCCACATCGGGCAACGCCGACAGGGTCTTGAGCGCGGACAGGTCGTCCGCCTCGCGCGCCCGCTGCAATCGTTGGTGGTCGGACCGTTGCTCGAGAGAGGCGATCAGCGCGTCGGGCGTCCCGAAGTTCAAACGCGCGTTGCGCCATTGCAGAAGCTTGATCGGGGCGAACCGGTGGTCGCAGATCGCCTCGGCCACGTCATCTTCGAGCGGTGGCGCCTCGCCCGTCACGCCGAAGGTGCCGTCGTTCTGATAGCGCCCTGCCCGCCCGGCGATCTGGGCAAGCTCGTTAGGTTGCAGGTCGCGCATCCGTCGCCCGTCGAACTTGCGCGTCGCCGAGAACGCGACGTGGTCGATGTCGAGGTTCAGCCCCATCCCGATCGCATCCGTCGCGACGAGGTAGTCGACATCGCCGTTCTGGTACATCTCGACCTGCGCGTTCCGCGTCCGCGGGCTGAGCGCGCCCATGACGACGGCAGCACCGCCCTTCTGGCGGCGCAGAAGCTCGGCAATGGCATAGACGTTGTCGACCGAGAACCCGACGATGGCCGAGCGCGGCTTCATCCGGCTGATCTTGCGGCTGCCGGTGTAAAGCAGGGTCGAGAACCGCTCGCGCCTGATGAAGAACGCTTCGGGAACAAGCTCGGCGATTGCGCCGCGCATCGTCTCGGCGCCCAGGAACAGCGTCTCGTGCGTCCCCCGGGCGCGCAGGAGGCGATCGGTGAAGACATGGCCGCGCTCGGGGTCGGCGCAGAGTTGGATCTCGTCGATGGCAAGGAAATCGGTGCCCATCGCCTCGGGCATCGCCTCGACCGTGCACACCCAATATTGCGTCCGCTCGGGCACGATGCGTTCTTCGCCCGTGACCAGCGCCACCACCGACGGACCGCGCAGGCCGACGAGCTTGTCGTAGACCTCGCGCGCGAGAAGGCGCAGCGGCAGGCCGATGATGCCGGAGCGATAGCCCAGCATCCGTTCGATCGCGTAATGCGTCTTGCCGGTATTGGTGGGGCCAAGGACCGCCGTAATCCGTCCCATTGCGTCCTCTTGCTCGCCCGCCCCTTAAGTGAGGTCCTTGGCGGCGAAGGACAAGCCCTGCTTGTACCGCCGCCCCGAAAGGGACGGCGGCACGGGGCTCATTCCATGCGCGCGGCGTCGTTGCGCACGATCTGGATCCGCTCGATCTTCGGGCTGTTGTCCTCGCTCGGCTTCGGAGTCAGGACGACCGGTCGGAGAACTGGCGTCAGGTCCCGGATGATCCCGAAGCCCAGCCCGTCCTCGTGCGACGCAGGCTCGGCCCGCGCCTGTCCGACCGCAAGAAAGCCAAGCGCGGCAAGGCCCGCAAGTCGTGTAAGTTTCATGATTGCCTCGATCTGCTCTGCCCGCGTCTTTGCGCGCGGGTCCGGCCTGAAGAGAGCACAGTTTCGCCCCGTTGTCAGGGGCCGTCTCGGGGAGCGAATCACCCGTTGCACGAAAGCGACGGCCAAGCCGTCAGAGCGTGCGACCCTCGACCGACCGCTCCAGTTGCGGAACGACGGCTTCGACCTGCGGGCTCGAGGGGTAGAGCTCTTCGACCTCACGCCATGCCTCGAGCGCGGCCTCGTCCGCGCCAAGGTCCATCAGGATCACCGCCAGCCCGGTCAGCGCGCCGAAGTGGCGCGGGTTCAGCGCGAGCGTCTGCTGAAGGTCTGCCAGGGCCGGGCCGAACTGTCCTTCCTGGAAATACGCGGTGGCGCGGGCGTTGTAGGCTTCGGCAAACCCGGGCGCATGGTCGATCAGGGCCGTGAAGTGGCCGATGGCCTCGTGCGTTTCGCCCGCGTCCAGCGCCGCGCGGCCTCGTTCCAGCAAGAGGTCCATCGCCGGAGAGCCTGATTTCGACCATTCCGAGATGATCTTGCCCGCGATTTGCTGGGCATCGGTCCCGTCGGCGCGTTGCAGCGCCGCGAACAGATCGTCCAGCCGCCCGTCATCCGCCTGAGCCAGCGCGGACCCGGCAGTCAGCAGCAGTGCCGCAACGGCAGATTTGAGATTGCGAAGGTGGAACATCATATCGAAGGTGAGCGTAACCGATTGCCGGCGGATGTCACGTCCCGGCCGAAACACGAATGCAGGAGCACGACCCATGAGCGAGATGATCGACCAGGCGGTGAAAGAGCTGAACCAGAAAACCGGCGGCAGCTTCGACGGCTCGGCCAAGTTCGTGGTCGAGGACGAGGGCACCATCATGCTCGACGGTGAAGGCGCCCGCGCCGCCGACGAGGAGTCCGAGGTCACCCTGACGGCCGACGCCGACACGTTCCGCGAGATCTTCGAGGGCGAGCTCGACCCCACCGCCGCCTTCATGTCCGGCCGGCTGAAGATCGACGGCGACATGAGCCAGGCCATGAAGCTCGCCTCCGCTCTCTGAGTGCAAGAGGCCCCCTTTCATAACGACGTCGCAGGCGGTCCGGATACTGTTCGGGCCACCTGGATCGAGGCCGAGGACGCCGTGCGGCTGCGCGTCGCGACCTGGCCGGCGCCGACCCCGCGCGGCACGGTCCTGCTGTTTCCCGGGCGCACCGAATATGTCGAGAAATACGGCCAGGTCGCCGGTGATCTGGCCGAGGCGGGGTTGACCACCGTTGCCATCGACTGGCGCGGCCAAGGCCTTTCGGACCGGCTGCTGGCCGACCGGATGCCGGGCCATGTCGGCCATTTCGACGAATACCACCGCGATCTGGCAGCGCTCGTCGCCTTCGCAACGGCCGAGGGGCTGCCGAAGCCCTGGTACCTGCTGGCCCACTCGATGGGCGGCGCGATCGGCCTGCGCGCCCTGATCGAGGGTCTGCCGGTCGAGCGTGCGGTGTTTTCGGCGCCGATGTGGGGCATCTCGCTCGCGGCGTCCTTGCGGCCCGCGGCGTGGACCCTGTCCCTCGCCGCGCGGGCAGCCGGCTTCACCGACCGTTACGCGCCCGGCACCTCGCGCGGCGCTTACCAGAGCGACACCCCCTTCGAGGGCAACCTCCTGACCCATGACGAGGCGCAATACGCCCGCATGGCTGCGCAGACCTCGGCCTACCCGGACCTCGCGATCGGCGGTCCCTCCCTTGGCTGGCTGGGCGCGGCGCTCGCCGAATGCCGCAAACTGTCCCGCCGCCCCTTGCCGGCCACGCCATGCGTGACCCTGCTCGGCACGGACGAGCTGATCGTCGACGCCGCTCGCATCCGAACGCGCATGGCCAAGTGGCGCAACGGCAAACTGGTGCTGATCGAAGGCGGTCGGCACGAATGCCTGATGGAGACGCCGGAGCGGCGGGCGCGCGCCATCGCTACGGTGATGGACCACTTTCAGGTTCCGGTCACGTCGTGACGAGCGGCTAAATCTCGATTTCCTGGAACGCGTCGCGCAGGGCCTGGCTCCAGGCCACGCTCATCGCGCTGAACGTCTCGTCGTCGGGCTCGATCCGGCGCTGCTCCGCGATCCGCTGGGTGTCGGTCTCGATCACGCACAGGTCGAGCGGCATTCCGACGGACAGGTTCGAGCGGAGCGTCGAGTCCATCGACAGGAGAGCCGCCTTCTTCGCATCCTCGATCGAGGTTTCGGGCGTCACGACCCTGTCGAGGATCGGCTTGCCGTATTTGTGCTCGCCGATCTGAAGGTACGGGGTGTCCGCCGTCGCCTCGATGAAGTTGCCCTCGGGATATATCAGGAACAGCCGTGCCGCGCCGCCCCTGCGCTGTCCCGCGACGATGAACGACGCCCGCGCCGACTGCGACTTCGCGCCCATGCGCGAGGCCACCTGCTCGGTGACGGTGGCCAGCGTTTCGCCGACCATCTCTGCCACCTCCAGCATCGTATCGGCGGACATGATCGACCGGGCCTCGGGGTTCGCGGTCGCCTCGTCCAGCCGCGCCATCGTGGTCTGCGTGACCGACAGCGATCCCGCGGCCATGATCACGATCGCCCGCTCGCCCTCGTCCACGAAAGTGAACATCTTGCGATAGGTGGAAATGTTGTCGACACCCGCATTCGTGCGGGTATCGGCCAGAAGAACCAGGCCAGCATCCAACAAAAGGCCCACGCAGTAAGTCATCACAATCGCCCGGATTTGGTCGCCCGGCAGAAGCTAGGGATGCAACGGCGCGGCCACAACCGGCGAAACGCCCGATCTGCCTGTTCCCGTGCGTCCCACGTCGTCCGCCTTCGCGAATTACCATCTCGTCCCTAGGGCATAAGGGCTTGCCCTGAAGAAAAGGTGAAGAGGAGAATGCACCGGATCGTGACGCTTGGCAGGCCCGCAATGCCTGTGCCCGTCATATTCCGCCCGCTACGGGCGCCGTAGGCCGTAGCTGGCGGGACGGCGGCGTACTGGATCGCCGCCGCCTGCACCCGTTGGCACCCTCCGCGGGCCTTCCTCGACCGCGCCGGCGATGGCTTTTGACACTGCGTGAAAGCCGCTACCTCACAGGGCGACGACCCATCAAGGATGCAAGCTCATGGCCGACAGACGTAAACTCGCCGCAGGCAACTGGAAGATGAACGGCACCGCCGCCGCCCTGTCCGAGGTCACTGCCCTCGCCGGATCGCAGGGTGAGGCGAGATGCGAGATCCTGCTGTGCCCTCCCGCCACGCTGGTCGAGCGCATGGCCCGCGAGGCCGAGGGCACGAACATCGCCGTCGGCGGTCAGGACTGCCACGCGGCCGAGAGCGGGGCGCATACCGGCGACATATCGGCCCGGATGCTGAAGGACGCCGGGGCTACCTATGTCATCACCGGCCACTCCGAACGTCGCGCCGATCATGGCGAAAGCGACGAGATCGTTCGCCACAAGACCGAGGCCGCCTGGGCCGAAGGCCTCACCGTCATCGTCTGCGTCGGAGAGACGCTGAGCGAGCGCGAGGCCTCGAACACCATCGACATCATCAAGGGACAACTGGCGGGCTCGATTCCGGACCAGGCGACGGGCCACAACCTGGTGGTCGCCTACGAACCCGTGTGGGCGATCGGAACCGGCAAGGTCCCCACGACCGATCAGATCGGCGAGGTGCACGACGTGATCCGCTCCCAGCTCGAACGGCGGTTCGGCCCCGGCGTCGGCCGGTCGGTCCGGCTCCTTTATGGCGGGTCGGTCAAAGCCGCGAATGCGGCCGAGATCTTCGCGGTCGAGAACGTCGACGGTGCGCTCGTCGGCGGCGCCTCGCTGAAGGCCGACGATTTCGGCGGAATCATCGCGGCCCTAGACGGCTGACTTCAGCCCTGCCGTCCTTCATCCTGCCAAAAATGCTCCGGGGGACGGCAGAGCCCCCTATGAACCCGGGCCCGGGCGCTGACCCCTCGGGATCAGGCGGTCACATCGTGGTCATAGAGCCACCGGAACCGCGCCGGCAAGGCATGGGGCGCCGTCCGACCGATCACCCGGAGCACACCATGCGCGACGATGCGGCGCGCGCCACGCAGGTGATAGTTCCGCGCATTCGCATTGGCCGCCTCGATCGCGCGGCGGACCCGGGGCTTGCGTGCGGCTTCCCAGCAGGGAAGATCCCCGGCCTCCACCGCCGCGGCGACGGTCCATGCATCCTCGAGCGCTAGGTTCGCCCCCTGGGCCAGGAACGGCAAGGTGGGATGGGCCGCATCCCCCAGGATCGCGAGGCGCCCGTCCTGCCAGCGCTCGGCGATCGGGTGGCGGAACAATCCCCAGAGCGCGCAGGCCTCGACCCGGTCCAGATCAGCACGGGCGTCCGGAAATTCGGCGAAAGCGGCGCGGAATGCGTCCGGGTCGCCGGCGGTATGCCAACCCTCCGCGGCCCAATCCGCACGTTCTTCCACGCCGACAAGGTTCACGCGCCCGTCCGGCAGCGGGTAGCGGACCAGATGCCGGCCCGGCCCCATATCCACCCGCGCCTCCTCGGGCCGTTCGCCTTCGATGGTCGCGCGCCACGCGACCTGCTTCGTGAAGAATGGGCGATCCGCTCCGTTCAGAACGCTTCGGACGACCGAATGAAGGCCGTCGGCGCCTAACACGAGGCCCTCGGGCGGCGCTTCGACAGCTTGGGCGAAGGCGATCTCGATCCCTGCGGCTTGGGCGGCGTCGGCCAGCACGTCGATGAGGGCCGGGCGGGCGATCAGGCGGAACGGACCGTCCAAGGGCATCCGAACGACCTCGGCCCCGGTGGGGCCGTCCGCCAGAACCACCGCATGATTGGGGCGCGAGACCCGGCCGATCTGCGCGCCGAGCCCCAAGGCCGACAGGACCCGATACCCGTTGGGGCTGATCTGCAGGCCGGCACCGACCTCGCGCAGCGCCGTTGCGCGCTCCAGGACGCGCACCTCGCATCCACGGGCGCGCAGGGCGAGCGCGGCGGCGATCCCGGCGATCCCGGCGCCGATCACCGTGACGGGCTGCATCTTCCCCTCCTTGGCGCGAGCGCATCAGGGGTTGGGTGTCACTCCTCGCGATGCACCTTCTCGCGGCGCTCGTGACGCTCCTGCGCCTCGAGGCTCAGCGTGGCGATCGGGCGGGCGTCGAGCCGCTTGAGCGAGATCGGTTCGCCGGTGACCTCGCAATAGCCGTACTCGCCCTCGTCGATCCGGCGCAGCGCGGCGTCGATCTTGGCCACCAGCTTCCGCTGCCTGTCGCGCGTCCGAAGTTCCAGAGCACGATCGGTCTCCTCGCTGGCGCGATCGGCGACGTTGCGGGTGCCGTCCTGCAGGCCTTCGATGGTCATCCGGCTTTCGTCCAGAAGCTCGCCGCGCCAGTCCAGAAGCTTGCGCCGGAAGTACTCGAGTTGCCGCTCGTTCATGAACGGCTCGTCTTCGGCGGGACGATAGTCGTCCGGCAGAAAGGTTTCGACCTTCATTTCCCCTACTCCCCTATGACCTTGAGCCAGTTGATCTTTGAGCGGCTGGCTTCTGGCGTCGCTCTATCCGAAGGGTGGGGTCTTGTCACGCGGCAAGTGACGCCTATGGCACCCTGTCGCGCACAGTCCTTCACCAGTTCCGCAAGGCCGATAGGGGGCGCGCTTGCATCGCCCCCGGGTGCCGACTACCCCTCGGCGCCAGCCCCGACGGAGACCCGCCATGCAGTTCACCTCGACCGACAGCTACGTCGCCACCGCCGACCTGGAGATCGCGGTGAACGCGGCCATCACGCTTCAACGACCGCTTCTCGTGAAGGGCGAGCCCGGCACCGGCAAGACCGAGCTGGCGCGCCAGGTCAGCGCGTCGCTGGGGCTGCGGATGATCGAGTGGCACGTGAAGTCGACCACCCGCGCGCAGCAGGGCCTCTATGAATACGATGCCGTCAGCCGGTTGCGCGACAGCCAGCTGGGCGACGAGCGGGTGCACGACGTGCGCAACTACATCCGCAAGGGCAAGCTGTGGGAGGCGTTCGAGGCCGAGGAACGCGTCGTCCTGCTGATCGACGAGATCGACAAGGCCGATATCGAGTTCCCGAACGACCTGTTGCAGGAACTCGACCGGATGGAGTTCCACGTCTACGAAACGGGCGAGACGGTCCGCGCGCGCCTGCGTCCCATCGTCATCATCACCTCGAACAACGAGAAGGAGCTGCCCGACGCCTTCCTGCGCCGCTGCTTCTTCCACTACATCCGCTTCCCAGACATCGAGACGCTGAAGAAGATCGTCGCCGTCCATCATCCGGGCATCAAGGAAAGTCTTCTGACCACGGCACTGACGCAGTTCCTCGAGATTCGCGAGCAGCCGGGGCTGAAGAAGAAGCCCTCGACCTCCGAGGTGATCGACTGGCTGAAGCTGCTGCTGGCCGAGGATCTGACGGCCGAGGATCTGCGGCAGAGCGCTACGAACGCGCTGCCGAAACTGCACGGCGCGTTGCTGAAGAACGAACAGGATGTGCATCTGTTCGAGCGGCTGGCATTCATGGCGCGCCGCGGGCGCTAGGCCTGATTCTTCGTGGCGAAGCTGCATCCCTGCGCGGGAAGGCGCGGGGTCGCCAAACTGTCTGTTCACATTCGGGGCGCCGTGCCTGATGGTGTCGGTGATGTCGCTTCGAGCCCTCCTCCTGCCCGCGTTCTTCGCCCTGGCCGCTTGCGCGGCGCCGCAGTCGGTCTCCGAACGGCGCGCGACGGTCGCGTTGTCCGAGCTGCCGCCGATGCGGACCTTCGCGCCCGCCGGAACAGCGCGGGCGCATCGGTCGAACATCGACATCGCGCAGGACTTCCTCGACCTGTCCTTCACGCTGGAATCGGGGCGATCCCTGCCGATCCTGACCCGGTTCGAAGATCCGGTGAGCGTGCGCGTCACGGGCCAGCGGCCGGCGAGCCTCGACGTTGATCTGGACCGGCTGCTGGGGCGCCTCCGCCGCGAGGCGCGGATCGATATCAGCCGTGTCGCGCCGGGCTCGGAGGCGAACATCACCATCGAAATGGTGCCCCGCGCCCGGCTCCAGAAGGCCGTCCCCCAGGCCGCCTGCTTCGTCGTTCCCCGCGTGTCCTCCTGGCGCGAGTTCGCGCGCAACCGGCGCAGCGAGACGATCGATTGGGCGACGCTCGAAACCCGCGAACGGCTGGCGATCTTCATCCCGGGCGACGTGCCCCCGCAAGAGGTGCGCGACTGCCTTCACGAGGAACTCGCCCAGGCGTTGGGGCCGCTGAACGACCTCTACCGGCTGACCGATTCGGTCTTCAACGACGACAATTTCCATACGGTGCTGACGGGCTTCGACATGCTGATCCTGCGCGCGACCTACTCGGACGCGCTGCATTCGGGGATGACCCGGGACGAGGTCGCCGCCGCCCTGCCCGGCCTGCTGTCGCGGCTGAACCCGTCCGGCAACCGCATCGCCGCACCGCCCCGCGCGATGACGTCGCGCGCCTGGATCGACGCCATCGAACAAGCGCTCGGGCCCAACGTGCGGATGTCGCAGCGCCGCGAAAATGCCCGCCGCGCCGTGGCGCTCGCGCGGGCGGCCGGGTGGAACGACAACCGGTTGGCCTTCTCGCTCTTCGCACTCGGGCGGCTGTCGATCAGCGCGGATCCCGACGTCGCGCTGATGTCGTTCCTGGAGGCCGGCGGCATCTACGGCACGGATCGCGACACGAGCGTCCACGGTGCCCATATCGCCATGCAGCTTGCCACCTTCGCCCTGTCGGCCGGCCAGCCGCACAGCGCGCTCGCCATCGTGGACGCAAATACCCAAGCCGTCATCGAGGCCGAGAACGCGTCGCTTCTGTCCACGCTTCTACTCGTGAAGGCCGAGGCGATGCGCAGCCTCGGGCGTCCCGGCGAGGCGGATCGGCTGCGCGACGAGGCGTTAGGCTGGGCGCGCTATGGATACGGTGATACCGCCGAGATCCTCAGCCGCGCCGACGAGATCGCGGCCATCGCCCCGAAACCGGAGACTGCCTCATGATCGTCATCGCCTTCGCCCTGATCGGCGTTTTCCTCGGCGCGCGCCTTGCCGCGCGCAACGGCGGCGTGCGGGCGGACAAGGTGCAATATGCTATCGCCTGCGCCATCGCCGGCGCGCTTCTGGGCCTCTTCGCCACGATCCTGGTCGAGAACCTGATCGCCTGATGTTCCTGCCGTTCTTCGAAGAGCTGCGCCGCCACCGGGTCCCGGCCACCCTGCGCGAGTTCCTCGACTTCCTGAGCGTCGTGAAGGCCGGCCTCGCGACCTATGACGTCGATGCCTTCTACTACCTCGCCCGCACCAGCCTGGTGAAGGACGAGGCGCATATCGACCGCTTCGACCAAGCCTTCGCCGCCGCCTTTTCGGGCATCGAGGCCATTCCGCCCGAGGCCGTGGTCGAGGCGATGGACCTGCCCGAGGACTGGCTGCGCCGGATGCGCGACAACCACCTCTCGCCCGAGGAACGCGCCGAGATCGAGGCCATGGGCGGCTTCGACAAGCTGATGGAAGAGCTGCGCAAGCGCCTGTCCGAACAGGAAGGCCGGCACGAGGGCGGCAACAAGTGGGTCGGCACCGCCGGCACCTCGCCCTACGGCGCCTACGGCTACAATCCCGAGGGCGTGCGCATCGGCCAGCACGAAAGCCGCCACCGCCGCGCCGTGAAGGTCTGGGACAAGCGCGAATTCCGCGACTTCGACGGCGACCGCGAGATCGGCACCCGTACGATGAAGGTCGCCCTGAAGCGCCTGCGCCGCTGGGCCCGCGACGGCGCGCAGGAAGAGCTCGACCTGCCCGGCACGATCCGTGCCACCGCCCATAACGGCTTCATCGACGTCAAGACCCGGCCCGAACGGCGTAATGCGGCACGGGTGTTGCTGTTTCTCGACGTGGGCGGTTCGATGGACGACCACGTGCAGGTCGTCTCGGACCTCTTCTCGGCCGCGAAATCCGAGTTCCGGCATCTCGAGCAGTTCTACTTCCACAACTGCCTCTACGAAGGCGTCTGGCGCGACAACCGCCGCCGCTGGGACGCGCAGACCCCGACCTGGGATATCCTGCGCACCTACGGCCCCGAGTGGCGCTGCATCTTCGTGGGCGACGCGGCCATGTCCCCTTACGAGGTCGCCATGCCCGGCGGCGCCAACGAGCATTGGAACCCCGAGGCCGGTCAGACCTGGCTCGAGCGTGCCCGCGACCACTGGCCCGCGCATCTTTGGATCAACCCGGTGCGCGAGGACATGTGGGGCTACACCCAGTCCACCCAGATGATCCGCGCGATCTTCGGCCCCCAGCGCATGGTGCCCCTGACGCTCGACGGGCTGACGCGGGGCATGAAACTTCTGACGTGATCGGTCGTTTCCCCGGCCGACCCCCTCAGGAGATCCCCCATGCGCTATCGTCCCCTCGGCCGATCCGGCCTGCAGGTGTCCGAACTCTGCCTCGGCACCATGACCTTCCACGGCGGCACCGGCATGTGGAAGAACATCGGCCAGCTCGGCCAGTCCGACGCCGACGAGATCATGAAGACCGCCTTCGACGGCGGCATCAACTTCTTCGACACGGCCAACGTCTATTCCGAGGGCGGGTCCGAGGAGATCCTCGGCCAGTCGCTGAAGAATCTCGGCCTGAACCGGCACGAGGTGGTCATCGCCTCGAAGGGCTTCGGCCGGATGCACGAGGGCCCCAACGGCCGCGGTGCCTCGCGCTACCACATCATCGACGCGTGCAAGGCTTCGCTGAAGCGGCTCGGCGTGGATCACATCGACCTCTACCAGCTGCATGGCTTCGACTTCGACACGCCCATCGACGAGCAGATGGAGGCGCTCGACATCCTCGTGAAGCACGGCCATGTCCGCTATGTCGGTGTGTCGAACTGGGCGGGCTGGCAGTTGGCGAAGGCCCAAGGCTATGCCGAACGCCGCGGCACCGCGCCAATCCGCACGATTCAGTCGTACTACTCGCTGGCCGGCCGCGACGTGGAACGCGAGGTGCTTCCCGCCGCAAAGGCCGAGGGCGTGGGCATGCTCTGCTGGTCGCCGCTCGCCGGGGGCTACCTGTCCGGCAAGTATACAGGCGACGATAAGGATGCCGAGGGTCGCCGGGCCGAGTTCGACTTCCCGCCCATCGACAAGGACAAGGCCGACGGAATCGTCGGCGTGATGCAGAAGATCGCCTCGGCGAAGGGCGCGAGTGTGCCGCAGATTGCGCTGGCGTGGCTGCTGGCGCGCGAGGGCGTCTCGTCGGTCATCGTGGGGGCCAGGAAGGTCTCGCAGCTTCAGGACAACCTCGGCGCGACCGAGGTGGACCTGTCCGACGACGACATGGCCAAGCTCGACGAGGCGAGCGCCCTGCCCGACACCTATCCGCAATGGATGTTCGAGAGGCAGTCCGGCCGGCTGGAGTGACCGCGACATTGTGGAACCGTCGCCGGCCCGGATCGTTCCCGCCACCGGTGCGCCCATCCGGCGCACCCTATGCCATACATACGGCCACGGCCGTCCAGCCCCAAGAAGGAGATCGACATGATCAAGAAGCACGGTACAGCGAACTGGAAAGGCGGCCTGAAAGACGGCACCGGCACCGTTTCGACCCAGACCGGCGTTCTGGACAAGGCGAATTACGGTTTCAAGTCGCGGTTCGAGGACGGCACCAACACCAACCCTGAAGAGCTGATCGGCGCGGCCCACGCCGCCTGCTTCTCGATGGCGCTGTCGATGATCCTGGGCCAGAGCGACCTGACCCCCGACAACATCGACACCAAGGCGACGGTCAGCCTCGAGCAGCTCGACAGCGGCTTCACGGTGACGAAGATTCACCTCGAGGTCACGGCCTCGGTGCCGAACGCGTCCGAAGATCAGTTCATGGAAGCCGCCCAGAAGGCCAAGGAGAACTGCCCGATCTCGAAGGCCCTCGCAGGTCCCGAAATCACCATGGACGCCAAGCTGGTCTGAGCGGTTACCGAGCGGCGCGCCTGCCCGGGCGCGCCGTTCTAGGGAACGACGCTGCTCTCGGGCGCGAACGCCTCGAGCGGCGCGACGAGGGACAGGCGGAACCCCTCGGGCGGGTAGTCCAGCTTAATATCCGCGCCGAAAGACGCCGCGCCGAGCACGGTGACCACCTGCGTGCCATAGCCCGTCCGCTCGGGCTGCGACACCGGCGGGCCACCGCTTTCGATCCACTCCAGACGCAGGTCATCGCCCTCGATACGCCAGGTGATGCTGATCCGGCCGTCGCCGCTCAGCGCGCCATATTTCGCCGCATTGGTCAGCAATTCGTGGCACATCATCGCCAGCACATGCGCCGACTGGGACGACATCTCGACCCGCGGTCCATGGAGATCGAGACGCGCCCGTCCCTTCCCGTCGAAGGGCGTGATCTGTTGCGAGATGATCTCTTTCAGGTCGAAGCCGTGCGGCGTCTCGCGGGCCGTGGCCTCCTGATTGCGGGCGAGCGCCTGCAGCCGGTCGATGAAGCGGTCGGGGAAGTCCTCGGGCGTGGAATGGCGGCGCAGCTGCCGGGCGATGCTGGCGACCACCGTGATCAGGTTCTTGGTCCGGTGGTTCAGCTCGCCGATCAGCACCTCCGAATGCAGCTCGGCCAGCTGGCGGCTGGTCACGTCCACGACGGCCAGAATGGCCGAGACGGGCGCCGACCGATTGTCTTCGGGGCCATAGAACACCCGTTTGCGGGCATTCACCCAGCGAAGCTTGCCGTCCTGGTCGAAGGTCCGGAGCGTCAGATCCACCACGTCGGACCCATGCGGCGACAGAAGATGCTCGATCGCGACCGCGAACTCGGTCCGATCGTCCGGGTGAATTCTTTCGTGGAACACGTCGCGGGGGATGTCCTCGCCGGCCGGCAGACCGAAAATCTCGGCCGCGAGCGGGTCGAGCCGGACGGTCTGCGCGGCGTAATCCGTCCGTCCCAGGCCGACCTTCGCGACCTGCAGGCCAATCTCCATCTCCTCCGTGGTCAAACCGGAGTAGTCTGGCCTCGGCGCGGCCGTTATGTTCACGTTTGTCCCTGACACATTTTCGTGTCTTAAGCGTTTGTCCGAGAACCGCAATAGACGTCATTTGACATCGCACATCCCGGTTCCTCTTGCCGCATTGCGCCGAACGCGTCGCCGCCCCATCTTGAAGCCATGCTGAAGCTCACGCCGATCATCCTGGCCATCCTCTACGCTCTCGCGATGTACCGCTTTTCGGTGTGGCGCACCAAGCGGCAGCTGGACGAGAAATCGACCGAGCTTGCCGATCGCGATCTCAAGGCGCTGACGGACCGGATGGCCGCCGCGCTCGAGATCAAGCGCGTGCCGGTCCACATCTACGAGATCTCGCCCGTCAACGGCCTGGCCGCACCCGACGGCCGCATCTTCCTGACCCGCGGCTTCTACGAGAAGTACCGCGCCGGACAGGTCACCGCCGAGGAAATGTCGAGCGTCATCGCGCACGAGCTTGGCCACGTCGCCCTCGGTCATTCGAAACGCCGGATGATCGACTTTTCGGGGCAGAACGCGGTCAGGACGGTGCTGATCATGCTGCTGGGACGGATCGTGCCGGGGCTTGGCGTGCTGATCGCCAACGGCCTCGCCTCGCTGCTGGCAGCCCGGCTGTCCCGGCAGGACGAGTACGAGGCCGACGCCTATGCCTCGGCGCTGCTGATCAAGTCCGGCATCGGGACGGACGCGCAGAAAAGCATGTTCCGCAAGCTCGAGAGCATGACCGGCAATGCGGGCGGCAACTCTCCGGCGTGGATGCTGTCGCACCCCAAGACTGACGAGCGGATTGCCGCGATCGAAGCCAACGAGCGCAAGTGGCTGGGCGCCTGACGCACCCCCTAGCCCCCGGCCCGGATCCTGCCTAGGTAAGGGGTCAAACCGTTACCGCAAAAGGGATCCATCATGGCCAGCAAACTCGACCAGCTTCGCGACATGACCGTGGTCGTCGCAGATACCGGGGACGTGGACGCCGTGCGCCGCCTCAAGCCCGAGGACTGCACCACCAACCCCTCGATCGTGCTGAAGGCCGTGGGCTCGGACTACTTCAAGGACATCGTGGAAGAGGGCATCGGCAAGGGCGGCTCGACCACCGAGATCGCCGACCGGCTGACCGTCTCGGTCGGCGCCGAGCTCGCGCAGATCGTGCCCGGCCGCGTCTCGACCGAGGTGGACGCGCGCCTCAGCTTCGACACCGAGGCCTCCATCGCCAAGGCCAACTCCCTGATCGAGGGCTACGAGAAGCGCGGCATCGGCAAGGACCGCATCCTGATCAAGCTCGCCTCCACGTGGGAGGGAATCCGGGCCGCCGAGCGCCTGCAGAAGGACGGGATCGACTGCAACCTGACGCTGCTCTTCTCGATGGCCCAGGCCAAGGCCTGCGCCGATGCGGGCGTGTTCCTGATCTCGCCCTTCGTCGGCCGGATCACCGACTGGTACAAGAAGGACCAGGGCGTCGAGGGCTTCGACCCCGAAGAGGACCCCGGCGTGAAGTCGGTCCGCGCGATCTACGACTACTACAAGTCGAACGGCATCGAGACGGTCGTGATGGGCGCGTCCTTCCGCAACGCCGGCCAGATCGAGGCGCTGGCGGGCTGCGACCGGCTGACGATCTCGCCCGACCTGCTGGACGAGCTGCACAACGACCAGGGCCAGCTGACCCGCAAGCTCGAGGCCAGGAACGGCACCGGCAGCGTCGACGCGATCGACGAGCCGAACTTCCGTTGGGAGCTGAACGAGGACCCGATGGCGACCGAGAAGCTGTCCGAGGGCATCCGCAAGTTCCACGCCGATGCCGAGAAGCTGGAGAAACTCATCGCCGAGCGCACGAAGTGAAGATCGAGGGGCAGCCCTATCGTTCGCTCTGGTGGTCCGACGAGAAGGGCTGCCTAGAGATCATCGACCAGCGCTGGCTGCCCCACGAGTTGCGCATCCAGGAGGTGCGCAGCCTCGACGATTACGCTGACGCCATCGTCCAGATGCGCGTCCGCGGCGCGCCGCTGATCGGCGCGACGGCTGCCTACGGGCTGGCGATCGCCATGGCGAACGACCCGTCGGACGCCAGCCTTGCCGCCGCCTACGACCGCCTCCACGCCACGCGCCCCACGGCGATCAACCTTCGCTGGGCGCTCGACCGGGCGCGCACCGCGCTGGCGCCACTCGACCCTGAACGGCGTGCCGAGGCGGCGCTGGCATTGGCGCGCGAGATTGCCGGCGAGGATGTCGATATCAACCACGCCATCGGCACGCACGGGTTGAGCCTTCTGCGGCGCCTGGCGGTCGAGGCCGAGCGACCGCTCAACATCCTGACGCATTGCAACGCGGGCTGGATCGCGACGGTCGACTGGGGCACCGCGACCTCGCCCATCTACCAGGCCCACGACGCAGGGATCGACCTGCATGTCTGGGTGGACGAGACGCGCCCGCGAAACCAGGGTGCGCTGACCGCGTGGGAGCTTGGCAGCCACGGCGTCCCGCACACCTACATTACCGACAACGCGGGCGGCCACCTGATGCAGCGAGGCTTGGTGGATATCATCATCACCGGCACCGACCGCGTCACGCGCCGGGGCGACGTGTGCAACAAGATCGGGACCTACCTGAAGGCGCTCGCGGCCAAGGACAATGGCGTCCCGTTCTGGGTCGCCCTACCCTCGCCCACGATCGACTGGACCGTCTCTGACGGGCTACGCGAGATCCCGATCGAACAGCGCGACCCGCGCGAGGTCTCGCACATCCAGGGCGCGGGCCCGGGCGGCATCGCCGAGATCCGCGTCACCCCGAAAGGCACGCCGACCCGCAACGACGCCTTCGACGTCACGCCCGCGCGGCTGGTGACAGGCTTCATCACCGAACGCGGCCTTTGCCCGGCCACCGAAGACGGCCTCGCCGGCCTGTTCCCCGACCTGATCGCGCGGCGCGCCTAGCTGGCGAAGACGGCGTCCATCTCGCGGAAACCCTTGAGCTCGATGGGATTTCCCGACGGGTCGCGGAAGAACATCGTCCATTGCTCGCCCGGCTCCCCCTCGAACCGGACATACGGGGCCAGCAGCCAATCGGTCTCGGCCTCCTCGAGCCGTTCGCGCAAGAGCTGCCAGTCCGGCAGGTGCAGCACGAGGCCCATATGCGGCATCGGCACCATGTGACCGCCGACTTTCCCGGTTGCGGCAGTGGCGAAGGGCTCGCCCTTGTGCAGCGACAGCTGGTGGCCGAAGAAGTCGAAATCGACCCATGTCTCGGTCGAGCGGCCCTCGGTGCAGCACAATACGCCGCCATAGAAGGCCCGCGCGTCATCGAGATCCGTGACATGGATGGCGAGGTGGAAGGGGGTCAGCATGGTCGGTCTCCTTTTTTCGGCGGGCGGCTTACCCGGGACGACCTGCACGCGCAAATGAACCTCTGCGGCAGGAAGCGCATTGCCTGTCCATGAGTGACATGATTTTCGACAGCATCGGCGGCATCTTTCGGATGATCCTCCTCGCGACGATGGCATATGTCGCCGTCGTTCTCATCATACGTATCTCGGGCAAGCGGACGCTTTCGACGCTGAATGCGTTCGACATGATCGTGACGGTTGCGCTCGGCTCGACCCTGGCGTCCGCGATCCTGTCCCAATCGACGCCTCTGGTCGAGGCGCTCGCGGCCTTCGCGACGCTCGTCGCGCTGCAATGGATCGTGGCCTGGGCGTCGGTCCGGTCAAGCGGCTTTGCCCAGCTTGTCCGATCCGAGCCCGCCCTGCTGGTCCGCAACGGAGAGATCCTGCATGACGCCCTGCGGCGACAACGGGTCACCGAGAACGAGTTGATGACCGTCATCCGCCAATCCTCGGCCCGCGCGCCCGAGAACACGGCAGCGGTGATCCTGGAAACCGACGGCTCGTTCAGCGTGGTCTCCGAAGACGGTACCGAGGACGGTACCGCCTATGCCCGCGCGGGGCTCGACCGTGGGCGGCAGGGCTAGTCGGCCACCGTCGCGAACCGCAGCGTGACGTTGGCCGTGACGCCGACCTCACCGCGGGCGATCGGCATGTCGGCCATGCTCGCCTCCATCCGCATCATGGGTTGCGGCGGCTCGTAACCGACCTCGCCTTCGCGGAGCTCCTCGATCTCGCCCAGGCCCAGCCCGGCGGCCTGTGCCATCACGGCCGCCTTGCGCACCGCATCGGCCACCGCAGCGCCAAGGGCCGCGTCCTCGGCGGCTTGCGGATCGGACAGCTGCCACTGAATCCCCTCGAGCCGGTTCGCCCCCTGCGTCACGGCCGCATCCAGCACGGGGCCCAGCGTGTCGAGGTCGCGCACCCGCACCGACAAAAGCGATTCGGCCCGGTATCCCGCGATCTCCGGACCCTCGTTCGGCCGCGTCTCGGCCTGATCGGCGTAAACCGGCCGCAGGTTCAGCGTTCCGGTCTGCATGTCGCGTGGGGCGATCCCGGCGTCGGTCAGGCTTTGGAGGACCGGCGACAGCCCCTGCCCCATCGCGGTCACGGCCTCGGCCGGGGTGGGCGCATCGGCCTCGACACCCAGCGTCACAAGGGCCAGATCGGGTTCGAAAGCGACTTCTCCGGTGCCTCCGACCGTCAATGTCTGCCCCAGAACCGGGCTTGCGAGCGCGACGCCCGCCACCATGGTCAATGTTCGAATAAGCATGTTCTTGCCCTTTCGGCTTCTCATACCGCGACACCTAGCCTCAATATCCGAAAGTTGCTCGCCTTTCTTCCCATGCGCGGTATCCTGCGGTAAACGACAAGCTTAGTCCCGGCGCCCCGTGCCGGCAGCCCGCGCCCGTGCCAGAGCAGGTTTATGAAATACGATTTCGCGCTCGACTTCACGCCTGAGGGGGTTCGCCTCCTGAAGGGTTCCGGCGATGACCAGGTCGTCTTTGGATACGTCGTTTTCAACGACCCGCATTTCGACACGCGTGTCGAAGACCTCCGGAAGGAGGCCGAAGACGATCATGGCGGCCCCTTCGCGACGGCGTTGCTGCTGCCGCACTCGGAAGTCCTGTTCCACACGATGAAGGTCGAGGAAGGCACCGAGATTACCGAGAAGGCCGTCCGCGCCGAACTCGACGGGATGACGCCCTACGACATCGATTCCCTCGCCTATGACTGGAAGACGCTGTCGAAAACGCAGGCCGAGATCGCCGCCGTGGCGCGCGAAACGCTGGCCGAGGCGGATGCCTTCGCCGCCGCGCATGGCTTCGGCCCCGGCCCGTACTCGACCCCGCCGAACTCCAAGGCGTTCCGCGGTCAGCCGGATTTCGGCGCGTCCGACCGGCCGATGCCGAAGCCGGCGCCGATACCGGAACCCGAACCTGCACCGACACCCGCAGCGGCCCCGAAGGCGGAACTGCCCGCGCCCAAGCCCGAAGTGCCCGCGACCGCTCTGCCGGCGCCGAAAGCGCCCGAGGCACCACCGCCAGCTGTGAAGGAAGATGCTGCAAAGCCGGTATCCGCGACGCCGACTGGCCCGGATACGCCCCGAGGGCCCGCGCCGTCCTCGAGCAAGCCCGCCAATGCGTCGGCCGGGACGGACACGCCGGCCCCTCCGAAGGCAGATCCGAAGCCAGAAGTGTCCGCCAGGAAGCCCGAAGAGCCGCCCCTCATCGACGATTTCGCCGAACCAAACGTCACGCGCGCGGGCAGAACGGACGGACCCACCGGTGCGCCGCCGCCCAAGAAGCCCGCAGAGAAGTCAAACGAGGCCGAGACGCCGGCGTCGTTCGCGTCGCGCCGGACCAGCAGCTCGTCCGGGACAGGAGCCGCGGCCGCGATCGGAACGGCCGTCGCAGCCGGGGCCGCGGCGGGGGTCGCCACCGCGGCGACCGCAACGCGCCTGGGGTCGATCGCCTCACGCGCCGCCTCGTCGCCCGATGGCGGCGCGGGTCCATCCCAGACCTCCCGCGCCCCCGCCAAGGAGGCGCCGAAGACCAAAGCCGGCCCCCTCCCGCCCCAGCGGCGGACCACGGCCCCCGCCCCGACCGAGCCGTCGGGCCGTACCGCCGCCCCCGGCCGTGGCGCACCCACGCCGACCGTCCGCAAGGTCGAGACGCCCGACAGCGTCCGAGGCGCCGCGAAGTCCCTGTCGACCGCTCCCGGCAGCGCGGATCCGAAGCCTCGGCTGAGCGAGGCCGAGTCGCTGACCGTCTTCGGGATGCGCGGCTCGCCGACTCGTCGGACGTCGGCGATGCTTCCCATCGTGATCGGCCTCGTGGTGGCCCTGTTGCTGGCCGTGCTCGTCTGGACGGCGTTCTACTTTGTAAGCGACACCGAGGACACGGCGCCCGAGATCGAGCAATCCTCCGTCCTCCCCGTCGATGATGCTCTCCCGGCCACCGAAGAGATCGAAGACAGCGCGGTCGCCGTGGACGCGACCGCCGACAACGCCCCTGTCGTCGAAGACAGCGCGATCGTCGACGCGTCCCCGGAAGAGCCCGCGGCCGAGGTCGAAAGCGTCGCCGAAGTCGAGCCCGAGGCGCCCGAGGTCGTCGAGACCGCCCCCGAAGAGCCCGCCCCGACCGACGCGGCAACCCCGGACCCCGCGCTCGAGCCGGGACCGGACGATCCTTTGCGCCGGCCGGAAGACGCTCCCGAGGCGACGCGATACGCGGCTACCGGCGTCTCGACCGCGGCACCAAGCACCTCCGACACCCCGGTGGCGGACAGCCCCGATCTCGCCGGGTCGCAGGGCGACAGCACGATCCGGGTGCAGGACGGCGTCGCCGCACTGCAGGCGCCCGAACTCGCGGCGCTGTCGGCGCCCACCCAGTTGGCCCCGCCGCCGCCACCCGGCGCGCGGTTCGAGCTGGACGAGAACGGCCGCGTCCTCGCCACGCCCGAGGGCACCATGTCACCGCAAGGCGTGCGCATCACGTCCGGGCAGCCCCCCGTCGTGCCGCCGCAGAGCCCCGAACGCCCCGCCGCCACGACCGAGGCCGCAGCGCCGGTCGACGAAAGCAGCCTCGAGGTTCCGGTCACGGATGGTCAGCCGGACATGACCCCGCCCGAGCGGATCGCAACGCCCGACGCCGATGCCACGGAGCAGGCCGTGATAGGCACGCCCATGGCGCGCCCGGACGGCGTCTCGGTGACGCGGCGCACCTCGCTCGACGACGTCGAAGACGACGCGATGACGCCGGGCAGCGTTGCGCTGACAGGGCTCGAAGGCCCTCAGGACACGCCCGATGGCGTGGTCCAGACCCCGAGCGATGCGCAGGTGGTCCTGGCCGCGCTGAGCCCCCGCGCCCGGCCGGAACGCGAAATCCCGCAGCAGGATCTGCCGCAGATCAGCGAAGAGCAGAGCGCCGCGCAAGCCCAGGCCGTCGCCACGGCCATCGCCTCGATCATTCCGGGGCTCGACGAGGCGACCGACGAGGCCGTGGCCCGATCCCTCCGCCCCGGCAACCGCCCGCAGAACTTCGCCGCGACGGTGGAGCAGGCACGCGAGGCCGCACCGGTACAGGTCGCCGCGGCCTCTGCAGTCGTCACGCCGCGCAACCCGACCACTGGTTCCGTCGCCTCTCGCGCGACCAGTCAGAACGCCATCCGGCTGAACCAGATCAACCTGATCGGCGTCTACGGCACGGAATCCAGCCGCCGCGCCCTGATACGCCTGCCCTCGGGGCGCTTCGTGAAAGTCCAGGTCGGCGACCGTGTGGATGGCGGCCGTGTCAGCGCCATCGCCAGCGACAAGCTGCAATACGTCAAGGGCGGTCGACAGGTCGTCCTTTCGATCCCCGCAGGCTAGGAAAACAGGGCGGTTCTGGTAGGTCTCCTTCCATCGGACGCGCGGTGACGGAGACAGAATGGAATCGTTCCTCTTTCAGGCCCTCATCTATCTCGGCGCCGCGGTCATTTCGGTTCCGATCGCTGCCCGCCTGGGCCTGGGATCGGTGCTGGGCTACCTAGCCGCCGGAATTCTGATCGGGCCGGTCTTCGGCTTGGTAGGAGCCGAGACGCAGGACCTTCAGCACTTCGCCGAATTCGGTGTCGTCATGATGCTGTTCCTCATCGGGCTCGAGCTGGAGCCGCGCGTGCTGTGGAACATGCGCCACCGGCTCGTGGGCCTCGGCGGGTCGCAGGTTCTGATTACCATGGGCCTCGTCACGGCTGCGGCGATCGCGATCGGGCTCGACTGGTACGAAGCTACGGCCGTGGGCATGATCTTCGCCCTGTCCTCGACCGCCATCGTCCTGCAGACCCTGAACGAAAAGCAGCTGATGCAGACGGCGGGCGGGCGGTCCTCGTTCTCGGTGCTGCTGACGCAGGACATCGCGGTCATCCCGATGCTGGCGCTGATGCCTCTTCTGGGCAGCGGTCAGGGCCCGGCGGGCGACGCCCACGGGGCCGAGGTCGCGGGAGAGACCACCGCCGCCGCCCATGCCGAGACGATGACCGAATTCGTCCAGAACCTGCCCGGTTGGGGCCTGACCCTGCTGACCATCGCCGCGATCGGAGCGATCATCGTCGCCGGCGTCTTCGGCACCCGCCCCGTCTTCCGCTACATCCACCGGGCGCGGCTGCGCGAGCTTTACACCGCCCTCGCCCTCTTGATCGTCATCTCGATCTCGTACGTGATGACGCTGGTCGGCCTGTCCCCCGCGCTCGGCGCGTTCCTTGCCGGCGTCGTGCTGGCCAACTCGGAATTCCGCCACGAGCTCGAATCCGACATCGAGCCGTTCAAGGGCCTGCTCCTGGGGCTGTTCTTCATCACCGTGGGCGCCGGAATCTCGTTCCCGCGGCTTTTCGAAAGCCCGTTCGTCATCATCGGCCTTGCGCTGGGGCTGATGTTCCTGAAGGGCGTCGTTCTCTACGGATTGGCCCATCTGTTCAGCCTCGGGCGGCGCGACCGGTGGCTGTTCACGCTGGGGTTGGCGCAGGCGGGCGAGTTCGGCTTCGTGCTGACCTCGTTCGCGCTTCAGACCGGCGTCCTGAACCGCGAACTGAGCGAGCTTCTGCTTCTGATCATCGCCATGTCCATGCTGCTGACCCCGCTGTTCTTCATCCTGTGGGAGAGTATCAACAAGCGCCTCTCGGAGAGTCACGTCGCCGACCATCCGCCCGACGAGATCGACCAGCAATCGTCCATCATCATCGCCGGGATCGGCCGGTTCGGCCAGGTCGTGAACCGGATGCTGCAGCTGGGCGGGTTCGAAACGACGGTGCTGGATCACGACCTGGACACGGTGCAGCTGATGCGCAAGTTCGGCTTCAAGGGGTTCTTCGGCGATCCGACCCGCCCCGAGCTGCTGCACGCGGCCGGGCTCGACACGGCCAAGGTGCTGGTGGCGGCCATGGACGAGCCGAAGAAGGTCACGGCGATCGTGGAATATGCTCGCAAGGCACGGCCGGACCTGCACATCATCGCCCGCGCTTACGACCGCAACCACGTCTACGAGCTGTATCGCGCAGGCGCCGACGACATCGTCCGCGAAGTCTTCGACAGTTCGCTGCGGGCCGGGCGCTACGTTCTGGAGAATATCGGCCTGAGCGAGTTCGAGGCCTCCGAACTGGAGAAAGCCTTCTTCAGGATCGACCGCTCGGCCCTGCGCGAGCTGGCCGAGCTGTGGAAACCCGGCGTCCCGATCTCGAAGAACGAAGCCTACATGGAGCGCGCCCGCGCCCTGAATGCCGACCTGGAATCGGCGCTCTCGGCCAAATACGACGAGATGCGCTCCGGCCGCAGTTCGGACGACGACGAGGACGAGGACGAGGACGACACGCGGGTGGCCTGACCAGCGACCCACATCGCCCGGGCGGGCTTACTCGGCCGCGTGGACCTCTTCGGCTTGCTCGGCTTCGATCTGGGCGGCGCGCGCCTCCACCTGCTCGACGATATGGTCGACCATCTGCTCGTTCGACATCTTGTGACTCTGCTTGCCGGCCAGATAGACCATGCCCGAGCCGGCGCCACCGCCGGTGAACCCGACATCGGTCATCAGCGCCTCGCCCGGGCCGTTCACCACGCAGCCGATGATCGACAGCGACATGGGCGTCTTGATATGCGCCAGCCGATCCTCGAGCGTCTCGACCGTCTTGATCACGTCGAAGCCCTGCCGCGCGCAGGACGGGCACGAGATGATGTTGACCCCGCGATGCCGAAGCCCCAGCGATTTCAGGATCTCGTAGCCGACGCGCACTTCCTCGACCGGGTCGGCGCTGAGGCTCACGCGGACCGTATCGCCGATACCCATCCACAGCAGGTTGCCAAGGCCGATCGCGCTCTTGATCGTGCCGGACATCAACCCACCCGCCTCGGTAATCCCAAGGTGGATCGGCGCGTCGGTCGCCTCGGCGAGTGCCTGGTAGGCCGCGGCCGACAGGAACACGTCCGACGCCTTCACGCTGATCTTGAACTCGTGGAAGTCGTTGTCCTCGAGGATCTTGATATGGTCGAGCGCGCTTTCGACCATCGCCTCTGGACAGGGCTCGCCGTACTTCTCGAGCAGATCACGCTCGAGGCTGCCCGCGTTCACGCCGATGCGGATGGAGCAGCCATTGTCGCGTGCGGCGCGGATCACTTCCTTCACGCGCCGGTCGTCGCCGATATTGCCAGGATTGATCCGCAGGCACGCGGCGCCAGCCTCGGCGGCCTCGATGGCGCGCTTGTAGTGGAAATGGATGTCCGCGACGATCGGCACCGGGCTTTCGCGGCAGATTTCCTTCATCGCCTGCGTCGTCGCCTCGTCGGGGCACGAGACGCGCACGATGTCTGCCCCGGCCTCGGCGCAGGCTTCGATCTGCTTCAGCGTCGCCCTGGCGTCCGTTCCGTCGGTGTTGGTCATGGTCTGCACCGCGATCGGTGCGTCGCCGCCGACGGGCACGTTTCCCACCATGATCTGCCGCGACTTCCGGCGGTAAATGTTCTTCCAGGGTCGAACGTGGTTCAGGGACATGGAACGCTCCGGCTTGCCTCGTGCGACACCTAGGCGTTTCCGCGCGTTCTGCCAACCGGGCGCGACCTCTTGGCGGGTTGCTCCGCCTACTCCGATGCGGTTTCGCCGGGAAGCGCCGGCGGATCGGAGCGCAGTTCCGCCACGACCCGGGCAAGGGCCGTGTCGCGGGACAGGTCGGCCGCCGCGAATTCCTGTTTCAGGGTATCGGCCGCCAGTGCCAGGTTCCCGGTGACGACCCCGGGGTCGCCGGCGGGGCCGTAGGGCTGACCGTTGATGGCGAAGTAGATCGCGCCAGACTCACCCGTGCGCAGGATCGCGGGCTCTTCGGTCTTGGGAAGGACGAAGCGATCGCCTTCCTCCATGATCTTCTCGTAGAGCGTCGTGCCGTCCGCACTGCGGACCCGAACCCAGGACGGACGCACTGCGAAGAGGACGACCTCGGGCACGTCACCGGCCTTGACGACGGGGGCCGGGGCGTCCTCCAGCGGTTCCGCCAGCGCGGCGAGCACGGCGGTGTCGATCGCCTCGTCCCCGGTCCCGACGGAAGCGACGTTCGTTCCGCCGCCACCTTCGGGATCGGGAATGGCATTGGCGGGGATCGGGCCAGAGCCGGTGCCGATGAAGCTGCCCGTGCCGCGGGGATCGAGGGTGCCGATCGGCCCGTCGCGCGCGACGATGACCGGCACGTCCAGTGCCTGCGGACGATAGAGCCGGTCGAACCCTTCGCGGGCGGCGGCCACGGCAGGATCGTCGGTCTCGCCCGTGGAGGCGACGACCCCGTCCAGCGGGTCGATGTCGGCCACGACATTGGGGGCCTGCTCCACCGGCACGAACTGCACGCGCTGCACTTCGTTGAGGACGGCATACCCCCCGTAGCCCAGCAGGCCGATCAGCCCCGTCAGCACCATGATCGATCCGATCGCGCCGGGCTCGACCCGGGTCAGGAAGCTCTCGCGTCGGTGCGGAATGCCAAGGTTGCGGCTACCGAAGGGCGACGGCTCGTCCGCCCCCTCCGAGCGTTTGCTCGATGCCGCGTTGCTCATCCCGTGGGAGGTCGAAAATCCGGACTCGGCGCAGAACGCCTTGAACGCCCACTCGGGGTCGAGCCCGAGATACCGCGCATAGGATCGCACGTAGCCCGCGATGAAGCCCGGGGTTTCGAAGGCCGAGGGATCGGCGTTCTCGATGGCGGCGATGTATGTGGCCTTGATCTTAAGTTCACGCTGGACGTCGAGCAGGGACTTGCCGAGCGTCGCACGCTCGCCCCGCATCATGTCGCCGAGGCGCATGTCGTAGTCGTCGAAGCCCTTGGGCTCGTCGATCTGATCGTCCTGCTGTCGGAACCGCCCGATCATGCCCCCACTTCCTTCGCCCTGCCCAGAACAGAGTCCTTCAAGCCACGCTTCGGTTCCCGCGAAAGCGACCGTGGACCTTCGTTAGAAGCGAACTACCACAGCTGACCGCCTGCTGAACACCGTCAATTGTATATCACGCGCTCAGTTCGGCACGATTTAGCGCACAATGTGACCAAAGGTTGTCCAATGCGCGCACCAGTGCGTCGATTTCCTGCGGGCCATGGACGGGGGACGGGGTAAAGCGCAGCCTTTCAGTGCCGCGAGGGACGGTGGGGAAGTTGATCGGCTGGACGTAGATGCCGAAATCCTCGAGCAGCATGTCCGACAGCATCTTGCAGTGGACCGGATCGCCCACATGCACGGGGACAATGTGGCTGCCGTGGTCGATGAAGGGCAGACTGATTCCCTTCAGACGCGTCTTGAGGATTCGCGCCTGCAACTGGTGGTTGTCGCGCAGCCCCTGGTCGGTCTTGAGATGGGCGACACTGGCCGCGGCGCCCGCCGCGACCGATGGCGGCAGCGAGGTCGTGAAGATGAAGCCGGGCGCATAAGACCGCACCGCGTCGCACATCCGCTCGGACGCGGCGATGTAGCCGCCCATCACGCCGTAGGCCTTGGCGAGGGTCCCGTTGATGATGTCGATCCGGTGCGCCAGCCCGTCACGCTCGGTCACGCCGCCGCCGCGAGGGCCGTACATGCCGACCGCGTGGACCTCGTCGATATAGGTCAAGGCCCCGAATTCCTCGGCCAGGTCGCAGATCTGCTCGATCGGACCAAAATCGCCGTCCATCGAATAGACCGACTCGAAAGCGATCAGCTTCGGCACTGCCGGGTCGTCGGCCTCGAGCAGCTCGCGCAGGTGGCCGACGTCGTTGTGGCGGAAGACGCGCTTGGCCCCGCCGTTGCGGCGCACGCCTTCGATCATCGAAGCGTGGTTCAGCGAGTCCGAATAGATGATCAGACCGGGAAAGATCTTGGGCAGCGTAGACAGCGTCGCGTCATTGGCGATATAGGCCGAGGTGAAGAGCAGCGCGGCTTCCTTGCCGTGCAGATCGGCCAGTTCGGCCTCGAGCCGCTTGTGGTACACGGTCGTGCCGCTGATGTTGCGCGTTCCGCCCGATCCGGCACCGGCCCGCTCGATCGCCTCGTGCATGGCATCGAGCACCACCGGGTGCTGGCCCATCCCGAGGTAATCGTTGCCGCACCAGACGGTTACGGGGCTTTCGGTTCCGTCGGCGCGGGTCCAGATGGCGTGGGGAAACGATCCGCGCTTGCGTTCGATATCGATGAAGGTGCGGTACCGACCTTCGTCGTGCAGCTTCTGGATCGCGGCGTCGATGCTGGCGTCGTAATTCACTGTCGTCTCCCATCGCGGATCTCTCGCGACGTATTCCCCGGTTCCCGGATTGTCACGCGGACCCAATGTCGCGACTCCGGCCCCGTACGCCATGATCTAAATCAACTATCATGATGCTAGCCCAAGAAACCTTTCGACGTCCAGTTTAGAATCTTTCGAACTGTCGCCCGCCATTCGCCCTGGTCTAGGAATGTGGAAAGCCTTCCCGAAGGAGCCCACGATGACCCTCGACGCCGTTCTCGACCGTATCAACGCGGATCTCGACGCCAGCCTCGACCGGCTGCTGAATTTCCTGCGCATCCCCTCGATCTCGACCGACCCGGATTACCTGTCCGAAACGCGTCGCGCTGCGGAATGGTTGCGCGACGAGCTTGCAGGCCTTGGCTGCGAGGCGCAGATCCACGACACGCCGGGCCACCCGATGGTGACCGCGACCACCGGCGGCGAGGGTCGGCCGATCCTGTTCTACGGGCATTACGACGTCCAACCCGTCGACCCGCTCGAGCTCTGGACCCGCGACCCCTTCGACCCCGCGATCGAGGACGCGGACGGCACCCGCGTGATCCGCGGGCGGGGCGCTTCGGACGACAAGGGCCAGCTGATGACCTTCGTCGAGGCCTGCCGCGCGTGGAAATCCGTCCATGGCTCGCTGCCCGGCAACATCACCTTCCTGTTCGAGGGCGAGGAAGAATCGGGCTCGCCTTCTCTCGTTCCTTTCCTCGAGGCCAATCGCGACTGGCTGTCGAAGGACCTGGCGCTGATCTGCGACACCGGGCTCTTCGCCAAAGGCCGGCCCGGGATCGTCACCCAGCTGCGCGGGCTTCTGGGCGAAGAAGTGGTCATCAAGGCCGCCAGCAAGGACCTCCACTCGGGCAGCTTCGGCGGGCTTGCGGCCAACCCGATCCGCGTGCTCAGCCGCATCCTCGCGAGCCTGCATGACGAGAACGGCCGCGTCACCGTGCCCGGCTTCTACGACGGCGTGCCCGACCTGACCGACACGATGCGCGCCCAGTGGGACAGCCTGGGCTTCGACGCCTCGGCCTTCCTGTCGGGCGTGGGCCTCGCGATGCCCGCGGGCGAACGGGACCGCACCGCGCTGGAGCAGCTCTGGTCGCGCCCCACGGCCGAGATCAACGGCATCCGCGGCGGCTATGCCGGCAAGGGCTTCAAGACCGTGCTGCCTGCCGAGGCCGCGGCCAAGATCTCGTTCCGGCTGGTGGGCGACCAGGACCCCCACGCCATCCGCGAGAGCTTCCGCGCGATGGTCCGCGAGATGCTGCCCGGTGATTGCAAGGTCGAGTTCCACGGCCACGGCGCCGCCCCCGCGAGCCGCATGGACATCTCGAACCCCGCCTTCGAGGCAGCACGCACCGCGCTCGGGCAGGAATGGCCGGAAGAGGCCGCCTATATCGGCGCGGGCGGGTCGATCCCCATCGCGGGATATTTCAAGAGCATCCTGAACATGGATTCCATGCTCATCGGGTTCGGTCGCGACGACGACCAGATCCACTCGCCGAACGAGAAATACGACGTCGAGAGCTTCCACCGCGGCACCAGAAGCTGGGCCCGCATCCTGTCCGAGATCGCCTGACCGTCTGATTCGGCGGGCCGTCGCGCGCGGTGGTCAATCCCGTTGACCTCCCCGCGGCGGCCCGTCAGATGTCCGCCCATGAAGATCATCATCGACACAGACCCGGGGCAGGACGACGCGGTCGCGATCCTCGCTGCCCTTGCCTCGCCCGAGCTCGAGGTTCTGGGCATCACCGCCGTGGCCGGAAACGTGCCGCTGGACCTGACGCAGAAGAACGCCCGCATCGTCTGCGAATTGGCGGGGCGGACGGACATCCCCGTCTTCGCCGGCGCGCGCCAGCCGCTGAAGCGGCCCCTCGTCACGGCCGAGCATGTCCACGGCCGCACCGGCCTCGATGGCCCGGACCTGCCCGACCCGACGATGCCGCTGCAGGAGCAGCACGCCGTCGACTTCATCATCGAGACGCTGCGTCGCGAACCGTCGGGCAGCGTGACCCTCGTCCCCATCGGGCCGCTGACCAACATCGCGATGGCGCTGATGAAGGCGCCCGACATCGCGCCGAAGATCGCCCGCATCGTCCTGATGGGCGGCGCCTATTTCGAGGTCGGCAACATCACCCCAGCGGCCGAGTTCAACATCTACGTGGACCCCGAGGCCGCGCAGCTGGTGTTCCACGCGGGCGCACCAATCACGGTGCTGCCGCTGGACGTGACGCATAAGGCAATGGTGACGGGCAAGCGCAACGACGTCTTCCGCGCCCTCGGCACCCCTGTAGGCCGCGCAGTCGCCGAGATGACCGACTTCTACGAACGCTTCGACAAGGAGAAATACGGCTCGGACGGGGCGCCGCTGCATGATCCCTGCACGATCGCGTGGCTCCTGAAGCCCGAGCTCTTCACCGGCCGCGAGATCAATGTCGAGGTCGAGTGCGACAGCGACCTGACCCGCGGCATGACCGTCGCCGACTGGTGGTCCATCACCGACCGGCCGGCCAACGCGCTGTTCATCGGCGACCTCGACGCACAGGGCTTCTTCGACCTTCTGACCGACCGTCTGGGGCGCCTCTGAATGTCCGCCACCCTGCGCATCGCCCGCCCCGACGACGAATCCCGCGCCATCCGCCTCGTGGCCGCCTGCCATGACGAGATCGGCCACGCCCCCGATCCCCAGGACCGAGACATCGCGATCGCGTCGCTGCTGTCGGGCGAGGCGCCGGGCGCGTTCTACCTGATCGGCCCGCCCTCGTCCCCGGTCGGTTACCTGTCGGTCAGCTTCGGCCATTCCATCGCGCAGGGCGGCACGGTCGCCTACCTGGACGAGCTGTACATCCGCCCGCCCGTCCGCGGCCGCGGCATGGCGACCGAGGCGCTGATGGCGCTTCTGAAGATGCTGTCCCAGCACGGGGTGCGCGCCGTCCACGCCTCGGCACCGCCCTCGGGCGGAACGCGCCTCTTCGACCGGCTGCGATTCAAAGCCGAGGAGGCGCCGGCGCTGACCCGCCTGCTCTGACCGCCTTTTCCCGCGGCCGAGGTTTTGCACCGGGCCGCGGGCTCCTACATCGACGCAGGAAGGAGGCCCACCATGACCCTCGCCCTGCCGTTCGACAACAGCTACGCCCGCCTGCCCGACCGTCTGTTCGCCCGCCAGCGCCCCGTCCCCGTGGCCGCGCCGCGCCTCGTCGCGCTGAACGACGAGCTTGCGCGCAACCTCGGCCTCGACCCCGAGGCGCTGCGCGGACCCGATGGCGTGGAGGCGCTGGCCGGCAACACGCCGCCCGAGGGCGCCGAGCCCATCGCACAGGCCTACGCGGGCCACCAGTTCGGCGGCTGGGTGCCGCAGCTCGGCGACGGCCGCGCGGTATTGCTAGGCGAGGTCGTCTCCGACGGCCGGCGCTACGACCTGCAGCTCAAGGGCGCGGGCCGCACGCCCTTCTCGCGCGGAGGCGACGGGCGGGCGTGGCTGGGGCCGGTCCTGCGCGAATACCTCGTCAGCGAGGCGATGCATAAGCTCGGCATTCCCACGACCCGCGCCCTCGCCGCCGTCGAAACCGGAGAGACCGTCCTGCGCGAAGCGCCCCTGCCCGGCGCCGTGCTGACCCGCGTGGCGTCCTCGCATATCCGCGTCGGCACGTTTCAGTACCTCTACGCCCGCCAGGATACCGAGGGGCTGCAGGCCCTGACCGACCACGTCATTGCCCGCCACTACCCGGGCGCGGACGGCCCGGAAGGGCTGCTGGACGCCGTCGTCAGCGCGCAGGCGCGGCTGATCGCGCGGTGGATGGGGGTGGGCTTCATTCACGGCGTGATGAACACCGACAACATGGCCGTCTCGGGCGAGACCATCGACTACGGCCCCTGCGCATTCCTGGACGGCTACCACCCCGACACGGTGTTCTCGTCCATCGACCGCCACGGGCGCTACGCCTATGCCCACCAGCCCGAGATCGCGGTCTGGAACCTCGCGCAATTCGCGACCTGCCTCCTGCCGCTGATGCCCGACCGGCAGGCTGCGGTCGAGCGGTTCACGGACCTCGTCAACGATTTCGGCACGCGCTATCAGGCCGAGTGGCTGGAGGTATTCCGCGCCAAGCTGGGTCTCTCGACCGCAGAGGAAGACGACACTGCCCTCGTCCATCAGTTGCTCGACATCATGGCGACCAACCGCGACGACTTCACGCTGGTCTTCCGCGGACTGGCGGACGGCAGCGCCGCCGATCACGTGACCGACCGTCCCGCCTTCGACCAGTGGCACGAGATGTGGACCGCCCGGCGCCACCGCGATGGCGCTACCGAAGCGGACCAGGTCGCGCTGATGCGCCGGTCGAACCCCGGCATCATTCCCCGCAACCACCGCGTCGAAGAGTGCATCCAGGCGGCGGTCGGGGGCGATTACGGCCCATTCCACGCGCTCCACGCCGCGCTCGCCACCCCGTTCGACGACCACCCAGACTATGCGACCCCGCCTGCCCCGGGCGAGGAGGTGAGGGCGACCTTCTGCGGTACATGAAACGCAAGATGATCGTCGGCCAGCCCCGGGCCGGGAAATCGACGCTGGCGCGCGAGCTTGGTGCGCGCACGGGGCTGCCGGTCGTCCATATCGACGGCGACGCGCCTGCGGGATCGGCGGGGCGTGGCGGCGTTTCTGGCCACCTTGCCCGCGCCGGGCTGAACGGGGGCGAGACGCGATCGTCCCGCCCCTCGCGGCTCATTCGGTGACGGTGACGCTTTCCATCACGTCCGGCGTGTCGGACACGGCGCCGGAGCCGGGCGCGCCGCGCTTGATCTGGTCCACGATCTCCATCCCTTCGGTCACTTCGCCGACGATTGTGTACTGCCCGTCGAGATGCGGGGTGGCCGCGAAGTTGATGAAGAATTGCGAGTTCGCGCTGTCGGGGCTGGCCGAGCGGGCCATGCCGACGGTGCCGCGACCGAACGACCGGTCCGAGAACTCGGCCTGCAGGTCCGGCAGGTCCGACCCGCCGGTGCCCGCGCGGGACAGGTCGCCGCCGGCCTTGCCGAACTGGACGTCGCCGGTCTGGGCCATGAAGCCGTCGATCACGCGGTGGAAGACCACGCCGTCATAGGCGCCACGCTCGGCCAGGGCGGTGATCCGCTCGACATGCTGGGGGGCGACGTCCTCGTAGAGGTCGATATGGACTGTGCCGCCCGCCTCGCCCGCGATCTCGATGTCGAGACCGGTGGCAAGTGCGGGGGACGCGGTGAGCGAAAGGATGAGGGCGAGTTTACGCATCGGCGGCAACCTTCATGCTGATCATCTTGTCGGGGTTTGCGGGGGGCTCGCCACGGGTGATGGAGTCGACATGCTCCATCCCCTCGATGACGCGCCCGTAGACGGTGTATTGGCCGTTCAGGAAATGGTTGTCGCCGAAGTTGATGAAGAACTGCGAATTCGCGCTGTCGGGGTTTTGCGAGCGTGCAGCTCCGATCGTGCCGCGGTCATGCGGGATCTTCGAGAACTCGGCCGGGACGTTGGGGTATTCGGACCCGCCGGTTCCGGCGAGGCGGATGTTGAAGTCCTTGTCGGCATTGCCGTTCTGGACGTCGCCGGTCTGGGCCATGAAGCCTTCGATCACGCGGTGGAACACCACGCCGTCATAGGCGCCTTCGCGGGCGAGGGTCTTCATCCGCTCGGCGTGCTGGGGCGCGATCTTGGGCATCAGCTCGACGACGACGCGGCCGTCCTTGAGCTCGATGATGATCGTGTTTTCGGGATCGGTGATTTCGGCCATTGTGCCTCCTCGAACTGCGTTGGGGCGCTACCTAAGCCGTCGCACGCGCTTGGGAAAGGGCGCGGTTGCGAAGGCGACAGGATCGCGCGACAAGTTGCGCGACGAAGAACAAGGGAGACGGGCATGAGCTGGACTTCGCTCGACAAGATGGATCTCGACGGCAAGCGGGTGCTGACCCGCGTCGATCTGAACGTGCCGGTCGAGGGCGGGCGCGTCACCGACGCCACCCGGATCGAGCGCATCGTGCCCACGGTGAACGCCATCCTGGAAAAGGGCGGCCAGCCGGTGCTGCTGGCCCATTTCGGCCGCCCGAAGGGGCAGCGGGTCGATGAGATGTCCCTGCGGCAGGTCGTTCCGGCGCTGGAGAAGGCGCTCGGCCGGGACGTGACCTTCGGCGAGGACTGCGTCGGTGACGCGGCCGCCGAGGCGGTCGCGAAGGGCGGCGTGGTCCTGCTGGAGAACACCCGCTTCCACGCGGGCGAGGAGAAGAACGACGACGCGCTGGCCGACCGGATGGCGAAGCTGGGCGACGTCTATTGCAACGACGCATTCTCTGCCGCACATCGGGCTCATGCCTCGACGGAAGGGCTGGCGCGTCGCCTGCCCGCCTGCGCCGGCCTCTTGATGGCCGAAGAGTTGAACGCGCTGGAAACCGCGCTGACCGAACCGGACCGCCCGGTGATGGCCGTGGTCGGGGGCGCGAAGGTCTCGACCAAGCTGGACCTGCTGTCGAACCTGCTCCGCAAGGTGAACCACCTGGTGATCGGCGGCGGCATGGCCAACACCTTCCTTGCCGCGCAGGGGATCGACGTCGGGAAAAGCCTCGCCGAGCATGACATGACCGATACCGCCAAGGACATCCTGGCCCGCGCCGACGAAATGGGCTGCGAGATCATCCTGCCCCATGACGTCGTCGTCGCCCGTGAGTTCAAGGCAGGCGCCGAAAGCGAGACGGTGGCCGCCAATGCCTGTCCCTCGGACGCCATGATCCTCGACACCGGCCCCGACAGCGTGGAGCGGATCAAGAAGGCGATGGCCGGGTGCAAGACGCTGATCTGGAACGGCCCGCTGGGCGCGTTCGAGATCCAGCCGTTCGATGCCGCCACCAACGCCGCCGCCGCCGAGGCCGCGCGGCTGACGCGCGAGGGCAGCCTCGTGTCGGTCGCCGGGGGTGGCGACACGGTGGCCGCTCTGAACAAGGCGGGTGCTGCGGACGACTTCACCTATATCTCGTCGGCGGGCGGCGCTTTCCTCGAGTGGATGGAGGGCAAGACCCTTCCGGGCGTCGCGGCCCTCGGGTGAGCGTCCGCGTTCTGATCACCGGGGCCTCGCGCGGGCTCGGAGCCGAGTTCGCCCGTATTGCGGCAGCAGAGGGGCACCGGGTGATCCTGACCGCGCGCAACCGCGACGACCTCGACCGTCTGGCGGCCGAGATCGACGGGGCCGAGGTAATCCCCGCTGACCTCTCTGACCCCGCCGAGGTCGAGCGGGTCTGGCAGGAGGCGCGCGAGGTCGACATCCTGATCAACAATGCCGGCCTCGGCGGGTCGGGCGACTTCGCGAAGCCCGACACTTGGGATCGCGAGCGCCATATGCTCGACGTGAACGTCTTGGCGGCGACGTTGCTGGCCAAGCGGGCGCTCGGCCAAATGGTCCCGCGCGGGTCGGGGCGCATCCTGAACGTGGCTTCTCTGGCCGCGTGGGTGCCGGGTCCGAACATGGCGATCTACTTTGCCAGCAAGGCCTACCTGCGGTCCTTGTCCGACGCCCTGCACCATGAGGCGAAGGGCCGCGGCGTGACCGTCACCGCCCTCTGCCCCGGTCCGGTGGACACCGCGTTCTTCGAGGCCGGCGGATTGCGCGGCGGCCGGCGCATGTTGCCAGCCTCGGACGTGGCACGCATCGGATGGGACGGGATGATGGCCGGCCGGCGCACGGTGATCCCCGGCGCGCAGGGCAAGTTGCTGGCCGCCGCCACCAGCATCCTGCCGCGCGCCTTGCTGCTGCCGATCGTGGCGCGGACCCTGAATCACCGCCCGTAAGCCCTAATGCGCGCGCCGTTGGCGAAAACAAATTGCCCCGGGGGCGCCTGCCACCCTACATCAGGCGCAACGCCATCGAGAGGAGCGACACGATGAAAGCCACCCGTAAGGTTCAGCAGATCCTGGCGAATTACGAGGGCGAAAACCCCGGCGTGAAGGGCAATCTCTGCCGCATGCTGATGGAGGGACGCCTGAAGGGCACCGGCAAGATGATCATCCTGCCCGTCGACCAGGGGTTCGAGCACGGCCCGGCCCGCACCTACGGACCCAATGCCCCCGCCTACGACCCGCACTACCATTACCAGCTGGCGATCGATGCGGGCCTCAACGCCTTTGCGGCACCGCTCGGGCTGCTGGAAGCCGGTGCCGACACGTTCGCAGGCCAGATCCCGACGATCCTGAAGGTGAACTCGGCCAACTCGCTGATGTCCTCGACCTCGGGCAAGGACCAGGCGGTCACGGCCTCGGTCGACGACGCGCTGCGGCTGGGCTGCTCGGCCATCGGCTTCACGATCTACCCCGGCTCGGACCGTCAGCTCGACATGTTCGAAGAGATCGTCGAGATGCGCCACGAGGCCGCCTCGGTCGGACTGCCCACCGTGATCTGGTCCTACCCGCGCGGCGAGGCGATCTCGAAAGAAGGCGAAACAGCCATCGACGTGGCCGCCTACGCGGCTCAGATCGCCGCGCTCCTGGGCGCCCACATCATCAAGATCAAGCTGTCGACCGATCACCTCGAGGTGCCCGAGGCCAAGAAGGTCTTCGAAGAGCAGCAGATCGACATCGCGAGCCAGACCGCTCGGGTGAAGGAATGCATGCGTTCGTCCTTCAACGGTCGCCGCATCGTCGTGTTCTCGGGCGGTGCCAAGAAGGGCGAAGAGTCGATCTATGACGACGCCCGCGCCATCCGCGACGGCGGGGGCAACGGGTCGATCATCGGGCGCAACGCCTTCCAGCGAGAGAAATCCGAGGCGATGGCGATGTTCGACAAGCTCGTGTCGATCTACAAGGGCAGCGAATAAGTCACACTTGCTGCGTTGCTGCGCGTCTTTCCGGCGGCCCGGGATTCCCAATCCGGGCCGCCTTTGCCAATCATGGGCACGACGTCCAGGTCCCCGGGTCACGCAACCGCATGAGCTATCCGCACAAACGCTTCTCCTACGGCTTGTTCTGCTACGTGGTCCTGACCTTCGTGCTGGGTAGCTACTTTGCCTTCGCGTCCGTCCAGGGGGACTACGGCCTGATGCGCCGGATCGAGATCGACGCCGAAGCCCGACAGCTCGAGACCCAACTCGACGCGCTCGAGGCCGAGGTCGCGGTCTATGCCAACCGCACTAGGCGGCTGTCGGACGAGTATCTCGACCTCGACCTGCTCGACGAGCAGGCCCGCGAGATCCTGGGCTACATCGGCGCGAACGAGATCATCCTTCGCTAGCCCTCCACGGGCACCGGATCGGCAAGGGTGAGCTTCACCACTTCCGCCGCGCGGCTGAACGATCGCTCCCATGCGGCTGCCTCATCAGGCGACAGGCCGCCTGGCGTTTGCGCACACAGAACTTCCATCAGAACCTCGCCGATCACCCGCAAATCCTGCGGGCGCAACCCATAGGTGAGGTATCGGCGCCCGATTGCCAGCAGGACCGGCGTCACGGCCTCGGGGTCGCCGGTCTTCTTGACGATCAGGGCGATCATGTCGTCGAACGTCCGCGCCTGTGTGCGCAGGTCCGTCGGAAACATGGTTCGGAACGTCGGCTGTCGCTCGAACAGTCGCTCGTAGAACGCCTGGCCGATGCTCCGACGTACGACGAAGATACGCGCTATACTTGGCTGGATCAAACGCATGTCATCGTTCGGCATGGGCGCCCCCTTGGTGCGGTCGCCCAACCGTAGCTCCGAGATTTTAATGCGGAGTTTAAGCCGTCAGCGGCCGAAGAGCTGATCCATCATGATCGAAGGCTGCGCGCAGCCCGCCTCGCCCACGATCCTTGCGGGAACGCCCGCCACGGTCTTCATCGGCGGCACCTCTTCCAGAACCACCGACCCCGCCGCCACGCGCGAGCAATGGCCGACCCGAATCGCCCCCAGCACCTTCGCGCCGGCCCCAATCATCACGCCGTCGCCGATCTTGGGATGGCGGTCGTCATCTTCCTTGCCCGTTCCGCCCAACGTCACCGAATGCAGCATCGAGACGTTGTCGCCGACTGTCGCGGTTTCGCCGATCACGATGGAGTGCGCGTGGTCGATCATGATCCCCTTGCCCATCTTCGCGGCCGGGTGGATGTCCACGCCGAACACCTCGGAGGTGCGCATCTGCACATAAAGTGCGAGGTCGATCCGCTCTTGTTCCCAAAGCCAATGGGCCAGCCGATAGGCCTGCACGGCCTGGAACCCCTTGAAGTAGAGAAGCGGCTGGACGAACCGATGGCACACCGGATCGCGCTCGACCGTAGCGACGAGATCCGCCCGCGCCGCCTGCCCCAGCCACGGATCGGCCGCGTAGGCCTCGTCGGCAATCTCGCGCAGGATCTGCTCGGGCATTTCACCGCTCGAGAGCTTCAGCGCCACCCGGTAAGCCAACGCGCTTTCGAACGTGTCGTGATGCAGGACCGAGATGTGGAACATCCCGGCCATCAGCGGCTCGTCCTGCGTCGCCTGGTGGCATTCCTCGCGGATACGTTCCCAAACCGGATCAACGGCTCTCAGATTCGTAGCTTCGAGGCTCATGACACTTCCTCCGAGACGGCTCGCGCCACCCAATATAGTGGGTGGCGCGCCAAGGACCAAGCCAGCCTTACGGGTCGGGAAGCGCCAACGCAACGGTCGGCCCTGCCCCGAACGCGCGAGACAGCTGCGCGACTTCCAGCCGACATCCCGACCCGTCAGAGGCGCGCATCGCCGCGGCATAGTTCCAGGCGGGCGTGGCCACCTCGACCTCGCGAACCACGTTCGTGCCCCGCATGACCCGAACCAGATATGCTTCGGTCTCTTCTCCAAGCGCCACCTCGCGCCCGCTCCAGCTATCGCCGTTGATTCGCGTCCGTCGAATCCACTTCGCCTGCAAATCCCCACCGTTGGGCGTGAAGCCGAGGTGCACGGGACTGTAGGGCCGAAGTCCGATCCCCTCGAACCCGCGGACGGCATGGGTAAAGCTCGGTCCGTCCAGAGGCTGATCCGCCGGGCCGATCCGCCAGTGACGCTCCAACCCCGGTTGCGCCGCGCCGCGGTGCAGAGGGACCAAGGCGGCGTCAAGCAGAACCACCCGACTTCCCGCCGGCCAGACCGCCGGCATGACCGCATCGGTTCCAGCCTGTCCGCGCAGACGGTGAGAGAGGGTCCATCTATGCGTGCCGACAAGCTCGGCATCGCGGAACTGGAACACTTCCCACAGGTCGTCTTCGCCCGACCCGATCGCCATCGCGTTGGCACCCGCCGCGAACGCAGCATCGCTGACGGAAGCCAAGGCACCACTCAGCAGCCGCACGCGCAGCGCTGGTCCACGATCCACCCGACCCGGCGCCGCATGGGCGAGCGCTGTCTCCGTCACGCCCATCACCGCACCCCGAACCACCGTCGTGTCCAGCGCATAGCCCGCGTCTTCCACGCTCGACAGCACCGCAACAGGGCCGGGCCAGCGCTTCGCCCCGACCGCGATCCTCGGCACCGCGTCCCCCTCTCCGTCCAGAACCGGCAGATCCATGAAGAGGGCCACGGGCGGCGTCGGCAATACGGCCGGCGCCACGGCGATGCCGTCCTCCAGCGCCCCTCCCGCTGCAACGAGCGATCGTCCAGCCGCAATCCGCACAGCCTCGACCTGCAGCGCCGCACCCTTTGCCACGCGATCTATACGCCACAACGCATCTTGCATCGAAACCACGTCGCCTGCGCCCAGGTCGAAGCGCGACGGCGGCAGCGCAAAGCTGATCCGGTCGCGTCCGGCTTGAGCCTCGGCCAGCCAACGCTCGGCGATCCCGCGCGCTTCGGATGGGCTCAGCACGAGGGGCAACTCCACCCGCGCCAGGCTCGTGTCGTCCGTCCCGGGCACAACGGCCTCGGCAACGCCGGCTGGGAAATCACCCGTCTCGACCACGTAACCGACCGACACGCGTCCGGCCTCTTCGACCTCCGGATCACGAACCGTGACCACATCACCGCCATCGGCAGCGACCACATCGGCCTGGTCCAGCGCGACGGCCCCATCTGTTCGCCGCATCGAGAAACGGAGAACGCCGTCCCGCTCGACCGCATCGAAGCCATAGGCCAGCATGAGCGGTTGCAACACTGCGCGCGCGTCAGTGACCTCCGTGACCGCATAGCCGCGAACCATCCCCCGCAACCGCGTCACGTCGATGGTGCGAACGCCGGCACGGTGGCAGATCTCGGAGACGACAGAGGCCAGGGTGCGGTAGCCAGAGCGCCCCGTCAGCCAATGGCCGCGATAGTAGTTCTCCGCGTCGCTCCAAACGTCCGGAAGCCCCGGGAAGGCGGGAAACGGACGCGCGTCCCATGCCCATGCGTAGGCGTGACGCATGTCCACCATCGGACGGGCATAAGTGGCCGATACCGGATTGCGTTCCGGATCGCCCCAGTACTCGTCCATCGCGCGCAGGTACTGGACCTGCACGAAGTCGTCCCTCGCGCCGTCCGAGAACCAGGGCAACGCGGATTCCGAAGATTTCGGGTCCAGAAACTTGTTCGGCTGGTTGGTCCCCTTGTCGATCGCGGCGCAGCCCATCTCGGTGAAGCGGATCGGCTTCGAGCCGGGCTCCCAAGGCGTCGACATGGGCTGACGCAGCCCACCGATCCGATCGTGGTGGGGCGAACTCCACCAGTTGCGGATGTCCTTGTAGCGCCAGACCCACGGCTCGTCATAGGCGCCGTCCGTGATCGGTCGGCGAAGTTGAGCCAGGCGATCGGCGTCGCTCCCGTAGTACCAGTCGAAGCCTTCGCCGCCCTCGATATTGGCCTTGAGGTAATCAAGATCGTGCGGGCCCTGATAGGCGGAATCGGCCTCGTCATGCTCTCCGCGCCAATCCGACAGCGGCATGTAATTGTCGATGCCCACGAAATCGATGTTCGGATCGGACCAGAGCGGATCGAGATGAAAGAACAGATCTCCCGATCCGTCCGCAGGGTGGTAGCCAAAGTACTCTGACCAATCGGCCGCATAGCCGATCTTGACTTCCGGTCCCAGGATCCCCCGAACATCCGCCGCAAGCGCCTTCAGCGCACGGACTGCCGGAAAGCCGTCGGTTCCCCGAAGCGTCGTCAGCCCGCGCATCTCGCTGCCGATACAGAAGCTCTCGACTCCGCCCGCCACGGCACAAACATGCGCGTAGTGCAGGATCATCCGGCGGAAGGACCACTCGTCGGGTCCATGATAGTGCACCTCGCCGCCCGAAATCTGGAAGTCGTCGGAAGCAGCCGCGCCGAAGAAAGACATGACGTCGGCATCGACCGCCGCGGTCCCGTCGGGAGAGCCGTCATGGCCAGGGGCCACGTCGCAGGTGATCCGACCCCGCCAGGGAAGCGCAGGTTGTTCGGACCAGCCATACGGATCGGGAAGGCCGTTGCCCGGCAGCTGGTCCATCAGGATGAACGGATAGAACATCACCTCCTGCCCCGCTTCCGTGGCAGCGCGGATCGCCTCGATCACCGCCCCGTCGGCCGGCGTACCGCCATAGGCGACGCGCCCGTCCTGCTGCGGCACCTGCTCGGCATCACGATGCCCGATCCCCCCCGAACGCCATGCGATCTCCACCCCGTCGCGCCCGAGCGCCTCGACCTTCGGCTTGAGCGAACAGACGCCACAGCGCAGGTCGTCCCCGAACCACGAGACCACCAGCGACAGCGCCCCGCAGCGCGGCAGTTCGGTCGTCAGCGCCTGAATCGAGGCCGCCATGTCCGTCCGACCCGTCCGGACATGCGCGTTGACGAAGGCGCTCTCGTCCGCGCCGTCGTCGTAGCGGACCGGCGTGGTAGCAATCGAATACTCGCCCGTTCCGGGGATCAGCGCGACGCCCCTGACATGCTGCGCCACGTCACCGGCACCCTCTTCACCCTCGTTTCGAACGACCTCGAAGCTGAATTGCGGCACCCGGTTGCCGAAGGTCCCGAGGGCGAGATTCTCGATCACCACATAGGCAAGCCCGCGATAGGCTGGCGCGGCGCCGGCGCCCTCGACGGCCTCGATGGCCGGATCAGACAGCTGGTCCGCGTGGCCGGCGTAGACCCGCAGGTCCAGCGACTCGCGGACGAGTTCCCGACCATCGGCCCAGACCCGCCCGATACCCGCGATCGGCCCCTCGCACAGCCCGATGGCGAGCGAGATCTCGTAGGAGTACGTCCGGTCCGCCGTTGCCGCGGTCCGCGCGCCCTTGCCGCCCGCTCCGCCAGCAGTTTCGCTGACCCGTTCCACGAACTTCGAGGCCCAGATCACATGGCCCGCAATCCGCATCCTGCCAAAGACCTGCGGAATCGGAGCGCCCTCACCGGCCGACGTCAGGCGCAACCGGTCTATCCGACCATGCTCGACAATGCGACCGCCGGCACCCAGGATCTTCTGGCTGAGCTGCGCATCGATCAGCCGACCGGCCATTCCACCCGCGGCACGCCCCACGGCGGCCGAGCTCAGACCCAGGATCCCGCCCCCAAGGGACGTGCCGACGGCGCCGCCCGCGGCGCCCAGAACCATCGTGGCCATCAGTGACCTCCTTGAGGAAATTCGAACGCCGCGACGAGCTTGTGCCGCCAAGGCTTGCTCAGGGCGCTTTCGATGACGCCGTGCCCGGAATACGCATGAATGAACCGCTCGGCCCCACTGGCGATACCCAGATGCTTGGCGACGCCGCCCTTGCGCATCCGGAAGAGGAGCACATGCCCCGGCTCCACAGCGCCCGGGGGCCGCTCGACAAGCAGGCCCCGCGCGGCCTCCCACAGCGTTTCTTCCCGCGCCGGCTCGCTCCAGTCTGAGGTGTAGGGCGGAATGACCACGGGCTCCGCCCCGGCCAATTCGCGCCAGACGCCGCGCACGAGGCCGAGGCAATCCGTCCCCGCACCTCGGCACGATGCCTGGTGCACGTAGGGTGTCCCGATCCAGCTGCGGGCGACATCGGCCGCGCGGCTCACGAGGCACCGCCCGACGGATACGCCGTCACCCAGTCTTCGGTCGGGAGATGCGGAAAGCCGCGAAAGTTCAGCATATTTCCGAACTTCTCGCGGCAGGTCGCGGCGCGCTTGTCGCACCCAGCGATCAGCTTCACCCGGTCCCCGATCGCCAATCCGCGCACGCTGTCCCAGAGCGTCAGGCTCCGTGCGCCATCCGCGGCGCGGTCACCTCGAACGTGAACAACCTGCCCGCTCGCGGCTCCATCCAGAACCCGCAGGGTCCCGAATGCGTAGTGTTCCGCAGGCGCAGTCCCGGCGGTCACCTCGATCATGGCGCCCTCGATCCGGCTCACCACGACGTCCACTGCGTAAATGTCAGCGTTCATCCCGCAAGTGGCGTCGCCGAACCGTGCCGCGCATTGCTTCTGATAGAGCCGCCCCACCGGCCGGTTGAGCTGCTCGGTCAAGCCCCGCAGCTCGGCCTTGAAGGCGCCGCCGGCACGCTCGATCTCCCCCAGCGTGCCGCGAAAGCTCAGGCGCCGATCCGAAAGATCGGACCAGTTCACCTGCCATATCTCCACCGCCGCACTGTCGAACCGCCCGGCGAGTATATCCTCTTCGGTCAGGCCCGCCGCGGACAGGGCTCCGATCGCCTCGGAATTGTCCACCGAGAGTCCGGTTGTCTGCTCCAACGCCCGCGCAGTCATCGCGTCCGAAGGACTGAAGTCGGCCCCGTCGAACGACAGACGGGCATCGTGGTCGGTGAATGCGAAGACGCGTCCATCCGAGCACGTCAGCCGCCAGCAGCGGCACAGAGTTCCCGTGAGATCAGCCATCAAACCCGCAGCTCCACTACCGGCACGTCGGGCACCTGGCCCGCATTGAATGTCGCAAGCGACACATCGATGCGGTCAGCGTCGAACCGAACCGGCACATCGAACAGAAAACCCGCTGTGACCACCACGCCATTGGCCGGAGCGGCGTCCAAGACGATCTCGCCGGTCGAGTGGTCAACCTCGAACGCCGAGACTTCGACACCGTCGACACCAACCCGCACCGAGCCCGCGACCGGCTTCGAGATCGGCCGCGCATATGCGCTCTCACCGACCCCGTAGGTCTTGCGCAAGCCGAACGCCCGTGTGGTCCCGTCCCCGGTTCCGATCCGCTGATCGTCGAAATCGGGCACGGCGCCGCCCGGTGCGGATGAGAAATCCGCCCAGTCCTTCCAGCGAAACCCGTGCAACTGCCCGCGCCGCGCCTCGAAGAAGGCGACCAGCAGCTCGACATCTTCCAACGAGCGAAGTCCGAACCCCGCGTCGTATCGACGCCGCGAATGTGCCCAGGGTGTATTTCGTTCCTCGAAGCCATTGGCCAGCGTGACGATCTCGGTCCGCCGCTCCGGGCCGCCGACGGCGCCGAAACTCAGATCCGTCGGAAAGCGCTCTTCGTGAAAGGCCATGGCCTCTTCTCCTTCAGCGATTGCGCTCGGCGCGCGACAGGGCGCGGCTCATCTGCGCCGCGATCTGGCTCTGCGAGCGTTGGAACCCGGCGACATCCGGGGTCTGGATATTGATCACCACCTGAGCAGGTGCGGATGCGCCGCCCTCGGCGCGGACGCCGAGCTTGCCGTCCGCGCCGCGTGTCAGGGGCATGATCGCCTCGGGCCCGGCCTCGCCCATCAGCCCGGTGCCGCCCCGCATCGGGAAGGTCATGGGCCCGTTCACCACGCCACCCGTGGCGAAGGGCATGACCCGTCCCTGCGTGAACGAACCTCCCTTGGCGAAGGGAAGAAGGCTCCCCAACAGGCTCTGCGCGCCAGCGGTAATGAGGCTGCTCAGTTCCTTCCGCAGGGGGCTGACGGCCGCGGCATAGGCGCTTTCGACCATCGACTGCCCGATCCCGCGCAACGAGTCCGACAGCTTTCCGCCCTCCTTCGAGACGTCCTGCAGCCCCGATTTCAGCGCCCGGAGCATCTCTTCTGCGCCGCCGACGCTGTCCTCGAACCGCCGTAGCTCGTCTTCGAAATCGCTGAACTCACTCATGTCGCGCCCTCCTGCGCTCGTCGGGGAATGCCGCCCGCAATTCTTCAAGGCGGCCCCGTCCCATGGGCGCGACCCCTGCGCCGCGCCCAAGCATCATCTCGAGCTCCGAGGGCGTGAGCGCCCAGAACTCGTGCGGCTTCAGCCCCATCGCGATCCCCGCCCGCAGAAGCGCAGGCCAGTCGAACGCGGTCATGGCGCCCCGAACGCGCGGGCCAGCAGCGCCGCCGCAACCCGCGCCGCCTCGAGCGGACCGCCCTCGATTTCGGCAGCCATCAGTTCTGCCGCCGATCCGCGCCATCCGCCTGCCCTGAGACCGGCAAGAAGCAGAGCCACGACATCGCGTGTCCCGTAGCCGCCCGTGTCGAAACGCTCGATCAGCGGAACCAAGCCACCTGCACCCAACGCATCCTCGAGTTCGGCAAGCGCGCCCAGCGTCAGCTTCGCGACATGCCGCTCCCCGTCGATGGTCACGGCGACCTCGCCCGCCCACGGGTTGGCCATCAGAGCGCCGTGAAGCTCAGCTGCCCGGCCGATGCGAGCGACAGCTCATAGGTTGCCTCACCGTCATGGGTGCCGGCGTATTCGATCGAGGTCACCTGGAACGCACCCTCGACGATGCCGAAATCGGGAATGATCACCTGGAACACAGGCGTCCGGCTCTCGAAGAACACCCGGCGCATCCGCTCGTCGGTCGCCGCATCCTTGAAGACGCCCGATCCCGAGATCGAGGCCTGCTTCACGCCCGCGCCCGCCAGAAGCTCGCGCCAGCCGCCGCTTTCCAGGCTCGTGGCCTCCACCGCCTCGGCGTTGAAGGATATCCGCGTGGCCCGAAGCCCCGCGATGGTTTCGAACGCACCCGCGTCCGTCATGTCCAGCTTGATCAAAAGATCCTTGCCGTTCTGGGCCGCCATGTCCCTTACTCCCGCCTTTTCAAGAATTGTCCCGGACCTGCGCCTTGAAGCGCAGATCGATCCGCCGAGTGCCGCTGCGAGCAACCCGCCTCGCATGGGCGCCGCGGAACCAGATACCGACGAGGTACCCACGCTCCAGCGCCAGCGGCGTCCCCAGCAGCGCGTCCGAAATCGCTCCTGCCAACCGCTTTGCCGCCTGAAATCCGTTGGCCGACGACACGACCGAGACCACGACCTCGTGCACCGCGCCGTAGCCATCCGCGTCCGACCGGTCGGTCACTTTCTCTTCGCCTAGGCTGACGAACAGGGGGGGTACCGTTCCCGCAGGCACGCCGTCATAGACCGCCCCCTGAACCAGATCATACACGCCCGCATCGAAGGTCAGCCGTTCGTAGACTGCCTCCTGCAGCGAGCTCGCGACCGCATAGCTCATCGCACCACCTCCTCTTCGGCCTGAACGACCAGCCATTTCGCCTGCGGGTCACCCTCGGTCACCGTCAGGATGCCGAAGATGCGCTCATCTTCCCGAAACCGCTGCCCGGCCACGGGACGGGACGGAGCTCCCGCCGGCGCGCCCCGCGTCACGATCCGCCACAGGGTCCGCGACAAGGACACCTCCTGCCCGTCCGAAAGGCCGCCCGTTCGCGGCCGCATATCGGCCCAGAGCGTGCCAAGAGGCGCCCATTCCTCGATCGTCCCGCCGGCCCCGTCCGAGACCTTCGTGCGGGTCTCGAGAACCAGCGCTCGCGTAGGTCGGAAATCCATCAGAACACTCCCCACAAGCGTGGCTGGCGGTACGGCGCGATCAACGCCCGCACACCCGCCGGAACCTGCCCGGGTTGCGCCCGCTCTTCGTAGAGCGCACCTGCCAGGCTCAGCACCGCAAAGGACAAATCGCCGGGCAGTTCTGCCCAACTAGCTGCATAGCCTGCGCGGAAGGCGATCTCGGCGTGGCCTCCAACTGGGATGGCGGGCAGGGAAAACCCCCTCGCCACGATCGCCGGCCGATGTGCGTCGTGCCGAACATGGACAGAGTCGAGGTCCAGCACCTTGCGATCGCCCTTCCCGTCGATCACGGCGATCTCGGTCACCGCCTCAAGAGGAGCCCGCGGCAACACCTGCCGCCCGATCTCTCGCCAGGCCGAGACGGTTCCGGAAAAGTCGCGCCTCAGGAGCGCCTTTCCGGTCGTAGATTCGATTTGCGCAATGGCCGCACGGAGCGACCGTTCAAGAACCGGGTCCTGCACCGCGTCGTCGGCAAAGCCGGTGCCCAGACGCAAGTGGGCCCGAAGGTCCGAGATCGGCAGCGCTGCTGCGCTCAGACCCGATTGCTCGACAAGATACATGGCGGTTTTCCCTCTGCCTCGATCCCTCCGCCCGGATATGACGAACGCGCGCCCACACACCGCTTGGACGGAGGGAAAGCTGGTCGATGCGCGAAATGCGCGCGTTCGTCCGGGCCGGGCGCCTCAGCCCGACCCGCCCCACCCGCCGTTAGGCGACCGAGAACTTCAGAAGCTTGATCGCGGCGAAGTCGCTCACGTCGCCGCCCACGCGCTTGGTCGCGTAGAACAGGACGTGCGGCTTGGCCGAGAACGGATCGCGCAGGATGCGCAGGTCGGGACGTTCTGCCACGGTGTAGCCGGACGAGAAGTCACCGAAGGCGATGGCCGTGTTGCCCGCCGCGATGTCCGGCATGTCCTCTGCGATCAGCACGGGGTAACCCATCAGGCGCGCCGGCTCATGGGCGGCCAAACCGTCCGACCAAAGGAAGCGGCCGTCGTTGTCCTTCAGGCGGCGAACCACCCCGGCGGTCTTCGAGTTCATCACGAAAGTCGCGTTGGCTCGGTATTCCGCACCCAGTGCGTAGATCAGATCCACGACTGCATCGACATCGCCGAAGGCGCCGTCGGCACCCGAGGCAACATAGCCGAGCGAGCCCCAGGTCCAGGACTGCTCTTCCACGATGTTGTGGCGTAGGAAGCCGCGGGGCTTTTCGTTGCCGTCGCCGATCACGAAGGCCGCAGCCTCGGCACGAGAGAACGTGTCCGCGATGCGGCCGGCAAGCCAACCCTCGATATCGAACGCCGCGTCGTCGAGCAGGCGCTGCGAAGCTTTCGGAAGGGCCGACAGCTCGTGCAGCGGGATCGAGATCCGGTCGATCTGGCCGGTCCCGGTCTCGGCCACACCAGAGATCTCCGAGGCCCAGCCGGACGCAAGGTCGCTGGTGTCGATCAGGACGTCGTACGAGGTCGACTCGACATTCACCACGGTTGCAATCTGGCGGATCGAGGCGGTGGACTTCAGGACGGCCTTGACGCTGTCCGAGGTCTGCGGATCGACGAGGTAGCCGCCGTCCGAGTTCACCGCCGTCGACAGGCCCTTGCCTTCGAGCACGAGGCCGCGCAGGGCATCGTCGTCGCCCGAGCGGATATAGGCTTCGAACGCCTTTTGGTGAGGCGCCTCGATCTCGGCCGCCGTGGCCAGGACGGGGCGCTGGGATTTGGTCTGCAGCATGATGTGTCGCTCTTCGTTGTGTTGAAGTCTGGTCTGAACGTCGTTCTTGAACGACTTGAGATCGCTGACGAAATCAGCCATCGCATTCTGCACGTCGCGGATCGGATCGGGCGCGCACGCCTTCTCCGTCCGGACGCCGGGCCCGGTCGTGCTCATCGTTGCTTCCTTCGATTTGTCGGATCGGGGCCGTCAGGCGCCCGACAGTTCCCGGCTTGCGGTCCTGAAGACCTCTGCCAGATCGCGCCACGGGTCGGGCATCTCGTCGCCCTTCCGACCCACCCGCGCCTCCCGGAGCATCGGGAAGGTGACCAGAGACACCTCCCAGAGCTCCAGTTCGCTCAGGAGCCTTCCGCCCCCCGAACCCTTCGCAGCCCGCGTCACGCGGTAGCCGATCGACAGCCCGTCGATGGCCCCCGCATTGATCAGCGCAGCCGCCTCGCGCCCCTTCTCGACTTCGGTCAGGATGCGCCCCTTGACCCAGAGACCCTGCGCGTCCTCGCGCACCTCGTCCCAGACGCCGATCGGTTGCGCCGGATCATGCTGCCACAGCATCTTGACCCGCTGTCCCTTCGCACCCAGCGCCGCCAGCGAAGCTGCGTAGGCCCCCCGCGCCACCATGTCGCCGCCCTGATCCTGCGCCCCGAACAACGAAGCATACCCCTCGATCACATGGCCTTCGCTGACCGTGACCTGCCCGAGGTCCACGAACTTCCGCTCAAGCTCCATCACTCACTCCTCCGAGGGGGCGAGACCGAGAAGCGCCCGCTTCTCGGCATCGCTCAGAAAACTCGCGCCCGCGATCCGGGCCCATTGTGCATCGCGCTCGGCCGACAGCGCCGGCACGCGATCCAGATCCACCCGCAGCTCCAGGTCCTCGCCTGCGAACCCTTCCAGCCACTGCGCCAGCGACGCCGTGACCCGCGACGCCATCGGCAGCACCGTCAGCCGATAGAAGGCCCGGTGCGCCTCGGCATAGTTGGCGTAGGTCGCGTCCCCGGGGATCCCCAGCAGCATCGGCGGCACCCCAAAGGCCGTGGCGATCTCGCGCGCCGCCGACTCCTTGGTCTGCTGGAACTCCATGTCGGACGGAGAGAACCCCATCGGCTTCCAATCCAGCCCCCCTTCCAGCAGCATCGGCCGCCCGGCATTCCGCGCGCCTTGATGGTTCGCTTCGATCTCCGCCACCAGCCGGTCATATTGCTCGGGCGTCATCACGCTGCCGTCGCCGCCGTCGAACACGATCGCCCCCGAGGGCCGCGCCGCGTTGTCCAGAAGCGCCTTCGACCACCGCGACGCGCTGTTGTGCACGTCCATCGCCTGGGCCACCGCCTGCATCGGCGACAGCCCGTAGTGGTCGTCCTGCGGGTGGAAGCTCTTTACGTGGCAGACCGCCTCGGCCGGGAAGCGATGCGCCCGCCCGCTGACGCTGTAATCATAAGCCACCGGCCATCCGTCCGCGCCGGGCACCACGCTCATCCGCTCGGACCGCAGCACGTGCAGTTCCTCGGGAAGCCCTTCGCCCCCGACCGCCTCGACATAGCCGTCGCCGGTCAGCAGAAGCTGCCCGTACAGCGCTTCGAACAACTCCGCCCGTCCCTGCGCCCCGTTCGGCCGGGACAGCAGCGTGACAACGGGGTGCACCTCCATCCGCGCGCCTTTCGCCTCCAGCACCAGCGGCAGCGCCGCCGCCGCCTCGGACACCAGCTTCACGCAGCGGAACACCACCGGGTTGCCCTGGAACCCCGACCGGGTCAGCGAGGCGGTGTCGCGCGGGCTCCAGGCCACCCGGCCCGCGCTCCCCGTGGCGATCCGCGAGGCGGTGAGCGCACCCGCAGCGCTCGCCTTGACCTCGACGGGCGCCGCACCGCCTCGCGTCAGAAACTGAAACATCACGTCTCTCCTCAAAGTCCCCGGACGCCCGGACGCATCGTGCGACCCAGCATCAGCTCCGTCAGAGCCCAGACCAGCGCATCGACCCGGTCGGGCGATCCCGCACCGCGAAATCCACCAACCGCCATCTGCACCATCTGGGCCTCCAATTCGTCCATCCGGCCCCGGTGGGCGACCCGCCCCTGTTCGTAGAGGGCCGCCACTGGTTCCGCTCGACTGACCTTGCCCCGTGACGCGTAAACGCCTCGGTAACTCACCGTACGGTCCACTTGGCGCAGGATCGCCTCGACCAGCTCGCCACCCTGGTTCACCTCGGCCACGACGCGGTCCGCACCGTGCCGGTGGTAGGCCGCGACAGCCGCCTGCGCCCATTCCAGCGGCGAGCCCTTCACGGACGCATCCTCGATCACCACGGCCCGCTCGCCGTCTACGGTCAGGCCTGCCACGACGATCCCGCAGGTATCCGAATTCGCGCCGCCCGTGACCGGCGGGTCCACCGCCACCACGACTCGACTCAGCGCGCCCGTACCGCCCCGGCAACCCGACAGTTGCGATGAGGTCCAAAGCGCACCCTCGACATCCTCCAGAAGCCGCCCGTCCAGCTCCTGCAAGCCAAGCCGCGAGCCGCCGTACCGCCGCTCGACCTCCTCAAGGAACGAGGCCGCAAGGTTCGCCTTGTTGACCTGCGTCGCCGCATGGGTCCGCACGGTCGACTCCGCCTCCAGCAGCCGCTTCAGCACCGGCACGTTGCGCGGAGTCGTCGTCACGCATTGCCGCGGACGGTCACCCAAACGCAGACAGAATTGCAGCATGTCCCAAGCCTCTTCGCCCCGGCGCCACTTGGCCAGCTCGTCCACCCAGGCCGCATCGAACTGCGGACCGCGCAGCGACTCCGGGTCATGCGCCGAAAACGCCTGCGCCACCGCCCCGTTCGGCCAGACCAGCCGCTTGCGGGTCGATTCCCACTCCGGCCGCCGGTCGGGCGGCGAGCAGGCCAGAATACCCGACTCGCCAAAGATCATCACTTCGCGCACCTGGTCGAGCGTCTCGCCCACCAGCGCCATCCGCTTCGACACGCCGGGATCGAGGGGGCGCGCCCCCTCGACCATCGACCGCACCCACTCGGCCCCGGCGCGGGTCTTGCCCGCACCGCGCCCGCCAAGGATCACCCAGGACCGCCAGTCGCCCTCGGGCGGAAGCTGGTGCTCCATCGCCCAGAACTCGAACAGCCACGGCAGCGCCGTCAGCTCACCCTCGGTCAGCTCCGCCAGGAACCTCTCCTGCACCTCCAACGGCGCGGAGGCGATCCAGGCGGCGCCCGATCTCGTCCCGCGCGGCATCGAAGTCGATGGCGTAGTCATGGACGATCCCGGCCCGCTTGCGCCGGGCCTCGTCGAGCCGTTTCCTTTCGCTGAAGACATGGTCAATCGCCCTTTGCACCGCGCTTACGCACTTCTTCACCTCTGAATCCGGCACCGCGTCGCCCTCACGAACGCGGTCCTTCATCTCGCCCAGCTCGATCAGCAGTTCCGTGAACTGATGTTCCGCCAGCTCCAGCACGCACTCGTCGTGTTCGTGCCCCGTTCCTTCCACCCGTATGATCGTCATCGACCCCTGCCCCCCAGCAAAGTTGGTCTCCGATCCAAGAGCCGCGCCCCCTCGACGCCGCCACCAGCAAGACCTGTTTTCGCGGGAAATCCTGAAACGCGGCCAACCCGACCGGCCGCTGGATCACGACGGTGCGATCAGCCCGCGCAAACCGTTGTCGCAAAACGAAAAAGGACGGCCGAAGCCGCCCTTTCCGAGATGTTCCTGCGCCGGGTCTTAATTCGCCGCGCGCTCGGCCTCGATCTCGCGCCACCGTGCCACGTTGCGATTGTGCTCATCCAGCGAGGTTGCGAAGGCGTGCCCGCCCGTCCCGTCTGCCACGAAGTACAGATACTCCGTCGAGTCGGGGTTCAGCGCCGCCTCGATTGCTTCAAGGCCGGGATTCGCGATCGGAGTCGGCGGCAGCCCGTCGATCCGATAGGTGTTGTAGGGCGTCTCGGCATCCAACTCGGACTGCCGCAGCCCCCGGCCCAGCACGCCCTGCCCGTTCGTCACGCCGTAGATCACCGTGGGGTCGGTCTGCAGCCGCATCCCCTGCTTCAGCCGGTTCACGAACACGCTCGCCACCTGCCCGCGCTCCGCGGCCACGCCGGTTTCCTTCTCGACGATCGAGGCCATGATCAGCGCCTCTTCGGCGGTGTCATAGGGCAGATCGCTCGCCCGGTTTTCCCACGCCGCGGCCAGCCGCTCTTCCTGCCGCGCCTCCATCCGCGCCAGGAGGTTCGGCCGCGAGTCACCCGGGCTCACCTCGTAGCTGTCGGGCGCCAGTATGCCCTCGTCCGGCACGTCCGAGACGGTGCCGTCCAGGAAATCCACCGCCTTCAGCGCCTCGACGATCCGCCACGAGGTCACCCCCTCGGCCACCGCGACGCGGTAGCGCGTGTCCGCCTCATCGCGCACCCCGGTATATATCTCGGGCGCCTCGCCCTCGGCCGCGGGGTCGAACTCGGCTTTGTCCTCGAAGCGGTTGGTTGCCGGGTCCAGCTCGCGCACCTCGATCTGCTGGGCGTTCACCCCGATGCGATAGACCACCTCGGTCCCACAGGTCGATTGCCCGCCCCGCGTGACGATGCCGACGATATCCTCCATGGACGATTCTTCCGGCACCAGGAAAGAGCCCGCCTTCAGCTGGTCCGATCGCTCCGTATAATCGGCCCCGATCCGCATCAACTGCGGAGAGGTCACCGCCCCCTGCTTTTCCAGGTCCTGGGTGACGCGGTTGAAGCTCGACCCCGGCTCGACTCGCAGGCAGATGGCCTGTGCCAGCGGGCCCGGCTGATTGTACTCGTTCACCCCCCAGCCGATCAGCCCCGCCAGCGCCACCAGCGCGACGATCAGCAGGGTCATTCCGTTGGCGGCGACGTGCTTCCACATCAGGCAGCCACCCGCCGCAGCAGCAGAACGGCGTTCGTGCCGCCGAAGCCGAACGAGTTGGACAGCGCCACGTCGATCTCGCGCTCGACCTTCTTGCCGGGCGCCAGGTCGATCACCGCATCCTCGGGCGGCGTGTCCAGGTTCAGCGTCGGCGGAGCGACCTGGTCACGGATCGCCAGCGCCGAGAAGATCGCCTCGATCGCGCCCGCAGCCCCCAGAAGGTGCCCCGTCGCGGACTTGGTCGAACTCATCGTGGCCTTGGTCGCATGGTCGCCCAGAAGGCGCTGCACCGCGCCCATCTCGATCGTGTCGGCCATGGTCGAGGTGCCGTGGGCGTTGACGTAGTCGATGTCGCTCACCTCGATGCCGGCGCCGCGGACGGCCGCCCGCATGGCACGCTCGGCCCCCTCGTGGTTCGGCGGCGGCGCGGTGATGTGGTGCGCATCACCCGACATGCCGTAGCCGATCACTTCGGCATAGATCTTGGCGCCCCGCGCCTTCGCCCGCTCGTAATCCTCGAGGACCACGATCCCCGAGCCTTCGCCCATGACGAACCCGTCGCGATCCTTGTCCCATGGGCGCGAGGCCGCCGTGGGGTCGTCGCGATACTTCGTCGACAGCGCCTTGCAGGCATTGAACCCGGCGATCCCGATCTCGTTGATGGCGCTTTCCGCGCCGCCCGCGATCATCACGTCGGCGTCGCCCAGCCGGATCATGCGGCTGGCGTCGCCGATCGCGTGCGAGCCGGTCGAGCAGGCCGTCACGACCGAATGGTTCGGGCCGCGGTAGCCGTACTTGATCGACACCTGCCCCGAGATCAGGTTGATCAGCGAGCCCGGGATGAAGAACGGCGACACCCGGCGCGCGCCCTTGTCCCGGATCAGGTAGGCCGTCTCGGCAATGGTGCCGAGCCCCCCGATCCCCGAGCCGATCATCACGCCGATGCGCTCCATCTCCTCGGTGCTTTCGCCGCCAAGGCCCGCATCCTTGATCGCCTGGTCAGCCGCGGCCATCCCGTAGAGGATGAACTGGTCGACCTTGCGCTGCTCCTTGGGCTCCATCCAGTCGTCGGGGTTGAAGGTCCCGTCCGACCCGTCGCCCTTCGGCACTTCGCAGGCATAGTTCGTCGCTAGGTGGTTGGCATCGAACTGCTGGATCGTGCCCGCGCCCGATTGTCCGTCGAGGATGCGCGACCACGTCGCTTCGACTCCGCAGGCAAGGGGGCTGACCATACCCATGCCGGTGATGACTACACGCCGAGACTCCATGCTCGCCCCTCCTTCAATTCACGCCAGCCTGATACACGCGGCAGGCGCAGGAGGAAAGAGCGGCGCCCGCACCACGCGTCATGTCGCCTCCGGGAAACGCAAAAGGCGCGCCCCCTTGCGGAGGACGCGCCCTTGCCGAACCTCGCGGTCCGAATGGATGCCTCAGACGGCGCCCTTGATGTAGTTCACGGCGTCGCCGAAGGTCTGGATGTTCTCGGCGGCGTCGTCGGGAATCTCGATCCCGAACTCTTCCTCGAAGGCCATGACCAGCTCGACCGTATCGAGGCTGTCCGCGCCCAGATCGTCGATGAACGAGGCGTTCTCGGTGACCTTCTCTTCTTCGACGCCGAGATGCTCGACGACTTTGTTGCGGACGCGCTTTTCGATATCGTTGTCGCTCATGGTTCTTCCTCTTTTGCTCCGGGCTTTCCCGTCAATGGTCGCCCGCTCGGGCAAAATCTGTACCGCCGCCCGCTTCTTTACAAGGGATCGCCGCGCGGACGGTCAGCGCGGCGACGAAAAAGGTGCGCCGCCTATAGCATATGGCTCGGCGGTGGCAAACGAAAACGCCGAGGCGTCAGAACATCGCCATGCCGCCATTCACATGCAGCGTCTCGCCCGTGATGTAGGCCGCCTCGCGGCTGGCAAGGTACAGGACGGCCGCGGCGATCTCGTCCGCCTCGCCCATGCGCCCCGTCGGAATCCGCCCCAGAAGGCCCTCTTTCTGGTCGTCCGTCAGCTTGTCGGTCATCGCGGTTGCGATGAAGCCCGGCGCCACGCAGTTCACCGTCACGCCGCGGCTTGCGACTTCCTGTGCAAGGCTTTTCGAGAACCCCACCATGCCCGCCTTGGCAGCGGCATAGTTGGCCTGACCCGGATTGCCGGTGGCACCGACCACGGACGAGATATTCACGATCCGGCCCCACTTGGCCTTCATCATCCCCCGCAGCACCGCCTGGCTGAGCTTCGCCACCGCCGTCAGGTTCACGTCGATGACGGTCTGCCAATCGTCGTCCGACATCCGCAGCATCAACTGGTCGCGCGTGACGCCGGCGTTGTTCACCAGGATATCCAGCGACCCCATCGCCTCGGTCGCCCGTTTCGGCAGCGCCTTCAGCGCCTCGGCATCACCCAGGTTGCAGGGCAGGACATGAGCGCCCTCGCCCAGTTCCTCGGCCAGCGCCTGAAGCGGCTCTTCGCGGGTGCCGGACAGCCCCACCTGGGCCCCCGCACCGTGCAGGACGCGCGCGATCTCGCCCCCGATCCCGCCCGAGGCGCCGGTGATCAGCGCCGCCTTTCCCGTCAGATCGAACATGCTCAACCTTCCTGTTCCATGGCGGCTTTCACGTCCGCCGCCGTGCCGATCGTGCGGGTCGCAATGCCCCGGTCGATGCGTTTCACCATGCCCGACAGCGCCTTCCCGGCGCCGATCTCCCAGATTTCATCCACCCCGGCGGACCCCATCGCCGCGACGGATTCGCGCCACCGGACCGAGCCCGTGACCTGCTCGACCAGCAAGCGCCGGATCTCGGCCGGGTCGCTGACGGGGGCCGCGGTCACGTTGGCCACCAGCGGAACCGCCGGCGCGTTGATCGTGACCTCGGCCAGCGCGGCCTCCATCCGGTCGGCGGCCGGCTGCATCAGGGTGCAATGGAACGGAGCGCTGACCGGCAGCAGCACCGCCCGCTTGGCGCCCGCCTCCTTGGCAAGTTCCACCGCCCGCTCGATCGCCTCGCGGTGGCCCGAAACGACGACCTGACCGGGATCATTGTCGTTCGCCGCCTGGCACACCTGCCCCTGCGCAGCCTTCTCGGCCACCTTGTGCGCCGCTTCGAAATCCAGCCCGAGCAGGGCCGCCATCGCGCCCTCACCCACCGGGACGGCGTCCTGCATAGCCTGCCCGCGCAGCCGCAACAGGCGCGCGGCGTCCGCGATGCCGATCGCACCGGCCGCAGCCAGCGCCGAGTACTCTCCCAGCGAATGGCCGGCCACGAAGGCGGCCCGATCGATCGAGAAGCCCTCGGTTTCCAGCGCCCGGAACGCGGCGAGCGACGTCGCCATCAAAGCCGGTTGCGCGTTCGCGGTCAGGGTCAACTTGTCCTGTTCGCCTTCGAAGATCAGCTTGGACAGGTCCTCGCCCAATGCGGCGTTCACCTCGTCGAAGACGGCCTTCGCAGCCGGGAAAGCCTCGGCCAGGTCCCGGCCCATTCCCACGGTCTGCGCCCCCTGCCCGGGAAACACCAATGCCAGCGCCATCTCAGCCCCTCCTTGTCGCCTCGTCCTCGCATATATGCCGCGGGGGCCGAGGGCAAACGTCGCACGACATCGGGCGTCCACACGAAAACGGCCGCCGGATCGCTCCGGCGGCCGTCATGTCACAGCGATCCGACAGGATCAGCGCTGATCGTCGAGTTCGGATTTCTCCTGAACGGCAGGACGCTCGGTGCGCTGCTCGTCCTCGGTTTCGTCCTCGTCGAGCTGCGCGGCGCCGATATCGTCGAACAGTTCCTGGATCTCGAACTCGGCGGCGGCTTCTTCTTCCGCGGCCAGTTCCTGGATCGACTTGCCCTGCTTCTGAAGCTCGGCTTCTTCCGGCGAGCGGGCCACGTTCAGCTGAACGGTGACCACGACCTCGGGGTGCAGCGTCACGGTCGCTTCGTGCACGCCCAGATACTTGATGGGCGAACCCATCGCGACCTGGCGGCGGTCCACGTTGAAGTCGTGCTCGGCCGCGGCATCGGCCACGTCACGGGTCGAGACCGATCCGTAAAGCGCACCGCCGTCCGAGGCGGCGCGGATGACGACGAATTGCTGACCTTCAAGCTGCTCGGCCAGCGCCTGCGCCTCTTGCTTGGTCTCTTCGTTGCGGGCTTCGAGGTTCGACTTCTGGGCCTCGAAAGCGGCGACGTTGGCCTCGGAGGCCCACAGCGCCTTCTTCTGCGGCAGCAGGTAGTTGCGGGCGTAGCCTTCCTTGACCGAGACGACCTCGCCCATGTTGCCAAGCTTGGCGACCCGCTCCAGCAGGATGACGTTCATAGACATTGGATTGTCCTCCTCACTTCACGGCGTATGGCAGAAGTGCCAGGAACCGTGCGCGCTTGATCGCTTGCGAGAGCTTGCGCTGGTTCTTGGCACCGACGGCTGTAATGCGCGACGGAACGATCTTGCCGCGCTCGGAGATGTAGCGCTGCAGCAGACGGGTGTCCTTGTAGTCGATCTTCGGCGCGTTGTCGCCCGCAAAGGGGTCGGTCTTGCGGCGGCGGAAAAACGGTTTTGCGGCCATGTTCGAAGCTCCTTCTTAGCGGCGCGGACGGCGGTCTTCGCGCTCGTCACGTTTCTGCATCTGGGCCGAGGGAAGTTCCTCGTGCTCGTCGACCTTGATGGTCAGGACGCGCATGACGTCCTCGTGCAGACGCATCAGGCGCTCCATTTCCTGCACGGCCGTCGCGGGGGCGTCCGAGCGCAGGTAGGCATAGTGGCCCTTGCGGTTCTTGTTGATCCGATAGGCCATCGTCTTGACGCCCCAATATTCGAAATCGACAAGCTTGCCGCCGTTGTCCGACAGCACCGTACCGAAATGTTCGATCAGCCCTTCGGCCTGCGTGTTCGACAGGTCCTGACGGGCGATGAAGACATGCTCGTAAAGCGGCATGACTTTCCTTCCAGGTTTCAGGGCGCATTTCAAAGACCGGGTCCGTTCGCCTCCGCATCCCGGTCACGAGAGTCTGCGCCGATCGCGATTGTCGCGGAGGTTGGCGGGCGATACCGGAAAGAGCGTCCGGTGGCAAGCCGCCCGGAAGAAGGCCCGAGCGTGTCACGCCCTTGGCCGATTTTCGCCCGACTTCCCCCTTACAGATCCTGAAGGGCGCAGGGAAGAGGGACTGACAAGGATGAATGAAAACGGGCGCAGCCTGAGCATGACGCAAAGCGTCGGTCAGGTCCGGCTGCTGCGCGAGGGACCGGTCGAGCGCCATGCCCGCGCGGTCGAGATCGGCGCCTGCCTCGCCGGCCTGCTTCTCGTGACGCTCGCCATCCTGGCCTGGAGCCCCCTCGCCCCCCACGGCGTCGCCGATCTGCGCATCGCGGTCACGCTCTCGGGCCTCTCGGGGGCCTGGCCCCTTCTCCGCCTCGGCTTCGGCGGCGTGCGCTACGAGACGGTGTTCGACGTCGGTTCGCAGGAAGTCCGCCAGTACCGGATCACCGCCGGCGGTCGCGCCCGAGCCGTGCTGACACTGCCGCTTGGCCTTGTCGACAGCGTCCATATCGATCGCGGTCCGGCCGGCAGACCGTCGCACCTCGCCGCCCGCGATGCGGCCGGAAAGCGCATCCATATCGGCACCGCCCCCCTCGCGCAGCTCGAGCGGATGCATGTCGAGATCGTGACGGCCCTTCGCGCAGCGCCCGCTCGCGCGCCACGCCGTCGCCGGTCGGTCCCGCGCGCGCAGACCGCCTTGGCCTGAACGGTGCTTTCCCGTGGACCCCGCGCGCCTTCCCGAGGGGATGCGGACTGGCGGGGCGGTGGCACCCCCCTAGATACTGGGCGATGCGCCGCCTGATCTGCCTTCTCGTCTGCCTCGCCTCGGTCGCCCAAGCGGCCGAACGGCCCCGCGCGCGCCCTGACGATCAGCGCTGCCGGGAAGACGGAACGGCCTGCATCCAGCTGGCGAGCTACACGACGGACGTCTGCCACGAAATCGCCCGCGCCGCCGACAGAGCCCGAATCGACCAGGGCTTCTTCGCCCGTCTGCTCTGGCAGGAAAGCCTCTTCGACGCGGCGGCAGTCAGTCCTGCCGGGGCGCAGGGAATCGCCCAGTTCATGCCGACGACCGCGGCGCTTCGGGGATTGGCCGACCCGTTCAACCCGGCCGAAGCGATCTACGCCTCTGCCGGCTACCTCGCGGATCTCAGTTCCGAATTAGGAAACCCCGGCCTCGCCGCCGCGGCCTACAACGCGGGCGAGGCGCGCACCCGCGACTTCATCGACCGCGACCGGATCCTGCCCGCCGAAACCCGCGCCTATGTCCAGATCATCACCGGCCACAGCCCCCGCGCCTGGCGCGACAACCCACCCGAGAAGGTGGACTACGCCCTCGCCCCCGACACCCCGTTCGAGGAAGCCTGTCGGGCCCAGGCCGCAAGCCGCACCTTCAAGACCTTCTCGCCGCCGCCGCTCCAGTGGGGTGTGGTCGTCGCCGCCGGCCGGCTTCGCGCGACGGTCGAGAAGTTCGTCGACCGGGTGCGCCGCGAGAACCAGGGCATAATCGGCGACCGCCGGATCGAGATCGTGCAAGACACCATGCCCGGCTTCGGCACCCGCGCCATCCTGACCGCGAAGATTGCCGTCGATGATGCGGACGAAGCGCGCAGCCTGTGCCGCGACCTGCAACGCAACGAGTCCTTCTGCCGGGTCAGCAGCCCCGACTGACCCCTCGGAATCAAGAAGCGGGGCCGTCCTCCTCCGACGGCCCCGCCCAATGCCCGACCTCGGTCGGGCGATCGACTCGATTCGAGGCGCAGTTTACGCCGCGTCGTCCTCTTCTTCCAGAGCTTCGATCGCCTTTTGCAGCTCGTCCTTCGTGACTTCCGTCTCGGTCACGTTGGCCTGTTCGAAGATGAAGTCGACGACCTTGTCCTCGAACAGCGGCGCCTGGATCTGCTGGCGCATCTGCGCGTTCTGCTGAACGAACTCGAAGAACTGACGCTCCTGCCCCGGGTATTGCCGCGCCTGGTTCATGACCGCCTGAGTCATCTCGGCATCGGTCACCTGGATCTCGTTCTGGCGGCCCATTTCGGCCAGCAGAAGGCCAAGGCGCACGCGGCGCTCGGCCAGCTTCTTGTGCTCGTCGGTGGGTTCGATCTTCTCGTGATCGTGGCCCTGCACGTCGGGGTTCTCTTCGTGCCACAGCTGGTGCGCGATCTGGCTGGCCTCGGCCTCCACCAGGGCGGGCGGAAGTTCGAAACTGACCTTCTCGTCGAGAATGTCGAGCAGCCGGCGCTTCATGATCTGGCGGGCGGCCTGATCGTACTCGGCGACGAGACGCTCGCGGATCTGACCCTTCAGCCCCTCGAGATCCTCGGCGCCGTAATTCTTGGCCAGCGCGTCGTCGATCTCGGCCTTCTGCGGGGCCTTCACTTCCTTGACCTTGGTCGCGAAGACCGCGTCCTTCCCGGCAAGGTGGCTGGCCTGGTAGTCCTCGGGGAACGAGACGGTCACGTCCTTCTCGTCGCCCGCCGACACGCCCGTCAGCTGCTCTTCGAAGCCCGGAATGAAGCTGTTCGAGCCCAGGACCAGCGGATAATCCTCGGCCGAACCGCCCTGGAATTCCTCGCCGTCGATCGAGCCCTTGAAGTCGATGACGACCTGATCGCCCTCTTCGGCCGCGCCGTCCTTCGTTTCGAAGTTCTGCGCGTTCTCGGCCAACGAGGTCAGCGCCTCGTCGACGGCGCTGTCGTCCGGGACGACCTTCAGCTTCTCGATCTCGATCGACTTGGCGTCGAGCTCGGGGATCTCGGGCAGCTTCTCGTAATTCAGCTCGACCTCGACGTCGTCGCCCTTCTTCCATGCCTCGTTGGTCATCTTGACCTCGGGCTGCATGGCGGGACGGTCGCCCGTCTCCTCGAAGTGCTTCGACATGGCGCCGTCGACGGCTTCCTGCATCGATTCGCCCAGCAGACGCTCGCCGAACTGCTTGCGCAGCAGCGCCAGCGGCACCTTGCCCTTGCGGAAGCCCTTCATCTCGACGTCGGGTTGGGCCTCGGTCAGCTTTTCATTGACCTTGGCGTCAAGCTCGTCAGCGGTCACGGTGATCCGGTAGCCGCGCTTCAGCCCTTCTTTGACGGTCTCTGTGACCTGCATGTTCGCCCTCTCGTGATTTCCCGGCACCCGTACCCGGGCGCGTGATTTCGGCGTCTCATAAGGTGCTGGCGCGCACACTGCAAGGCGCCGGCTTGAACGCGTCGCAACGAGGGGCACTCGTGAGGGGTGGTGCGGGCGGCGGGACTTGAACCCGCACTTTCGTTAAGAAAACAGGAACCTAAATCCTGCGTGTCTGCCAATTCCACCACGCCCGCGTGGTCCGTGGGCCGTTTATCGCGGCCCGCTTCGCGATGCGAGCCGAAAATCATCGGCAATCAACGCGGCCGGTAACCCGATCTTCACGAATTGCGCCGCGAATAGGCGTAAGGGACAGGGAGGGACCGTGATGACCAGGATCGCCGCCGACAGGACCGTGAAGACGCAGACCGGCCTTGCCGCCGGCATCCGCGTGATGACGCTCGAGGGGCCGCTGCCGGTCGAGTTCCTGCAACCCGGCGACCGCATCGTCACGCGCCAGGGGGTTCGCGACCTGCTCGCCATCCGCGTCAGCGTGCGGCAAAAGGCGCGCGCGGTCACCATCCGCGCCTCGGCCCTCGGCCACCACCGCCCGGAGGCCGACATCACCGTGGCCGCCGATCACGGCATCCTCGTGCGCGACTGGCGGGCCCGGGCGCTTTACGACGCCGACCAAGCGACCGTTCCCGCAGCGAACCTTGTCGACGGCGCTCACATCACGCTGCGGACGGTGGCCGAGCTGCGCAGCTTCGACCTCATCTTCGACGAACCGCAGGTCGTCTATGCCGAGGGCACCGAGGTCGCCATGACCACGGCGATGGTCTCAGCCTGACGCGCCACTGACCAACGCCACCGCGTCCCCGGGTTCCGAGACGACCCCGCCGCCGACCGCCGCCCGAACGCCTGTCGTCCCCGGGCAGCTGGTGGGCCATCCGCGCGAGACCCGGACCGCCAGGTAGGCGAAGGCCTGCGCCTCGAGCATGTCTCCGTTCAGGCCAACATCCTCGACCGGCGCGACCTCGAGGCGGCTTCCCGCGCGGATCATCTCCATCATCACGGGGTTGAGGCGCCCGCCCCCCGTCACAAGCAGCCGCGCCGGGCGCTTCGGAAGATGCTCGAGGCCCCGCACGACAGAAGCTGCCGCGGCAGCCGTAAGGGTCGCCGCAGCATCCGCATCAGACAACTCGGCCACGGCGGCACCGAGCCACGCGAACTCGTCCCGATCCAGCGATTTCGGCGGCATCTTCGCGAAATATCCATCCGCCGCCATCCGATCCAGCACCGCCCCGTCGGGCGCTCCCCGGGCGGCCAGCGCTCCGTCCGCGTCGAACCCCGCACCTGTCCGGTCGCGCATCAGGTCGTTCAGCGGAGCGTTCGCCGGCCCGGTGTCGAAGGCAAGGCACGCGCCCGGATCCGACGGCACCTCGATTGCCGGGTTCACGTAGCTGATGTTGCCCACGCCGCCCAGGTTCAGCACCGCCGCGGGCTCCGTCTCGCCCACGTAGCGCATCGCTGCATGGTGGAAGAACGGCGCCAGCGGCGCGCCCTGCCCGCCCATCTCGACATCGCCCGAGCGGAAATCCCACACCACCGGCAGGTCGAGCATGTGGGCCAGCATCCGCCCGTCCCCGATCTGGCAGGTGCCGCGCCCCGCCGGATCATGCGCCGTCGTCTGGCCGTGGAAGCCAACGACCGCCGCGCCCGTGATCTGGCCCAGAAGCTCGGCATGGGCCGATTCGACGACGGCCGAGGCCTCGCCCAGCCCCTCCCACCGGCCCATGGCGGCGCGAAGGACGTCGCGTTCCTCATCGGAATAGGCGCGGTAGGCGGTCTCGCCGAATGCGAAGATCTGCGCCCCGTCGGTCAGCACCATCGCCGCGTCCACCCCGTCGAGCGACGTTCCCGACATCGTCCCCAGGGACCAGACCGGCCCCTCGCGCAGCGCGTCCTTCAACATGGCTTTCCTCTGGTCCCACCGCCCGCTATAGCGATCTCGCCCGAAAATGAACGAAGGCGCCATGACCTACCAGCCGAAATCCGACTTCCTGCACGTGATGCACGAGCGTGGCTTCGTGGCCGGATGCACCGACCTCCAAGGCCTCGATGAAAAGCTGCTGAACGGGACGGTGCCCTCCTATATCGGCTATGACGCGACCGCGAAATCGCTGCATGTCGGGCATCTCTTGAACATCATGATGCTGCGCTGGCTGCAGAAGACCGGCCACAAGCCGATCACGCTGATGGGCGGCGGCACGACCAAGGTCGGCGATCCGTCGTTCCGCGCGGACGAGCGTCCGCTGCTGGATGATGCGGCGATCCAGGTGAATATCGACGGGATGCAGGGCGTCTTTGCCAAGTATCTCGACTACGGCGACGGCGTGCAGGACGCGCTGATGCTGAACAATGCCGAGTGGCTCGAGGGGCTGAATTACCTCGAATTCCTGCGCGACATCGGCCGCCATTTCAGCGTCAACCGAATGCTGAGCTTCGAGAGCGTGAAGTCCCGGCTCGACCGCGAGCAAAGCCTCAGCTTCCTCGAATTCAACTACATGATCCTGCAGGCCTACGATTTCCTCGAGTTGAACCGTCGCTACGGCTGCATGTTGCAGATGGGCGGGTCGGACCAATGGGGCAACATCGTCAACGGCATCGACCTGACCCGCCGCGTCGCCGAGACCGAGATCTACGGGCTCACGACCCCGCTGCTGACCACCAGCGACGGTCGCAAGATGGGCAAGAGCCAGGGCGGAGCCATCTGGCTGAACGCCGACATGCTGTCGCCCTACGAGTTCTGGCAGTTCTGGCGCAACACGACGGATGCCGATGTGGGCCGCTTCGCGAAGCTCTACACCGAGCTTCCAGTGGACGAATGCGAGCGTCTTGGCGCCCTCGAGGGGTCCGAGATCAACGAGGCCAAGGTGATCCTCGCCAACGAGGTGACGACCCTCTGCCACGGGCGCGAGGCGGCCGAGGCGGCTCACGCAACCGCGCGCGAGGTGTTCGAGAAGGGCGGCGTGGGCGACGACCTGCCCACCCTCGCCCTGCCCCGGGCCGAGATCGCGGACGGCATATCGATCGTGCAGTTGATCGTGCGCTCGGGGCTGGCGAAATCCGGCAAGGAGGCGAAACGCCTGATCACCGAAGGCGGCGCCCGGATGGACGATTCCACACTGACCGATCCGGGCCTGATGGTCACGGCCGACGCGCTGCCGGTGAAGCTGTCGGCGGGTCGCAAGCGACACGCCCTCGTGACGCTGGAGGGCTGAATGGAAACCGTTCTCGACCGCATCAAGGCCTACAAGCTGGAAGAAGTCGCGGCCCGCAAGTCCGCGCATTCGCTCTCCGAGATCGAGGCCGACGCCCGCGCCGCCGACCCCGTCCGCGGCTTCGGCGCGGCGCTGACCGAGAAGGCCGCGACCGGCTACGGCCTGATCGCCGAGGTCAAGAAGGCGAGCCCGTCCAAGGGCCTGATCCGCGCCGATTTCGACCCGGCCTCCATCGCGAAGGCCTACGAGGATGGCGGCGCGGCGTGCCTGTCTGTCCTGACCGACGCGCCCTCGTTCCAGGGCCACGAGGACTTCCTTATCGCCGCAAGAACGGCCTGCAACCTGCCGGTCTTGCGCAAGGATTTCATCTACGACCCGTGGCAGGTCGCCGAAGCTCGGGCCATCGGCGCCGACTGCATCCTTGTCATCATGGCCAGCGTCGAGGACGCCCAGGCGGCCGAACTCGAGGGTGCCGCCACCGATTGGGGCATGGATGTCCTGGTCGAGGTGCACGATGCGGCCGAGCTGGAACGGGCGCACCGGCTGCGCTCGCCGCTCATCGGCATCAACAACCGCGACCTGCGCACGTTCGAGATGACGCTGGAGACCACTGACCGCCTCGCCGCGCGGGTTGAACCCGGGCGTCACGTGATCAGCGAATCCGGGCTCTTCGCGCCCAAGGATCTCGCCCATATCGCCCAGGGCGGCGTGCGGCGCTTCCTGATCGGCGAGAGCCTGATGCGGCAGGACGACGTCGCCGCCGCGACCCGCGCGATCCTCGCCGATCCGGTCCCGGCCTGATGGCGCTGACCCATTTCGACGCCGAGGGCAACGCCCACATGGTCGACGTCTCGGACAAGGCCTCGACCGCGCGCGAGGCGCAGGCGACGGGCTGGGTGAAGATGTCCGCCGAAACCCTTGAGATGATTACAGAAGGTCGCGCCAAGAAAGGCGATGTCGCTGGCGTCGCGCGGCTGGCGGGGATCATGGGGGCCAAGCGGACCTCGGATCTGATCCCGCTCTGCCACCCGCTGCCGATCACGAAGGTGGCCGTGGACATCGCCCCGGACGCCGACCTGCCGGGCCTGATCGTGACCGCCACCGTCAAGACCGCCGGCCAGACCGGCGTCGAGATGGAGGCGCTGACCGCTGTCTCGACCGCCTGCCTGACGATCTACGACATGGTGAAGGCGGCGCAGAAGGACATGGAGATCGGCGGCATCCGCCTGCTTTTCAAAGAGGGCGGCAAGTCGGGGCGCTACGAGGCCGCGCCGTGATTCCCGTCGCCGAGGCGCTCTCTCGCGTCTTCGACCTCGTCCGACCGCTCGGCGCCGAACATGTGCCGCTGCGTGTTGCCGCCGGGCGCGTCCTGGCCGAACCCGTCATCGCGAAATTCGGCCAGCCGCCCTTCCCGGCCTCGTCCATGGACGGCTACGCGGTGCCGACCGACGATCCCGCCCCCGGAGACCGCTTCGACGTCATCGGCGAAAGCGCCGCAGGGCACGGCTTTGCCGGGCGCCTCTCTGCAGGTCAGGCCGTTCGCATCTTCACCGGCGCACCGGTGCCCGAAGGCGGCGCGCGGGTCGTGATCCAGGAGGACGTCACGCGCGATGGCGAGCAGATCGTCCTGCGCGAAGACCTTGATCCGCGACACTATATTCGCCCTGCCGGTGCCGATTTTGCCGCAGGCACCCCCTTTGCACCCCGCCGCCCCCTGCGCCCGGCGGACATCGCGCTGATCGCCGCAATGGGTCACGGCGAGGTCGCCCTCCGCCGCCGCCCCGAGATCGGGCTGATCGCCACCGGCGACGAACTGGTGATGCCGGGCGAGACGCCGGGCCCAGACCAGATCGTGGCGTCGAACACGTTCGGCCTCGCCGCGATGATCGAAGCGGCGGGCGGGATCGCGCGGATGCTGCCGATCGCATGCGACACCGAGGCGTCGCTGGAGGCCGTGCTCGACCTCGCGGCCGGGGCGGACCTGATCGTGACGGTCGGCGGCGCCTCGGTCGGGGACCACGACCTCGTGGCGAAGGTGGCCGAGGCTCGCGGGATGGAGCGCGCCTTCTACAAGGTAGCCATGCGGCCGGGCAAGCCGCTGATGGCCGGGCGGATCGGCGGCATCCCCATGATCGGGCTGCCCGGAAACCCTGTCTCGGCAATGGTTTGCGGGATGATCTTCGTGCTTCCCATGATGCGCGTGATGCTGGGCCTTCCGGCCGAGCCCGCCCCTCGTCGCTCCGTCCGGCTTGCAATCGACATGCCCGCGAACGGTCCACGCGAGCACTACATGCGCGCGCGTCTCGATGCCGACGGCGTCACGCCGTTCGATAGCCAGGACAGTGCACGGCTGGGCATCCTCTCGGCCGCGGATGCGCTGATCGTTCGCCCGCCCCACGACCCGGCGCGTAATAAAGGCGAGCCAGTCGACATCGTCGAACTGTGACAAAAGTTGACACGAAGCGGGAACGCGGCTAGAACATAGCGGAAACGAGTAGCCGGAGACCGTTCGATGCTGACCCGCAAGCAACTGGAATTGCTGTCCTTCATCAACAAGCGGATGCAGCGCGACGGGGTGCCGCCCTCTTTCGACGAGATGAAGGAGGCATTGGACCTCCGCTCGAAGTCCGGGATTCACCGCCTGATCACCGCGCTGGAAGAGCGTGGCTTCATCCGCCGCCTTGCCCACCGGGCCCGCGCGATCGAGATCGTGAAGCTGCCCGAAAGCCTCGACCCGCGGGGCGGCGGCTTCAGCCCGCGCGTGATCGAGGGCGATCGCCCCGACGCACCGCCACCGCCGAACGCGATGCGGGTCGAGGTCGACGCGGTCGAACTTCCGGTGATGGGCCGGATCGCCGCCGGCGTCCCGATCGAGGCGATTTCCGAGGTCAGCCACAACGTCGCCGTGCCCAGCCAGATGTTGTCGGGCAAGGGCGAGCACTACGCTCTCGAAGTCCGCGGCGATTCGATGATCGACGCCGGGATCAACGACGGCGATGTGGTGGTGATTCGCGAAACCACTACTGCCGAGACCGGCGATATCGTGGTCGCCGTGGTCGAGGGTTACGAGGCCACGCTGAAGCGGTTCCGCCGGCAGGGCTCATCCATCGCCCTCGAAGCAGCGAACCCCGCCTACGAGACCCGCGTGTTCCGCGACGACCAGGTCAAGGTGCAGGGCAAGCTGGTCGGGCTGCTGCGCACCTACTGAGACTGGGCCAGAAGCCTCGGCTGGGGCTCGGGCGCGTCGTCCTGCGGCGCGAGCGGCCCCGTCCACATCCTGCGCCCAGACGTGTCGGCCTCACGTATCACCGTGAGGCCGTCTTTCGTCTCGATGATCGCCACTGACCCGCTACGCGCCAGACGCGACGTGTCGAACAGCGTGCAGTCGGCCGGCCCGGGCAGTTCGGCCGTGGTGACGACGATGCGCCCCGGCCGGCAGGCAGCGGCGGCCCGGGCGGCGTTGTCCCGCCCGTAGACATGGTGAACCTCCACCCCGGCAAGCACGGCCACGTCGTCGGTCCAGCCCGGCCGTTCGGCTGCGGTGGGTTGGTCGACCGTGTCGCCGTCGTTCTCCAGCCAGACCTGCGCCGCGAACCCGGCGCCCCGGGGCTTCGACAGCGAGCGGCCTTCGGGCGTCATGATCCCGGCCAGCGTCCCGGTCGGGTCGATCAGCAGCGCCGGACGCGTGGCCGTCACCCAGAGCGCGAGGCTGAGGGCCAGCGGCGGGACGCAGACCCATCTCATGCGCCCGCGCATCACCACCAGAAGAAGCGCGCCGACGGCGAAAGCCGGCAGCGCCCAAGGATGTGGCGAGGGCAGCGCGAAGGCCGCGCCCGGCCAGGTCCCCACCCGCATCGCGACGCCCAGGATCCAGTCGATCCCCGGCGCCATGAGGTAAAGCCCCAGCGCCTCGAGGCCGAAGGGCGCCAACGCGGCGGCCAGCACCGCGGCCGGCATGACCAGCGCCCCCATGACCGGCACGCTGATGAGGTTCGCGAGCAGCCCATATTGCGAGACCTGGTTGAAATGCGCCGCGCCGAATGGCGCCGTGGCGGCCCCCGCGACGAAGGACGAGATCAGAAGCGAAGCGATGAAGCCCGCCGGCCCCTTTCGCGGCAGCCAAGTCTTGCCGCGCAGTGCGGCGAAGCCGGCGACAAGGGCCGTCGTCGCGGCGAAGGACATCTGGAAGCCGGGCTCGGCCATCGCCTCGGGACGGAGGCACAGGATCAGGATCGCCGCGATGGCCACGGAACGCAACGTCACGGCGCGCCGTCCCAGCATCACCGCGCCCAGCATCACCGCCGCCATCAGGAACGCCCGCTGCGTCGCAACCGTGTTACCCGACAGCGCGAGGTACGCCGCACCCGCCAGCAGCGCGCCGGCCGCGGCCATGGATTTCGCTGGCCACGCAAGGCCGGTGCGCGGCGACAGGACCAGCGCGATCCGCAGGGCGGTGAAGACCACGCCCGTCATCAGCCCCATGTGCAGGCCCGAGATCGCCAGGAGATGCGCCAGGTTCGACGCCCTCAGCGCCGCCATCACCTCGGGGTCGATCCCGCTTCGGTCGCCGGTGGTGATCGCTGCGGCGAAGGTGCCGGTCTGGCCCGGCAGCACCTCGCGCACCCGTTCGCCGACCGCCGCACGCACCCGCTGGATTGGCAGGGCGCCGGTCGGCGGCTTGAGCAGCAGCGCCGGCGTGCGGGCATAGCCGACGCCGCCCAGCTGGTCGAAGAAGGCCATGCGCCGGAAGTCGAAGCCGCCCGGCTCGACCGGGCCTTCGGGGGCCGACAGATGCGCGGTCACGATCACCGTCTGGCCCGGCACCGGGTCCAGCCAGTGCTGGTCGCCGTGGAGGGACACGCGCACCCGCGCCGGCGTCTCGTCCGGGTTCATCCGTTCGAGAACCACCTGGTCCAGCGTAAGGCGCGGCTTGTCCGAGGCCGAGCGATCGACCGCCACGATCCGCCCCTGTACGGCGCCGTAATAGCGCCACTCCATCACCGGGGCGGCGATGGTGGCGGTGCGCAACCCGCTCAGCCCGAAGCCCGCGCCGATCAGCAGGACGGCCATCACTATCGGCGACCGCCAGCCCCGCACGAGCATCACGGCCCCGACGGAAAACAACCCGCCCAGCCCGATCCAGACGGGCCGCGACGGCTCGGTCGGAAGGCCGAAATACAGCGCGATCCCGAGGCCGAGGCAAAGCGGAACCCACAGGAACAGCGCCCCGCGCTGCGCCTCGAGCATGTCCCACACGGCCTGCCGCACTTGTCCTCCGAGAACCCAAAGACTACACCGGCGGCATTGATCCCACAGTCTCGGTTAAGCCCATATGAACGACGCCCCGATCGTGACGCGCATCGCGCCATCGCCCACCGGTTTCATGCATGTGGGCACCGCGCGCACGGCACTGTTCAACTGGCTTTACGCCCGCGGGCGCGGCGGCAAGTTCCTGCTGCGGGTCGAGGATACCGACCGCGCGCGCTCGACTCCCGAGGCGACCGAGGCGATCCTGAAGGGCCTGCGGTGGCTCGGCCTCGACTGGGATGGCGACGCGGTCAGCCAGGCAGACCGGGCCGAGCGTCATGCCGAGGTCGCCCGCGCGATGGTCGAGAGCGGCGCCGCCTACAGGTGCTTCGCAACCCAGGACGAGATCGAGACCTTCCGCGAGACCGCGAAGGCCGAGGGCCGCTCGACCCTCTACCGCTCGCCCTGGCGCGACAGCGCACCCGGTGAGCATCCCGACGCGCCCTACGTGATCCGCGTGAAGGCCCCGCTGGAAGGCGAAACGGTGATCGCCGACGCGGTGCAGGGCGACGTGCGGTTCCGGAACGACCAGCTCGACGACATGGTGCTGCTGCGCTCGGACGGCAGCCCGACCTACATGCTGGCGGTGGTGGTGGACGATCACGACATGGGCGTCACCCACGTGATCAGGGGCGACGACCACCTGAACAACGCCGCGCGTCAGGGGCTGATCTACGACGCCATGGGCTGGCCGCGCCCGGTCTACGCCCACATCCCGCTGATCCATGGCGAGGACGGCAAGAAGCTGTCCAAGCGTCATGGGGCCACGGGGGTCGAGGAATACGCGGCCATGGGCTACCCGGCCGAGGCGATGCGCAACTACCTTGCGCGGCTGGGCTGGAGCCATGGCGACGACGAGGTCTTCACGACCGAGCAGGCGCTCGAGTGGTTCGACCTGGGCGGCATCGGCCGCTCCCCTGCCCGGCTGGATTTCAAGAAGCTCGACAACGTGTCGGGCCAGCACATCGCCATGATGGAGACGGACGCGCTGCTGACCGCCATCGCCGCATGGCGCAGCGCCGCCGGCTTGCAGGCGCTGACCGAGGACGAGCGTGAGGCGCTGTCCCGCGCGATGCCGTTGGTCAAGGACCGCGCCAAGAAGCTGCCGGATCTGATCGAGAAGGCGCATTTCGCGCTGACCACGCGACCCCTCGAGATCGAGCCGAAGGCGCTCAAGGCGCTGGATACGGTATCCCTCGGTATACTGTCGGAATTGACGCCGCAGCTGCAAAATGCTAGCTGGGATCGGGACACGCTCGAGGCCGTGGCGGGCCGGATCGCCGAGGCTCACGGCCTGGGGCTCGGCAAGGTTGCAGCCCCCCTCCGGGCGGCACTGGCAGGCCGAACCGCCACCCCGAGCGTCTTCGACATGATGGTCGTCCTGGGACGAGAGGAAACCCTCGCCCGGATCGGTGAAGCCGTGGAGACGGCATCTCGACAGGAGACTACCGAAAATTAAATCCGGGCCTGTACAGGCCTGAAACAGCCAACAGGACAGGGATTTCGCGACATGGCCGAAGATCAGAAAACCGCCAAGCTCAGCTTCGACGGGCAGGAGTTCGAGCTGCCGATTCATTCGCCCACGGCGGGACCCGACGTCATCGACATCCGCAAGCTGTACGCCCAGGCCGGCGTCTTCACCTACGACCCGGGCTTCACCTCGACCGCGTCCTGCGACTCGACCATCACCTTCATCGACGGCGAGAAGGGCGAGTTGCTGCACCGCGGCTATCCGATCGACCAGCTCGCCTCGAAATCGCACTTTCTCGAGGTCTGCTTCCTTCTGCTCTACGGGAATCTTCCGACCTCCGAGCAGCTCGAGGATTTCGAGAACCGCGTGACGAGCCACACGATGCTGCATGAACAGATGCAGTATTTCTTCCGCGGCTTCCGCCGGGACGCGCACCCGATGGCCGTCATGGTCGGCGTGGTCGGCGCGATGTCGGCCTTCTACCACGACAGCACCGACATCTCGGACCCGTGGCAGCGCGAGGTCGCCTCGATCCGCCTGATCGCCAAGATGCCGACGATCGCCGCCTGGGCCTACAAGTACTCGATCGGGCAACCCTTCGTGTATCCGCGCAACGACCTCGACTACGCGTCGAACTTCCTGCGCATGTGCTTCAGCGTCCCGGCCGAGGATTACGTGGCGAACCCGATCCTGAGCCGCGCGATGGACCGGATCTTCACGCTGCACGCCGATCACGAGCAGAACGCCTCGACCTCGACGGTGCGGCTGGCCTCGTCGAGCGGAGCCAACCCTTTTGCCTGTATCGCCGCCGGCATCGCCTGCCTCTGGGGTCCCGCGCATGGTGGCGCCAACCAGGCCTGCCTCGAGATGCTGCGCGAGATCGGCACGCCGGACCGCATCCCCGAATACATCGCCCGCGCCAAGGACAAGAACGATCCGTTCCGCCTGATGGGCTTCGGCCACCGGGTCTACAAGAACCACGACCCGCGCGCGACGGTGATGAAGCAGTCCGCGGACGAGGTGCTCGACCTCCTGGGGATCGAGAACAACCCGACCCTGCAGACCGCCAAGGAACTCGAGCGGATCGCGCTGGAGGATGACTACTTCCGCGAGAAGAAGCTGTTCCCGAACGTCGATTTCTACTCGGGCATCATCCTAGACGCGATGGGGTTCCCGCAGTCGATGTTCACGCCGATCTTCGCCGTGGCGCGCACCGTGGGCTGGATCAGCCAGTGGAAGGAGCAGATCAGCGACCCGCAGCACAAGATCGGCCGCCCGCGTCAGCTCTACCTCGGCGAGACCGCGCGCGACTACGTGGACGTCGAAAAGCGCTGAAGCGCAAACCGCCGGACGATCAAGGCCGCCCCTCGGGGCGGCCTTTTTCATGCGTCATGACTTGGAGGCGGTCAGGCCGCCCGGATCTTCTCGAGGAACGGGTAGTCCGTGTAGCCGGTCTCGTCCCCGCCATAGAACGTGTCCTGATCCTGCGGGTTCAGCGCGGCACCCTGGCGGAAACGCTCGGGCAGGTCGGGGTTGGCGATGAAGTCGCGCCCGAAGGCCACCGCGTCGGCGTGACCCTTGGCGATCACATCGGCCGCCGAGGCCGCGTCGAAGCCGCCGTTCGAGATGTAGAACCCGTCGAAATGACCGCGCAGGCGCTCGAGGATATCGCGCTGTTCCTGGGTGGTATCCGAGCCGAAGAACTCTTCGACCACGTGCAGATAGGCGAGCTGTTCGCCCGAGATCAGCTTGTAGACCTGCGTGAACAGCCCTTCGGGGTCGCTGTCGGAAATGTCGTTCGCCTGGCCCAGCGGCGACAGGCGGATGCCGACCCTGTCGCGGTCCCAGACACCGAGCACGGCGTCGATGACCCGGCGCAGGAAGCGCATCCGGTTCTCGACCGCGCCGCCGTATTCGTCGTCGCGCCGGTTGGTCTTGTCCTGCAGGAACTGGTCGATCAGGTAGCCGTTCGCGCCGTGGATCTCGACACCGTCGAACCCGGCCTCCTTGGCGTTCTGCGCGGCGACGCGGTAATCCTCGATCAGCGCGTCGATCTCGTCGATGGTGACCGCGTGGGGTTCCGAGCAATCCTCGAACCCGTTCTCGGTGAAGGTCTTGGTCTGCGCCGAAACGGCCGAGGGTGCCTGCGGGGTCTGCCCCTCGGGCAGGAGCGAGTTGTGGCTGATCCGGCCGACATGCCACAGCTGCATGTAGATGCGCCCGCCCTGGGCGTGCACGGCGTCGGTGATCTTCTTCCAGGCGGCGACATGGGAGGCGTCATGGATGCCCGGCGTGTCCTTGTAGCCCTTGCCCATGGCCGAGATCTGGGTCGCCTCGGTCAGGATCATGCCGGCGCTGGCACGCTGGGCGTAGTAGGTCTGCGCCGCCTCCCAGGGGGTGCCGTCCGCATGCGAGCGGTTCCGCGTCAGCGGCGCCATCAGCACGCGGTTCGGCAGGGCGAGCCCGCCCATGCGAACGGGCGAGAAAAGGATCGAGGTATCGGTCATGAGTGACTCCGTGGGGTGAATCTCGCAGGCTGAACCAATAGGTATGCATCGCGTTCCCCCGCAGTCCGTGTACAGATGCACAGGCGGTCTCATGCCTCGAAAGGCTCCCATGAAGCTTCGTATTTCTGCCGAACTCAAATACTCTCTCGAGGCGCCGACGGATGCGCTCGTGCAGGTCGAAGCAGCGGCGACGCTGCAGCAGACCATCGTGTCCGAGCGGCTCGACGCCGGCGAAACGACCTACCTGAGCCGCATCTCGTCAGAGGATTCGATCGGCACGCGGGTCTGGCTGTCCTGCGCCGAGTCGCTGTCGGTCCGCTACGAGTCCGAGGTCGAGATCGAGCGCCCCGCGGTCGATCTGCAAAGCCTCAACGCCGAGCCCGTCCACCGCCTGCCCCACGAGGCTGTGCGTTACCTGATGGCCTCGCGCTTCTGCCCCTCGGACGAGTTCCAGAGCTTCGTCGCCGCCGAATTCTCGCAGGTGCAGGGTGGCGCCTGCATCGCCGAGATGGCCGAGTGGATCGGCAGCCGCTTCATCTACTCGCCGGGCGCATCAGGCCCGCAGACGACCGCGCTGGATACGTTCGTGCAGCGTCGGGGCATCTGCCGCGACTTTGCGCATGTGCTGATCTCGCTCGCGCGGGCGAAGGCGATCCCCGCGCGGATGGTGTCGTGCTACGCGCCCGACGTGGACCCGCAGGATTTCCACGCGGTGGCCGAGGTCTGGCTGGATGGCGGCTGGCACTTGGTCGACCCGACCGACATGGCCAAACCGCAGGAGACGGCAGTGATCGGCGTCGGACGCGACGCCGCCGACATCGCCTTCCTGACGACCTATGGCTGGGCGACGCTGCAGAACCAGCAGGTATGGGTGAACCGGGCCTAGCGCCCTTCGTATTGCGGCGGGCGCTTCTGCAGGAAGGCCATGACGCCTTCGCGGAAGTCGTGGGTCTGGCCCATCCGCCCCTGCAGCCGCGCCTCGAGCGTGAGTTGCGTGGGCAGATCGTTGCCGAAGCTGGCGCGCAGGGCCTCCTTCACACCACGGTAGCTTTCCGTTGGCCCCTTCGCCAGATGCGCGGCGCGGGCGCGCCAGTGAGCGGCGAAGTCGGAATCTGGGACGGCCTCCCAGATCATGCCCCAGTCAGCGGCCTTCCGGGCGGTGATCGGCTCGGCGAAGAGCGCCGCACCCATGGCCTTGGCGAGTCCCATCTGGCGGGGCAGCCAGTACGTCCCGCCGGCGTCGGGGATCAGGCCGATCCGTGTGAAGGCCTGCAGGAACACCGCCGCTTCGGACGCGATGACCACGTCGGCCCCCAGCGCAAGGTTCGCCCCTGCCCCTGCCGCGGCACCGTTCACCGCGGCGATGGTCGGCACGCGGCATTCGGTGAGGGCGGCGAGCATCGGCTCATATTCCTCGCGCAGCGTCCGTTCGAGGTCGAGCGTCGCCGGGTTCCCCGCGTCGGCCAGATCCTGCCCCGAGCAGAACGCATCCCCGGCCCCGGTCAGGACGAGCACGCGCGCCTCGGCCTCGGCTTTTCCGATCGCATCGGTGATCTCGGTCCGCATCTGCGAGTTGAGCGCGTTCTTCCGGTCAGGCCGGTTCAGCGTCAGGACCGCGATGTCGTCGGCGATCTCGAAGGTGATGGCGTCGTACTGCATGGGGCCTCCCTTGGTTGCGCCGAAACTGGCGCAATTCCGGGCGCGGGGGAAGCGGAACGCCCCGTTACATCACTCCTTCAGAAGCGTATCCAGGCGCGCCTGTTCCTCGGGTGTCAGCGCGTCATCCCGGCGTTTGCCTTCCGGGCGGCGGCGAAGGGCGATCACGGCAATCCCTGCCCCGCCCAGCAGCATCGCGGGCCCGGCGAGCCACAGGATCAGGTTCGCCCCCGTTACCGTGGGGCGCAGCAGGACGTATTCGCCGTAGCGATCCACGAGGTAGGCGATCACCTCGTCATCGGTGTCGCCGGCCACCAGCCGCTCGCGCACCGCAAGCCGCAGGTCGCGGGCGAGGTCGGCGTTCGATTCGTCGATATTCTCGTTGCGGCAGACGAGGCAGCGCAGCCCTTCGGACAGTTCCCGCGCACGGGATTCCAGCACCGGATCGTCGAGCACCTCGTCGGGCTGGACGGCAAGAGCCGGCGACGCAAGCAGCGCCAGGATCAGGAGGAGCCGCCTCATTCCGCGGGCACCGCCTTGGTGCGATGCGCCTTGGCCGCGCCGGCAGCGACCCGGTGGCGCCGATCCGAAAGGGACAGACCTCCGCCGATGGCCATGATGATCGCGCCGGCCCAGATCCAGTTGGCGAAGGGCTTGATGTAGGTCCGCACGGCCCAGCCCCCGTTATTCTGCGGATCGCCGATCACGAGGTAGAGGTCGCGCAGGATGCCGTTGTCGATGGCGGCCTCGGTCGTGGGCATCCGGGCGACGGGGTAGAGGCGCTTCTCGGGGTAGAGGGTCGCGACGGGGTCGCCGTTCCGCGTGACCTCCATCCGGGCCATTGTGGTGGCGTAGTTCGGGCCCTGGCTCTCTTCGACCGAGGCGAGCGTGATCTCGTAGGGGGCGACGGTAAAGGTCTCGCCAACTTGCGCGACGCGGATATCCTCGACCTGCCACGCGGTCAGCGCGGCGACCCCGAAGATCGTGATCCCGAAGCCCGCATGGGCGACCGCCCGGCCCCAATCCGCCCGCGGCAGCTTGCCCAGTCGCCGCGCGCGCGACGAAAGATCGCCACGCCCGGCGCGGGTTTTCAGATCGACGAGCGTACCCAGCACCAGCCACGCGGCCAGCACGGCGCCGATTGGCGCGAGCATCGAGCCGCCGGTCCGCATCACCCAGACCAGCCCCCCGAGCGCGATCGACAGCGCCATGATCCCCCAGAGCTGGCCCATCACCCGCCCCATCCGCGCCCGCTTCCACGGCATCAACGTGCCGATCGGCAAGAGGAGGGCCAGCGCCACCATGAAGGGCGTGAAGGCCGCGTTGAAGAACGGGGCGCCGACCGACAGCTTCCGGTCGAACGCCATCTCGGCCACCAGCGGCCAGACCGTGCCGACGAAAACCACGAACGCCGCCACGGCAAGCAGCACGTTGTTCGCCACCAGCGCCGTTTCGCGGCTCGTGAGCGAGAAGATCCCCTTGGCCTCCAGCGCCGACGCCCGCGCCGCATAGAGCGTGAGCGCGCCGCCCATGAAGACCCCGGTGATCGCCAGGAGATAGACGCCCCGTTCGGGGTCGTTGGCAAAGGCGTGCACGCTGGTCAGCACGCCCGAGCGCACGATGAAGGCCCCGATCAGCGAGAAGCCGAAGGCCAGGATGGCCAGCAGGATCGTCCAGGATTTCAGCGCCTCGCGCTTTTCGACCACGATGGCCGAGTGCAACAGCGCGGCTGCAATGAGCCACGGCATGAAGCTGGCGTTCTCGACCGGGTCCCAGAACCAGAAGCCGCCCCAGCCAAGCTCGTAATAGGCCCACCAGCTTCCCAGCGCGATGCCGATGGTCAGGAAGACCCAAGCCACCAGCGTCCAAGGCCTGACCCAGCGGCCCCAGGCCGCATCCACCCGCCCCTCGATCAGGGCGGCGACGGCGAAGGAGAAGGCCATCGAGAGGCCCACATAGCCGAGGTAAAGGAACGGAGGATGAAAGGCCAAACCCGGATCCTGCAGCAGCGGGTTCAGGTCCTCGCCATTCAGGGGCGGCATTTCGAGCCGCCAGAACGGATTCGACGTGAAGATCAGAAAGCCCAGGAACGCGACCGAGATCGCCCCCTGAACGCCGATCACGCGGGCCCGCAGCGTCTCGGTCAGGTTGCCCCCGAACCAGGCGGCCAAGGCGGCGTAGAAGGCGAGGATCAGGCACCACAAGAGCATCGAGCCCTCGTGATTCCCCCACACGCCGGTAATCTTGTAGAGCATCGGCTTCGCGGTGTGCGAGTTCATCGTCACCAGCCGAAGCGAGAAGTCCGACGAGACGAAGCCCCAGGTGATCGCCCCGAAGGCGAAGAGCAGAAACAGGAACTGCGCCTGTGCCGCCGGCTCACCCGCGGCCATGAAGCCCCGCCAACCCTTCTGCGCGCCCACCAGTGGCAAGGCGCATTGCAGGACCGCCATGACGAAGCCGAGGATGAGGGCGAAGTGGCCGAGTTCTATGATCATGGGGGCAGGTCTATCTCAACCCGCCCCCGGACGCCAATGGCGCAGTTTGCCGCTCTGCATCCTCTCGCGAGGCCTCAACCTACGCGGCCAGCACTCCTCCGCTCAACGCGTAGCCCACGACACTCAGAAGCACGGCGCCGAGGATCAGCCGCACCAGCCATTTCAACGTATCCTCGATCGCCGTGAGACGCTGCTCGACATTGGCGCGGTGGACGACCTCCACCGCGTTCCGCGTCTCGATCAGCGTGATGCGGCGTTCGATCTCGCGCATCCATTCCGCTGTCACCGCGCGTTCCTCCAGTCCTCCAGCGCCGGGTTTTCGACGCTTTGGTTCCGATTCAATACCTCGGTGGTGGCGGCAACCGCGCGGCGGAACTCCTGCCCCTTCGCCTGGTGCCGGGCCCCGAAGTAGAACGAGACGATGACGCCCAGCAGCCACCACAGAGGCTCGGGCACCAGGGCGATCCCCTCCATCCGCGCGGCGAACCACAGGGGGTCGATCATCGCCGTGACGAAAAGCCCCAGCGTCCCCAGTGCCATGGCCGGCCGCGGAATGCGGTTCACCCCGTCCATGAACTTGTCGAAGGATCCCTTGTCGGGATGCGTGAACTCGGCCGCGAACTGTTCGAGCGCACCGTCCCGCAGTTCCACTTCACGCACGGCGCGGTTCTCGGCGTTCTCGCGAAAGATCGCTGCAGTACCGGCGATCGCGCCAGCCCCACCGCCGCCGCCAAAGACAAGTCCCATCGCGCGATCGATCAGGCCCATGTCGCGACCCTCCTCTTATGTTCGGCGGCGGTCAGATGGTAGCGCGGCGTGATGAAGTCCTCGGCCCGGGTGATCCAGCCACCTTTCCCGCCGTCGGTGCGCTGGCAATACTTGCGCATGGTCGGCCGCGCGTCGCCCAGCCGGTAGTAGTAGTTCCGCCGCGCGATCCCGTAGGCATCGGCGAAATGGCGCGGTGCGGCGGCGGCGCAGAGCTCGGCCGCCCCGACCGTTTGCGGCCCGACGATGCCGTCGACGGACACGCGTTGCCCCATGTCCCCCAGCAGCTTTTGCAGGATCTTCACCGCGTTTGCACCGGCATTGACATACATGTCGAAGACCGACGGTTGAACGCATCCGGGCAGGCGCGACAGGCCCGGCCCCTCGAAATAGTGGCGCACGAAGATGTCGGTGGCCAGCTTGCGGTCGATCCGGTGCACGTCGGCCACGTCCACGTCACCGTCGCCGTCGAGGTCCAGCCCCAGACGGCGCATGGTGTGGATCGTCACACCGTGCTTTGTCGCCCCGCCCGGATCTGCGGGATCGTCCACGAAGCCCCCCTCTCGGGCCACGATTCCTTCGGCAATCTGCCTGACGCTCTGCATGGTTCAGCCCCCCACTGCATGAAACCGGGGTCCAGAATTCGGCAGAGCGGTTAATTCATGGAAATCTCTGCGTCCGGTGCCTGGTAGACGCCCTGCTCCTTGAGCGAGTCGATCACTTCCCTGGGCATGTAGGACTCGTCGTGCTTGGCCAGGATCTCGGACGCAAGGAAGGTGCCGTCGACGTAGCGCCCGGTGCCGACCATTCCCTCGCCCTCGCCGAAAAGGTCAGGCAAAACCCCGGTATAGCTGACCGGAACGGCGGCCGCGCCGTCGGTGACGCGGAAGGTCACGGTCTCTCCCTGGCCGCGGATCAGTGAGCCGTCCTCGACCAGTCCGCCGATGCGGAAGACCTCGGTCGGGCCCGGCGGCACCTCTGCGATCTGAGATGGAGAGCGGAAGAAATTGATCCCGTCCCGCATCGCGTAACCGATGAGTGCGGTGGATGCGGCCAGCGCGACGACCGCCACGAGGATCACCTGGATGCGGCGTTTCTTCTTCAACTTGCCGAGCGCCATTCCCTGCCCTCCTGGATAGCGCCGGGATCATAGCGCGAACGTGCCGGCGGGGGAAGCGGGCACCCCCGGGGCCGATGCCGCAGATCGACGCACCTCGATCAGGGGAAACAGGGGGCCAGCATCAATCCAGCCGTCTCTTCCAGACCCAGCATCAGGTTCGCGTTCTGAAGCGCCTGCCCCGACGATCCCTTGGTCAGGTTGTCCAGCGCCGCGACGATGATTGCACGGCCCTCGCGGCGATCCTGCACGACGCCCAGGTGGCAGAAGTTGGAGCCCCGCACATGCCGCGTCGACGGCGCTTCACCCATGGGCAGCACCTGCAGGAACGGCTCGTCCGCATAGGTTTCAGACAGTGCGGCATGGATCGCCTCGGCTTCACCGCGGACATAGACGGTGGCGAGGATCCCCCGGTTTGCCGGGATGAGGTGCGGGGTGAACTGCACCTCGACCTTGCGCCCCGCGAGCTTCGAGAATTCCTGGTCGAACTCGCCCAGATGCCTGTGGATGCCGCCGACCGCATAGGCGTGATAGCCTTCGGACAGTTCGGCGTGCAGCAGGTTTTCCTTCAGCGATCGGCCAGCACCCGACACGCCGCATTTCAGGTCCATGATGATCTCGTCGAGGTCGATGATCCCGGCCGCAATCAGCGGCCGCAGCGCGTATTGCCCCGTCGCCGCATTGCACCCCGTCCCCGCCACCAGCCGAGCGCCCCGAATCTCGTCGCGATAGAACTCGGTCAAGCCATAGACAGCCTGTTTCTGAAGCTCGGTCGCGGCGTGGGGCTTGCCGTACCATTTCTCGTAGTCGGCCGCCTCGCGAAGGCGGAAATCAGCGGACAGGTCCACCACCTTCAGATCGCCCGGCAGCTTCGAGATCACCGCCTGGCTCGTCGCATGTGGCAGCGCGCAGAACGCCAGGTCGATGGTCGAGAAGTCGATCTCCTCGATCCGCACGAGGTCTGGCAGGTCCAGGTGGCGCAGATGGGGAAAGACCGACGCCATCGACTGGCCCGCCTTGCGCTCGCCCGACAGCCCCGCGATCCGCATGGACGGGTGGGTGGCGATCAGGCGCACCAGCTCGGCGCCGGTATAGCCCGAGGCGCCGAGGATCGCGATGTTCTGGGTCATGGGACTCTCCGTCTGGACGGTGCCGCCTCAGGCTTTCTGAAACTCGATGCCGCGCTTGAGGAACTGCGTCGCCCGGCTGGACACGCGCTTGGGGTCGCCCGTCGTCAGGAACTTGCGCTCCGTTCCGGCCCCCAGCATCTCGGGTCGTCGCTTGAGGTAGTCGTCCAGCGACGCCGCCACCAGGCTGGCCTGGCTATACACCTCGACACCCGCCCCGAGCGCGTCCTGGAACACCTCTTCGACCAACGGGTAGTGGGTGCAGCCCAGGATCGCGGCCTGCGGGACCGGCATCTTGCGCTTCAGCGCGTCCACATGGCTGCGCACGAGGGCCTCGGCGAGGATCATGTCCCCGTCCTCGATCGCATCCACCACGCCGCCGCAGGCCTGTGCCTCGACATCGACGCCGATGGCACGGAAAGCCAGTTCGCGCTGGAAGGCACGGCTCGACACAGTGGCGGGAGTGGCAAACAGCGCCACATGCTCGACCGCGACCGCGCGCGGCGGGCTGTTGTCGCCCCAGGTCCGCTCGGTCAGGGCCTCGATCAGCGGCACGAAGACGCCGAGGACGCGCTTGTCCTTCGGCAGCCACGTCTCCTGCATCCGGCGCAGCGCGGCAGCCGATGCCGTGTTGCACGCCAGGATCACCAGGTCGCAGCCCTCGTCCCAGAGCTGTTCGACCGCGGCGCAGGTCAGGTTGAAGATGTCGTCGGACGTCCGCACGCCATAGGGCGCATGGGCCGAGTCGGCGAAATAGACGAAGGGCACGTCCGGCAGACGCTTTTCCAACTCACCGAGGACGGTGAGACCGCCCAGACCGCTATCAAAGACGCCGACCGCCATCGCCTGTCCCGTACCTGCTCTCGAGTTCGTGGCCGCGGGCGCTCGGCCCACATGCATCGGGGACAGGGCATAGGTCGTCGCACACGAGAAGTCCATGAGGACCCTGGGCGCAGCGCGCCTGACCGCGGCCCCTCGAACGCTCAAACTTTGGCGCTGGCATGAAATTGAAGCGGTTTTATCCATCATTCCCAGGAAAACGGCCGCTTATCCTTACGGACTGGAAAGGAATTTCTCCCAATTTGGGCGCGCAGGCCTACAGTATAGCCTGCAGGTGTCGCGAAACTTTCTCTGCCGGGGCTTTCGCGCGCGCAAAATCGCCCCACATGCGGGGCGTAGCACGCAACCGATGTCAGGATCTTCCCGATGATGGACTGGGACAAACTGCGGGTCTTTCACGCCGTCGCCGAGGCCGGATCGCTGACCGCCGCCGGCGAATCCCTGCATCTCAGCCAATCCGCCGTATCGCGCCAGATCCGGGCGCTCGAGGAAAGCCTCGAGACGGTGTTGTTCCACCGCCATGCCCGCGGACTGATCCTGACCGAACAGGGTGAGCTGCTGCACGACGCGACCGCCTCCATGTATCGCCGGCTCGACACCGCCGCCGCGCGGATCCGCGACAGTCGTGACGAGGTGTTCGGCGAGTTGCGCGTGACCACGACCACCGGCTTCGGGACCCTCTGGCTCGTGCCGCGGCTCGCCAAGCTTTACGAGAAGTTCCCCAACCTCAAGATCGACCTGATGCTGGAAGAGCGTGTGCTCGACCTGCCCATGCGCGAGGCCGACGTCGCGATCCGCATGAAGGAGCCCTCGCAGGCCGACCTCGTGCGCAAGCGCCTGAACACGGTGCGCATGCGCCTCTACGCCCTGCCCTCGTATCTCGAAGAGAACGGCCGCCCGCAAACGGTCGAGGATCTGAGCACCCACCGCCTCATCAGCCAGGCCGTGACCGCGCACCAGGTCTCGTCCGGCCTGACCCTGATCGAAAGCCTGCACGCGGTCGGCATCCCCTCGACATTGACGGTGAACAACTACTTCGGCGTGCTTCAGGGGGTTCTGTCGGGCCTCGGGATCGGCGTTCTGCCCGACTACCTCGTCGCCGACTTCCCGCACATGGAGCGGGTGCTGCCCGACGTCGAATCGGGCTCGATTCCCGTCTATCTCGCCTATCCCGAAGAGTTGCGCCATTCGCAGCGCATCGCCGCCTTCCGCGAGTTCGTTCTCGAAGAGCTCAGTGAAACGGCACGCCACCTTTCTGCCGTCGAAGAGGGCCATGCGCGCAGCGCATAACGGCCCTGCGCATTCCACGACAGTTTCGCGATTGATCGGCCAAGGGCCACCGACTAGATGCCAGTATAGCGGTGCGGGACTTCTGGTCCGCCGCTATACCTCCCTGTTGGACTGGCCGGGCTTCGTGCCCGGCCTCTTTTTTTGCCGGGCGCCCGACCCTGCCCTAGTGGCACGCCATTCGGCCCGCGCTGTCAAGCCTGCACCCGGATTCGCCCGCCCCTCAACGCCCGGCGATCCGCCGATGCAGGCACCGCGCCCATTTTTCCGGCAAACCGCGAATGTCGCAAAACGGTGTTGCTTGGCGGCAGGGCGTGCTAACGCCGACTGACCGTTCCCCACCGTGCGAATGACATGCCCGAACCCACCATCACCGAAGACCTCATCGCCGCCCACGGGCTGAAACCCGACGAGTACGCCCGCATCCTCGAGATCCTCGGCCGCACGCCGAGCTTCACAGAGCTGGGCATCTTTTCGGCCATGTGGAACGAGCACTGTTCCTACAAGTCGTCAAAGCGATGGCTGCGCACCCTGCCGACGACCGGCCCGCAGGTCATCTGCGGCCCCGGCGAGAACGCCGGCGTCGTGGACATCGGCGACGGGCAGGCCGTCGTCTTCAAGATGGAGAGCCACAACCACCCCTCGTATATCGAGCCCTACCAGGGTGCGGCGACCGGCGTGGGCGGCATCCTGCGCGACGTCTTCACCATGGGCGCCCGTCCCATCGCGGCGATGAACGCGCTGAGCTTCGGCGATGTCGACCACCCCAGGACGCGCAGCCTCGTGCACGGCGTGGTCGAGGGGATCGGCGGCTACGGCAACTCCTTCGGCGTGCCGACCGTGGGCGGAGAGATCCGCTTCGACCCGTCCTATAACGGCAACTGCCTGGTCAATGCCTTCGCCGCCGGCCTCGCCGATGCCGACAAGATCTTCTACTCGGCCGCCTCGGGCGTCGGCATGCCCGTCGTTTACCTCGGCGCCAAGACGGGACGCGACGGCGTCGGTGGCGCCACCATGGCCTCGGCCGAGTTCGACGACACGATCGAGGAAAAGCGTCCCACCGTCCAGGTCGGCGACCCCTTCACCGAAAAGCGCCTGATGGAGGCCTGCCTCGAACTGATGCAGACCGGCGCCGTCATCGCGATCCAGGACATGGGCGCGGCCGGCCTGACCTGCTCGGCCGTGGAAATGGGCGATAAGGGCGGCCTCGGCGTGCGCCTGACGCTCGACGACGTGCCCCAGCGCGAGCCGAACATGACCGCCTACGAGATGATGCTGTCGGAAAGCCAGGAGCGGATGCTCATGGTGCTCGACCCGTCAAAAGAGGCCGAGGCCCGCGCGGTGTTCGAGAAATGGGACCTCGACTTCGCCATCGTCGGCGAAACCATCCCCGAGGACCGCTTCATCGTCCTCCACCACGGCAAAGAGATGGCGAACCTGCCGCTCTCGACCCTGTCCGGCTCGGCCCCCGAATACGACCGCCCGTGGGAGGCGACGCCGCCCCCGGCTCCGCTGGAAGACGCCCCCAAGATCGACGCGATCAAGGGCCTGAAGGCGCTGATCTCGCACCCGGCCTACGCCTCGAAGCACTGGGTGTTCGAGCAATACGACACGCAAGTGGGCGCCGACACCGTGGCGCCGCCGGGCCGCAGCGCCGGGATCGTGCGGGTCCACGGAACCGACAAGGCGCTCGCCTTCACCTCGGACGTGACACCGCGCTACGTCGCCGCCGACCCGAAGGAGGGCGGCAAGCAGGCCGTGGCCGAGGCGTTCCGCAACCTCGTCTCGATGGGCGCGCGGCCGCTCGCCGCAACGGACAACCTGAACTTCGGCAACCCTGAAAAACCCCGGATCATGGGCCAGCTCGTCGGCGCCATTCAAGGCATCGGCGAGGCCTGCGCCGCGCTCGACATGCCGATCGTGTCGGGCAATGTCTCGCTCTATAACGAGACCGACGGGGCCGGCATCCTGCCCACCCCGACGATCGGCGCGGTCGGCTTGATCGAGGACCTGTCCCGCGCCATCACCGGGACCGCGCAGAACGGGGACCTCGCGCTGGTCATCGGCGCGACGCAGGGACATCTCGGCCGCTCGGCGCTTCTGTCGGTCGCATTCGGCCGCGACGACGGTCCGCCCCCGCCCGTCGACCTGGAGGCCGAGCGCCGCAACGGCGACTTCATGCTGGACCAAGCAGAGTGGCTCCACGCCGCGTCCGACCTTTCGGATGGTGGTCTTGCGCTCGCCGCCTTCGAGATGGCCGAGACCGCCGGAATCGGCGTGACGATCGACAAGAAGCGCAAGACCGCGAGCCTCTTCGGCGAGGATCAGGCGCGTTACCTCGTCGCCTGCAGCTTCGACAGCGCCGAGCACCTGATGGTCGCGGCGGGCAAGGCGGGCGTTCCGATCATGCTGGTCGGACGGTTCGGCGGAGACACCGTGCAGCTCGGCTCGAAGACTGCGCCCTTGGACGAACTGCGTGCGCTTTATCGCGGGGCCTTCGAGGCTGCTCTCGGCTAGGTCGGGGGCAACGCCCCGCTCGAACAAACAAAGCCGGCGCGCGACATCCTGTCGGCGCCGGCTTTTGGCTTGAAGGCCCCAGAGGCATCGCCTTTGAGGCCGGTCGTGTCAGAGCAGATTTTCGACTTGTGCCACGACGTTGTCGGCCGTGATGCCGAACTTCTCGAACAGCACCTCCGCCGGGGCCGAGGCACCGAAGCTGTCCATTCCGACGAAGGCAGCCTTGGCATCACGGCCGCGCTCGCCAGTCAGCCAGCGGTCCCAGCCGAGGCGCGCGGCTGCCTCGATCCCCACGCGCACGGCGCCGGCGGGCAGGACGCGGCGGCGGTAGCTTTCATCGGCCTTGGCAAACAGCTCGAAGGACGGGATCGAGACGACGCGCGCGCCGATCCCCTTCTCTTCCAACAGGGCCTTCGCCTCCATCGCCACCGACACTTCCGAGCCCGATGCGATCAGCACCGCCTGCCGCTTGGCATCCGCCTCGGCCAGGATATAGGCGCCCTGCTCCACCAGGTTCTTCGACTGGTGCTTCGTGCGCAGCGTCGGCAGGCCCTGCCGGGTCAGCACCAGGACGGTCGGCACGTCGGTGTTGCGCAGCGCTACCTCCCACGCTTCGGCGGTTTCGACCCCGTCGCAGGGACGGATGACCTGCATGTTGGGCGTCGCGCGCAGCATCGCCAGGTGCTCGACCGGCTGGTGGGTCGGTCCATCCTCGCCAAGACCGATGGAATCGTGGGTCATCACGTAGGTGACCGGCGCGCCCATCAGGGCCGACAGGCGCATCGCGGGGCGCGCGTAGTCCGAGAAGCACATGAACGTGCCGCCATAGGGGCGGATGCCGCCATGCAGCGCCATGCCGTTCATCGCGGCGGCCATGCCATGCTCGCGGATGCCGTAGTGGATGTAGCGCCCCGCGCGATCCTCGGGCGAGAACACGCCCAGGTCCGGGGTCAGCGTGTTGTTCGACCCGGTGAGGTCGGCCGATCCGCCCAGCATCTCTTTCACGACCGGATTGACGGCTTTCAGCACGTTCTCCGAGCTCTTGCGGGTCGCGTCCTTGGGCTGGTCCTCCGAGATCTGCTTCTTCAGATTCCGGATCGTCGAGGTCAGCTTGTTCGGAAGCGTCCTCTCCATCGCTGCGTCGAACTGCTTGCGCTTGCCCCCGGCAAGGTCGTCCAGGCGCTCGTTCCATGCAGCGCGTTCGTCGGCACCGCGGCGGCCGACCTCTTCCCACCACGACTTGATGTCGGCGGGAATGTCGAAGGGTCCGTGGCTCCAGCCATAGGCCTCGCGGGTGTCCTTGATGAGCTTCTCGTCCGTCAGCGCGCCGTGGCCCTTGCCGGTATCCTGCGCCGAAGAGCCAAGCGCGATATGCGTCTTGCAGTCGATCATCGAGGGCTTGCCGGACTTCTTCGCCGCTTCGATGGCCGCGTCGATGGCCTCGGGGTCGTGGCCGTCGATGGACTGGACGTGCCAGCCGCAGGCTTCGAACCGCTTGGGCTGATCGGTGCTGTCGGTCTTCGAGATCTCGCCATCGATCGAGATGCCGTTGTTGTCGAAGAACAGGATCAGGTGCGACAGCTTCTGGTGGCCGGCCAGCGCGATGGCCTCGTGGCTGACGCCCTCCATCAGGCAGCCATCCCCGGCGAAGACATAGGTGTGGTGGTCGATGACCTTCTTGCCGAAGCGGGCGCGCAGCGATTCCTCGGCGATGGCCATGCCGACCGAGGTGGCCAGCCCCTGCCCCAGCGGGCCGGTCGTCGTGTCGATGCCGCTGGCATACTCATGCTCGGGGTGGCCGGCGGTCTTCGCGCCCCACTGGCGGAAGTTCTTCAGCTCGTCGAGGGTCATGTCCTCGTAGCCGGTCAGGTGCAGCAGCGCATAGAGCAGCATGGAACCGTGGCCGTTCGAGATGATGAACCGGTCGCGGTCGGGCCAGCCGGGGGCCTTGGCGTCGAACTTCAGGTGCTTCGACCACAGCACCGTCGCGATGTCGGCCATGCCCATGGGCATGCCGGAATGCCCCGAATTGGCGGCGGCGACGGCGTCGAGGGCGAGCACGCGGATGGCGGTCGATCGCATCCAGTGGTCGGGGTGGCGTTCGCGCAGCGTGGCGATATCCATGAGTCGGCTCCGGTTTGCTCGGGCATTGGCGTTGATGGGCAAATACCAGCCCCCCGCTCAAGTTCAAGCGCGTGGCCGGGGCGGTGGGCGGATTGGGGGCTGAAATCCGGCCGGTCTTGCGATTAACTGCGACGAGGACAACCGAATCAGTCCGTTCCGACCGAAGGATAAGCGCGCGCGTTCATGCAGGACATCAACGAATTGCACCAACGCCTCGCCGCGGCGCTCGACCGGATCGAGGCCGATGTGGAACAGCTCGCCCGCCCGAGGCCAGAGCCCGTCGCCGAGCCCGAGCCCGAGCCGCAAGGTCCCGACGCCGCTCAACTCGAATCCGACCTGGCCGCCGAGCGCGAACTCGTGCAGCAGCTCGAAGAGCGGCTGAAGTCGACGCGCGACCGCTACGAGGCGCGCGTGACCGCCGCCGAGTCCGAGCTCGAGACCGCGCACGCCCTGCTTGCCGAACTCGAAGAGGATCGCGGGCGGCTGAAAGTCGTGGCGGACGGGCTGCGCGAAAGCTGCGAGGCGCTGCGGCAGACCGACGCCCCCGACGGCGAACTGATCAACACGGCCATGGCGGCCGAGATAGAGGCGCTTGCAACGATGCGGCGCAGCGATCGGTCGGAACTGGACACGGTGCTGGCGCTGTTCGCGACCTCGGCCCAAAGCGAGGACGAGTCCGATGCCTGACGAACGGATCACCATCGGCGGGCGCGACTACGACGTGGCCTGCCAGCCGGGCGAAGAGCAGTACCTGCAATCCGCCGCCCGCTACCTCGACACCGAGGCGCAGCAGCTGGTCGACCAGATCGGTAGACTGCCCGAGCAGCGGATGCTCCTGATGGCGGGGCTCATGCTGGCCGACAAGACGGCGGGACTCGAGGAACAGCTGCGCTTCGCCGAAAGCCGCGCGGCCGAGCTGGAACAGACGCTGGCGGACATGCAGGACCGTCCGGCACCCGAGCCCGAGCGGGTCGAAGTGCCCGTCATTCCGAACTCGGTCCTGGAGACGCTGGAACAGATGACGGCCCGCGCCGAAGCCATCGCCGACGAGACGGCTCGCCGCGCGCACGAAGATCAGGACTGACCTGCACACCCCGGCTGGCACCGACACGACCGTCATTCTGCTGGAATACCTCGCAGGGCAGAGCCCCGGACGCAGCCACGCCCGAGGCCGGCCCGGAAATCAGGCGTTCGCTTCGCGAATCTTCTCGGCAGCGTCCTTGTCGTAGGCGACGCCCTCTTTCTCGAACAGCTGGTCGAGTTCACCCGACAGCGTCATCTCGGTGATGATATCGCAGCCGCCGACGAACTCTCCCTTGACGTAGAGTTGCGGAATGGTCGGCCAGTCCGAGTAGTCCTTGATCCCCTGCCGGACGCTCTCGTCCTCCAGCACGTTCACGTCGGTGAAATCCACTCCCATGAAGTTCAGCACGCCCGCCACGCGCGAGGAGAACCCGCATTGCGGCATCGACTTCGTGCCCTTCATGAAAAGGACCACGTCGTTCTTGGTCACGGTGTCCTTGATCTGCTCTTCGGCGCTCATCTGGTCAGCCTTTCGGTTTGTCTGTCTTGTTCTTCGTCTTCGGCACGAAAAGACGCGCATAGGCCTGCGGGTCCTTCGGCACGGTGTATTCGGTCGTCTCGCCTCCGCCGCCGCCGCCCGAGAAGTACTCGGACCGGATGACGTGGTGTCCCTCGCCGGGCTCGGCCCCCCGTCGCGCACCGCGTTCGGCGCGCATCACCGCCCAGGCCCGCGCCGCCAGCAGCCCCAGGATCAGGGCCGCCAGCACCACCGGAAGGGCGAGGCCGCTCACTCGGGCGCCCGCGTCGTCAGCGCCAGCGCGTGGAGATCGCCTCGCGACCCGGCCATCTTGTCCTTGAGCGCGGCATAGACGGCACGCTGCTGCTGCACGCGGTTCTTCCCGCGGAAGCTCTCGTCCACGACCTCTGCGGCATAGTGATTCCCGTCGCCTGCCAGGTCGGTGATGGTGATCTTGGCGTCGGGGAACTCGGCGCGGATGAGCTCCTCGATCTGTCGGGCTTCGATGGCCATGGGCATCCTGTCATTGAATCTGCGGCGCGGTCGAAACGTAAGGAGCGGCGCGCCGGGGTGCAAGTCGCCGACGTGTTGGTGGCCGGCGAAGGGGTTCGGACTAGGTGGTTCCTTCACATCCGCGCGATGTGCGAAATTTCGCAAAATGACACTGGAAAAAGGAAACGCAATGCAGATCGGAGTCTGGATCAGCCTCGCCGCCTATTTCGCGCTGATGCTCGCCACAGGCTTTTACGCGTGGCGGAAATCCACGTCGAGTTCCGAAGACTACGTGTTGGGCGGGCGCAACCTGCCGCCCGCGGTCGCCGCCCTGTCCGCGGGCGCGTCGGACATGTCCGGCTGGCTGCTGCTGGGTCTTCCCGGCGCGCTCTACGCCACCGGCCTCGTCGAGGCCTGGATCGGCATCGGCCTGTTCCTCGGGGCGCTGGCGAACTGGATCATCGTCGCCCCGCGCCTGCGCGAGCAGACCGAGCGCTACGACAACTCGCTGACGATCCCATCTTTCCTGGCCAACCGCTTTCCCACGCAGGCGGCCGCGCTGCGGATGATCTCGGCCGTGGTGATCGTCGTGTTCTTCGCCGTCTATACCGCCAGCGGGCTGGTCGGCGGCGGCAAGCTGGTGCAGTCGGCCTTCGACGGGAACTACCAGATCGGGGTCTGGCTGACCCTGGGTGTCGTCCTGACCTACACCGTCATCGGCGGCTTCCTGGCCGTATCCCTGACCGACTTCGTGCAGGGCTGCATCATGATGCTGGCGCTCGTCATCATGCCGATCATCGTGCTTTACGCCGGAGCGGGCGGCGGGTTCAGCCAGGCGTCCGAGACGCTGGCGGCGGTCGATCCGAACTACCTGTCGCTGTTCGACGGCCTGACCCTGATCGGCTGGCTCTCGGCCATCACCTGGGGCCTGGGTTACTTCGGGCAGCCGCACATCATCGTCCGGTTCATGGCCGTCCGCTCGGTCAAGTCCGTGGCCGCGGCCCGCAATATCGGCATGACATGGATGGGCATCTCGCTCCTGGGCGCCCTGGGCGTCGGTATTCTCGGCCGCGCCTATGTCGAGCGTAACGGCCTCGAGCTGGCCGACAGCGAGACGATCTTCATCCTCCTGGCCGGCCTGCTGTTCCACCCGCTGGTGACCGGGTTCCTCTACGCGGCGCTGCTGGCGGCGATCATGTCGACGGTCTCGAGCCAGCTTCTGGTGTCGTCTTCGTCCCTGTCCGAGGATTTCTACCGGCTCGTCCTCGACCGCGAGCCCAGCGAGACCGAAGTCGTGAACGTGGGCCGTCTCGCCGTCGTGGCCGTGGGCGTGGTCGCGGGCATCATCGCGCTCGATCCCGACAGCCAGGTGCTGGGCCTCGTGGCGAATGCCTGGGCAGGGTTCGGCGCGGCGTTCGGTCCGCTGATCCTCCTGGCGCTCACTTGGTCGCGCATGACGGGCGCGGGCGCGGTCGCGGGAATCGTCTCGGGTGCCGTGACGGTCATCGTGTGGATCCTGCTGGGCTGGAATGGCAGCTTCCTGGGCGGTCCGGGCGTCTACGAGATCATCCCCGGCTTCATCGTAGCACTTGCGGCGATCATCGGGGTCAGCCTTGCCACCGAGTCCGCGGACGAGTTCCGCGCGATCGAGAACTGAACGACGAAGGGGGCCCGCGAGGCCCCCTTCCTTTCACGACGGAATGGCGCGATCAGCCTTGCAGCCACTCCACCAGGCGCGCGGTCGAGGGGTCCTTGCCCTCGACCCCCTCCTCGCCGGCGAGCACGGGCTCGAGAGCCTTGGCCAGTTCCTTGCCCAGTTCGACCCCCCACTGGTCGAAGGAATTGATGCCCAGAAGCACGCCCTCGACGAAGACCCGGTGTTCATACAGCGCGACGATCCGGCCCAGCACCTCGGGGGTGAGCTTTTCGTAAAGCAGCGTCGTCGAGGGCCGGTTGCCCGGGAACACGCGGTGGCGGGCCTGCCGATCCAGCTCGTCGCCCTTGAACTTGCCCGCGACCGTCTCGCGCGCCTCGTCGAGCGTGCGCCCGCGCAGAAGCGCTTCGGACTGTGCCAGGCAGTTGGCGATCAGCAGGCGGTGCTGGTGGTCCAGCGTCGCCTCGAACCCCTCGCGGCCGACCATGAATTCGCAAGGCACGACGCGGGTGCCCTGGTGGATCAGCTGGTAGAAGGCGTGCTGCCCGTTCGTGCCGGGCTCGCCCCACACCACGGGGCCGCTGTCCACCGTCAGGTCGGCGCCGTCCATCGACACGCGCTTGCCGTTGCTCTCCATCTCGAGCTGCTGGAGATATGCGGGCAGGCGCGCGAGGCGTTGTTCATAGGGCAGCACGGCGCGGGTGGCGTGGCCGCAGCCCTGGTTGTGCCAGATGCCGACGAGGGCCAGCATCACGGGCATGTTCGCCAGCGGCTCGGCCTCGCGGAAATGCTTGTCCATCGCCTCGGCGCCGCGCAGGAAGTCGCGGAAGTTCTTCGGGCCGATGGCGATCATCAGCGACAGCCCGATCGGTCCCCACATCGAATAGCGCCCGCCGACCCAGTCCTCGAACCCGAAGACGCGAGTTTCCGAAATTCCGAAGGCGCTGGTCTTGTCCACCGCCGACGACAGCGCCGCGAACTGCGCCGCCGGGTCGCGCACCTTTTCCGACATCCAGGCCTTGGCCGTCTCGGCGTTCGTCATCGTCTCGATGGTGGTGAAGGTCTTCGAGGCGACGATCACCAGCGTCGTCTCAGGGTCCAGAGGGCCCAGCACGTCTCGGATATGGGCGCCGTCCACGTTCGACACGAAATGCACCCGCGGCCCGTCATGGTACGGCCGCAGCGCCTCGACCGCCATCGCGGGGCCGAGATCCGAGCCGCCGATGCCGATATTGACCACGTCGGTGATCGTCCCGCCCTTTCCGCGGAAGTTGCCCTCGCGAACCGAGCGGGCGAAGCCTTCCATCCGCGCGAGGGTGCCGAGGACGCGGGGCATCACGTCCTCTTCGTCGACCCGGATCGCGCGCCCGTCGAGGTTGCGCAACGCCGAGTGCAGGACCGCACGCCCCTCGGTCTCGTTGATCCTCTTGCCCTTGAACATCGCCTCGCGACGGCCGGCCAGTCCGGCCGCATCGCAGAGATCCACCAGCATGTCGCGGGTGTCGGGGTCGATGTTCGTCTTGGAATAGTCGAACAGCATCCCCTCGGCCTCGACCGAGAAGTCGCGGGCCCGGTCCTCGTCCATCAGGTCGAGGATGCGGCGGTCCGCCACCTCGCCCGCGCGCGCCTTCAGGTCATCCCAGCTCTTGCGGTCGATCATGCGTCTTTACTCCTTGGCCCAGTGAACCGTCGCCTCGTTCAGCACGGTGGCGATCGGGGCCTCTTGGGGTTTCATCCTGCGCGCGCGTTCGACCGCTTCGCGTTTCTCGTCGCCCGTGATCAGGACGTGGGTCGACATCGCCCCCCTGAGGACCGGCCCCGTCAGCGTGATGCGTGGCTCGAGCCCCTCGGGGGCGTCCACCTCCATCACGTGCGGCGCCTTCGGCGCCAGCGCATCGGCGAGTTGAGGGCTGCCGGGAAACAGCGAGGCGCAATGCATGTCCGCGCCCATGCCGAGCAGCAGGATCGACAGCGGCAGCTCGGGCGCGATGCGGTCGTTCAGGTCCTCCATCGACACGCCGGGGCTCGGCACGAGGCGGATGAACTGCGCAGCCGCGGCCTTGTCGGTCAGCAGCCTTTTGCGCAGGAGCCGCTCGTTCGAGCGCTCGTGATCGGCGGGAACGCGGCGCTCGTCGGTCAGAAGCACGTGGACCCGGTCCCATTGCAGGTCCGAGCCGGACAGCGTGTCGAAGACCGGTCCCGGCGTGCTGCCGCCCGGCACCGCGAACGAGACGTGGTCATGCGACGCGAGGCATTTCGTGATTTCGCCCACCAGCCGGTCGGTAAGCTGCATCATCATCATTTCGCTATCGGGATATTCGATCAGGTCCATTGGCTCGCCTTCCTGGTGAGGTCGTCCCGTGTTCCGTGGCGCGGCCCGCGACGTGGGGCCGCGCGGATCGTCATTCGCGGATTTCGCGCCAGCGGCGGTTCTCGCGGTGGAGCATCATCGCAGATTCCTCTGGTCCTGACGATCCGGGTTCGTAGGGGAACGGCTTGCGGTCCGTCGAATCCCAGCTTTCTATGATCGGATCGGTCCACGCCCAGGCTGCCTCGACCTCGTCGCCGCGCATGAACAGCGTCTGGTTGCCCCGGATCACGTCCATCACCAGCCGCTCGTAGGCGTCGGTCACCTGGTCGTTCTCGGCCCCCAGCGCCTCGGCGAAGGTCATGTCGAGCGGCACGTCGATCAGGCGCATGCCCCCCGGCCCCGGCTCCTTGATGGTCACGCCCAGGGTCATGCCCTCGTTGGGCTGCAGGCGGATCGTCAGGATGTTGCGGTGCCGCCCGGCCTCGGCGCCGAAGATCGAATGGGGCGCGTCCTTGAACACGACCGCGATCTCGGACTGGCGCGCCTTCAGGCGCTTGCCGGTCCGCAGGTAGATCGGCGTCCCCGCCCACCGCCAGTTCGAGATGTTGACCTTCAGCGCGATGAAGCTCTCGGTGTTGCTCTCTTCGGCCTCGACATCTTCGAGGTACGAGGGCGTGCTGCCCTTCCCGGTATATTGCCCGCGCACGATCGAATCGGGCTTCACCGGATCCAGCGCGCGGATCGCCTTGAGCTTCTCGTCGCGGACGGCGTCGGGATCGAACTGGCTGGGCGGCTCCATCGCGATCAGGCAGAGCAGCTGCATCAGGTGGTTCTGCACCATGTCCCGCATCGCGCCCGAGCGGTCGTAGTATCCGCCGCGGCCGCCGACGCCCACCGTCTCGGCCACGGTGATCTGGATGTGGTCGACATACTGGCTGTTCCAGAGCGGCTCGAACAGGACGTTTCCGAAGCGCAGCGCCATCAGGTTCTGGACCGTCTCCTTCCCCAGGTAATGGTCGATCCGGTAGATCTGGGTCTCGTCGAAATGCTCGGCCAGGGTCCGGTTCAGCTCGCGCGCGCTTTCCAGGTCGCGGCCGAACGGTTTCTCGACGACGATCCGCGTGCTCTGGTCGGCCATCCCGTAAGCGTGGAGCCGTTCCGCCAGGGGTCCGAACAGCGACGGCGCGACCGAGAAGTAGAAGGCCGAGATATGGTCGGGGCGCACATGCGCCTTGAGCTCCTTCCAGCCGGCATCGCCCATGGCGTCGATCGAGACATAGCGGATCAGGTCGAGGAAGCCTTCCAGCGAGGCATCGTCAAGCCTGTCGCGGTCCACGAACTCCTTCAGGGCCGCGCGCACCTCGTCGCGGTATTGGTTGTCGTCCAGATCGGACCGGGCGGCACCGATGATGCGCGAGTCCTCGGGCATCTGTCCCGACCGGAACCGGCGATAGAGACCCGGCAGGATCTTGCGGCGGGCCAGATCGCCCGTTCCGCCGAAAATCGTGAGATCGAACGGATCGACCGGTATCACGCGCGAGACCATTCAACGCTCCTTTACGGTTCGCGCACGAACTTGCCGCTTTGCGGGTCCGGGTCAAGGCCCCCGGTTGGCGCTAACAGATCCGCGCGCGCCCGTCGGGTCGATCCGATGTCCGGGCGCCCGGCCCTGGGAAGCGCCAAGCCCCCGTGGCCCACCCTCTATTCGACCCTTTTTATAAGGATTCTAAATCCGAGATTTCCTATCAACTACTTGATTTACTTACATAAATGCATTTACTTCGGCGACAGGATCGCTATGTACGACCCATAGGCCGCGACGTGCGGCATCGACTCGAACGAAGGAAAAATGGACATGTCCGATACAGCTTGCGCGAAATGCGCCTTCTTTGAAGATCACGCGACCAACACGGGCAGCACCGCCGAAAGCGAGGGGCTGTGCCGCTTCAATCCCCCCGTTTCGCAGCCCCAGGCCGACAGCCGCGGCCTGTGGCCGGTGGTCAGCCCGCAGGACTGGTGCGGTCACTTCGAGCGTGAGGCCGCCTGAACGGGCGTCTCTCTGCCCCGGGCCCGGCCCGGCGGTACGGAAAAGGGCGGTGCGCGGCACCGCCCTTTCTCGTTCCGAAACCCGCAATCAGGCCTCCAGTTCGGCGTCCCAGTAGAGGAAGTCGAGCCAGGTATCGTGCAGGTGGTTCGGCGGGAAGCGGCGGCCCATGTTCTTCAGCTCTTCTGCTCCGGGAACGCGGGGCGGCTTTCTCAGCGTCATGCCCGTATTCTTCAGCGACCGCGATCCCTTGGCCAGGTTGCAGCGCGAGCAGGCGGCCACGACGTTCTCCCAGCTGGTGCGGCCACCGCGGGCGCGGGGCACGACGTGGTCGAAGGTCAGGTCGCCCGTCGATCCGCAATACTGGCAGCGGAATTCGTCCCTCAGGAAAAGATTGAAGCGCGTGAAGGCCACGCGCTTCTGGGGTTTGACGTAATCTTTGAGGACGACGACCGAGGGTATCCTGATCACGGTCGTGGGGCTTCGGACCACCGCGTCGTATTCCGCGACGATGCTGACCCGGTCGAGGAACGCGGCCTTCACGGCCTCCTGCCACGGCCAGAGCGACAGGGGATAGTAGGACAGCGGACGGTAATCCGCGTTCAGCACAAGCGCAGGATGGTGCCTGAGGCTGTTCGGCTCTCGCACGAAACTGGTTCTGAAATCGATCCCCATGGCGATATTGCCCCTGCCCTGCGCTCCGCTGACCGGACCAGGGCGGGAGGCCCCGCCCCGCTCGTCAAGCTGACTATATCTGGCGTTTCCGCCGCGGCAAGCCCAACATTCAGTGGGCTATCGGTATGGCTCGGGTCTGCCACCGCAAGGTGACGAAGACATGACAGATCGTCCCCGGCTAGCGGACGACCGTGACCTCGATCTCCGGCAGGAAACCGATGCGCCCCGTCAGCCTGTCACCCACCGAGACCGGCCCCACGCCCGCGGGCGTGCCCGTCATCACGATGTCACCCGCGCCCAGGGTATACAGTCCGCACAGATGCGCCAGAAGCGCCGGCACCCCGTGGATCATGTCGCGGGTCGAGCCCGACTGCCGCTCGTCCCCGTTCACCGCCAGCGAGATGTCGAGCACGCCCAGATCCTCGGCCGTCGCCTCGACCATCTGGCCGAGGATCGCGGAGCCCTCGAAATCCTTGGCCACGTCCCAGGGGCGGCGGCGCTGTTTCGCGTCGCTCTGCAGGTCGCGCCGCGTCATGTCGAGGCCGACCCCCGCCGCACGCACCCGTCCGTCGGCCCCCAGCGCCACGACCAGCTCGACCTCGTGGTGCACGTCGGACGTCCCCGGGGGATAGGCCCAGTCACCGGGCGCCACCACGTGACTGGGCGTCTTGGTAAAGAAGAACGGTGCCGCGCGATCCGCCTGCGATCCCATCTCGGCGGCGTGGGCCTCGTAGTTGCGCCCGATGCAGAAAATCCGCCGGATCGGGTAGCCTCCCGCCCCCTCGACAGGCACGGTGACGGGCGGCGCGGGATCGAAGAGGTTGGACATGGAACGGCTCCGGGCTGGGCGGGTTGGTCGAGATGAGATGTGATACCAGCTCGCGGCCGCCCGCAAGACAGCGTGAAACGCCCTCGGTGAGGGCTTGATCCCACTGGCGTAAGGGCGTATTGCGCGGCTTCATTCCGAATTCCGGGGTGCGCCAGATCGTGCGCTCCGCCCAGACAGACGAAGGACCTGCAATGGCCGTCCCTCAGAATAAGGTCACGAAGTCGCGCCGCAACATGCGCCGTGCCCACGACTCGCTGACCGCCGCCAACCCGCATGAATGCGCCAATTGCGGCGAGCTGAAGCGCCCGCACCACGTCTGCGGCGCCTGCGGTCACTATGCCGAGCGCGAGATCATCGCGCAGGCCGACGAGCTCGATCTCGACGACGACGCGGCCTGAGGCCGGCCCTGGCGATGTCGCGGTCTCCGACGACAGGACCTGACGGGGCGCCCCAGCGGACCGGACCGTTCGTCCTGTCCGTCGACGCCATGGGCGGCGATAACGGTCCGAAGACCGTCGTCGCCGGCATGGCCAAGTCTGCCGAGAAGAACCCCGAGATCCGCTTCCTGCTCCACGGCCCTGCCGCGGAGCTGAAGCCACTTGTCGAGAAGCGCAAGCTGACCGACCGGGTCGAGATTCGCGACTGCCCCTCCACCGTGTCGATGGACGACAAGCCGTCCAACGTGCTCCGGCACGGGCAGGACACGTCCATGTGGTCCTGCATCGAGGCGGTGAAGAACGGCGAGGCCGAGGTCGCGGTCAGCTGCGGCAATACCGGCGCCCTGATGCTGCTGTCGGTCATGCGGCTCAGGAAATTGCCCGGCGTCCACCGCCCGGCGATCGCCTGCCTGTGGCCGTCGCGCAACCCGTCCGGGTTCAACGTGATGCTGGACGTCGGCGCCGACATCAAGGCCGACCCACGCGACCTGCTGCAATACGCCCTGATGGGCTGCACCTATGCCCGCAACGGACAAGAGGTCGCCCGCCCGCGCATCGGCCTGCTGAACAACGGCACCGAAGAGCACAAGGGCCGTCCCGAGATGAAAGAGGCGCATGCCCTCATCGCTCAGGCGGCCGGTCCCGTGGATTTCGAATTCGTGGGCTTCGTCGAAGGCGGCGACATCCCGTCTGATCGCGTGGACGTGGTGGTCACGGACGGCTTTACCGGAAACATCGCGCTCAAGACCGGCGAGGGCACCGCAGCCTTCATCCGTGACGCGCTGCGCGAGGCGTTCAACCATACGCCCCTCTCCAAGTTGGCTGCCATGCTTGCCCTGACGTCGCTGAAACGGCTGCAAAAGCGGATCGACCCGCGGCGGGTGAATGGCGGCGTGTTCCTGGGGCTGAACGGCACGGTCGTGAAGAGCCACGGTTCGGCCGACGACACCGGCGTGTCCGCGGCGATCAAGCTCGCGTTCAAACTGGCTCAGAAGGACTTCAACACGCGCCTCGCCCTTCGCGTCGCCTCGGCCGACGAGGTGATGGCCGCCGCTGCCTCCGCCCCCGAAATGAGGAGCGGGACATGAGTGTCACGCGCGCCCAGATCGTCGGGGTCGGGCACTACCTTCCCGAGCGGGTCGTCGAGAACTCGTGGTTCGAGGACAAGGTCGAGACGACGGACGAATGGATCCGCTCTCGGTCCGGGATAGAGCGCCGCCATTTCGCCGCCGACGGCGAGACGACCTCGGATCTTGCCGCTCATGCCGCGCGCGCGGCCCTCGCGGATGCGGGGCTCGGGGCCGATGACGTCGACGCGGTGATCGTGGCGACCTCGACCCCCGACCTGACCTTCCCCTCTGCCGCGACCATGGTGCAGGACAAGCTGGGCATGTCGCACGGGTTCGCCTTCGACGTGCAGGCGGTCTGCGCCGGCTTCGTCTTCGCGCTGTCCACGGCGAACGCGATGATCGTGTCGGGTCAGGCCCGCCGGATCCTCGTGATCGGGTCCGAGACCTTCAGCAAGATAATGGACTGGACCGACCGCGGCACCTGCGTCCTCTTCGGGGACGGCGCCGGCGCGGTCGTGGTCGAACGGGCCGAGGGTGAGGGCACGTCGGACGACCGGGGCATCCTGTCGACCGACCTGAACTCGGACGGGCGCCACCGCGACATCCTCTACGTGGACGGCGGCGTCTCGACCCAGACCACCGGCTACCTGCGGATGGAGGGGCGCGAGGTCTTCCGTCACGCCGTGGACAAACTGGCCCGCACCGCCCACACCGCGCTGGAAAAAGCGGGGCTCGACGCGGATGCGGTGGATTGGGTCGTGCCGCACCAGGCGAATATCCGCATCATCAAGGCGACCACCCAGAAGATGGGCATCTCGATGGACCGGGTCGTGGTCACGGTGCAGGACCACGGGAACACCTCGGCCGCGTCGATCCCCCTTGCCCTGTCGGTCGGGCGCGACCGCGGGCAGATCAAACGGGGTGATCTTCTGGTCACCGAAGCCATCGGCGGCGGTCTGACTTGGGGCTCGGTCGTTCTGCGCTGGTAGAACCCGTCGGTCACCCCTGATATCGTTGACTTTCGCGGGCACCTGACCCAATTTTAGAAAAACCTCGGGGGGACCGGATGTCGAAGACGCTCACGCGCATGGATCTGTGCGAATCCGTACATCGCGAGGTTGGCCTCAGCCGCAACGAATCGGCGCTTCTGGTCGAGACCGTGCTGGACTGCATCGCCGACGCCCTCGTCTCGGGCGAGACCGTCAAGATCTCGTCCTTCGGCACGTTCAGCCTGCGCGACAAGTCGGCCCGGATGGGGCGCAATCCCAAGACCGGCGAAGAAGTGCCGATCGACCCGCGCCGCGTTCTCAGCTTCCGCCCGTCCCACCTGATGCGCGACAGGATCGCCGCCGGGAACAAGGCCGAGATGGCCGCCAAGCCTGCGAAATGACCATGGCGAAGGGGCCAGACGCGTTCCGCACCATCAGCGAGGTGGCGGAGTGGCTCGACGTCCCGACCCACGTCCTGCGCTTCTGGGAGAGCCGGTTCACCCAGGTCAAACCCGTCAAGCGGGCCGGCGGGCGACGCTACTATCGCCCGGCCGACATGCAGCTTCTGGGCGGGATCAAGCGCCTGCTCCATGACGAGGGGCTGACGATCCGTGGCGTGCAGAAGCTCTTGCGCGAAGAGGGCGTGCGCCACGTCGCCGCTCTGTCGCCGTCCATCGACGGCGAAGCGATCGAGCCACCCTCGGCCAAGATCATCACGCTCGACACCGTGCGGTCGAACGGGTCCGAAGGCGCAAGCACCGACCATTGGGAGGAAGGCGAAGCTATCGAGACGCTCGTCGCGACCGCTGGCGAAGACGACGCTCCGGAGGATTTCGATCCCGCAGGTGCCGACGAACCCGCGGCATCGCATTTCCCCGAGGCCATGGCCCTGCCGCCGCTCGTCATCGCCCCGCTGGCGGCCATCGGTCGCGCAGGGCGCGCCCGCCGGGCCCGCGAGTTGTCATCCGCGCTGATCGAGGCCGAGATTCTCGCCCGCGCGTGGGACGCCCGGATCTAGCTTCGAAAAAAGCGCGAAAGGCCTTGCCCCTGCCTGCCGTTTCGATAGAAGACGCCGCAGTCGGGCTATGGCGCAGCCTGGTAGCGCGTCCGTCTGGGGGACGGAAGGTCGCAGGTTCGAGTCCTGCTAGCCCGACCAGCTACCACCGTTTGAACAGGTGCTTCGGCACCGGGGGAAGATCGTGATGAGTGGCGTGCTCGCCAGCCAGCAGATCGCCCACCTGATCGAGACCCGAGCACTTTCGGCCGATCCCGCCGTCGATCCGGCACAGATACAACCCGCTTCGCTCGATCTGCGCCTGGGGGCCGTGGCCCACCGGGTCCGCGCGTCGTTCCTTCCCGGCCGGGGCCGCAGCGTGGCCGACCGGCTGGCTGAATTCTCGATGCACGAGATCGACCTGTCGCGCGGCGCCGTCTTGGAAAAGGGCTGCGTATATCTCGTCCCGCTGATGGAGCGCCTCGCCCTGCCCCACGGTCTGCGCGCCGTGACGAATGCGAAAAGCTCGACCGGCCGTCTGGACCTGCTGACCCGGGTGGTGGCCGATGACGGCACCGAGTTCGACCGGATCCCCGAGGGCTACGACGGCCCGCTCTATGCCGAGATCTGCCCCCGCTCGTTCTCGGTGCTGGTGCGGCCGGGAATGCGGTTGAACCAGATCCGCTTCCGCGACGGACCGGCCACGCTCGACGACGACGCCCTGCGCGCGCTCCACGACAGCGAGCCGCTGGTGGATTGCGAGCCGGTGATCGACGGGGGCCTGGGCTTTTCGGTCGACCTTCGCCCCGCCGAGGGCGACCTGGTCGGCTACCGCGCCAAGCCCCATACCGGCGTGATCGATCTCGACCGCATCGGCCACTATCCCGGCTCGGAGTTCTGGGAAGAGTTGCGCACGACCGAGGGGCGGCTGATCCTCGATCCCGGCGCGTTCTACATCCTCGTCAGCCGCGAGGCCGTGACGATCCCGCCAGACTACGCCGCCGAGATGGCGCCCTACCTCGCCATGGTCGGCGAGTTCCGCGTCCACTATGCCGGGTTCTTCGACCCGGGGTTCGGGCATGACAGCGCGGGAGGGCGCGGGGCGCGCGGCGTGCTGGAAGTCCGATGTCACGAGGCGCCCTTTGCCCTCGAACATGGGCAGGTTGTCGGCCGACTGGTCTACGAGCGGATGAGCGAACGCCCCGAGCGGCTCTACGGGCGCGAGATCGCCTCGAACTACCAGGGCCAGGGCCTGAAGCTCGCCAAGCATTTCCGCACCTGACCCCAGGCCTCCGACGCGCCCGCGGGTTCAGCCCCGTCGGCTTCCCCTCATGGCCTGAGCAGTACCCGCGCGAGCACGCCCATGTGGTCCGATCCCAGGAACGGCCGCCGCTCGACCCTTCCGCCCGGCGCGATCACGTGATCGATGGTGGTGGGCACCCAGCCTTCGCCATGATCGGTCGCCGGCCCGGGCTTTCTGCCGACGACACGCTCGGAGAACGCGAAGATGCTGAGCCAGCGGGTCGGCCGCCACGGTGCCAATGGCCGGCCATCAGCCGCCGCGGCGATGCGCGCGACGGCCCCGCTCCACGGGACGTTGTTGAAATCGCCCGCCACGAGTACCGGACCCTCCAGTTCGCCCAGCATTTCCGTGATCCGCCTGGACTGGCTGGCCTGCGCGCCTGCGGGCCAGGGATAGCCAAGATGCACCGAGGCGACCCAGACCGGGCCATCCACCGTCTCGAGCTGCAGGGCGGCGATGCCGACTTCCCGGTCGCACAATTCTTCTCCCGTGGCCGGCAACCGCGAGATGACGGCCGGGGAATGTCGCCACTTGTCGCGGCAGGAGATCTGCACGGGATAGGTGTCCTTCAGAAGCTCCAGCAACCGCGATGTCTTCGGGCCGACCTCCTGCAAGGTGACGACGTCGGCGCCGCTTTGCCGGATGTCCTCCGCAAGGTCCTCGGTCCCGGGATTCCCCCTCAGGACGTTCTTCTGGTAGAGAACGAGGTCCGCCGCGCCAACCTCGCCGGCCGTGAAGCGGGGCATGGCCCATGCGATCAGGACAGCCACCGCCATTGCGACCGCCGTCACCCTCCACCACCCCGGAAGGGCCAGCCCGAGGATAAGCAGGGCTACGGCGGCAGGCACCCGCGCCAGGGCCAGGATGTCGAACGCCGCCACCCATCGCCCCGCATGATCGGCCGCGACGACCAGGGCGACCAGCCCCGCCAGCACCGCGACAATCGCCTGCACCTCAGATCTCCTTCGCGAGGTCACCGCCGACAAGGCGCTCGTGGCTCTGGATGGCGAAGCGGTCGGTCATCCCGGCGATGTAGTCGAGGACGATGCGCGCAAGCTCGGTCTCGCCCTGCGCCTCCTCTACATCCTTGCGCCATTGCTTGGGCAGCAGGTCCGTCCGCTCCATGAACAGGGGAAACAGCTCTTCGACCACCTGCGTCACCTTGGCCCGCATCTGGACCACGTCAGGCGCGCGGTACATCCGGTGGAACAGGAACTCGCGGATCACCTTCAGCTTCTGCCACACGTCCGGCGAGAACCGCACCACCGGCCGCCCCGCCCGCCGCACATCGTCCGCCGAGCGCGGCGCGACTTCGGCCAGCGCCGCCTGCGCTTCGGCGATCACGTCCTCGACCAGCAGGCCGAAGAACCGCCGCAACGCCTCGTGCCGCCGGCGGTAGTAGTTCAGCCCTGGGTACAGCTCGTCCACGCGCGCGAAACACTGGTCGAGCAGGGGCAGCTCGGCCAGTTCGTCGGTCGAGAAGAGCTCGGCCCTCAGCCCGTCATGCAGGTCGTGGTTGTTGTAGGCGATGTCGTCGGCAAGTGCCGCCACCTGCGCCTCGGCGCTCGCGTGGGTCGACAGCTCCAGGTCGTGCCGTGCAACGTATTCGGCCAGCGCGTAGGGCACCTTGCCCTCCACCGGTCCGTTATGCTTGGCGATCCCCTCGAGCGTCTCCCATGTCAGGTTCAGCCCGTCGAACTCGGCATAGTGCCGCTCCAGCGAGGTCACGATGCGGATCGCCTGCGCGTTGTGGTCGAACCCGCCATAGGGCGCCATCAGCGCCGACAGCGCCTCCTCGCCCGTGTGGCCGAAGGGCGGATGGCCCAGGTCGTGGGCCAGCGCCACGGCCTCGGTCAGGTCGCTGTTCAGGCCAAGCACGCCCGCGATGGTGCGCGCCACCTGCGCCACCTCGATCGAGTGGGTCAGCCGGGTGCGGAAATAGTCTCCCTCATGCTCGATGAAGACCTGCGTCTTGTGCTTCAGCCGGCGAAACGCGCTGGCGTGGATGATCCGGTCCCGGTCGCGCTGGAACGGCGAGCGAAAGGTCGAGTAACTCTCGGGGAACAGCCGCCCGCGGCTGTCCTCGGGACGGGAGGCGTATGTCGCGGTCACGGGGGGACGCTCCTTGTTCGGCGGGGCCGCGTGCCATATATCCGGGGAACCTCAGGAAATACAGGCGGATCGAACCATGAACCTGCCCCCGAAAGTCACCGACCGCGCCTTCGCCCGCCTCTCCGAGATCGGAGCGGCCGCCCAGGGCCAAGCCCTGCGCGTCGCCGTCGAGGGCGGCGGCTGCTCGGGCTTCCAATACGAGATCAAGCTCGACGCCCCCGAAGACGACGACCTGATCCTCGAAAAGGACGGAGAGCGTGTGCTGGTCGACCAGATCTCCCTGCCCTTCCTGACGGGCGCGGTGATCGACTTCACCGAAGAACTCATCGGCGCGCGGTTCACCATCGACAACCCGAACGCGACCAGCTCCTGCGGCTGCGGAACCAGCTTCGCGATGTGAGCAGGCCCGCTACGGCTTCACCTGAGGTCTAACTTCGGATAGGGCCGTCAGGCATGAAAATCGCGACCTTCAACATCAACGGGGTCAAGGCCCGCCTGCCCGTGCTTCTGGACTGGCTGGCCGAATCCGCGCCCGACGTGGCCTGCCTGCAGGAGATCAAGTCCGCGGACGAGACCTTCCCGCGCGAGCAGATCGAGGATCTGGGCTACACGGTCCACACCCACGGGCAGAAATCCTTCAACGGGGTCGCCATCCTGTCGAAGCTCCCGCTCGAGGACGTGACCCGCGGATTGCCCGGGGACGAGGCCGACGACCACGCCCGCTACATCGAGGCCACCGTGATCGGCGAGCGGGCCGTCCGCGTCGCCTGCCTGTACCTTCCCAACGGCAACCCCGCGCCGGGGCCGAAATACGACTACAAGCTGGGCTGGTTGGAGCGTCTGCGCATCCGCGTCACCGAGATCATTGCGACCGAGGAACCCGCCGTCTTCTGCGGCGACTACAACGTCATTCCAGAGGCACGCGACGCTGCCCGCCCCGAGGCCTGGGTGACGGACGCCCTCGCCCTGCCCGACACCCGTGCGGCGTTCCGCCGGCTGGTCCACGGTGCGGGCCTGACGGACGCGCTGCGGGTCCAGACACGGGCCGGGGGGCATTACTCGTTCTGGGACTACCAGGCCGGCGCGTGGAACCGGAACGACGGCATCCGCATCGACCACCACCTGCTGACCCCGCAAGCCGCCGACCTGCTGGAAGAGTGCTGGATCGAGGCCGATCTGCGCGCCCGCGAGAAGCCGTCGGATCACGTACCTGTATGGCTTCGCCTCGCCGCGTGACGGAACCGACGGCTTGAGGCGTCCGTTTCGCCGTCATGCGCCACGTTTGTCTCATCCTGACCCTGCTGACCGCCCCCGCCCACGCCGCGTGCGAAATGGACGGGGCCCGGAAGGTCTGCGTCCCCGGCGACGGGATTCGCGGGGCCGAGACGACGGCCAAGTTCGTCTCAGCCCCGACCCAGGTCGCCGAGAGCGGCCTGACGCCGGGAGACCGGCTTCCGCGCGACGCGATGACCGTCATCGGCACCGACTATCTGGGCTTGCCCCCCGCGCGGGACGGCTGGGCGTATTTCCGGTTCGGTCCGGCGATCTACAAAGCGGATTTCGAGACGCGCCGCATCATTGCCCGGGTTTCCCCATGATGCGCGTCGCCGCTATCGCTTCGGTCCTGTCCCTGGCATTGCTGGCGCACCCGGTGCCGGCCGAAAATCACACGCAGCCGGCCTATGCGGTCGGCGATACGGTGCCCGCCCGTCTGAAGGTTGCCGACGGCTATCCCGGCATCGATCTGCCCACGCTGGGGGGCGAGACGTGCTACGTCCGCACCAACGAGTTCATCTACACCATTCGCCGCGACACCCGCGAAGTCATCGAGGTGTGGGCCGTGTCCGACGTCCTGATCTGGTGATCCGGCCTATTCGGCCGCGACCTTCCGCGACATCAGCATCGGCTTGAGGTAGCGCCCCGTATGCGACGCCTCGACCTCGGCCACGTCCTCGGGCGTGCCGGTCGCGACAAGGTTGCCTCCGCCGGTGCCGCCCTCGGGGCCGATATCCACCAGCCAGTCGGCGGTCTTGATGACGTCGAGGTTATGCTCGATCACCACGACCGAGTTGCCTTGGTCCACCAGCTCGTGCAGCACCTCGAGCAGCTTCTTCACGTCCTCGAAATGCAGGCCCGTCGTGGGCTCGTCGAGAATGTAGAGCGTCCGACCCGTGGACCGTCGTGCCAGTTCCTTCGACAGCTTCACGCGCTGCGCCTCGCCACCCGATAGCGTCGTCGCCTGCTGGCCCACCTTGATGTAGCCGAGCCCGACGCGGACCAGCGCGTCCATCTTCTCGCGGATCGAGGGGACCGCCGTGAAGAAGTTCTGCGCATCTTCCACCGTCATATCAAGAACGTCAGCTATGCTCTTGCCCTTGAACTTGATTTCCAGCGTCTCGCGGTTGTAGCGGGCGCCGCCGCAGGTTTCGCAGGTGACGTAGACGTCGGGAAGGAAGTGCATCTCGATCTTGATGACCCCGTCGCCCTGGCAGGCCTCGCAGCGTCCGCCCTTGACGTTGAACGAGAAACGGCCGGGCTTGTAGCCGCGGGCCTTCGCCTCGGGCAGACCCGCGAACCAGTCGCGGATCGGGGTGAAGGCGCCGGTATAGGTGGCGGGGTTCGAGCGCGGTGTGCGGCCGATGGGGCGCTGGTCGATGTCGATGACCTTGTCGAGATGCTCAAGCCCCTTGATCGTTTCGCAGGGCGCCGGCGTGTGGCGCGCTCCATTCAGCCGCATGGAGGCCGTCTTGAACAGCGTCTCGATCGTCAGCGTGGACTTGCCGCCACCCGAGACGCCGGTGACGCAGACGAACTTGCCCAAGGGGAAGTCGACCGTGACGTCCTGAAGGTTGTTGCCGTGCGCCTTCACGACGGTCACCTTCTTCTTGTTGCCCTTCCGTCGCTCGGCCGGAACGCCGATCTCGCGGCGGCCGGCAAGGTAGTCACCGGTGACCGAGGCGGGATTGTCCATGATCTCCTGCGGGGTGCCGGCGGCGATGACATGGCCGCCATGGACACCCGCGCCCGGGCCGATATCCAGGACATAATCCGCCTCGCGGATCGCCTCTTCGTCGTGTTCGACCACGATCACGGTGTTGCCCTGGTCGCGCAGGTTCTTCAGCGTGGTCAGAAGCCGGTCGTTGTCGCGCTGGTGGAGGCCGATGGAGGGCTCGTCGAGCACATACAGCACGCCCGTCAGTCCGCTCCCGATCTGCGACGCCAGCCGGATTCGCTGCGACTCGCCGCCAGACAGCGTGCCAGCGTTGCGCGACAGGGTCAGGTATTCGAGGCCCACATTGTTCAGGAAGCCGACCCGCTCGCGGATCTCCTTCAGGATGGCGCGGGCGATCTCGTTCTTCTGGGCTGAAAGCGAGGCGGGCACGGTCTCGCACCATTCCAGCGCCTGGCCGATGGATTTCTCGACCACCTCGCCGACATGGTGGCCGGCAATCTTTACCGCCAACGCCTCGGGGCGCAGGCGGTAGCCGCCGCAGGCCTCGCAGGGGCGGTTGTTCTGGTAGCGCTCGAACTCTTCACGGATCCAGGCCGAGTCGGTTTCGCGGTAGCGACGCTCCATGTTCGGCAGGACGCCTTCGAAGGTGCGCTCGACCGTGTAGACGCGGCCGCCCTCGTCGTAGCGGAACTTGATCTCTTCCTCGCCCGACCCGAAGAGGAACACCTCCTTCACCTTGTCGTCGAGATCCTTCCACTTCGTTGCGGTGGAAAAGCCGTAATGCTTGGCCATCGCCTGGATCGTCTGGGTGAAGTACGGCGACTTTCCCTTGCGCCAAGGCGCGATGGCACCGTCGCTGATCTTCAGATTCTGGTCGGGCACCACCAGCGCGGGGTCGAAGAACAGCTCGACGCCCAGGCCGTCGCAGGCCGGGCAGGCGCCGGTGGGGGCGTTGAACGAGAACAGGCGCGGCTCGATTTCGGGGATGGTGAAACCCGAGACGGGACAGGCGAAGTTTTCCGAAAACGTGATGCGCTCGACCTCGCCCTCATCCTCGCGCGGCGCGGTTTCGAGGATCGCGATCCCGTTGGCGAGGTCCAACGCGGTGCGGAACGAGTCCGCCAGCCGCGTCTCCAGCCCCTCGCGCACCACGATCCGGTCCACGACCACGTCGATGTCGTGGCGAAACTTCTTGTCGAGCGTCGGCGGCTCGTCGAGGTCATAGAAGGTGCCGTCCACCTTCACCCGCTGGAAGCCCTGCTTGCGCAGTTCCAGGAACTCCTTGCGGTACTCGCCCTTCCGGTCGCGGATGATCGGGGCCAGCAGGAAGCCGCGGGTGCCGTCCTCCATCCGCATGACCGTATCGACCATGTCCTGCACCTGTTGCGCCTCGATGGGCTTGCCGGTGACGGGGCTGTAGGGGGTGCCGGCGCGCGCGAAAAGCAAGCGCATGTAGTCGTAGATCTCGGTCACGGTGCCGACGGTCGAACGGGGGTTCTTCGACGTCGTCTTCTGCTCGATCGAGATCGCCGGGGACAGGCCGCTGATATGGTCCACGTCCGGCTTCTGCATCATGTCGAGGAACTGCCGCGCATAGGCCGACAGCGATTCGACGTACCGGCGCTGCCCCTCGGCATAGATCGTGTCGAAGGCCAGCGACGACTTGCCCGACCCCGACAGGCCGGTGATCACCACCAGCTCGTCGCGCGGGATGTCCACGTCGATGTTCTTGAGATTGTGCTCGCGGGCGCCGCGAACCACGATCTTCTTCAGTTCGGCCATGGAGAACCCCCTAGGTTCGCGTTCGGCACCTACATAGGCCCGCGCCGGACCCGCGCCAATCTAAAAATGGAACTAAACGGGAACGACCCCTGTCCGTTCCCTCCGCACGAGATGGGCGAGCCAAGCCGTGACCGCAAGCCCGGCCACCGAGAACAACGCGACTCCGCCCCACATCCCGGCCTCGCCCCCTGTCGCCAGCAGCATCGCGAAGACCGGCGTGCCCAGTGTCGTGCCGACGTTTCCCATCTGCGCGATGCCGCCCGTGGCCAGCGCGCGGTCGGGGACGCTGGCGTTCAGCTCGGGGATCAGGGCGAAGGCGGCGCCGGGCAACAGGCCCATGGTCGCGAACAGTACGAAGACGCCCCAGACCGCGCCGGCCCAGATCAACCCGAGCGACAGAAGGCATCCGACGAACCCCAGCATCAGAACGCGCGTCGCTCCGCCCCGCTTGGCAAGCCACCCGGCCGCGAAGGTGCCCGACAGGCTGACCAGCGGCAGCACCGCCGCCAGCCCGGGGCGGTGGAGGGCAACGGGAATCAGGGTGACCAGCGCGACGAAGAGGACGGTATAGAAGACGAAGCACAGCGCCGGCATCGCCCGGCGCGGAGAGCCGTAGATGCGCAGATGCTGCGCCACGATGTCCGCCCCCAGGGGCATCCGCGGTTGCCGCGCCAGTCGCGGCGACAGGATCAGGGCGAGCGCCGCGAACCCCGCCGCGTGCGCGACGAACAGCCCCGGCACCCCGACCGCTGCGACGACGGCCGGGAACAGCACCGCCCCCAGCGCGAAGGCGACGCCGAAGAAGGTGGCCCAGAGCCCCATTGCCATGGACCGGCCGCCGTCGCTTGCGGCGCCCGCGATCAGGACCGGCGCCGCGATGACGATCAGAAGATGCGACAGCCCCTCGGCCACCCGCGTGAGGGCGAGCGCGGGGAACGGCAGGCCGATGGCCTGAACGGCAGACAGCCCCGCCCCCAGCCACAGTGCGAAGAGCAGCACGCGCCGCGCCCCGAAGCCGGCGACGAGGTTTCCTCCGACCGCGCCCAGCAGGATGCCAACGATCCCCACGACCGACACCAGCCAGGCGGCGGATTCGGGTGCGCGGGCGTAGGTCGCTGCGATCTCGGGAAGGATCAGCGCCACCTTGCCGAACTGCCAGGCGGCGAAGAGCCCCGCGGTGAACAGGACAAGGATGAGGGACCAGTCGGAGCGCGGCGTCATGCCCGCCACGAACACCTCTCGGGCGCTCGTGACAAGCCCGGATCGCGCGTCAGCGGCGAGCGTTCTTCTTCTTGCGCGCGCGGATGAACGCGACGACGGCCATCACAACGCCCGCGGCCAACAGGATCCAGCCGAGCCAGGGCACGACGGTACCCGAGAAGGAGTAGACCGAGACATCCTGGCCGTCCGCCAGGAAGGCCGGGCGCATGAGGACGATAACGAGTCCTGCCACGATCAGGGCAAGGGCGGCCCAGGTGCTCTTCATGGGATTTCTCCATTTTCCGTTGTTGGGCCAACGGAAAGCACCGGTACCGGTTCCGACCGTGCCTCAGGCCGCCGCCGCGCGTGTCTCGCGCACCACGGCGCCGTAGCCGCCATCGGCAAGGAAGTCGGCCTCGGCCGGCTTCGTTTTGCGGGACAGGGCCTCGTTGCGATAGGGGAAGCGGCCGAAGCGACGGATCACCTCGCGATGCGCCTTGGCGTGGAGGATGTTCTCTTCTTCCTCGGGCATCCGGGTGTGGAACAGCCGCACGCAGCGGTCCTGGTCGCTGAGGTTCTCGGAATGCATCATCGGCATGTAGAAGAACTGCCGCCCCGGCGGGTCGATCTTCAGATCCCAACCCTTGCCGATGGCCGCCTTCGACGCTGCAAGCGCCGCGGAGTCCATCTGGAAGCTTTGCGCGGTGCCGCGCCACATGTTGCGCGGCAGCTGGTCAGTGAGGATCACGTAGGCCAGCACGCCGCTCGGATAGGTCAGCCACAGGCCGAGCCCGCCCTCGGTGGCCTCGGCCCACAGATCCCCGAAGCGGTCGCGGCAGGTCTGGTCCAGCTCCTCGCCGCCGCCATACCAGCCTTTCGGGCCGACCTCGTCGAGCCAGAAGGCAAGAACGTCATCGGGTGTCATCACGACACTCCTTTCATCATCTTCGCTTGAGCATGAGCGTAGCGCGCTTCCGGCATGACGCAACGGAACGAATGCGTCAGCTCTCCTCGGCGTCCTCGTCCTGTTGCGCCTCGGCCCATTCGGCGCCGGCGATGACACCGACGGAAGAGCCCGACGGCGAGAAGGACACGTAGGGGGCTGTCTCGTCCACGGCCGGCGCTGCGCGGCACGTCATGCGGTAGCCCGCGTAGCCCGCAAGGGCGGCCAGTAGCACCGTCAGGAAAAGCCAGAAGCCGCTCGGGCCCAGTGCCGTCATCAGGCCACCGATGATGACCGGCCCCGCGATCGCCCCGAGGCCGTTCATGAACACGAGGCCGCCCGATGCGGCGCTCATGTCCTCGTAATCGAGGTAATCGGCCGTGTACGCGATCAGCAGCGAATAGAGCGGGTTGATCATCCCACCTGCCACGAAGCCCACGGTAGTCAGGACAGTAAAGCTGGGCGTCAGGATCACCCCCAGCAGGCAGGCAATGGTTCCCACGACCGAACACCCGAGGATCAGCACCCGCCGGTCGATCCGGTCCGAGATCCAGCCCACCGGGTACTGGAACAACAGGCCACCCAGGAAGATCGCGCCGATGAAGGTCGAGATCTCGGGCACGCTCAGCCCCGCCTGCGCGCCGTAGACCGAAGCCATGCCGAACTGCGCGGAGTACATGCCCCCGTTGAGGATCATTCCCACGCATCCCAGCGGCGAGGAATGGAAGAGCCGCCTCAGGCTCATCGGTTTGGTCGTGTCGAAGGGCGGCGTGGGCGAGATCGACAGAAGAATCGGCGCGAAGGACAGCGACACCAGCACTGACGGGATCACGAAGAGGATGAAGCCCGACGGGTCGCCCGCTGCCACCAGCGACTGCGCGGTCACGATGCCGCCCATCTGCACGATCATGTACAGCGACAGCGCCTGCCCCCGGTTCTCGGCGGTGGTGGCATTGTTGAGCCAGCTCTCGGCGGTGACGTAGACGCCCGAGAAGGAGAAGCCGATGATGATGCGCAGCGCGATCCAAGCCCATGGCTCGGTCACGGAGGGATAGAGGATCAGCACAGCCGAGATGAACGAGGCAAGCGCCGCGAAGACCCGGACGTGGCCGACCCGGCGGATCATCTCGGGCGCCAGTTGCGAGCCACCGAGGAAGCCCGCGAAGTAGGCGGCCATGACGAACGACATCTCGAAGGTCGAGAAGCCCTCGATGTCGCCCCGGATGCCCAGAAGCGTCCCCTGCATCCCGTTGCCGATCATCAGCAGGCCCATGCCGAGAAACAGCGCCCAGGCGCTGCCGATTACCGCGAACATTCGTTCCTCCTGTCGTGTGCGGGCCCGGTTACGCGGACCCCTGCCGCCCCATCTGTTCCAACACCGACGCCTCTGCGCCGGTTCGCGCCGTCACAGCGCCCGCGCGGCCTCGAGCACCTCGTCCACGTGGCCGGGCACCTTCACCTTGCGCCACTCGCGCACCACCGACTTGTCGGCGCCGATCAGGAAGGTCGAGCGCTCGATCCCCATCGAGGTCTTGCCGTACATGTTCTTCTCGACCCAAGTGCCGTAGCGCTCGCTGACGTCGCCCTCCTCGTCCGACAGCAGGGCGATGGTCAACCCGTGCTTGTCGCGGAACTTGTCCTGCTTGCTCACCGGGTCCTTGGACACGCCCAGAACGGTCACGCCGGCCTCGGCGAAGGCGTCGGCGGCATCGGTGAAGCCCTTGGCCTCGGTGGTGCAGCCGGGCGTGTCGGCGCGGGGATAGAAGAACAGGACGACGGGGCCGTCGATCTGCGACAGGCTCACGGTGTCTCCGCCGTCGCGGGGCAGGTCGATTTCGGGGGCAGGCTGGCCGGTCAGCTCCATCGGTATGTCTCCTTGTGATGTCCCGCAGCCAGATGCAGCGCGATCACGGAAAGGCAATCCGTCGTGGGGTCGGGAGGCGTGGCCAACGGGAGGAAAACGGGTCAGGTTGCGCGCCATGATCAAGCGGATTCACACCGCGGGGCGCGCCGGCGCGCATGTGATCCGCACGGGTGTTCTGCTTGCGGTGGGCTTTGCCGTGGCGATCGTGGCAGTGGCTGCCATGCTGGTGGCCAGCGGCGAGCGGATCGCCCTGCCGGCGGTGGTGGTCGCGGCGATCGAGTCCCGGATCGATGCGCGGGCCGCCGGGGTGGACGTGGATCTGGGCACGGTGTCGGTCGGGCTCGACCGCCCCCTCGTGCCGCGGCTGCGGCTCGAGGATGTGCGCGTCTCGGCGCCCGATGGCGGCGAGATCGCGCGCGTGTCCGAGGTGGGTCTGGCCTTCGACACCGCGGCTGCGCTGTCGGGGCGCGTGGCCCCCAGCATCCTGCGGGTGAACGGCGCGCGGCTGGTCCTGCGGCGGGATGCCGAGGGACGGTTCGCGCTCAGCTTCGGCAGCGGGGGCGAGTTCATCGCCGACAGCCCCGGCGCCCTTCTGGACCTGGTCGAGGGGGCGCTCGACCGCCCGCCGCTCGACCGGGTCGAGCGGGTCGAACTGACCGGCGCCGAGATCACGCTCGAGGACGCCCGCGCGAACCGGGTCTGGCAGGTCACCGATGGCAGCGCGGCGCTGACGCGGGGCGCCGAGGGGCTGACCTTCGACCTCGACGCCGAGATCTTCAACGGCACCGAGGATCTGGCCCGCGCACGGATCGCGCTGTCCACGCGCTCGGGCGATTCCGGCGCCCGGCTCGAGGCCGAGTTCGACCGGGTCGCCGCCGCCGATATCGCCGCGCAATCGCCGGCCCTCGCGGTGCTGTCGGTCCTGGACGCGCCGATCTCGGGCCAGCTTGCGACGACGCTGGGGGCCGAGGGTGCTCTGCAAGAGCTGTCCGCCACGCTCGAGATCGGGGCCGGATCGCTCGACCCGCGCAGGGGGACACCGCCGCTGGACTTCCAGCACGCCCGCGCCGCGCTGACCTTCGATCCGGCCACCCGCCGCATCGCGCTGCGCGAGGTGTCGATCGACGCCGCCGACGGCTCGGGCCGGTTGAGCGGCCAAGCCTACCTGGACGAGATCGGACCGGACGGCTTCCCCAACGCGCTGATCGCCCAGCTGAACGTGGAGGAACTGCGGCTCGACACGCCCGCCCTCTTCCCCGAGCCGGTCTCGGCGCTGGGCGGGACGCTCGACATGCGCATCCGGCTGGACCCGTTCACGGTGGACGTCGGCGCCTACAGCCTGTCGCTCGACACCGAAGGGACCCGCGACGCGCTGACCGGCGACGCGCGCGCCTGGGCCGGGGAGGACGGCTGGTCGGTCGATCTGAGCCTGACCGCCGAGCGGATGACGGCCGAACGCTTGCGGCGCTACTGGCCCAAGCCCGTGGCGCGGAAGGCGCGGCAGTTCTTCCTCGACCGGGTCGGCGCGGGCACCGCCGTCGACCCGGTCGTGGTGTTGCGCCAGCGCCCCGAGGCCGAAAAGCCCGAAGCCAATGTCAGCTTCGCGTTCGAGGACGCTACGACCCTTGCAGTTCCCTTCCTGCCCCCCGTCACCGACGCCTCGGGCTTCGCCACGCTCGACGATTTCCGTTTCGCCCTGCGCGTCGCATCGGGCCGCATGACCCCCGAGGACCGCGCGCCGGTCGACCTGACGGGCACCACCTTCGTGATCCCCGATATCCGAGAACGCCCTTCGCAGGGCCAGATCGAGATCGTTTCGGACGGCCCCCTGCCCTCGGTCCTCGCACTGATCGACAGCGAGCCGCTGAGTTTCCTGTCCAAGGCCGGCCGCACGCCGGACCTTGCCCAAGGTCATCTGAGCGCCACCACCACGATCACCCTGCCCCTGAAGAAAGGGGTGAAGCCCGAGGAAATCTCGTTCACCTCCGACGGGACGCTGACGGATCTGCAATCCGACACCTTGGTCGCGGGTCGGACGATCACCGCCGACCGGATGGAGGTTTCGGTCGACCGCGACCGCATCCGGGTCGAGGGGCGTGCGCAGTTCGACGGGGTGCCGTTCGACGGGGCGTGGCAGCAGGCGCTGTCGGGCGAGGATCGGGGGCGCGGCACGGTCTCCGGCCGCGCCACCGTCTCGGCGGAAAGCCTCGCCACACTCGGCGTGGCGCTGCCCGACGGGCTGCTGTCGGGCAGCGGCACCGCCGAGATCGAGATCGCGCTCGCCCCCGACACCGCCCCCCGCCTCACCGCGCGCTCCGACCTGTCGGGTCTGGCTCTCGCCGTGAGCGCGGTGAACTGGAGCAAGCCGCCCGACCGCACCGGAACCTTCGAGCTGCAAGCGACGCTTGGGGCCACGCCCGTGGTGGACCGGCTGCAACTGGAAGCGCCGGGCCTTTCCGCGCGCGGCCGCGTCGACCTGCAGGACGGCACCCGCTTTCGCGCCCTGACGCTCGACCGGGTGGTGCTGGGGGACTGGTTCGAGGGCGCGGTGACGATCGCCGCGCAGGGGAACGGGCGGCCGGTCGCCATCACCGTCCCCTCGGGCAGCGTTGACCTGCGCCGCGCCCAGCTCGGTGGTGGCAGTGGCAGTGGCAGTGGCAGTGGCGGGGGCGGCAGCGGCACCGCGCGTGGGCCGGTGTCCCTGCGGCTCGACGAGGTCACTCTGACCGACACGATCGCGCTGCGCGACGCGGCCATCGACCTGGCGCCGGGTGTGGCGCTGTCGGGCGAGTTCCGCGGCCGCGTGAATGGCGGGACCGAGGTCACCGGCGCGTTGGTCGGCGAGGCGCGCGGCACCGCGATCCGGGTCCAGACCCAGGACGCGGGCGCACTTCTGCGCGACGCGGGGCTGGTGGACCGGGTGCAGGGCGGGCAGCTCGACCTGATCCTGCGTCCCACGGGCGATGCCGGCACATACGAGGGGCAGGCCCGCGTGACGAACCCGCTTCTGCGCGACGCGCCCGCCATCGCGGAATTGCTCAGCGCGATCTCGGTCGTCGGTCTGCTGGAGCAGCTGGAAACCCGCGGCATCCCGTTCGAGGACGTCTCGGCCGAGTTCCGCGTCTCGCCGCAGCAGATCACGCTCTACCGGTCCTCGGCCACGGGGGCGTCGCTGGGGCTGTCCATGGACGGGGTCTATGACACGGTGAACAAGCGGCTCGACATGCAGGGGGTGGTGTCGCCGATCTACCTGCTGAACCGGATCGGCTCGATCTTCACCCGGCAGGGCGAAGGGCTGTTCGGCGTCAATTTCACCTTGCAGGGGCCGGTTTCGCAGCCGCAGGTGGGGGTCAATCCGCTTTCCATTCTGACGCCGGGCATGTTTAGGGAGATCTTCCGCCGCCCTCCGCCCGCACGACCTGCCGAGTAACCAGATGCGCCTGTCCGATTTCGACTTCGACCTTCCCGACGACCTGATCGCCACCCGCCCCGCCCGGCCGCGCTCGTCCGCGCGGCTTCTGGTGGCCGAGGGCTGTCGGATCACCGACGCGGTCGTCAGCGACCTGCCCGACTGGCTGCGCCCCGGCGATCGGCTGGTGCTTAACGACACCAAGGTGATCCCGGCACGGCTGAGCGGCACCCGTCACCGCGACGGCAACGCCGCCCGGGTCGAGGCGACGCTGCTGGAACCGAAGGCGGATGGAACATGGGGCGCGCTGCTGAAACCCCTGAAGAAGGTGCATGACGGGGAAGAGATCTTGTTTTCCGATGCGCTGTCGGCGGTGGTCGAGGGGCGCGGCGACGGCCAGGCCCGGCTCCGCTTCAACTTGGCCGGAGAGGATTTCGACGCCGCGCTGGCCGATGCCGGCGCGATGCCCCTGCCCCCCTATATCGCCGCGAAACGCGCCGCCGACGCGCAGGACCGCGAGGATTACCAGACCGTCTGGGCGAAGCACCAGGGCGCGGTCGCCGCCCCCACGGCCTCGCTGCATTTCGACGACGCGCTGCTGGATGCCCTGCGCGACCGCGGCGTCGCCTTCACCCATGTCACGCTGCATGTGGGCGCGGGGACGTTCCTGCCGGTCAAGGTGGACGACATCGCCGATCACAAGATGCACGCCGAGTGGGGCGAGGTCGGCGCCGAGGCCGCCGCCGAGATCATGGAGACGATCCGCGCGGGCGGCCGCATCATCCCCGTAGGCACCACGGCGCTGCGCCTGATCGAGACCGCCGCCACCGCCCCGCGCGAGATCGCCGCCTGGACGGGCGAGACCGACATCTTCATCACGCCGGGCTTCCGGTTCCGGGTCGCCGACGCGCTGATGACTAACTTCCACCTGCCGAAATCGACGCTGATGATGCTGGTCTCGGCCTTCCTCGGCACCGACGAAATCCGCCGCGTCTATGGCCACGCCATCGCGGAACGCTACCGTTTCTTCTCGTACGGGGATGCCTCGCTCCTTCTCCCCGGCTCGGAAGACGGAGATCGGATGCGCAACGCGGACACCAACGACGCATGAGGGACTGGCTGCGGCATCTGTACGACGGTGACGGCGCCGGACCACGGGCGTTCCGGATCGCCGTCTTCGTCTTCGACGTCGCGACGGTGGTCTACTTCCTCTATACCGCGACCGCCGCGGTGAACGCGCGGCTTCTGGCCCTCGACGTGGGGATCGGCCTGATCGTGGGCCTGGACCTCGCCGCACGGTTCTGGATCACCGAGGAGCGCAAGCGCTTCTTCATGTCGGTCACCAACATCGCGGATATCGTGGTCCTTCTGTCGCTTGCGCTTCCCCTGATCGCGAACACCAACCTCGCGTTCCTGAGGGTGCTGCGCGTGCTGCGGCTGGTGCGCAGCCTGCGGGTGGCGCATCACCTCGACACGCTGCTGGCGAAAATGCCCATCAACACCCGCGTGTCGGTCGCCGCGGCGAACCTCTTCGTCTTCATCTTCGTCGTCACCTCGCTTGTCTGGGTGCTCGAGAACCAGACCAACGACGACCTGAACACCTTCGTCGATGCGCTGTATTTCACGATCACCACGCTGACCACGACGGGCTACGGCGACATCACGCTGGACGACAAGTGGGGGCGGATCCTCACCATCATCATCATGGTGTTCGGCATCGGCTTCTTCCTGAAGCTCCTCCAGGCGCTCTACCGGCCCGACAAGGTCGAGAACGAATGCCCCACCTGCGGACTGACGCTGCACGACCGCGACGCCATCCATTGCAAGCATTGCGGCACCACCATCCACATCGAAACCGAGGGCGAGACCTGAGGCGACTGTGGTCATGGCGCACCTATGTGGCGGGTAACCTACCGAGAATCGGCAGGATCTCGCTCACGCGAGCGTGAATCCGCAAGGCAAGCGGCGAGGTGGGGGCAAAGCAGTTGCGGCATCAACTGTCGCCCGGTAGGCACAGACGAGCTTGAAGAACACGGCGAATGCCGGGGAAACAAGAACAAGGGGACAGCTTTTGTTTCGTGGTCGCAGACAAATCCTGAGCGCCGCCTTGGCCCGCGCCTTTCCAGAACGCCGCCTCTTCCTCAGATCCGATACCGAGACCCGCTTCGTCCGCCTGTCTCCCTCGACGCAGGCCATCGCCCTGTCCGGCAGCGCGCTGGTGGTCGGCTGGACGATCCTCGCCTCGGCCGTCGTCCTGATGGACTCGGTCGCCTCGGACGACCTGCGCGACAACGCCGCGCGCGAACAGGCGGTCTACGAAAACCGTCTGAACGCCATGAGCACCGAGCGCGACCAGGCCTTCGCCGAAGCCCGCGCCGCGCAGGAACGCTTCACCGCCGCGCTCGACCAGATCAGCGACATGCAGTCCGAACTGCTGGATTCCGAGACGCGCCGCGAAGAGCTGGAGCAGGGCATGGAAATCGCCCATGCCAAGCTGCGCGACGCCATCGTCGGCCGCGACGCGGCCCTCGCCCAGAAGGCGCAACTGGCCTCGCAGGTCGAGGGCGAGCACGATCCGATCCTCGATGGCGCCCTTCTGGCCGAGTACCAGACCACCATCGACCTGCTTGCCGGTGCGCTCGATTCGACCGCGTCGCAGCGCGACGACATGGCGGGCGAGGCCGAAGAGGCCGAGCAGTTCGCGGAAGAGATGATCCTCGAGGCGCAGCTGAAAGAGGACCGCAACGACCGCATCTTCGCGCAGCTCGAGGACGCGCTGACGATCTCGGTCGAGCCGCTGGACAAGATGTTCCGCTCGGCCGGCCTCGACACCGGCACGCTTCTGAACTCGGTCCGTCGCGGTTATTCCGGCCAGGGCGGTCCGTTGTCCCCGATCAGCTTCTCGACCAAGGGCGAAGCCCCCGACGAGGCGAGCCTGCGCGCCAACGGCATCCTCGAGCGGCTGGACGAGATGAACCTCTACCGCCTTGCCGCGACCAAGGCCCCCTTCGCGTTGCCGATCATGAGCAACTTCCGCTTCACCAGCGGCTTCGGTCCCCGGTGGGGCCGGATGCACCAGGGCACCGACTTCGCCGGCGCCCACGGCACCCCGATCCACACGACCGCCGACGGCACCGTGTCCTTCGCAGGCCGGCAGTCGGGTTACGGCAACCTCGTGAAGATCAAGCACGATTTCGGAATCGAGACGCGCTACGCGCACATGTCGGCCATCCACGTGAAGGTCGGGCAAAGGGTCTCGCGCGGTGACAGAATCGGTGATATGGGGAATACGGGACGCTCGACGGGCACCCACCTTCACTACGAGGTCCGCGTAGGCGGCAAGCCCGTCAATCCGATGACCTACATCAAGGCAGCGCGCAATGTTTTCTAAGTCCAAAATCAACGAGCCCGGCCCGAAACAGGGCGGAGAGGCTGTCAGTCCTTCGAGCGAGTCTTCCATGAATGCACCCAAGACCAACCCCTCGACCAGCCCCAAGGCCAAGCCGCCGGCATCGATCCTGTCGGCCGACCTGACGGTCAAGGGCAACCTCAAGACCACCGGCGACATCCAGATCGAGGGCAATATCGAGGGCGACATCCGCGCCCATCTGCTGACCGTCGGCGAGGGTGCCGTGGTCAAGGGCGAGGTGATGGCCGACGACGTCGTCGTGAACGGCCGCGTCGTGGGCCGCGTGCGCGGGCTGAAGGTGCGCCTGACCTCGACCGCGCGCGTCGAGGGCGACATCATCCACAAGACCATCGCGATAGAGTCCGGCGCCCATTTCGAAGGCTCCGTCGCTCGCCGCGATGACCCGTTGAACAACAATTCCGGCGGCCAACAGCCCCGGCCGAGCGGCACGCCAAGCACCCCGTCGGGCAGCACGCCGTCCAGCTCGTCCTCGAGCGCTTCCAGCACGAGCGGCTCCACCTCCGAGAGCTGATCGCGCGTCCCATCGGATCGCCGTCCACGGGCGCCCGGCACATGCCGCGGCGCCCGTTTTCCGTTCGGTCGAGAAGTTGCGCCGGCCCTACCCGCGCCCGAAGCGACGGTGCAGCCGGCGCGTCGCCCCGACACGGACGACCGCCGGGCGGCTCACTCTTCGGCGGAGGCCTCGGCGCGTGATTTGCCCGACACGTCCATCGCCAGCGTCGCGCCCATGAAGGCGTCGAGGTCGCCGTTCAGAACGCCTTGCGTATCGCTGGTCTCGTGCCCGGTGCGCAGGTCCTTCACCATCTGGTAGGGTTGCAGCACGTAGGAGCGGATCTGGTTGCCCCACCCGGCCGAGCCCTTGGCCTCGTGCGCCGCGTTGATGTCGGCGTTCCGGCGGTCCAGCTCCATCTGGTAGAGCCGCGATTTCAGCGCCTTCATGGCGATGTCGCGGTTCTGGTGCTGCGACTTTTCAGAGCTCGTCACCACGATGCCGGTGGGCAGGTGGGTGATCCGCACCGCCGAGTCGGTGGTGTTGACGTGCTGGCCGCCCGCACCCGAGGACCGGTAGGTGTCCAGCCGGATGTCGTTCGGGGCGACCTCGATCTCGATATTGTCGTCCACCACCGGATAGACCCAGACCGACGCGAAGGAGGTCTCGCGCGTGCCCTTCCCGAAGGGCGAGATCCGCACCAGCCGGTGCACGCCCGATTCCGACTTCAGCCAGCCATAGGCGTTCTGGCCCGAGATCTTGTAGGCGACCGACTTGATCCCCGCCTCGCCGCCCGCTTCTTCTGACTGAAGCTCGACCTTATAGCCGCGCTTTTCGGCCCAGCGCACATACATCCGCTGCAGCATCTGCGCCCAGTCGCAGGCCTCGGTGCCGCCGGCGCCGGCATTGATCTCGATGAAGGTGTCGTTGCTGTCCGCTTCGCCGTTCAGCAGCGCTTCGAGTTCGGCCGCCGCAGCGCGCTTTTCCAGCGCCTTCAGTGCGGCCTCGGCCTCGGAGACGACTTCGTCGTCATCCTCCATCTCGCCCAGTTCGATCAGTTCCTTCTGGTCCGACAGCTCCTGCGCCATGCCCTCGTAGCGCTCCAGGGTGTCCACCAGGTTCTGGCGGTCACGCATCAGCTTCTGGGCACTTTCGGGATCGTCCCACAGGGTCGGGTCCTCGACCCGGGCGTTGAACTCTTCCAGGCGGTAGGCGGCGGTTTCGTAATCCATGCGCTGCCGAAGCAGGTCGAGCGACTTCTCGATGGCCTCGACGGTGTTCTGGGTGTCCGCGCGCATGGCTGCACTCCTTCACGGGGGTTCGGAGAGACGATCTATCAACAGCCCCGGTCGGTCACAAGTCGCGCGCGGTCAGTCCACCCGGGCAGCGCCGAGGATGCGTCCGGGGCCCGGTTCCTGCACGATCACGGCCGCGGGACCGTCGAGCGTGACCTCGTCCGACCAGACCCCCTGCCCGTCCCATTCGCCCAGAACCTGCCAGTCGCGCACGATGTTGTAATAGTCGAGCACGGCGCCGGCGTTCTCGCCCCCGTGAATCGCCACGCGCTGATGCGGCTCGAACGGGACAAGTTGGACCAGCAGGTCGCGCGCCGCCGCGCCATCGGCCATCCGCACCTCGATGCGGAGCTTGCCGTCCCGCCGCTCGGCCGTGACGCGCACCGGCTGCTCCACGTCGCCATGGGCCGAGATCGCGTCGGCGACCTCCATCACGCGGCTGCCGACGATCCGGTCGGCGCCGCCCACGACCATCTGCGGCGTGTAGATCATCCGCTCGTCGCTGCGATGCGCGTAGGCCTTCTGGCGATGGGTGAAGCGCGGGTCGGCGAACCCGTCGGCCCAGCCGATATAGTCCCAGTAATCCACGTGCAGCGCCAGCGGCAGCACCCCCGGCTTGTCGACGAGCTTGCCCAGAAGGCGATCCGCCGGCGGGCAGGATGCGCAGCCCTGCGCAGTAAAAAGTTCGACCACGACGGGCTGATCCTCGGCGGCCACTATGACGGGACTCGCGGTCGCAAGAGCAAGAACGGCGCTGCGAAGGACGTGGCGCATGAGGGGCCTCTTGGGTGTCGCGGACAGGAGAAAGACCTATGCGCTGCCCCGCCCCGACGCCAATCAAGGATTTGAGAGAGCACGCTCCCGTGTGGCGACGATGGTTCTGATGCAACATCTGCATACTATTGCATACAGATTGGAATGATACTAAGTCGGCCCTAGCTTACCGCAATAGCCACCTGCTTACCTTTCCGAAGGAGGACGCCATGCCGATCGAGGTCGGACACGACACGTCGAAAACCCGCCGCACCCTGGACGTAGACGGCAAGAGCTATGCCTACTACTCGCTTCAGGCCGCCAAGGATGCCGGACTGGGCGACTTCTCGAAGCTGCCGAAATCGCTGAAGGTCCTCGCCGAGAACCTCATGCGGTTCGAGGACGGCAACACCACGACCGTCGACGACATCAAGGCCTTCGCCGAATGGGCGCAGAACGGTGGCAAGAGCGACCGCGAGATCGCCTACCGCCCCGCCCGCGTGCTGATGCAGGACTTCACCGGCGTTCCCGCCGTCGTGGACCTTGCCGCCATGCGCGACGGGATCGTCGAGCTTGGCGGTGACGCGCAGAAGATCAACCCGCTGAACCCCGTGGACCTCGTCATCGACCACTCGGTCATGATCGACGAGTTCGGCAACCCGCGCGCCTTCCAGATGAACGTGGACCGGGAATACGAGCGCAATATCGAGCGCTACACCTTCCTCAAGTGGGGCCAGAAGGCGTTCCAGAACTTCCGTGTCGTGCCCCCCGGCACCGGCATCTGCCACCAGGTGAACCTCGAATACCTGTCGCGCACCGTCTGGACGGATACCGACCAGAACGGCGAGACGGTCGCCTATCCCGACACGCTCGTCGGCACCGACAGCCACACCACGATGGTCAACGGCGCCGCCGTCCTGGGCTGGGGCGTGGGCGGGATCGAGGCCGAGGCCGCGATGCTGGGCCAGCCCGTGTCGATGCTCATCCCCGAGGTCGTCGGCTTCAAGCTCAGCGGCGCGATGCCCGAGGGCACGACCGCGACCGACCTCGTGCTGCGCGTCTGCCAGATGCTGCGCGAACACGGCGTCGTGCAGAAATTCGTCGAGTTCTACGGTGACGGTCTGGACAACGTGCCGCTCGCCAACCGCGCGACGATCGGCAACATGAGCCCCGAATTCGGCGGCACCTGCGCCTTCTTCCCGATCGACGACGAGACGCTGCGCTACCTGACCCAGACCGGCCGCGACAAGGAGACGATCGCCCTCGTCGAAGCCTACGCCAAGGAGCAGGGCATGTGGCGCGAGCCGGGTGCCGAGCCGGTCTTCACGACAACGCTCGAGCTCGACATGGCGACGGTGAAGCCCGCGATCTCGGGTCCGAAGCGGCCGCAGGACCATATCGACCTCGACAAGGCGGCCAAGACGTTCCACGACTACGTGTCGCACCAGCGGTCGAGCGCGTCCGGCTCCGAGCGCTCCGAGGCCCGTTGGGAAGCCGAGGGCGGCCAGCCCGAGCCGGTGGACATCCCCGGCGACACCGGCAACCACAAGAAGACCCGCGTCACGATGACCGACATCGACGGCGAGGAGAAGACGTTCCAGATGCATGACGGGCGCATCGTCATCGCCTCGATCACGTCCTGCACCAACACGTCGAACCCCTACGTGATGATCGGCGCCGGCCTCGTGGCCCGCAAGGCGCGCGAACTGGGCCTCGACCGCAAGCCGTGGGTCAAGACCTCGCTGGCACCCGGCTCGCAGGTCGTGTCGGCCTACCTCGAAGAGACCGGCCTGCAGGAAGACCTGGACGCCATCGGCTTCAACCTCGTGGGCTACGGCTGCACCACCTGCATCGGCAACTCCGGCCCCATCGCGGACGAGCTGTCGAAGGCGATCAGCGACAACGACCTGATCGCCTGCTCGGTCCTGTCGGGCAACCGCAACTTCGAGGGCCGGATCAGCCCCGACGTGCGCGCCAACTACCTCGCCTCGCCGCCCCTCGTGGTGGCCTACGCGCTGGTCGGCGACATGAACGTGGACATCACGACAGAGTCGCTGGGCAAGGACAAGAACGGCAACGACGTCTACCTCAAGGATCTTTGGCCCGACCAGGCCGAGATCGCCGAGCTGGTCGAGAAGACCGTCACGCGCGAGAGCTTCCAGGCCAAGTATGCCGACGTGTTCGAAGGCGACGAGAAGTGGCGCTCGGTCGAGACGACGGACAGCCAGACCTACGACTGGCCGGCCGGGTCCACCTACGTCCAGAACCCGCCCTACTTCCGCGGCATGGGCAAGGAGCCGGGCACGATCTCGAACGTCGAGGGCGCTCGTATGCTGGCGATGCTGGGCGACATGGTCACCACCGACCACATCTCGCCCGCCGGTTCGTTCAAGGAGACGACCCCCGCCGGATCCTACCTGACCGAGCGGCAGGTCCAGCCGCGCGAGTTCAACTCCTACGGGTCGCGCCGCGGCAACCACGAGGTGATGATGCGCGGCACCTTCGCCAACATCCGCATCCGCAACGAGATGCTGGACGGGGTGGAAGGCGGCTACACCAAGGGCCCCAATGGCGAGCAGATGCCGATCTACGACGCGGCGATGGCGTTCCAAGAGCAAGGCACGCCCCTCGTGATCATCGCGGGCGAGCAGTACGGCGCGGGTTCGTCCCGCGACTGGGCCGCGAAAGGCACGGCGCTGCTGGGCGTCAAGGCGGTCATCGCGGAAAGCTACGAGCGTATCCACCGCTCGAACCTCGTCGGCATGGGCGTCCTTCCGTTCGAGTTCATGAACGGCGACTCGCGCAGCAGCCTCGAGCTGACCGGCGAAGAGGAGTTCTCGATCCACGGACTCGAGGACAACTTCCGCCCCGGCGCCGAGGCCCCCTGCACGATCAAGTACGCGGACGGCTCGACCAAGGAGATCACGCTGAAGAGCCGGATCGATACCGCCATCGAGATCGACTACGTCAAGAACGGTGGCGTCCTGCACTACGTGCTGCGCCGACTGGCAAGCACCGCCTCGGCCGCCTGAGGCGCTTGGCACCACCGGAAAGGGCCGGCTTGGCGCCGGCCCTTTCTCTTTGCGCGGGTGCCGTCGAAACGCAGACAATTCGCGGGATGCGCTTCGAAAACAGGGCGGGATCGGATAGCAGCGGGTCAGCAACCCGGAACCCAGCCACGCATGAGACACGCGATCCGCACCACCACCGCGCGCCTCGACTGGCCGCTTCCCGTGCTGGAGACGGCGCTGCTTGCGGTGGCGCTGGTCTACCTGCTGGCGCTCTAGCGGATCACTCGCCCGCCAATGCCGGCCGAATCGTACGCTCGAGGGTCCGTTCCGTCACCGGGCCGGCCACGCGGGCGACGACGCGCCCCTCTCCGTCCACCACGAAGGTCTCGGGCACGCCGTAGACGCCCCAGTCCCGCGCGGTGCGCCCGCCCTCGTCGGCCGAGACGGCCCGGTACGGGTTGCCCAGTTCCTCGAGGAAGCCGAGCGCGTTGTCCGCCTCGTCCTTGTAGTTGATGCCGTAGATCGGCAGGCCCTCGTCCCGCGCCAGCGCTTCGAGGTTCGGATGCTCGACCCGGCAGGGCGCGCACCACGAGGCCCAGAAGTTCACCAGCTTCATGCCCGGCGCATCCAGCGCCTCGGCGGTGACGGGGGGAAGGCCCTCCAGGTCGCTCACGGTCAACGCCGGCGCCTCGCGGCCCACGAAGGTCGAGGGCAGCGCGTCGGGATCGTCGCGCTGCATCCCAGCGTAGAACAGCCCCGCCAAGGCCGCAAACGCGACCGGCGGGATGATGGCGAGCAGCGGCAGCTTAGCCATGACGACGCGCCTCCACCCGCTCGAGCTGGCGCCTGACGCGTCCTGCCCGCAGCACCGACAGCGCCACGAGGCCGAGGATCAGCACGCCGGACAGCCCGTAGGCCAGCCCCACCTCGACGGCGTATTTCCCAAGATCAGGCATCGGCCATCCTTTCCCGAAGGCGCAGCGCATGAAGCCGCCGCACGCGAATCTCGGTTCGCGTCCTGAGCAGCACAAGTGCCACGAACAGCGCAGCGAACCCGCCGATGCAGACGAGCAGCGGATAGTAGAAGACGTCCGCCACGTTCTCCTCGGTGTCGAGCGACAGCGACGCGCCCTGGTGCAGCCCCTGGTTCCAGAAGTTCACGGCATAGCGCGACAGGACCGCGAAAACGCTGCCGACAAGGCACAACACGCTGGTCAGGTCGGCGGCGGTGTCGGGATCCTCGATCGCCTCCCACAGGGCGATGTAGCCCACGTAGAACAGGCACAGGATCAGGAACGAGGTCAGCCGCGGGTCCCACGCCCACCACGTGCCCCACATCGGCTGCCCCCAGACGGCCCCCGTGACCAGCGCGATCAGCGTCATCGTGATTCCCACCGGCGCCGCCGCCCGCGCGGCAAGCGCCGAGACGTGGTGCCGCCGGATCAGCCAGATCAGCGACGCCACGAGCATCATGAACCACGCGTTGATCGCGAAAAGCGCGGCCGGCACGTGCAGGTAGATGATCTTGACCGTCGCGCCCTGCCGGTAGTCGTCGGGCGTGAAGAAGAACCCCCAGCCGAGGCCTATGACCAGCAACACCGCCGCAAGCGCCCCCAGCGCGGGCGTCAGCCGCGCGGTGACCGCCATGAAGCGCGTGGGATTGGCGAAGGACCAGATAGACATCGGCAACTCTCTATCCGCAGCCGCGAAATGCAACAAGGGACGCGCGGTCGCACATGCGCCTCACCTCAGCGACACGCGCAGCGCCGCCGCCGCCGCGAAGGGAAGTCCGGCGAGGCAGCCGAGCGTCACTGCCCCCAGAAGCGCCAGCGGCGTGGCGGCATCGAGCCCCTCTGCCCCGCGCCGCGCGACATCGGCGCCGAAGACCAGCGTCGGGATGTAGAGGGGCAGCACAAGGACCGACAGCAGAAGCCCTCCGCGCCGCAGCCCGACCGTCAGCGCGGCGCCGAAGCAGCCGATCAGCGACAGCGCGGGCGTGCCCACCAGAAGCGACAGGCTGAGCCACAGATGCCCGGGCCAGGGCAGGCTCAGGAACACCCCCAGCGGAGCGGCGGCGATCGAGATCGGCAGCCCCGTGGTCAGCCAGTGCGCCGCCGCCTTGGCCAGCGTCAGCCCTTCGAGGGGGATCGGCGCGGTCGCCAGCAGGTCCAGCGCCCCGTCCTCACGGTCGAGCGCGAAGATCCGGTCGAGCGACAGCAGGCACGCCAGCAGCGCGCCCACCCACAGGATGCCGGGCGCGATCGGCGCCAGCCGCGCCGTCTCGGGGCCGACGCCGAACGGCACCAGCACCGTGACGATCAGGAAGAACACCAGCCCCAGCCCGAACCCGCCGCCCGAGCGCACCGCCAGCGCCAGATCGCGCACGATCAGCCTCAGCACGGGCTCATTCCAGTGCCTCGAGCGTGGCCTTGTAGGGGCGCACGTCCAGCGTGTCTCCGTCTAGCCCGAGGTCGATATGGGTCGCGATCACCGCAATCCCGCCGCCCGCGAGGTGCCCGCGCACCATGTCGGCGAACCGCCCCGTGTTCTCGGCGTCGAGCGAAACGGTCGGCTCATCGAGGCACCAGATCGATCGCCCGGTCACCAGAAGCCGCGCGAGGCCAAGCCTGCGCCCCTGCCCCGCCGAAAGATGCTGCGCCAGCCGATCCTCCAGCCGCTGAAGGTCGAAGGCCCGCAATGCCGGTTCGATGTCGCGCACCCCGTGAAGGCCGGCCCAGAAGGACAGGTTCTCGGCCACGGTCATCTGACCCTTCATCCCGTCGCGGTGTCCGCCATAGGCGACCGCCTCGGGGCCGGGTTCGACCTCGCCCTCATAGGGGGCCTGAAGGCCGGACAGGGTGCGCAGAAGGGTCGTCTTGCCGGACCCGTTCGGCCCGCGCAGGATCAGCGCGCGGCCGGGTTCGACCGTGAATGACAGCCGTGCGAGGATCGGCAGGCCGCCCCGGCCAACGGTCAATTCGCGCGCAACAAGGGTCACGCGCGGGGCCTCATGCGGGAAGAAGCGCCGCGCCCGCCCGGCGCCCCTCGCCCAGAAGGACGTTGTATGTGCGGCAGGCCTGCGGCGAGGCCATAACCTCGATCCCGATACCGGCGCCTTCGATGGCGGCGCGGAACTCCGGCGGCAGGTGGTAGGACATCTCGGGGCCGGTGCCGATCAGCACGATGTCGATCTGGTCCGCCGCGGCGACGATCGGCGCGGCCTCGAACCCCGCCCATTCGCCCAAGCCTGACGGCAAAAGCAGAAGGGCGCCCTCATGAACCTCGCCTCCGATGCGGAAGAAGCCGGGGCCGTAGCCGTCGATCGGCGTGCCACCGAAATACTGCGCTTCGTTCAGTTCCATGAGGGTGCCTCCTCGACCAACGCCTGTGCTCAGGATTCGACATTCGTGAACTGGTTGCCCTCGGTCTTGTCGGGTTTGGACCAGTCGCGCTTCACGCCAAGGAACAGGACGATGTTCTTTGCGACGAAGACCGAGGAATACGTGCCGACGACGATACCCCAGGTGATCGCGAAGACGAAGCTGCGGATCACGTCGCCGCCCAGGATCAGAAGCGCGATCAGCGCGACGAGGGTCGTGCCCGACGTCATCACCGTCCGGCTCAGCGTCTCGTTGACCGACAGGTTCATCACGTCGCGCAGGGGGCGCTGCTTGTACTTGATGAGGTTCTCGCGCAGGCGGTCGAAGATCACCACCGTGTCGTTGATCGAATAGCCGATGATGGTCAGGATCGCGGCGATCGTCGCCAGGTCGAACTGGATCTGGAAGATTGCGAAGATGCCGATGGTCAGGATCACGTCGTGGAACAGCGCAGCGACCGCGCCGACCGAGAACTGCCACTCAAATCGGAGCCAGATGTAGAACAGGATCGCCGCCATCGAGGCCGCGACGGCGAAGAACGCGGTCTGGATCAACTCGCCCGAGACCTTGGGACCGACCGACTCCACGCTGGAGAACCCGATCGACGGCGCGACTTCGACCAGAGCCAGGCGCACCGTTTCGATCGTGTCCTGCTGGACCGACTGGGCGCCTTCCTGCGCGGCGATGCGGATCATCGCCACGTTCTCGTCCGGGCCGAACGACGGATCGAACACCTCCGAGATCACGACGTCGCCCAACCCCAGATCAGCCAGCGCGCCACGATATTCGGCCACGTTCACCGGCTCTTCGGCCTGGCTGCGGATGGTCGTGCCGCCCTGGAAGTCGATGCCGAAGCTCAAGCCCAGCACCGCCCAGGCCACCAGCGACAGCACCACCGCCACGGCCGAGGCCCCGAGGGTCAGCCGGGCGTTCTTGAACCAGTCGATGTCGACGTTCTCGGGGACGAGTTTCAGACGCATGGGATCAGACCTCGATGGTTTTCGGGCGACGGCGGTCGAACCACGTCACGATGATCAGACGCGTCAGGAAGATCGCGGTGAAGACCGAGGTGAGGATGCCGAGGCCCAGCGTCACCGCAAAGCCGCGGACAGGCCCCGAGCCCAGCACGAACAGGATGCCGGCGATGATGAAGGTGGTGATGTTGGCGTCCACGATGGCCGACAGGGCTCGCTCGTAGCCGAGCGAGATGGCGCGCGACGGCCCGCGGGCGGTCTTGGCCTCTTCTCGGATACGCTCGAACACCAGCACGTTGGCGTCTACCGCCATGCCGATGGTCAAGACGATCCCCGCGATGCCCGGCAGGGTCAGCGTCGCGCCGATCATGCTCAGAAGGCCGAAGATCAGGCCGACGTTGATCAGAAGGGCGACGTTGGCAAACAGCCCGAAGAGCCCGTAGCTGAGGCCCATGAAGAGCAGCACGGCGGCGAAGGCGACGATGCAGGCGATCCGGCCGGCCTCGATCGAGTCCTGGCCGAGTTCGGGGCCGATGGTCCGTTCCTCAAGGAAGGTCAGCTCGGCCGGCAGCGCGCCGGCGCGCAGCAGGACGGCCAGCTCGGTCGAGCCTTCGACGGTGAAGTTGCCGGTGATGATGCCCGACCCGCCGGTGATCGCGCTCTGGATGACGGGGGCCGAGATGACCTCTTCGTCCAGCACGATGGCGAAGGGCGAGCCGATGTTCTCGGATGTGTACTCTCCGAAGACGCGCGCGCCCTGCGGGTTGAAGCGGAAGTTCACCGCCGGCTGCCCGTTCTGGTCGAAGGCGGGCTGCGCGTCGACCAGCGTCTCGCCCGACAGGACGGGCGTGCGCTCCAGCACGTAATAGGTGCCGGTCTCGTCGATCGACGGGTAGATCACGTTGCCTGCGCCGGGATTGGCGTCCGCCTCGGTGGTGCGGCTGACGACGGGATGGAAGGTCAGCTGCGCCGTGGTGCCGATCAGTGTCTTCAGCTCGTCCGCCGAGCCGATGCCGGGAACCTGGATCAGGATGCGGTCGGCGCCCTGACGCTGGATCGTCGGCTCGCGGGTGCCGACCTCGTCCACCCGGCGGCGGATGATCTCGAGGCTCTGGCGAATGGTGCGGTCGTCGGTCGCGGCCTGCTCGGCCTCGCTCAGCGAGATGCGGATGATCGCGGTGTCGCCGGTCTGCTCGCCGGATACGACGAGGCTCTGCCCGCCACCGCCGGTCAGCGAGGCCACCGGCTGCGACAGCCCGCGCGCGATTTCGAGAGCGCGGGGAAGCCCCGCGGCATTCGAGATCCGCACCTCGAGCACCGGTCCGCCCTCGTCCACCCGACGAATCGTGCCGACGGTGTCGCGGGCGTCGCGCAGCTCGTCGCGCAGTTCGGGCCACGTGCCGTCCATGCGCTGCGCATAGACATCCTCGACCTGCACCTCGGCCAGCAGATGCGCGCCACCGCGCAGGTCCAGCCCGAGGTTGACCAGTCCCGAGGGCAGCCATTCCGGCCAGCCCGCCGCGGCTTCCAGCCGTTCGGGCGTCGCACCCTCGGCGGCGATCGCGGCACGGGCGTCATTCGCCTGCTCGACCCGGTTGTAGAACAGGTTCGGCATGGCCAGGCCGAGGCCGATGACCACCACACCCAGGATCAGGATGCGGTTCAGTAGAGGAATGTGCAGCATCTAGGGCCCCCGGATGACCTGCCGAACGGGATCAGCTCTCGGCCGGCTCGGTCTTGTTGCGAACCTGTGCGATCGTCGACTGGACCACGCGCACCTTGACGCCTTCGGCCAGCTCGACCTCGGCTTCGCCGTTGTCATGCACCTTCGTCACCTTGCCGATGAGCCCGCCCGCGGTGACGACCTGGTCGCCCCGGCGCAGCGCCTCGACCATCTTCTGATGCTCCTTCACCTTCTTCTGCTGCGGACGGATCAGCAGGAAATACATGATGGCGAAGATCAGGATCAGCGGCAGGAAGCTTGCGATGGCGCCACCGGCGCCCCCACCGGCGGCCTGCGCATAGGCGGGCGTTGCGAACATGGATCGGTCCTTCTGCGGTCGGGCAGGCCGGTTCGGCCCGCGAGGTCGGCTTCGTCCTATCTGCGCCCCCCGCTCTTGTCCAGCAAGGGTGGCTGACCGACCCGTGAGTGACCGTCAGGCGATGCCCAGCCGGGGGATCTCGATCTTGGGGCAGCGATTGACGACGACCTCGACGCCCGTCGCCCGCGCCATCTCGACCGCCTCGGGGCTGCTTACCCCAAGCTGCATCCAGACCACCCGCAGCGACGGCATCACCTTCAGCGCCTCTTCGACCAGGGCGGGCACGGCATCCGAGCGGCGGAAGATGTCGAGCATCTCGACGTCGTCAGGCAGGTCGGCAAGTCCGCCGGCCACTGTCTGCCCGAACAGCTCCTGCCCGGCGAGGCCGGGGTTGATCGGATGAACCACGTAACCCCGCGCCGCCAGGAACTGCCCGACCCCGTGGCTGGGCCGTGCAGGATTGGCCGAGGCCCCGGCCAGCCCGATGCGTTTCACGTCCGTCAGGATGCGGCGAATATCGTCGTCAGTCATGCGAATCCCCTTCTTGTGCAGGGCACCAACGAAAAACGCGCCCGGGGGTTCAGCCCGGGCGCGAGTGTGGAACGAGGGACAGTGATGACGCGCCGGGTGTTCCGGCCCGGCGCCTGCCAAGAACATGGCGTTGCAGGGCGGCAACGGAAAGAGAGGTCGCGCGAACGTGATTTTACGTCAGCGCGTCGCCGCGTACAGCGCCACCGCCGCCGCGTTCGACACGTTGAGCGATCCGAACGCGCCCCCCGCCGGAATTCGCACCAGCCGGTCGCAGAGCTCGCGCGTCCGCTCGCGCAAGCCCGGCCCCTCGGCGCCCAGCACCAGGCAGATCGGGCGCGACCCGGCGGCGGCCACGGCATCGGCCACGTCCGCCTCGGCCTCTCCGTCGAGGCCCAGGCACAGGTAGCCCATCCCCTTCAGCGCCTCGAGCGCGTCGCCAAGGTTGCCGACCCGCAGGTAGGGCTGACGCTCCAGCGCGCCCGAGGCGGTCTTGGCCAGCGCGCCGGTCTCGGGCGCGGAATGGCGCGAGGGGGCGATGACGGCACGCGCTCCGAATACTTCGGCCGAGCGCAGGATGGCGCCGACATTGTGCGGGTCCGTCACCCGGTCGAGCGCCACGATCGGCCCGCTCCCCGACACTGCGATGTCGTCGAGCCGCCCCCAGTCCAGCGGCTTGACCTCAAGCGCGGCCCCCTGATGCACCGATCCGGGGTCGAGCACCGGGGGGAACTTGCGCGGATCGACCTCCTCGACCTCGGGGGCATGGCGGATCGCGTCCCCCAGCCGGTCGGCGGCGTTCTTGGTGACGATCAGGCGCACCATCTCGCGGCGCGGATTCTCGAGCGCATCGCGCACCGCGTGGAGGCCGAACAGCCACACCGTCTCGCGCGCGGCCTCGCGGCGGCCACGCTCTTTTTCGACGACCCATTTCGGTTTCTTTGTCATGCCGGGGCCATGCGCGGGGCGTGACCGAAATTCAAGCGATTTTCGTATTGACCCCCCTTCGGACCATGGATAGGAGAGCCGCCACAGTCAGTGGGCGACAGGCCGCAAGGTGTGGCAGGGGACTGTAACTCCCTCGCGGAGACGCACGCCTGGTTCGATTCCAGGGTCGCCCACCACTGACTGCCCGGCCACCGCGTCACGCGCGGATGGCGCAACAGGGCCCACGTCATGACTGAACCATTCGACATCGCGATCGTGGGACAGGCCGGCCGCATCGGCTACGAGTCCGCGCTGTTCGCCGCAACCCTGCGCCGCGCCGATCCCGCCTTCGACGGACGGCTGATCGTTCTGGAACCGCAGCCGGGGCCAAACTGGCCCGACGATCCGCGGCTGTCCGATCCCGTGCGCGATCTGCTGGGCACCTTGGGTGCCGAGATTCGCCCGTTCGAGACGCCGGTCTTCGGCGCCAAGTACCCCTACGGCAACAAGATCGAAGGGTTGCTGACCCTCGACCCCGACCGGCCGTTCGTCTTCTTCGACAGCGACACGCTGGTGCATGGCGCCCTCTCTGCCCTTCCCTTCGACTTCGACCGACCCGCCGCCTCGATGCGGCGCGAGGGGACCTGGCCCGAGCCTGAACTCTATGGCCCCGGCTATGCCGAGACATGGCGCGCGCTCTACGACCGGTTCGGGCTGGACTTCGACAGCTCGTTCGACCTGACCCAGCCCGATGAATACTGGGAGAGGTATCTCTACTTCAACGCCGGTTGGTTCTTCGGCCGCTCCGGCCCCGCATTCGGCCGCCGGTTCCTCGACTACGCGACGGCGATCCGCGACGATCCGCCCGAAGAGGTCGCGCTGCAAAGCTTCGACCCGTGGCTCGACCAGGTCGCCCTGCCCCTCGTGATTCATTCCTTCGGCGGCGGTCGCCCCTGCCCGGAACTGAGCGGCCTCGACGGCGAAGTGACGACCCACTACCGCACCCTGCCCCTGCTTTATGCCCGCGAGCGCGACGAGGCCGTTGCTGCGGCCGAAGGCGCGATGTCCGACAATCGCATCAAGAAGGTCCTGAAGGAGCACGAGCCCTTCAAGCGATTCATCCTGCAGAACAAGGGCGCGAAGGCCCGCGCGCTGTTCGACCGGACCGACCTGCCCCGGAAGGAGCAGGCGATCCGCAACCGGCTCAAGGCCAACAACCTGTGGATGCGCTAGACAGCGCCGAGCTTGCGTAGCCGGGCGATCAGGGCAGACGTATCCCACCGATTGCCGCCCATGTTCTGGACGTCCTTGTAGAACTGGTCGACCAGCGCCGTGACGGGCAGTGCTGCGCCGATCTCGTCCCCGGTGGACAGGCAGATCCCCAGGTCCTTGCGCATCCAGTCGATGGCGAAGCCGTGGTCGAACGCGCCGTCGATCATGGTCTCGTAGCGGTTCTCCATCTGCCACGAGCCGGCCGCGCCCTGGCTGATGACCTCGACCACCGCCCGGCCGTCCAAGCCGGCCTTCTCGGCGAAATGCAGCGCCTCGCTGAGACCCTGGACAAGGCCGGCGATGGCGATCTGGTTGCACATCTTGGTGGTCTGCCCCGCCCCGATCTCGCCGATCAGGCGGCAGATCTTGGCATAGGTCGAGATTACCGGCTCGGCCCGGTCGTAATGCGCCTGATCGCCGCCGCACATGACCGAGAGCTTGCCATTCTCGGCCCCCGCCTGCCCGCCCGAGATCGGCGCATCCACATAGCCGATCCCGCGACCCGCTGCGATCCCGGCCAGCTCGCGCGTGACCTTGGCCGACACGGTGGTGTGATCGACGAGGATCGCGCCCTCGGACATGCCGGTAAAGACGCCGTGATCGCCGGTGCAGATCGCGCGCAGGTCGTCGTCGTTTCCGACGCAGGTCAGGACGAAATCCGCGCCATCGGCCGCCTCAGCAGGGGTTTCGGCATGCGATCCGCCGTGCTCCGCCACCCAGGCCTCGGCCTTGGCGGCGGTGCGGTTGTAGACCGTCACCTCGTGCCCTGCGGCCTTCAGGTGCCCGGCCATCGGGTAGCCCATCACGCCCAATCCCAGAAATGCTATCTTAGCCATGCCTTCACCTCTGCCGGTCTATTGTCTAAGCGGTTGTCCAACGCAGCCCCCCTGCCGGTCAACCGGCGCGGCCCCGAGGTGTCCATGATTTCCGTGTTTCGCTGGCTTGTCCGGATTTTCATCGGCCTCGCCCTGTTCGCCATCGTGGCCGTCGTGGTGAGCTACCTGTTCCTGTCGCGCTCGATCCCCGATTACGAGGGCCGCTTCACGGTCGACGGCGTGACCGCCCCGGTCGAGATCGTGCGCAACACCCAGAACGTCCCCCACATCTTCGGCGAGACCGACGCCGACGTGTTCTACGGGCTTGGCTTCGCCCACGCGCAGGACCGGCTGTGGCAGATGACCCTGTTGCGCCGCACCGCGCAAGGCCGCCTGTCCGAGATCTTCGGCTCGCGCACGGCCCGCACCGACGAGCTGCTGCGGCGGCTCGACCTCTACAACCTCGCGCGCCGCTCGCTCGAGGTGCAGGACGACGCGACGACAGAGGCGCTGAGAGCCTATTCCGCCGGGGTCAACGCCTGGCTGGCGCAGGTCAACGAAGGCGCGCGCGGCCGCGGCGCGCCCGAGTTCTGGCTCTTCCCGCCGGAATTCGCCCCGTGGCAGCCCACCGACAGCCTCGCCATCCTGAAGCTGATGGGCCTGCAGCTGTCGTCTCACGCCACCGAAGAGGTGCTGCGCGCACGCGTCTCGCTGGCGCTCGAGGACGATGCGCGGCTTGCCGACATCATGCCGGACTCGCCCGGGAACGGAATTGCGGCGCTGCCTGAATACTCCTCGCTCGTGCCGGAAACCGAGGGCATCCGCTATGCTGCGGCGTCGGGGATCGCCGATCCACTTTACCCCGTCGCGGCCCGCGGCATGGGCGGCGCTTCGAACGCGTGGGCGGCCGGTCCGTCGCGTTCCGCCAGCGGCGGCACTTTGCTGGCGAACGACCCGCACCTGGGCTTCACCGCGCCCTCGATCTGGTACCTCGCCCGGATCGAGCTGGAATCTGGTGGTATCATCGGCGGCACGATCCCCGGAATGCCCGTGGTGATGCTGGGCCGGTCTGACCAGCTCGGTTGGGGGCTGACATCATCTTACGCAGACGACCAGGACGTCCATATCGAGCGGCTGAACCCCGAGAACTCCTCCGAACTGCTGACGCCCGACGGCTACAAGCCGATGCGCACCCGCACCTCGATCGTCCGGATCAAGGACGGGGCCGACGTGACGCTGACGCTCCGCTGGTCCGAGAATGGCCCCGTCCTGCCGGGGCGGCACTGGAACCTTGCGACGGTCACCCCGCCCGGACACGTCGCCTCGCTGTCCTGGACGGTCCTGAGCGACGAGGACACATCCATGTCCGCGGCGATGCAACTGATGAAGGCGGACACTGTCGAAGAGGCGCTGGAGGCGTCCGAGGACTTCATCGGCCCGTCGCAGAACCTGACCGTGGCCGACCGCGAGAGCATCGCCATGAAGACCATCGGCGCCCTGCCCAAGCGGCACGAGGACCACCAGTCGAAAGGCCGCCTGCCCACGCCCGGCTGGATCGAGGCGAACCGCTGGGACGGCATGCTGCCCTATTCGCAGAATCCGGAATTCGTGGACCCCGACGGCGGCATCCTGGGCAACACGAACAACGAGGTGATCGACCGTCCTTTCCCGCTGCACGTCTCGTATCACTGGGGCGACACGCAGCGCGTGCAACGCTGGAGCCGTCTGATGCAGGGCCGCGAGGTCCATACCCGCGAAAGCTTCATGGAGGCGCAGCTCGACACGGTCAGCCCCACCGCCCGGTCGCTTCTGCCGCTGGTCGGGGCCGAACTTTGGTTCACTGGCGAGGCCGCCCCCGAGGGGACGCCCGAACGCCTGCGGCAGCGCGCCCTGGCCCTGCTGGCCAGTTGGAACGGCGAGATGAACGAGCATCTGCCCGAACCCCTGCTCTATGCCGCGTGGATGCGCGCGCTGCAGGACCGCCTTATCCATGACGAGCTGGGGCCCCTCGCCGAAGAGTTCACCCATATCGAGCCGCTCTTCATCGAGCGCGTCTACCGCAACGTGGATGGCGCGGCGGAGTGGTGCGACGTCGTCCAGTCCGCGCGGGTCGAGGATTGCAACGAGATCGCGCGCCAGGCGCTCGACGAGGCGCTGATCTGGATCACCGAGACCTACGGCCGCGGCCTCGAGTCGCTACGTTGGGGAAATGCTCATGAAGCGCTGCACGAACATGCCGTGCTGGGCGAGGCGCCGGGGATCGGCTGGATCGTCAACATCCGCCAAAGCACCAGCGGCGGGGACAACACGCTTCTGCGGGGCCGCACCAAGGGCACCGGGCCGGATCCGTTCCTGAACGTCCACGGCGCAGGCTACCGGGGCATCTACGACTTCGCGGACCCGAATTCATCGGTGTTCATCAGCTCGACCGGGCAGTCGGGCCACCCGCTCTCGCGCCATTACGACGATCTGAGCGAGCTGTGGCGGCGCGGCGAATACATCCCGATGACCCTCGACCCCGACCTCGCCCGCGCCGGGGCCGTCGGGATCACCACGCTGGTCCCGACGCGCGAGTGAACTTTGGCGGGCGTTCCCGCCAAAGGGGGCCGCCTTGGTCTCGGTGGCGCTAGCCGGCTGCCGTGGAGACCCCCCATCCACGCAGGAGTGTCTTAACCATTTCGTGCGAGAGTGGAGCAACCGATGGAGCAATGTTTCGTTTCTCGGGTCCTCCCTGATGGACTGGCCGTGTCCGCCGGGCGCGGCCTTTTTTCGTGCCTCGCGGGTCGCGTCCAGACCGCTCGAAGCACGGAATTTTCCCTGTTGACGGTCCCTTGTTTAGCCCATAGCGTCCGAGAAAATCAAAAAAGCTGGCCAGTCCGCCAGGGAGATAGCGTAGCGAAAAGGCCCCTCCTCGGGGCCTTTTTCACGTCTGCGCCGATCCCGGAAATCGGACCTGACACGCCTCATTTGACCTGTTAAACGGCGCTCGGTTCAATCTGCAGCTATGGAAGCGACATGTCCCAATTTCTGAAGACGATCTCTTTCGCCGCGCTCGTCGCCCTTGCCGGGCCGGCCCTCGCGCAGGAGAACGAGACCGCCGATACCTCCGGGGCGTCGGAGACGTCCGAGCCTGCCGCCCCCGACGCGGCCAGCGACCTTGATCTGGGCGCACAGCCCGAGTCCCCGGCCTCCGAGGCGCCCGGTTCCGAAGCCCCGACCGCCGAGGCCGGCGTTGCCGCGGAAGACACGCCCGAAGAGGGCCCCGGATCGACCTATACCGCCGCCGAGTTCGGCGATTGGCAGCAGCGCTGCGCGCGGGCGGCCGAGGGGACGGATCCCTGCCAGCTCTACCAGCTGCTTCAGGACGGCAACGGCAACTCGGTCGCCGAGATCAGCATCTTCCCCCTGCCCGCGGGACAGGAGGCCGCCGCTGGCGCAACGATCGTGACCCCGCTCGAGACGCTGCTCCCCGCGGGAATCACGCTGACCGTCGATGGCGGCCAGCCGCGCCGGTATCCGTTCGAGTTCTGCGCGGCTCAGGGCTGCATCGCCCGCGTGGGCTTCACCAATGCCGAGGTTGCGCAATTCAAGCAGGGCGCCAACGGCAACATGGTGATCCGTCCCGCAGCGGCGCCGGATCAGCAGATCGAGCTGACGATCTCGCTCTCGGGCTTCACCGCCGGCTACGAAGCGGTTCAGGAGACGGTCCCCGCCGAGTGATCCCCTCGGATCGGACCGAAAGCAGGGCCGGGGCACTTTCCCCGGCCCTTTTTCGTGCGGTGCGGAAGAGGCGCGCCCTACGCGGGTTTTTCCGAAGGTTGATCAGCGACGGCGCCGCCTGGGCCGCACCACCCGCTTCAGGCGGCGTATCGGCGTAGCGCGAGCACCGCGTTCAGACCACCGAAGGCGAAGGCGTTGGACAGGACCACGTCGACATGCGCCTCGCGCGCCTCGTTGGGGACCACGTCCAGCGCGCATTCGGGGTCGGGTTCTTCATAACCGATGGTGGGCGCGATGATGCCGTCCCGCAACGCCATGACGCAGGCCAGAAGCTCCACCGCGCCGGTGCCGCCGATCAGGTGGCCATGCATCGACTTGGTGGACGAGATCATCAGGTCGTTGGCGTGGTGGCCGAACACGTCGGCCACGGCGGCACATTCGGTCTTGTCGTTGGCCGCGGTGCCGGTGCCGTGGGCGTTGATGTAGCCCACCTCGCCCGGATCGATCCGGCCGTCCTTCAGGGCGCCGGCAATCGCCCGCGCCGCGCCCTTCTTCGACGGCATCACGATGTCGGCCGCATCCGAGGACATTGCGAATCCTATGACCTCTGCGAGGATCTCCGCCCCGCGGGCCTTGGCGTGTTCGAGCTCTTCGAACACGAACATGCCCGCGCCCTCGCCCTGGACCATCCCGTTGCGGGTGGCCGAGAACGGGCGGCAGGCCTCCTTGGACATGACGCGCAGGCCCTCCCACGCCTTCACGCCGCCGAAGCACAACATGGATTCGGTGCCGCCCGTCACCATCGCGTCCGCCATCCCCGAGCGGATCATGGCGAAAGCCTGCCCCATCGCGTGGTTCGACGAGGCGCACGCCGTGGCGACCGTGAAGCTGGGGCCCTGCAGGTTGAACTGCATCGAGATGTGGCTGGCCGCGGCGTTGTTCATCAGCTTGGGGATCACGAAGGGGTGGACGCGGTTCTTCCCCTCTTCGTAGACGGCGCGGTAATTCTCGTCCTGGGTCGTCAGCCCGCCGCCCGAGGTACCCATGACGACCCCCGCGCGCTGCGAGAGCTCGCCCTGGAATTCGAGTCCGGCCTGCGAAATCGCTTCGGTGGCTGCGATCAGGGCGAACTGGGTGAAGCGATCATAGAGCGCGATCTGCTGGCGGTTGAAGCGATCCTGCTCGTGGTAGCCCTTCACCTGCGCGCCGATCTGCACGGTCAGGCGGTCCACGTCGCGGATGTCCAGCGGACCAATACCGCAGCGCCCCTCGCGCATGGCCTCCATCGTCTCGCGAACCGACTGTCCGAGCGCATTGATCGTGCCCGCGCCAGTGATGACGACGCGCTTCACGACTTCTGGGCCGCAACCAGCCCCTCGACCGCGCCGACGATGGCCGCGACCGACGAAATGTCGAACTCGCTGGCCTCGGGCTCGTTGGCGTTGAAGGGCACCTGGATGTCGAATTCTTCCTCAATGGCAAAGATGCTCTCGACCAGGCCAAGCGAGTCGATGCCGATATCCTGAAGGCTCTGCGTCATCTCGATATCCGACGGCTCGAGCATGGCCTGCTCGGCAATGATGCGGATGACCTTGTCCTTGACGCTGTCTGTCATGGCTTCCCCGCCCCTGTGGTCGTGTCCGCGGATTTAATGATCCGGGCCCTGATTTGGAACCGCTTTCTTGGCTGCGGCAAACTCGCGCAACACGCGCGGCAACCGGCGCAACGCTTTGTACATCTCGACGTGCTGATCCATCCGCACCGCCGGGTAGCCCATCATCACCCGCCCCGAGGGGACGTTGGACACCACCTTCGTGGCCCCGGTGAGGATCACGTCGGACCCGATGGACAGGTTGTCGGCGATCCCCGTCTGCCCGCCGCAGACGACGCGGTCGCCGAGCACGGTCGAGCCCGCGATGCCGGTCTGACCGGCGAGAAGGCAGTCATTCCCCATGACGACGTTGTGGGCGATGTGGACAAGGTTGTCGATCTTGCAGCCATTGCCGATCCGGGTGGCGCGGATCGTGCCACGGTCGATCGCCGTGTTGGCGCCGAACTCGCAATCGTCTCCGATCAGGACGGCCCCCAGGGAGTGGATCCGCGTCCAGCTCTGTGCCGAGATTTCGCCCTGATCGCCCAGGCTCTCGCGGGCTTTCTCGACGCCGGATTTTTCGGGTGTCACAAAGGACAACCCGTCGGCGCCGATCACGCAGCCGGGCTGCAGGATCGCCCGGTCGCCGATCACCACCCGCGCACCGATCCGAACGCCGTTCAGAAACAGCGCGTCGTCGCCGACAAGCGCTCCCTCGGCGATCGAGACATGGCTCGCAATTCGTGCCCGCGCACCGATCTTCACGCCCCGGCCGATCAGGACAAAGGGGCCGATGGCGGCGCCCTCTCCGACCTGGGCAGTGGGGTCGACCACCGCGCTGGGGTGGATGCCCGGGGCGATCTCTGGTCCCGGGTCGAGGATCGAGGTCAGGTGCGCCATTGCCAGCCGTGGCCGCTGCACGAAAAGCGCCGCCTCGAGGCCGAGGGCTCGCCAGTCCGCGCCTTCCCATAGGATCGCCGCGCGGGCCCGGCCCCCACCCAGCCGCTCGGCATAGGCGGGCTGCATCGCGAGGGCGAGGTCGTCGGGGCCCGCATCCGCCGGCTCGGCCGCGCCGGACACGCGAAGGGCGCCGTCGCCCTCCAGCCGGGCCGACAGCGCCGCCGCAATCTCGTCTAACCTGTGGGTCATGCCGCCTCCGCTGTCCGCGGGGGCGACACTAGCTTCACTCGGCGGCCGAGGCCACCCGCAGCGCGGCGCGGGGCAGTTCGACGCCCTCGGCCTGCAGCGCCTCGAGGATCTGCGCGTCACGGCCGTAGATGTCATCGCGATACTCGACCCCACCGTCCAGCTTGGCGATCGCCGTGCGATAGACGAGGTGCACCGGCAGGGGATCGGCCAGTTCCAGCCGCGTGTTGTTGCCCGAGGTCAGGTGGCGCTGGAACGTGCCCATCGGATCGGCAACGCCGTCGAGCGTCAAAAGCGCCTCGGCGAACTCGTACGGATCGTCCAGACGGATGCAGCCGTGGCTGAAGGCGCGGACCTCACGCTCGAACAGGCTCTGCGCCGGGGTGTCGTGCAGGTAGATGTTGTACGTGTTGGGGAACATGAACTTCACCCGGCCGAGCGCATTTTGCGGTCCCGGTTTCTGGCGCATCGAGAACGGGAAGGTGCGCGACGAGTAGTTCGAGAAGCCCCGGCCACGATTCACGATCTGCCCGCGCGAGTTGATCACATCGAGCTGACCGTGAGCGTAGGGATTGCGGCGCAGGTCGGGCAGATACTCGTTCACGATGATCGAGCGCGGGACGTACCAGTACGGGTTGATGACCATGTGATCCATGGTGTCCGAGAATTCCGGCGTCTCGCGGTCGGGCATGTCCGACCCGATGACCGACTTGGTCTCGAAATAGGTTTCGCCGTCCACGATGATCTTGGCGCGGAAGTCGGTGAGGTTAACCCAGACATGGCGCTCGCCCCGGTCGCGGTTCATCCAGCGCTCACGCTCCATCGCGACGAGGATCGAGCCGAGGCGATCCTCGGGCGGCGTGTTCAGCTCGTCGCGGGTCTTGCCGCCGACGATCCCGTCGATCTTGAGCCCGTGATCCGCCTGGAAGCGCTCGACCGCCTGCCGCATGGAGGCGTCGAATGTCTGCGTGGGCGAACGTTCGAGATAGCCCATGGCGGAAAGGCGGTCGCGCAGGCGCACGACGTCGGCGCCGCTTGCACCTTCATCGAGGCGCGCAGCCTCGACCTGCTCGCCCCAGCTGCCCTGCTGCACGGCGTCGATCAGGCGCAGGCGCTCGCGCACCAGCCGCTTGTACTCCAGGGATTCGGGGGACAGGCGGTCCATGAAGGCATGCGGGCGGGAGGTGGACAGGTCGCGCAGCAGCTCGACACGGTTGTTCTCGGGGGCGGTGCGCTTGATCTTCGAAACCACCTTCTCGGGCTCGAGGATGCCGGTCGAGATGTCCGATGCGAATCGCAGGAAGAGGCGCGACAGTTCGACCTCCAGCTGGCCACGTGCACGGGCGTCGGTCGCGTCGCCCATCATGCTGCGCAGGCGGTCGGCATCGTATCGGCCCGCGGGCAGCCCATGCAGATCGGTCTTCGACACCGCCGTCAGCAGTGCCTCGCGGCGCGCGCGGTCATCTGCGTCGGCATCCGTCCAGAGCGGCTCGTAGCCCGACTCGCGATAGTACGTGGACAGCGCCTCGTCCCCCGAGGCGGCGACGGCGACGGCCTGGGTGAACGGCGTGACCTGCGCCACGGCTGCAGCCGGAACGGCGAGAAGGCTGACGACGGCCGGCAGAGCCAGTCGCCTGAAAATCGCGGCGGTCATGTGAATTCCTCTTTGCATCCCCATCAACAACCCTCTGGCAGCCCCGGGGTTTCAGGCAAGTTCTATCCCACACGGATTTGTCAGATTGAATGACGGCACGTTGCCCGAAAGTCACGAAATCCGCCGCTCGCCGTCTCTGAGACTGAATCCCGCTTGTTAAGCGAATCTTTGCCAATTTCGCGGAACTTTCTGACTGTGGCCGTTACGCCCCTTTTTCCACGATCCATCCCATGGCATAGGGAAAGGGCCTTGGGGACGGGGCACACACATCGCGGCCAACGCGAGACGATTATACAGGTTCACTAGTAAACGGGACGACACTCATCATGGTAAACCGGACAAACGGCCTCACCCGCCGGGCGCTGCTTGGCGCCTTCGCCGCAACGAGCGTGATCGCGGCACCGACCTACTCAAATGCGTTCGGCCTGTTGCGTGGCGCCGGCGACGTCCGCCGAGTGCGCATGTATAACGGTCGCACCGGCGAAAATCTCGACACGATCTACTGGATCGAGGGCAACTACATCAAAGAAGCCCTGAACGAGATCAATCACTTCATGCGTGACTGGCGGAACAACCAGGTGAAAGCGATCGACACGCGCACGATCGACCTCTCCGCCGCGGCGCACAACCTTCTCGACACCACCGAGCCCTACATGCTGATCTCGGGCTACCGCAGCCCCGAGACCAACGCGATGCTCCGCGCGCGCTCCTCCGGCGTCGCGAAGAACTCGCGCCACCTGCAGGGCGAAGCCGCCGACCTTCGGCTGAACTCGCGCTCGGTCAACCAGATGTATCGCGCGGCCGCGGCCTGCGCCGCCGGTGGCGTCGGACGTTATACCTCGTCTAACTTCGTCCACATGGATTGCGGCCCGGTCCGCTCCTGGGGCAGCTGAGGCGACAGCGCCAAGATGTGCATTGGAAAGGCCCGCCGCGTGCGGGTCTTTTCTTTTCGAGCGTCTAGTCCAGCGTCAGGACGTAATGGATGCGCTCGGCATCCGCGCGATCCCGCGCGAATCCCATCGCCGCGTAATAGCCCTACCCCATATATTCTCGTGCATGATCGCCGCGTCGATGCGGTCGAGCCCCGCATGCCGCGCCGCGTCGAGCGTCTCCACGAAGAGCCTGCGGCCGTTTCCCTTTCCTGCCGCGTCGGGATGCACGTGAGTGCCGATGACGCCCCAGCCGACGGGAATGCCATACGGATTCCCCTCCCGCGCTTGAGGACCTGAAGACCGAAGACCCGGTCGCCCGTAGCAGCGACAGTTATCGCGACCTGATCTGGACTCGCCTCGAAATACTGGCTGCGCGTGAAATCCGCAGGGGGGTCAGAGGTCATGGAAGGCGCGGGCCTGCCTTCGCGTCCAGTTCACCGTCAGCCGGATACCCGCATCGTCCTGCGATTCGTCCTCGACCACGCCCTGCTCGTAGAGCCAGGCGCGCCGGCGCCCCGCCGTGAAGGGCAGGACCACTTCCTTGCGGGTGCGCGCTTCGTCGAGTGTCTCTTCGACCGCGTCGAGGAGCGTCTCCATCCCCGCTCCGGTCAAGGCCGAGAGCGTCTGCACCTCGTCCCGGCGGGCGGCGAGATTGTTCAACGTCTCGCGATCGGGTTCGGGAAGGCGGTCGGTCTTGTTCCATACCTCGATCATCGGGACGTCGTCGCTCACGCCCAGATCGGAGAGGATGCGGGCCACGTCCCGGGCCTGCTCTTCGGTGCCGGCGTGGCTGACGTCGCGGACATGCAGGATCAGGTCGGCGGCCAGCACTTCCTCCAGCGTGGCGCGGAAGGCGGCGACCAGTTGCGTCGGCAGGTCCGAGATGAACCCCACCGTGTCCGACAGGATCACCCGCTTGCCATGGGGCAGATCGATCGCCCGCATCGTCGGGTCGAGCGTGGCGAAGAGCATGTCCTCGGCCATCACCTCGGCGCCGGTGAGGCGGTTGAACAGCGTGGACTTGCCGGCGTTGGTGTAGCCGACCAGCGCAACGATGGGGAACGGCACCTTGGCACGCGCGGCGCGGTGCAGCTCGCGCGTCTTCACCACCTTGTCGAGTTGCTTCTTCAGCCGCACCATCTGCTCGTCGATGGCACGGCGGTCGGCCTCGATCTGCGTCTCGCCGGGGCCGCCGACGAATCCGAGGCCGCCCCGCTGACGCTCGAGGTGCGTCCAGGCGCGGACCAGCCGCGTGCGCTGGTAGCTCAGATGCGCCATCTCGACCTGCAGAACGCCCTCTCGGGTGCGGGCGCGGTCCGAGAAGATCTCGAGGATCAGCCCCGTCCGGTCGAGAAGCTTCACGCCCCACGCCTTCTCGAGGTTCCGCTGCTGCACCGGAGACACGGGCCCGTCGATCAGCACGAGGCCGATCTCTTCCGCGTCGATCCGGGTCTTCAGCTCGTCGATCTTGCCGGTGCCGAACAGGTGGCCGGGATGCGCGCGCGGCAGGCGCACGATCTGACCGCCCGCCACCTCAAGCCCCGGAAGGGCATGGGCAAGCGCAATGGCTTCGTCGAGCGCCGGCTGGGCCTCCCGCCGGTCGCGATCTGTCTGGATATCGGGGTGCAGCACCCAGGCTTTTGTTGTCATGACTCGCGAACGCGCCCGAACGGGGTTGGGTTCAGCCCGGTCACTCCTGCCCGTCGCCCTCGTAGAGCTGAATCGGCTGCGAGGGCATGATCGTCGAGATCGCGCCCTTGAACACAAGCTGAGACTGCCCGTCGCGGCGCAGCAGCACGCAGAAATTGTCGAACCAGGTGATGACGCCCTGAAGCTTCACCCCGTTGATGAGGAAGATCGTGACGGGAACCTTGGTCTTCCGGACGTGGTTCAGAAAAGTTTCCTGAAGGTTCTGCTTATCACCGGCCATCGACGCACCGTCCCCTGAATAGGTCGTTTCTTATTGCCCGCGGAATCAGTGACCCGCGGGTGTCGGCACCAAGTATGGGCACCGGTACAGGGAAACGCCAGCGGAAAAACCGCCGCGTCAACTGCGCCAGAAGTCCTGGTTGAACAGCGCGATGATGGCCAGCGCCTCGAGCCGGCCCAGAACCATGACCAGGGCGAGGATCAACTGCGCCGCCGCCGTCAGGTCGCCGTAGCTGATCGGTTGCTCGCCGCCCAGTTCGGCCAGCGGGCCGTTATTCGACAGGGCCGCGATCGTCAGCACCACCGAATCCTCGAAATCGACGCCGGCAAGGGAAAGCGCGGCCATGGTCACGGCCACGGTGATCGCGAAGAGCATGAAGAAAATCCACGCGACGAACGCCCCCTCGCGCCTCAGCCTGCGGCCCCGCAAGCCCGCTCCGCCGATCGAGCTGGGATGCACCAGCCGGTTCATCTCGCGCGCGCCGTGCTTGTAGAGCGCGAAGATCCGCAACAGCTTCACGCCGCCCGCCGTGGTCGCCACCCCGCCGCCGATCAGGCTGAGCCCGACGAACAGAAGGCCCGGCGTGTCGAGGCCGGACCAGAAGCGGGTATCCTCGAAGAACGCGCTTTCGAACCCGGCGGTGGTCAGGAACGACATCGTCATGAAAAGCGCGCCCCACAGCGCGGCGATGGCCGCGTCGAGATCCCGTCCACCCTCGGTCTCGATCGAGCCGACGAAATGCCGGAAGAACAGGAACCCCGGCACCAGGATCAACAGGGCGGCGGCCATCCGGATCTCGGGATCGCGGCGCAGGGAGCCCCGGTCGCGGGTGATGAAGTCGTTGCGGAAGGTCAGCCGCGAGATCGCGAAGATCAGGAACACGAACACCAGAAGCTCGGACAGGAAGCCAGTTCCCTGGAAGGCTCCGGAGGTGATGCCGGACGTCGACATGGTCGACATCGCCAGGATCGCGCCCACGCCCGGCTCGACCCCGGTGATGACCAACCCCAGCCACAGGGTCAGGGTCAGCGCGGCATAGATCGGTGCCAGCCGCACCGCGTAGCGCCGCAACCGCTCGCCCGGCCGCCCTGCCCGCCTTTCGCGCAGCGCGGTCCGCCCCGCCGAGTTCATGTCGGTGGCGATGACCTCGAACCCGCCGAGGTTCAGGGGCGCCAGCACCGCAAGCGCCGAGACCCAGAACAGCAGCCCCCCCATCCAGCCCACCATGGCGCGCCACAGGTGCAGCGAGGGCGGAAGCGTCCCGCCGCCGGGATAGAGTGTCGCGCCCGTGGTGGTCAGCGACGAGACCATCTCGAACCACGGGGCAAGGACGCGGCTGTCCGACAGCGCCTCGCGGAACGGCACGGCCAGCATCAGCGGCAGCAGGAGCAGCGCGCCGACAAGCCCGGACAACTGCCCGCGGGTACCCCCGTCGCGCCCCCGCGCACCGAGCGCCATCGCCATGAGCACGAACAGCACCAGGAACAGCAGACCCGAATAGAAGAAGCAGCGCGCCGTGTGCATGTAGCCGAGGCGGAAGGCATGGATCGCCGGAACGAACATCGCCGCCGCCCCCAGCCCCTGCAGGATGAGGAGGAACGGCAGCCGTTTCAGCGCCGGCCACATCAGAAGAAGTCGATCGCGACCTGGAACAGCCGCTCGACCGCGGGCACATCGGCCGCGAGCGCGAAGATGACGATGATGTCGCCCTCTTCGATGCGGGTGGCACCGGTCGGTCGGATGACCTTGTCGCCCTTCTTGACCGCGCCCACCAGCGCCCCCTCGGGGAAGTCGATGTCGCGCACGATCTGACCCGCGATGGTCGAGGTCGACAGCACCTGCGCCTCGATCACCTCGGCCTCGGCGTCGCCCACCGAATAGACGCCGCGTACCCGCCCGTGGCGGATGTGCCGCAGGATCGAGCTGACGGTGGTGGCGCGCGGGTTGATCGAGGCGTCGATCCCCAGCGGCCGCATCATCCCCATCAGCGTCGGATCGTTGACGAGGCAGATCGCCATGCGGCACCCCGCCTGCTTGGCGCGCACGGCGGTCAAGAGGTTCGTCTTGTCGTCATCGGTGACGCAGAGGATCGAGTCCGCCTTCTGGATCGACGCCTCGTTGAGCAGCTCGAAGCTCATCCCGTCGCCGTTCAGCACGATCGTCCGGTCGAGCGCATCCGCCGCGCGCTCGGCGACCAGGCGGTTCTTCTCGATCATCTTCACGCGAACCCGCTGGGTGCGCGATTCGAGGTCGCGGGCCACGGCGAGGCCCACATTGCCGCCGCCCACGACGACCACCCGCTCCTGCTTGCGGGGCTCTTTCCCGAAGATGTCGAGGGCGCGCAGCGCATCCTCGCGGTGGGTCATCACGTAGATGTCGTCTCCGGCGAAAAGCTGGTCACCGGGTTCGGGCGCAAAAAGCTGGCCGCCGCGACGGACGCCGACGACGATGGCGCGCAGGGTCGAGAACAGGTCCGTCAACTGCCGCAGCGGCGTGTTCAGCACCGGGCAGGCCTCGTCCAGCGAGATTCCCAGAAGCTGCGCCTGACCGCCCAGGAAGAACTGGTTGTCGAAGGCTTCGGGAACGGCCAGGCGGCGCAGCGCGGCCTCGGCCACCTCGCGCTCGGGGCTGATGACCACGTCGATCGGCAGGTGATCGCGGCGGTAGAGGTCGGAATAGATCGCGTCGAGGTAGCTCTGCGCCCGCAGCCGCGCGATCTTGCGCGGCACGGCGAAGACCGAGTGGGCCACCTGGCAGGTGACCATGTTGACCTCGTCCGAATGGGTCGCGGCGATGATCATGTCGGCATCGCGCGCCCCGGCCCGCTCGAGCACATCCGGATAGCTCGCGTGGCCCGCGATGCCCTGCACGTCGAGCACGTCCGTCGCCTGCCGCACGAGGTCGGGGTTGTTGTCCACGATGGTGACGTCGTTCTGCTCGCCCGCAAGGTGACGCGCGATCTGCCAGCCGACCTGACCTGCTCCGCAGATGATGATTTGCATGAGGGTCCGATCAATGAACGCGACGGCGGCCAGTCGTCTTTTGGCACGCGCCCGCGCGCCGTTCAAGCACCCGCCGGTTCAGGTGACGGCCTGCCTCTGGCGATAGGCCGGATCGTCCCAGAGGCGCCTGTCCATCACCTCGGCCAATGTCGCGATGCAGGTGTCGATCTCGGCCTCGCCCAGGTAGAGCGGCGTCAAGCCGAAGCGCAGGATGTCCGGCGCGCGGAAATCGCCGATCACGCCGCGGGCGATCAGCGCCTGCATGATGGGGTAGGCCTCGGGGTGGCTGAAACTGACTTGGCTGCCGCGCGCCGACCCATCCCGCGGCGAGGCCAGCGCAAGGTCCGGGCACGCCGCTTCGACGCCCGCGATCAGCCGCTCGGACAGGTCCAGGGACCGCGCCCGCACATCGACGATGTCCGCCACGTCCCACACGTCGAGCGCCGCGTCCAGCGCCGCCATCTGCAGCACGGGCGGCGTACCCACGCGGAACCGCGCCACGTCGCGTGCCGGGCGGTAGCCGGGCTCGAACGCGAAGGGCGCGGCGTGGCCGAGCCAGCCGGGCATCGAGGGGTCGATCCGCCCCGCCACGTCCGGCGCCGCATAGACGAAGGCCGGCGCGCCGGGCCCGCCGTTCAGGTACTTGTAGCTGCAGCCCACGGCGAAATCCGCACCGGCGCCCGCGACGTCCACCGGCAATGCTCCCGCCGAATGGGCCAGGTCCCACACGGTCGCGATGCCCAGCGACTTCGCCCGCGCCGTCAGCGCGACCATGTCGTGCAGCCGCCCCGTCCGGTAGTCCACCTCGGTCAGCATCAGGACGCCGATTTCCTCCGACAGCGCCGCGGCCACCGCTTCGGGCGCCACGGTCCGAAGCTCGCCCCCCGCCTGCCGCGCCACGGCATCGGCGATATAGAGGTCCGAGGGAAAGTTGCCGGTATCGCTCAGGATCACCGGCCGGTCCGTCATCGTCAGCGCCGCCGACAGCGCCTGGTGCAACTTGATCGACAGCGTATCGCCCGTGGTCACCGTTCCCGCCGGCGCGCCGATCAGCGGCGCGATCCGGTCTCCCAGGCGGTCCGGCATCTCCATCCAGCCGGCGTCGTTCCACGCGCGGATCAGCTGCCTGCCCCACTCCTCCCGCACCGCCCGCGCCACGCGGTCGGGCACGGATCGGGCCAGCGGGCCAAGGGAATTGCCGTCAAGATAGGCCAGCCCTTCGGGCAGGTCGAACAGGGCGCGGGTGGCGGTGAAATCGGTCATGGCGATGGACTAGCCCTTGGGCCGGCCGCCGACAAGACGTCGCAGGAACACACGCTCCGGGGCCCCGTTGAGGGGTCAAACGTACCAACACGAAGCGAGGATATCATGCCAAGCATCGACAACGCCAAGATCGTCATCGTCGCCACCGACGGGTTCGAGCAATCCGAACTGACGACCCCGCAGAAACAGCTGGCCGAGGCCGGCGCGACCGTCCACGTCGCCAGCCCGGACGGCTCGAACATCAAGGGCTGGGACAAGGACCACTGGGGAGACGAGACCAAGGCCGACCTCAAGATCGAGGATATCGACGTCGCCACCTACGACGCGATGGTCCTGCCCGGCGGCCAGATCAACCCCGACGTGCTGCGCGCCGATGCGGACGTGGTGCAGAAGATCAAGGACTTCGCCGCCACCGGCAAGACGCTCGCCGCGATCTGCCACGCGCCCTGGCTGCTGATCGAGGCCGACCTCGTGCGCGGCAAGCGCCTGACGTCCTACAACTCGATCCGCACGGACCTGAAGAACGCCGGTGCCGAGGTCGTGGACGAAGAGGTCGCGCAGGACGGGAACCTCATCACGTCGCGCAACCCCGGCGATCTCGACGCCTTCTGCAAGACCATCGTCGAGGCCGTTTCGGCCAGTCGCGACAAGGCCGCGGCCTGACGCGAACCCGGCGGAACGCGCGCGACATCCCGCGCGTTCCGCCCCACTTTCTTGCCTTTCCCCCCCAACCGGCCCAAATAGTGAAGACGACAACAACCGCGGATGGGCCGTCATGGGCATCAAAGAGCGCATCGACGAGCAGATCTTGGAACGGGCCGCCTGGCTGGACCGACCCAACCCGGCCGTCCAAGCCACACGGCGCGTTCTGAACCTGCTTCTCAGCTACGATCGCACGATGGACCTCGCCATCGAGATGGAGGATTGGTCCGGCCCCGCCATCATGGACCGGATGGGCGAGATGCTTGCCCGCGACGTCGAGATTTCGGGGATCGACAACATCCCGCGCAACGGCGGCGCCCTGATCGTGTGCAACCATCCAACGGGAATCGCCGACGGCATCATCCTGTGGCACCTGCTGTCGCCCCTGCGCCCCGACCTGTTCTTCTATGCCAACTCGGACATGCTGAAGGTCGTCCCGCAGCTCGATTCGATGATCGCGCCGGTCGAATGGCGCCCCGACAAGCGCAACCACTCGAAAACGCGCGAGACCATGGCCTTCACCCGAAACGCCATGGGCGACGGGCGTCTCGGCATCATCTTCCCCTCGGGCCGCCTGGCCAAGCGGCGCGGCCTGCGCCTGCACGAGCGGCCGTGGATGTCCTCGGCCGCGATGATCGCGCGCAAGTTCGACGTGCCGGTGATCCCGATGAACATCCGGTCGCGCAACTCGGCACTGTTCTACCTGTTCGACTTCATCCACCCGTCCCTGCGCGACATCACCCTGTTCTACGAGACGCTGAACAAGGCGAAGCAGCCCTTCCGCATCGCGGTCGGCGAGCCGATCTCGCCCAAGGCGCTGCCCAAGGACGCCGACTCGGCCATCGCGCGGCTGCGCGACGCCACCCTGGAACTGGGCGGCCGCCACGCTCCCGACGTGTCGCTGGTCGACGTGACCCGCCGCCCCAGCTGGGTCAGCGCCCGCGCCTCGGAGACGTCCTCGCGGCTCTGATTGGCATTCCTCTTGCCAACCGCGTCGTGCGTCGCATTCTCAAGGTCATGAACAACGTGACCTCGCCCGACGGCACCCCGCCCTCCGCCCTGTCCTTCGGCGCCATGCAATTCGGTGGCACCGCCGACGAGGATGACGCCCGCGGGATGTACCTCGCCTGCCGTGAATACGGCGTGAACATGTTCGACACGGCTCACGCCTATACCGACGGCCGGTCCGAAGAGATGCTGGGCCGCCTGATCGCCAAGGAGCGCGACGAGGTGGTCGTCGCCACCAAGGCCAACGTCAAGCGCGGCAACTCGGCCGCCTCGATCCGCGAAAGCTGCGAGGAAAGCCGCAAGCGCCTCGGCATCGACACGATCGACCTCTACTACCTGCACCGCTTCGACCCCGAAACCGACCTCGAGGAAAGCTTCGAGACCCTCTCGACCCTCAAGAACCAGGGCTGGATCCGGGCCATCGGCGTGTCGAACTTCGCGGCATGGCAGGTGATGAAGGCGCAGGCCGTGGCGGCGCGGTTCGACACCCGGATCGACGCGATCCAGCCCATGCTGAACCTCGTGAAGCGCCAGGTCGAGGTCGAGCTTCTGCCAATGGCGCAGGATCAGGGCATGGCCGTCTTCCCCTACTCGCCCCTGGGCGGCGGGCTCCTGACCGGGAAGTATCGCGCCGGCGGCGAAGGGCGGCTGAGCGACAGCGAGATGTATGCCAACCGCTACCGCGAGGAGTGGATGCACAACACCGCCGCCGATCTCGCGACGCTCGCCAACGGCATGCGCACCTCGCCCGCGACGCTGGCGGTGGCCTGGGCGATGCACCGCCCCGGCGTGACCGCCCCGATCATCTCGGCCAGGAACGTCGAGCAGCTGATGCCGTCGCTCGACGCGCTGTCGCTCGACTGGGACGCCGACACCGAGGCCCGCGTGGGCGCCCTCACCCGGGATCCCGCCCCCGCCACCGACCGCAGCGAAGAGGCATCGTGAGTCGCGACACGATGCAAGTCGAAACGCTTGTGATAGGCGGCGGGATTGCAGGCATATCGGCCGCCGCCGAGCTTGCGGCCCACGGCTCGGTCCTGATCCTCGAGGCCGAGGAGCATCTGGGCCACCACGCCACCGGCCGCTCGGCCGCGATGTTCCTGCCCAGCTACGGCAACGCCGCCATCCGCGCCCTGACCGAAGCCAGCGCCGCCGCCCATGCCGAGGCCGACAGCCTCTCGCCCCGGGACTTCCTGTGCATCGCGCCGGCGGGCCGCGAGGGCGCCCTCGCCGCCGAGGCCCGCGCCCAGGGCCTGAAGCCGATCGGCACCGGCGAGGCGCAAGAGATGTGGCCGATCCTCCGGCCCGGCTGGGTGGCGGCCGCCGCCCGCGCCGAGGGATGGGATCTGGATGCCGACCGCCTGCTGCAGACGATGCGCCGCCGCACGACGGATCAAGGCGCGCGGATCGTCACCCGCGCGCCCCTCACCGCGATCCACCGCGACGGCGCGGGCTGGCATGTCGAATGGCCCGGCGGCTCTGCCGATGCGGGCGCCGTGGTCAACGCCGCCGGCGCCTGGGCGGACCGGATCGCCCAGATGGCGGGGGTCGCGCCGCTGGGCCTCGTCCCCCACCGCCGGTCGATGGCGCAGCTTGCCGCGCCGGGCGGGCATGACGTAAGCGGCTGGCCCTTCGTGGAAGAGGTCGGCGAGCGCTGGTACGCAAAGCCCGACGCGGGCTCATGGCTGGTCTCGCCCGCCGATGCCGACCCGGTCGAGCCATTCGACGCATGGGCCGACGACATGGTGCTGGCCGAGGGCCTCGCCCGCTACGAAGAGGCGGTTATCCACGAGGTCACGCGCCCGCTCACCACATGGGCCGGTCTCAGGACCTTCGCCCCCGACAAGTCTCTCGTGATCGGCCCGGACCCGACCGTGCGGGGCTTCTGGTGGTGCGCCGGGCAAGGCGGCTACGGGCTTCAGACCGCGCCGGCCGCCGCGCGCCTTCTCGCGGACCTGATGGCCGGCCGCGCCCCGCTGCTCGATGCCGCGCCCTACGCCCCGGCCCGCCTCGTGGCGTAGTCGGCGCATCTCCGCCGAGGGCGACGATCCCCCCTCGGCCCTACCGGCCAAGTCGCTAGGGTCGCGACGACCTCTCGCACGAGTATGCCATGTATCGCCGCAGCTTCCTCTGCCTCTCGCTTGCCGCCTGCGGCAGTCCCAATGTGCCCACGCTGCGGCAGGGCACCGTCACTCGCCCCGATTTCGGCGACACCGACCCCACCGATTGGGGCGGCCCCGGCCCGGCGCGCTATCCCGTGCACGGCATCGACATGTCCCGCTGGCAGACCGACATCGACTGGCCGCGCGCTCATGCGTCCGGCGTCAACTTCGCCTGGGTCAAGGCAACCGAGGGCAGCGACCGGATCGATCCGATGTTCGCCTACCACCACGATGGCGCCCGCGCCGCGGACGTGGCCATCGGCGCCTACCACTTCTTCTACTGGTGCGGCCCGCCCGAAAGCCAGGCCGAGTGGTTCATCCGCAACGTCCCTAAGCGTGCGGGCGACCTGCCCCCGGTGCTGGACCTCGAATGGACGCCGTTCTCGCCCACCTGCACCGTTCGCCCCCCCGCGGCCGAGGTGCGCGACCGCGCGTCCCGGTTCCTCGCGATCCTGACCCGGCATTACGGGCAGCAACCGCTGATCTACACCACGCCCGAGTTCTACGAAGAGAACCAGATCGGCCGCCTGGGCGTCGAAACCTGGCTGCGCGCCGTCGCCCGCCCCGTGCAGGAGGTCTATCCCGGCGCGCCGTGGCGGGTCTGGCAGTACACCTCGACCGGCACGGTTCCGGGGATCGCGGGCGAGGTCGACCTCAACGCCTTCAACGGGTCGGCGGCCGACTGGCAACGCTGGCGGGCCGCCCGCTCGATCCGGTAACCCTCTTGCGGCAGGCCCCGGAACCGCTATCTGGGTCTGCGCAGGAGGACGACCTCCCCCCGGATGCGCCGGGGCACCACGCGGGACGGCCCGGACACCAACGCCGGAGCTTCCATGCGCAGCACCACCGACCGCATCCGCCAGGCCGTTCTGTTCGAGGGGCTCGGCCTTGCGCTATCGATCCCGTTCTTCGCACTCGTGCTCGGCCATCCGATGCACGAACTCGGCGCGCTGGCAATCATCGCCAGCCTCGTCGCGACGGTCTGGAACTATGTCTACAACCTGATCTTCGATCACGCGCTTCTGCGCTTCACCGGCGGGGTGCAAAAGACGCTTCTCCTGCGCGTCGTCCACGCCGTCCTGTTCGAGACGGCGCTACTTCTGGCGCTTCTTCCGGTGGCGATGTGGGTGCTTGGGGTCGGGCTTTGGCAGGCCTTCATCGCCGATATCGGCTTTTCGGCCTTCTACCTCGTCTGGGCCTTCGTCTTCACCTGGGGCTACGACCGCGTCTTTCCGCCCGAAACTCCCGCGCCCCAAGCCGCCGGGCGATGACGAACAGCCCGCCGATCAGCATCACGGGCAGCACCAGCACCTTGAAGATGTAGACCGACAGCAGGCTGATGAAGCTGCCGATCAGGTCGTCTGCGCGGTTCGACAGGTTCGAGGCGAGCGTCTGGTACTGCTCGACCTGGTCCATCATGCCGCGCAGGCCACCTGCCTCGACCGGGGCGACGCCCTCTTCCTCGACGGTGGCGGTGATTTCGGCGACGACGCGGCTGTGCTCGGCCCAGGTCTCGGCCGTCAGCCTGTCGGCCACGAGCGCCGAGAGCAGGAACGCGAGCGGGATGCCGAGGCCCAGGAACCCGCCATAGACCGCCAGGTGCCGCGGCACCCCGCCAAGCGGCCGGCCGGTCGCCAGCACCCCCGCCCCCATGGCGGCCCCGAGCGCCAGAAGCGCGAACCCCACCGCCCCCAGCGGCCCCATGGTCACGGCCAGCACGCCCGAGACCACCATGACGCCGAAGATCACGCTCGCGATGCGCTCGATCGTGTCGTCGATGGGTTCCAGCACCTTCAGGGGCTGCGCCGAGCCGGACCCGATCAGGCTCACGCCGACCTCCAGCTCCTGCGCCGTGGACAGGAACGCATTCAGTGTCCGGAGCGTGATGTAGGTGGCCGAGGCAGTCACCGAGATGTCGCGGGCATAAGCCGCCGCGCGTTCGTTCTGCGGCAGGTCGCGGTGGTTGAACGCGGCCCAGACGGAGGTTGCCGCCACGAGCAGAAGCAGCGCGGCGGCGAGCAGGCGCATTCGGGTGGCGGGGTCGTCTCGGGTCACGGGCGGGGCTCCTGCTGTTCGTGACCAGCATAAACCACCGCCCGCCGTGCCGCACCAGCGCGGATCAGCCGTCCGCGCGGATGCTCTCGTTCCTGGGGTCGTAGGGCGAGTCCTCGACCACCTCGGCGTCATAGAGCTCGCGGAACATCCGGACCTTCAGCTTCGTGCCGATTTCGGCCATGTCGGGGCGAACGTAGCCCATGCCGATGGACTTGCCGAACGCCACCGAATAGCCGCCGGAGGTCATCCGGCCGACCCGCTCGTCGCCCGAGAACAACACCTCGCGGCCCCACGGATCGGCGTCGTCCGGACCGTCCACCAGAAGCGTCACGCATTTCGATCGGATGCCGGTCGCCTCCATCGCCTCCTTGCCGTGGAACGCTTTGCCCTGGTCCACGAACCGGTCGAGCCCCGCTTCCAGAGGCGTGGCGTCGCGGCCGAGTTCGGTGCCGAAGGCGCGGTAGGATTTCTCCTGCCGCAGCCAGTTCTGGGCGCGCATCCCCACCAGCTTCATCCCCAGTGGCTCGCCCGCCTCCATCAGCCAGTCGAACAGGTGGTTCTGCATCTCGATCGGGTGGTGAAGCTCCCACCCCAGCTCGCCGGTATAGGCGACACGGATCGCCATGAGAGGCACCATCCCCAACTCGATCTCTCGCGCGCTCAGCCACGGGAAACGCTTGTTGCCCAGCGCCCCTTCGGGGTCGGCGTCGCGCAGCAGGGTGGCGAGGATGTCGCGCGACCGTGGCCCGGCCAGCGCGAAGGCCCCGTATTGGGTGGTGACGTCCTGCAGGACCATCGGGCCGAACTCGGCTGCCTTGTCCTCCATCGCCTTCTGCAGGAAGTCGCGGTCGTAATCCGCCCAGCCGCCGGCGCTGACGAGGTAGAACTGGTCCTCGGCCTGGCGCACGATGGTGTATTCCGTGCGGACGGTTCCGGCATCGGTCAGCGCGTAGGTCAGGTTGATCCGGCCGACCTTGGGCAGCCGGTTGGTCGTGAACCAGTCGAGGAACGCCGCCGCCCCCGGCCCCTTCAGGACATGCTTGGCGAAGGCCGAGGCGTCGATCAGCCCCGCCGCGCCACGCACCGCCTCGGCCTCGGCCTTGGCATAGTCGAACCAGCCGCCGCGGCGGAATGATCGCGCGTGCTCGTCGAACCGCGCGTCCGCATCCACCGGGCCGAAATAGTTGGGGCGCTCGAACCCGTTGACCGCGCCGAACTGCGCGCCACGGGCCTTCAGCCGGTCGTAGCAGGGGGCGGTGCGCAGGGGTCGCGCGGCGGGGCGTTCCTCGTCGGGGTGGTGCAGGATGTAGACGTGCTCGTATGCCTCCTCGTCCTTGGCGACGGCCCAATCGGTCGTGATCCACGACCCGAACCGCTTGGGGTCGAGCGACGCCATGTCGATCTCGGCCTCGCCCTCGACCATCAGCTGCGCGAGGTAGTGACCCGCACCCCCGGCGGCGGTGATCCCGAACGAGAACCCCTCGGCCAGCCACATGTTGCGCAGCCCCGGCGCGGCGCCCAGCAGGGGATTGCCGTCGGGGGTGTAGCAGATCGGGCCGTTGAAATCGTCCTTCAGCCCCACCTCTTCCGAGGACGGGATGCGGTGGATGAAGGACATGTACTCCTCCTCGATCCGCTCGAGATCCAGCGGGAACAGGTCGGCGCGGAAGCTGTCGGGCACGCCGTAGCGGAACCGGGCCGGCGCGTTGCGCTCGTACGGCCCGAGGATCCAGCCGCCGCGTTCCTCGCGGACATACCACTTGGCGTCGGCGTCGCGCAGCACGGGGTGCTCGCCATTCCCCTCGGCCCGCCATTTCTGCAAGGCCGGGTCGGGCTCGGTCACGATATACTGGTGCTCGACCGGGATCGCGGGGATCTTGATTCCCAGCATCCGCGCGGTCCGCTGCGCGTGGTTGCCGGTGGCGGTCACCACGTGTTCGGCCTCGACCACGGTGCGCTCTTCGGTGGGCAGCAGGTTCCCGCCCTTCTCGGCCATCTTGCTCAGCGTGACCTTCCAGGCCGAGCCGGTCCACTCATAGCCGTCGACCTGCCACTTGCGCTCGATGGTGACACCGCGCTGTCGGGCGCCCTTGGCCATGGCCATCGTCACGTCGGCGGGGTTGATATAGCCGTCGGTGGGATGGAAGATCGCGCCGTGAAGGTCGTCTGTATTGACCAGCGGATAGCGGTCCTTCACCTGGCCCGGCGTCAGCCATTCGAAGGGCACGCCCACCGTCTCGGCCGTCGCGGCGTAGAGCATGTACTCGTCCATACGCTCTTTCGAGCCCGCCATGCGCAGGTTGCCCACGACCGAGAAGCCCGCGTTCAGGCCCGTCTCCTCCTCCAGCGTCTTGTAGAGCTTGATCGAGTGGTCGTGGATCCAGGTCGTCGCGTAGCTCATGTTGAAATATGGCAGCAGCCCCGCCGCGTGCCAGGTCGAGCCGCTGGTCAGTTCGTCCCGCTCCAGCAGCATGACATCCTGCCAGCCCGCCTTGGCGAGGTGGTAGGCGATGGACGTCCCCACCGCACCGCCGCCCACGACCAGCGCTTTCACATGGCTTTTCATTCCCGGACTCCCCTTGGCGTTACGCCCACTAAGCGCAGCGCCCCGCGGCGCCGTTGTGCCCGCCCGACCGATGGGTGCGGATTTGCGACATCAAGCACCGTCTGCACGAGCCGACGCATCGGCGCGGGTGCGCCGAGACATGCGGGCGCCCCCTTCCGCACCACCCGCCGATCTGCCACTGAATGGCGGATGAAGGACGACAGCCACTTCGATCCCAGCCCCGCGCCGGGCGACGCGGTCCGCAAGACCACCTGCTACATGTGCGCCTGCCGCTGCGGCATCGACGTCCACATGAAGGGCGAAGAGGTCGCATATATCGAGGGCAACCGCGACCACCCCGTGAACAAGGGCGTCCTCTGCGCCAAGGGGGCGGCGGGGATCATGCAGCACAACTCGGCTGCCCGCCTGCGTGCGCCGCTGCGCCGCGTCGGCGAACGCGGCGAGGGCAAGTTCGAGGAGATCACCTGGGACGAGGCCCTCGGGATCGTGGCCAAGCGGCTAGGGCGCATCCGCGAGACCGACCCGAAGAAGCTCGCCTTTTTCACCGGGCGCGACCAGTCGCAAAGCTTCACCGGCTACTGGGCGCAGCAGTTCGGCACGCCCAACTATGCCGCGCATGGGGGCTTCTGCTCGGTGAACATGGCCGCGGCGGGCATCTACACCATCGGCGGCGCGTTCTGGGAGTTCATGTCGCCGGACTGGGAGGCCGCGAAGCTGTTCCTCCTGTTCGGCACTTCCGAGGATCACGACAGCAACCCGATCAAGCTGGGCCTCGCCAAGCTGAAGGAGCGCGGCACCCCCATCGTCGCCGTGAACCCGATCCGCACCGGCTACAACGCCATCGCGGACGAATGGGTGGGGATCACGCCGGGGACCGACGGGCTGTTCGTCCTGTCGCTGATCCACTGCCTGCTGAAGGCCGGCAAGATCGACCTCGACTACCTCTCCCGCTGGACCAACGCGCCCTGCCTGCTGGACGGCGACCCGAAATCGAGGACCTACGGCCTTATCCTGCGGGACGAAGGCGGCCGGGCGCTGGTCATGGACCGCGCCAGCCGCAAGCCGGTGCCTTGGGACGCGGCCGGCGTGAAGCCCGACCTTGCCGGACGCTGGCGCCATGCGGGGACGACACACGCTTCGGTCTTCCTGACCCTGTCCGACCGCTACCTGTCCGACGAATATGCCCCCGAGACCGTCGCCCCGAAATGCGGCCTCGACCCCGCCCAGATCCACCGCATCTCCGCCCGCATCGCCCACGCGGCCTTCGACCAAAGCTGGCAGCACGAGCAGGACTGGACCGACTTCCGCGGAGAGCACCACACCCATGTCACCGCCCGCCCGGTCTCGATCCACGCGATGCGCGGGATCTCGGCCCATTCCAACGGCTTCCAGACCGCCCGCGCCATTCACCTCCTTCAGGTCCTGATCGGCGCGGTGGACGTGCCCGGTGCCACCCGCTTCAAGCCGCCCTACCCCAAAGCGGCGGCAAGCCACCCGCGCCCCCATGCCGACACCCATGCGGGCCAGCCGCTCGACGGGCCGCACCTGGGCTTCCCGCTCGGCCCCGAGGATCTGCTGGTGGACGAGGCCAGCGCGCCCCTGCGCCTCGACAAGGCGTTCTCGTGGGAGAACCCGATCTCGGTCCACGGGCTGATGCACATGGCGATCTCGAACGCTTATGCGGGCGATCCGTACGAGATCGACACGCTGTTCCTCTACATGGCGAATATGGCGTGGAACTCGTCCATGAACACGCAGGCCGTGATGGGGATGCTGTCGGACAAGGACGAGAACGGCGACTACGTGATCCCCTTCATTGTCCATGCCGACGCCTACTCGTCCGAGACGGTCGCCTATGCCGACATCGTCCTGCCCGACATGACCTACCTCGAGCGGCACGACTGCATCTCGCTGCTCGACCGGCCGATCTCCGAGCCCGACCACGCCGGCGACGCGATCCGCTGGCCAGTGGTCGCCCCCGACCGCGACGTGCGCCCGTTCCAGTCGGTGCTGGTCGACCTCGCCAACCGCCTCGGCCTGCCGGGCTTCGTCGAGGGGGGCGAGCCGCTCCATTCCGACTACGCCGACTACATGCAGATGCACGAACGGCGTCCCGGTGTCGGCCCCCTTGCCGGGTGGCGCATCGGAGAAACCGGCCTGACCGACGGCCGCGGCGCGCCGAATGCGGGCCAAATCGACCAGTATATCGCAGCCGGCGGCTTCAAGACCTACGCGGTGCCCGAGGCCGCCCGCTACATGAAGCCGTTCAACGCCGCCTGGTGGGATTGGTCGTGTGACATGGGCTTCACCGACGCCCCCGCGCCCTACCTCTTCGAGCTCTGGTCCGAACCGCTCCGCCGCTTCCAGATGGCCGCCGAGGGCATTGGCGCCCGACAGCCGCCCGAGCACCTTCGCGCCCGGATGCGCCTGACCCACGATCCCCTGCCGATCTGGTATCCCCCGCTCGAGGACGGTCACGCCGACCCCGTCGAGTATCCTTTCTACGTCCTGACCCAGCGTCCGGCCGCCATGTATCACTCGTGGGGCGGCCAGAACCCCTGGCTGCGCCAGATCCACGGCGAGAACGTCCTCTACCTGCCGACGAACCTGTGGAGGTCCGGCGGCTTCTCCGAGGGCGACTGGGCCCGCGTCGAGTCTGCCCATTCCGAGATCACCGTGCCCGTCGCCCACATGGCCGCGCTGAACGAGAACACCGTCTGGACCTGGAACGCGATCGGCAAACGGCGCGGGGCTTGGGCGCTGTCCCCCGAGGCGCCCGAAGCCCAGCGCGGGTTCCTGGTGAACCACCTGATCCACGAGCTGCTGCCCGAGAAGGGAGACGGCCTGCGCTGGTCCAACAGCGACCCCGTGACCGGACAGGCCGCCTGGTTCGACTGCCGCGTGAAGGTCGAGCGTGTCCCGCGCGAGCGCATCTCTCACCCCGCGATCGCCCGGCAGGACAGTCCTGTAGGCCAAGGGCCGTCTGTTGTCGCGCGATCGACCGGAGAACCTGATCCGGCACCCGGCATGATGAGTTACATCTTAAAATTCTTATTTATGAATAAGAGATTACGTGCCAATCCTCACAAAGAGGATGAACAATGACGGACCTCCCCGAGACGCGTTCGACGAAGAAGCTCGGCTTGGTCATCGACCTCGACACCTGCGTCGGCTGTCATGCCTGCGTCGTCGCCTGCAAGGCGTGGAACACCGAGAATTACGGCGCAGCCCTTGCGGATACCGACGCCCATGGCGCGGCCCCCTCGGGCGCCTTCGTGAACCGCATTCACTCCTACGAGGTGACCGGCGACGGCGCCCCCCGCATCGTGCACTTCCCGAAAAGCTGCCTTCATTGCGAGGACGCGCCCTGCGTCACCGTCTGCCCCACGGGTGCCTCGTACAAGCGGGCCGAGGACGGCATCGTGCTGGTGAACGAGGATCAGTGCATCGGCTGCGGGCTCTGCGCCTGGGCCTGCCCGTACGGCGCGCGCGAGCAGGACCCGGTCGCCAAGGTGATGAAGAAATGCACCCTCTGCGTCGACCGGATCGACAACGAGAACCTGCCCGAGGCCGACCGCATCCCCGCCTGCGTCCGCACCTGCCCCTCGAAGGCCCGCCATTTCGGGGATCTCGGCGACCCGGACAGCCACGTCTCGCAGCTGGTCGAGGCGCGCGGCGGCATGGACCTTGCCCCCGAACAAGGCACGCGGCCGGTCAACAAGTACCTCCCGCCCCGCCCGAAGGAGGACGAAATCGACGTGCTCGCCCCCCTGCTCGCGCCCGTGGCCGAAGAGCCCAAGGGCTGGCTCGGCTGGCTCGACCGGGCACTGGACCGGCTGGGATGATCTCGACATCCGCGGCGCGGCGACGCAATGTCGCACGCGCCCCGGTTCGAAAGTCCCCATGCACCCCGCCGCGTCACTCATCCTGTTCTCGACCCTGTCCGGAGCCGGCTTCGGTCTTCTGGCGCTGATCGGCGCGGGGCTTGCGCGGACGACCGGATGGGCCGGCCTTGCCGAGGCCGCGCTCGCATTTGCCCTCGCCATCGCCGGCCTCGCGGCCTCGACCTTCCACCTCGGCCGGCCCGAGCGCGCGCTGAAGGCGTTCCGCGAGTGGCGCAGCTCGTGGCTCAGCCGCGAAGCGTGGCTGGCGGCTGCGACGCTGTCGATCATGGCGATCACCACCCTGATCCGCCTCGCCGGGTTGCCGGCCCTGCCACTGGGGCTGGTGGGATCGGCGCTGGCCCTCGCGACCGTCGCGGCGACCGCCATGATCTATGCCCAGCTGCGCACTGTGCCGCGCTGGAACCACTGGACGACGCCCGCGATCTTCCTTGGCCACGCACTGACCGCTGGCACGCTTCTGGCCGGGCACCGCCTTCCCGCCGCGATCCTGCTGGCCGCCCTTGCCGTTGCGCAGTTCGCCGCGTGGCACGCCGGCGACCGCCGTACCGGGGCCACCACCCGCGAAAGTGCCACCGGCCTCGGCCCCCGCGTCCGCCCGTTCGAGGCGCCGCACACCTCGGACAACTACCTGACGCGCGAGATGGTCTTCGTCGTCGCCCGCAAGCACCGGGTGCGTCTGCGCTCGATCGGGCTGGTGCTCGCCTATCTCGCCCCGCTCGCCTGCCTTGCCATCCCGCCCGCGCCGCTGGCCCTGCCGCTGGCCGCGCTGCTCCATATCGGCGGGACGCTGATCGTGCGCTGGCTCTTTTTCGCGGATGCCGAGCACACGGTGGCGCTCTATTATCGCTGACCGCAGTCGCTTGACAGGACCCCGCGTCTGGCCGACGCAGGCGGAGCCACGTTGATGGGGAGGACGCCTTTGAGACCCGATTGGATCGCCCTCGACTGGGGCACCACCCATGTCCGCGCCTGGGCCATGACGGCCGGCGGAGATGTCCTTGCCAACACCCATTCGGCCAGCGGGATGGGGACGCTCGGCGCAGACGGATACGCCCCCGCCCTGGCCGCCCTGACCGAGGAATGGGAGCTGCCACAACCCTGCCCGGTGCTGGCCTGCGGCATGGTCGGCGCGCGGCAGGGCTGGGTCGATGCGGGCTATGCCGCCGTGCCCACGGCGCCCCTGTCGGTCCCGCCCGTGCGGGTGCCGGACGCGCCCGAGCAATGGAACGTGCGCATCGTGCCGGGCCTGTCGCAGACCCGCCCGCCCGACGTCATGCGGGGGGAAGAGACGCAGATCGCCGGGTTCCTGTCGCTCAACCCCAAGTTCGACGGCACGCTCTGCCTGCCCGGCAGCCATACGAAGTGGGTGCAGATCTCGGCCGGCGAGGTCGTCTCGTTCCAGACCTCGATGACGGGTGAATTCTACGCGGCCCTCAGCAAGCACACCGTCCTGCGCCATTCCATCGGCACCGGCTGGGATGACACCGCGTTCACCGAAGCCGTGTCCGACGGCCTGTCCCGCCCCGAGGCCCTAGCCGCCCGCGCCTTCCAGATCCGCGCCGACGCGCTGCTGAACGGAATGGACGAGGCCACCGCCGCCGCGCGCCTGTCGGGACTGCTGATCGGGTCCGAGCTTGCCCACGCCCGGCCCTACTGGCTGGGGATGCCTGTCGCGATAATCGGCGCGCCGCAGCTTGCGGCCCGCTATGCCGCGGCGCTGGAAGCGCAGGGCGTGAGCCCCATCATCGCGCGCGCCGACGCCTGCACACTGGCCGGCCTCAAGGCCGCCTACGCCGCCTGGAAGGAGTGACCCTCATGCACCGCGAAATCATCGCCATCCTGCGCGGGATCGACCCGGACGAGGCCGTCCCCGTCGCCGAGACCCTGATCGAGGCAGGCATCACCCGGATCGAGGTGCCGCTGAACTCGCCCTCGCCCTTCGCCTCGGTCGAGGCCATGGCCAAAGCCTGCGGCGACACGGCCCAGATCGGCGCGGGGACGGTGCTGACGCCCGAGGACGTGACGCGGGTGAAGGATGCCGGCGGGCAGATGATCGTCTCGCCCAATTTCGATGCCGAGGTCGTGGCCGCCACGGTCGCTGCCGGTCTCGACAGCTATCCGGGCGTGCTGACCCCGACCGAATGCTTCGCTGCCATCAAGGCCGGCGCGACCGGTCTCAAGGTGTTTCCTGCCTTCCAGATGGGGATCGACGGGGTGACGGCGATCCGCGCGGTCCTGCCGGTCGAGGCGCGGCTCTACATGGTCGGAGGGGTGAAGCCGGGGGCGTTCCGCGACTGGATCGCGGCGGGTGCCACCGGGTTCGGGATCGGCACGTCGCTCTACCGTCCCGGCGACGCGCCGGCCGAGATCGGGGCCCGCGCGGCCGAGCTTGTGGACGCCTATGACGGAGCTGTCTCATGACCGAGGTTCACGACCACACGCGCTGCCTGCTGGGCGAAGGCCCCCTGTGGCACCCCGAGCGCCAGCAGTTCTACTGGTGCGACATCCTCTCGCGCCGGGTCCTGACCGTGCAGGACGGGTGCACCCGCGGCTACGAGTTCGACCGCTTCGTGTCCTGCCTCGCCTGGGTGGACGAGCGTCGCCTGCTGGTGGGCACCCGGACGGACCTGACGCTGCTGGACCTCGACACCGGCGCGCAGGAGCATGTCGTCCCGCTCGAGGCCGAGAATGCCGCGACACGCTCGAATGACGGGCGGGTGGATCCGTGGGGCGGGTTCTGGGTCTCGACCATGGCGACCGGGAAGGGCGAGGGCGCGGGCTCGATCTACCGCTACCGCGAGGGGCAGCTGACCAAGCTGATCGGCGGGCTGACGATCCCGAACGCGATCTGCTTCAGCCCTGATCGCCAATGGGCCTATTTCGCGGACACGCCCACCGGGATCATCAACCGCTGGCGCCTGGGCGAGGACGGCACGCCTCAGGGCGACCCGGAGCCCTTCATCGACGAAAGCGACAACGGCCATTCCCCGGACGGCGCGGTGACGGATGCCGACGGGCGCCTCTGTGTGGCGCATTGGGGGTCGAGCCGGGTCGCGATCTACGACGCAGACGGCGCATACGAATCCGAGGTCCGGCTGCCGGCCAGGCAAATCACCTGCCCATCGTTCGGAGGGCCGGATCTGACGTCGCTCTACGTGACCTCGGCCATGGTCGGATTGCCCGAAGAGGCCGTGTCGGCCGAACCGGGCCATGGCAAGACCTTCCGCAGCCCCGACGCCGGACGCGGCCGGCCCGAGCCGCGGGTGATCCTGTAGCGCCACGAAAAAGGGCGGCCCCCGAAGGAGCCGCCCCGCATTCTCATCTGATCTTGGTTCAGCGCACGACGTGGACGATGCGGCGCTCGTTGTCGATGATGACCGGCGAGCCGTTTACGTAGGCGTACTGGTATTCAGCCTCGGGCACGGTGTAGACCTCGACACCCTCGGGGATGCCGGCGCCGACCACGACCTCACCTTCGAGGTAGACCGGATCGACCGGATTCTCGCGAACATAGGTTGTCACGGTCTCGGTCGGCGTGGCGCCACCGATCGCGCTGCCGGCGGCTGCACCGGCCGCGGCACCGATCGGACCGCCCAGAAGCGCACCGGCGATCGCGCCGGTGGCGGTGCCCACACCGATATTGCCGAGGCCGCCACGTTCGACACGCTCGATCTGGAGCGTATCATAGCTCTCGGCGACGACGGTGGGCTCTTCCTCGACCGTCGCGGTGAGGTAGTTGCTGTAGGCCCAGCCGGTGGTGCCGTCATAGGTGACCTCGCACCACGCTTCGCTTGCGACGCAGCGCTGGATGTCGACGGCGCCTTCGGCGTCGATCAGGCCGACGATCTCATAGTTCGGACCGGGACCCGCGCGCAGGTTCAGGTCGGTGGTCGCGGTGGCCGCGGTCTGTGCGTAGGCCGCACCGGAAAAAGCGAGTGCGGAGACGCCAGCGATCAGAAAACCCTTGGACATTTTGTACTCCATTTCTCATTGGGACCGGGACGAGCCCGATCTTACGGGACACTAACGGACGGTCGGTCGGACCGTTCCGATCACCCCGGCGAGGAGACACCCATGAGCGACAATCCGCAGGACTTTTTGAGCGGCACATTGCCGGACGGGCGGACAATCCGGCGCGTGACACTGGACAACGGCACCCTGACGGCGGTGATCCTCGATTTCGGCGCCGCGCTGCAGGATTTGCGCCTGTCCGGCGTGGATTTCCCGCTGGTCCTGGGGTCGCCCGACGCGGCCGCCTACGGGCGCATCATGTCGATCTTCGGCACGGTCATCGGCCCCCTCGCGAACCGTGTCGGCGGTGCCGAGGCCGAAATCGCGGGAGAACCGCACCGGTTCGAGGTCAACGAGAACGGGCGGAACACGCTGCATTCCGGCGCCGCCAGCACTCACCGCAAGACGTGGGAGATCGAGTCGCAGACAAATACCGAGGTCACCCTGCGCATCGACCTGCAGGGCGGCGAAGGCGGTTTCCCCGGCAACAAGGTGATCCGGTCGCGCTATGCGCTGGAGGGCGACACGCTGGTGCACGAGCTGACGGGCACGACGGATGCCGTGACCCTGATGAACCTGGCGCATCACGGGTTCTGGACGGCGCAGCCCCCGCATGGCTGGGGCGGACAGCGGCTGACGATCCATGCCGACGCCTACCTGCCGACCGATGACGATACGCTCCCGACGGGCGAGATCCGCCCCGTCGAAGGGACGGAGTTCGACTTCCGGTCGCCCCGCACGCTCGACCCGGCGACGGACCCCGATTTCGACCACAACTTCTGCCTGGCGCGCGCGGCCGGTCCCATGCGGCCAGCGCTGCGGCTGGAAAGCCCTGAAGCCGGCGTCGCGCTGGACATGGCCACGACAGCGCCGGGGCTGCAGGTCTTCGGAATGCACAAGTTCGCGGTCGAGGGCGAAGAGACGATCCACGGGCACGACTACCCGCTCCACGCCGCCTTCGCGTTCGAGCCCCAGTTCTGGCCCGATGCGCCGGGCCGCGCTGAGTGGCCGAGCATCGACCTGAAGCCGGGCGAGACCTACAGCCAGGTCGCGACGTGGCGGGTGACGCGCCTCTAGGCGCTAGCCAAGGTCCTTGCGCATCGTGGCCATGCCGCCCGACTGCCCAAGCTCTTCGAACCCGGCGCCGCGATAGAGCGCGAGCGCCGGGGCGTTGTCGAGCTCGACCTTCAGCGTGATCGTCAGCGCGTCGAGCTCATGCGCGGCGCCCTCGATCAGGGCGATCAGGTCGCGCCCGGACCCTCCGCGCACCTCGGGGGCCAGGAAGACGAAGACCAGGTGGCGCTGCTCGGGGCCGATGCCTTCGCGCAGGCCGAAGAAGCCCACGTCGCGGCCGGTTTCGTCCTGCACGTAGTAGGCGGCGTCGCCGGCCTCGTTCAGCCAGGTTTCCAGCCATTCCATCGGGTCGAAGGGCTGCTTGGCGCTCGGGTTGACGAGGGCGAGGTCCGCGGGATCCGTCAGCAGCCGGCCCAGCGGGTCGGGATCGAAGGGGCGGCTGCGGCGCAGGCTGAGCTCTGGCACGGGGCTCTCCGTCTGGTGTCGGGATGGTGGGCGGTGAGGGGCTCGAACCCCCGACATCTTCGGTGTAAACGAAGCGCTCTACCAACTGAGCTAACCGCCCGGACGCGGCCTTCTAGCGTCGGGGATGCAGGTCGTGCAAGGGCTACCTCGCGCGGTACTTCTCGATCAGCGCGGTGCGGACACGGGGCGAGACGAACGGACTGATGTCGCCGCCGAGGCGGGCGATCTCCTTGACCAGTTTCGAGGCCACCGCCTGATGCTCGGCATCGGCCATGAGGAAGACCGTCTCGATCGTGTCGTCGAGCTGACGGTTCATCCCGACCATCTGGTACTCGTATTCGAAATCCGCGATCGCCCGCAGGCCACGGACGATGATCCGCGCGCCGACGTCTCGGGCACAGTCGATCAGCAGGTTCTCGAACGGGTGGACTTCGATCTCGCAGCCGGTTTCGCGCGCGATGTCGCCGCACTCGGCCTCGATCAGGGCGACGCGCTCTTCCAGGGAGAACAAGGGGGCCTTGTCGCGGTTGATCGCGACGCCGATCACCAGGCGGTCGACCAGCGCCGTCGCCCGCCTGATGATGTCGATATGGCCCTCGGTGACCGGATCGAAGGTCCCCGGATACAATGCGGTGCGCATCGCGCCCTCCCTGACGTTTCGCGCGCTACGCAACATTACTGCGCCAGAGAGCGCAAGGGCGGATCAGTGCCCCATCACCATGCCTTCCAGCGCGTCACGCTCCATCGACAGCTCGTTGAGGCGCGATTTGACGATGTCGCCGATCGAGACGATGCCCACCATCTGGCCGTCCGCGATCACCGGCATGTGGCGGAAGCGCCCTTCGGTCATGATCGACAGCACGTCGTCCAAAGCGTCGGACAAGCCGCAGGTCCTGATGTCGCGCGTCATCAGGTCGGCCACGGTCTGCTGCAGGCACCCTGCGCCCGAACGGCCCAGCTCGCGCACGATGTCACGCTCGGACAGGATGCCCTCGGGCGCTTCGCCCGGCACGCAGACGACGACGGCGCCGATCCGCTTTTCCGACAGCAGGATGGCGGCGTCGCCGACGCTGGCGTTCGGCGCGATGGTCAGCACCTCGGCGCCCTTGTTCGAGATCACTCGCTCGATCCGCATGTTGTCCTCCTTTGCAACCCAGAATCCCAGCGTGGGCGCGGCGCATGTGACCTGTCAACTACGAGTGTCGGCGCCCCTGATTTCGGTGCGGAGGCCCGCCACCAAATCCTCGGCGAAGGCATCCAGCCGGGCGGCGCGAACGTCACCTGCCGGGCGCAGCAGCCAGAACGCGCGGGTCAGCGCGATGCGGTGGGGCAGGACGCGCTCCACCCCCGGCAGGTGGCCCAACATGAAGTCGTGGATCACGCCGATGCCCCTGCCCCGCGCAATCCACTGGGCCTGCACGACCACCGAGGACGAGGCGAGGTCCACCCGATCCACCCCGATCTCGCCCAGGTAGTCGAGTTCGCGGTCGAAGATCATGTCCGGCACGTAGCCGACGACGCGGTGCCCCGGCAGGCCTTCGGCATCCGCCACCGGATGCGCGGCGAGGTACTCGCGATGCGCGGCAAGGCTCAGCCCGTAATCGGCGATCTTCTGCACCGTGATCCGCCCCGTCGTGGGGCGCGAGACCGAAACGGCCATATCCACCTCGCGCCGGTTCAGATCGAAGACGCGCGGCAGGGCCACGATCTCGATCTCGAGGCCTGGATGCGCCTCGGCCATGCGGGCGGTGACGGCCGGCAGCAGGTAGGTGGCGCAACCCTCGGGCGCGCCAATGCGAACGGCGCCGGAGAGGGCGCCCTGAAGCTCGGACTCGGCGGCGGCCAAGGCGCTTTCGGCACGTTCGGCGTGATCGAACAGGCGCACCCCCTCTTGCGTCAGGCGGTATCCCTGCGGTCCCTTCACGAATAGCGCCGCACCAAGGTCCGCCTCGAGCCGAACCACCCGCCGCCCCAGCGTCGCGGGATCGAGCCTTAGCTGCCGGCTCGCCACGGTCAGCCCACCGGCCCGCGCGACCCCGAGGAATATGCGGGCATCGTCCCAATTCACACGCGCATCCTTGCAAATATGCAAAACGACTTCGCCATTCTTTGGCTTGAGCCGCGCAATTTGCAAGGCCATGCTCTGGGCAACGTATTTCACCGGAGGACCACATGTACGAGATCAAGCACTGGATCGACGGCGCGCAGGTCGCGGGCGGCTCGGGCCGCACCGCGGACGTGTTCAACCCCGCGACGGGCGAGGTTCAGGCGACCGTGCCGCTCGCCAGCGCCGACGAGGTGAACGCGGCCGTCGCAAAGGCCGCCGAGGCGCAGAAGGGATGGGCCGCGACCAATCCGCAGCGCCGCGCGCGGGTGATGATGAAGTTCGGCCAGCTCATCAACGAGAACATGGACGCCCTGGCGGAGGCGATCAGCCGCGAGCATGGCAAGACCCTTCCGGATGCGCGCGGCGACGTGCAGCGCGGACTCGAGGTGGTCGAGGTCTGCATGGGCGGGCCACACATGCTGAAAGGCGAGTTCACCGATGACGGCGGCTCGGGCATCGACCTCTACTCCATGCGGCAACCTTTGGGCGTCGTGGCCGGAATCACGCCATTCAACTTCCCCGCGATGATCCCGCTGTGGAAGCTCGCCCCGGCGCTGACCTGCGGCAACGCGATGATCCTCAAGCCGTCCGAGCGGACGCCCTCGTGCTCGATGATGCTGGCCGAGCTTCTGAAGGAGGCAGGGTTGCCGGACGGCGTGCTGCAGGTCGTCCACGGTGACAAGGAGGCGGTCGACGCCATCCTCGACAACGAGACGATCCAGGGCGTGGGCTTCGTCGGCTCGACCCCGATCGCGCAGTATATCTATGGCCGCGCGGCCACGAACGGCAAGCGCGCGCAGTGCTTCGGCGGGGCCAAGAACCACCTGGTCGTCATGCCCGACGCTGATCTCGACAAGGCCGCCGACGCGCTGCTGGGCGCGGGCTACGGGGCCGCGGGCGAGCGCTGCATGGCCGTCTCGGTCGCCGTTCCGGTGGGCGAGGAAACCGCGGACCGGCTGATCGAAAAGCTGATGCCCCGGGTCGAGGCGCTGCGGGTCGGCCCCTACACCGCCGGCGAGGACGTGGATTTCGGCCCGCTCATCACCGGCGCCGCGCGCGACCGCGTGAAGGGACTGATCGACAAGGGCGTCGAGGAAGGCGCCACGCTTCTGGCCGACGGGCGCGACTTCCGGATGCAGGGCTACGAGAGCGGGTTCTTCCTGGGCCCGACCCTGTTCGACAACGTGACGCCCGACATGGAGATCTACCGCCAGGAAGTCTTCGGCCCCGTCCTCAGCCAGGTCCGCGCGGCCAGCTACGAAGAGGCGCTGAAGCTGGTGATGGAGAACGAGTACGGCAACGGCGTCGCGATCTACACCGGCGACGGCGACACCGCCCGCGACTTCGCGCACCGGGTCAATGTCGGCATGGTCGGGATCAACTTCCCCATCCCCGTGCCCCTGTCCTACCACACCTTCGGCGGCTGGAAGAAATCGGCGTTCGGCGACCTGAACCAGTACGGCCCCGACGCCTTCCGGTTCTACACCAAGACCAAGACGGTCACCGCAAGGTGGTTCTCGGGCATCAAGGATGGGGGCGAATTCAATTTCAAGGCGATAGACTGAGACCCTCCGAATCTGGTAGCCTGACCATCAGACCGCGCCGCAACTCCGCGGCGCGGATCCTGGAGTTGCGGATTCAGCTTGTGCCGATCGCCGTCAAAATCTTTCCCGAGAGGGGCCTGGTTTTCGTCCGTTACAGAAGCCGGGCGTCTGTCCATGACGGGATGCAGGCCTTTGCCGAGTATATCCGCCATCCCGACTTTCGCCCGGGTCAGAAGCAGCTGATAGACCTGTCGGCGGTCAGCACCTTCTCCGTGACCCCCTCGGACCTGCTGAAGTTCAACGCGCTCAGGGTTTCCGGGCGTGCGGGGGACGGCGACACGCTCATGTCCTTCTACGCGCCGACGCCGCAGGGCCAGAAGGTCGCGCGCATGTCGCTTCGTGCGTGGGAGCCGTTCAACGTGGTCATCGCGCGGGTGTTCGATCACGAGGAGGCGGCCCTCTCCTTCCTCGGGCTGCGCGAAACCCGCATCGCGGATCTGCAACTCCACCCGGCCTGAGCTTCCGCATTGTCGATCCCGCGCGCGGCGGCGTAGATCCACCCCATGGAACATGTGCGCCAAGACCCGACCGCCCCCGATTTCATCGCCGATCCCTATCCCTTCTACGCCCGCGCCCGCGCGCTGGGCGAGATCGTGTTCTGGGACGACTACGACCTGCCGGTGGCAACCACGCACCGCGCCGTCTCGGCGCTGCTGCGCGACCGCAGATTGGGGCGCGAGGCGCCCGAGGGCTTCCGCGCCGCGGTGCCCGATCACCTCCTCGCGTTCTACGCGGTCGAGGATCACTCGATGCTCGAACTCGACGGGCCGCGGCACGCGCGGCTGAGGCGGCAGGTGCTGACGGCCTTCACCTCGTCCCGCGTCGCGGCGCTTGCCCCCCGGATCGAGGCCCTCTGCCACGAGCTGCTCGACGTTGCCCCCGCGGACCCGTTCGACCTGGTGGCGCATTACGCGGCGCCCCTGCCCGTCCGCACCATCGCGCCGCTGATCGGTCTGCCCGAGGACATGGCCGACCAGCTTCTGCGCTGGTCGCATGACATGGTCGGCATGTACCAGGCCGGCCGGACCCGCGCGGACGAGGACGCCGCCGCGTCGGCCGCCGCCGCCTTTGCCTCACGGATGCAAGCCGAGATCGCCGCGCGCCGCACCGACCCGCAGGACGACATGCTGACCGCGCTCGTCACCGCCGATGACCTCGAGGATGCCGAGCGGGTCGCCACCGCGATCCTGCTGATGAATGCGGGCCACGAGGCGACCGTCCACGCGCTTGGCAACGCGGTCATCCACCTGGCCGGCGGCGGCGCGCCCGCGCCCGGCCTCGCGGATGAACTGCTGCGGCTCGATCCGCCTCTGCACCTCTTCACCCGCTGGGTTCATGAGGATGTCGAACTCTTCGGCCATCCCTTCCGACGCGGCCAGCGCATCGGCCTGCTGCTTGGCGCCGCGAACCGCGACCCCGAGGCCTATCCCGAACCCGACAGGCTCGACCCCTCGCGCACGGGTCCGACCCACAGTGCCTTCGGGGCCGGCGCGCATTTCTGCCTCGGCGCACCGCTCGCGCGGCTGGAGATCGAGATTGCCCTCAGGGTCCTGTTCGAGCGTCACCCGAACCTCGTCATGGCAGAGCCCGCGCGGATCGCACCCATCTACCACTTCCGCGGACCCGCCCGCCTGATGGTCGCCCGTCAGAGCCCGTGAGAGCGATCGTAGGCCGACGGCGCGGGCGGCGCGGGCAGTTCGCCCTCGGCCGTCAGCACCTGCATCTCCAGCGGATGGCACGGCGCGTCGTCCGAGGAATGGCCGGCGCTGCAATCGCCGCCCGGGCAGGTCGACAGGACGGCCAGCAGGTCGATCCGCGCCAGCAGGTCCAGGTGGTCTCCCGGGCGAACGGGGCTCGCCTTCATGATGTAGCGCCCCTCGGGATCGAAGCCGGTGCACATGAAGACGTTGAGCACGTCATGCACGTGGGTTTCCGCCTCGAGCGGCGGCAGCCCGGTCGCCTCTGACAGGGCACGGGTCAGGTTCGAATGGCAGCAGCGGTGATAGTCCACGCCGCTGAGCAGCTTCGCGGTGTAGGGATCGCAGCGCGTGCCGATCACGTCATGGACGCGGCAGCCCCACGCGTCGGTGCCGTACCAGTCCAAACTGTCCCCGACGATCTGCGCCATCGGACGCAGGTAGGGAAGGCAGGACCACAAGGCATCTCCCGTCGTCACGTGGGTGCCATGCAGCGCGCGGGTCTTGCCCGAGAAGAACCGCTCGGACAGGTCGCCCGCCGCGAAAAGGTTCAGGTCGCCAACCTGCGGCCCCTCGACCGACAGGATGCGCAGGACGTGCCCCGCCGGCACCCGGATCGCCCGCGCGTCGCGGGGCGGCACGCGGATCGTCTCGATCGGCTCCCCCAGCGTCAGGCGCGGCGCCTCGGGCGGGGGCCCTGGATAGACGCGGACGGGCGCGACGGCACGCCGAGCCTCCGTATCGGCGGGTGCCTCAGGCATCGCAAACTTGTTGGCCTGCGTCGTTCAGCAGCGGCACGCCCCGCACGGGGTCGCTCGCCTCGAGCGCCAGACCATAGCAGTCCGCCCCGTCCTTGATCAGGAATTGCGGCGACATGCCCCTGGGCAAGGCCGCAAGCGCCGCGGCACTGACGTCGCGCGGCATCTGGGGCCCCTGAACCGGCTCGTCGGTCGCGGAGATGCCGACCGGATCCATCACGCAGCCGCCCACTGCGGTCACGGCAACGAGACATAGAACGATGTTTCTCAAGTTTGGCACCCCTTCCGGCTTTTGAACGAAGGGACCGTATGGCCGGGGGAAGATCGGTCAAGGTGCGCAGCGGACGTGTGAACCAAGCGTTACCCGAAAGAGACGACCTGTACCGACATCCCGCCACGGGCGCTCGCGCCTTCCAACCCGGGCGCGGCTGTCCTATAGGGGGCCGATGACGACCCGATCATCCCGGGTCCGGCCAAGGACGAGGACGGCATGACCGACACTTCCCACGATCGTGACGTGGCATTCATTCAGGCACTTGCGGAACTTCTGCGCGAGAACGACCTGACCGAGTTGCGGGTGAAACGGGAATACGCCGAGGCGGACAGCCTCGACGTCCGGGTGTCGCGCCTACAGCCGCAGGCCCCGCAGCAGCAGCAGGTCCACGTGCCCGCTGCCCCGGCCGCGCCGCAGGGGCAGCCGGCACCGGCGCAAGCCGAAGCCCCCGCCGATCCGGCGAGCGATCCGGGTGCTGTGACCTCACCCATGGTAGGCACGGTCTACCTGGCCCCCGAACCGGGCGCGCAGAACTTCATCAAGGTCGGTGACACCGTCGAAGAGGGGCAGACCCTTCTCATCATCGAGGCGATGAAGACGATGAACCACATCCCCGCGCCCCGCTCCGGCACGGTCCGCGAGATTATCGTGGACGACGGTGCGCCGGTCGAGTTCGGCGCCCCCCTCCTGATCCTCGGCTGAGGCGCGCATGTTCGACAAGATCCTCATCGCCAACCGCGGCGAGATCGCGCTTCGCATCATCCGGGCCGCCCGCGAGATGGGGATCGGCACGGTGGCCGTCCACTCGACCGCCGATTCCGACGCGATGCATGTGCGCATGGCCGACGAATCCGTCTGCATCGGCCCGCCCTCGGCGGCGCAGAGCTACCTGAATTTCCCCTCGATCATCTCGGCCTGCGAGGTCACGGGCGCCCAGGCGATCCATCCCGGCTACGGCTTCCTCTCCGAAAACGCCGAGTTCGTGCAGATCGTCGAGGACCACCAGCTGACCTTCATCGGCCCCAAGGCCGAGCACATCCGGATCATGGGCGACAAGATCACCGCCAAGGAGACGATGCGCGCCCTCGGTGTGCCCTGCGTCCCCGGATCGGAAGGCGGCGTCCAAGATATCGAGGCCGCCAAGAAGGAAGGGGCCGAGATCGGGTTCCCGCTGATCGTCAAGGCCACGGCCGGCGGCGGTGGCCGCGGCATGAAACTGGCCCGCACGCCGGCCGATCTCGAGCACGCCTTCTACACCGCCCGCTCCGAAGCCAAGGCAGCGTTCGGCAATGACGAGGTCTACCTCGAGAAATACCTCGGCGCCCCCCGCCATATCGAGGTGCAGGTCTTCGGCGACGGCAAGGGCAACGCCGTCCACCTGGGCGAACGCGATTGCTCGCTCCAGCGCCGCCACCAGAAGGTGTTCGAGGAAGCCCCCGGCCCCGCCATCACGCCCGAGCAGCGCGCCGAGATCGGCGCCACCTGCGCCGACGCCGTCGCCCGGATCGGCTATGCTGGCGCCGGCACGATCGAGTTCCTCTACGAGGACGGCGAGTTCTACTTCATCGAGATGAACACCCGCCTGCAGGTCGAGCACCCTGTGACCGAGGCGATCTTCGGCGTGGACCTCGTCCGCGAGCAGATCCGCATCGCAGCCGGCGAGCCGCTGTCCTTCACCCAGGACGACCTGCGGATCAACGGCCACGCGATCGAGGTGCGGATCAACGCCGAAAAGCTGCCCAGCTTCTCTCCCAGCCCCGGCCGGGTGACGCAGTATCACGCCCCGGGCGGCCTCGGGGTGCGGATGGATTCGGCGCTGTATAACGGCTACCGGATTCCGCCCTATTACGACTCGCTGATCGGCAAGCTGATCGTCCATGGTCGCGACCGGCCAGAGGCGCTCGCCCGCCTGCGCCGCGCCCTGGGCGAGTTGATCGTGGACGGCGTCGACACGACCGTGCCGCTGTTCCACGCCCTGCTCGACGAGCAGGCTGTGCAAAGCGGCGACTACACGATCCACTGGCTCGAAGATTGGCTCGCCCGGACGTTGGAGTGACATCCCAGCGGCTGACGCCCGAGCTCGTGCTTGCGGCCTATGGCCAGGGCATCTTCCCGATGGCCGAGGGCCGCGACGCGCAGGATATCTACTGGCTGGACCCCCGGCAGCGCGGCATTCTTCCGCTCGACGGATTCCACATCTCGCGGTCCCTCCGCCGGCGCATCCGGACCGAGCCGTTCCGGATCACCTTCGATCGCGATTTCGACGGCGTCATCGCCGGCTGTGCGGATCGCGACGAGACGTGGATCAACGACGAGATCGCGTCGATCTACAGCGCCCTCTTCGCCGCCGGCCATGCGCATTCCATCGAGTTATGGGAGGAGGCAGCCTTGGTGGGCGGGGTCTACGGGGTCTCGCTGGGCGGCGCGTTCTTCGGCGAATCGATGTTCTCGCTCCGCCGAGATGCGTCGAAGATCGCCCTCGTCTATCTCTGCGACCGGCTACGCCAGGGCGGCTACACGCTGTTCGACACGCAGTTCATCACGCCCCATCTCGCCACGCTCGGCGCAGTCGAAATTCCGCGCGACGCGTACCACCGGCGATTGGACGCAGCCGTCCGCCAGCCCGCCCGGTTCGACCCGAGGGCGGTATTCGACAGTCCGGATCAGGTGTTGCAGCGCATTACCCAGACGTCATAGCGCGGATGCTCGAGCGCGTTCAGCGCCGGGGCCTGAGCGATCATCCAACCGGAGAAATCGGCGTTCTGGTCGCCATCCTCGTGGATCGTCAGGAACGCATAGGCGTTGCCCGAGGGGTTCTGCTCGGGGTAGCGGCACTCGCTCAGCTCTACCTCGAGCCGGCCGACGGAGCCTCCCTCGCCGACCGCCAGCGTCATGTCGTGAACGTCGCCCGTTAGCTTGTCGAGGATGCGCAGCACCGCCGCCGAGCCGCGCACGACCCGTTCCCGTGTCTCGTCCGGATCCGAAGAGGCATCCGGGCCAAGCGGCGTCATGATGCCGTTGTCCCAATCCTCCTGCAGCTGCTCGCTGTCGGTCTCGCCCGAGAACAAGTCCTCGGCGCCCGGCAGCGGCGTGACTTCGATGTCCTGGGCGAATGCAGGGCCCGCAAGACACGTCATCAGGCAGAGCGCGCGGATCATTCCGGGGTCCAGGCCTCGTAGTCGCTGCGCTCGGCCGGGGACTCGCGGCGGATCGAGCCGGCTGGCGCATAGGCCGCGGGCGTGCCGGTCAGGTTGGGCAAATGCGGCTTTTCCCACGCCTTCTTCGGCAGCGGGCGCACGGTCGGCGGCTCGTCCCAGGTGTGGTGCAGCCAGCCGTGCCATTCGGGAGCGACGCGGGTCGCCTCGGCCTCGCCGTTGAAGATGACCCAGCGGCGCTTGCCGCCCTCGGACTGGTAGAACACGTTTCCGGACGCGTCCTCACCCACGCGGGTTCCATGCCGCCACGTATCGAGCAGCGTGTTCAGCGTAGCACCGTTCCACCACGTGACGGCCTGCAGGGCGCGCTTGAGAATACCCATGGTCCACTCCGTTCCCGACTGCCCCTCATATGGCGCAACAGCCCACGAAGGTCCAGCGGGGCCGCCTCGTCACGCGAGGGCCGTTACCTCGATTTCGATGCGGTATTTCGGGTCGATCAGGGCGCATTGCACCATCGTGGCCGCGGGCGGATGCGCCCCGAACGTCTCGCGCAGCGTCGGCCAGCAGGGCTCGAACTCGGAACTGTCGGGCAGGTAGTAGGTCACCCGCACCACCCGATCGAAACCCGATCCTGCTTCGTCGAGCGCCTTGCCGATCGTGGCCAGCGCCGCTCGGCATTGCTCGACCACGTCGTCCCCCGCTCCGACCGTTCCGGCCACGAAAACGAACCCGCCGGCCACGACAGCGCGCGAGTAACCGATCCGCTCTTCGAACGGTCCGCCGGTCGAGATACGCGAGATATCCATCTGTTCCTCATTCATCTTCGTTAGGGAAACTACCGGGCGCAGTGCCTGAAACGTGAAACGCCCCGGCCATTCGACCGGGGCGCCTGAAGCGATGCAGAGGCTTTCAGCCTGCCGAAGCGCTTTCCTTCTGGTCGACATAGATCATCAGCGGCGCCTTGTCCGGAGAGGTCACAGCCTCGTCGTTCACCACGACCTCTTCGACGCCATCGGTGCCCGGCAGGTCGAACATCGTGTCGAGCAGGATGTCCTCCATGATCGAGCGCAGGCCTCGTGCGCCGGTCTTGCGTTCGATCGCGCGCTTGGCAATTGCTACCAGCGCATCCTCGGTGAAGCTGAGCTTCACGTCCTCAAGCTCGAACAGGCGCTGGTACTGCTTGACCAAGGCGTTCTTCGGCTGGGTGAGGATCGTGACGAGCGCTTCCTCGTCCAGGTCCTCGAGCGTGGCGATGACGGGCAGACGGCCCACGAATTCCGGGATCAGGCCGAACTTCAGCAGATCCTCGGGCTCGAGTTCCTGGAACGTCTCGCCGATGCCGCGGGCTTCCTTGTCCTTTACATCGGCGCCAAAGCCGATGGACGAGCCCTGGCCGCGCTGCGCGATGATCTTCTCGAGCCCCGCAAAGGCGCCACCGCAGATGAACAGGATGTTGGTCGTGTCCACCTGCAGGAACTCCTGCTGGGGCTGCTTGCGCCCGCCCTGCGGCGGCACCGAGGCGACGGTGCCTTCCATGATCTTCAGAAGCGCCTGCTGGACCCCCTCGCCCGACACGTCGCGGGTTATGCTGGGGTTGTCCGACTTGCGCGTGATCTTGTCGACCTCGTCGATATAGACGATGCCCCGCTGCGCCCGCTCGACATTGTATTCCGACGCCTGCAGCAGCTTGAGGATGATGTTCTCGACATCCTCGCCCACGTAGCCGGCTTCGGTCAGGGTGGTCGCGTCGGCCATGGTGAACGGCACGTCGAGGATCCGGGCAAGCGTCTGGGCCAGAAGCGTCTTGCCGCAGCCCGTCGGGCCGATCAGCAGGATGTTCGACTTGTTCAGCTCGATCTCGGACTTCCCGGCGTTGTTCAACCGCTTGTAGTGGTTGTGCACCGCGACCGAGAGGACCCGCTTGGCGACCCGCTGGCCGATCACGTAATCGTCGAGGACCTGGCAGATCTCCTTTGGCGTCGGGACGCCATCGGTCGCCTTGAGGCCCGAGGACTTCGTCTCCTCGCGGATGATGTCCATGCACAGCTCGACGCATTCATCGCAGATGAAGACGGTCGGACCTGCGATCAGCTTTCGCACCTCATGCTGGCTTTTCCCGCAGAAGGAACAGTAGAGCGTGTTCTTGCTGTCGCCTGAGTTGTTCGCCATGGGCCATCCTTCGGGGGCGTCCGCCCCTCTTTTCGTACGTCTTGCTCACCGTTTCCCAAGCCTAGGCCGGGTGCCGGGTGCCCGCAATCGCAAAAAACCGGTCGTTCTTAACGGTGCGGTGAGAGGCCTCACGTGGCCTCTTCGCGATCCTTCCGGTTCTCGACGATCTCGTCGATGAGGCCCCACTCCTTCGCGTCCTCGGGGCTCATGAAGCGGTCGCGCTCGAGCGCGGCCTCGACCGTTTCCAGATCCTGGCCGGTGTGCTTGACGTAGATCTGGTTCAGCCGGTCCTTCAGCTTCTGCGTTTCCTGGGCGTGGATCATGATGTCCGTCGCCTGACCCTGATACCCGCCGGAGGGCTGGTGGACCATCACACGGCTGTTGGGCAGCGAGAAGCGCATCCCCTTTTCGCCCGCGGTCAGCAGCAGCGACCCCATCGAGGCCGCCTGCCCCACGACCAGCGTGGAGACCTTCGGGCGGATGTACTGCATCGTGTCGTAGATCGACAGGCCGCTCGTCACCACTCCGCCGGGCGAGTTGATGTACATCGAGATTTCCTTCTTCGGATTCTCGGCCTCGAGGTGCAGAAGCTGCGCCACGATGAGGCTCGACATCCCGTCATGGACGGGACCCGAGAGGAAGATGATCCGCTCCTTCAGCAGACGCGAGAAGATGTCGTAGGCCCGTTCGCCACGGCTGGTCTGCTCGACCACCATGGGGACAAGGTTGTTCATGTAGTGCTCGTAGGGGTCGTGCATGGGGACCGGACCTTTCCGTCTGCCTGCCGTCAAATCGTGGGAAGTCTTAGACACCCCGCGCCGGAGTGCCAAGGCCCCCCGACGCTGCTATGTGGGCGCTTGATCCGGCCGCGCCAACCCTGCCGGCGCGCCTTGTCCGTTCGAATTGTCCGCGTTCGCCGCCTCAGACCGACATCGTCGCGTCGACGGCGCGCTTCCAGCGGTCGTATTTCCGCTCGCGGTCGCCGTCCTCCATCGACGGCTCGAACGAGCGATCAAGGCGCCAGCGATCCGCAAAGCCCTCCATGTCGGGATAGACGCCAGCCTGCCAACCGGCCAGCCAGGCCGCCCCCAGCGCCGTGGTTTCCAGCACCTCGGGCCGGTCGACCTTGGCCCCTATGATGTCCGACAGGAACTGCATGGCCCAGTCGGACGCACTCATCCCGCCATCGACGCGCAGGGTCTCGGGGTCGCTGAGGTCGCGCCAGTCGTCCGACATCGCCTCCAGCAGGTCGCGGGTCTGGTAGCCGACCGATTCCAGCGCCGCCTTGGCGAACTCCTCGGGGCCTGACCCGCGGGTCAGACCGTAGATCGCGCCACGGCATTCGGCATTCCAGTAGGGCGCGCCGAGGCCCACGAAGGCCGGCACAAGCACCAGGTCCTGCCCCTCATCCGCCCGTTCCGCCAAGGCCTGCGTTTCGGAGGCGGAGCGGATGATCTTCAGCCCGTCGCGCAGCCATTGCACCACCGCACCGGCGACGAAGATCGACCCTTCAAGCGCATAGGTCGGCTTGCCGTTCAGCTGGTAGGCCACCGTGGTCAAAAGGCGGTTCTGCGACCGCACCGGCTCGTCCCCGGTGTTCAAAAGGGCGAAGCAGCCGGTGCCGTAGGTGGATTTCAGCATCCCCGGTCGAAAGCACGCCTGCCCGATCGTGGCCGCCTGCTGGTCGCCCGCGACGCCAAGGATGGGGATCTCGCGCCCGAAGAGGTCATGCCGCGTCATGCCGAACTCGCAGGCGCTGTCGCAGACCCGGGGCAGCATCTCCATCGGGATGTCGAGCATCTTGCAGATCGTCGTGGACCAGCGGCCCTTGAAGCTGTCGTACATCAGCGTCCGGCACGCATTGGTGGCGTCCGTGACGTGGCTCTTGCCGCCGGTCATCCGCCAGATCAGGTAGGTGTCCACCGTGCCGAACAGCAGCTCGCCCTTGCGTGCCCGCTCGCGGCTGCCCTCCACATTGTCGAGAATCCATTTCAGCTTGGTGCCCGAGAAATACGGGTCGAGCAGCAGGCCGGTCTTTTCGATCACCTGCTTCTCGTAGCCGTCGGCCTTCAGATCGTTGCAGATTTCCGATGTCCTGCGGTCCTGCCAGACGATGGCGTTGTGGATCGCCTTGCCGGTCGCCTTTTCCCAGACCACGACTGTCTCGCGCTGATTGGTGATGCCGATGGCGGCGATGTCCGTCTCCGGCACGCCGGCCTTTTCGATCGCGGACCGGCAGCACGCGGCGGTCGAGGACCACAGGTCCGAGGGGTCGTGCTCGACCCAGCCCGAGCGGGGGTAGTGCTGTTCGAACTCTTCCTGCGCGCTTGCGACGATCTTCATGTCGGCGTCGAAAATGATCGCGCGGCTCGACGTCGTGCCCTGGTCGATCGCCATGATGTGGGTCATTCTGCCCCTCCCCCCTCGTCTGATGTTGCTGAGAACTGCGCCCTATTCGGCCGCCTGAGCCACACGCCGCTCGCCCTGCATCCAGTCGTCCAGGGCCGCGATCTCGGCCTCGGTCAGACGCAGGCCCAGCTTGGTGCGGCGCCAGACGACATCCTCGGCGGTGCGGGCGTATTCGTGATCCATCTGCCAGCGCACCTCGGCCTCGGTGAGGGTCGCGCCGAAATCGCGGCCCAGATCGCCGCCCTCGCAGACCTTCTGCGCCTCGGTGCCGTAGGCGCGGACGAGGCGGCGGGCATGGTAGTCGGACAGGGACGGATGCGCCGCCTTCAGGTCGTCGATCAGCCGCTCTACCCCGTCCACGGGGAAATCGCCACCCGGCAGGGGCACGCGCGCCGTCCAGTCGCCCGTCATCTGGACGTAGTAGGGCTTGAGCTTCGCCATCGCCTGCTCGGCCAGCTTGCGGTAGGTCGTGATCTTGCCCCCGAAGATCGACAGCAGCGGCGGCTCGCTTCCCAGTGGGCCGTCGGTCGCGGGGCCGGCGTCGATGCTGAGGACGTAGTCGCGGGTCGCGGCCGTCGCCGACTTGGCGCCATCATCGTACAGCGGCCGAACGCCGGAATAGGTCCACACGATATCCTCGCGCTTCACCGGCTTCTCGAGGTATTCCGACGCGAAGTCGCACAGGTATTGCTGTTCCTCGGGAGTGCATTCGGGCTTCACCGAGGGGTCGTGGCCGTGGTCCTTGTCGGTGGTGCCGATCAGGGTGAAGTCGGTCTCGTAGGGGATCGCGAAGATGATGCGGCCGTCCTGGCCCTGGAAGAAATACGCCTTTCCATGGTCATAGAGGCTTGGCACCACGATATGACTGCCGCGCACCAGCCGCACCCCTTCGGACGAGTTCATCCTCACCGTGTTCTTCACCACGTTCTCGACCCACGGACCGCCTGCGTTCACGAGGCCCTTGGCAAGGATCACCTCTTCCTTGCCGGTCTCGACATCCTCGACCGTGACGCGCCAGCTGGCCCCGTCCCGTTCGGCGGTGCGGACCTTGGTGCGGGGCAGGATTCGGGCGCCGCGCTGTTCGGCGTCGCGGGCGTTCAGCGCGACGAGGCGCGAATCCTCGATCCAGCAGTCGGAATATTCATAGGCCTTGGTGAAGCGATCCTTCAGCGGCGCACCCTCCGGCGTCGCTCTCAGGTCGACCGTCTCGGTTCCCTTCAGGTGCTTCCGGCCGCCGAGGTTGTCGTAGAGGAACAGGCCCATGCGTATGATCCAGTCGGGCCGCGTGCCCCGGGTCCACGGCATCACGGTGTTCAGCAGTTTCGAGGTCGGCGTCTCGCCCTCGAACCGCATGTCCTTGGTGTAGGGCAGCACGAAGCGCATCGGCCACGAGATATGGGGCATCGCCTCGAGCAGCACCTCTCGTTCCACGAGCGCCTTCTTGACCAGACCGAACTCGAAGAATTCGAGGTAGCGCAGACCGCCGTGGAACAGCTTTGTCGATTTCGACGACGTCGCGCCGCCCAGGTCGCCCATTTCGGCCAGGCAGACGCTGAGGCCCCTGCCCTGTGCATCGCGGGCGATGCCGGTTCCGTTGATGCCCCCTCCGATCACGAAAAGGTCGTACTCGGCTTCGGTCAATTCGGTGTGCGCGGCCATGGCATCCTCGCGGGCGATCCTTCGGGTTGGTCCACCATATAGAAGCCTCTCGCGTTTTCCATGGGGTCGGGCGCGGTTCCGCCGCATAAGGTCGCCCGCGCGGCGCAAGATCGAGGATGCCGTGCGCGCACGGTTCCGATATCATCACCCCCAGCAGACAGCCCACCGCCTGAACGGATCCGCCAGATGAACCGCCCCCCAGAGGATGTGCGCGCCAAGGTCGAGCGCTTCGTCCGCGCCAATTTCCGGCTGCCCGGAACGCTGTCGCTGCACCGTGCCGCACTCGGCTGGGACATGCTGCGCGCGCCGTTCAACGTCGCTTTGGCCCCGGTCTTTCTGGTGGTCATGCTGGCGGCGGCCGCGTGTCGCCTCGCCCGTCTCCGCCGCGCGGGCGCATGGTTGGGATCGCGGAAGATCCTGCTGCGGACCTCGGTCGCGCGGGCGGTCGAGCGGCGCATCGCCGCGGACCTTCTGAGCGGAGCCAAGCTCGACCCCGTCAGCCGCAAATTGATCGACGACTATACGGGCCTGCGTTCGGCCGTGGCCGAGATCACGACCTCGCTCATCGTCCTCGTGGTCGGACTAATGCTCTTCGGAACCGCGACACCGGGGATCACCTCGCTGGCGCCGATCGTGTCGGGATATGTCGCCCATTCCTCGGCCGTGGCCAGCTTCCCGCTCGGGTCCGCCCTGGGAGGCGTCTGGTACGGCGTCTTCCCCGTCGACTTGCCCGTCTGGTTCGTTGTGGCGACGGGCGTTGCGCTCGCCATGGTCGCATCGCTCGTGACCACCTTCGCCGGGATCGTCGCCGATCCCCTCCAAGCGCACATGGGAATCCACCAACGGCGCCTGCTCCGGCTTCTCGACGGCATCGCGAAGGTCGAAGTGCAGCCGTCCGGCCTTGCGCCCGAGCATTTCCTCGCCCGGCTCGCCGACGTGACGGATGCGGGGCTGAGCCTCTCGCGGCTCTTCCGACTCTAGCCTTCGATCGAGGCTCGATGCCCCCCACGCCGGGTGGTCAGCCCGTGGGTGTGATCACCTCGCGCTCGGTCACGATCAGGTCGAGCAGGGCATCCGTGGGTTCGAGCGGCAGGCCGGCATCCTCTTGCAGCGCATAGGCGAAACCGATGGCGGTGATCGGGCCGGCGCGCCGAAGGACTTCAAGCGTGCGGTCGTAGAAACCGCCGCCATAGCCAAGCCGCCCACCCCGCCGGTCGAAGGCCAGAAGCGGGACGATCAGCACCTCGGGGACGATCCATTCGCCCGACGCGGGCACCGGCGCGCCGAACGGGCCGTCGATCATCTCGCGCCCCGCCGTCCAGGTGCGGAACCGAAGGGGGCGGTCCGGTCCATCGACCACCGGCAGGCAGACCGGCCCATCCTCGGCCATGGCGCGCAACGCCGGGCCTGGATCGATCTCGGTGCCGATGGGGGCGTAGCCCGATAGCGGCCGGCCGCGATGCCCGTCGAGCACGTCCAGCAGCGGCCCCGTCACGATGGGACCGGCCGCCCCGCGGGCGGCCTTGCGGCGGGCGAAGGCGGCCTTGCGCGCGCCGTCCTTGTCGATCCCCGTCATAGCAGGATGAGCCCTGCGAGACCCAGGAAGGCGAAGAACCCGACGACGTCCGTCACCGTCGTGACGAAGGTGCCCGAGGCGAGCGCGGGGTCCACCCCGGCCTTGTCCAGAAGGATGGGCAACAACACGCCCGCAAGCCCCGCGACGACGAGGTTGATGATCATGGCCATCGCGATGACGACGCCCAGCATCGGGTTGCCGAACCAGATCATGCCGACGATGCCGATGATGATCGCGAAGACGGCCCCGTTCAGGAATCCGGCCATGACTTCGCGGCGGACGACCCGCCACGCGTTCGAGCCCGTCAGGTCGCGCGTCGCCAGCGCGCGCACCGCGACCGCCATCGACTGGGTGCCCGCATTCCCCCCCATCGAGGCGACGATGGGCATCAGCACGGCCAGCGCCACGATGGCGGCCAGGACATCCTCGAACTGGGCGATCACCATCGAGGCCAGGATCGCGGTGCCGAGGTTCACCAACAGCCACGGGAACCGCTGACGGACGATCTGAAGCGTCCGGTCGGCGATGGATTCGTCGCCGACACCGGCAAGTAGCAGCAGGTCTTCCTCGTTCTGCTGGCTCAGCACGATCATCGCGTCGTCGATGGTGATGACCCCGACCAGCCGCCCGTCATCGTCCACCACCGGCGCCGAGATCAGGTGGTATTGGTTGAAGGCGTAGGCGACGTCCTCTTCGTCCTGGGTCGCGGGGATCGTGCGATAGCTGTCCTCGGTCAGGTCCTTCAGCTTCGTCACCCGGTCCGACGACATCACCCGGCCCAGCGTGACCTGGCCGATCGGCTGGTAGCGCGGGTCGACCAGGACGATGTGGTAGAACTGCTCGGGCAGGTCGAGAGAGGCGCGCATGAAGTCGATGGCGTCGCCCACCGTCCAGTGCTCGGGCGCGGTGACGACCTCGCGCTGCATCAGGCGGCCGGCGCTGCCCTCGGGGAAGGACATCGCGCGTTCGATGGCGATCCGGTCGGGCCGTTCGAGCGCCTGGAGGATCGTTTCCTGCTGTGGCGTCTCCAGCGTCTCGAGCAGGTCCACCACGTCGTCGGAATTCAGCCCTCGGACGGCCTCGGTCAGGACGGCGGGCGACAGCGCCTCGATGACGTCCTCGCGCAGGCCCTCGTCCAGTTCCGACAGGATTTCCCCGTCGAAATCATGGCCGAGCAGCGCAATCAGCCGGTGCCGCGGGCCCTCGTCGAGCTGTTCGAGAAGGTCGGCGACGTCGGCCGGGTGCATCGGCTCCATCGCCAGGAGCAGCGCGTCGCGGTCCTCGGCCTCGACCGCGTCGCGGACCTCGCGCATGGTCCCGCGGTCGATTGCATAGGCGTCGTCGTCGGGCTCGATGATCTCTTCGGGCTCGGCCATGCGCGTCTCCCTCGGGCTGGTCGCGGGAGACTTAGGCCACGGCGCGCCCTTTCGCCAGACGGATCGGCCAGGGCGCCCTATCTCTGCATAGGATCGCCGGGGCGGCCTACCACCGGCCCGAGAGGGTCCTGAGGCGGGCGACGCGGCGCCGCTCCTGACGGTTCCGGGCAGAAAACGACAGCGACCAGCCCCAACCGGCCGAAGCCATGAAGATTAGGGTATAGAGAAAGGCCTGCGGGTCCAGCATCGACAGCTCCATCGGATGATGACGGCTGTGCTAGCGCCAAAATATGAACGAATCCTTGCCGGAAGCCGGTCTTGATCCCGGACCGGGCTTGGTAAATGTAGGGTGGCCACATCCCAGGATCCCGCCATGCCCGACCTCGTCAGCGGACAACTGCTGCGCTTTACCGCCGATCCCTTCGCCGTCCCGCCCGAAGAGGCCGCGATCCACGACGCCCACGGCGCCGTCCTGATCGACGACGGCCGGATCGTCGCCGCCGGTCCCGTGGACGAAGTGCGCGCGCAGTCCCCCGCTGCGGCCGAAACGGCCCTCGGCGACGCGCTGATCCTGCCGGGCTTCGTCGACGCGCACATGCACTACCCCCAGACCGGCATGATCGCGAGCTGGGGCAAACGGCTGATCGACTGGCTGAACACCTACACCTTCCCCGAGGAAGCGAAATTCGCCGACCCCGCCTATGCCCGCCAGCAGGCCGAGACGACGCTGGACCTGGCGCTGGCGAACGGCACGACGACGCTGGCCAGCTTCTGCACGATCCACGAGGCCAGCGTGGATGCCTTCTTCGAGGCGGCCGAAGCGCGGCGGATGGCGGTGATGGCGGGGCGCACCTGTATGGATCGCAACGCGCCCGACAGCTTGCGCGACACGGCGCAAACCGCTCATGACGAAAGCGCGGCGCTGCTGGCCCGCTGGCACGGGCGGGGCCGCGCGCGCTACGCGATCACACCGCGCTTCACGCCGACCTCGACGCCCGAACAGCTCGAGGCGCTTGGCGCGCTCTGGGCCGCGAACCCCTCCTGCGCGATGCAGACTCACCTGAGCGAACAGGTCGACGAGATCGAGTGGGTCAAGTCGCTGGAGCCGGGCGCGCGCGACTACCTCGACACCTACGAGCGGTTCGGCCTGATCGGCCCCGGTGCGCTGTTCGGCCACGGCATCCACCTGGAACAGCGCGAGCGGGACCGGCTGCGCGACAGCGGCTCGGGGATCGTGCATTGCCCGACCTCGAACACCTTCATCGGCTCGGGGCTGTTCCGCATGGCGCAGGCGAAGGCGGAGGGGCTGACCGTTGGGCTCGCGACCGATACCGGCGGCGGCTCGTCGTTTTCCATGCTGCGCACGATGGCCGCCGCCTACGAGATCGGGCAGCTGACGGGCGCGCCGCCGCACCCCTACCAGCTTCTGTGGTTGGCGACCGAAGGCTCGGCACGGGCGATGCGGATGGAGGACGAGATCGGCACGCTGGCGCCGGGGTCGGCGGCGGACCTGGTGGCGTTGGACCTGGCCTCGACCCCCGCCATCGCGCAGCGGTCGGTGCGCGCGGACAGCCTGTGGGAGGCCGTGTTCCCGACGATCATGATGGGTGACGATCGCGCGGTGCGCGCGGTGTGGGTGGCAGGCGACCGGCTGGCCTAGACAGACCCCCGGATCACGCCATCAGCGCCTGCGTCAGGCGGCGGTGGTCCCGCACCACGGCGGGAAGGTCCACCGTGGTCAAGTGGCCGTCGCGGACGACCTGACGCCCCTCGACGAAGAGATCGCGCACCTGCATCGGCCCGGCGAGCAGCAGCGCCGCCGGGTCCCAGTTGCCGGCGGATTCGACCCGGTGCAGGTCCCAGATGGCAAGGTCGGCGCGGGCGCCGGGGGCGATCCGGCCGCAATCGTCGCGGCCGAGGATCTCGGCGCCGCCGCGGGTGGCGATCCGCAACGCATCGCGCGCGGACATCGCGCCTGCCCCGCCAGCGACCCGTTGCAACAGCATCGCCATGCGCGCCTCGGCCGCCAGCCCGCCCGCGTCGTTCGAGGCGGACCCGTCAACCCCCAGCCCCACCGGAACGCCCGCATCGCGCATCGCCCGCACCGGCGCGATCCCCGAGGCGAGGCGGCAGTTCGAGCAGGGGCAATGGGCGACGCCCGTGCGGGTGCGGGCGAAGAGGTCGATCTCGGCCGCGTCGAGCTTGACGCAATGGGCGTGCCACACGTCGTCGCCGGTCCAGCCCAGATCCTCGGCATATTGACCGGGACGGCAGCCGAACTTTTCGAGGGAATAGGCGACGTCTTCATCGTTCTCGGCCAGGTGGGTGTGCAGCCGCACGCCCTTGTCGCGGGCGAGGATTGCGGCGTCTCGCATCAGTTCCCGGCTGACCGAGAAGGGCGAGCACGGCGCAACCCCGACCCTCACCATCGCCCCCGGAGCAGGGTCGTGGAAGGCGTCGATCACACGGATGGTGTCGTCGAGGATCGCGGACTCGCGTTCGACCAGGCTGTCGGGGGGCAGGCCGCCGTCGCATTCGCCGATGGACATGGCGCCGCGCGTCGCGTGGAAGCGCAGGCCGATCTGGCGCGCCGCGTCGATCGTGTCGTCCAGCCGCGCGCCGTTCGGGAAGAGGTAGAGGTGGTCCGAGCTCATCGTGCACCCTGACAGCGCAAGCTCGGCCAGCCCCGTCAGCGCCGAGACGCGGATGTGGTCCGGCCCCATGCGCGCCCAGATCGGGTAGAGCGTCCTGAGCCAGCCGAACAATGCGGCGTCCTGTGCTGCGGGCACCGCGCGGGTCATCGTCTGGAACAGGTGGTGATGCGTGTTCACGAGGCCGGGCGTGACGAGACAGCCGCTGGCCTCCATGATCTCGGCGCCGTCCGCTGGCAGATCCTGGCCGATCTGGGCCACGCAGCCGTCGCGGAGGCGGATGTCGGCGCGGGCGTGTTCGCTCGCCGCGTCGTCCATCGTCAGCACGAGGTCGGCGCCCCGGATCAGCGTGTGGGTCATGATCTCAGCCCTTCAGCAGGCGCATCGCTTCGGCATGGATCGCCTCGTTCGCGGCGGCGATCACGCGGCCGCCTTCGTGCGCGGGTCCGCCCTGCCAGTCCGTGACGATGCCGCCGGCCGCCTGCACTACCGCCATCGGCCCCTGGATGTCGTAAGGTTGAAGCCCCGCCTCGACTACGAGGTCCGCGAGCCCCAGCGCCACCAGCCCGTAGGCATAGCAGTCGAGCCCGTAGCGCGTCAGCTTGGCGGCGGCGGCCACGCGGCGGAAGGCGGCCCCCTCCTCGGGCGTGCCGACCTCGGGGAAGGTGGTCATGACGATCGCTTCCGAGAGCGGCCTCGGCCCCCGCGTGGTCAGCCGCCGCTGCCCGCCCGGCCCGTCGAGCGTGGCACCGTGCGGGCCGCCGAAGAACCGTTCGCCGACATGGGGCTGGTCGATCAGGCCCATGATCGGGCCGTTCTCGTCCGAGACGGCGACCAGAACGCCCCAGGTCGGCGCGCCGGCGATATAAGCGCGCGTGCCGTCGATCGGGTCGAGCACCCAGGTCAGGCCGCTGGTGCCCGGCTGCACGCCGAACTCTTCGCCGAGGATGGCGTCATCGGGGCGGAGGTCGGCCAGGACGGCGCGCATGGCCCGTTCGGCCGCGCGGTCGCCCTCGGTCACGGGATCGAAGCCGGCGCCGTCCTTGTTGTCGGTGTGAGGATCGCTGCGGAAATGCCTCAGCGTCTCGGGGCGGGCGGCGTTCGCGGCCGCATGAGCGGCCGCGGTCAACGCATCAATGAGTTCGTCGGAATGTATCACGCCCCATCGGTATAGCGCGGGGCGGCAGGGTCAACCGGCTTCAGGCGACGTCCGAGAGAACGCGCGCCAGATCGAACAGGCGGCGGCGCTGGGTCTCGGGGATCGCGTAGTACGAGCGCACAAGCTCCATCGCCTCGCGGTCCGCCATCATGTCGGGCTGGCTCGGCGCCTCTGTCTCGGCATCCTGCTGCAGGCCTTCGAAAAAGAAGGAGACCTGAACGCCCAGTGCCTCGGCGATATCCCAAAGACGGGACGCGCTGATCCGGTTCATGCCTGTCTCGTACTTCTGGATCTGCTGGAACTTGATGCCGACCCTTTCCGCAAGCTGCTGCTGCGTCATACCCGTCATCCAGCGGCGCTGGCGAACCCGGGAACCGACATGGACGTCAACTGGGTGTTTCAATGCAATGTCTCCTCTTGAACGTCGCTTTAATCAACTCAGTTGACCGATCGATCAACCTGCCGTTTCGGACAGGTGCGGGAATACCCGCGCGATAGGTATACCCGAGGTTGCATCACCTCTCGGCAAAGCGACTCCGCACCTCTTCTGCGCGAATGATGCTATTCGGCTGCGAGCTGCTGGCTCGCACCGCGGCCGAGGCCCGCATAGCTGTTACGCAACAGGACCCCCAGCGCGTCCGAGATGTCGGCTTGCAGCGCTCCGGAACGGTATAGGTTGATCTTCTGGTCGGGCAATGGCGGCAATCCGGCGGCCGCGGAAACGGGCGCGACCCCCTGCGGGAGGGTGTGGTCGAGGATGACGTAGAGCGCGAGATCCGCCATCACCGCCGCCTCGGAGGCCCGGTCCGAGGCCGAATCCACCATGGACACCCAGTCGATTCCCGCCGCGTCGAGGCGCGCGCGCGCAATGGGGCTGAAGATGCAGGTCCGCGTGAAGGCGAAGCGCAGCGGACGCTGGCGCCAGGCGACGCCGTTCACCGCCCCCGCCCAGATCAGCGGCAGGACGGCCAGCGTCTCTGCCCCCTCGCCCAGGGTCTCTTCGGTGGTCAGGATCGCGTCGCACTCGCCCCGCGCGAACATTTCGCGCAGGGTCCGGGTGCCCAGCGACAGAAGGTGCATGCGCATCCGCGGGAATCGCTGGGCGAAAGCCGCCAGCACCGGGGGGATCGCGGGGTAGAGGATGTCGTGCGGGACGCCCAGCGTGATCTCGCCCTCGTAGACGTCGTCGGTCATGCGCGCGATCGCCTCGTCGTTCAGGGTCAGCATCCGCCGGGCATAGCTGACCAGCTGCTCGCCCGCCGGCGTCAGGGCGACGCTGCGCGTGGTCCGGTCCAGCAGCCGCGTCCCGAGCGAGTCCTCCAGCCGCTTCAGCTGCATCGAGACCGCCGATTGCGTCAGGTTCAGGTGACCGGCGGCGCGCGTCACACCGCCGACATCGGCGACGGCGACAAAAGAGCGCAGCGCAGTGAGGTCGAGATTGCGGGGCATATCAGCCTTCGTGATGGGAGTGCGCAAATCTATTCGTTTCACACGATAACCCCTCTCCAGCTATCCATCAATCATAATGATGCCGAAGCAGCTTAACATAACAGAAGGAGAACCGATTATGGCTGCCCTCACGTCACGTGTCGGCCGGTCCCTGGTCCGCAGATCGCGGTACGGAACCGATCTGTTGGCCTGGTGGGGATTGTACCTCCAACGGCGGCAGTTGCGCACGCTCGACGACCGCCTGCTGGAGGATATCGGTCGCTCGCGCGCCGAGGCCGACGCCGAAGCGGGCCGCCCGGTGTGGGATGCGCCTTCCCACTGGCGGAAATAAATCCGTCGGGCGGAACAACGTCTTGAACGGAAGGCCGTGATTGCCGATATTCAAGCATGAGGATCGGAGCCATCCGATCTTGCGGATATGGTTTGGAGGCAACCACATGGCAGACTACCAGACGATCCGTGCGGGCGCGGGCACGCGCACCGCGCAGGTCGACGAGGGACTTCGGTCCCACATGAACAAGGTCTACGGCACGATGTCCGTAGGCATGATCATCACCGCCCTGGCGGCGTGGTCCATCTCGGGCCTTGCCGTGACCGAGACCGGGGAACTGTCGCAGCTTGGCGTGGCGATCTACGCGTCGCCGCTGAAGTGGCTCATCATGTTCGCGCCGCTGATCATGGTCTTCGCCTTCGGCGCGGCGATCAACCGTATCTCGGCTGCCGGCGCGCAGATGTTCTTCTACACCTTCGCGGTGCTGATGGGCCTGTCGCTGAGCTCGATCTTCCTCGTCTATACGGGCGTCTCGATCGCGCAGACGTTCCTGATCACGGCGATCGCCTTCGCCGGCCTGTCGCTGTACGGCTACACCACGAAGCGCGACATCTCGGGCTGGGGGACGTTCCTGATCATGGGCGTGATCGGTCTGATCGTGGCGTCCATCGTCAACATCTTCCTCGGCTCGCCGGCGATCGCCTTCGCGATCTCGACGCTGGGCGTCCTGATCTTCGCGGGCCTGACCGCCTACGACACGCAGAAGATCAAGACCGACTACATCCAGCACGCGCAGTCGATGGACCGGGAGTGGCTGCACAAGTCGGCCATCATGGGGGCGCTGAACCTCTACCTCGACTTCATCAACCTGTTCATGTTCCTGCTCAGCTTCATGGGCAACCGCGAGTAAACCTCGCCGGAATATCGCACAGAACGCCCGTCGAAGCCCGCTTCGGCGGGCTTTTTCGTGGGCATTCGCGTCGAATGCTGCGGATAGGGCGGAGCACGCGCAACGGCTTGTTCAGGAGTGGGGCATAGGGTCGCTGCAGGACGATCGAGGAACCTCAAGATGCAGCATGCGCATGCCTGCACCACACCCGCGCCGGTCGCGGTGCAGTTGGACGATCTAGGCATCCCCGCCGTCATCCTGGCGCGGGCGGACGACGGCGTCTTCACCGTCTCCCACATGAACTGCGCGTTCCACACCGTGCTGTCGGAGACCAGCATCGCCGAGGGCAAGCCGCTGTCCGACGTCCTGCCCCTGCCCCTGTCGCGGCGCCTGTCGGCGCAGGCCCAGGCCGCCCGGGCGTCGGGCGGCGCGGTGACCCGTGATCTGCGACTGCCGGCCTTGGGGCGCGATGCCTGGTGGCGCGTCACACTGCGTCCGTTCGCCCCCGATCACCTGATCGGCACGGCGGTGAACGTGGCCGACCTGAAGGCCCTGTCGTTCCGCCAGTCAGAAGAGATCGCCCGCCAGACCGAGACGATCTCGCTCACCCGGTCGATGGCCGGCATCACGGTGCACGACACCCGCACCCCGCTGGCCAACCTAGTTTCGCTTTCCGACATGATGCTCGATGGTCTGCAGGATCGCGACGACGAGAGCCGCGAACTGGCCGGCGCCTGTGCTGCCGTGGCGCGCAGCGCGCTTCAGGCGGTCGAGACCCTGATGGAGCGGCTCGCCGCGGCCGACCCTCTTGTCACGCGGCTCGAGGTGGTGCCGTTCGGCGATCTCTGCCGGGACGTCGCGGCGCTGGTCAACCCGTCCCAACGGCTCGAGATCGTCTTCCCCGAGGCGCTGATCAAGGCGGATATCGTCATCCTCCAGGTCGGGCTGCGCAACCTGCTCGACAACGCGGTACGCTACGCCGATCGCGTGATCGAGGTGTTCCTCGATTCCGGGCCCGAGGATGATCATGTGTCCTTCGTGGTCGCAGATGATGGCCCCGGTTTCGGCCGGGGGCAGATCCCGTTGTGCGGCGGGAACGCGGGCGCGCGCCCCGATGGGCGCGGGTTCGGCCTGGGCGCGGTGTCGCGGCTCGTCGGCAGCGTCGGCGGCACTATCACGCCGCTGCCTCCCCGCCTCGGGCGCGGGGCCACGGTGCGGATCACCCTGCCCGGGCGGGTCATCTCGGTCGGCGCGGCACGAAGCAGCGCCTGACGAATCCACACGGCGTCAGGCGCCGCCCGGCGGCGCCTCGGGTCGGCGCGATGGATCAGACGCTCGATCCTCCGCACCGTACCCCCGTCATGCCCGCAACCGACGATGTCGCCGAGGGCGGAGGGCGGCAGCGTATCCTCGCGCCCTTGTTCGGCCCCGGGGCGCTCGTCGGTCACGCCATGCGGAACGACCTCTCTGTTGGGGCCCTTCATCCACGCCTGTTTGCGAGCGTCTCGCCAGCGGCAGGTCTGGACCACGCGAGTCTTGCAATGGTCCTTGTTCGGATTGTCGCCGCCCGCCGTCCGGCCGAAGATCCCAGGAGCATCCGGAGGAACGTCTCGCTCCGCTCCATCGCGGCCGCATCGCGCAAGCGGGCAAGGACCCACCGGGAAAAGCGTTGCGACCCCCGTGCTACGCCGCTAATTTCCCACGGAAACCGGCGACGCCGCACATTTCGGAGGCACTCCATGCGACACGGGCTGATCGGCGCGCTGATCCTGGCCGCGACCCCTGCCCTGGCGCAGGATGGCGAGGTCGTCACCAAGCAGTACGAGGATGGCGGCGTCTACGAAGGTACGTTCCAGAACGGGCGCCAGCACGGCGAGGGCACTTATCGCCTGCCGAACGGCTATGAATACACCGGCGAATGGGTCGAGGGCGAAATCCGCGGCGAAGGCGTCGCGCGCTTCCCCGACGGCTCGGTCTACGAGGGCGAGTTCCTCTCGGGCAAACCGCACGGCCAGGGCCGGATCACCTTCCCCGACGGATCGACCTACGAGGGCGACTGGCTGGCCGGCGTGATCGAGGGCGAGGGCGTGGCGACGTACCCCGACGGCTCCCGCTACGAGGGCAGCTTCCGCAACGCCCAGCGCCACGGTCAGGGTACGCTGACGGCCGAGAGCGGCTACAGCTACGAAGGCGAATGGGTCTATGGCGAGAAATCCGGCCAGGGCACGATCACCTATGCCGACGGCTCGGTCTATTCGGGCACGCTGGCGGAGGGGCTGCGCGACGGCACGGGACAGCTCGAGACGCCGGACGGGCTGATCTACGACGGCGAGTGGGATGCGGGCGAGATCACCGGCGAGGGCACTCTGACGCTCGCGAATGGCGACATCTACACCGGCGATTTCGTCGCCGGCCTACGCCAGGGCACGGGCCGCGTGGCCTATGCCAATGGCGACGCCTACGAGGGCGACTTCAGCGGCGATCTGCGCGAGGGCACGGGCACCTTCACCCGGACGAGCGGCTACAGCTACACCGGCGATTGGGTCGCCGGCCGGATCGAAGGCCAGGGCACCGCGACCTATCCCGACGGCGCGGTCTATGCCGGCCAGTTCCGCGACGACCTCCCCGAGGGCCAGGGCACGATCACCTATCCAGACGGCACCATCTACGAAGGCGGATGGGAGGACGGCGTGATCTCGGGCGAGGGCACCGCCACCTACCCCAACGGCGCGATCTACGAGGGGCAGTTCGTCGACGCCGCACGCTCGGGCCGCGGCACGCTGACCCTGCCCGACGGCACGGTCTACGAAGGCCAGTTCGAGGCTGGCGAGCGCCAGGGCGAGGGCACCGCGACCTATCCCGACGGCACGGTGTATGAAGGCGAGTTCGCCGACGACCAGCGCCACGGGCAGGGCCGCATCACCTTCCCCGACGGAACGAGCTACGAGGGCGAGTTCACCGAGGGCCGGATCGAGGGCGAAGGCGTGGCCACCTACCCGGGCGGCGACGTCTATCGCGGGCAGTTCGTCGATGGCCGCCGCGAGGGCGAAGGCACGCTGACCTACGCCTCGGGCGAGGAAGAATCCGGCACCTGGGTGGCGGGCGCGCTGACCGCCGAGACCGAGGCCGAGCCTGCCGCCGAAGTCGACGCGCCGCCCGCCGACGGGGAAGCCCCCGCGGCGGAAGTCGAAGAACCCGCCGCCGAGGTCGAGGCCCCGACCGAAGAGGGCTGACCCCTTTCGACCGCCCTGCCCCTGCCCCATATGTTGGGAAAAGGAGCAGTCCCATGCGTTATTCCCTACTTGACCTGTCGCCCGTTGCCGAAGGCTCCGAAGCGCGCGACGCCATCGCGAACACCGTCGACCTCGCCCGCCACGCCGAGGGCCTCGGCTATCATCGCTTCTGGTTGGCCGAGCATCACAACATGCCCGGCATCGCCTCGGCCGCGACCTCTGTGCTGATCGGCCACGTCGCCGGCGCCACGAAGACCATGCGCGTCGGCGCGGGAGGCATCATGCTGGGCAACCACGCGCCGCTGGCAATCGCCGAACAGTTCGGCACGCTGGAGACCATGTACCCCGGCCGGATCGACCTCGGCCTCGGGCGCGCACCGGGGGGCGACATGAACGTGATGCGCGCGCTCTACCGTCCGGGCCGCGACGACTTTCCGAAGGATGTCGCCCTGCTTCAACAGCTCTTCGGCCCCGCGCAGCCCGGCGCCCCGATCCGCGCCGTGCCCGGCGAGGGAACGAACGTGCCGCTCTATATCCTGGGCTCGTCGCTTTACGGCGCGGGCTTCGCGGCGCAGCAGGGACTGCCCTACGCCTTCGCCAGCCACTTCGCCCCCGACGCGATGGAGGACGCCCTGCATCTCTACCGCGAGAGCTACCAGCCGTCCGAGGCGCACCCAAAGCCCTACGCGATCATCGCGATCAACGTCTTCGCCGCCGAAACGCGGGACGAGGCCGTGCGGATGCGGACCTCGATGCAGCAGGCCTTTGCCCGGCTGCGCACCGGCCAGCCCGGCAAGCTGCCCGCCCCCGTGGATGACATCGAGGCCGAGATCGGCACCCAGATGACGCAAGCCGTGGACCACGCGCTGCGCATCACCGCAACCGGCACGAAGTCCGAGGTGGCCGACCGGATCGCCGCCATCGTCGAGCGATATCGCCCCGACGAGGTGATCCTGACCGGCAACATCCACGGCCACGCCGACCGGATGCGGTCGTTCGAGATCGCGGCCGAGGCGATGCAGGAGCAGCCAGCCCTCGCGGCCTGAGCCGCCCTACCAGGGGATCTCGCGCCCGGCGTAGTCGTAGAAACCGCCCGACTGCGCCGGGGTCAGGGCCTCGATCACGTCGATCAGCTTAGCCGCCGCCGTCTCGGGCGAGACCTTGTCGTGGTCATACCCTTCGGTGAACGCGGTCTCGACCGTGCCGGGATGCAGACAGGCGAACACCGCCTGCTTGTGGGTCCGCGACAGCTCCACCGCTGCCCCGTGCAGAAGGCTGTTCAGCGCGGCCTTCGACGTGCGGTAGGAATACCAGCCGCCCAACCCGTTATCCCCGATCGAGCCCACCCGTGCCGACAAAGCGGCGAAGACAGACCGCTTCTTGCGGGGGATGTGCGGCTTGAGGTGCTTCAGGACCAGCGCCGGTCCCAGAGCGTTCAGCCGAATCTGCGCGATCAGCTCGTCCGAGCCCAGATCGGCCAGCGACTTTTCGGGCGCGGCACGGGTCGAGGTCAGCGCCCCGGTGGCCACGAACACCAGGTCGAACGGGTGCTGCAATGCGCCGATCGCCTTCGCAATGCTCGCCTCGTCCGTCAGGTCCAGGCCGTCCTCGCGTCGCGACAGGCCGGTGACCTCGGAGCCCCGCTGCTCCAGCTCGGCGGCCATCGCCGCCCCGACGCCGCCCGACGCGCCGATCACCAGCGCCCGGCTACTCGGCATAGATCATCTTGCGCGTCATCCCGCCGTCAATGGTCAGGATCTGGCCCGTGGTGAACTCGGACCCGGCGAGGTATTCCACTGCCCGGGCGATATCGGACGGCTTGCCCGCCCGCCCCGCCGGGTGCTGCGTGTGATCCACGTCCCTCAGCGCATCGAAATCCCCCGTGACGATCCAGCCCGGCGCGATGCCGTTCACCCGAACCGCCGGCCCCAGCGACACCGCAAGCGCGTGGGTCAGCGCCACCAGCCCGCCCTTGGTCGCGGCATAGGCCTCGGTGTTCGGCTCGGACATGAAGGCGCGGGTCGAGGACATCAGGATCATCGATCCGTTCGCCGCCCGCAGCAGCGGAACCGTATGCTTGGCCATCAGGAAGCTGCCGGTCAGGTTCGTCCCGATCCAGGCGTTCCAGTCCTCCAGCGACAGGTCCTCTACGGGGCCGCTGTCGGGGCTGGCGATCCCGGCGTTCGACACCAGAAGGTCCAGCCGCTTCAACCCGGCTAAGGCCGACCGCACCGAGGCCTCGTCCGAGACGTCGGCCTCGACCCGCGTCAGATGGTCGTGATCGGGAAGATCGGCGAGGCCATCGGCGTCGCGATCCAGCGCGTGGACGGCCCAGCCGAGGTCCAGGAGGTGGGCGACGATCCCCCTGCCGATGCCGTTGGCGCCGCCCGTGACGAGTGCGTGTTTCATGGCGAGGTCAGCTATGCCGCGCCGCGCCCCGGTCAAACGCTGGAACTCGGCGCGGGCAGCGGCTAAACGGGCGCGACACCTGAAACGAGGCCCCCATGTCCCGCGTCCTGATCACCTCGGCGATCCCTTACATCAACGGCATCAAGCACCTGGGCAACCTCGTCGGCTCAATGCTGCCCGCCGACCTCTATGCGCGCTATCGTCGCGGGCGTGGGGACGAGGTGCTGTTCCTCTGCGCCACGGACGAGCATGGCACTCCGGCAGAGATCGCCGCCCAGAAAGCCGGCAAGCCCGTGGCCGAATACTGCGCCGAGATGTGGCAGACCCAGAAGTCCCTCAGCGACGGGTTCCTGCTGTCCTTCGACAAGTTCGGCCGGTCCTCCAGCCCGCAGAACCACGCGCTGACCCAGCATTTCGCCGCCAAGCTGCACGACGCCGGCCTGATCGAGGAACGGACCGAGACGCAGGTCTACTCCAACGCCGACGGCCGCTTCCTGCCCGACCGCTATATCGAGGGCACCTGCCCGAACTGCGGCTACGACAAGGCCCGCGGCGACCAGTGCGAGAACTGCACCAAGCAGCTCGACCCCGTCGACCTGATCGAGCCGCGCTCGGCCATTTCGGGGTCCACCGATCTGGAGGTGCGCGAGACCAAGCACCTCTACCTGCTGCAATCGAAGATGCGCGACGAGTTGCGGTCCTGGATCGACACGCGCGAGGACTGGCCGGTCCTGACGACCTCGATTGCCAAGAAGTGGCTGGATGACGGCGACGGCTTGCAGGACCGCGGGATCACCCGCGACCTGGAATGGGGCGTGCCGGTGCGCCGCGGAGATGCCGACTGGCCGGGGATGGAGGGCAAGGTCTTCTACGTCTGGTTCGACGCCCCGATCGAATACATCGCCTGCGCCAACGAATGGACCGCCGAGCGCGGCATGCCCGACGCCGACTGGCAGCGCTGGTGGCGCACAGATCACGGCGCCGATGACGTGCGCTACGTCCAGTTCATGGGCAAGGACAACGTGCCGTTCCACACCCTGTCCTTCCCCGTGACGATCATGGGCGCGAACTCGACGGGCGAGGACTGGAAGCTCGTCGATTACATCAAGTCGTTCAACTACCTGAACTATGATGGCGGCCAGTTCTCGACCTCGCAGGGCCGCGGCGTGTTCATGGACCAGGCGCTGTCGATCCTGCCGGCCGACTACTGGCGCTGGTACCTGCTGCGCAACGCCCCCGAAAACGGCGATTCCGAGTTCACGTGGGAAACGTTTCAGGCCGCCTCGAACCGCGACCTTGCGGACGTGCTGGGCAACTTCGTCAGTCGCGTGACAAAATTCTGCCGCTCGAAATTCGATGAGACGGTGCCCGAGGGCGGGACCTACGGCCCCGAGGAAGAGGCGGTGATCGCCGACCTGACGACGCGCGTGGCCGAGTACACCCGCCTCATGGACGCGATCGAGATCCGAAAGGCCGCGGCCGAGCTGCGCGCGATCTGGGTCGTGGGCAACGAGTACCTGCAACGCACCGCCCCCTGGTCCGCCTTCAAGGAGGATCCCGACCGCGCCGCCGCGATCATCCGCCTGTCGCTGAACCTGATCCGCCTCTACGGCATCCTGTCGCAGCCCTTCATCCCCGACGCGGCCGACGCCATGCTGAAGGCGATGCGCACCGATGCGGCCTGGCCGAACGACGTGCCGCAGGCGCTGTCGGCCTTGCCCGCCGGCCACGCGTTCGACGTGCCGGAGAACCTCTTTGCCAAGATCACCGACGACCAGCGCGAGGATTGGTCCACGCGCTTCTCGGGCACAAGGACCTGACGCCATGACCCTCATCGCCCCCTCGATCCTCTCCGCCGACTTCGCCGATTTCGGGCGCCAGATCCGCGCCGTTGAAGACGCCGGCGCCGACTGGGTGCACGTGGACGTGATGGACAACCACTTCGTCCCGAACCTGACCTTCGGCCCCCCGGCGGTGAAGGCGTTCCGCCCCCACGTGAAGACGCTGATGGACGTCCACCTGATGATCGCGCCGGTGGACCCCTCGATCCCTGCATATGCCGAGGCCGGCGCCGACCGCCTGACCGCCCATGTCGAGGCCGGCCCGCACATCCACCGCACGCTTCAGGCCATCCGGGACGCGGACATGCAGGCAGGCGTCGCCCTGAACCCCGGCACCCCGGCCGACGCGGTGGAAAACCTGCTGGATCTCGTGGACCTTGTCCTCGTGATGACGGTGAACCCCGGCTTCGGCGGGCAGAGCTTCATCGACATGACCGCCAAGATCGCCCGCATCCGCGCGATGATCGGCGACCGCCCCGTGCACATCCAGGTCGACGGCGGCATCACGCCCGAAACCGCCCCCCGCGTCACCCGCGCCGGGGCGGATGTGCTCGTGGCAGGCTCGGCCGTGTTCAAGGGCGGCACCTACGCCGACAACATTGCCGCGATCCGCAAGGCGGGCGATGCGGCGACGGGGCGGATGGCTTAGGCGAGGGGCTCGAACCGGCCCCAGAGCAGCTTCCTGCCGTCGTTCTCGAGGAACGGGATGCAGGCCCATTTGGGGTCATTGCCCATGCTCGCCATGCAGGCCTCGGCGGTTTCGGCGTCGGGCCAGATGACGTAGCCGAAAACGACGCCCTCATCCTCGGCCTTGTGGACCGCCGTGGGGAAAGAGGTGAGGCCGCCGCTGGGTTCGTCCAGTTCCCACGCGTCGTGCACGGTCAGGGCCCCGGCGTCGTAGAACTGCCGGGCGGCCTCCTTGGCGGCCTCGGCAAAGCCGGATCGGCGGCTACGGGGAACGGCGGCAAGATATGTCCAGATATGCGGCATCGCGTGATCCCTTGATAAATCCCGTCCTCTGATCAATACGACAACCGGTTGGCATTTGTTCCGCCGGGCCCTATAGCGCGGGGCTGACAACGGAAGGCGGACGACGATGCAGGGCAGCGCCAATCTTACAATCATGGTCAAGGCGGCGCGCGCCGCGGCCCGGCAGCTCGTGCGGGACTTCCGCGAGGTCGAGAATCTCCAGGTTTCGGTCAAGGGTACGGGCGATTTCGTCAGCCGCGCCGACATCGCCGCCGAGGAAACGATCCGCAACATCCTGACCTCCGAGCGGCCGAACTACGGCTGGATGGGCGAGGAAAGCGCCGAGGTCGAGGGCAAGGACCCGACCCGCCGCTGGATCGTCGATCCGCTGGATGGCACCACGAACTTCCTCCACGGCCTGCCCCACTGGGCGATCTCGATCGCGCTCGAGCACAAGGGCGAGATCGTCTCGGCCGTCATCTACGACCCCGCCAAGGACGAGATGTTCTGGGCCGAGCGTGGCGCCGGCGCCTTCATGAACGACCAACGCCTGCGCGTCTCGGGCCGGACGAAGATGATCGAAAGCCTGTTCGCCACCGGACTGCCTTGGGGCAGCAAGCCCGAGCTTCCGCTGAAACTGCGTGACCTGGGCCGCATCCTGCCCGCCACCTCGGGCGTGCGTCGCTTTGGCGTGGCAAGCCTCGACCTCGCTTACGTCGCCGCCGGCCGCTATGACGGCTACTGGGAGCGCGGGATCGAGCCCTGGGACGTCGCCGCAGGCCTCCTGATCGTGCGCGAAGCGGGCGGTTTCGCCGAGGCATTGGCGGGCGAGGATGTCTTCACCTCGCGCACCGTGGTTTCCGGCAACGCGGGCGTGTTCGAGGCCTTCGCCAAGGAATTGCGCAAGACCACCTAGGCGTCGCTGGGGTGGTTGCGCCCGTCGGTCATCGGGATCGGTTCGAGCGCGCGCAGGTCGACGCCCTCGATGCAGCCCAAGTTGATCCCGACCTCGCCCGGGTCCGACCGCCGCCGGTGATGCGTGTAGATCCCGCAGACCGAACAGAACCAGTGCTCGGCCGTCTTCGTGCCCCATTGATACAGGCTCAGTGCGTCGGCCCCGCGCACCACCGTCACATCTGTCGCCCGGGCTGACACGTTGGCCCCCTGCCGCCGCGCGCAGAACGAACAGTCGCAGCGGCGGGCCGCGTCGAGCGCTTCGCACAGCACCGCCTCGAGCTCGACCGCGCCGCAATGGCATGTCGCCCGGATCTTCATCGCCGGTGCCCCGCCCGCGGCACGGGCGAGCGCCGCCATTGATAATGCGCCTCGGGGTATGGCGGCAGTCCGTGGTGGCGGTTCCAGAAGACCCGGCCGCCCAGGCGCAGGAACACCGGGACGGTCAGCGCCAACCCCGCGATGAAGCCGCCGGCATGGGCCCAATAGGCGACGCCGCCCATATCCGCAGGCATCGCGGCACCCGAGACCACCTGGATGGCGAACCAGACGCCCAGCACGATCCAGGCCGGGATCGGCACGATCTTGAATAAGATGATGAAGACCAGCAGCACATCGACCCGCGCCCGCGGAAACAGCAGCAGGTAGCCCCCCATCACCCCCGCGATCGCGCCCGATGCGCCGATCATCGGCACGATCGAGGATGGATCGGCCAGCGTCTGCCCCAGCCCCGCCGCCACGCCGCAGGCGAGGTAGAACCCCAGGAACTGCAGGTGTCCCATCCGGTCCTCGAGGTTGTCTCCGAAGATCCACAGGAACAGCATGTTGCCGCCCAAGTGCAGCAAGCCGCCATGCAGGAACTGCGAGGTCAGGTACGTCTGGGGGTAGGACAGCGCGGGGATCACCGCCCAGTCCATCAGGAATGGCGGGTCGTTCAGGTAAGGCACCGACGCGAAGTAAAGCACCACGTTCGCCACCAGCAGCGCATAGACCACGAACGGCGTCCTGCGGCTGGGGTTGTGGTCGCGGATCGGGAACATTGGCCAGACGTGGCCCGCGCGCCCCGGCAATCAAGCGGGGCGCGCGGGGATGTCATTCCACCGTGGGGACGGTCGGTCCGGTCGAGGGCTTCTCGCCCTTGGCACGCGGATCGTTCTGGGCGACCTCGGCCAGAAGCTGCGCGTTGCCGCCCGAGGCGGTGGTGTCGACGCAGAGGTGCCGCTCGTGGAACACGTCGCCGATGATCGGCTGCCCCATCTGCAGCGCCAGCAGCGGCCCCTCGCGCCGGGCAAGCTGGAGCGCGAGGTCGCGCGCCGTCTCTTCGTCGCCCCACCACAGGACAGCGCCGAAGGCAGGCTCGGCCGACAGATCGCGGGCCGCGTCACCCCGGCGGGCCTTGCCGCCCAGGCGCTCGACCGACCTGATCTGGGCGTCCTTGTCCTCTTCGGTCGGGCCGAGGCACAGGACCGCCGGCCGGGGGACAAGGTGCAGGCGGTTCGACTCGCCCGTGGGTCCCGGCAGGACGATCGGGCTTTTCGGCGGCTCGGGCGCGCAGGGCTTCTGGAAGCGCGGCATGTAGAACGGCCCGCCCGCCTTTGGCCCGGTGCCCGACAGCCCCTCGCCGCCGAAGGGCTGGCTGCCGACGATGGCGCCGATCTGGTTGCGGTTGACGTAGAGGTTGCCCGCCTTGATCCGGTCGGTGACGTATTGCACGCGGTCGTCGATCCGGGTGTGCAGGCCGAAGGTCAGACCGTAGGCGCGCGAGTTGATCGCCTGGATCACCCGGTCTAGGTCCTTCGCCTTGAAGGTCGCCACGTGCAGCACGGGTCCGAAGACCTCTCGCTCGATCTCTTCGATGCCCTTCACCCGGACCAGCGCCGGCCCGAGGAAATAACCGGCATCGGGCGCCGCACTCTGGTAGATCACGCGATCCTGGGCGCGCATCTTCTCGAGATAGCCCGCGATCTCTTCATGCGCCTCGCCGTCGATCAGCGGCCCGCTATCCGAGGCGAGCATCCACGGCTCGGTCGGGCGGAACGCCTCCATCGCGCCGGTCAGCATCTCGAGGAAGCCCGTCGCGATATCCTCCTGCACGTAGACGCAGCGGCAGGCCGAGCAGCGCTGCCCGGCCGACTGAAACGCGGATTCCATCAGCGCCTGCACCGCCTGTTCGGGCAGCGCCGTCGAATCCACGATCATCGCGTTCAACCCGCCCGTCTCGGCGATCAGCGGTGCCGCGGGGTGGGCGTTTTCGGCCATGGCGCACTTGATCATCCGCGCGACCTCGGTCGAACCGGTGAAAGCCACCCCGTCGATCCGCGAGTCCCCGGTCAGCCTGGCACCGACATCGCCCGCGCCCGGCAGGAATTGCAGCACCTCGCGGGGCACACCGGCCTCGTGCATCAGCCGGGCGGCGATGGCGCCCACCAGCGGCGCCTGCTCGGCCGGCTTTGCCAGCACCGCGTTTCCCGCGGCGAGCGCGGCGGCGATCTGCCCGGTGAAGATCGCCAGCGGGAAGTTCCACGGGCTGATGCAGACGAACCGGCCCAGCGGCTCGCTGTCGAGCTTCTCGATCTCGGCGGCATAGAAGTTCAGGAAGTCCACCGCCTCGCGCAGCTCGGCCACGGCATCGGGCAGCGTCTTGCCGGCCTCGCGCGCGAGGGCCCCGAAGAGCTCGCCGAAGTTCTCTTCGTAGAGGTCGGCGACACGTTCGAGCACGGCCCTGCGTTCCTCCTTGGACGCGGTCCACGGGCGGGCCGCCGTCAGCGCCGTCTCGACATCCGCTTCGCTCGCGAAACGTACCTCGCCCACGATGTCCGAGGGGTCCGAGGGGCTGGCCCGTTCTTCGGCCGCGTCGGGCTGCGCCTCGCCGGCGAGCAAGGGCGCGGCTTCGAAGCGATGCGCCCGGAAGGGGTGGCGGGCGGCCTCGATCTCTTCCAGGTGGTCTGCGCAGGACAGGTCCCAGCCGCGCGCGTTCCTGCGGTGGGGCAGGAAGATTTCGGTCCCCGGCGTCACCGGCGCGGAATAGCCGAGGGCCTCGTAGGGATCCTCGGCCACCTGCTCGGCCGGCACTTCCTCGTTGACGATCTGGTTCACGAAGGACGAGTTCGCCCCGTTCTCCAGCAGCCGCCGCACGAGGTAGGCCAGCAGGTCGCGATGCGCCCCGACGGGCGCGTAGATCCGGCAGCGGATGTTCTCGTCCGCCATGATGATGTTGTAGAGCGACTCGCCCATGCCGTGCAGGCGCTGGAACTCGAACTCTTCGCGGCCGGCGCCCTCGGACTTGACCATGTGCAGGACGGCGGCGACCGTGTGGGCGTTATGCGTCGCGAATTGCGGGTAGATGCGGGCGCGGTGGCGCAGCAGCTTGCGCGCATTGCCCAGAAAGCTCACGTCGGTCGCGGGCTTGCGGGAATAGACGGGGAAAAGCGGCAGGCCTTCCTGCTGGGCAATCTTGATCTCGGTATCCCAGTAGGCGCCCTTGACCAGCCGCACCATCAGCTTGCGGTCCAGCCGTTCCGCCGTCTCGGCGATCCAGTCGATGGTAGCACCCGCGCGCGGGCCATAGGCCTGCACGACGATGCCGAACCCGTTCCACCCGGCCAGCCGCTCGTCCTCGAGCACCCGCTCGATCACCTCGAGCGACAGGGTCAGGCGGTCCTGCTCTTCGGCATCGACGTTGAAGCCGATCTTCAGCCGCGCGGCCTCGGCGGCCAGGTCGCGGACGACCGGCACCAGCTCTTCCAGCACCCGCTCGCGCTGCGAGACCTCGTAGCGGGGGTGCAGCGCCGAGAACTTGACCGAGATTCCCGGATTCGACGCGATGTCGCCCTTGGTGGCGCGCTTCGACATCTTCGCGATCGCGTCGGCGTAGGACTTGCGATAGCGCTCGGCATCGGCATAGGTCTGCGCCGCCTCGCCCAGCATGTCGTAGGAATAGGTGTAGCCCTTGGCCTCCATCTTGGCGGCCCGGTCCATAGCCTTTTCCATGGTCTGGCCCAGCACGAACTGGCGCCCCATGACGCGCATCGCCTGATCGGTCGCGCGCCGGATCACCGGCTCGCCCATCCGCTTCACGGCACCGCGCAGGGCCTTCAGCGGCCGCGTGTCGCGCTCGTCCAGCACCCGGCCGGTGAACATCAGCGCCCAGGTCGAGGCGTTGACCAGCGACGAGGACGACTTGCCCAGGTGCTCGGACCACTTGCCGGGCGCGATCTTGTCCTCGATCAGCTCGTCGATGGTGACGGCGTCGGGCACGCGCAGCAGCGCCTCGGCCAGGCACATCAGCGCCACGCCTTCCTCGGTCGAGAGGCCGTATTCCGACAGGAAGACCTCCATCAGGCCGGGCTCGCCTTCGGTCCTGAGCCGCTTGACCAGCTTGGTCGCCTTCCGGTGAATCTCTTCCCGGTCGGTGCTGTCCAGGTTCGCCACGCCGATCAGATCCTGCAGCACGGCGTCCGGGTCAGGATAGGGGGTGATCGGCAGCATGGGCGGGGGCACCATCGTATCGCGAGGCATGGGGACGCTCCTCTACCTTGTCCATCGGCTCTACCTAGAGCGATACTGGCGAAATGTCAGACCGACCGCGCCGCGATTCGAGGGCGGATCGACCGAAATAACAAGGGTGTTCAATGCAAACGAAGGGCAGCGGCCTGGACCGGTTCGACCACGCCATCCTCGAGATCCTGGGGACCGAGGGGCGTATCAGCGTCACCGACCTCGCAGGCCGGGTCGGGCTGTCGAAAAGCCCCGTTCAAGCGCGCCTGAAACGGCTCGAGACCGAGGGCATCATCACCGGCTACCGCGCCACCATCGACCCCGTGCGTCTGCAATGCGAGCACGTGGTTTTCGTCCAGATCAAGCTGACCGAGACGCGCGAAGCCGCCATCGCCGCCTTCAACGAAGCCGTCCGCCGCATCCCCGAGGTGGAACAATGCCACCTGATCGCCGGCAATTTCGACTACCTGCTGAAGGTGCGCACCGCCGACATGACGCGCTACCGCGAGGTGCTGGCCACGCAGATCTCCACCCTGCCCCACATCGCCCACACCTCGACCTACGTGGCGATGCAGGCGGTGAAGGATCACGCCTGGGGCTGACACGGCGCGGAACCGCAAGCCCGCCGGCGCGCGTTCCTTGAGCGACAGTTCAAGGAGAGACTCATGCCCATCAAGGAAATCGGCCCGGCCAGGATTCCGAACCTCGGCCTCGGCACGTTCCAGACCGACGCCGGCAAGACCGCCGAGATCGTCGAAGCCGCCCTGAAGAACGGCTACCGCCACATCGACACCGCGCAGGCCTACGGCAACGAAAAGGAAGTCGGCGAGGGCATCCGCGCCTCGGGCGTCCCGCGCGACGAGATCTTCCTGACCACCAAGATCCTCCCCGACCGCCACGCCGCCGGCGACTTCCGCAAGGCCGCCGACGAGTCGCTGAAGACGCTCGACGTCGGCCATATCGACCTTCTGCTCCTGCACTGGCCGTCGAAATCGGTCCCGCTGACGGAAACGCTGCCGGTGCTCGACGCGCTGATCGACGACGGCAACGTACGCTTCGGCGGCGTGTCGAACTTCACGATCAAGCACCTCGAAGAGGCGAAATCGGTGATGAGCCACCCGATCGCCGCCAACCAGGTCGAGTTCCACCCCTTCATCGACCAGCGCAACCTGATGGCCGCCCATGACGCCATGCAGATCCCGTGGGAGGCGTATTCCCCCCTCGCCCGCGGCGACGTGCTCGAGGACGAGACCCTGAAGGACATCGCGGCAAAGCACGACGCGAACCCCGCGCAGATCTCGGTGGCGTGGATTCTCGCCAAGGGCGGTGTCGCGATCCCCAAGACGGCCAATCCCGACCGGCTGGCGGACAACCTCGCCTCGGCCGAGATTTCGCTGTCGGACGACGAGATCGCCCGCATCGACGGGCTGCGGCGCGCCGATGGCCGCCTGATCTCGCCCGACAGCATGGCGCCCGACTGGGACGACTGACCGCGCAGGACGCCGCGTCGGGGTTGGCGTCCTCCCGATCCGCCCGCTAGATGGCGGGCAACGAGGGAGGACGCCATGCCGCAACCATTCGACAATCTCCGCATTCCCGCCATCGCGGCCCCGATGTTCCTGACGTCGGGGCCCGACCTCGTGGTGGAATGCTGCCGCTCGGGGGTTCTGGGCACCTTCCCCGCGCTGAACCAGCGCACGACCGAGGGCTTCGGCGACTGGCTGACCCAGATCGAGGAACGCCTGAGCGAGGTCGAAAACCCGGCCCCCTACGGCGTCAACATCATCGTCCACGGCTCGAACAGCCGCGTCCGCCCCGATCTCGAACTGTGCGTGAAGCACAAGGTGCCGCTGGTCATCACCTCGCTCGGCGCGGTGAAGGAGGTCGTTGACGCAGTCCATTCCTACGGCGGCAAGGTGTTCCACGATGTCATCAAGACCCGCCACGCCGAGAAGGCCGTCGAGGCCGGCGTCGACGGGTTGATCGCCGTCTGCGCGGGCGCGGGCGGGCATGGCGGCACCCTGTCGCCCTTCGGCTTCATCCCCGAGATCCGCTCGTTCTTCGACGGCACCATCGTGCTGTCGGGCTCGATCTCGACCGGAGCGCAGATCGCGGCGGCGCGCGCCATGGGGGCAGATCTCGCCTACCTGGGCACCCGCTTCATCGCGACGCAGGAAAGCATGGTGAGCCAGGCGAACAAGGAGATGGTCGTCGGCTCGAAAACCACCGACATCGTCTACACGCCCAAGATTTCGGGCGTGAACGCGAACTTCATGCGCGGCTCGATCGTGGCGGCGGGGCTCGACCCAAACGACCTGCCCGACCACGGCCCGATGAACATGGAAAACGAAGCGCGCGCCTGGAAGAACATCTGGTCCGCGGGCCACGGCGTCGCCGGCATCGACGACATCCCCCCTGCCGCCGAGCTGTGCGAACGCCTCGTGCAGGAATACCGCGACGCCTGCGCCATGCTCGCCCGCGACGCCTGACCCGCTGAAGGCGGCTTTCCCTCGCCCGGATCTGGCGTTATCCACCTCGCGACCCGAGACCGAGGACGATCCCATGCCCATGGAGAAGAACTTCGACGCCTCCAGCGCCGAATCCCGCATCTACGAACTTTGGGAGCGCGAGGGCTGCTTCGCCGCCGGTGCGAACGCAAAGCCCGGCGCCGAGACGTTCTCGATCATGATCCCGCCGCCGAACGTGACGGGCTCGCTCCACATGGGCCACGCGTTCAACAACACGCTCCAGGACATCCTGATGCGGTGGAAGCGGATGCAGGGCTTCGACACGCTCTGGCAGCCCGGCACCGACCACGCCGGCATCGCCACCCAGATGGTGACCGAGCGCGAGATGGCCGCGAACGGCGAACCCACCCGTACCGAGATGGGGCGCGAGGCGTTCCTGGATCGCGTCTGGCAGCAGAAGGCCAAGTCGCGCGGCACGATCATCGGGCAGCTCAAGCGTCTCGGCGCCTCGGCCGACTGGTCGCGCGAGGCCTTCACCATGGGCGGCGCCCCCGGCGACCCCGATGCGCGCGCGGGCCAGCAGGATTTCCACGCGGCCGTCATCAAGACGTTCGTCGAGTTCTACAACAAGGGCATCATCTATCGCGGCAAGCGGCTGGTGAACTGGGACCCGCATTTCGAGACGGCGATCTCGGATCTCGAGGTCGAGAATATCGACCAGCAGGGCCACATGTGGCACTTCAAGTATCCGCTGGCTGGCGGCGCGACCTACACCTATGTCGAGAAGGACGAGGACGGGAACACCCTCTTCGAAGAGGTCCGCGACTACATCGCGATCGCCACGACCCGGCCAGAGACCATGCTGGGCGACGGCGCCGTCGCAGTTCATCCATCGGATGAACGTTACGCGTCAATCGTCGGAAAACTATGTGAAATCCCGGTCGGTCCGAAGGAAAGCCGCCGCCTGATCCCGATCATCACCGACGAGTATCCCGACCCCACCTTCGGCTCGGGCGCGGTCAAGATCACCGGCGCGCACGATTTCAATGACTACGGCGTAGCAACCCGCAACGGCATCCCGCTCTATGCGCTGATGGACACCCGCGCCCGGATGCGCAGCGACGGCCTGCCCTACGCCGAGGCTGCCGAAATGGCCGGCGAGATCGCCCGCGGCGAGGCCGAGGCGCCCGACGACGCCACCCAGATCAACCTCGTTCCCGACGCCTATCGCGGGCTCGACCGGTTCGAGGCGCGCGCGAAGGTCGTCGAAGAGATCACGGCCGAGGGGCTCGCCGTCATGGTCCTCTCGACCGACCCGCGCCTCGGGAAAGCGGCGGCGAAACCCCCGGTCGAGACCGAGGAAGGCAGCGAGATCCGCAGCGACGCCCTCGTCCCGCTGGTCGAGGAAAAGCTCATTACCCAGCCCTTCGGCGACCGCTCGAAGGTGGTGATCGAGCCGATGCTGACCGACCAATGGTTCGTCGACGCCGCCCGGATCGTCGGCCCCGCCATCGACGCCGTCCGCACCGGCCAGCAGCGCGCCCCGGGCTCGACCGAAGGCACCCGCATCCTTCCCGAGCGCGACGCCAAGGTCTATTTCCACTGGCTCGAGAATATCGAGCCGTGGTGCATCTCGCGCCAGCTCTGGTGGGGCCACCGGGTGCCGGTGTGGTACGGCCTCGACCTGCACACTTCGAGCTTCCATGACGACGAGGGCAACGACGCGCTGGACGAGGTCGAGCTGCTGTCGCTTCTGACCAAGGACCACCTCGTCCATTCCGGCGCGCGCCACCACTCGGCCGCCGCCTTCGCTGGCGTGGTCGAGCCCTTCCGCGACGACCTTGCCAGCCTGCCCCACCCGCTGAACACCGCCCGCGTGGTCGAAGTCGAAGACCGCCATGAAGCCGCCCACGCGCTGGCGACCTCGCTGGCCGAATACAACGTCACGCAGGACTCGACGAAGCTGGTCTATCCCGTCTGGCGCGACCCGGACGTCCTCGACACGTGGTTCTCGTCCGGCCTCTGGCCGCTCGGCACTCTCGGCTGGACCGGCGACCCGCAGATCGACGCACAGAACGAGGCGTTGCAGAAGTATTTCCCCACCTCGGTCCTTGTGACCGGGTTCGACATCATCTTCTTCTGGGTCGCCCGGATGATGATGATGCAATACGCGATGGTGGACGAAAAGCCGTTCCACACCGTCTACGTCCACGCCCTCGTCCGCGACGAGAAGGGGCGCAAGATGTCGAAATCGCTCGGCAACGTCATCGACCCGCTGACGCTGAGCGACGAATACGGCACCGACGCGGTGCGCTTCACGCTCGCCTCGATGGCCGCCATGGGGCGCGACCTGAAGCTGTCGAAGGACCGCGTCGCGGGGTACCGCAACTTCGGCACCAAGCTCTGGAACGCCTTCCGCTTTGCCGAGATGAACGGGGTCCGGCACGGTGCGTACAAGACGCACACGGACCTCTTGCGCGATCACGGCGCCCAAACGACCAACCGCTGGATCCTGGGCGAGCTTGGCCGCACCCGCGACGCGGTGCAGGAGGCGCTGGACGACTACCGCTTCAACGACGCGGCGAATACGCTCTACGCCTTCGTCTGGGGCCGGGTCTGCGACTGGTATGTCGAGCTGGCGAAACCCCTCTTCGACGGCGACGCCGCCGAGGAAACCCGCGCGACGATGGGCTTCGTCCTTGACCAGTGCCTCGTCCTGCTGCACCCCTTCATGCCCTTCGTCACCGAAGAACTGTGGGGCCAGGCCGAGCGCGACACGCGCCTCGTCCACGCCGACTGGCCCGGCTATACGGCCGCCGACCTGATCGACGAGGCGGCCGACCGCGAGATGTCCTGGGTCATCGGCCTGATCGAGCAGATCCGCTCGGTCCGGGGCGAGATGAACGTGCCGGCGTCCCTGAAGGCGCCGCTTTTGCTGGTCGAACTGGACAACGCGGGCCGCACCGCGTTCGAGCGCAACCGCGCGCTGATCGAACGCCTGGCCCGTCTTGGCGACATCAGCGAAGGGGCCGCACCGAAGGGGGCGATGATCCTTCCCGTTCAGGGTGGTTCGTTCGCGATGCCCCTGGCCGACATCATCGACGTCGAGGCCGAGAAGGCCCGGATCGAGAAGGCGCTCGGGAAGCTGGACAAGGATATCAAGGGTCTGGAGGGGCGACTGAAGAATCCCAAGTTCCGCGAAAGTGCCCCCGAGGATGTCGTGGCCGAGACAGAGACGCTGGTGACCGAGAAATCCGCCGACCGCGCGCGTCTGGCGGCCGCGCAGGAGCGTCTCGCCGAGATATGACCGACCCGCGCCTGACCCCGCTTGCGGCCTCCCTCCCCGCCACGGTGCCGTTCGTCGGCCCCGAGACGCAGGAAAGGGCCGCCGGCGCGGCGTTCCGGGCGCGGCTCGGCGCCAACGAAAGCGTCTTCGGCCCCTCGCCAACGGCAATCGAGGCGATGCAGCGCGCCGCGGCCGAGGCGTGGATGTATCCCGATCCCGAAAGCCACGACCTGCGGCAGGCGCTGGCCGCCCATGTGGGCGTGGGCGCGGAGAACATCGTGATCGGCGCCGGGATCGACGGGCTGCTGGGCTCGCTCGTCCGGCTGACGGTCGCGGCGGGCGATCCGGTGGTGACGAGCGACGGCGCCTACCCGACCTTCAACTACCATGTCACGGGCTATGGCGGCCGCCTGCACCGCGTCCCCTACCGCGACGATCACGAGGACCCCGACGCCCTGATCGAAGCCGCGCGCGAGACGGGCGCGCGGCTCATCTACCTGTCGAACCCCGACAACCCGATGGGCACCTGGCACCAAGCCGAGCGTATCGCGCGAATGATCGAGGACCTGCCCGATGGGTGCCTCCTGATCCTCGACGAGGCGTATCTGGAGTGCTCGGACGCCGACACCAGCCCCCGGATCAACACGTCAGACCCGCGCGTGATCCGGATGCGGACGTTCTCGAAGGCCTACGGGCTGGCCGGGTGCCGCGTGGGCTACGCCATCGGCGACGAGGCCCTGATCGGCGCGTTCGGCCGGGTGCGCAACCATTTCGGGCTCAGCCGGGTCAGCCAGGCGGGGGCGCTCGCCGCGCTGTCGGATGAGCCTTACCTGCGCGAGGTGCAGGCGAAGATCGCCACCGCCCGCGACCGCATCGCCGGGATCGGCGCCGAGAACGGCCTGACCGCCCTGCCCTCGGCCACGAACTTCGTCGCGCTCGACCTCGGCGGAGACGGAGCGCGGACCCGCGCCGTGCTGGACGCGCTGACGAAGGCGCGGGTGTTCACGCGGATGCCCGGCGTCGCGCCGCTGGATCGCTGTCTTCGGGTGTCCTGCGGAACGCCGGCCGATCTGGACATCCTCGCAGAGGCGTTACCGCAGGCGCTGAACCAGGGGCGCATATCGGGTTTGACGTGACAACGCGCGCGCCGCGCACGAGATTACGCCCATGGACCGACAACCCGCCCCCGACTTCACGATCGCCTTCCTGGTCTCGCTCGCGCCACTGATCTTCATCGCGCTGGTGGCCGTGTGGGTTGCGTCCGGGCTTCTCGGGGCGTTCGGCGTGTCCTACGTCGCCGACAAGGGCATCACGCGGCTCGGCCGCCGACCCGACGCCTAGCCCGTCGTGCCCGGCCCCAGCGGGCGCTGCATCAGGACCGAATCAACCCAGCGCCCGAACTTGAACCCCACCGCCTCGAGCGTGCCGACATGGCGGAATCCCATCGCGACATGCAGGCCGATGGACGCGACATTCTCGCGATCGCCGATCACCGCGATCATCTGCCGCCAGCCGCCCGCTTCGCAGCGGGCGATCAGCCCGGCCAGCAGCGCGCGCGCGACGCCACCGCCCCGTGCCGCAGCATCCACGTAGACGGAGCATTCGACCGTGTGGCGATAGGCCGGACGCGGGCGATATGGGCCGGCATAGGCGTAGCCCACGACGCGGCCGTCCCGCTCGGCCACCAGCCACGGCAGGCCCTGCGCGACGACGGCCTGGCGCCGCGCCTCGAGCGTAGGCGCGTCGGGCGGCACTTCCTCGAAACTGGCGAGACCGTGCAGCACCTCGACGGCATAGATCGCCTGAACGGCCGGCATGTCGGCCAGCCGCGCATCGCGGACGATCATCCCGCGGCACATACCTCTGCCGCGACCTGCACGGCGGCGTTGCCGTGGGGAATGTCGCAGGCGGTCAGGCCCGCCTCGATCACCGCAAGCGTGCCCAGCACCATATGCGCGTTCACGTGGCCCATGTGGCCGATGCGGAACCAGCCGCCCGCGTCCGGGCTGCCGGGTTCGGCCATGCCGATCCCGAGGCCCAGCGTCACGCCGGCCTGCGCATGGGTCCAGGCGCGCAGGCGCTCGGCCCGGTCCTGTCCGAGGTAAAGGCATGTCACCGCGTTGCTGCGCGCGCCCTCCGGAGCGTTCATCCGCAGCGGACCGCCCTCGCCCCAGCGGATGCAGGCGGCGCGCACGGCGTCGGCGAGGACGGCGTGGCGATGCCAGACAGCCTCGATCCCCTCCTCGACGATGAGGTCGAGCGCGGCGCGCAGGGCGAAAAGGTGGTGCGTCGGCGCGGTGCCCCCGAAGCGATGGTAGAACATCTGCGGGTCAAGCCGCGGCGCCCAGTCCCAATAGGGGCTGACCGCGTCGCCAAGCCGGCGCCGCACCGCCCGCGCCTTGTCGTTCACCCACAGGAACCCGATCCCCGGCGGGGTCATCAGCCCCTTCTGGCTGGCCGCCAGCAGGACGTCGACGCCCCACGCGTCCATCTCGAACCGGTCGCAGGCGAGCGAGGCGATCGTGTCGGCCATCAGAAGCGCCGGGTGCCCCTCTTCATCCAGAACGCGACGCAGCGCGGCGATGTCCGAGCGCACGCCCGTCGCCGTATCCACGTGCACGGCCAGCACCGCGCGGATCTTGTGGTCGGCATCGGCGCGCAGGGCCTCGCGCACACGCTCGGGGTCAACCGGGCTGGCGAGGCCGAAATCGATCATCCGCACCTCGGCGCCCAGGCGGCGGGCATTCTCGGCCCAGCCATGGCCGAAGCGCCCGGTGATCGGGACCAGCACCGCGTCGCCGGGGGAAAGGACGTTGGCCAGCGCCGCCTCCCACAAGCCATGGCCGTTCGAGATGTAGATCGCCACCGGCGCGGCGGTCCGCGCGACGGCGGACAGGTCACGCCCGCAGGCCAGCGTCAGGTCGACGATCTCGCCCTCGTAGATGTTGACGGATCCCCGGCTCATGGCACGGATGACGCTCTCGGGCGGGACCGAGGGGCCGGGGATGGCGATGTAGGGGCGACCGTTGGCGAGACTCATGTGCGAGGCGTAGGCCCGCCTCGCAAGACCGTCAATCCTTGACCTGACGCCCTTCCGGGCCGACCTGTTGCGCACCCATGAACGGAGCCGATCCATGTCCCGCCGCGTCATCTCGATCACCGGAGCCGAGCGCACCGACTTCCTGCAGGACCTCGTGACCAACGACGTCACCAGGCCCGACCGGCTGAGCTACGCGGCGCTGCTGACGCCGCAGGGGAAGTACCTGTTCGACTTCTTCGTCGGCCATGACGGGGACGAACTTCTGATCGACGTGTCGGACGGGCTGGCCGAGGCGCTGACCCAGCGGCTGACCATGTATCGCCTGCGCCGCAAGATCGGGGTCGAACTGACCGACCGCGTCGTCTCACGCGGGACCGACACCCCGCCCGAGGGCGCCCTGCCCGACCCTCGCCACCCCGACCTCGGCTGGCGCCGGATCGACCGCGAGGGCGCGGATGACGGCACTGACTGGGACGCGCTGCGGGTCGCACTGACCGTGCCCGAAAGCGAGGTCGAGCTGATCCCGAACGAGAGCTTCATCCTCGAGATGGGGTTCGAGCGGCTGAACGGCGTCGACTTCCGCAAGGGCTGCTATGTCGGCCAGGAGGTGACGGCGCGCATGAAGCACAAGACCGAGTTGAAGAAGGGCCTCGTGAGCGTCGAAGTCGAGGGCGACGCCCCCGTCGGCACACCGATCACGGCCGATGGCAAGGCGGCGGGCACGCTCTATACGCAGGCGGGCGGCCGCGGGCTGGCCTGGCTGCGCTTCGACCGCGCCGGCGAGGGTATGCAGGCGGGCGACGCACAGGTGCACTGGCGGGGCTGAGGCCTTCGACCGGAGGGGCCGATATGTCCGATTTCGACCAACGCATCAGCGCCCTCGTCGGACAGCCCGTCCGCGCCAGCCGCCGGCTGTCAGGCGGCGACGTTTCGTCCGTCAGGGCGGTGACGCTGGATGACGGGCGCACGCTCGTCGCCAAGGTCGGTGGTCCGGTGAGGAACGAGGCCCGGATGCTTTCGGCCATCGCCGCCGCCGGGTGCCCCGCCGCGCAGGTCATCGCCGTGGACGAGCAGTACCTGGTGATGACGATGCTTTCCGAAGGCCGCCCGAGCGAAACCGGCTGGGCCGAGGCGGGCCGCGCCATTGCCAAGCTGCATGCCGCCTCGGGCGCGCACTACGGCTGGCCCGAGGATCACGCCATCGGCGCGGCGATCCAACCCGGCGGGAAAGACGAGGACTGGCCGCGCTTCTGGGCCGAGGCCCGCCTTCTCGCCTGGCCCGAGGCGCTGACCGGTGACGTGGCAAAACGGCTCGAAACGTTGGCCGGCCGCCTGCCCGACCTGCTGCCGGCCCGCCCTCCGGCCAGCCTGCTGCATGGCGACCTTTGGACCGGCAACCTGATCTTCGACGGCGGCTTCCAGGGCCTCATCGACCCGGCGAGCTACTACGGCGACGCCGAGGTCGATCTTGCCGCCCTGACCACCTTCGGCACCCCGCCCGACAGCTTCTGGGAGAGTTACGGCCCCCTGCGCGACGGCTGGGAAGAACGGCGCCCGGTCTACCGGCTGTGGATCGCGCTTCTGCACCTGCGGCTATTCGGCGCCTCCTACCGCGGCATGGTCGAGGGATGCCTCGACCGCGCCGGGGCCTGAGGTCAGGCGCGCTCGGAATATTCCATGCTGCCGGTGTCGACGATGATGTCCTCGTCCTGCGCGATGAAGGGCGGCACCATCACCTTGATCCCATTGTCGAGGATCGCAGGCTTGAACGAGTTGGCGGCCGTCTGACCCTTCACGACCGGCTCGGTCTCGACGACCTTGCACTGCACCTTCTGCGGCAGGGTCGCGCTCAGCGCCTCGGCGTCGTAATATTCGACCTGGATCGTCATCCCGTCCTGAAGGAAGGGACGCCGCTCGCCCAGGATCTCGACGGGCAGTTCGATCTGCTCGAAAGTTTCGTTATCCATGAACACCAGCATCCCGTCGGATTCGTAGAGGAACTGCTGGTCCTTCTGCTCGAGCCGGACGCGTTCGACCTTGTCCGCCGAACGGAAGCGCTCGTTCAGCTTCGAACCGTTGCGCAGGTTGCGCATCTCGACCTGCGCGAAGGCGCCGCCCTTGCCGGGCTTGACGTGATCGACCTTCACGGCGACCCACAGGCCCCCGTTGTGATCCAGCACGTTACCGGGACGGATCTCGTTACCGTTAATCTTGGGCATGGGTAAAACCTTGGCGCGAGGTTGATGACTTCAAGGCGATGCCTATATCTGCCCGAAGAAGGCCGCGCAACAAGGCCATCCGGAGTTCGGCGCATCCCGCTTCCCGTCAGGCGCATATGGGGTATTCCGAAAACGCATAACACATCGTGTCGCAAATCTTTCATAAGGCGCGTCACGTCCACCGCCAAGACCAAAAACAAGGAACGACGAATGGCCGACTTCGTTGATGGAACCGCATTCAACCACGAGCAAGGCAACCGGGCGCGCAAGCTGTTCGCAGCCGTCGTCCTCGCCGCTCTCGACGATGCGATCGCCGACGACAAGAAATACGGCAACGGCCCCGAGCAGATCGCCCGCTGGGCCCGGTCTCGTGACGGACGCGAAGTTCTCAGCTGTGCCGGCATCGACCCGAACGAGCGTGTCGTGTCGGGCCTGATGGAATTCGTGCGCAAGGGCGTGCGGACATCGGTCGCGCTCAGCCGTGAAGAAAGCGAGCGTCGCAACGCCGCGCAGGCCGAAGCCGCCTGATCCCCTTTCGCGGGCGACTGCCGTTGCCCGCCCCCACTGGAAGCGCCGTGGCCTGAAGCCGCGGCGCTTCTGTTTTGCGCCATCTGCGTGCCTCGGCCGAACGGCCCGAGGCACGCGATCCCTCAATCGATGGTGACCGACGCGCTTGGCGCCGGCCGCATCACCTCCGCCAGGGCCTCGATCGCGGCCACGAAGCCCGTCGTCTCGGCCCCCTCGCATAGCAGCAGCGCATGCGCCCGCACAGCGTCCAAGCGACCTGATCCTGCGGCGCGGTACGCAGCCATGAAGCTTTCCTCGTGGCGCGTCACGTGAATCGCGCAGCAACGACAGCACGGGTTGCTGAAGCGAAAGCAGCCGTCCCGCGCGAGGCGCATCGCCTCGATCGCGTCCAGCACCGCCATGGCGAGACGCGGCCCGATCTCTGCGCCCCGCCGGTCGATCGCGTGCGCGAAGGCAAGCCGCCATCCGTGTGTACCGGGCTCGGACAAGCCGCGGAAGAAATGGCGGGCGACGGTCAGAACGTCCAGTTCGGTCGCGCTGTAGCCGATTTCGGTGACGGTGCGGTTGGAGGTGGCGGCAGGGCTTCCGTGCATGGCGGGCTCGTTCTCTCGGGCTGGGCGCGCATTGTCGCACCGTGAGGCATCATGATCAGCTGCCGTGCCGAGCTGGGGCGCGTCCGCGACGGCGGCAGCATCTCGTCCGTTGCCGACGTTCCACGTGGTGCCTGCATGTCCCGCCACGGTTGGGTTGCACCATCTGAGCAAAACACTCAGAAATAAAAAGTCCACCCGAAAACGGCAATCGAGCCCGTCGACTGCCGCATCGGCGCGACACGCGGCAATTCGACCCGAGGGCGGTGGCGCCGATCGCCGTTTGCCGTTAACCGGGGCCGAGGCACCACGGATGGATTGCAGAACGATGTCCCGCAGAACCGCACTCGCAGCTATCGGCGTCGTCATTCTCGGCTGCTACGGCGTACCGTACCTGCTGATCGGGCAGATCGCGGCATGGTATGGCAGCTTCCTCTTCTGGTCACTTGCAGGGGTGGCCGTCATCGTCCTGAACGTCGCGGCGACACGCGGATGGGAGGACGAGGAATGAGCACATCCCTCGTCATCTGGGGCGTCGTCATCTATGTCGTGCTGGCTTGCATCATCGCGTGGATGTCTCGCCGCGGGTCGCGCGCGACCTCTACCATGTCCGAATATTTCCTGGGCGGACGCACCATCGGAGGCGTGCTGTCGGCGCTGTCCTACTCGGCCACCACCTACTCGGCCTTCATGATGGTGGGGCTCGCCGGCCTGACCTATCGCGGAGGCGTCGGCGCGTTGGGGTTCGAGATCGTCTATTTCGCCGGCGTCTCGCTGATCGCGATCTTCGGGCCGCGCTTCTGGCGCGCGGGCAAGCGCCATGGCTTCGTCACCCCGTGGGAGATGCTGGGCCACCGTTACGGCTCGACGTGGGTGGCGGTCGCCGCCGGCCTTGTGAGCCTGATCTTCCTGATCCCCTACTCGGCGGTGCAACTGTCGGGCGTGGGCTACCTGCTGTCGGGCATGACCGGGGACGCGATCCCGTTCAGCGCGGGGATCGTGCTGGCGACGGTGCTTGCCATCGTCTTCGCCTTCGTCGCGGGCATCCGGTCGGTCGTCTGGACCGACAGCCTGCAGGCGCTGGTGATGATGGTCGCCTCGCTGATCGTCGGCGTTCTCGTGGTGTCCGAGCTCGGAGGCTTCCTCGGGATGTTCGAGACCATCGCCGCGACCCGCCCAGAGATGCTGAAAGTCCCCGGCCCTGGCCTTTTCAGCTTCACGACGTTCCTCGGGCTGACCCTGCCGTGGTTCTTCTTTTCGATCTCGAACCCGCAGGTCAGCCAGCGGCTGTTCATGCCCTCTTCGCTTGGCGCGTTGCGGCGGATGCTGCTGATCTTCCTGTGCTTCGGGCTGGTCTATACGATCATCTCGGTGCTCTGGGGGTTCTCGGCGCTGGTCGCCTTCCCGGATCTCGAAAACGCCGACCGGGCCACCGCGCGGCTGCTGTCGTCCGAGTTCGTGCCTCCGATCCTTGGCGTTGCCGTGATGATCGGGATTCTCGCGGCCGCGGTGTCGACCATCGACTCGATCCTGCTGACGCTATCCTCGATCTTTGCCCGCGACGTCTGGGGCAACCTTGGCGGCGGGGCGGCGGATGCGAGCCAGTTGAAGGTCGGCAAGATCGTGATCCCGGTGATCTCGATCCTGGCGCTGATCTTCGCGGCGATGGAGATCTCGCTGATCGCGATCCTGTCCGTCGCCGCCTCGGCCGGGCTGGTGGTCACGGTGCCCGCCATCGTCGGCGCGTTCTTCTGGCGCAGGGGCACGGCGGCCGGGGCGTTGGCCTCGATCGCGGGCGGAGCGGCCTTCGTGGGCGGCATGTATCTCACCGGCAATGCGCTCTGGGGGCTGAATGCGGGCGTGCTGGGCCTGCCGGTCGCGACGATCCTCTTCGTGGCGGTCAGCCTCGTGACGCGACCCTCGACCCGGCAGACGACCGAGGGCTACGTCGGCACCTGATCTCCGGCGATGCTTTGCAGGATCGGGCAGTCGGGACGGTGATCGCCCGCACACCGGTCGACGAGGTCCGATAGCGTGGCCCGCATGTCCTGAAGGGCGGCGATCTTTGCGTCGATCTCGGCCAGGTGCTCGCGCGCAAGGGCCTTTACGTCGGCCGAGGCGCGGCTGTCATCCTCCCACAGGGACAAAAGGGTGCGGCAATCCTCGATCGTGAAGCCAAGCGCGCGGGCCCGCCCCAGGAACGCGAGCTTGTGCACGTCCGCCTCGCGGAAGGCACGGTAGCCGTTCGTGTCGCGCGGCGGTGTGACAAGGCCGATCTCTTCGTAATAGCGGATGGTCTTGGCGGGCAGGCCCGCGCGAGCCCCGGCGTCCTTGATGTTCATGCGTGGCTCCGTTCGGCATAGGTTGGATCGGCGTCGGCACTGCGGTCCGACGTTCGCGCGTCGAACCGCATGGTCCTGAGCCGCAGCGCGTTGGTCAGGACGAAGACGCTCGACAGCGCCATCGCGCCGGCGGCCAGCATCGGCGACAGAAGATGCCCCGTCACCGGCCACAGCACACCCGCCGCGACCGGCACCAGCGCCGTGTTGTAGGCGAAAGCCCAGAACAGGTTCTGACGGATGTTGCGCATGGTGCGGCGGCTGACCTCGACCGCGTTCGCCACGCCCGAAGGATCGCCCGACATCAGCACCACGTCCGCCGTCTCGATGGCCACGTCCGTCCCTGTCCCCATGGCGATACCGACATCGGCCGCCGCAAGGGCGGGGGCATCGTTGATGCCGTCGCCGACGAAGGCAACGGGACCGTGCAGGTTCTTCAGGGCATCGACCTTGCCCTCGGGCATGACCTCGGCGATCACCTCTTCGATACCAAGGTCGCGCGCGATGGCCCGGGCTGTCGCCTCGGCGTCGCCCGATATCATGGCGACCCGCAGGCCCCGGTCCTTCAGCGCCTGGATCGCCTCGCGCGCGCCCCGCTTCACCGGGTCGGCCACGCCGATGACGGCCGCAACCTGCCCGTCCACCGCGACGAATAGAGGCGTCCGCCCGGCCTCGGCGATCCCGGCGGCGGCGCTGTCGAGCACGTCCGTCGCGATCCCTTCGCGCGCCATCAGCCGCCCTGCCCCGACCAGCACATCGGCGCCGTCCACGCGCGCGCGCGCGCCGAGGCCGGTCAGGCTCTGGAAGTCCTCGGGTGACGCGACGGGCAGGCCCCGCTTTTCGGCCCCGCGCAGGATGGCGCGGGCGATGGGGTGCTCGGACGACCGCTCGACCGCGGCGGCGTAGGCAAGGGTGAGGTCGGGGTCGGTGCCCTCGGCCGGGATCAGGTCGGTCAGTTCAGGGCGGCCCTCGGTCAGGGTGCCGGTCTTGTCGAAGGCCACGGTCGCGACCTCTTGCAGGCGTTGCAGCGCGTCGCCCTTGCGGAACAGCACGCCCAGCTCGGCCGCGCGGCCAGTGCCGACCATGACCGAGGTCGGCGTCGCCAGCCCCATGGCGCAGGGGCACGCGATGATCAGGACCGACACGCCGGATACCAGCGCGAGCCCCAGCGTCGGATCGGGACCGAGCCCGAGCCAGACCAGCACCGTCAGCACCGCCACGGCCAGGACGGCCGGCACGAACCAGCGGACCACCCGGTCCACCGCGCCCTGGATCGGAAGCTTCGCGCCCTGCGCCTCCTGCACCATCCGCACGATTCCGGCGAGGACGGTGGCCTCGCCCACGGCCGTCGCGCGCAGGGTCAGGGCGCCGGTGCCGTTCATCGTCCCGCCCGTGACGTTTGAACCGGCGGTCTTCTCGACCGGGACCGGCTCGCCCGTCAGCATCGACTCGTCCACGAAGGAGCGGCCCTCGATCACCTCGGCATCCACCGGCAGGCGCTCTCCGGGGCGGACCAGGACGCGGTCCCCGGGGGCGACATCGGCGAGGGGGATCTCTTCGGTGCGGCCGTCACGCTCGACCCGCGCGGTGCGGGGCTGCAGGCCGATCAGCGCTCGGATCGCGGCGCCGGTGCGGCCCTTGGCACGCGCCTCCATCCAGCGGCCCAGAAGGATCAGCGTGACGATCACCCCGGCCGCCTCGTAATAGACGGCGACGCTGCCGGTGGGCAGCAGGGCGGGCGTGAAGGTCGCGACGGTGGAATAGCCCCAGGCCGCCAAGGTGCCGAGCGCGACGAGAGAGTTCATGTCCGGCGCGCCCTTCAACAGCGCCGGGATCCCCTTGGTCACGAACCGCCGCCCCGGCCACGCCAGAACCAGCGAAATCAACAGGAATTCGGCGATCCACAGCCCCGCGACCTGGTGGATCGCGTGGCCGAGCGACGGGATCAGGTGGCCGCCCATCTCGACCAGGAAGACCGGCAAGGTCAGGGCGGCGGCAATGGCGGTCTGGCGGGCGAGCGTGCGCGCTTCGGCGGCGTTGCGGTCGGGCGCGTCCGTGTCGCCCCTTGCCTGTGGCCGGGCGGGATAGCCGGCTTCGGTCGCCGCGCGGGCGAGGGCATCGGGCATCGTTGCGCCACTCAGCCAATCCACCGTCGCAGTGCCGGCGGCGAGGTTCACCCGTGCGTCCACAACGCCCGGTACAGCCTCCAGCGCCCGCTCGACCCGGCCGGTACACGAGGCGCAGGACATCTCGTCGATATCCAGAACCGTCGCGGACATCCCGGCCGGGTAGCCTGCATCCGACAGAGCTTGCACGATGTCGGACAGCGCGGCGTCGCCCGGATCGACGCGGGCGGTTTCCGTCGCAAGGTTGACCTCGGCGCTGCGCACGCCCGGCACGGCGTGCAGGGCACGCTCGGCCCGGCCGACGCAGGACGCGCAGGACATGTCCTGCACGCGGATTGTCACGACTGCACCGCTCATGGAAACCTCCGTCATCTCGATACGGGTTCGAGATGGGGTTCCAGTTACGGGAAGGTCAAGAGAAAGGAGTCAACTTCGTCTGGTGCGGCGCGGGTCGCCTCTCCAAAGGATGAAAGCGACCCTGCCGCCCGCGGTCGAGGCACAAGGCTACGAGGCGGCGGCCACGGCACGCAGCGCGGCGCGGATGGCGCGGCTGTCTATGGGCTTCGGGCAGTGCTTCGCGCAGGGAAACCGCAAGGCGACGTCGTCCTCGATGATGTGGCCAGAGTGGAAGATCAGCGGCACGCCGCGCTTGTGCAGACGTTCCGCGACCGGAAAAACATCGCCGTCCCGCAGGCGCACGTCGAGAACGGCAGCCACGAAATCCCCGTCGACCTCGTCCAGCGCCTTGTCCACGCGGGCGAACGGGCCGACGACGCGGAACCCCGCATCCTCGATCATGATCTTCACGTCGAGAGCGACGATGGGCTCGTCCTCGCACAGAAGAACCGTGCCGCGTTCGGGCTGCTCCATGTTAACTGTGTCTTTCATATGTAAGTCGGGTCCTGCGCAAGTCGGGCCGCCGCTCTATGTCGATCCGTCCATCGACCTGCGCCGCGGACATCTGCATCAGCGTGGAGCCGAAGCCGGTCATCTCGTTATGTTGGCGAACGGTCGGCTCGTCGTAGTGTTCCACCCAGTCGAGTTGAATCTCGTCCCTGTCACCCGAACGCCACGTCACCGACAGCCGACCCTCTGCCGGGCCGAGAACGCCGTACTTGGCGGCATTCGTCGCCAGTTCGTGGAACAGCAGGGACAGGGCGGTCAGGGTTTCGGGCGAAACCTCGACCGGGGGGCCGTCGACGTCGATCCGGGCGTGGCCGTCGAAGGGCTCGATCGCGCTGCGCACCGCATCGCCCAGGGTCAGCGCCGTGCCCACGGGAGCTTGGTGGGTCAGGTTGTGCGATCGGGCCAACGCACCGATCCGGGCGGTGACCCCGTCGACGAGATCACGCACCGACCCGGCCGACATGCCCGCGATGCGCACCATGCCCGAAATGATCGAGAACAGGTTCTTCACCCGGTGGTTCATCTCGTGCAGCATGATCTCGCGCACGCGCTTGGCCTCTTCGGCCTCGGTGACGTCGAAGATCACGCCCAGCGTCCGCATACCCTGGTTACGGGCGATCCGGCGGCCGACCATGCGCACGCTGCGCTCGCTATGCGCGCCGTTGGCCTGTTCGAAGGTCAGGCCGAAGGGAAGGACGGTACTGCCCTCGCGCAGGATCCCGGCGGCGTCCCGGCGCGTCTCTTCCGGCACCCGCTCGAGAAACGCGGCGAGCGGCATCTCGTCCGCGTCGAGCGCCAGCAGCGACGAGGCGGTGTGGTCGAAATGGATGTGCCGGCCGTCGCGCGACAGTTCCCACACGCCCAGCTCGGCCACGTCGAGCGCGAGGCGCAGGCGCTCGCCCTCGGCCCTCAGGTCGTCCTCGAGCTGCAGCGCGTCGGTCAGTTCGCTGAAGACCAGCGTCACGCCCGCCACCTGTTGGTCGCGGGCACGGTAGGGGGTGACGAACAGCGACCAGGTGCGCTGCTCGGCCTGGTTCTGGATCTGCAGGCGCTGGTCCTGCTCGGTCTCGATGACGGTCTCGATCACGTCGAGTATCTTGTCCGAGTCCTCGATATTGCAGGTCATCTCGGCCAGGGGGCGGCCGCGATCGACGGGGCGCAGCGGGTAGATCGACTGGATCGCGCCGGTGAAGTTGCGGATCCGGCGGTCGAGGTCCAGCACCACCAGCGGCAGCGCCGTCGAGGCGAAGAAGTTCGACAGGTCGGCATTGGCGACCGACAGTTCGTCCACCTTGTCCTTCAACTCGTCGTTGACGGTCGCGAGCTCTTCGTTCGTCGACTGAAGCTCCTCGTTCATCGACATCATTTCTTCGTTCGAGCTTTTCAGCTCTTCGTTCGCGGTCTCGAGTTCCTCGACCGTGATGTGCAGCCGCGCGCGGGTCGAGCGCAGCTCGTCCTCGAGGCTCTGGACATGGCTGTCGCCCGGGGCGACGTCGTCGAGATCGTCCTCGTGCAGCGGGTCGAACCGGCCGCGTTCGCGGAACACCAGAAGCACCGTGCCGTCCTTCAGCGGATCGGCGACCAGGTCGAACGGCTGGCGCCCCACATCCGAGGTCGCGACCAGATCGCGGCTGATCGTGCGCCGCTGGGTCCGGGCAGCCTGACGGACGGCGGACGAGATCGCCTCGCGCACGCCCGGCCGCGCGATCGAGGCGGCGTACTGGGTGTTCCGCTCGCCCGGCGCAATCTCGAGATAGCGACCCAGCTTGCCGGTTGAGCCCAGCACCTCGCCCTGCCCCGTCACCAGCAGCGTCGCCGGCCCGTAGGTTTCCAGGATGCGCTCGGTCGCCGTATTGTCTGCCCAGGCGACGCGGGTGGCCTTGCCATCGGATTCGTCCGCGTTGCGCCGCCACGTCCGGCGGTGGTCCGACCGGTTGCGCAGTTGCAGCGGGTATTCCGGCCGGGCGTCGTTGCGCTCGAACAGGCGCGCCTGCGGCTCGATCGGGTGGAACAGGTGATCGTGGCGGCTCAGCGACTCGGAGGGGCCGAGGAACAGCTTGCCGCCCGGACGGACCGAGTAGTGGAAGATCGGCAGGACGGCCGCCTGCAACTGCTCGTCGAAGTAGATCAGCAGGTTGCGGCAGGACAGCAGGTCGATGTTCGAGAACGGCGGATCCCGCACGAGGCTGTGGACCGAGAAGCGGATCATGTCCCGGATACGCGAGGCGATCTGGAACGTGCCGTCGCGGGCGACGGTATAGAGGTCGCGCATGTCCTCGGGGATGTCGGCCAGTGCCGCCTGCGGATAGATGCCGTCCCGTGCGATCCGCAGCATGCGCTCGTCGATATCCGTCGCGAAGACCTGGATGTCGATGCTGCGGCGCTGCAGGCGGACCTCTTCGGCAAAGAGCATCGCGATGGTATAGGCTTCCTCGCCGCTGGAACAGCCGGGCACCCAGACGCGCACCTCCTCGCTGTCCGAGCTTTCGACCAGCGGCTCGATGACGAGCCGGCGCAGCTTGTCGAAATGCTCGGCATCCCGGAAAAAGCGGGTCACGTTGATGAGCAGTTCGCGGAACAGGACCTCGCACTCGTCCGGCTCGGTGCGGATGTGGTGCAGGTAGGCCGTCGCGTCGGGCAGGTCGAGAACCTGGATCCGCCGCTGGACGCGCCGGGCCAAAGTCGAGGTCTTGTAGCCCGAGAAGTCGTGCCCGGCCGTGGTGCGCACGACGGAACAGATGTCGCCCAGCGTCTCCTCGACGGTGCGGGCGAGCTGTCCCCCTGCCCCGTCGACCGTCGCCTTCTGGAAGAACTGCTGGACCGTATCGATGATTTCCTCGGGCGGAAGCACGAAGTCGACGAGCCCCGTGGACTGAGCGGAAGTGGGCATCCCGTCGTATTTCGCCGTCTCGGGATCCTGCGCGACGCAGAGGCCGCCATGCTCCTTGATCGCGCGCAGCCCGGCGCTGCCATCGGCACCCGTCCCCGATAGGATCACGCAGGCGGCGTTTTCGCCCTGGTCCTCGGCCAGGCTTTCGAAGAAGTCGTCGATCGGCCGGCGCAGACCGCGGGGTTGCGCGAAATCGGTCAGGGTCAGACGGCGATCGCTGATCGACAGCCCGTGCCCCGGCGGGATGATGTGGACGGTCCCCGGCTGCACGGTTTCGCCGTCGTTCGCCTGGCGCACGTCCAACGTGGTGTGTCGACCCAGAAGCTCGGCCAAAAGGCTGTCGTGGTTGGGGTCGAGGTGCTGGACCACCACAAAGGCAAGCGCGCAATCGCGGCCCGCAGCACTCAGCATTTCGCGCAGCGCCTCGAGGCCGCCCGCCGAGGCGCCGATGCCGACGACGAAAAGGGGCCGGCTGTCGCTGTCACCCGCCTGCATGCCCTTGGGGCTGTCGTCACTCATCCAGGTTCAGCCGTGCCAGCATGGCGATCGAATTCGAGATGGACGCCGCAGAAGCCTCCATCGCCAGACCGAATTGCTGTCCCATCATCTTCAAATCCGCCAGGTCGCGCGACAGCGTTTCGTCGTTCGACCGCAGCCCCTTGCGCTGTTGCGCCGTCGTCATATCGAATTGAGACGCGAGAATGAACCGCGCCCTGCCCTCGCGGTTTCGCAGACGAGTCATGAAGACGAGGTTATGAAAGGCCAATCCGTCCTTGCGATAGTTCAGGACGATGAACCGCCCGTCATTCTGCGCAGGGTCGTGAACGAAATCGTGCAACGCGGCGCGCGAGGCGTCGTCGGTCGCGGGACCCTGCAGAAACCGGCAGTTATGGCCCTCGACATCCTCGCGCGCATAGCCGGTCAGGTCGCAGAAGCGCTGGTTGACCAGCGTCAGGGGCACGTCGCCATCGGCGGTGGAAACCGCAAGCGCCACGCCCGATCGCAGGATGTAGTCCCGAAGCTTATCCGGCAGTTCCGCGACCATCGGATCAACCTCGTTCATGTTCGTCGTGCCCTGCTGTCATCCGGAGGTAAATAGAGGATGCTCGGCGGGCGTCCAACCCGATCACGGCGGAAACAATGCCACCGACAAGGGCAGCGGCACCGGCCGCGATCCCGGTAACGCAACGTCAATCCTGTTTGCCTTACCGTCTCGCGGCACTTATTCATGATTGTCCACTCGTAAAGGTGAGGCGGTGCGGCGCCATGTTGCGCAATCTCGTGACGGATTACATCCTGCCCATGCTGCGGCGGCCGGCGTTCTACCAATCCGCAGCCCTGTGCTGGCGGATCGAGAAGGATGTGCCGCAGGTCCTCCTGCTGACCTCGCGCGAGACGCGGCGCTGGGTGCTGCCCAAAGGGTGGCCCAAGACGGGTTTGAGCGCCGCCGAGACCGCCGCCGAAGAGGCGTGGGAGGAAGCCGGCGTCCGCCTCGGCGTGCCGGGGCAACCGGTGGGCCGCTACTGCTACCGCAAGCGGCTCAAGGGCGGCGTCCCGGTCGAGACCGACGTGGACGTCTTCGCCTTCCCCACCCTCGCTTTCGAGGACGACTTCCCCGAAAGCGGCCAGCGCGAGCGACTCTGGCTCGCCCCCGAAGAGGCCGCGCGCCTCGTGGAAGAACCTGACCTGTCCGAGATCCTCGCCGCCTTCAGGCCCGGCCACGGCCCGGCCACCGTCGCGTGACGCGGCCGTTTCCTTGAGCAGACGCTCCGTTCCAGAGCGCTGGACGTCCCTCGACACCGACCTCAAGCGGGTGACGCGGGTCGAGGCGGCGGCGATGTTCGTCTCGCGCCCGCTGGTCGGCCTCGGGATCGCGCTGTTCCTGATCGCGCTCGCCGCGCTCGCGGCCGGGATCGTCACCCCCTCGGGCTCGGGGCTCGTGGTGCTGGCGACCGCCTTCGGGGCCTACATGGCGCTGAACATCGGCGCCAACGACGTCGCCAACAACATGGGGCCGGCGGTCGGCGCGAAGGCCCTGTCGATGACCGGGGCCATCGCCATCGCGGCGATCTGCGAAAGCGCCGGCGCGCTTCTGGGCGGAGCGGACGTCGTGGCGACGATCTCGCGCGGGATCGTCGGGCCCGAGAGCTTCCAGGGCACCGAGGCCTTCACCCTGACGATGATGGGCGGCCTGCTGGGCGCCGCGATCTGGGTGAACATCGCCACCTGGATCGGCGCTCCGGTCTCGACCACCCACTCCATCGTCGGCGGCGTCCTGGGCGCCGGCGCCGCCTCGGCGGGGTTGGCCGCCGTGTCATGGGGCACCATGGCCGCCATCGCGTCCAGCTGGGTGGCGGCTCCGGTCCTGGGCGGGGTCATCGCGGGCCTCGTGCTGGCCGGGGTGAACGCGGCGATCCTGGACCGCGAGGATCGGGTGACCGCGGCGCGGATGTGGGTGCCGGTGCTGATCGGGATCATGGCCACCGCCTTCGCAACCTACCTGGCGATGAAGGGCCTCGGCCACGTGGTCCGGATCGGGCCGGGCCGTGCACTGGCAATCGGCGTGCCCGTCGGCATCCTGGCGGCGCTCGCCTCGCGCCCCTTCGTGGCGGAACGGGCGGGCGAAGAGGCCACGCTCGAGTCGCTGTTCCGCCTGCCCCTGATCGTGTCGGCCGCATTCCTGTCCTTCGCCCACGGGGCCAATGACGTGGCGAACGCCGTGGGGCCCGTGGCCGCGATCGTGGGGGCCGAGGCGCAGGGCGCGGTGCCCTCCGCGGTGGCCGTCCCGCGCTGGGTCATGGTCATCGGCGCGGCGGGGATCAGCTTCGGCCTGATCCTGTTCGGGCCGCGGCTGATCCGCATGGTCGGCAAGCAGATCACCAAGCTGAACCCGGTCAGGGCCTACTGCATCTCGCTCGCCGCGGCCGTGACGGTGATCGCAGCCTCGTGGCTGGGCCTGCCGGTCAGCTCGACCCACACGGTGATCGGCGGCATATTCGGCGTCGGTTTCTATCGCGAATGGCGCGCCGACCGGAAGCTGGGCCGGAGCCAGCAGTCCGGCAAGGGTCTGGCCCGCGAGGAGCGACGTCGCCGCAAGCTGGTGCGCCGCTCGCATTTCATGACCATCGTCGCCGCCTGGGCCATCACCGTCCCCGCCGCAGCGTTGCTTTCAGCGCTCGCCGCCAGCGTGCTGCACTGGCTGGCCTGAGCGCGGCGCCGAGAGACGCCCACTTCGGTCTGCGTCATTCCGCGCGCATTGATCGAGATCGACAGGCAAGGTAGGAAGCGCGCATGGTCAAGCTTTCCCCCATCGTCGCCTGCGGAACCTGCCCGATCCGCCACAACGCCGTCTGCGCCAAGTGCGACGCGGAAGAGCTGGTCATCCTGGAGCAGGCCAAGAGCTACAAGACCCTGCCCGCCGGATCACGGCTGGCCGAGGCGGGCGAGACGCTGTCCTACTTCTCCACGATCATAGAGGGCTGCGCGACCATATCGCGCACGCTCGAGGACGGGCGGCGCCAGACGGTCGGGCTGCTGTTGCCATCGGATTTCATCGGCCGGCCCGGACGCGCGACCTCGCCCTTCGATGTCGAGGCCCTGACCGAGGTAAAGCTCTGCCGGTTCGAGCGGACCACCTTCGAGCAGCTGGTCACCGACACGCCCCATATCGCGACCCGCCTTCTGACGATGACGCTGGACGAGTTGGACGCCGCGCGCGACTGGGCCGTGGTGCTGGGCCGGATGACCGCGCGCGAGAAGGTCGCCGCGTTCCTCGTCAGCCTTGCGCGGCGGCAGGCCGGCGCGCGCGGCACGGCGACCGCCGGTGGCCGCGCGGTGGTGCATCTGCCCCTGTCGCGCGAGGCGATGTCCGACCATCTGGGCCTGACGATCGAGACGACAAGCCGCCAGATGACCGCCCTGCGCAAGGACGGGTTGATCGAGACGCCGACCAAGCGCGAGATCCACATCCCCGATTTCGACGCCCTCGCGTTCGAGGCCGCCGAAGACGACGACGGCGGCCCGATCGTCTGACCGCACCTAGCGCGCCAGCAGAAGCGGCCCCGGCGCGGCTTCCAGCAGGTCGCGCGTGACGCCGCCCAGCAGCACCTCGCGCAGCCGGCGGGTGCCGTAGGCCCCCATCACCAGCAGATCGGCCCCCTGCTCGCGCACATGATCGCGCAGCACCTCGGCCACGCGCCGCCCGCTACGGGGCAGGGACGCGATCGAGGCGTCGACCCCGTGCCGCTCGAGCATGACGGCAAGGTCGCGCCCGGCCGTTTCGTTCTGCGGGTCGACCGTGACGATCTCGGCCTTGCCGGCCGCCTTCAGAAGCGGCATCGCGGCGCGGATCGCGGCCAGGGCGACGTCGTTCCCGTCCCACGCCAATACAGCACGTTCGCAGGTGGGCGTCTCGTCCCCCGGTACCAGCAGGATCGGCACGCGGCTGTTGTAGAGCACCGCTTCGAGCACGCTTTTCGCCGTGTCGCCTTGCGCGTGCGATGGGTGCGGCAGGATCACGAGGTCGGCCAGCCGGATGGCGTTCACCAGGCTGCCGACGAACTCGGCCGAGCGCCCGCTGCTGGCATCCAACGCCCAGGCGATGCCCTCGCGGCCCAGCCGCTCGCGGACGCGCTGCTCGATCGCCGTCAGCTCGGCGCGGGACTCTTCGAGGAACACCGCGCTGCTGAGAGCGAGATCGGGCGAGATCATCGCCGGAATGTCGAGCTGACTGCGCCCGACCATGGTGACGTCGAGATGCGCGTTCCAACGCGCGGCGCAGCCGATCGCGGACTCGAGCGCGTCGGCATCCGGCATGACGACGGTGGCGATGGTTTTGTAGGACATCTCGAACTCCCTCCGGGTTTCGAACAGATACTGCTTCCCCACCCCGCCACGCGCCTTGATCCGTGTCAAATCCCGGGTTGATCCATGTCAAGGCATCCTGCCCCGGCCTGTGCGACTGCCACGGTCGAACACCCCGCCTCATGCGGGGTCGGGACATGCAGGAGTGATCCATGGAGTATTTCCGGCTCGTCATACTCGGGCTGATCGCGATCGTCGCGGCGATCGCCGCGGACTGGGGGCGCGACCTTGCCTATTCGGTCCACGCCGTGATCATCATGCTGGTCGCCGGCGGGGTCTTCCTGTGGGAGCTTCGCCGCGTCGACGAGCCGCGTCTCGCGCATGACGCAAATGCCTACATGGACGGGCCGATCCGCGCGGGCGTCATCGCCACCGCGTTCTGGGGCGTCACCGGGTTCCTCGTCGGCGTGTTCATCGCCTTCCAGCTTGCCTTCCCGGTCCTCAACTTCGACTGGTCCGAAGGCTTCGCCAATTTCGGCCGCCTGCGTCCGCTGCATACCAGCGCGGTGATCTTCGCATTCGGCGGCAACGCCCTGATCGCGACCTCGTTCTACGTGGTCCAGCGGACCAGCGCCGCGCGGCTCTGGGGCGGGAACGCGGCCTGGTTCGTGTTCTGGGGCTACCAGCTCTTCATCGTGCTGGCCGCCACCGGCTACCTGCTGGGTGCCACCCAATCCAAGGAATACGCCGAGCCCGAGTGGTACGTGGACATCTGGCTGACCATCGTCTGGCTGGTCTACCTCGCCGTCTACCTCGGCACGATCATCAACCGGCGCGAGCGGCATATCTACGTCGCCAACTGGTTCTTCCTCGCCTTCATCGTGACCGTCGCAATGCTGCACGTGGTCAACAACATCTCGATCCCTGTCAGCATCTGGGGCAGCAAGTCCGTGCAGGTCTTCGCCGGTGTGCAGGATGCGATGACCCAGTGGTGGTACGGCCACAACGCCGTCGGCTTCTTCCTGACGGCCGGGTTCCTGGGGATGATGTATTACTTCGTCCCCAAGCAGGCCGGGCGGCCGATCTACAGCTACAAGCTGTCGATCATCCACTTCTGGGCGCTGATCTTCCTCTATATCTGGGCCGGTCCGCACCACCTGCACTACACCGCCCTGCCCGACTGGGCCGCGACGCTGGGGATGGTGTTCTCGGTCATGCTGTGGATGCCCAGCTGGGGCGGCATGATCAACGGCCTGATGACGCTGGAAGGTGCCTGGGACAAGATCCGAACCGACCCGATCATCCGGATGTTCGTGGCCAGCCTCGCCTTTTACGGCATGTCGACCTTTGAAGGCCCGATGATGTCGATCCGCGCGGTCAACTCGCTGAGCCACTACACCGACTGGACCATCGGGCACGTGCATTCCGGCGCGCTTGGCTGGAACGGGCTGATCACCTTCGGCTGCCTTTACTACCTGACGCCGAAGCTCTGGGGGCGGCAGCAGATGTATTCGATGGGGGCGATCAACGCGCACTTCTGGCTCGCGACGATCGGCATCGTCTTCTACGCGGCCTCGATGTGGGTGACCGGCATCATGGAGGGCCTGATGTGGCGCGAGGTCGATGCCAACGGCTTCCTCGTCAACTCCTTCGCTGACACCGTCGCCGCCAAGTTCCCGATGTACGTGATCCGCGGTCTCGGTGGTGTCCTCTACCTCGCCGGTGCGCTCGTCATGGTCTGGAACATGTGGATGACCATCCGCAGCCCTCAGGCCCGCGCCGCCACCGCCCTCGTACCCGCGGAGTGATCCCATGACCAAAGACAACGACCAGATCCCCGCGCCCGAGGACGATCCCAAGGTCACCCAACCGGGTGACGGCGGGATCCCGAACGAGCTTCCTCACCATTCGAAGTTCCTCGACAAGCACGCGATCCTGGAAAAGAACGCCACGCTTCTGCTGGTCTGCTCGTTCCTGGTGGTCACCATCGGCGGCATCGTCGAGATCGCGCCGCTGTTCTGGCTGGAAAACACGATCGAAGAGGTCGAGGGCGTGCGCCCCTACTCGCCGCTCGAACTGGCGGGGCGCGACATCTACATCCGCGAGGGCTGCTATGTCTGCCACAGCCAGATGATCCGACCCATGCGGGACGAGGTCGAGCGCTACGGCCACTATTCCCTCGCGGCCGAGTCGATGTATGACCACCCGCACCAGTGGGGGTCCAAGCGCACCGGGCCCGACCTCGCGCGCGTCGGCGGGCGGTATTCGGACGAATGGCACGTCGATCACTTCGCCGATCCGCAGACGGTCGTCCCCGAAAGCGTCATGCCCAAATACGACTACCTCGCGCGCACCCGGATCGACGGCGCGCATATCGACGAACTTCTGGAAACCCACGCCTTCGTCGGCGTCCCTTACACCGACGAGATGATCGCCGCCGCCAAAGCCGATTTCCGCGTGCAGGTCGACCCGTTCGGCGACATCGACGGACTGCTCGAGCGCTACCCCGGCGCGCAGGTCCGCAATTTCGACGGCAACGAGGACCTAACCGAGATGGATGCGCTGATCGCGTATCTGCAGATGCTCGGCACGCTGGTCGATTTCTCGACCTTCACCGCAGACGCGACCCGCTGAGGAGGGATCAACATGCACGACACCTACACCCTTCTGCGCGCCTTCGCCGATAGCTGGATGCTGCTGGCGCTGACCCTGTTCTTCGGCGGCGTGATCTTCTGGGCCTACCGCCCCGGCTCGCGCGCGATCCACGACGACGCCGCCCGCGCGATCTTCCGCGAGGAACCAGACCCCGTGCGCGTGGCGGGCTGCGCCAACAACTGCCCCGACTGCACCTGCGCCACCCTGCTGGAGGCCTCGAAATGAGCGACAACAAACGCCGCGTCGACCCTGTCACCGGCACCGAGACGACGGGCCATTCCTGGGACGGCATCGAGGAACTGAACAACCCGCTGCCGCGCTGGTGGCTCTGGACCTTCTACGGCACCGTCGTTTTCTCGGTGATCTACGTGGTCCTCTACCCGGCGATCCCGCTTCTCAACTCTGCCACCGGGGGCGCCCTTGGCTGGTCCACCCGCGGAGACGTCGCCGCCGCCATCGCCGAGGTCGACGCGAGCCAGGCCGACATGCGCGCCTCGCTGGTTGAAACCGACCTCGCTGCCATCGACAAGAACGAGGCCCTCTTCAGCTTCGCGACCAACGCGGGCGGCGCGATCTTCCGCACCAACTGCTCGCAATGCCACGGTTCGGGGGCCGCGGGGGCGCTTGGCTATCCGAACCTGCTGGACGACGAATGGCTCTGGGGCGGCACGATCGAGGACATCGCCTTCACCATCCGCCACGGCATCCGCAACGAGGTCGATCCCGACGCCCGCTACAGCCAGATGCCCGCGTTCGGCGACATGCTCGAGGACGACCAGATCGCCACCCTCGTCACCCATGTCCAGTCCCTGCCCGGTGGCGCCGATCCGCTCTCCGGTCCGGGGGGCGAGCTTTTCGAAATGAACTGCGCCGCCTGCCACGGCGCCAACGCCAAGGGCGACCGGACGCTGGGCGCGCCGAACCTGACTGACGCGATCTGGCTCTACGGCTCTTCGGACGAGCAACTGACCGAGGTCATCTCGCGCGGCCCCTTCGGCGTGATGCCCCCCTGGGGCGGGCGCCTGTCCGAGGCCGAGGTTCGCGCGGTCGCCACATATGTCCACGGGCTCGGCGGCGGCGAACCGCAGGTCGGCGAGAACACCATCCCAGAGGGCGCAGGCGCGACCGACGCCGCCCCTTCCGACCCCGACGAGGGGCCGTTCGAAGAGGACGCACCGCAAGAGTAAGGCCGGCCGCAACCCTGTTCGCGCATGAGCGGACGGCCTGCAGGGGCGGCGTCAGGGAGGGACGCCGCCCCACCCTCATTCCAGCCCCTTCTCGTAGAACACCCGGTCGAACCCGTCGTCCATTCGGCGCGCGACCTCCACGTATCCCAGCCGGGGCCAGATCCGCAGGTTCGCCACCATCTTCGCATTGGTATAAAGCGCGGCGACGGTGCAGCCGCGCCGCCGTCCGTCGGCCTCGCACTGCGCGACCAGCGCCCGCCCTATGCCCCGTCCCGCGGTCTCCGGCGATACCGCACCGTCTCGAGCAGCACGCGCGCACCCTCGACCCGGCTTACCGCGAACCCGTCGATCCCGGGCGAGCTGGCCAGGATCACCTCGCCCCGCGCGACCGCCCCGGCGTAATCGGCATCCATCGGCGCCGGGCGTCGGCCGATTTCCGGCACATGCACCTCGAACGCCCGCTCCGCGATCCCGCGCACCTCTGCCACGTCCCGCCCCACCGCCTTTCGCAGCGCCACCATCGCCCCACTCCCGAATGTCGATCACGCCTTGGTGCGATTGATCCACGTCAAGGATCGCACCGTCCCCTCGTGACAGAAGGTACGCGCGAACAGGAAAGTCTCCCATGGCCGAACCCACATCCACCCTCTATGCCGCGCGCGAACCGATCTTCCCGCGCCGCGTGTCGGGCTTCTTCCGCCGCATGAAGTGGTGGATCATGGCTGCGACGCTGGCGATCTACTACCTGACTCCGTGGCTGCGCTGGGACCGGGGCCCGAACCTGCCCGACCAGGCGGTGCTGATCGACCTCGCGAACCGCCGCTTCTACTTCTTCTGGATCGAGATCTGGCCCCACGAATTCTACTTCGTCGCGGGCCTTCTGGTCATGGCGGGGCTCGGCCTGTTTCTCTTTACCGCAGCACTTGGCCGGGTCTGGTGCGGCTATGCCTGCCCGCAGACCGTCTGGACCGACCTCTTCCTTGTCGTCGAACGCTGGGTGCAGGGCGACCGCAACGCCCGCCTGCGCCTGCACCAGCAACCGTGGAGCCTTCGCAAGGTCCGCCTGAAAAGCACCACCTGGGCGCTGTGGCTCGTCATCGCGGTGGCGACGGGGGGCGCGTGGGTCTTCTATTTCGCCGACGCCCCCACGCTGCTGCGCGACCTCGTGACCCTGGACGCGCCGGGCGTGGCCTACATGACCATCGCCATCCTGACCGCCACGACCTTCACCTTCGGCGGCTTCATGCGCGAGCAGATCTGCATCTACATGTGCCCCTGGCCCCGCATCCAGGGCGCGATGATGGACGACGACACCCTGACCGTCGCCTATCGCGACTGGCGGGGCGAGCCGCGCGGCAAGGGCCTGCGCCGCCGCGAGGCCGCCGCCGACCTGCGCGTGACCGGCCCGCAGATCGGCGGCCGCTCGCCCATGATCCCGATGCCGGGCGTACGCGACACGAAGCACGCGGCCCCCCTCGACGGTCCGGGCGATTGCATCGACTGCAATGCCTGCGTGAACGTCTGCCCGATGGGCATCGACATCCGCGACGGCCAGCAGATGGCCTGCATCACCTGCGCGCTCTGCATCGATGCCTGCGACCAGGTGATGGGCAAGATCGGCCGTCCGCGCGGGCTGATCGACTACGTGGCGCTGTCCGACGCCCCGCGCGAGGCCGCGGGCGGCGCTCCCAAACCCGCATGGCGGCACGTCGTGCGCCCGCGCAACATCGCCTATTTCGCGGTCTGGGCGGCGATCGGCCTTGGTCTCATCTTCGCCCTGTTCATCCGCCCCGACATCGAGATGACGGTCGCCCCGATCCGCAACCCCACCTTCGTCACCCTCGCCGATGGCAGCATCCGCAACGCCTACGACGTGCGCCTGCGCAACAAGCACGGCGAGGCGCGGCCCTTCCTGCTGGCCCCCGGCGCGACCACCGAGGCGACCCTCACCATCGAGAACCGCGCCGACAACATCGTCGAGGTCCCCGCAGACGCGCAGGAGCGGGTGCGCGTCTACCTCACCGCCCCGCCGGGGTCGGATCTCGCCGGTGACGAACGCACCGATATCCGCCTTTGGGTCGAGGACACGGCCAGCGGCGAACGCGCCCATGTAGACACCTCCTTCAACGGAAGGGACAACGAATGACCGAACTTTCCGGACGCCACGTCGCCGCGATGTTCATCGGCGGCTTCGGCATCATCATCGCGGTGAACGTCACGCTGGCCACCAACGCCGTGCGGACCTTCCCGGGCCTCGAGACCGCCAATTCCTACGTCTCCAGCCAGTCCTTCGATGCCCGCCGCGCGGCGCAAGAGGCGCTCGGCTGGCAGGTCGAGGCGACCTATGCCGACGGCACCCTGCACGTCGCCATCCTCGACCGCAGCGGCGCCCCCGCCACCATCGAAGGCGTCGCCGCCCATATCGGCCGCCCGACCGAGGCACGCGACGACCTGAACCTCGACCTGACCGCGGGCGCGATCCCGCTGGACCTCGCCCCCGGCATCTGGCGGCTGGACCTGTCGGGCAGCGCGCCCGACGGCACCCTGTTCGAGAAGGCCGTCGAATTCCGGGTCGCGCAATGACCGCCGCCTGCCCCGCCTGCGCGACGGCCCCCTTCCCCGAACGGTCGACCCCGGCCGAGCCGAGCCACGTCCTGCACCTGCCCGACATCCACTGCGCGCTCTGCATCGCGTCGGTGGAATCCACCCTCAACGCCCTGCCCCATGTGCAGGCGTCCCGCGTCAACCTGACCCGCAAGCGCGTCTTCGTCACCGCCCCCGGCGCGACCGTCGCCTCCCTGATCGAGGCGCTGGCCAAGGCCGGCCACCGCGCCGAGCGGCTCGATACCGGCCGCCTCGGCCCCGAGGACACGACGAGGCGCGAGCTGCTGACCCGGATCGGCGTGGCGGGTTTCGCCATGATGAACGTCATGCTCCTGTCCGTCGCGGTCTGGAGCGGCGCGACCGGCGTGACGGGCCAGGTCTTTCACCTCGTCTCCGCGGCAATCGCCATTCCGGCCGTGACCTATTCCGCGCAGCCCTTCTTCGCCTCGGCCTGGAGCGCGCTGTCGGCGCGGCGGCTGAACATGGACGTGCCGATCTCGCTGGCGATCATCCTTGCCTGTGCCGCCTCGATGGCGTCGGCCTTCGGCTTCAGCGACCGCGCCGGCTGGTTCGACGCGGCCCTTGCGCTGACCTTCTTCCTGCTGGTCGGACGCTACCTCGAACATGCCGGCCGCGCCGCCGCCCGGTCCGCCGCCGCGGACCTTGCCGCGCTCGAGGCGCCGCAGGCCGTGCGCCTCGATGGCGAACACGAGACCATCGTGGCCGCCGAGTCCCTCGCCCCCGGCGACCTGATCCGCATCCGCCCCGGCGACCGCATGCCCGCCGACGGCACCATCATCGACGGCCGCAGCGACATGGACCGCTCGGCCCTGACCGGCGAAAGCCTGCCCGAAGCGGCCGGCATCGGCGACACGGTGACCAGCGGCGAGACCTGCCTGACTGGCCTCCTGACCGTGCGCGTCGACCGCGCCGGGCGCGACACCGCGCTGGCCCGCATGGCCGAACTTGTCGCCACCGCCGAAAGCCAACGCACCCGCTATGCCGGCATCGCCGACCGCGCCGCCCGCATCTACGCGCCGCTGGTCCACGTGCTGGGGGCTGCGACGTTCCTCGGCTGGCTGGGGCTGACCGGGGACTTCTGGCGATCCCTCGACGTCGGCATCTCGGTCCTCGTCATCACCTGCCCCTGCGCGCTGGGGCTGGCGGTGCCGGCGGTGTCCACCGTCGCCACCGCCCGGCTGTTCCGGGGCGGCATCCTCGTGAAATCCGACACCGCGCTCGAGCGCCTGTCCGAGATCGACACCGTCGCCTTCGACAAGACCGGCACCCTGACCACCGGCACCCCCGCCCTGGCCGAGCTGCCCGACGACCGCGCCCTCGCCATCGCGGCAGGGTTGGCGCAGGCGTCGAAGCACCCGTTGTCGCGCGCCATCCTCGCCGCCGCCGAAGCCCGCGGCATCGCCCCCGCCACAATTGACGACACCGCCGAACGACCCGGCTACGGCGTCGAGGGGCTCCTGGACAACCGCCGCGTGCGGCTCGGCCGCGAGGGCTGGGCCGGCGAAAGCAGCGGCGACGCCTCGGCCTGGCTGTCGATCGAAGGCGAGCCGCCCGTACCGTTTCGCACCCGCGAAACTCTCCGCCCCGAGGCGCAAGGCGCCATCGACACGCTCCACCGCACGGGCTACGCCACGGCGCTTCTGTCGGGCGACGGAGCGCAGGCCGTGTCCGAGATCGCCGCACGCACCGGCATCGACGCCGCCGAGGCCCGCCTGTCCCCCACGGACAAGGTCGACTGGCTCGACCGGCGCGCGGGCGAAGGCCGCCACGTCCTGATGGTCGGCGACGGGCTGAACGACACCGGCGGCCTGGCCTCGGCCCATGCCGGGATGTCTCCGGGGTCGGCGCTCGACGCCGCGCGCTCGGCCGCCGACGTCATCCTGCTGAGCGGCGGGCTCGACGGGGTGCCGCGCACCCTTGCCACCGCGCGCACGGCCATGGCGCGGATGCGCCAGAACATCGCGCTCGCCGCGCTTTACAACGTGGTGTCGGTGCCCTTGGCGATGGCCGGCTTCGCCACCCCCTTCGCCGCCGCGATCGCCATGTCGCTGTCGTCGATCACGGTGACGCTGAACGCCGTCAGGAGGTTTCGATGAACGTCCTCGCCTTCCTCATTCCCGTCTCGGTGACGCTGGGCCTCGTCGGCCTCGCCGCCTTCATCTGGAGCCTTCGGGCGGGCCAGTACGACGACCCCGACGGCGACCAGGCCCGCGCCCTCAGCGACCTGCATGACGAGGCCCCTGCCAAGCCCCGCTGATCAGGACGGGGCGGCGTAGAGAATCACGTTGTCCCCCCGGTGCCGCGGACCGGAGGTCAGGCCCTGCATCAGCGCATGAGCCGCCGAGGCGCACGCGCCGGACTGCATCAGGGTCTGCATCAGGCCGTCGCGGAAGGTCCGGACCGAAAGGCGGCCCTCCCACTCGGCCATGTCTCCGACCGCGTCGAGGCAGTTCTGCGCAAGCGCCGCGAAGATCTCGGCCTCGGCGGGGGTCGGGGTGAAGGCACGCTCCATCACGGCGCTGAGGATCTCTGCCACCGCCGCCCCCAACTCGAACGAGAGGTTCTGGAACGCGGTTTCGTGGCGGATCAGGACGATCGAGCCATAAGGCACCGACACGCCGAGCTCTTCGGCAAGCACGTCACCGATGCCGACGCCCGCGACGACGACCGTGTCGTCCGCCAACGCCGCGGGTTGCGGAAATCTCGCGTCAATCCGGAAGAGTGCCACTTCGATGGGCAGGATGCGCGACAGAAGCGCGTCGAACGTCACCGCCTGCGTCGACCTTGCGACGCTCACCGCGCCAATCCAGACCGCAGCGACCGGAAAGCGATGTGCCATGCCGTCCCCCTCATCCATGCGCCAGTCTTTCGGGCGCTCTCTGAAGAGAAACGCTGAGCGGATTACCGCCGATAGTCAACCAGCAGGAGAGTGATCGAAACAAGAGACGGGATCCGTGACCCTTTTGCGCGAGTCCGGACCGCCAGCAGCGTCACCCGGTCTCGGTATCGCGGTCCCGCTGGTGCCGGCTGTGGCGGCCAAGCCCCGCTTCGCGGGCATAGGCGGCCTTCTGCTCGGAGTAGCGGGGCGCGACGAGGGGCGTCGACTCGGGCAGTCCGAACGCGATGCGGTATTCCTCTTCCGTCAGGTCGTGTTCGGCAGCCAGGTGCCGCTTGAGCATCTTGAACCCCCGACCGCAGCACAGGCAGTAGACGAGGTCGGGCGTCACGGCGCTTTCGACGGGGACAGCGGGAATCCGGGTCTGTCCGTTGGCGATCGGCGCAGCCCTGGTGAGGGAGAGGATGGACGGGGCGAAGGCGCCGATGCGCAGCTTGCGGATCAGCGCCACGATATCATCCTGCGAGACGTCCGGGCGCGTGGCGTATCCGGCCACGATCGTCGCGATGTCAGCATCCGACAGCCGCGCTTGGGAAATGGTCTTCATGGAAATACCGTCCTTCGGGGCGAAACTCCCCTACGACACCGTGCGCAGGCAGCAGCTGACAAGATCGTACGATAAACTACGATTATTTCCTGCATACTGCCCGACCGCTCTCCATTTGCAACCGGGTCTCGTCGCCGGTCGGAAAGGTGATGCGGTCGCAGGGGCGTCACGCGGGTGCGGACGCCGCGATCCCGGTGAATTCCGTGACGGCGTTTCGCAGGGCATCCCAGTCGGTGAACTCGTGGCTGCCGTTCGCGGCGTCGTAGGTCTTGCCCCGCAGGACGACCATCTTCACCACCTGAGCGGCGAAGTAGTCGTAGCGTTCCGTCTTCACCGCACCGGCGACCAGCGCCTCGCGGGTGGGGGCGAGGCCGGTGCGCATCTTGAATTCGTCGAGATAGTCCTGCGCCTCTTCGCGCCCATCCTGGAAGCTCGCGCTCAGGCTGACGGAGAGCATCAGCGTCGGCATGGGCGCGAGCTTCTCGGCCAGGGCGGCGACGGTCGCCTCGAACAGGTCGGGATGGCGGCGTTCGTGGACAGGGGCCAGCAGGATCACCGCGTCGCCGTCGTTCAGATCGACGGGCACGGTCGCGTCGGTGTCGAATACCCGCACCGCATGGCCGTCCTGCCCGAGCATGGTTTCCACGAAGCGGCAGATCTTGCCGGTATGTCCTTCGACGGTCGAGAAGAGGATGGCGATGTTCATGGCGTGCTCCTTCGGGTCTCCCCAAGGTTGCATGCCGGGCACGGCGTGACTTTGATCCCGATCAAACTCCGCGCCGTCGAGGCACGCGCCCGACCGGACGCGTGCCATTCGATCAGACGATGCCGCCGCCGCCCGAGGTCGAGGCCGGGCGCGCCTCGGCCACCTTCGCGCGGTAGCCGGCCTCGCGGTAGGTCGCGAGCGGGTCGATGGCGCAGCCCTTCTCGAACCGCGCCATCTGCAGGATCGGCGTCACGTCGGTGCGGAAGGCGCGCTTCAGCGTCTCGGACGCCATCAGCGCGTCGTTCTCGTCCTGGTAGCCCGACAGCGCCGGGCGATCCACGATCAGCGCCTGCGCATAGGCGCGCTGCACTTCCATGGCCGAGTTCATCAGGCTCTCGATCGGGTCAGTGACGTTGTGGCTCTGGTCCAGCATGTGCGCGGGATCGAAGCCGGGCGTGTCGGCGGCGTTCACCAGCTCGTTGAACACCAGGAACAGGCGGTAGGGATCGACGGACCCGGTATCGAGGTCGTCGTCGCCATACTTGCTGTCGTTGAAGTGGAACCCGCCGAGCTTGCCGAACTGGATCAGGCGCGCAACGATCATCTCGATATTCACGCTCGGCGCATGGTGGCCGAGGTCGACGAGGCAGAAGGCCCGCTCGCCCAGTTCCTTCGCGATCAGGTAGTTGGTGCCCCAGTCCTGCACGACCGTGGAATAGAACGCGGGCTCGAAGATCTTGTGCTCGGTGAACAGGCGCCAATCCTCGGGCAGCTTGGCGTAGATCGCCTTGGTGCTGTCGAGGTAGCGCTCGAATTGGCGGGTCATGTTGACCTGTCCGGGGAAGTTGGACCCGTCGCCGATCCAGACGGTCAGCGCGGTCGAGCCGATCTTCTTCCCCAGCTCCATGCAGTAAAGGTTATGCTCGACCGCCTGGTCCCGCACCTCTTTCCTGGTGTGCGACAGCGAGCCGAACTTGTAGCTATGGGCCTGCCCCTGCGCATCCGAGAAGGTGTTCGAGTTCATCGCGTCGAAGCCCAGACCCAGTTCCTCGGCCTTGGCGTTCAGGTCGGCGGGGTCGGCATCGTCCCACGGGATATGCAGCGACACGCGCGGGGTGGCACCCGTCAACTGGTGGATCACGCCGCAATCGTCGAGCTTGTCGAAGATCGAGGCCGGCTCGCCCTGCCCCGGGAACCGCGCGAACCGCGTGCCGCCGGTGCCCACGCCCCAGGACGGCACCGCGATGCCGTAGCCCGCGACCTTGTCCTTTACGGCCGTGATGTCGATGCCGCGCCGGTCCAGCTGTTCGGCCAGCGCGTCGTAATCGGCGCGCAACCGCGCCTCGGCCGCCTCGTTCGTGGCGGCGATGGTGGTCTTGTCGATCATGGTATCCCTCCCGGATGGGACGCGCGGGTCGCCCCGCGCGCCGCTCTGTCAGCGCGTGAACGACTGAACGTTGCCCGCATCCACGTTGATGATGTTGCCGGTGGATTTCGCGCTCTCGTCGCTGGCGAAGAAGTAGCAGGCGGCGGCGATATCCTCGGGGAAGACGCTGCGCTTCAGAAGCGAGCGTTCGCGGTACATCTCTTCCAGCCCGCCCTTGTCGGTCCCGTAGGTCGAGGCCCGCTGGTCCAGCCACTCGCCCGACCAGATCTTCGACCCGCGCAGCACTGCATCCGGGTTCACCGTGTTCACGCGAATGCCCTCGGGCGCGCCTTCCAGCGCAAGGCAGCGCGCCAGGTGGATTTCCGATGCCTTCGCCGTGCAATAGGCCGACGCGCCGGGCGACGCGGCAAGACCGTTCTTCGACGCCACGAAGATCATCGACCCGCCGATGCCTTGCGTTTTCAGCATCTTGAACGCCTCGCGGCTGACCAGGAAGTACCCCGTCGACAGGATCGACATGTTCTTGTTCCACAGGTCCAGCGTCGTGTCCTCGACCTTGGCCGACGAGGCGATGCCGGCATTCGACACCACGATATCCACGCCGCCGAACTCGACCGCCATCTCGGCATAGGCCGCCGCCACCGCATCCTCGCTGGTGACGTTCATCTCGACAATGCGCACGACATCCTTGGAATAGCGCCCCGCAAGGTTCTCGTGCGTCGCGCCCAGCGCCTCGGCGTCGATATCGGCCAGTATGACGCAGGCCCCTTCGGACAGGTACTTCTCGGCCGTCGCGGCACCGATGCCGCCCGCGCCACCGGTGACGATGGCGATACGGCCCGCCAGCGCCTTGGGCTTGGGCATCCGCTGCAGCTTGGCTTCCTCAAGAAGCCAGTATTCGATGTCGAACGCCTCCTGCTCGGGCAGGCCCTGATAGGTGCTGACCGCGTCCGAGTTGCGCATCACGTTGATCGCGTTGACGTAGAACTCGCCCGAGATCCGCGCCGTCGCCTTGTCCTTGGCGAAGGTGATCATGCCGACGCCCGGCACCAGGTAGACCACCGCGTTGGGGTCGCGCATGGCGGGGCTGTTGTCGTACTTGCAGCGGTCGTAATAGGCCGCGTAATCGGCGCGGTAGTCCTCGACCATGCCCTTCAGCTTGTCGAGCGTGCCGTCCACATCCGGGTTCGCCGGGTCGAAATCCACGACCAGCGGGCGGATCTTGGTGCGCAGGAAGTGGTCGGGGCAGGACGTCCCGAGCATCGCCAGACGCTCCATGTCCTTGGCACCCACGAATTGCAGAACCGCGTCCTGATCGTCGAAATGCCCGACCTTGTGGCTGCCTTCCGAGATCATCCCCCGGATCGCCGGCATCAGCGCGGCGGCCACGCGGCGGCGGTCCTCGGCGGGCAGCGCCTCGTGAACCTCGCCCCCGAAGGCCGGAACGTCCGCCGTCTTCTCGCCGAACCACTCGATCGCGCGGTTGATGGTGTCGAGCGTCAGCTTGTAGCACTCTTCCGCGTCATCGGCCCAGGTGAACAGCCCGTGGCTTTCCAGCACGACGCCCTTGGCATCGGGGTTCTTGACGCAGAAATCCTCCAGCCACAGACCCAGCTCGTAGCCCGGCTTCTTCCAGGGCAGCCAGCCAATGGCCTCGCCATAGATCTCCTGCGTCAGCTCCTTGGAATTCTCGCTGGCGGCGATGGCGATGACCGCGTCGGGGTGGACGTGATCAACGTGCTTCTTGGCGACGTAGGCGTGCAGCGGCGTGTCGATCGAGGCGGCGCGCGGGTTCAGGTTGAAGGTCGAGTGCGGCAGGTAGCCGACCATCTCGTCCTCGTACTCCACGCCGCGATACTTGCCCTTCAGCGCCCGCAGCTTGTCCATGTAAAGCGTCGCGAACCCGGCCATGTCGATCGAGCCGATATCCCCGCCCGAGCCCTTGACCCACAGCACCTCGACATCTTCGCCGGTCAGCGGATCGGGCTGCATCACCTTGGCCGAGGTGTTGCCCCCGCCATAGTTCGTCACCCGCTTGTCCGACCCCAGAAGGTTCGAGCGGTAGAGCAGCTTTTCAGGCTCGCTCATCGACGCGGCCTTGCCGGCGTCCCACTGGTTTTCGATGTGCCCGGCTGCGATGTCTTTGGCCATGGATTGCCCTCCCATGCGGCTGTCCGTTTGCGCGGGACACTCGGTCGCCGGGCGCCCCAAGTCAATCCTTTTCGATCACCTTCAATCATGCTGCACCGCAGAACCGCCACATATGATCGTTTTTGATTGACACGAGGCCCCTTCCCCGCAAATCTCGACCCCAAGGGGAGGAAGTGATGATCGAAAGCGAACGCCACCGCGTGATCCTGTCAGCCGTACAGGCCCGGCCCGTCGTGACGGTCGCCGAGATCTGCGAGCTGACCGAAGCGTCCGAGGCCACGGTGCGCCGCGACATCGCCACCCTCCACATGCAAAAGAAGGTCCGCCGGGTGCGCGGCGGCGTCGAAAGCCTCGCCCCGCCGCAATTCGTCGGCCTCTCCGGCCGCCCGTTCGAGATGAACGCCACCCGCCACGTCGCCGCCAAGCGCGCCATCGCGCAGGCGGCGGTCGAGATGTGCGAGGATGGCGACGCCATCATCATCAACGGCGGCACGACCACGTTCCAGATGGTCCACCCGCTCGCCAACCGCCGCTGCCTCGTCTTCACCAACAGCTTTCCCATCGCGGAACACCTGCTGAAGCAGTCGAAGAACACGGTGATGATCGCGGGCGGCACGATCTACCGCGAACACAACATCGTCCTGTCGCCATTCGAGAACGACGTGACCCGCAACTTCGCCGCAAGGCGCATGTTCCTTGGCGCGCAAGGCGTCTCGAAGCTTGGCGTGATGGAGCAGGACCCTCTCATCATCCAGGCCGAGACCAAGCTGATCGGCCAGGCCGACGAGGTCGTGCTGCTGGTCGACTCGTCCAAGTTCCGCAACCGCTCTGCGCTGATCCTGTGCCCGCTCGACCGGATCACCACCATCGTCACCGACGACGGCATCGCCGACAAGGAGGCCGCGATGATCGAGGCCGCCGGCGTCACGCTGACCGTCACCACCCCGAACCGCGCCAACGAAGCGCGCACGGGATAACGCTCACCAATGGGAGGAAACCACATGAGCATCACCAGACGTATCGCAATCGCCACGGGGCTGACCGCAGCCCTCATGGGCAGCACGGCCATGGCACAGGACAATGTGCGCATCGCCCTCGTCGCCAAGTCGCTCGGCAACGGGTTCTTCGAAGCCGCCGCGCGTGGTGCCGAGGAAGCCGCCGAGGAACTCGGCAATACCGAGATCATCTATACCGGCCCCACCTCGACCACCGCCGAGGGCCAGATCGAGGTCATCAACTCGCTCATCGCCCAGCAGGTCGACGCCATCGCGATCTCGGCCAACGACCCCGACGCGGTCGTTCCGGCTCTGCAAAAGGCCATGCAGCGCGGCATCACCGTGATTTCGTGGGACAGCGGCGTCGCCCCCGAGGGCCGCGAGATGCACCTCGCCCCCTCCTCGGACGAGCTGATCGGTCAGACGATCATCAAGCTGGCCGCCGACAACCTGCCCGAGGGCGGCCAGGTCGCGGTCCTGTCGGCCACCTCGACCTCGACGAACCAGAACACGTGGATCGAAGAGATGAAGGCGGTGATGGACCAGTATCCCGACATCGAACTGGTCGCGACGGTCTATGGCGACGACCTCGCCGACAAGTCCTACCGCGAAACCCAAGGGTTGCTGCAATCCTACCCCGACCTCGACGCGATCATCGCGCCGACCTCCGTGGGCATCGTCGCCGCCGCTCAGGCCGTGCAGGATGCCGGCAAGGTGGGCGAAGTGAACGTCACCGGCCTTGGCCTGCCGTCCGAGATGGCCGGCGCCATCGAATCCGGCGCCTCCGAGTCGTTCGCGATCTGGAATCCGGTCGATCTGGGCTACGCCACCGCGATGCTCGCCCACAACCTCGCCACCGACCAGGCCACGGCCGAGCCGGGCGCCGAGATCGGCATGGGCCGCATGGGCACCGCCACGCTGGACGAGGACAACCAGGCCGCGATGAGCGAGCCCTTCACCTACGACGCCTCGAACATCGAAGAGTTCAAGAGCGTCTTCTGATCCTCCACCGCCACCGGGACCGGCCTTCGCGGGCCGGTCTCCCACGCGATCGGGGAGGGACCCATGAGAGACGACAGAACCACCGCCGACCCGGTCCTCCGGCTCAGCGGCATCACCAAGACATTTCCCGGCGTCACCGCCCTGTCGGAGGTCGAGCTTGCGCTTTACCCCGGGCAGGTCACCGCGCTCGTGGGCGAGAACGGCGCAGGCAAATCGACGCTCGTGAAGATCCTCACGGGGATCTACCAGCCCGACGCGGGCCGGATCGAGGTCGACGGCGCCGAGACGCGATTCCCCACCGCCACCGCCGCCCAAGGTGCGGGCGTCACCGCCATTCACCAGGAAACCGTGCTTTTCGACGAGCTGACGGTGGCCGAGAACATCTTTCTGGGCCACGCCCCCCGCGGCCGGTTCGGCCTGATCGACTGGTCCGCCATGAAGGCCCAGGCGACCGAGATCCTGACCCGCATCGGCGCAAAGCTCGACCCGATGAAGCCCCTGCGCGACCTTGGCATTGCTTCGAAACACCTCGTCGCCATCGCCCGCGCCCTGTCGGTCGAGGCGCGCGTCGTGGTCATGGACGAACCCACCGCCTCGCTGTCCCAGGCCGAGATCGAAGAGCTTTACGACCTCGTCGACCGCCTCAAGGCCGACGGCAAGGCGATCCTCTTCATCAGCCACAAGTTCGACGAGATCTTCCGCATCGCCGACCGCTACACCGTCTTCCGCGACGGCGAGATGGTCGATGCCGGCATGATCGACGACGTGACCGAGGACGCGCTGGTCGAAAAGATGGTCGGCCGCTCGATGGACGCGATCTTCCCCAAGCGGCACAGCATCCCGGGCGAGGAAATCCTGCGCGTCTCGGGCTATTCCCACCCGACCGAGTTCGCCGACATCAATTTCGGCCTCCGCCGGGGCGAGATCCTGGGCTTCTACGGCCTCGTCGGCGCGGGCCGCTCCGAATTCATGCAGGCCCTCTTCGGCGTCACCAAGCCCTCGAAGGGTGCGGTCAGGCTCGACGGCAAGATCGCCGTCATCCGCTCCCCCGCCGAGGCCATCGCCAAGGGCATCGTCTACGTCCCCGAGGATCGCGGCAAGCAGGGCGCGATCACCGCCATGCCGATCTTCCAGAACGTCACCCTGCCCTCGCTGTCACAGACCTCGAACAACGGCTTCGTGAAGATGGCCGAGGAATTCGCCCTCGCCCGCAAATACACCCAGCGCCTCGACCTGCGCGCCGCCTCGCTGGACCAGGACGTCGGCAACCTGTCGGGCGGCAACCAGCAGAAGGTCGTCATCGCCAAGTGGCTGGCGACCAAGCCCAAGGTCATCATCCTCGACGAGCCGACCAAGGGCATCGACGTGGGCTCCAAGGCCGCCGTCCATGAATTCATGGCCGAACTCGCCGCCGAGGGCCTGTCGGTCATCATGGTCAGCTCGGAAATCCCCGAGATCCTCGGCATGTCCGACCGCGTCATCGTCATGCGCGACGGCCGCATCGCCGCCGAATACGAGCGTGACGAGCTGACCCCCGAGAAACTCGTCCGCGCCGCCGCCGGATACCAGGAGAGTGCCGCGTGACCGAGTTCATCAAATCGCGCGAGGCCATCCTGCTGGCCGCGCTCATCGCCCTGATCCTGCTGGTCGAAACCCGCTTTTCGGGCTTCGCCGCACCGGGCAACCTCGCCCGCGTCTTCAACGACACCTCGATCCTCATCATCCTCGCGCTCGGCCAGACGCTGGTGATCCTGACCCGCTGCATCGACCTCTCGCAGGCTTCGAACCTCGCGCTGACTGGCATGGTCACCGCCATGCTCAACGCCGCGATGCCGGGCATCCCGGTAATCGCGCTGATCTCCATCGCCGTCCTGCTTGGCATCCTGATGGGCGCCTTCAACGGCATCCTCGTCTGGAAGCTCGACATCCCGCCCATCGTGGTGACGCTGGGCACGCTGACCATCTACCGCGGGATCATCTTCATCGTCTCGGGCGGCGAATGGGTGAACAGCCACGAGATGTCGCCCGCCTACAAGGCCTTCCCCCGCGCCGAATTCCTCGGCCTTCCGGTCATGGCCTGGATCTGCATCGCCACCATCGCCGCCTTCGCCATCCTCGTGACCCGAACCCCGCTGGGCCGCGCCTTCTACGCCGTCGGCGGCAACCCCGGCGCATCGGTCTATACCGGCATCGATGTCGGCCGCACCCGCTTCATGGCCTTCACCATCGCGGGCGGCCTCGCGGGCCTCTGCGGCTATCTCTGGGTCGCGCGCTACGCCGTGGCCTACACGGATGTCGCGGGGGGCTTCGAACTGGACATCGTCGCCGCCTGCGTCATCGGCGGCATCTCCATCGCCGGGGGCCTCGGCACCGTCACCGGCGCCGTCCTTGGCGCGCTGTTCCTCGGGACCATCAAGAACGCCCTGCCCGTCGCCGGCGTCTCGCCCTTCTGGCAGATGGCGATCTCGGGCGCCGCGATCATCATCGCCGTCGCCTTCAACCGCCGCCGCGCCCCGGGCCGCGTCATCCTGAAAGAGGCCACCGCATGAGCATCGCGCAAGGCACCCAACCCCGCCACGTCCCCGACCGCCTGCATGGCCGCCCCACCCGTATCCTGCGCAGTTGGGAGCTTCTCCTCGCCGGCATCGCGATCCTGATCTTCCTCGCGAACACGCAAGCCAGCCCCTACTTCCTCGACCCCTGGAACCTTTCCGACGCGACCTTCAACTTCACCGAAAAGGCCTTCATCGCCTTCGCCATGGCGCTGCTGATCATCTCGGGCGAGATCGACCTGAGCGTCGCCGGCATCATCGCGCTGGCCTCCACCGCCATGGGCTGGGCGCTGCAATTCGGGATCGGCACACCCGGCCTCATCGTGATCGGCCTGACCGTCGGCCTCGTCTGCGGCGCGTTCAACGGCGTGCTGGTGACGCGGCTCGGCCTGCCCTCCATCGTCGTGACCATCGGCACGATGAGCCTGTTTCGCGGGATCAGCTACATCGTCCTCGGCGACCAGGCCTTCAACGGCTATCCCACCGACTTCGCCTTCTTCGGCCGCGGCTACGTCTTCTGGGTCATCTCGTTCGAGCTGGTGCTCTTCCTGATCTTCGCCGCGATCTACGCGGGCGTCCTGCATTTCACCAATTTCGGGCGCCAGATCTACGCCATCGGCAACAATCCCACCGCCGCGACCTTCTCGGGCATCCGCGTCGCGCGGGTGAAGATGATCCTGTTCCTCCTCACGGGCCTCATGTCCGGCATCGCGGCCGTCTGCCTGACCGCGCGCCTCGGCTCCACCCGCCCCTCCATCGCCTTCGCGTGGGAGCTCGAGGTCGTCACCATGGTCGTCCTCGGCGGCGTCTCGATCCTTGGCGGCGCGGGCTCGATCCTCGGCGTCGTCATCGCGGCGCTCATCATGGGCCTCGTTACCTTCGGCCTCGGCCTGCTGAACGTGCCCGGCATCGTCATGTCCATCTTCATCGGCGCACTGCTGATCGGCGTCATCGCCATCCCGCGCCTCATCCGCCTCGTTCGAACCGGAAAAGCCGCATGAGCCAGAAACACGCCTTCCTCATGAAGCTGATCCCCGGCTGCGAGGCCGAATATCAGCGCCGCCATGACGAGATCTGGCCCGATCTCGCCGACCTGCTCCACGAAGCCGGGGTCACAGACTACTCGATCCATCTCGACCGCGAAACATCGACCCTCTTCGCCGTCCTCTGGCGCACTGACGACCACACGATGGCCGACCTGCCCGAGCACCCGGTGATGAAGCGCTGGTGGGACCACATGGCCGATCTGATGGTCACGAATCCCGACGCCTCGCCCTACAGCCGCGACCTGGAGACGGTATTCCACCTCGCATGACCCACCGCCGCATTGCCGTCATCGACATCGGCAAGACCAACGCCAAGCTGGCGCTGGTCGATGCCGCCACCTTGCGCGAACTCGCAGTCGAGACGCGCCCCAACACCGTCCTGCCCGGCCCGCCCTGGCCGCATTTCGACCTCGACGGCCATTGGGACTTCCTGCTGGACGCGCTGACCCGGATGCAGGCCGAACACGGCATCGACGCGATTTCGGTCACCACCCATGGTGCGGCGGCGGTGCTGCTGGACAAGGACGGCGCGCTCGCCGCCCCTATGCTCGACTATGAACACACCGGCCCCGACACCCTTGCCGCCGAATACGATGCCATCCGCCCCCCCTTCGCCGAGACCGGCTCCCCCCGCCTGCCCATGGGTCTGAATCTCGGCGCGCAACTGCACTGGCAGTTGCAGGATGCCGATCTCGACGCGCGCGTGGCGTATGTCGTCACCTACCCCCAATACTGGGGCTACCGGCTGACCGGCAAACTCGCCACCGACGTGACCTCGCTCGGCTGTCACACCGACCTGTGGAACCCGTGGACGGGGCAACCCTCGTCGCTGGTCGAGACCCTCGGCCTGACCGACCGCCTTGCGCCTGCGCATCATTCGTCCGACGTCCTGGGGACGATCACACCCGAGATCGCCGCCCGCACCGGCCTGTCCTCCGACACCCCCGTCGCCTGCGGCATCCACGACAGCAACGCCTCGCTCTATCCCCACCTTGCAGGACGAAGCGCGCCGTTCTCGGTCGTCTCGACCGGCACATGGGTGATCGCCATGGCGGTCAGCGGTGCCCCCGTTACGCTCGACCCGGCGCGCGACACGCTGGTCAATGTGGACGCTCAAGGCGGCGCGGTGCCCTCGGCGCGCTTCATGGGCGGGCGGGAGTACGAGAAGCTCCGGCAGGTTGATCACGCGACCGGCACGTCCGAGGGCGACCTCTTCTGCCTCCCCGCGATCGAGCCCGGCACCGGCCCCTTCCCCAACCGCGCCGGCGGCTTCACCCGCGCGCCCCGGGACGAGGCCGAGCGGGGACTCGCCATCTCGCGCTACCTTGCCTTGATGACAGACGAATGCCTGTCACTGATCGGGGCGCGAGGTCCCGTCATCGTCGAAGGCCCCTTCGCCCGCAACGCCGACTACCTCGACATGCTGGCTGCCCTTCGCGGCACGGTCGAAGCCTCGGCCTCTGCCACGGGAACTTCTGCCGGGGGTGCGCTTCTGCTGGTCGAGGCGTATCACGAAGAGGCCGGCCGCGCCGTCACCCCCTCGGACTCCCACGCCTTGAGGGCCTACGCGGCCGCATGGAAAGACCGCATCGGGAGCGCACGATGAGACTGAAAGACTGCCACAACTTCAAGGACTTCCGCCGCCTCGCGCAGAAGCGCCTGCCCTCGCCGATCTTCGACTACATCGACGGCGCCGCCGATGACGAGACGACCTACGCCCGCAACGCGGCCAGCTTCAACGAGGTCGACCTGATCCCCAATGTCCTGCGCGGGGTCAAGGACGTGGACCTGTCCGTCACGGTGATGGGGCAGAAGCTCGACCTGCCGGTTTATTGCTCGCCCACGGCCTTGCAACGCCTGTTCCACCACGAGGGAGAGCGCGCGACTGGCGCCGCCGCCGCCAAGTTTGGGACCATGTTCGGGGTGTCGTCCCTCGGCACCGTCAGCCTCGAGGAGCTGCGCAAGAAGTACAGCAACCCGCAGGTCTACCAGTTCTACTTCCACAAGGACCGGGGCCTGAACCGCGCGATGATGCAGCGCGCCAAGGAAGCCGGGGTGGAGGTGATGATGCTGACCGTCGACAGCATCACCGGGGGAAACCGCGAGCGGGACAAGCGCACCGGATTTTCCATCCCCTTCCGCCTGAACGCCCGCGGCCTCAGCCAGTTCGTGATGAAGCCCGCCTGGGGCCTGAACTACATCCGGCACGAGAAATTCGCCCTGCCCCAGCTGGACGAGCACGTGAACATGGGCAACGGTACAGCCTCCATCGGGCAGTATTTCACCGAGATGCTGGACCCCGCGATGAACTGGGACGACGTGGCCGAGATGGTCGACCTGTGGGGCGGGCCCTTCTGCCTGAAGGGCGTCATGGCCGCCGAAGACGCCGTCCGCGCGGCCGAGATCGGCTGCGCCGGCATCGTCATCTCGAACCACGGCGGGCGGCAGCTTGACGGGTCGCGGTCCTCGTTCGACCAGCTGGACGAGATCGTGCAGGCGGCTGGCGACCGGCTGGACGTGATGCTGGATTCGGGCGTGACGCGCGGCAGCCATGTGCTGAAGGCGCTGTCCTTGGGGGCGAAGGCGGTCGGATTGGGGCGCTACTACCTGTTTCCGCTGGCCGCCGCCGGGCAGCCGGGGGTGGAGCGTGCGCTCGGCCTCATGCAGGACGAGCTGATCCGCGACATGCGCCTGATGGGCCGCACCCGGATCGGCCAACTGACCCGCGACAACCTGCGCTTTCGTCAGGGCGTGGCGTCGTAAACCATCTCGTGGGGCGGCGCGGCCCACATCCAGCAGGGGCTCGGCATATTCGTCATGCCGCGCCTCGTCGAAGCGGAACAGCGGGAACGACATCGAGATCGCGGCCCTGGACTTGGCAGGGCGTCGAGGATCGCCACGGCGAGGCAGCGCACGCCGTCCTCGCTTTCCTCGATCTTTTCGGCGTAGCCCCGGCTCCAGCGTGCCCGCGAGGGCGTCGGGATCGGTGATCGTTGGGGGCTGGAGCGCGCGTTTTTCGTGATCGTCGATGACGCCAAGATTGATGGACTCGACCGTCGCGGGGGCAGCTGGCCCATTCAGGTGCAGGCCGGGCCATTCGACATAACGTGTCCTCGGAACTGACGGAGAACTTCTCGCCGATCTACTCACTTGCTCGCTGCCTTGTTGCTACAGCGTCGTGGACGACGCGGAGATCATGGACCAGGCCTACACCTCGACCGAAGATCGAGGGATGGTCGACCTGACCTACGACGACAGCGGCGCGCAGCTTCTATGTGAAAGGCAAGCCGATAATGGCGTTCGTCCCGTTCCACCTGCTTCTGATCGCCTTGCTGATGCGCGTGCCCTACGTTCCCGCCCTGACGATGTTCCTCCCGCGCATGCTCGGCCTCTGAACTGCGCGGTCACTGAAAACCGAAACGAAAGAAATCCCATGCTGACCGTCCAGACCATGCACGCCGTCCACCCCGAGCAGGCGCGGACCCTCGACACGGACGGCTTGCGCAAGCACTTCCTCGTCGAGGACAGCTTCAAATCGGGCGAGATCCGCCTGACCTACACTCATTACGACCGCTTCGTCCTTGGCGGGGCAGTGCCCGACGGCGGCAGCCTGACCCTGGGCGAGGTCAAGGAGGCCGGCACCCCCAGCTTCCTCGACCGGCGCGAGATGGGCATCGTGAATATCGGCGACACGGGCGAGGTCGCCCGCGGCGATGAAAGCTGGACGCTGAACCGCGGTGACGTCCTGTATCTCGGGATGGGCGCGGGCGAGGTCACCTTCTCGGGCAAGGGCCGGTTCTACATCGCCTCGGCCCCGGCACACCGCACCTGCCCCAACCGCCTCGTCACCATCGACGAGGCCAAGGAGGTCAAGCTGGGCGATGTCGAGAACTCGAACAAGCGCACCATCCGCCAGTTCATCCACCCCGACGTCATGGAAAGCTGCCAACTGACGCTGGGCTACACCTCGCTCGAGGATGGGTCGGTCTGGAACACGATCCCCAGCCACACCCATGACCGCCGCATGGAAGCCTACATGTACTGGGGCATGGACGACGACGCCCGCGTCGTTCACCTGATGGGCGAACCGCAGGAGACCCGCCACCTCGTCGTCGCGGGCGAGCAGGGCGTGGTGTCGCCGCCGTGGTCGATCCACTCGGGCGCGGGCATCGGCGCCTACACCTTCATCTGGGCCATGGCCGGAGACAACATGGACTTCACCGACATGGACTTCACCAAGCCCAAGGACATGCGCTGATGGCCGGTCCGTTTTCGCTGGAGGGTCGTAAAGCCCTCGTCACCGGCGCGAATACCGGCATAGGGCAGGCCATCGCGGTCAGCCTGGCCGGACAAGGCGCGCAGGTTGTCTGCGCCGGTCGGCGGTCGTGCGCCGAGACGGTGGACTTGATCGCGGATGCGGGCGGCAAGGGGGAAGAGCTGATCCTCGACTTCGCCGACCCGATGGCCGCGACAGGCGTTTTCGAGGGCGCCGGCTTCGACCTGCTGGTCAACAATGCCGGGATCATCCGCCGCGCGGACAGCGTCGACTTTTCGGAGGCCGATTGGGACGAGGTCATGGACGTCAACCTCAAGGCGGTGTTCTTCACCTGCCAGGCCTTCGGGCGCGCGTTGATCAAGCGCGGCGGAGACGGCGCGATCGTCAACGTCGCCTCGCTGCTCAGCTTCCAGGGCGGCATCCGCGTGCCGTCCTACACCGCGTCGAAGCACGGCGTGGCAGGGCTGACGAAGATCCTCGCGAACGAATGGGCGCCTCACGGGATCACGGTGAACGCCATCGCGCCCGGCTACATCGCGACCAACAACACCGAGGCGCTGCGCGACGATCCCGAGCGGTCGAGAGCGATCCTCGACCGTATCCCCGCTGGCCGCTGGGGCGATCCCTCAGACATCGGCGGAACGGCGGCGTATCTGTGTTCGCCCGCCGCCCGGTATGTGACCGGTGCCGTCCTGAACGTGGACGGCGGCTGGCTGGCGCGCTGAGATAGGATGGCGGCGACAGAGCACCGCCATCCCTATCGTCACACGAAGCGGTTGACGATGTTCTCCAGGACCTCCTGCCGGCCCGAACGCGGCTGGGGATCAAGCCCCTCGGCCTCGACCCGAGCGGCCGCGGACTCGAGGTCGCCCGACAGCATCGACTTGGCCGCGTCCGTCTCCCAGCCCGCGTAGCGTGCGTCGCGCATCTTCTCGAGCGTGCCGTCCTCGAGCATCGTCGCCGCCGCCTTCAGGCCGCGCGCGCAGACATCCATTCCGCCGGCATGGGCCGCGATCAGGTCCACCGGGTCGAGCGACTGGCGCCGCAGCTTGGCGTCGAAGTTCGTGCCGCCCTTGGTGAACCCACCAGCCCTCAGCACTTCGTAAAAAGCCAGCGCGACCTCGGGGACGTTGTTGGGGAACTGGTCCGTGTCCCAGCCCGACTGGTAGTCGTTGCGGTTCATGTCGATCGACCCGAGGATGCCCAGCTCGCGCGCAAGCGCCAGCTCGTGCTCGAACGAGTGGCCGGCGAGGATGGCATGGCCTTGCTCGATATTGACCTTTACCTCGCCTTCCAGCCCGAACTCCTTGAGGAAGCCGTAGACCGTCGCGACGTCGTAGTCGTACTGGTGCTTGGTGGGCTCCTGCGGCTTGGGTTCGATCAGGATCTGGCCGTCGAAGCCGATCTTCTTCGCGTAGTCGACGGTCATCTGCAGGAAGCGGCCCGCCTGCTGGCGCTCGCGGCCCATGTCCGTGTTCAGGAGCGTCTCGTAGCCCTCACGACCGCCCCAGAGGACGTAGTTCTGCCCGCCAAGCTTCTTGGTCGCGTCCATGCAGGACTTCACCGTGGCGGCGGCATAGGCGAAGACGTCCGGATCAGGGTTCGTGGCGGCGCCCGACATCCAGCGACGGTGGCCGAACATGTTGGCCGTGCCCCACAGCAGGTTCACGCCGGTCTCTTCCATCTTCGGGCCGAAATAGTCGGTGATCTCGTCCAGGCGGTCGCGGCTTTCGGCGAAGCTGTCACCTTCGGGGCGGATGTCGGCGTCGTGCCAGCAGTAGAACGGCACGCGCAGGATGCGGAACATCTCGAACGCGATGTCGGCCTTCATCTTCGCGCGACCCATGTCGTCCTGCGGGTGCCAGGGGCGCTCGAACGTGGCGCCGCCGAAGGGGTCGCCGCCCTCCCACGCGAAGCTGTGCCAGTAGGCGACGGAAAAGCGCAAGTGGTCCGCCAGCCGCTTGCCCATGACGGTCTCGTCCGCGTCGTAGTGGCGGAAGGCGAGCCCTTCGGACGAGGGGTCGTAGTTCAGCGGTTCGATGTCCTTGAAGAAGTCGGTCATGTGGTCTTTCCCGTTTCTGGATCATTGGATGCCGGGGGAAGGTTCTCCCGGACGTAGATGGTCGGAACGATGGGCTCCGCGATGATCGGGCCGCGCCGGTCGGCAAGCTGGCGCAGCCCGTCGATGACCCGCGCCACGCCTTCTTCGGGGCGCTGGTCGATAACGATGTCGATGAGGCCGGCCTCGAGGGCGCGGCGCGAATGGGGGACGAGTTCGTGCAGCACGACGACCGGGCGGGTGCCGGGCAGCGCCTCGACCACCCGGATCAGGCCGGCGTTTCCGGCGCCCGCGCTGTAGACGGCGGTGATTTCGGGGTCGGCCTTCAGGGCCCGCGCGACGCCTGCCTCGACGATGTCGTGGCGGTCACGGCCCTCGATCTCGGGGGCGAGAGACAGATTGCCCGCGACGACATCTCGCAGACCGGCCAGCCGCTCGGCGTGGTCGCGGGCCGACAGCGCGCCGACCACCGGCAGGATGCGCCCCGCCTGCCCGCCATGCGCCAGCGCGATCAAGCGGCCGGCGGTGCGCCCCGCGACCACGTTGTCGATCCCGACATAGGCGTCCCGATCCGATCCCGGCACGTCCGAAACCAGCGTGACCACCCCGATGCCCTGCCCGCGCAGCGCCCCGATGGCCTCGGCCACTTCGTCCGCGTCGCTGCCGACGATGGCGATGCCGTCGATGCAGTCCTCGGCCAGCTTTTCCAGCCGCCGGACCAGGGCTGCGGGGTCGAACGCCTCGACCGTCTCGACGGTCAGCTCCACCCGCTCTGTGAGCAGCGAGCGCGCCGCCCCCTCGAACAGCGCCCGCATCCGCCCGAAGAACGCGTTCGTCCCGTTCGGCAGGATCGCGGCGAAACGATAGAGCCGTCCTTGCGACAGGTTCGCCGCCGCGACGTTCCGGACATATCCAAGATCCCGGATCGCGGCGCGCACGCGAAGGACGGACTTCTCGGCGACACCACCGCGGGCGTTCACCACCCTGTCGGCGGTCGCGTAACTGACGCCCGCGCGGCGCGCGACGTCACTGAGTGTCGGCAGTCGCCTGTCCATGCTGTCCCCCACATATCACCCCAATCAGGCGCCGCGCCCGACGTCAAACAAAAAATGATAGGCGTATATCATTCCAGTTTCACCGCCGCAGGGCGGGACGAAAGGCACAGAGGCGACAGACATTCCTGCAGACCGTCCGGGGCAGGACGCGCGTCCGCAAGACACCCCACGACCCGCACGGACGTTCCTGACTATCGCTGACCACTGGCCGAGGCGGGACTTCTGTTCCAGATATCGCCGCGAAACGCACATACGGAGGCACCCATGTTCCGCAACCTCGCACTCGCCGCGACCGTCACCCTCGGCACGGTCGGAGGCGCCCAGGCGCAAGAGACCGAGATCCTGAACGTCTCGTACGACATCGCCCGCGAGCTTTACGCCGCGATCAACCCCGCCTTCACCGAACAGTGGGACGGCGAGGGCGAGCTGGCGATCAGCCAGAGCCACGCCGGGTCGTCCAAGCAAGCGCGCGCGATCCTGCAGGGGCTGCAGGCCGACCTGGTGACCTTCAATCAGGTGCTCGACGTCCAGATCCTCGCCGATGCCGGGTTCGTCGCCGAGGATTGGCAGCAGCAGTTCCCGAACAACGCCTCGCCCTACTACTCCCTGCCCGCCTTCATGGTGCGCGAGGGCAACCCCAAGGACATCGACGGCTGGGACGACCTGGTGCGCGAGGATGTCAGCGTGATCTTCCCCAACCCCAAGACCAGCGGCAACGGGCGCTACACGTACCTGGCCGCATGGGCCTGGGCGATGGAAGAGTTCGACGGCGATGAAGAGCGCGTCCGCGAGTACATGAAGTCCCTTCTCGGCAACGTCGAAGTCTTCGACACCGGCGGCCGCGGCGCCACCACGACCTTCACCGAGCGCAATATCGGCGACGTCTTGGTGACCTTCGAGGCCGAGGTGCTGAACATGACCGCCGACACCGAGAGCTACGAAACAGTGGTCCCCGACCAGTCGCTGCTGGCCGAATTCCCCGTCGCCGTGGTCGAGCGCGTGGCCCAAAGCCGTGGCACCGAAGAGGTTGCGCGGGACTACCTGAACTTCCTCTATACGCCCGAGGGGCAGGAGATCCTCGCCTCGTTCAACAACCGCGTCCATGACGAGGCCGTGGTCGAGGCCAATGCCGACCGCTTCCCCGAGGTCGAGCTGTTCACGGTCGAAGACAAGTTCGGGTCCTGGGCCGACGCGCAGGAAACGCATTTCGGCTCTGGCGGGACGCTGGACCAACTGCTGCGTCAGTGATCTAGACGCCATCGCGACAGGCCGCCGCATTCCGTAACCGGGGCGCGGCGGTCGTCCGTCCACCCTACGCCGGAGCCGTCCGCCACCATGCCGATCCTGCAGACCCCGATGGACGCTCTCCGGCGCCGCCGCCGGTCGCCCCTGCCGGGGCTCGGGCTGACGCTTGGCGTGACGGTGACCTTCGTCACGCTGATCATCCTGCTGCCGCTGTCGGGGCTGGCCTGGCAATTCGCGCAGCTCGGGTGGTCGGATTACCTCTTCGTCATGAGCGACCCGCGCACGCTGGCCTCGCTGCGGGTGACGATCACCGCGGCGCTCCTGGCGACGGTCGTCAACGGCATCTTCGGGTTGCTGCTGGCCTGGGTGCTGGTGCGCTACCGCTTCCCCGGCCGCGCCGCGCTGGATGCGCTGGTGGACCTGCCCTTCGCGTTGCCGACATCGGTGGCAGGCATCGCGCTGGTCGCGGTCTATGCGCAGGACGGCTGGATCGGCAGCCTGATCGAGCCTCTGGGCCTGAAGATCGCCTATACTTGGTGGGGGATCGTGATCGCGATGACCTTCACCTCGGTGCCCTTCGCCGTGCGCGCCATCCAACCCCTGATCGAAGAGCTCGACCGCCGCGAGGAGGACGCCGCCACCACCCTTGGCGCCTCGCGCTGGCAGACCTTTCGCAGCATCACCCTGCCCCAGCTGTCGCCCGGCATCCTGACCGGGACCGGCCTCAGCTTCGTGCGCAGCTTGGGCGAGTTCGGCGCGGTGATCTTCATCGCCGGCAACCTTCCGTACGAGACCGAGATCGCATCCTTGCTGATCGTGATCCGGCTGGACGAGTTCGACTACCCCGCCGCCTCGGCCATTGCCGGCACCATGCTGGCGCTGTCGCTTATCGTGCTGGTGGTCATCAACATCCTGCAGACGCGGCTTTACCGCAAGCTGGAGGGCGCCGCATGAGACGCACCGTCCTGATCGCCCTCGCCATCCTCTTCGCCGCAATCGTCATCGTCCTGCCGGTCGCCGCGATCTTCACCCGCGCCTTCGCCGAGGGCCTGTCGGTCTGGGCCGCCGCCGTGACCGAGCCCGAGACCGTCGCCGCCATCCGCCTGACGATCCTGACCGCGCTGATCGTGCTGCCGGTGAACATCGTCTTCGGCCTCTGCGCCGCCTGGGCCATCGCGCGCTACCGCTTTCCGGGCCGCCGCGCGCTGCTGGTGCTGATCGAGGTGCCCTTCGCCATCTCGCCCATCGTGGCGGGCCTGTGCTTCCTGCTGATTTATGGCGCCTACGGCCCCGTCGGCGCGGCGCTTCAGCCCTATGGCATTCAGCTGATGTTCAACCTGATCGGGATCGTGCTGGTCTCGCTCTTCGTGACCTGCCCCTTCGTGGTGCGCGAGGTGCTGCCGGTCCTGTCCGTCACCGGCGAGGACGAGGAGCGCGCGGCCCTGACGCTGGGGGCGAACGGCTGGCAGATCTTCCGCTTCGTGACCTTTCCCAACATCACCTGGGCGCTGGTCTATGGCGCGATCCTGGCCACCGCGCGCGCCATCGGCGAGTTCGGCGCCGTCAGCGTCGTCTCGGGCGCGATCCGGGGGCAAACCATGACCCTGCCCCTGCAGATCGAGCTGCTCTACAACGACTACAATACGACCGGGGCCTTCGCCGCCGCGACCGTGCTGGCCCTTCTGGCCCTGCTGACGCTGGTGCTGCGGGGCATCATCTCCTACTTCCACCCCGCGCGGGGAGCCACCGCATGACCCTCGAGATCGACCGGATCACAAAGTCCTTCGACGGCGACGCCGCCGTCCTGAACGAGGTCTCGCTGACAGTGAAGGACGGCGAGTTCCTCGCCCTGCTCGGCCCGTCGGGCTCCGGTAAGACGACGCTGCTGAACCTGATCGCGGGGCTGACGAAGCCCGACGGGGGCACCTTGCGCCTCGACGGGGACGACATCACCACCCGCCCCGCCGGCGCGCGCCGCTTCGGCATGGTGTTCCAGAGCTACGCCCTGTTCCGCCACATGACCGTCGCCGACAATATCGGTTTCGGGTTGCGCGTCCTGAAGGGGAAGGATCGCCCGACCAAACCCGCCCGCCGCGCCCGCGTGGCCGAGCTTCTGGACCTGATCGAGATGCCGGACCTGGGCGATCGCTACCCCGCGCAGCTTTCGGGCGGGCAGCAGCAGCGGGTCGCCATGGCACGGGCGCTGGCGATCTCGCCCCGGCTTCTGCTTCTGGACGAGCCGTTCTCGGCCCTCGACGCGCAAGTTCGGCGCAACCTGCGCGGATCGGTGCGGGATTTGCAGCAGAAGGTTGGCGTGACCGCGATCCTCGTCACCCACGATCAGGCCGAGGCGTTCGAGATTGCGGACCGCGTGGCGGTGATGAACGGGGGGATCATCGAGCAGGTCGGGACCCCGGCCGACTTGGCCGAGCGTCCGTCCAGCGATTTCGTGAGAGATTTCATCGGCGCCGCCTGAGCGGCCGAGGCGTCCGGGGCAAGCATCGCCTGCCCCGGACAAGTGGCTTACTGCCAGGACTGAACCAACTCGTCATACGAGACGGTCTGAGGCTCTTCCTCTTCGTTTTCAAGGGCAGGCTTCGGCGCACCGGGCTGTTCCAGCCAGTATTCCGCGCTCTGCTCTTCGTTCAGCTCGGGGCCGAGGTCACCCTGCACGCCGGCACGCTCGAGGCGCGCCATAACGTCCTCCATGTCCGAGCACAGCGTGTCGAGCGCTTCCTGCGTGGTCTTCGCACCGGACATCGCGTCGCCGATGTTCTGCCACCACAGCTGAGCCAGCTTCGGGTAGTCGGGCACGTTCGTGCCGGTCGGCGACCACTGCGTCCGCGCGGGCGAGCGGTAGAATTCGACCAGACCGCCCAGCTTGTCGGCACGGTCGGTGAAGTGGTCCGAGTTGATCGTGCTCTCGCGGATGAAGGTCAGGCCCACGTCGGACTTCTTCACATCCACTGTCTTCGAGGTCACGAACTGCGCGTAGAGCCAGGCGGCCTTGGCGCGGTCGGTCGGCGTCGAGTCGAGGATCGTCCAGCTACCCACGTCCTGGTAGCCGATCTTCATGCCCTCTTCCCAGTAGGCGCCATGCGGCGAGGGGGCGAGGCGCCACTTGGGCGTGCCGTCCTCGTTCATCACCTCTTCGCTGTCCACGAGCGGGGCCACGAAGGTGGTGTACATGAACATCTGCTGGGCGATGTTGCCCTGCCCCGGAACCGGACCGGCCTCGGAGAAGGTCATGCCCGCAGCGGCAGGGGGCGAGTAGTTCTGCAACCACTGGATCGCCTTGTCGACGGCGTAGACGGCCGCGGGCGAGTTCGTCGCGCCACCACGGTCCATGCAGGCACCGACGGGCTGGCTGTCCTCGTTCACGCGGATGCCCCACTCGTCCACCGGCAGGCCGTTCGGCTCGCCCGTGTCGCCCATTCCGGCCATGGACATCCACGCGTCGGTGTAACGCCACCCGAGCGAGGGGTCCTTCTTGCCGTAATCCATGCTGCCGTAGACTTCCTGGTCCACGCCCATGTGGCTGAGATCGCGGCCGGTGAAGAACTCGGCGATGTCCTCGTAGGCCGTCCAGTTGACCGGAACGCCCAGCTCGTAGCCGTATTCTTCCTGGAAATCGGCCTTGTTCTTCTCGTCGTTGAACCAGTCGTAGCGGAACCAGTAGAGGTTCGCGAACTGCTGGTCCGGCAGCTGGTACAGCGCGCCGTCCGGGGCGGTCGTGAACTCGGTCCCGATGAAGTCCGCAAGGTCCAGCGTCGGCGAGGTCACGTCGGCGGCTTCGCCTTCCATCCACTCGGTCAGGTTGCGGGCCTGGCCGTAACGCCAGTGGGTGCCGATCAGGTCGCTGTCGTTGACATAGGCGTCATAGACGTTCTGCCCCGACTGCATCTGCACCTGCAGACGCTCGACCACGTCGCCCTCGCCGATCAGGTCGTGGGTCACGTTGATCCCGGTGATCTCGGAGAAGGCCGGCGCGAGGACTTGGCTTTCGTATTCGTGGGTGGTGATCGTCTCGGACACGACGTTGATGTCCATGCCCTGGAATTCCTGGGCGGCGTCGATGAACCACTGCATCTCGGCCTCCTGCTCCTCGCGGGAGAGGGTCGAGACGCCGTCGATCTCGGTATCGAGGAATTCTCGTGCTGCTTCCATGTCCGCGAATGCGGGTCCGGAAAGAAGCCCGAGCGCCACCGTCAACGCGGTGGTCGATCTGAGCGAAACGTTCATGTTGGTTTCCTCCCTTTTTGAACGTTGGTCTTGGGTTCGTGGGCTTACACGAACCGGAATATGGCCGCCGCGAGGACGACGCATAGGATCAGCGCGATCCACTGTGGCCCAAGGGCCAGAGCGAGCCACGCGAGATTGAGGAATGCCGAGGCGAGCAGCGCGATGAACAGCCGGTCGCCACGAGTGGTTTCGATGCCGAGCACCCCCCGCCGGGGCGTCTCGGGGTCGCGGATCGCCAGGATCGAGAACAGCACGAGCAATCCCGCTACGGCCCAGAAGAACAGCGCCGTCGGCAGCACCCAGGCCATCCACCCGCCGGGGTTGAGGCTGGCGGTCCATTCGATCACCGACTCCTCGCCGCTCGCTTGCATGCCGGCCCAGAGGATGAAGAGGCCCAGGGCGGCCCACGGCGCGACCAGCGCGGCGAAGAGGCCGGTGTGGCTGCGCGAGGTGCGCGTGTCGTCGGTATGGCTCATCAAACCCTCCCCAGGGCGAAGCCCTTCGCGATGTAGTTGCGGACGAAGTAGATCACGAGCGCGCCGGGCAGGATGGTGAGCACGCCGGCGGCGGCCAGGACGCCCCAGTCGATGCCGGCCGCGCCCACGGTGCGGGTCATGGTGGCGGCGATCGGCTTGGCGTCCACGCTCGTCAGGGTGCGCGAGAGCAGCAGCTCGACCCACGAGAACATGAAGCAGAAGAAGGCCGCGACGCCGATGCCGCTCGAGATCAGCGGCATGAAGATCTTGAGGAAGAAGCGCCCGAACGAGAAGCCGTCGACATAGGCGGTCTCGTCGATTTCCTTCGGGACGCCGCGCATGAAGCCTTCGAGGATCCAGACCGCCAGCGGCACGTTGAAGAGGCAGTGCGCCAGCGCCACCGCGATATGCGTGTCGAAGAGGCCCACTGACGAATAGAGCTGGAAGAACGGCAGCGCGAAGACCGCCGGGGGCGCCATGCGGTTCGTCAGCAGCCAGAAGAACAGGTGCTTGTCGCCCATGAAGTTGTAGCGCGAGAACGCGTAGGCCGCCGGCAGCGCCACCGTGATCGAGATCACCGTGTTCATCACCACGTAGATCAGCGAGTTCACGTAGCCCATGTACCAGGAGGCGTCGGTCAGGATGGTCTCGTAGTTCGCCAGCGTCAGGTTCTGCGGCCAGAGCGAGAAGCTGCCCAGGATCTCGGTGTTGGTCTTCAGGCTCATGTTCACGAGCCAGTAGATCGGGATCAGCAGGAACAGCAGGTACAGCGTCATCACTACCGCCGAGCCGTTGAAGCGCGCGCCGCGCCTCAGCTTGGTGTTGGCGTCGTCGGGGCTGATATCGCCCGGCAGCGTCGCGGCGCCCGGCGCGGCAGGAGATTGGTCGGTCACTTGCCGCCCTCCTCTTTGTCCAAGTTCGTCATGACGATGTAGAAGACGTACGAGATCACCATGATGACAAGGAAGTACATCAGGCTGAACGCCGCTGCGGGCCCAAGGTCGAACTGGCCAAGCGCCATCTTCACGAGGTCGATCGACAGGAAGGTCGTCGCGTTGCCCGGTCCTCCGCCAGTCAGAACAAAGGGTTCCGTGTAGATCTTGAAGCTATCCATGAACCGTAGCAGGATCGCGATTGTCAACACGCCGCGCATCTTCGGCAGCTCGATATAGCGGAACACGGCCCAGCGGCTGGCCTGGTCGATCTTGGCGGCCTGGTAATAGGCGTCGGGGATGGATTGCAGCCCGGCATAGGCCAGAAGCGCCACCAGCGAAGTCCAGTGCCACACATCCATCGTGATGACCGTGGCCCACGCGGCGTAGAAGCCCTGCGTATAGTTGTAGTCGATCCCGAGCGCGTCGAGCGTGTAGCCCAGCAGGCCGATATCGACCCGCCCGAAGATCTGCCAGATCGTGCCGACCACGTTCCACGGGATCAGCAGCGGCAGCGACATCAGGACGAGGCAGAAGGACGCCCAGAACCCCTTCTTCGGCATGTTGAGCGCCACGAAAATCCCCAGCGGCACCTCGATCGCAAGGATGATCCCCGAGAACACGATCTGCCGACCCAGCGCGTTCCACATCCGCTCGGAATGGAGCATCTCGTCGAACCAGGTGAGGCCGGCCCAGAAGAACTGGTTGCTGCCGAACGTGTCCTGCACCGAGTAGTTGACCACCGTCATCAGCGGGATCACGGCAGAGAACGCGACGAGGATCAGCACCGGCAGGACGAGGAACCAGGCCTTCTGGTTGTCGGTCTTCATCACGCGGCCTCCTTCTTCGTGGCGAGCGGGGCGTCACCGCCCTCGGGGGCCACGCGCCACTCGTCCTCGTAGACGTTCACGCCGCCTTCCACGAACTGCACATGGGTGCCACCATCGGGCACCGATGCCCCCTCGCCCACGATGGCCGAGACCTCCTGCCCGCCAAGGTCCAGCCGCACGATCTTGTGCCGGCCCACATCCTCGACCCGCGTCACACGCGCCGGAAGGCCGTGGTCGCCGAGGCGGATGTATTCGGGCCGCACGCCGATCTTCACCTTGCCGCCCTTCAGAGGGTAGCCGGTGCCAAGGTCGAACTGCGTTCCCGCGATCCGGGCCTTGGTGCCGTCGATCTCGGCGTCGAACAGGTTCATGCCGGGCGAGCCGATGAAGTAGCCAACGAAGGTGTGGCCCGGACGCTCGAACAGCTCGTCCGGGGTGCCGATCTGGACCACGCGGCCGTCATGCATCACGACGACCTTGTCCGCGAAGGTCAGGGCCTCGGTCTGGTCGTGGGTGACGTAGATCATCGTGTGGCCGAAATCGTGGTGCAGCTTCTTCAGCTGGGTCCGAAGCTCCCACTTCATGTGGGGGTCGATCACCGTCAGCGGCTCGTCGAACAGAAGTGCGTTCACGTCGTCGCGCACCATGCCGCGGCCCAGGCTGATCTTCTGCTTGGCATCGGCGGTCAGGCCCGCGGCGCGGCGATCCAGCACGTCCTCCATGTCGATCATGCGGCCGACCCGGGCGACGCGCTCCTCGATTTCGGATTGCGGCAGCTTGCGGTTGCGCAGCGGAAAGGCGAGGTTCTGGCGCACGGTCATCGTGTCGTAGACCACCGGGAACTGGAACACCTGCGCGATGTTGCGGTCGGCGGTCGGCAGGTGCGTCACGTCCTTGCCGTCGAACAGCACCCGCCCGTGGCTGGGGACAAGGAGCCCCGAGATGATGTTCAGCAGCGTGGACTTGCCGCAGCCCGAGGGGCCAAGCAGCGCATATGCCTCGCCATCCACCCAGTCGTGGTTCAGCTCTTGCAGGGCGAAATCCTCGGGCGATTGCGGATCGTCGAGGTAGGAATGGGCGAGCGTGTCGAGGGTGATCTTGGCCATCACGCAGCCTCCGCATAGGGCGCGGGCTGCACGAGGCGGCCATCGGCACCGAAGATGTAGACGTGCCGCGGGTCGAGGTGGACTTTCAGCGGCTGGCCCGGCTTCAGGTGGCGCACGCCATGCACCAGCCCGACCCAGCGTCGCTCGGCATGTTCGAGATGCACATAGGTCTCGGACCCGGTGATCTCGGTCACGCTCAGCGTCGTGTCGAAGCTGAGGCCCCCGGCACCGTCGAGCGACAGGTGATTGGCCCGGAACCCGGCGGTATAGGTGCCGTCGGCAAGGTCGTGGCCCAGCGTCGAGGCGGCGATCTCGTGGCCCCCGTCGAAATGCACCGTGTCGCCGGTCTTCTCGATGTCGATGAAGTTCATCGGCGGGTCCGAGAACACCCGAGCCGTGGTCGCGTCGGCGGGCCTGCGATAGACTGACGGCGTCGGCCCGAATTGCGTGACCCGGCCCTGCCAGAGCGTCGCGCAGTTGCCGCCCAGAAGCAGCGCCTCCTCGGGTTCGGTCGTGGCATAGACGAAGATCGAGCCGGAGCGTTCGAAGATCTTGGGGATCTCGGCGCGCAATTCCTCGCGCAGCTTGTAGTCGAGGTTCGCCAGCGGCTCGTCCAGCAGCACCAGCCCCGCATTCTTCACCAGCGCCCGGGCCAGCGCGCAGCGTTGCTGCTGGCCGCCCGACAGCTCCAGCGGCTTGCGGTCGATCTGCGGGGTCAGCTGCATCAGCTCGGCCGCTTCGCGGACGCGGCGGTCGATCTCGTCCTTCGACAACCCCAGAAGCCGCATGGGCGAGGCTATGTTGTCGTAGACGGTCATCGAGGGGTAATTGATGAATTGCTGGTAGACCATCGCCACCTTGCGATCCTGAACCCGCTGGCCGGTCACGTCATCGCCCTGCCACAGGATGCGCCCCGTCGTGGGCTGGTCCAGCCCCGCCATCAGCCGCATCAACGACGTCTTCCCGGCCGAGGTCGGCCCCAGCAGCACGTTCATCGTGCCCGGCTCCAGCGTCAGGTCCGTCGGGTGGATATGGGTGTTGCCGCCCACCACCTTGGAGACGCCCTCTAGCGTCAGGGTCATCGCCCCCTCCCCTTACTCTACCACGGCGGACTCGATGTCCGCCCGGAATGACATGAAGGCCCGCAATTCGGCGTCTTGTCCATGGCTCAGGCGCAGCCTGGCGCGAAAGCGACGCAAGATAACGTCGCCGTCGCCGGTCGCGGACGAAGTCCATGGAATTCCCCGAATGATCGCCGGCCTCCCCAAACCTCACCTTGGCCTATCGAGTATCGCACTCGTGCGCGTACGGCAACCGTGAACGTTCGCTTTCTTTCGGTTTGCGATGTCGCACCCCATCGGCGGAAGGTGAATTTTCGGTCATACTCGTTTTTTTCTTTCACTCAACCAGTTTTGACGCCCATAGTCGCGAAATGAACGACGAGCGACTACGAAAGAAAACGAACATCCATGTCCCTGACGATCCGCCACCCCGAGATCATCGAGATCGCGCGCCGCGATGGCAAGGTGACGGTCGAAGGACTCGCCGAGCATTTCGGCGTGACGCTGCAGACCATTCGCCGCGACCTTGCCGACCTGGCCGAGGCGGGCCGGCTGGAACGCGTCCACGGCGGTGCCGTCCTGCCCTCCGGCGTGACGAATATCGGCTACGAGGACCGGCGCGGCCTCAACGCCGACGCGAAGGCGGCGATCGCGACCGCCTGCGCCGCCGAAATCCCCAACGACTGTTCGGTGTTCCTGAATATCGGGACCAGCACCGAGGCAGTGGCCGAGAAGATGCTGGCGCATCGCAACATCCTGGCGGTGACGAACAACATCAACGTCGCCACGACACTGGCGAAGAACCCCGACTGCCAGATCGTGCTGGCCGGGGGGACGCTGCGGCGGTCCGATGGCGGCCTCGTCGGAGACCTCACGACCCGCACCATCCGGCACTTCAAGTTCGACATCGCGGTGATCGGGTGCTCGGCCCTGGACGACGAGGGGGACATCCTGGATTTCGACATGCAGGAGGTCGGCGTGACCCGGGCGATCATCGACCAGGCGCGGCGGATCTTCCTCGTCGCAGATCACTCGAAATTCCTGCGCAACGCCCCGGTCCGGGTCGCGACCCTCACCGATCTCGACGCCTTCTTCACCGACCGCAGCCTGCCCGACGCCTTCGTCCGCAGATGCGCCGAGCATCGCGTCGATCTTCATGTCGCAGGGGGCGCGCCGGACTAGCCGCGCTCGGCGTCGACCGCCCTGAGAAACATCGCGAGCCCCGCGTCGAACCGGGCGCGTTGCGAGCATTTGTCCGGCGAGGTCGAGGGGGCCAACAGGATATCCCCGATCGACGGGCGCACCATCGCCTCGAGGATCGCGGCGGCCTGCGCGGTGTCGTCGATGCGGGCCTCGCCTCGCGACACCGCCCGGTCGAGCTCGTCCCGGATCAGCGCCCGGTCGCGCAGGACGAAGCTGCCGAGGCAGGCCCGCGTCGCCTCGGGCCCCGACTCACCCCCCGCGACGGCCATGCGCAGCACCGCCAGCGGCAGGCCCGAGGGGCGCGGCCGCGGCATCGGCGCGAGCAGGCGGCGCAACCGGTCCTCGAGCGGGAGGGCGCGATCCTCGTCGGTCAGGTCGTGGACGAACTCCTGACGGATGCGGCCCAGGTAGGCACCGAACAGGGCGTCCCGGTCAGCAAACACCGAATAAAGCGTGCGTTTCGACATGCCCGCCTCGGCCGCGATCGCCGACATCGTGGTCCCGTCGAGGCCGTGCCGGTCGAACACGGCGTCCAGCGCGTCGAAGATCCGGTCGATGCGATCTTCCGATGACATAACGGGCGGTCGGCCTCTTCCTCGATCACCGCTCGATCTTTCCGTGGATTCTGCGCCACCGCACAGGCCCTTCGCGCGCTTCGGATCTTGCAAGCCTCACCGTCCGAATTTAGGAAACCACGGAGTTTCCTATTCTTCGGCCTGCCGGACATCAAGGGCGCGCGGGCACACCACAGAAAGATCGACATGGCCAGCTTCATGAAACCCGCGGCTGTCGCGGCCCTCTTCGTGCTTGCCGCGGCAAGCGGCGCATCCGCCCAGGACGCCCCGCCGCCGGGCGTGACTGTCGTGACGCTCGAACCGCAGGACGTCACCCTGACCTCCACCCTGCCCGGCCGCGTCCATGCCTCGTCCGAGGCAGAGGTTCGTCCGCAGGTCAGCGGCATCGTGACCGAGCGCCTGTTCGAGGAAGGCAGCCTCGTCGAAGCCGGAGAGTTGCTCTATCGCATCGACCCCGTCAGCTACGAGGCCGCCGTGGCCCAGGCCCGCGCGGCCGTCGCGCAGGCCGAGGCGCAGTTGCGCGCCGCCGAGCGTGAGGCGGAACGCACGCAGACCCTCAGCGAGCGCGGCATCTCGTCCGCCGCGACCGAGGATGACGCCGTTTCCGCGCGCGACGCCGCCGCCGCCGGGCTGGAAGCCGCGAAGGCGCAATTGCAGATCGCCGAGATCGAGCTCGACCGGACCGAGATCCGCGCCCGCCTTTCCGGCCGCATCGGCTTTTCCGAGGCCAGCCAGGGTGCGCTCGTCACGGCCAGCCAGACGACGCCGCTGGCCGTTATCCGCGCGCTCGACCCCGTGCATGTGGACGTGACCCAGTCGGCGGCCGACCTTCTGGCCTGGCGCCGCCGCGAGGGCCCCGAAGCGGATGGAGAGCGCGAGGTGTCGCTGACCCTCGCCGATGGCTCGACCTACGACGCCAAGGGCCAGCTCAGCGCCGCCGAGCCGCACGTGGACGAACAGACCGGCGTGGTCGTTCTACGCATGTCGTTCCCCAACCCTGACGGGCTTCTGCTGGCGGGGATGTATGTGCAGGTCGAAATGCCGACCGGCACCGCCGACGACGTGTTCCTCGTGCCGCAGGAGGGCGTCTCGCGCGACCGGCGCGGCAACCCGAGCGCGCTGGTCGTGAACGCCGAGAACGTCGTTGAAAGCCGCGACCTGACGGTCGTCCAGGATCGCGGAACGGACTGGATCGTCGAGGGCGGGCTGGAGCCGGGCGACCGGGTGATCGTCGCCGGCCTGCAGAAGGTGGCCCCCGGCGCCACCGTCACGCCTGCGGAACGGCAGGCGGCCGAAGCCGCTGCCGCAACCGAAGCCGGAGGCGAGTGATCCATGGCACGTTTCTTCATCGACAGGCCCGTCTTCGCGTGGGTGCTATCGATCCTCATCATGGGGATCGGCATCCTTGCCATCCGGACCCTTCCGATCGCCCAGTACCCGCAGATCGCCCCGCCCACCGTGTCGGTCAATGCCGTATATCCCGGCGCCTCGGCGCAGACCGTGGCGAACACGGTCACGCAGGTCCTCGAAGAGCAGATGACCGGCCTTGACGGGCTTCGCTACTTCTCGTCGACCTCGTCCTCGGCGGGCTCTACCTCGATCACCCTGACCTTCGAGACGGGGACCGATCCCGACATCGCGCAGGTGCAGGTCCAGAACAAGATCAGCCAGGCGACGTCGCTTCTGCCGGAATCCGTGCAGCGGCAGGGCGTGACGGTGCAGAAGTCGTCCTCGGGCTTCCTGCAGGTGGTCTCGCTGATCTCGCCCGACGGCAGCTATGACCAGGCGGACCTGTCGGACTACCTGTCGTCGAACCTGACGGACGAGATCAGCCGGATCGACGGTGTCGGCAACGTGCAGGTCTTCGGCTCGCCCTATGCCATGCGCATCTGGCTCGACCCGTCGAAACTGTCGGCCTACGGACTGACCGCATCGGACGTGGTCGCGGCGGTGTCGGAAGAGAACGCGCAGATCTCGGCAGGCGCCTTCGGCACCCGCCCCACCGCGGGCGAGCAGCAGCTGAACGCCACGATCACCGCCCAGTCGCTTCTGCAAACGCCCGAGGATTTCCGCCAGATCGTCCTGCGCGCCGAGACCGGCGGCGGCCTCGTGCTGCTCGACGACGTCGCCCGGGTCGAGATCGGCGCCGAAAGCTACGCCTTCGAGTCGCGCTTCAACGGCGACCCGTCGGCCGGCATGGCGATCAGCCTCGCGCCCGGTGCCAACGCGCTCGAAACCGCCACGGCCGTCGAGGAACGGATGCACGAGTTCTCGCAGAACTTCCCCGAGGGCATCGAATACGTCATCCCCTACGACACGACGCCTTTCGTCGAGATCTCGATCGAGGAGGTGATCCACACGCTCGTCGAGGCGATCATCCTCGTCTTCCTCGTGATGTACCTGTTCCTGCAGAACTTCCGGGCGACGCTGATCCCGACGCTGGCCGTCCCGGTCGTGCTTCTGGGTACCTTCGGCGTGCTGGCCGTCGCGGGCTTCACCATCAACACGCTGACCATGCTCGCGATGGTGCTGGCGATCGGATTGTTGGTCGACGACGCCATCGTGGTGGTCGAGAACGTCGAGCGCGTGATGGAGGAAGAGGGCCTGTCGCCGCGCGACGCGACCTACAAGTCCATGGGCCAGATCACCGGCGCGCTGATCGGGATCGCCATGGTTCTGTCGGCCGTGTTCGTGCCGATGGCGTTCTTCGGCGGCTCGACCGGGGTGATCTACCAGCAATTCGCGATCACCATCGTATCGGCCATGGCGCTGTCGGTGGTGGTGGCGCTGACGCTGACGCCGGCCCTCTGCGCGACGTTGCTGAAGGCCAAGCATCAGACCAAGAAGCGCGGCCCGTTCAAGTGGTTCAACTTCGGCTTCGACAAGACGCTGGGCGGCTATGCCGGCCTCGTCGGCTGGATCGTGCGCCGCCCGTTCCGCATGGGGCTGATCTACGTCGCGCTGGCCGTGGCGATGGCGATGCTCTTCGTGCGCACGCCCACCGGGTTCCTGCCGGAAGAAGATCAGGGCATCCTGTTCACGATGATCCAGGCCCCCACCGGCGCCACGCTTGACCGTACCCTCGACGTGATCGAGCAGGTCGAGAACCACTATCTGCAGAACGAAAGCGCGGCCGTGGAATCGGTGTTCGGCGTGGCGGGCTTCGGCTTCGGCGGTGCGGGCCAGAACATGGGCCTCGCCTTCGTGCGGCTGAAGGACTGGGAGGAACGGACCGACCCGTCGCTCAGCGCGCAGGCCGTCGCGGGGCGGGCCTTCGGGGCGTTCTCGCAGATCCAGGACGCGATGGTGTTCCCGATCGTGCCGCCTTCGGTGATCGAACTTGGCAACGTCTCGGGCTTCGACGTCTACCTGCAGGCGCGGCAGGGCCAGACCCATGACGAGCTTCTGCAAGCCCGCAACCAGCTTCTGGGCATGGCTGCGCAAAGCGAGCTGATCGCGTCGGCCCGTCCCAACGGGCTGGAGGACGCGGCGCAGTTCAACATCGACATCGACTGGCGCAAGGCCGGCGCGATGGGGGTGTCTGCCACGGATGTCAGCAGCCTGCTGTCGACGGCCTGGGCGGGTCGCTACGTCAACGACTTCATCGACCGCGGCCAGATCAAGCGCGTCTACGTGCAGGGCGAGGCCGAGGCGCGGTCCACCCCGTCCGACATCGAGAAATGGCGCGTGCGCAACGACACCGGCGGGCTGGTGCCGTTCTCGAACTTCGCGGACGGCGACTGGAGCCAGGGCGCGCAGGGCGTCTACCGTTACAACGGCGTGCCGTCGATGCAGCTTCAGGGCTCGCCCGCGCCCGGCGTCACGACCGGCGAGGCCATGGCCGAGATGGAGCGGCTCGCGGCCCAACTTCCGCCGGGGTTCGAGCTTGCCTGGACCGGCCTCTCGCTCGAGGAACGCCAGTCGGGCAACCAGGCGCCGCTGCTCTATGCGCTTTCGCTGGCGGCGGTGTTCCTGTCGCTCGCCGCGCTCTACGAAAGCTGGACGATCCCCTTCGCGGTGATGCTGGCCATGCCCATCGGGGTCCTCGGCGCCCTGATCGGCGCGACGCTGGGCGGGTTCGAGAACGGGGTGTTCTTCCAGGTGGGGCTGCTGACGGTCATCGGCCTGACGGGCAAGAACGCGATCCTGATCGTGGAGTTCGCCCGGGAACGGCTGGATGCGGGCGAAACCCTGCTGAAGGCCACGGTCGATGCGGCACGGCAGCGGTTCCGGCCGATCATCATGACCTCGATGGCGTTCTCGCTGGGGGTCCTGCCGCTTGTGCTGAGCTCGGGTGCTGGCGCAGGGGGTCGGAACGCGATCGGGTCGGGCGTGCTCGGCGGGACGCTCTCGGCCACTGTGCTGGGCGTGCTTTTCGTGCCGCTGTTCTTCGTCGTGGTCATGCGGCTCTTCACCCGCAAGGGCAGAGAGACGAAAGAGCCCCACATCACCGCCGTCGCGGCGGAATGAGGGACGGGGCGCCTCGCGCCCTGTCCTCCCGCGCCCCGAGACCTACCCTTCGCAAGCTGCAGCCAACACGGAGACGCAACGGATGAGCGGACTGGTAGCCCTTCTCGACGACGTGGCGGCCATCGCCAAGGTCGCCTCGGCCTCGGTGGACGATGTGATGGGGCAAGCGGTCAAGGCTTCGTCCAAGGCCGCCGGCGCCGTGATCGACGACGCGGCGGTGACGCCGAAATACGTCTCGGGCTTCTCTGCCGCCCGGGAATTGCCGATCGTCTGGAAGATCGCGCGCGGCTCGCTCTTCAACAAGCTGGTCATCCTGCTGCCCATCGCGTTGCTGCTTGCGGCCTTCGCGCCGTGGGCAATCCCGCCGCTGCTGATGGTGGGCGGGCTGTACCTGTGCTTCGAGGGTGCCGAGAAGATCTGGCACAAGATCAATCCGTCCGATCATCACGACGAGGATCTGGTCAAGGAGAAGATGTCTGCGGCCAAGCTGGAAGAGAAGAAGGTGAAGGGCGCGGTCAAGACCGACTTCATCCTCTCGGCCGAGATCATGACCATCGTCCTGAACGCGATGCCCGCAGATCGTCCGTTCGTCCTCACCGCCCTCAGCCTCGCGGTTGCCGCGGTCATCATCACCATCGCCGTCTACGGCGCTGTGGCCGTGATCGTGAAGGCGGACGATGTCGGCCTTCACATGGCGGCACGAGGTGAAAGCGGCTTTGTCCCGAGGCTTGGCCGAGGCATCGTGAAGGGAATGCCGTACGTCATGCAGGCGCTCGTCGTCATCGGAACCGCCGCGATGGTCTGGGTCGGTGGATCGATCATCGTGCACGGCCTGCACGAAATGGGCTGGCACGCCCCCTACGAAGTCATCCACGGCATCGCTGTGTCGGCTGGTCATCCCGTTCCCGCCTATACCGGAACCATCGAGTGGATCGTGACCGCGTTCCTCGACGGCGTCATCGGCCTGATCCTGGGCTTCGCAATGATCCCGATCGCCACCCGCGTGATCGGCCCGATCATTGCCGCCGTCCGGCCCGCCACGTCCGACGCCGCCTAGGCCTTCGCCCCGCCTGCCCTGGCGCAACCTTTTCAGGGTCGATCTCGTTATCCGATCGCGAGCAACTCTCGGCTTGAAAAGGAACAGGAGATGGCCACGTCAGCGCCGGCCGGCGCGACGGTGCGTATCGCCGACATGCGTGTCGCGATCGGTCAGAAGCGGGATCGCGATCTCCATCAGGCCGACGAGGAGGTGCGGCCACCAGATCAGGTCCGCAAAGCCGAAGAGCCACGGCGACGCCGCAAGCAGGATGCCGCTGGCGATGTCGACGCCGAGGTGCACCTTCAGCGGGATCACCTTCGCGACGCTCAGCTCGTACCGGGTAATCAGGCTCATGACGATTGTCATGGCGCCCAGAAGCTGCGGCAGCCACTGCTCGACGCCGCCGGTCGCGAAACCGAACAGATATGGTGCGACGAACAGAAGAACGCCGGTGACGTAGTCGATGATACCGTGAGTTCGCGTGTCGATCATTAGGTTGCTCCACCATGGTTCCTGTTGGGAAAGTCATCACCCACCAGCCCGTTCCGTGCCTCAGGCAAGCGGGAGGGTGACCTCGACGCGTATGTCCGGGCGCGGGCGATCGGGCCCGTCACTCCCGACGACCGCGCGCAGGGCTAGTCCTGCATCCATGACCTTGGTCAGGGGCTGATTGTCGATGCGCGGCACGTAGCCCAGCTTGGTTCCGTCCTGCGTCCACACGGCCACGGCGCGGGCGTCGTCGTCATTCTGGTGCTCTCGCACGAGACGCAGCGGCGTGCCGATCGGAAGACCGCGCGCCGCCTAGCGCAGGACAGTCCTGTCGCTGCCCGCCACGTAGGTCTGCAAGAGCGGCACCTCGCGGCGCGCGAAGGTGGGATCGGGCGCCTGGACGCGCACAGGGAATCGTAACTTATTGTCAGTGTAGAACACTGACACTGTCCACTCTGAATGTCGGCGGAACGCCCAAGGTTGATGATGTTCTCGATGCTTCCCGTCGGAATGGGCCGACGAGCAGCGATCGGCAGATCTCGCCGGCGGCTTCGGATCGCCGCTGGGCGAAGCGCAAGGAACATCGCCCGCCCATCGGTTGTTTCACGCCTGAAGCACAACGAGGATGACGAACATGAGCCTCAAGAGAATACTGGGCACGATGCTCGCGACGCGGATGGCCGGTCGCGGCCGGCGGCGTGGCGGGCTTGGCACCGCGGCGATGCTGGGCGGTCTTGGCCGACGCCGGCGCACCGGCATGATGGGTGGCAAGCTCGGCATGGCCGCGCTCGGCTACATGGCCTACAAGGCCTACCAGGACCAGCAGTCGAAGGCCGGCACCTCGACTGGCGGGACCAGCTCTGGCGCCAAGGGCGGCGGCGGCCTGTCGGGGATGGTGCAGGACGTGATGAACACCGTCACCGGCGGGTCTCAATCCAGCGGCGGCGCGTCGGCGGGCGCAACCCCGGCCCCCGAAGAGGAGGACATGCGCGAAGAGGCGCAGGCGGCCGAGAACCTCAGCAACGACACCGCCCTTCTGCTCATCCGGGCGATGATCACCGCCGCCTATTCCGACGGCTCGCTGTCGATGGACGAGCGGCAGCGGATCATGGGCGAGATCGACCAGGCGGGCGACGCCGAGGACCGCGCCGTGATGGAGCGCGAGATCGCCAACCCCAAGCCGCTCGACGAGCTGCTCACGCAGGTCAACGACGAAGAGACGGCCGAAGAGTTCTACATGGCCTCCCGCGCGGCCGTGGACGGCGACTCCGAGGCCGACCGCACCTACCTCGCAGACCTGCAGCGCAGGCTGAACCTGTCCGATGCGCAGGTCGCCGAAGTCGAAGAGATGGCGCGCTGATCAAGGGCCGGCGGCGAACACCGCCGCCGGCGACCTACTCAATCCCCGACCGCCGCGCGTCCCAATGGGTAATCGCGTAGAGGACGAGGCCCACGAGGCTCAGCGCCGCGCCCACATATCCCGCGACCGGGAAGTCGTGGCCCGCCGCAATCGCCCGCGCGGCCAGGAACGGCCCGAGCGCGTTCGCCATGTTGAACGCCGCATGATGCAGCGACGCAGCCATCTGCTGCGCGTCCCCGGCGACGTTCATCAGCCGGGTCTGCAGGGTGGTCGAGACCCCTCCGAGCACGCTCATCAGAAGGATGGCCACCGCCATGGGCCACAGCCCCCCTTCGACGGCCATCGGCAAAAGCGCGAGCACCACGGCGCCGCCTCCGAACGCGGTATAGGCCGCCAGGTTCAGGTTCCGGTCGGTCAGCTCGGCCATGATCAGGTTGAACGCGGTCATCCCGACCCCCGCCACCAGCAGCATCATCGCCACGGCGGTCTCGGACGCGCCCAGCGTCGTCTGAACCATCGACGCGATGTAGGTATAGACGGCGAAGAACCCGCCGAACCCGACCGCCCCGGTCAGAAGCGTCAGCAGGACCTGCCTGTTCTTCAGCGCCCCGAGCTCGCGCAGCGGTGCGGCGCCGGGATCGGCCGGCGTCCGCGGCGCCTTGACGAGGACCGCCAGCGCCGTCAGCAGCGCCGTGATCGCGACGATGACGAAGCCGGCGCGCCATCCGATGAACTGGCTGAGCCAGCTTGCCGCCGGCACGCCGATCATGGTGGCCGTGGTCAGGCCCAGGAAGACGCGCGCCACGGCAGAGGCCCGCTTGTTGCGGGGCACGACCGAGGCGGCGACAAGGGCGGCCACGCCGAAATACGCTCCGTGCGGGAGGCCCGCGAAGAAGCGCGCGGCCACGAAGGTGCCGAAGCTGGGCGCGAAGGCCGACACGAAGTTGAACAGCGCAAAGGCGATCATCAAGCCGACCAGCATGATCCGCTTGCGCAGCTTCGCCCCCGCCACCGCGAGAAGCGGAGCACCGATCGTGACGCCGAGCGCATAGGCGCTGATCGCATCCGCGGCGCGCGCCTCGGTCACCGCGTAGTCGGCGGCGAAGTTGGGCAGCAGCGCCATCGAGGCGAACTCGGTCGTGCCGATCGCAAACGCGCCGAGCGCCAGCGCGAGCAGAACGGCCCTTGGTGAACTTGCCCGGACGGCAGGCGCGGCGGCGTCCCTGCCGTCAAATTCGATATCGACCACGTCATTCTTTCCATGTCTGCGGAACAGGCCCGAAGCCCATGCACCCCCTATGGGGTCGGTCCGCAAGTTTGAGGGGGCAATCGTCCCGAAGCGTTCGAAGTAGGCGCGGTGGGGCCGGTTTGCCACGGGCGGGCCCGCGATCAGGCAGAAGCACGCCGATAGGCGGCGAGGCCCGGCCCCGAGGTGACCCCGTGCACCAGGATCGACACGACGATCACGAGGCTCGCGACGTGCCATGTCGCGGGATCGCGCAGACGCTCTTCGGCGTGGAGCGCATAGTAGATCGCCGCGACACCCACCGGCCCGAACCAGCCGAGGAACGCGGCGTCCCGCCCGACCAGCCCCGCCCCGAGCCAGCGACCCGTCACCAGAAGGGCGATCGGACGGCGCAGCAGGACGATCGCGACGGCAAAGGCCGGAACCTGCCAGCCGAGGCCGAACCACTCGCGCCACGGCAGCATCGCGCCGAAGATGGTGAAGACCGGCAGGTTGAAGAGCTTGCTGATCCCCTCCTGAACTTGCTGCTCCTCGAACTCCTCTCCGCGATCCACGCCGAAGTTGAAGGCAGCTCCCGCCGCGAAGGCCGCGAGGATCCCGTCCGACCCCACGAGCTTCGCCGTCGACACCACGACCAGCGACAGCGCGACCGAGAGGCTGATCAGCGAGGTCTTTCCCACCCAGCCCAACTCGTCCGCGTGGTGCAAGGCCACCGCCGCGACATAGCCGATCACCAGGCCGACGACGACGGCCAGCACCACGCCCACCAGCAGGACATCGACCAGCCAGCGGTCGAAGGCGCCCGACGATGTGCCATGCGAGATCAGCAGGATCGGCAGCAGGACGATCAGGTAGGCGAGCCCGTCATTCGCCCCCGACTCGAGCGACAGGGTCGAGCGCAGCCGGTCCGGCAGGCTTCGTTCGGCCGCGCTGCCGGTCACGATGGACGAGGCGACGACCGGATCGGTCGGGGTGACGATGGCCCCCAGCAACAATGCCATGAGCGGCGAAATCCCGAGGAAGAGCCAGGCTAGCCCGGCAGAGACCAGCCACATGACCAGCATCCCGACCGTCAGAAGCAGGCCGAGGGGGCGCAGCAGATGTCTGTAGCTTTCCTTCGGCGTGCGCAGCGCGATGCCGAAGACCGAGATGGCGAGGGTGAATCGCGCCGCCTCCTTCAGGATCAGGCGAGAGTGGGGCCAATCCTGCGGCTGCAGCCAGCGCAGAACCTCCGGCCCCGCGACGATCCCCATTGTCATCGCGATGATGGGCTTCGCCATCGGCAACGACCCGAGCCGATCCGAGATCAGTCCGGCAATGACGACCACGAAGCCGGCAAGGGCGATGGCGGTGTTCACCTGATGCAAGTCGGTCTCCGGGCGCGGGTCGCGCGAGGTCTGGCTCAACGCGGTCAAGGCTCTGGAAGGTGGTCTGGATGCCGTGAAGGTCCAGTTCATCGAGCCTGTTGCCGCCCTTGGCCCGGCGCTGTCTTCGGAGCCTATGCAAAGCCCGCGCGGGCCGTCACGAGGCCCTCGAATAGGTCGCGCCGATGCTGCGGAATTCGTCGTACTCGGCGGCGATGATCCGGGTCAGGGGGCGTCCCTCGTCGCGGATCCGCAGGTCGCGGCCCTCGCGCGCGACCATGCCGGGGAACTTCCCGGCGACGGTGGCGTGGATCGGCTCCAGCGCGTCGCTGTCCGCGAATTCGGCCCTCAGCGCCGCCATGTCGATCCTGAAATCGCACATCAGCATCTCGATCGCGCGGGCGTGGAGCTTGTCCGTCTCGGTCAGGGAATGGCCGCGATAGCCGGCGAGCGTGCCCGCCCCGATCCGCTGGGTGTAGGCTCCGGTCGCGGCGGCGTTCTGGACATAGCCGCCCGCGAACCGCGAGATCGACGAGGCGCCGATACCAATCAACGTGCCGCAGGTATCCTCGGTATAGCCCTGGAAATTGCGCCGCAGCCGACCCGCCCGCATCGCGGTGGCGAGGCCGTCGTCGGGCCGCGCGAAATGGTCGATGCCGACCGGGTCCAGCCCGGCCGCCCGGAACATCCCGGACGCCGCGCGGAAGAGTTGGTGACGCTCGAGGTCGCCAGGCAGGGCCGCCTCGTCGATCAGGGTCTGCCGCTTGGACATGTGCGGCACGTGCGCATAGCCGAACAGGGCCACCCGGTCGGGCGACAGCGACAGCACCTTGTCCACCGAGGCGCGCACCGTCTCGACCGTCTGGTGCGGCAGGCCGTAAACAAGATCGGTGTTCAGCGACGCGATGCCCGCCGCGCGCAGGGCGCGGACGCAGCGGTCGGTCGCCTCGAAGGACTGCTCGCGACCGATGGCCTTCTGAACCTTATCCCGGAAGTCCTGGATGCCGATGCTGGCGCGCGTCATCCCTTCGGCGCCGAGCGCGGCGATCTTCGCGTCATCGACCATGGTGGGGTCGATCTCGACCGAGAACTCGAAGTCCTCGGCGGGCCGGATCGCCGCCTTGAGGCTCTGCGACAGGCGATGGATCAGCTCGGGCGGCAGGATGGTGGGCGTGCCGCCACCCCAGTGCAGCCGACCCATCCGCACGCCGCGCGGCAGGTGGGCCGCGACCTGCGCAAGCTCGGCCTCGATCGTGTCGAGGTACCTTTCGACGGGGCTCAGCGTCCTGGTGCCCTGCGTGCGGCAGGCGCAGAACCAGCAGAGCCGCTCGCAGAAGGGGATGTGGACATAGACCGAGACCGGCTTGGCCGGGTCGAGCCCCTCGAGGCATTCTGCCTGGAACTCGGCACCGACCGCCGGGGAGAAGACCGGGGCGGTCGGATAGCTGGTGTAGCGCGGGACGCGCGAGTCGAAGAGGCCGAGGGCCCTTAGCTGATCGAGGTTTTCCATGCCCCCTCGTAGCGCGCCCGGCTGCACCGCACTTTGAGCCAGCGCAAAAACGTCGCTGTGAAGCGGATCACATGCGCGACCTCGACGCTCTCCATCAGGGCCGCGTAAGTGGCAGGCAAAGGTCGAGCTGGCGGGGACGCATCCTCCCATGAGCGACCGGAACGGGGTCAGGACCGGCAGACCCCGGCCGACAAAGGAGGGACAAACCACTGTCACCTGAGGACAGGGAAATGGCCGGCCGCCCTCGGGCGGGCGGTTCGCGTTTCAGCCCGGCCGAGAAAGGATGAACGCCGCCGCGCCGCCGAGGCAGACCGCCTGCACCACCAGGATCACCGGCTTCACCCCCAGGATGGCGCTCGCGAGAAAGGTGACCGCCATGACGCTGCACGCCGCCACCTTCGCTCGCCTCGAGATCGCGCCGCGCACTTCCCAATCGCGGAGGGCGGGGCCGAACACGTGGTGCGCCTCGATCCTGTCGCGGAACCGGGACGAGCCCTTACCGAAGGCGAAAGCCGCCAGAAGCACCAGCGGCGTCGTCGGCAGGACCGGCAGAACCACCCCGATCCCGGCAACGGCAAGCGCCGCAAAACCGGCCGCGTTCCACAACAACCGGGCGAAGGCGCGCTCTTCCCCCGACTTCATCGCGCACCCGGCCCTTTCACACGACGCCGAGAAGCCGCATCGCCTCGGCGACCCGGATGAAGCCGGCGATGTTGGCACCAAGCACGTAGTCGTCCCGGGCACCGTATTCCTCGGCGGTTTCGGCGCAGAGGTCGTGGATGTTGCACATGATCTCGGCCAACCGCGCTTCGGTGCGCTCGAACGTCCAGCTGTCGCGCGAGGCGTTCTGCTGCATCTCGAGCGCCGAGGTCGCGACGCCACCCGCGTTCACGGCCTTGCCCGGCGCGAAGAGGACGTCCGCCTCCTGGAACAGTTCGACCGCCTCGGGTGTGCAGGGCATGTTCGCGCCTTCGCCAATCGCGGTGACGCCGTTCTTGACCAGCGCGCGGGCGTCCTTGCGTGACAGCTCGTTCTGCGTGGCCGCGGGAATCGCGACGTCGCACGGCACCTCCCAGATCGAGCCGCCGTCGTAATAGTGCACGTCGCTGCCCTTCGCATCGGCGTATTCCGAGATCCGTCCGCGCCTTCCCTCCTTGATCTCCTTCACGAGTTCGAGGTCGATGCCGCCCTCGTCGACCACGTAACCGCCCGAGTCCGAGCAGGCGACGACGGTGCCGCCGAACGAGATCACCTTCTCCATCGCATGGATGGCGACGTTGCCCGAGCCCGAGATCACCACCCGCTTGCCGTCGAACCCCGAGCCGCGCGTCTCGAGCATGCGCTGGATGAAATACGTGGCGCCGTAGCCCGTCGCCTCGGTCCGCGCGCAGGACCCGCCATAGGCCAGCCCCTTTCCGGTCAGGACGCCCGCCACGTACCGATTGGTCAGGCGCTTGTACTGGCCGAACATGTAGCCGATCTCGCGCCCGCCGACCCCGATATCCCCCGCCGGCACGTCGGTGTCGTGGCCTATATGCCTGTGCAGCTCGGTCATGAAGGACTGGCAGAAGCGCATGATCTCGCGATCCGAGCGGCCCCGCGGGTCGAAGTCGGACCCGCCCTTGCCGCCGCCGATGGGCAGCCCGGTCAGCGCGTTCTTGAAGATCTGCTCGAACCCGAGGAACTTGACGATCCCGAGGTTGACGGATGGATGAAACCGGATGCCGCCCTTGTAGGGCCCGAGCGCCGAATTGAACTGCACCCGGAAGCCGCGATTGATATGGACCTGGTTCCGATCGTCGGTCCAGGGCACTCGGAAGATGATCTGGCGCTCGGGCTCGCAGAGCCGTTCGATCAGTGCGTCATCGGCATAGCCGGGATGCTTGGCCACGACGGGGCCGAGGCTTTCCATCACCTCGCGCACGGCCTGGTGGAACTCGGTCTCGCCGGCATTGCGGCGCAGCACCTCGTTCAGGATGGGCTCCAGCTTCTCGTCGACCTTGGTCATGATATTCGCTCCCGCAGTTCAGGGACATCAATAGTGCGCCGCGCGAGCGGGTCACGCGAGCCGTGTGGAATAATGGTGTCGTCGAGTTTAGCTGAGGTTCGGAATCGCCCCCGGAGCGCCCTGCCCCGCATCCTGCACGGCGATGTGCAGCGACCGGGCGATACGCTCTGCGCGCTCGATCACGTGCTCCGCGCCTTCGGGCGAGCATGTCTCGTGCGCGGTTTCGCGGAACAGGGTCAGCCAGCGCTCGAAATGGCTCCAGTCCACCGGCAGGTTGGCGTGCTTCGGCACCGGGGCGCCGTGGTAGCGCCCCGTCATCAGGGCGACCGAGGACCAGAACGCGACCATCCGTTCGAGATGCGGCTCCCAGTCGTCGATCCGCGCGGCGAAGATCGGACCCAGAACGGCATCGGCCCGAACCTTGCCGTAGAACCGGTGGACCAGCTCGGTCAGCAGAGGCTCGTCGAGCCCGGTCCGCTCCATGAGGTCGGCCGTGATGGCCGGTCGGGCCGAGACCGGCTGAAGCCGTGGGGCAGCTTGGGTCATGAGGACCTCGACACATGGCAGTTGCGTCGAAGCGTAGGCCCTGCAATAGGTACTGTAAATACCCATTGCTCCTGATGGAAAGCGCGATGCGCCTGACGACATTCACGGATTTCGGCTTGCGTGCGCTGATGCGGATGGCCGGCACACCCGAACGCGCGTTCTCCACCGCCGAGCTGGCGAGCGAATTCGGCATCTCGCGCAATCATCTTGCCAAGATCATGCAACGCCTCGCCCGGAGCGGGATCGTCGAGACGCGCCGGGGTGGCGGCGGCGGCGCGAGGCTGGCCCGTCCGCCCGACGCGATCCGGCTGGGCGAAGTGGTGCGCGTCCTCGAGCAGGGCCATGTGCTCGTCGATTGCTTCGCGTCCGGTGGCGACTGCACGATCGCCGGATGCTGCCGGCTGAAGGGTCGGCTCCGTGCGGCGGAGGCGGCGTTCCTGGCCGATCTCGACCGGTCGACATTGGCCGATGTCGCGCTTCCGGCACCAGCGACCGGCGCCGCGTGATGCGGGATGAACAGCGCAGGAGGGTCGCATGACCGAGGTTTCGATCACGTCCGAGGGCTTCGTCGTGGACGCGACGGTTCTTGGTGACGCGTTCGGGCTGGATGCCGCGACGGTCCCCGAACGCCTGCGCTCGGCCGAGATCACGAGTCGCTGCGAGACCGGCGTGGACGAAGATGCCGGGCGGTGGCGCCTGACCTTCTACCACGGCGGCCGCGCGCTTCGGCTGACGGTTGATGAAAGCGGCGCGGTCCTGTCCCGCTCGCGATTTGCCGCCCATCCGCCGCAGCCGTCATCGAACTAGGGCGGAGCTGCAGTTCAGAGGTCCGAGAGGTAGTCTTCCGACACATAGCCCGTGATACCGGGCGACGTGGCGAGTGAGACGCGGCACCACAGCTGGCCGACTTCGGTCACACAGTCGCGCCGGATCAGCCGGGTGCCGTCGGGTAGACCGAGGATCACGTTGTATCCCAGTCCCGGCCCCGCGCGCAATTTCAGCAACTCGTCGGGTCCAGCGCCTTCGACCACCGTTCGGCTGCCAAGCCCGCCGCAGCCGGAGACCAGCATCAGCGTCAGGATCGCGGCAGTGGTTTGGCGGCGCATGAGCAGACCTCGGTTGTTGCTTCGTCGGGTCCTTCTGCCAGCCCGGCCGACGCGAGTGAAGCGCGAACTTGTCCGGCGTTTCGGCCGACGGTCACGCGGCGACGGGCCTCGAGACGAACGCGGCTCCTCGACAAGCGGGCCTCAGGATTGAAACGGTGCCCCCATGCGATATGATCTTTGACGTGTCAGACAAGTTTATCGGCCTAACTGTCGCCCTCGACAAGTCGGCGTGGCCCGAACGAAAGAAGAACGAGTCGATCGCCGACTGGCTGGGACGCAAGATCGTCGCCGGCACCTTTGCCAGCGGCCAGGCGATCCCCACCGAGATGGATTTCCTGGCCGAGACGGGAATCTCCCGCGGGGCCTATCGCGAGGCGCTGAGGCGGCTGGTGGGCAAGGGCATGCTCGTGACCCGGACGCGCAGCGGCACGCGGGTCACCCCGCGCGACGACTGGTCACTTCTCGATCCCGATGTCGTCCGCTGGAGTTTCGAGACCGGCGCGCCGCCGGACTGGTACATCCGCGCCCTCTACGAGATGCGCGCGATGATCGAGCCCCCGGCCGCCGCCTTCGCCGCCGAGCGCCGGACCGAGGAAGACCTGGGACTCTTTCGCAGCGCGCTGGACGCCATGCGCTACTGCGACATGACCGAGGACAGCTGGCACGCCGCCGATGCGAGCTTCCACCGGGCGATCCTGATCAGCTCGCACAACCCCGTGCTGCGGTCGCTGGAGGCGGGCATCACCGCGGCCGTCGCCTATACGACCGCCTTCCGCTACCGCGACATGCCCCATCCGCACACACGCAACCCGGTCGAGGAACATGCCGCCGTGTTCGAGCGGATCGAGGCCCGTGATCCGGACGGCACGAGGCGGCTGATGACCGAACTGGTCGACACCGCCCTGCTGGATTCGAAGGGCACGACGGTGTTCGATTTGGGGCTGCCGACGCTGAAGGTCTAGCCCTTCACCCCCGACGAGATCATCACCGCCTCGGTCACGCGCTTCTGGAAGATCAGGTAGGCGATCACCACCGGCGCCGCGGCCAGAAGTGCCACGGACATGATCCGCGCATAAGCTACGCCAAAGGAGTCGTTCACCTGCGTGATGCCCACCGGGATCGTCATCATGTCCTCGGTCGTGACGACCAGGAAGGGCCACAGGAACGCGTTCCACGACATGATGAAGGTGATGATGCCAAGCGCCGTGGTGATGCCCCAGTTGAGCGGCAGGAACACCTTGAAGAGCAGCGTGTAGTCTCCGCCGCCGTCGAGGACCACGGCTTCCTTCATCTCCTTCGGGACGGCGTCGAAGAACTGCTTGTAGACGATGATCACCACCGGCACGACAAGCTGCGGCAGGATGATCCCGCCCCAGCGGTTGATCAGGCCCAGATCGTTCATCAGCACGAATTGCGGCACCACCAGCGCTTGCGCCGGCACCATGAAGCTGGCCAGCACGATGAGGTAGAGCGCCTTGCGCCCGGGGAACTCCATCTGGCTCAGCGCATAGGCGCACATCATGCCGGTCAGCAGGACGACCACGGTGATGATGACAGAGGTGCCGATCGAGTTGATGTACCAGTCCATGAGGCTCGTGTTGAACAGCGCGTCGACGTAGGACGAGGTGTTGACCTCGTCGGGCAGCAGCCCCGCCTGGTCCGAGACGACCCGGCTTTCGGTTCGGAGCGAGGTGACGAAGGCCCAGTAGAGCGGGAATATCCAGATCAGCCCCGCCAGCACCGTGATGCAGGTCAGCGCGGCATTCTCGAAGCGTGTCTGGCGGGTCATCTATTTCTTCCCTCCGATGCGGAGCACCTGGAACTGCAGGATCGAGATCACGACGATCAGCAGGAACAGCACCAGCGAGATCGCCGCCGCGTATCCGCCGTTGTTCAGCTGGAACGCTTCGCGATAGACCATCAGCAGCAGCACGTAGCTGGAGTTGAAGGGACCGCCCTCGGACAGCAGGTAGATCTGGTCGAAGATCTTGAGCTGCAGGATCAGTTGCAGCGTCAGAACCAGCGCCGTCACCGGCCACAGAAGCGGCCATGTCACCCTGAGGAACAGCTGCCCGCGCGTCGCGCCGTCCAGCTTGGCGGCCTCGTAGAGCTCTTCGGGGATGTTGCGCAGCCCGGCGATGAACAGCAGCACGTTGAAGCCGTTGGTCCACCAGATCGTCACGACCGCGACGGAGGGCATGACCCAGAACGGGTTCTTGAAGACGGGCACCCGCTTGCCGGTGACGGCCTCGATCGCGGGTTGCAGGACACCGAACTGGAAGTCGAGCATCCAGGACCAGATCTGCGTGACCACGGATACGGGCAGCACGTAGGGGGTGAAGAACAGCACCATGGCCAGGGCCTGCATCCGCCCCGAAAGCCGGCTGATGGCCAGGGCGATGACCAGCGCCAGCGCCGTGGTCGGCACCACCGTCAACAGGACGAAATACCCGTTGTTCTTCAGGGACGTGTAGAACAGCCTGTCCGAGAACAGTCTTTCGAAATTCGCGAAGCCCACCCACTCTCCGCCGCCGATCAGCGGGGCGTTGGTGAAGCTCATGCGGACGACTTCGACGACCGGGTAGGCGAATACCAGCGCGAAGATCGCCACGAACGGCAGGATCAGCGACAACGCCACGAGCCTGTGCCGCGACCTGTTCCGGATCATGGCCATGTCGTCAAAACTCCTCCCAAGGCTCAGAAGTGCCCCCGCGCGGCAGGTTGCGCGCGGGGGCTGGTCATCACATGCGGTTCTGAATCTCGGCCTTCATCTGTTCGATCGCATCCTCGGGCGAGAGGTACCCGTGCATGGCCGGCGAGAGGATGTTCACCGCCGCGTCGTAGACCGGCGAAGCGACCCCTGCGACGTCGCTGCGCGGATCGTAGGTCGCATCCTCGGCCAGCGAAGCATAAGTGGCGTTTGGCTCCATCACCGCGAACTCTTCGCTTTCCGCGACGGGCTTGTAGGCGGGGATATGGCCTGCATCGGCCCACTGGATGGCGTTCTTCTCCATCCAGCCGACGACCTCCATCACTGCCTCGCGCTTTGCGGGGTCCATCTCTTCTTCACCCTGGATCGGGATCGCCCAGGCGTGGCTGTCGGCCCAGGTCGTCTGGGTGTCCATCAGCTTGGGCACCTCGACCGCGCCCCATTCGAACCCGAGCGAGCCGCTCTCCGCGAGGTCCACCATCGTCGGCACTTCCCAGACACCGTTCAGCTGGAAGGCCGACTGGCCGGACGTGAACAGCGCGACCGATGCTTCGTACAGCGCCTGTTCGGGCTGCCAGCCCTGCTCGTGCCAATTGGTCATGATCTCGAGGGCTTTCACCGCCTTCTCGGTGCTGTCACCGGGCAGGACTTCGCCGTCCTCCGAGATCAGCGTCCCACCCTGCTGCGCGAGCAGCGTGTAGAAAACGCGGTAGGTGCCGCCGTCGTCGCCCGTCGCGTATGTCACAGGCGTTTGCGATCCGTTATCGGCCGCGGCCTGCATCGCCTCTTCGAAATCGGCGACGCTTTCGATGCCCGTCAGGTTGCCCTCGTCGTCGAGGAAGCGGGTCCCCTCCAGGTAGGACTTGTTGTAGTAGAGCACGATCGAATGGATATCGAAGGGAACCGCATAGAGCGTCCCGTCCGGCCCCTTCGCCGCATTGATCGAGCTTTCAAAGAAATCGTCCTCGCTCAGCCCGGCAGCTTCGAGGTCGGCTTCGGTGATCGGCGTCAGCACCTCCTCGCTCAGCCCCAGGGGCAGGCGCGACAGGTGGTAGGTCATCAGGTCCGGCCCGGCGCCGACAGCGGCGGAGGTGCGGATCTTGGTGTAGAACGGAACACCCCATTCCAGCGTCGTGCCTTCGATCTGGATGTCGGGATGCTCTTCGTTGAACTGCTCGATGAGCGCCTTCATGCGGACACCGTCACCGCCGGCGAAGAAATCCCACCACGTCACGGTCTGCTGCGCGTAGGCCGGCATCGCCGTCCCTGCCAGCGCCATGAAAGCGGTCGCTTTTGCAAATGTCGTCAGTTTCATTCGGTTCTCCTCCTTGAACCGGGCCGCGCCTCGGCGCGTCCCCTCCCTGGCCCTGCCGTGGGGCAGACCCTAACGAAGCCTCATGCCGTCTGGCGTGAAGGCGAAGACGTTCTCCGGTTGCGCGCCGAGGTTCAGCGTCTGACCCTCGAGGCTTTCGCGACTGCCGCGGCGCTCGAAAACCAGGTCGGCGCCGGTGGCCGAGCGCGTGTGCAGGTAGGAATTTCCGCCAAGCTCTTCGGCGACCTCGACCGTCACGGGAAGCCCCCCGGTTTCAACGGGCTCCAGGTGTTCCGGGCGCACCCCCAGCATGACTTTCGTGCCCTCGCCCGGCTTGTTCCCTTGAAGGGCGACGCGAAGCTCTCCCTCTTCGCCGCGGACGGTGATGCCGGTTTCGTCGCGATGGCTGACGACGCCCTCGATGAAGTTCATCGATGGCGAGCCGATGAAGCCCGCGACGAAGCGGTTGTCCGGGTCGTCATAGAGCGTCAGGGGCCGCCCCGACTGCATGACATGGCCCCCCTTCAGCACGAAGATGTCGTCGGCGAGGGTCATCGCCTCGATCTGGTCGTGGGTGACGTAGATCATCGTCGCGCCGATCTGCCGGTGCAGGCGCGTCAGCTCGAGCCGCATCTGCACGCGCAGTTCGGCATCGAGGTTCGACAGCGGTTCGTCGAAGAGGAACACGTCGGGTTCGCGCACGATGGCCCGCCCGATGGCGACCCGTTGGCGCTGACCGCCGGACAGGGCCGAGGGCTTCTTGTCCAGGTGATCGCTCAACTGCAGGATCCGCGCGGCCTCGCGCACCTTCTCTTCACGCTCGGCACGCGGCGCGCGCGCAAGGCGGAGCGAGAAGCCCATGTTCTCGGCCACGCTCAGATGCGGGTAGAGCGCGTAGGACTGGAACACCATCGCGACGCCGCGCTTGGCAGGCTCGACGTTGGTGACATCACGGCCGCCGATCTCGATCTTGCCGCCGCTGGTATCCTCGAGCCCCGCGATCATGCGCAGCAGCGTGGACTTGCCGCAGCCCGAGGGGCCGACGAAGACGCCGAACTCGCCCTTCGGAACCTCGAGCGACACCCCCTTGATGACGTCGACCGCCCCGAAGGATTTCTGCACGTTGGTGAGTTTGACGCCCGACATGGCTTACACGCTAAGCCGAACGACGTGGTAGGACAACGGTGCGAGGCTGCCGCCAAGCGTCACATCCTCGATGGCCAATCCGCTGCCCTTGCGGGGCGCGATGGCCTCGTTGTCCGGGCCGTTCGTGGCGCGTAGATCGTGCCCTTCCATCACCTGGTGTTCGACGACGCGGGCATTCTCGAACCCGGTCAGGGACAGGCGCAGGTCGGCGGCCTCGGTCAGGTGCCGGTTCACGAGGAACAGCGTGACGATGTCGCCATCGTGGGTCGCCGCGACGTCGAGATACTGCACGTCGTCGGCGACGCTGCAATCGTAGGTCGGCCCGTCCACCGACACCCGCAGCGCCGTGCCGCGCCCGTAGAGCGACGCCAGCTGGTAGGGCCAGTAGATCGACTGCCGCCAGGCCTTGCCACCCTTGTCGGCGCGGATCGGGGCGATCACGTTCACCAGCTGCGCGATGCAGGCGATCTTCACCTGGTCGGACCGGCGGATGAACTCGTTCAGGAGGCACGCGATGAAGAGCGCGTCCTCGAAGTTGTAGTCCTCTTCCAGAAGCTCGGGGGCCTCGGGCCAGTCCCAGCTCTTCCAGTTCTTCGAGTCCTGCTCGCGCTTGTGATACCAGACGTTCCACTCGTCGAAACAGATATACACGTCGTTCTTGGCGCGCTTCTTCGCCTTCATGAAGTCGATCACGCCGATGATCGACTGGATGTAACGGCCGGTTTCCTCGACCTTGCCGAAGAAGTTCAGCGTATCGCGGCTGGAGTTGCCGAAATACTTGTGCAGCGAGATGTAGTCGACATTCTCGTAGCACTCTTCCAGGACGCCGCGCTCCCATTCGGGATAGGTCGGCATCTCGTCGTTCGAGGACCCGCAGACGATCAGTTCGGCATCCGGCGTGAGCTGGCGCAGCGCCTTCGCGGTCTGGTTGGCGAGTTGGCCGTACTCGGTGGCGTCCTTCTGGCCGATCTGCCACGGGCCGTCCATCTCGTTCCCGAGGCACCACATCTTGACGTTGTACGGCTTCTCGACCCCGTGGCTGCGGCGCAGGTCGGACCAGTAGGTGCCCGAGGGGTGGTTCACGTATTCCACGAAGTTGCGCGCATCCGAGATGCCACGCGACCCGAGGTTGACCGCCAGCATCATGTCGATGCCCACGTCACCGGCCCAGGTGGCGAACTCGTTGATTCCGACCTGGTTGCTCTCCTTGCTGCGCCAGGCGAGGTCGAGGCGCACGGGGCGATCCTCTTTCGGGCCGATTCCGTCTTCCCAGTTGTAGGCCGACACGAAGTTCCCGCCCGGGTAGCGGATCGCGGGGATCTTCAGGTCCCGCACCATCTGCGCCACGTCTTTCCGGAACCCATGCCCGTCCGCTTCCGGATGGCCGGGCTCGTAGATGCCCGAATAGATCGCCCGGCCCATATGCTCGATGAACGCGGCGTAGAGCCTGTCATCGATCTTGCTGATTTCGAAAGCGCGATGGATCGCGGCAGACACCCGCATCGAGTCCCCTCCTCATTTGTCCTACAAAACTTACCGAACCAAGACGCACTGTCAACGGGGACTTTCCCCGCCGGCGCGGGTTCGGAGCTGCATGCGCAATCCGACCAGACCGCCCCCTGCGGCCTCCCGCGTCTTCGCGGGTCACGCCGTTGCGGCAGCCAATCCCTGATCCAGGTCGGCAATGATGTCGTCGACGCTCTCGATGCCGATGGAAAGCCGAACGACGTTCGGGGCCGCCCCGGCCTTGGCCTGCTGCTCGGCGTCGAGCTGGCGGTGCGTCGTCGAAGCAGGATGGATCACGAGGCTCCGCGTATCGCCGAGGTTGGCGACGTGGCTGAAGAGCTTGAGGCTGTCCACCAGCTTCACGCATGCATCGTAGCCGCCCTTGAGCCCCAACGTGAAAAGCGCGCCGGCGCCTTTCGGCGTGATCGCCTTGGACCGTTCGAAGTAGGGCGAGGAGTCCAGGCCCGCATACGTGACCTGCTCCACGCGCGGGTCCTTCTCGAGCCATTCGGCAACGGCGCGCGCATTGGCGACGTGCCGTTCCATGCGCAGGCCCAGCGTCTCGATCCCCATGAGGGTGTAGTGCGCGCCCTGCGGGTTCATCGTCATGCCGAGGTCGCGCAGGCCGACGGCGGTGGCATGGAACGTGAAGGCCATCTCGCCCAGCGTGGCGAAGGTCAGCCCGTGATAGGCCGGCTCGGGCTGCGAGAGCGAGGGGAACTTGTCGCTGGCGGCCCAGTCGAACCTGCCCGAGTCGACGACGATGCCCCCCGTGACCGTGCCGTTGCCGGTCAGGTACTTGGTGGCCGAATGCACGACCAGCGTGGCGCCGTGGTCGATCGGCCGGCAGAGCCAGGGCGTCGCCGTGGTATTGTCCACGATAAGCGGCACGCCGGCCCGCTCGGCGATCCGGGCCAGCGCGTCCAGGTCGCTCACGTAGCCGCCCGGGTTGGCGATGGTTTCGCAGAAGATCGCGCGCGTGTTGTCGTCGATGGCGGCCTCGACCGCGTCGAGATCGTCGGTATCCACGAAGGTCGCCGACCAGCCGAAGCGGCGGATGGTATGGCTGAACTGCGTGATCGTCCCGCCGTAGAGCCGCGAGGACGCCACGATGTTGCAGCCCGGCCCCATCAGCGGGAACAGCGCCATGATCTGCGCCGCGTGCCCCGACGAGCAGGCGATGCCGCCCGCAGCCCCTTCCAGCGCCGCCACGCGGTTCGCGAGCGCCGCGACGGTCGGGTTGGTCAGGCGCGAGTAGATGAAGCCCAGTTCTTCCAGGTTGAAGAGCCGGGCGGCGTGGTCGGCATCGCGGAACACGTAGGCCGTGGTCTGGTAGATCGGCACCTGTCGGGCGCCGGTGGCCGGGTCCGGTTCGGCGCCGGCATGGACGGCAAGGGTGTCGAAACCGTATGTCTGCTCGCTCATCGAATATATCCTCCTCGTTCGCGGCGAGCCTACGAAACTGGTTCGGCCATGGGAAGGTGGACGTGGCACCTCTCGGACGCCGCATGCGCCGGATGGTCGGGACCGTACCGCCCTGCACCTGGCGCTCGACCGGGCAGTTGCCGGGCCAACCGCGGGAACACGCTGATCGCCGAGGACCTTCCTTCGGCCGTAATACGAGCCGGCCCCTGCCCTTCGCGCGCCGAAGCCTGTCAGTCGCCGGACATGAGAAAGTCGGCTGCCATGCTGCCCGCGATCACCTGCCTGGCGTTCGGAAGGTCGTTCTCTTCCACCCGAAGAGCTGCCGCCTCCGGGGAAAGCGCGGCCCAGCGACCCAGCAGTCGCCGGTGAACGACCTCCAGCGGCACGTCGAGAAACACGCTGATGTCGAAATAGCGGCGCAGGTCCCTCCAACCCGGGCGGTCGAGAAGCAGGTAGTTGCCCTCGACGATGACAAGGCGCGTCTCGGGGCCGATCACCCTCGCGCCGGCGCGCGCGATCTCGAGGGTGCGATCGAAGACGGGCACCGCCACGGGACTTCCACTGCCGTCCGAGAGGCGCGACAGAGCGCTCTGAAAGCCGCCGATATCGAAGGTTTCCGGAGCGCCCTTCCGGGGCAGGAGGCCGCGCGGCTCAAGGTAGATATTGTCGTAGTGGAAGCCGTCCATGGGCAGGATCGCAGCCCGTCCGGGCTGTTCAGCATCCACCTGCTCGAGGAGCTGATCCGCCAGCGTGCTCTTGCCCGATCCGGGCGCACCGGCGACCGCCACGAAGCGCCGCCGGTCGCCTGCGGCGAAACCCGATAGCCGGAAAGCGAGGGCATCGAACTGGATCGTCTCGCTCACGTCGTCGCCCTCATCATTCGGCTTGTGGTCGCGGCAGTCAGGCCGCCTCGACCTCGTCCGGCTCCTTCGCGCCCGTCATGAAGGCCACCGCGTCCGACATGCTGTATTTCTTCGGGTCGATCACGCAGAGCCGGCGGCCGAGCCTGTGGATGTGGACCCTGTCGGCCAGTTCGAAAACGTGGGGCATGTTGTGGCTGATCAGGATGATCGGGATGCCGCGCTTCTTGACGTCCTGGATCAGCTCCAGCACGCGCCGGCTTTCCTTGACGCCAAGCGCCGCCGTGGGCTCGTCCAGGATGATGACCTTCGAGCCGAACGCGGCGGCGCGTGCCACCGCGACGCCCTGCCGCTGGCCGCCCGAAAGCGTCTCGACCGGCTGCGTGATGTTCTGGATCGTCATCAGCCCCAGGTCCGACAGCTTCTGCCGGGCGAAATCCTCCATCGCCTTGCGGTCGAGCTGGCGCAGGTACTTGCCCATGAAACCCTTTTTCCGGATTTCGCGGCCCATGAACATGTTGTCGGTGATCGACAGGGCGGGCGACATGGCGAGGGTCTGGTAGACCGTTTCGATCCCCGCCATCCGGCCGTCATTGGGCGAGGTGAAGTTGACCTGCTTTCCCTCGACGAAGACCTCACCCTCGTCAGGGGGAACCGCGCCGGACAGGGCCTTGATCAGCGTGGACTTGCCGGCACCGTTGTCGCCGATGACGGCGAGGATCTCGCCCGGGTAGAGCTCGAAATCGCATTGGTCGAGGGCGGTCACCTTGCCGTAGCGCTTGGTCAGGTTCTTGGCGGAGAGAACGGGCTGGGTCATGCCGACACCTTTCTGATCCATTGGTCCACGGCGACGGCGACGATGATCAGCACGCCGATGAAGAAGTAGGTCCATTGCGCGTCCGCCCCCAGAAGCCGCAGCCCCAGCGAGAACACGCCCACGATCAGCGCCCCGAACAGTGCCCCGAGGATCGATCCGCGCCCGCCGAACAGGGAGATGCCGCCGATCACCACGGCGGTGATGGACTCGATATTCGCCTCGTAGGCCGAGGTCGGCGAGACCGCGCCCAGCCGTCCGATCAGCGCCCAGCCTGCGAAGCCGCAGATCAGCCCGCTCAGCATGTAGACCGACATCAGCGTGCGGTGGACGTTGACACCCGACAGCGCTGCGGCCTCGGCATCGTCGCCCACGGCATAGACGTGCCGGCCCCATGCGGTGTTCTTCAGTGCCCAGGCAAGGACGAGCATGAGCAGGATCATGAAGACGACGCCTAGGGTGAAGACCGCGCCGGCGACCTCGAACCTTCTGCCCATGAATTGCAGGAGCGGGGCGCTGGCCTCGATATCCTGCGAGCGGATCGTCTCGTTTCTGGAATAGAGGTAGTTGCTCGCCAGGATGACCTGCCACGTGCCGAGCGTGACGATGAAGGGCGGCAGCTTCATCTTGCTGACAAGAAGCCCGTTCAGTGCGCCGCACAGCGTGCCGAAGGCCAGCCCGCAGATCACCGCGATGAACGGCGGGATGCCATAGCGGAAGGCGAACTGCCCCATGACCACCGAAGAGATGACGGTGATCGCGCCCACCGAAAGGTCGATGCCGGCGGTCAGGATGATCAGCGATTGCGCCGCCGCGACGATGCCGACGATCTGCACCTGTTGCAGGATCAGCGTCAGCGCGAAGGGCGAGAAGAACCGCGAGCCAAGCAGCAGCCCGAACACGACGATCGAGGCCAGAAGCACGATCAGCGGCACCAGCGCCGGGTTTCCGTGCAGCACATCGTGGACCCTGTGCAGCAGGCCTTTGCGACGGCTGTCGAAGGCGGCGAAGCTCTCCTCTCGCCGCGTCTTGACGATGTCTTCGTAAGCGTCGTCGTGGCTCATGCGCCGTCCCTCCAGTGACAGGCGGTTCGGCCGGGGCGCGATCGCCCCGGCACTATCGACCTGGGATCCGGTTGCCGGGGTCAGCCCCAGCACCGCTCCATGCCTTCATCGACCGTGATCGACGCGACGCCCTCGACCGGCTCGTTCGTCACCAGCTCGACACCGGTATCGAAGAAGTCCTTGCCCTCGGTCGGCTGCGGCAGCGTGCCGTCCTGCGCGTATTGGTGGATCGCCTCGATCCCGAGCGACGCCATGTCCAGCGGGTATTGCTGGGCGGTGGCGCCGATGACGCCGTCGCGGATGTTCTGCACGCCGGGGCAGCCGCCATCGACGGACACGATCATCACGTCCCCGGCGCGGCCGAGCGCGTCCAGCGCCTCGTAGGCACCGGCGGCGGCGGGCTCGTTGATGGTGTAGACGACGTTGATGTTCGGGTCCTGCGCCAGCAGGTTCTCCATCGCGCGGCGTCCGCCTTCCTCGTTGCCCTGGGTCACGTCGTGACCGACGATGCGGGGGTCGTCCTCGTCGCCGTAGCGGGCCGGATCCTTGATGTCGATCCCGAAGCCCTGCATGAAGCCCTGGTCGCGCAACACGCCCACCGTCGGCTGGCTGACGTTCAGGTCGAGGAACGCGATGCGCGCATTCTCGGCCTCGTCGCCCAGCTTGGCCGCGGCCCACTGACCGATCAGTTCGCCGGCACGGAAGTTGTCGGTGGCAAAAGTGGCGTCTGCGGCGTCCGCGGGGCTGAGCGGCGTGTCGAGCGCGATCACGATGGCGCCGGCTTCCTGCGCCTGCTCGACCGAGGACACGATCGACGAGGTGTCCGAGGCCAGCAGAAGGATGCCGTCCGCGCCGGCCGCGATGCAGGTCTCGATGGCCTGGGCCTGGGTCTCGTGGTCGCCGTCGTACTGGCCAGCGAAGTTCATCAGCTCGATGCCCAGTTCGTCGGCCTTCTGCTGCGCTCCCTCGCGCATCTTCACGAAGAACGGGTTTGTGTCCGTCTTGGTGATCAGGCAGGCCGTGGTCTGATCCTGGGCCATGGCCGTGTTTCCGGCCACGGCAAGCGCCAAGGCCGAGATCGCCGTCGCGTATCTCATTGTGTATCCTCCCGATTTTTCGCATGCGGCGCCGGCCGGCAGGGCCGGTCGAACTGCCGAAAGCGGCCGACTCCTCCAGCCGACAACGTCAGCATGAACCGCGAAAGAAGCAGCCGTCAACGCTTTTCTCAACTTGCTTTACAAAGCACCGCTGGCGACACTGCGCGCGGAGGAACACGAGATGAACGATGAAGGGCGAAGCGCTGCAATCGCTGTGCCGAGCACGCCGGAGCGCAGCGCGAACGAGCGCGCGATCCTGAACATGCTTCGCCAGGACGGGCCGACGCCCGCGGCCGAGATTGCCCGGCGCATGGGCCTTTCGGCGCAATCGGCATCGGTCATCACCCGCAAGCTGGAAGCCGAGGGCCTCGTCCTGCGCGGGTCGCCCGTCCGGGGCAAGATCGGCAAGCCGTCGACGCCGATCCAGCTCGACCCGGCCGGAGCGTTCGCGATCGGGTTGCGGATCGGCAGAAGGCGATCCGACCTCATCCTCATCGATCTCGAGGGACGGGTTCTGGGTCAAAAGACCGCCACCTATGCCTATCCGACACCGGCCTCCTGTCTCGATCTTGCCAGGGCGGGGCTTGCCGAGTTCAAGCAGATGCTTTCCGCCGACCAGCACGAGCGCATCGCCGGGATCGGGATCGGAATGCCGTTCGACCTGTGGAACTGGCTGGACCTTCTGGGCGCGCCGCGGGCCGAGATGCAGGCGTGGCACGACTTTCCTGCTCAAGACGCCTTCGCCGAGGCGACCGGCCTGCCCGCCTTCGTCGGCAACGACGGCTCGCTGGCCTGCCACGGCGAGCATCTTTTCGGAGGCGCGCGGCACCTGCCGGATTTCGGCTACATCTTCGTCGGCGCCTTCCTCGGCGGCGGCATCGTCCTCGACGGGCGCCTCTATCTCGGCGCGGGTGGGAATGCCGGCGCCCTCGCCTCGCTTCCCGTGCCCGGCGCCGACGGCCGCATGACGCAGATGCTCGAGGTCGCATCGATCCACCAGCTCGAGCGGCGACTGGAGGCGCGCATGCCCGGCAACGGCCAGCGGCTGTTGCAGCAACCGGCATGGGCCGGTTTCGACGATCTGGAGGCGACCTGGATCGAAGAGACGGCGCGCCAGCTCGCCTCGGCCACCGTCACCCTCGTCGCCGTGCTGGACCTGCCCAGCGTGGTCATCGACGGAAGTTTTCCGGCAGAGGTGCGCCAGAAGCTGATCGCGCGGGTCGAAACCCTGGTCGCGCAAGTCGACACGCGGGGGATCCGCCGCCCGCAGATCGTTTCGGGAACACTCGGGATCACCGCCTGCGCGCTCGGCGCCGGCTACCGCCCGATCGTCGCACGTTATCTGGTGGAGTGAGCTGGAGTTTCCGTTCCCACGGCGATGCATCGGCTTCGAAAGCGGAATGAGTTCGGTGGCAGGCGTCGTGGAAGCATTGCTGACTTCGCCGCCGCATACACGGGCGATGAGCGCCGAAAGGTCGGGCTTCCGAAGGCGCAGCTTGTGCGTCGTCTGCACGGCAGGCTGAAAAATGCGCGCCTGATACACCCCCAGGAATCCATCCGCGGACTCTCCGACTTTTCGGACGGGAGTCCGGGCTCAGGTCAAGTTGCCGCGATGTCGTCTCCTGAACATCGCCGATTGTTAATCGATTACATTTTTATTGCAAACGTCGGATGAATCGATTGAAATCGATTGCAATGGCGCTGGGGAGGACGGTGCCGCTGGGGGGTTTCATGAAGACGACAAAGGGTCCGGCCCTTTTTCTGGCGCAGTCCGCGCCGGACGACGTGCGGTGCACCCAGTGGAGTGCGATGGCCCCCCGGGCAGCCGATCGCGCTCACGAGGGCGTCCCGGTTCCAACTTGGAACAAGCGGCTTTTCCAGAGTGAGACCGCGAGGGCCGTGCGTGATCACCGGAATACGACCAGGGGGCGGACGGCCGAGATCGGCCGCGCATCTTCAGAGACAGTTCGTCGTCCTGCACCCGGACCCGGCGGGCCTCTGGTTCTCGTCGTCGACAATGGCAAGGACGGGACGCGATTGATCGATCCCGGCGTGAAATCATCGGTCAGTAACAGCGCCGGGGTGAGGCCATGAAGCTCGGGATCAACCTGCTTTGCCTGGGCGGGCATATCGACGAAAGCCACCTGCCGCAGATCGAGCGGATCGCCGCGATCGGATACGACCACGTCGAGGTGCCGGTGATGCGCGGCACGCCCGATCACTACGCATGGCTCGGAGAACGTCTGGCCGCCCTCGGTTTGGGGCGCGCGCAGACCTCGATCGTGCCGGACGTGGACGCGAACCCGTTGTCGGACGACGCGAGCATCCGCCAGCGCGGTCTCGATCACCTGTCCTGGATCCAGGATTGCGCCGAGGCGCTGGGATCCGAGACGATTGGCGGCCCCTACCACGCGCCGATGGGCCATTTCACCGGCCAGGGCCCCACTGAGGCCGAGATCAACCGCGGCGCCGAAGCGCATCGCGCCATGGCAGAGCGTGCGGCTCGGGGCGGTTACAAGCTGGCGCTTGAGCATCTCAACCGGTTCGAGACATATTTCCTGAACACGATGGCACAGGCGCGAGCGTACGCGGACAAAGTCGATCACCCTGCCTTCGGCATCATGTACGACACGTTCCACGCCAATATCGAGGAACAGGACCAGGCAGAGGCGATGCGCCATCTGGGCGGGAAGATGCACGTGCTGCACGTGTCCGAGAACGATCGCGGAGTCGTCGGCCGGGGCCAGATCGACTTTGCCACCGTGTTCCGCACCGCGAAGGCAACAGGTTTCGACGGACCTGTGGTGGTCGAGGCTTTCGGCGCCGGCGTGCCGGAACTGGCGGCCGCGACACGGGTCTGGCGCCCGCTCTTCCCGGATTTCGAGACGTTGTTCACGGAGTCGCACGACTTCATCCGCCGAGAGTGGGAGGCCGCATGACCACCCCCGTCATCGAGATGAAGGCCATCACCAAAACCTTTCCGGGCGTGCGTGCCCTGTCCGACGTGAGCTTCGACGTGCGCACCGGCGAGGTGCAGGCACTTGTCGGCGAGAACGGCGCGGGCAAGTCCACGCTGATCAAGATCCTGTCGGGCGTCTACCAGGCCGACTCGGGTGCCGTGCTCATGAACGGCAAGGCAGTGCATTTCCGACATCCCGTGGACTCCCTTCGCGCGGGCATTTCCACGATCTACCAGGAATTCTCGCTGCTGCCCGAACGGACGGTCGCGCAGAACCTCTTTCTGGGGCGGGAACCGCGGACGCGGCTGGGGCTGATCGACGCCGCGAAGATGCGCGACGAGACGAAAGAGGTTCTGGCGCTTTTCGCGGCCGCCGGACGGATCGACCCGGATCGCATCGTCGGGGAATTGGACGTGGCGACCCAACAGGTCGTCGAGATCGCCAAGGCGGTGTCGACAGGGGCGCGGGTCGTGGTGATGGACGAGCCGACCGCCGCGCTGAACGAGGCGGAATGCGAAGAGCTGTTCGCAACCGTCGACACGCTCCGCGAGCGCGGCGTCGCGATCATCTACATCACCCACCGGATGCGCGAGATCGCCCGGTTGGCCGACCGTGTCACCGTGCTGAAGGACGGAGAGGTCGCGGCACGTTTCGACGAGGTGCCTGCCCCGAACGAGATCGTTCGCGCGATGGTCGGCCGCGACATCGCGGATTTCTATGCGCCGCCGGCCAGCCCGGACGAGGTCGGCGGACTGGTCCTGTCGGTGCGCGGCGGAGGCAACGCGGTGCTTGACGGCATCGACCTGGACGTGCGCCGGGGCGAGATCGTGGGCCTTGCGGGCATCCAGGGCGCGGGCCGCGTGGCGCTGGCAAGGGCGCTGTTCGGCGACGCACCGTTCGAACGCGGCGATGTCACGCTAGACGGTGACGCGGTTTCCTTCGGCACGCCGCGCGCCGCCATCCTGGGCGGCATCGGGCTGCTTCCCGGCGACCGCAAGAGCGAGGGCCTCGTCCTCATGCAGTCGGTGCGCGACAACGGGATGCTGACCTCGCGCGCCTTCGCCTCGCTCTGGTCCAGCGACCGGCGCAACGCCCACTCGGACACGGTGCGCATGGACGGCCTGCTCGACCACATGGAGATCCGGGCGGCGTCCTACGACCAGGACATCCGCGCGCTGTCGGGCGGAAATCAGCAGAAGGCCATCGTGGCTCGCTGGCTGTCCATGCGCCCGAAGCTCTTGATATTCATCGAACCGACGCGCGGCATCGACGTGAATTCCAAGGCGGGGATCTATCACCTGATGCGCGACCTCGCGCGCGAGGGCGCCGGGATCCTGATGATTTCCTCCGACCTGCCCGAAGTGATCGGTGCGGCCGACCGCGTGCTCGTGATGCAGGCGGGCAGGATCGTGGCCGAGTTTCCCCACGGGGCAAGCGAACAGGACGTCATGCACGCCGCAACAGCCGAGTCCGAGGTCGCCGCATGAGCGGCTCCGAGGGTGCTCCGCCACACAAGACCAAGTCGGGCTTCCGGCTGGAACGCTGGGCTCCGCTGATCCTTCTGGGTGGCGCCTTCGCGATCTATGTCGGCGTCGTGCTCGCCACCGGGCAGGCGCAGTACCTGACCTTCGACAACCTGATCGCAATTCTCGGCCGCTCCATCGCGCTCGGCATCACGGCGATCGGTCAGACGTTCGTGATCCTCGTCGCCTCGATCGATCTCAGTGTCGCCAGCCTGATCTCGGCGACGGCCGTTCTCGCGTCGGTCATCATGGATGGCTCGCCCGCCATGATCCTGCCCGCAGTCCTTGCCGCCGTCGCACTTGGCGGGCTCGTCGGGTTGACCAACGGGTTGGTCGTCACCGGGCTGGGCGTGAACCCCCTCATCGCGACCTTGGGGATGAGCCTGATCATCCAGGGATGCCTGTCGGCGTTCGTCTCGAATTTCGCGGGCTCGGTGCCGGCGGAGTTCCAGGTATTCGCCTACGGACGGCTCGGGCCGTTCCCGCTGGCGCTGCTGTTCCTTCTGGCACTTGCGTGCCTTGCCTGGATCCTCCTGCGCTTCACCAAGTTCGGGTCCGACATATACGCGGTCGGCGGCAACGAGGAAGCGGCGCGGTTCGCGGGTATCAAGACGCGCCGCATCGTCGTCCTGTCACATGTCATCTGTTCGGTCTGCGCCGTCATCGCGGGGCTCTATCTTGCGTCGCGCCTGCGCTCGGGCGCGCCCTGGATCGGGGCCGACGGGGTCTACGACCTCGAAAGCATCGCCGTCGTAGTGATCGGCGGCACGGTGCTGGCCGGGGGGCGCGGCGGCATCTGGGGGACGATGGCGGGCATGCTGATCTTCTCGCTCATCGATTCCGTGTTCAACGTCGCGGGCGTCGACAGCTTCGCCAAGCAGGTGTTGCGCGGCATCATCATCGTGGCCGCCGTGGCCTTCTACGCCGCCCGCTCCAAGAGGATCGTGGCATGAGCGACAGGACCGAGACGACCCACGCCCGGACACGCCGCCTGCCCCAGATCAATCCCGTGTGGCTGCTGCTGGCCGCGCTGGTGGCGGGGATCATCCTGATGAATCCCGGCTTCGTGGAACCGACAGGCTACATGAACTTCCTCAAGCGCGCGGCACCGCTTGCGATTCTCGCGGCCGGGCAGGTTTACGTCATCACGTCCGGCGGCTTCGATCTTTCGGTCGGATCGCTGATTACGCTGGTCGTCGTCGGCTCGTCGATGTTGACAAACAACGACCCCGCCGCGACCTACTGGGTCATTCCCTTGATGCTGGGCATGGGTCTTGGCGTGGGCGTGGTCAACGGGCTCGTCGTGTGCTTCCTTCGGGTGCCGTCGCTCATCGCGACGCTCGGCATGATGATCACGCTCAACGGGCTGGCCTTCCTGTGGTCCGGCGGCGCGCCGCGGGGCTACCTGCCGGACACGTACCGCTTCTTCGGTCGCGAGCTCGTTCGCGACGTGCCGCTTGTCGGCTTCATCCCGGTTTCGGTCATCGTGCTGTTCGTCGTCGTCGGCATCCTGGCTTGGCTGATGCACCGCACCAATCTTGGCCGGCAGGTCCACGCGATCGGCGACAACCCGGTCGCGGCGCGCCTGGCCGGCGTCGCCGTCAACCGAGTGCGGATTACCGCGTTCATGCTGTCGGGCCTTTCCGCGGCCATCGCGGGCATCCTTCTGGGCGGCTTTGCCGGCGTTTCGACCGATGTCGGATCGGGTTACGAGCTGCAGGCGATCACCGCTGCCGTGCTGGGCGGCGCGCAGCTGCTGGGGGGGCGCGGCTCCGTCTTCGCGGCCTTCGGCGGTGCGCTTGCGCTGACGGCAATCTTCACTCTGTTGAACTTTCTTGGCCTGCCGCAACCCGTCCGGCAGGTAGTGCAGGGCCTCATCCTGATCGCGGCCGTCGCGCTTGCCATGCACCGAAGGAAACAGACGGGAACCTGAGGGCGCGCGTGATGCGGCCCCGGCTGATAGGGAGAGAGAGATGAAACGCATACTCATGGCGACGGGAGCATTCGCGGTCAGTGTCGTGCCGCTTCACGCCCAGAACTTCGACGATCCGCAGGAATTCGCGAAGCAGCAGGAGCAGCTGCAGGCCGAGCCTATGGGCCCCGAGGGACAGCCCTGGCTGCAACATATCGGCGGCGAGATGACGGAAACGGCTGATCTCGGGCTCGAAGCACCGGCCACGGTGTGCTTCTCCAACGCCGGGGTGAACAACCCATGGCGCGTGGTGGGCTATACCAACATGATGCAAGAGGTCGCGAACCACGAGTCCATCGGCGACTTCGTCCACGTCGATGCCGAAGGTTCCGACGACAAGCAGATCGCGGACATCAACGACCTCCTGGCGGGCGGTGACTGCGACGTGATGATCGTGTCGCCCAACACCACCGCGGCACTGACCCCCGCGGTGGAACGCGCCTGCGAAGATATGCCGGTGATCGTCTTCGACCGGGGCGTCAACACGGATTGCCCGGTCACCTTCGTCCACCCGATCGGCGGATATGGCTTCGGCATCCAGGGCGCCGAATTCATCGTCGAGAATGTCGACGAAGGCTCGAACGTCCTGATGCTGCGCATCCTGCCGGGCGTCGACGTGCTCGAGACGCGCTATTCCGCCGGACGCCGCATCCTGGACGAGGCCGGCATGAACATTGTCGGCGCGGAATTCACGGACGGCGACAACGCCAAGACCAAGTCCATCGTCGAGGACTACCTGATGCGCGGCGACATCGACGCCGTCTGGATGGATGCGGGCGCCACCGCCGTCGCGGCGATCGAGGCGTTCGAGGATTCCGGCTACGAAATTCCGGTCTTCGTGGGCGAGGATCAGCAGGACTTCCTGCGCAAGTGGCAGGACGAGGACCTCACGGCCATCGCGCCGACCTATCCGACGTTCCAGTGGCGCACGGCCGTTATCGCGGCGGCCCGGGTGATCGAAGGCGAACCGGTGCCGGCCCCGGAATGGGTACTGCCGCAGCCGGCGATCACGCAGGACGAACTGGCCGACTACGTGAACCCTGCGATGCCACCGCTGCACTACGCGATGTGCGGCTGTGAGAGCATGGAAAACTACCCCGACGCCTGGGGCGGCAACTGATCCGAAGGACGGGGGCGGTGCAAGTCGCCCCCCGACTGCCTTCCGACAGAACTACGCGCTTCGGTCCTTCTGCGGTGTCTCGTGCGAGAGCTGGTAGCCGAAGCCGCGGACGTTCTGGATCAGCCGTCCATCGAAGTCGCGGTCGACCTTCTTGCGCAAGTAGGCGATGTAGACTTCGACGATGTTCGTGTTCGGATCGAAATCGTAGCCCCACACGGCGTTCAGGATCTCCAGCCGGCTGACCACCCGGCCGGCATTCTCGACCAGGTAGAGCAACAGGCCATACTCGGTCGCGGTCAATCCCAGCTCGCGCCCTTCGCGGCGCGCAACCTTCTGTGCCAGATCGATCGTCAGGTCGGCGTAGCGGATCACGCGATCCTTTGCGGGCGGCGACGCGCGGCGCAGAAGGACCTCGATACGAGCGAGGAGTTCCTCGAAGGCGAATGGCTTCGTCATGTAGTCGTCGGCGCCGGCACGGAGACCTTCGAGCTTTTCCTCCAGTGCGTCGCGTGCGGTCAACATCAGGACAAGCGTGCCGTCGCCAGCCGCCCGAAGTCGGCGGCACAAATCGATGCCCTCGGCGTCGGGAAGCATCCTGTCGAGGATGACGAGGCGGAACGCGCCGCCGCGCACGCGGTCGAGCAGGCTCGCTCCGTAGCGTTCGACCTGCACCGAGTAGCCCTCTGCCGAAAGGCCGAAGGACAGGAAATCGGCGATCTCGACGTCGTCCTCCACGATCAGGATGGCGCTCATGTTCGTGCCCTCATCAGCGGCAATTCGATCTGGACCGTGGCACCATGGCCGGGCGTGCTGCTGATGCTGATCGTGCCAGCATGCTGATCCACGATCCATCGAGCGATCGACAGGCCGAGCCCCGCGCCCCGGCCCGAGCGGCCCCGGCTCGCGCCGCCGCGGAAGAAGCGGACGAAGGCGCGCTGCACCTCTTCGGCCGTGAAGCCCGGGCCCCCGTCGCTGACCGTGACCAGGGCCTGGCCTTCGACCACCGAAAGCTCGACGCGCACGGTTGTTCCCGCGGGTGCCAGCCGGATCGCGTTGTCGAGCGGGATGAGAAGTGCCTGCCGCAACCGTCCCGCGTCGCCCTCGACCATCGCCGGATCGGATGTCTGCTGCGGCGAGATCGTGATGCCCGCCTTGCGCGGCAGGTTCTGGCTGTCCATGAGCACTTCGGCAAAGATCTCGTGCAGATCGACGGGCTTGCGCTCGACGACGATGGTGCCGGCCTCCGAGCGGGAGAGGAACAACAGATCCTCGACCAGTCGCCCCATCTGGTCGGCCTTGCGGACAACCTGCGCAAGCGTCTGCCGCATCCTCTCGGGCGTGCTTTCGGAGGCGCGGAGGGTGACCTCGGCATGGCCGCGCAGGACGGTCAGCGGAGTTCTGAGCTCGTGGCTGATGTCGGCGAAGAACTGTGCGCGGCTGGCATCCAGTTCCCGAAGGCGCGCGACCGCATTCTCCAGTTCGGCACCGCGCGCCACAAGCTCGCCCGTGCGTTCGGCAACCTGTTGTTCCAGGTCTGATTTCGCCCGAAGCAAACGGTCATGCTGCTCGCGAATCTGCGTCGTCATGAGATTGAAGCGGGTCGCCAGCATGCCGAACTCGTCCCGGCTCTCGAGGTGGACAACATGGGACAGGTCGCCCTGCCCGACCGCATGGGCCGCGTCGGCCAAGGCAGCGACAGGCCGGGATATGGCTCGTTGCACCATCAACGCGTTGCCCAGCAGAAGGAGTGCGGCCGTCCCCACGAGCACGAGCGCAAGCGCGCGCAACCTCTCCGAGAGCACCGTGGAGTTCGCGATTGCGTCCGTGACCTCCTGCCGCTCGATTCCAGTTGCCGTGTCGATGAGGGCTCCCAGGACGGTATCGAGCCGGTGCTCGATGTCGCGCCGATAGATCGCTTCGGCTTCGGTGCGGCGCCCTTCCGCCAGAAGCGGCCCGATGGGTCTGCGGACGAGATCGAGCTCTTCAAGCGTCTGGCGCATGGTTTCGATACGACGCAGTTCGTTTCGCTCGCCCGCGACATCCACTTCATCCGCAAGATACGCGATCTCATCGGCGACCAACTGGGCTTTCGTGGACAGCGCAGCAAGAAGTTCCTCTCGGGCTTCGTCGATCTCGGTTTCGTCGGTCCCAAGGATGAAGATCTCCGCGACTTGCTCGGAGTAGTCGTTGGCCCAGGCGGCGATGAGATTGATCGCGCGGATCTGCTCGTAGGACGAACGAAGCTGGCGCTGGTTCGCGTCTCCGATTCGCAGGATCACGACGATCCCGATCGCTATGACCGTCACGACCACTGCCATGGTCGCGTGGCTGGCCAGGATTTTCGTTCGAATCTGCATGGTTAGAAGCGCCTGAACCTCCGTGGCGAAGCCCTCCGGACCAGCTCGTGCCGAGACGATCCCCGGTCAGGATATACGAAGGGCGTGCTCGGGAAATTGCCGGTTTGAGGCTCTAATGAACTTCTAATTTGCGCTTTGGCAGCCAACCCCAATGTTACAGTTCAATGACACCGCGCGCATCAATCAGCCAGAAATCGGTTGCGTGACGCCTCGCCCGCGCGGGCAATCCTGGAGGTTCGGCAATGCTTCACGCTCGCGATTTCGAAACTGCTGGCGACTTCCGACAGCGTGCTCCACGCATCGTTTTATATTCCCACGATACCCTCGGCTTCGGGCATCTGCGGCGCAACCTGCTTCTGGCCGGCGCGCTCAGGACCATCCGGCAGACGCCCGACATCCTGATGATCGGCGGCATGAGAGAGGCCGGCGCGTTCGCGATGCCCGACGGCGTCGACTGCGTGACGCTTCCCGCCTACGCCAAGGGCATCGACGGGGCTTATCGCCCGCGCGACCTGGGCCAGGATCTCGCGCCGCTGACGGCGCTTCGCAGCCAGACGATCAAGGCGACGGTGAAGGCATTCGATCCCGACCTCATGATCGTCGACAACGTCCCCCGCGGGGCCTTGTTCGAGCTCGACGCGACCTTGGAAATGCTGAAGGCGCGGGGCCGGACACGCATGGTCCTGGGTCTGCGCGACGTGATCGACCGGCCGGCAGTCGTGCGCCGGCAATGGTTGCGACAGCGCAACTTCGAGACCGTGCGGCGTCACTACGACGCGGTCTGGATCTATGGCGACCCTTCGATCTACGACATCGCGGCCGACTGCGGCCTGACGCACGCCCTTGCGGGAAGGGCGCAGCATGTGGGGTATCTCGATCCGACGGTGCGGCGTGCCTCGCCGATTGCCGATGCGGACGCGGCTGCGGTCCTGGGCGATGATCGCGCGCCCTATGCGCTCTGCGCCGTCGGTGGCGGTCGCGATGGAGCGGCGTTGTGCGAGGCGTTCGCGCAGGCATCGCTGCCAAGGGGCCATCGCGGGATCCTGGTCACCGGGACACAGATGCCGGTTCCGATGCGCGTACGCATCCAGGACCTCGTTACGCGGCGCCAGGACATCACCCTTGTCCCCTTCATCCGCGAACCGATCGCGCTGATGGCCGGGGCCGAGCGCATTATCTCGATGGGCGGGTACAACACGACCTGCGAAATCCTCGCGCTCGGGCGTCCGGCACTCATCGTACCGCGGGCACATCCGCGGGCAGAGCAGTTGATCCGGACCGAACGGCTGGCCTTGCGCGGGCTGATTTCGATGATTCATCCGGACGATCTGACCGCGGATGCCATCGGGCACTGGCTTTCCAGCCCCACGGCGCCGCCCTCTGGTGAACATCCCGACATGGGTGGCCTCGACCGGGTGCTGCGCCTGGCGGAGCACATCCTGCAACCGGCTGCCGCGTCCGCGCGGGCGTCATGATCATGGGCGAAATGATGACCAATCCAAAAGTCGGCTACGTTCTCAAGCGCTATCCACGTTTCTCCGAGACCTTCATCGTGAACGAGATCCTCGCGCATGAAGCGGCGGGGCAGCCCATCGAGATCTTCGCCCTTCGCGACGTTCAGGAGACGCATTTTCAGGATATCCTGGGCCGCGTCCGGGCACCGGTCACGCGTGTACCGGACCGCTTCGGCGGCCCCGACGCCCTCTGGTCACTGATCTCGGCCGCGGGGGCGCGGCTTCCGAACGGGTGGCACGCGATCGCGCAGATGCGCGGGATGGAGGGACAAGACGTGGCGCAGGCGTGCTGCATCGCCCTGGCCTGTGCCGAGCGCGACATCGGCCACCTGCACGCCCATTTTGGGACGGTATCCACCTCGGTCGCGCGCCTCGCCGCAGCCTTGGCGGGGATCAGCTACAGCTTCACCGCCCACGCCAAGGACATCTACTACGACTACGCGGAACCGCAGCATCTGGATCTGAAGATCCGGGACGCATCCTGTGTGGTCACCGTGTCGGACTACAACGTCGCCCATATCCGCGACGGGTTCGGCGCGCCGGCGGGCAAAGTTCGGCGCATCTACAACGGCCTCGACCTCGACCGCTTCGGCTACGCCCCGCCGCAACCCGGTGCGCGGGACATTCTCGCCGTGGGTCGCCTGGTCGAGAAGAAGGGCTTCCACATCCTGATCGAAGCGCTCCGCCTGTTGCGTGCCGAAGGGCGCGACGTGTCCTGCCGGATCGTCGGCCACGGTGAAGAGCACGAGAACCTCGCGCTGCAGATCGAGGGAGCGGAACTCTCCGATACTGTCCGCCTGGTGGGTCCCCTCTCGCAAGCCGACGTGATGCGCGAGATGCGATCCGCGGCCCTTCTGGCGTGTCCTTGCGTCGTCGGTGCGGATGGCAACCGCGACGGGCTGCCGACGGTCCTGCTCGAGGCGATGGCGCTTGGCCTACCCTGTGTCTCGACCGATGTGACCGGCATTCCCGAGCTCGTTCGGGACCGCAAGACCGGGCTGATCGCGGCCGAGGGCGATCCGGAGGCGCTGGCCGCTTCGATGGCCGAACTCCTGGACGATGCCGATCTGCGACACAGCCTGTCCCGCGACGGGCGGGCGCTGATCGAGCGGGAGTTCGACGTCGCCCTCAACGCGACCGCCCTGCGCGAGGTGTTCGGCGGGGCGATGTCCGCGCCGGCCGCCGAACTGCGCGGGGTCGCCTGATGCGGATCGCCTATGTCTGCACCGATCCCGGCATCCCGATCTTCGGCACCAAGGGCGCATCGATCCACGTGCAGGAGATGCTGCGGGCGTTCCTGGCCCTTGGGGCGGACGTCACGCTGATCTCTCCCCGGATCGAGGGGGAGCCACCGAAGGACCTTGCCGGCATCGCGCAGTGCCATCTGACGCCTGTCGCGAAGGGCGATCCCGAAACGCGCGCGCGGGCTTCGCTGGCTTTGAATGCCGAGGTCGAAGCCCTTCTGGGCAAGTCGGCGGCGGATCTCGTCTACGAACGCCACGCGCTCTATGCACATGCGGGGATGGAAGCCGCGCGCGCACTTGGCGTCCCGGGCATCCTCGAAGTGAATGCTCCGCTTATCGAAGAGCAGGCCCGCCACCGGACCTTGGTTCTGCCTGACGCGGCCGAGCGGTCTGCCCGTCGGTCGATGGCGGCGGCACGCACGATCTGTGCCGTTTCGCCGGCGGTCGCGGAGCATTGCCGGACTCTCGGGGCGCAGAGCGTCGAAGTCGTCCCGAATGCCATTTCGCCCGCGCGGTTTCCGCTTCGCCCATCGGCTGATGGGCCGTTCACGCTTGGCTTCGTCGGCAGCCTGAAGCCATGGCACGATGTCGGCACCGCGATCGAGGCGCTGGCGATCCTGCGCAAGGGGCCGGTGCCCGACGCGCGCATGCTGATCGTCGGGGACGGACCGGAGCGGGCGTGCCTTGCGAACCAGGCGCAACGGCTCGGTGTCGACCGCGCAGTCGAGTTCGTCGGAGCGGTGCCGCATGCCGCCATACCCGCCTTTCTGGAGCGGATGCACGTAGGCGTCGCCCCCTACGCCGCCAGCGCCAACTTCTACTTCTCTCCCCTGAAGCTCTACGAATACATGGCCGCCGGCATCGCTGTCGTGGCAAGCCGGGTGGGCCACCTGCCGGACGTCGTATCGGACGGCGTCACCGGAGTGCTGGTCCCGCCAGGCGACGCGCCGGCCCTTGCGGCGGCGCTGGCCGATCTTGCGGCATCGCCCGAAGACAGGATCGCGCTCGGCGCGGCTGCCCGTGCCGACGTCATGGCACATCGGACATGGGACGGGGTCGCGGCGCATGTCTTGCGCCTGGCCGGACTGAGCGACCGGGTGGCCGCATGAGCCGCAAGGAAAGCCCTTCGGAGACGCTGCCGACCCTGCGCCACGTGCTGTCGCGGCTTTATCCTTACATGCGCCCCCACCGGAAGCTTCTGGGCGGGTCCCTGCTGGCCCTTCTGGCCGCGACCGCGATGAAGCTGCTGGAACCCTGGCCGCTCAAGTTCATCATCGATCGGGTGGTGCCGAGTGCCGCGGGGGAGGACCCTGCCACCGCCGCGCTCGCCCCGATGACGCTGCTCGCTCTGTGCGTCGCCGGCCTCCTGGCCGTCATCGGCCTCCGCGCCTTGTTCCAGTACCTGTCGACCTTGGGCTTCGCCTTCGTCGGAAATCAGGTGCTGACCGACGTTCGCGCCGACCTCTTTCGCCATCTGCAATCCCTGTCCCTGGGCTTCCATGCGCGTGCCAGGGCGGGCGACCTGACGATGCGCCTGATCGGCGATGTCGGCATGTTGAAGGAAACGGCCGTTACGGCGGCGCTGCCTCTTCTTGCGAACGTCCTGATCTTCTCCGGCATGATCGGTGTGATGCTCTGGCTCGACTGGCGGCTGGCCCTCCTTGCGCTGTCGCCGCTGCCGCTCCTGTGGTTGCTGTCCCAGAGCCTGACAAGAAAGATCCGCACCGTCAGCCGCAAGCAGCGCAAGCGCCAGGGCGAGCTTGCCGCGACCAGCGCCGAAACGATGTCCGGCATCCGCAGCATCCAGGCCCTAGGCCTCGAGGAACAGGTCTCGGCCGGATTCGCGGGCGCCAACGCGAAGGACATGCGCGAAGGCGTGGAAGGCAAACGGCTGTCGGCGGGGCTGGAGCGGTCGGTCGATCTGCTCGCCGGGGTCGGGCTTGCCGTCGTGCTGTGGTTCGGCACCCTGCAGGTCCTGCGCGGTCGCATCACCCCGGGCGACCTGCTGATTTTCGTTTCTTACCTCAAGCACACGTTCCGGCCGATCCGGGACTACGCCAAGTACACCGCCCGTCTTGCCAAGGCCGCGGCGGCCGGCGAACGCGTCGTGGCCATCCTCGACGAGGTTCCGCTTGTCGCCGACGCGCCCGACGCGCGGACCGCCGAGCCCTTCGTCGGCCGGATCGCCTTTCAGGACGTCTCCTTCCGCTATGGCGACGCGGGCCTTCCGACATTGGCGGGCGTGAACCTGATCCTCGAACCGGGCCGGTCCGTGGCCGTCACCGGGCCTTCGGGTGTCGGAAAGTCGACGCTCGCAAGCCTGGTTCTTCGCCTTCACGACCCGTCGGAGGGCCGGGTTCTCATCGACGACGTCGACATTCGGTCGATCACGCTGTCCTCGCTGCGTGCGCAGATCTGCCTGGTCCCGCAGGAGCCGCTGATCATCCGGGGAACGATCGCCGAGAACATCGTGCTCGGCGCGGGTCGCGAGGTCACGCCGGCGGAGATCGAGGACGCCGCGCGACTTGCCAATGCGCATGAGTTCATCCTCGAGCAACCCGACGGCTACCGGACCGAGGTCGCCGAGTGCGGCGCAACCCTTTCGACCGGGCAGCGCCAGCGGATCGCCATCGCGCGGGCCGCGTTGCGCGACAGCCCGATCCTGATCCTCGACGAGCCGACGGTCGGACTCGATCGGGCAAGCGAGCAGGTGGTGGCCGAGGCGATCTGGCACCTCGCGCGCGCGCGGACGACGATCCTCGTGACCCATGATCTGAACCTCGCGGCCCGTGCCGACCGTGTTCTTGTTCTCGATGACGGACAGATCGGCGAAGACGGCAGCCCGTCGGATCTCATGTCATCCGGCGGGAAGTTCGCGGGCCTCCGCGGCGGGGCGCGTTCCTCGCGGGAGGCAGATCGTGCTCTCGCAAGCTGACATCGACCTCATTCACCGCGACCCCGGCCTGCCGGGCTTGGCCACCCTGCTCGATCCGGCCGATCTGATCGGCCGCGCGGGCCTGGGGGACCTTCGCGCCACCTACATTCGCTACAAGCCCGGAACGAGTTGCGTGATTGGCCTCATCCCGCCGGACGGCGCCCTCGGTGCCCTGGCCGCGATGACCTATCCACCCGTGCGCTATGCCGAGGTTCGCGCGAGGGCGAAGTGGCAGCTTGGCCCCGAGCCGGTTCATTACCTCGATGACATCTGTACCGCGCTGGTCCCGCTCCGCCACGACCGGAAGGTGGTTGCGGCACGCAGGCTCGGCAGCGCCGAGCAGCGGCAGGATTACCTTCGCGATCTGCGCCTCGATGGGGCCACCTTGGAACTGCTGCGGTACAAACCGGGAAGACGGTTGGTTCTGCGGGCGGAACTGCCCTCGGGGCAGGCCGCGGTCGTGAAGGCATACGAGAAGAGCGGCTTCGCTTCCGCCCTCGCAGGCGCGCGTCATGCGGATCGGTATGCCGGAGCGGGCCTGCTGTCGGTCGATGATGACCGGTACGCGATCGCCTCTCGCTGGGTCGTGGGGACACCGCTGGATCCCGCGCGTTCGCCAGCCGATGCGTTCCGTGCGGCGGGGCGAGAGCTGGCGCGCCTGCACATGGCCGCGCCATGCCTTGGGTCCGTCCTGCCGGCGGCGAAAATCGGGCCGCCCGCCGCTGCCCATCTGTTGCGACACGTTTCGGGCGCGATGTCGGCATTGGCGGCCGCTGTCGCGGAGGAGCTGAGGTGTTTCGCCCCAACGCCGTGTATCATACACGGCGACTTCAGCGCCGATCAGGTGGTTATCCAAGACGGACAGGCGACGGTGATCGACTGGGACAGGATGGCCATCGGCGATCCGGCGCGCGACCTCGGCACGTTCCAGGCGCGGCTCGATCTTGATCTGATCAGAGGCACTGTCGGCACCGAGACTGCCGGCATTGCAGCGGTCGCCTTCCTGCAAGGCTATGCCGAACTGCGTGGGAGCGTTCCCGACGGCTTGTCATCCCATCGTGCCGCCGCACTGCTTGCGCTGGCGACGGAAGGGTTCCGCGATCGCCGGCCGGACTGGGCACATGAGACGGAAACCGTCCTGTCGCTCGTCGAGTCGCTCCTGCCGCGCAAGGCATCCAAGCCACCGTCGATGACGCTTGACCTGTCGAGCGCCTTGGATACCGCGGAGATGGCCCCGAAGCTGGCGGCGGTGCTCGACGTGCCCGAGGATTCTGTCCTGCGGGCATGCCTTTTGCGCCACAAGCCCGGGCGGCGCGCGCTGATCAGGTACGACATGGTCGGTGCGCCACCGGTTATCTGCAAGCTCCGGGCCAAGGGCGCCGACCGCCGTACTCCACGGCTTCACCAATGCCTGCGTGCCGCCGGCCTCGATGGTCGCACGCCGCGGGGTGTTGGCGTACCTGATCTCGTTGCCGAGATCGAGACGCCGCCGATCTGGTTGCAGCAGATGGTGGCGGGTCATCCCCTGACCGAGTTGTTGACGACGCACCGCTCCGTGCACGCGAGTGGCAGGACGGGCGACGCCCTGGCGACCCTGCACCGAACGCGTATTCCGACCGATCGCGAATGGGCGTTGAACCACGAACTCGACGTGATCGACCGGGCACTCGACCACGCCGTCGCGACGCGGCCGGACCTCCGGCGCGGCATAGAGGGTATCCGCCGATCAGCCCATGCCTTGGTCGGCACGCTTCAATCAGCGGACACCACCGGGATCCACCGAGATTTCTATCCCGACCAGGTGCTGATCGACGGAGAGGTCGTCTGGCTCGTGGACCTCGACCTCTATGCGACGGGCGATCCGATGATCGACGTCGGCAACTTCCAGGCGCATCTGACCGAGCTCGGCCTGCGGGACCATGCAGACCCTCGCCGCTTCGCGGCCGAGATGGCGGCGTTTCTCGCGGGATACGAGGAGAGGCGCGGGCCTATCGACCGCGACCGCCTGCGGACCCTCCACTGGGCATCGCTGATCCGACATATCGGCATCGGCCAACGGATCGCCGGGCGCGCCCATACAACGGACAGGCTGGTCGCGATCTGTGCCGGAGGGCCAGACGAGCCGGCGTTCAGCATCCCGGATCTGGACGCCCAGCCAGCCGCATGACATGACGTGCGACCGCTTCGCCAGCCCCTTCGATGCCCCGAAATCCAGGGAAGACGTTGACGTCCACCACCACAGGTCCACCGGGCGACATCACGACGTCGACGCCGAAGATCTCGAGTCCGGTTGCGAGACCGACGTCGAACGCGATCTCCCGCAAATCGGTCGGAGGGTCGAACCGGACGTCGGGTTCTTGCGTCCTCGGCCACGGTTTCAGAAGCCCGAAGCAGGTATCGCCCGCGACGTATAGCTTCCGGTCCATTCCGTCATGGGTCACCCGCTCCTCGACGAGGTAGGGCCCCTCGAAAGGCTGGTCGATTGGTAGTCCGGAACCTCCTCCGAAGACTATGCGCTCGCCGCGGCCGACCGATCCATCGGCGGCCTTCACGACGACATTGCGCCCCTCGGACGCGGCTTGGCAGCTCGACCAGTCGGCGAGAACCTGGGAGTGGGGGACCGGCACCCCATCTGCCCGAAGACGAGCCATCAGCTCCGGCCGGTCCAGTGCGAGCAGGCTCGCGGCCGCCCGGTTGCACATGCGCCAGCCCTTGGCTTCCTCCTCGCGCAGTTGTTCGAGGATCGCACGCGACAATCCGCGATGGACGATCACCGCTCCTTCGATCCAGCGCTCCTTGCCAAGGTTCTGTGCCCTGTGCGGCAGCTCGAGATACACCGATCTTCCGGCTGCGGTGACCCGGGCGGTCAGTTCATCGATGATCGTTCCTGGTCGCGGCCGCTTCCCAGCCAGAAGCATGACAGCGCCATTGGCCGTCAGGCATCCGCCGCCGGTGCAATCACCATCGAGCTTGTGCGTCATCGTGTCAGATCTCGACCTGTCAATCCTGTCCCTCGAGAGGCGGCGCGGCCGCGTCACTGCTCCACTTGGGATCGTAGGAGCATACGTGATGTCGACCTCGGCGCGTGAAAAAAGCAGTAGCCGGGATCCGCTTGTCCGATTTCCCGGCTCTCGCGGTGCGGAAAGGGCCAAACCGGCGCGCCTGCAGAGCGAAGAGCCCGCAGTTCTTCGTCGCGTTTCACAGGAAGATGGGCAGGCCGGTGACAGGGGCAGCAGCGCGCGACACGAGCCGTCGCTTCGGGCGATGCGACGGGGGCGCAGCGCGGCTTCGGAGACTGGCCCATGTCCCCCAATTCAGGCGGTCACGGAACCCCGGAGGCGTGACGCGCATCCCTCTGAACGATACGCTCGGCCGAGGCGAATGACGCGGTGCAGAATGAAACGACACATACACTTCCTGCGGGTACAATGGGACGCCGTCACCACCAGCTTCTGGTTCGTGCCTGCGCTCATGGGGCTCGCAGCGACATGGATGGCCGCCCTGATCCCCACCCTCGACGGGGCAGTGGGCGAAGATGCGCATTGGCTTGTCTATGTCGGTGTCCCGAACGACGCCCGGGATATCGTCGGGACGCTGCTTGCGTCGATGATCACCATGACGAGCCTTGTCTTCTCGATCACGATGGTCGTGCTGACGCTCGCTGCAAGCCAGTTCGGGCCGCGCCTCGCCCGCAACTTCATGGCGAGCCGTCGGACCCAGTTCGTCTTCGGAACCTACGTGATGACGATCACCTTCTGCCTGCTTCTCTACGGCTCGATCGGGTGGCGGCAGGGCGATGGTCCCCATCCCTACGTTTCGGTTTCGATCTCCATCGGCCTGACGCTTCTCAGCGTGGCGTTGCTCATCCTTCACGTTCACGGGCTGGCGCGATCCCTGGTATCCGAGACGGTCATCGAGCTGGTCGGGAAGGAGTTGGACGACGGCATAACCAATCTCGAGCCGCTCGAAGGCGGAGCGGGGAAGGATCCCGAAGCGGCCCTTCCCGCCGATTTCCAGGAGAACGCGGCTTTCTGCGGGTTGCGCCGGGGAGGCTACGTTCAGACCATCGAATTCGACGAGCTCATCGACGCCGCCCGGTCCGCAGGGGTGCTCGTCGCGCTCCGCTTCCGGGCCGGTGACTATGTCGTCGAAGGCGGTCGGGACATCGCCGTCCATCCGGCAGACCAGATCGGTCCCGAGTTGCGCGACGCCATCGCCCGCGCCTTCACGATCGGACCCAAACGGACGCCTGTGCAGGACCTGGAATTCTCGATCCGTCACCTCGTCGAGGTCGCGGTGCGGGCTCTCTCGCCGGGGATCAACGATCCCTATACGGCGGTTGCGGTCATCGACCGGCTCTCGGCCTCGCTCGCCCGTCTGATGAGCCGGGCGCTGCCACGCGGTGTTCTGACCGACGAAACGGGCGAAATCCGCGTGATCTGGAAGCGGCCGACCTACGGCAGTCTGATCGGCGCGGCGTTCCGCCAGATACGTCAGAATGGCGGCGACAAGCCCCTCGTCCTCCTCCATCTCCTCGCCGCGATTCAGCGGCTAGCGCCGCACGTGCGCACCGAAAGCCAGCGCGATGCACTGAACGACGAACTCCGAACAATCGCGAAAACGGCCCGCCGGGAGATCAAGGAACCGGCGGATCTGGCGAGGGTCGAGCAGCATGTCCGTGCGGCATCAGAGGCACTCGGCGAGAGCGAAACGTCGTTACGGCAGAGCTGATCCGTCCGATGTGTGGCGCTTTCCCGATCACGGGCGTGTCCGCTTCGATCGGATGCCGCCGCGACCGGCTGCATGTGCCGTACCCCCCGATCCAGGATTGAAGCGTCCCGGATCACTGCTGCACAGCTGGATCACGCCCTGCGGTTGCTCGGATGTTCAGTCCCTGCGCTGATCCATCCGGTCTCCGCATCTCAGCCTGGATGCCGCGCGATTGCCGCCAGCAGGTCCAGGCAGGCATCCAGCTGCGCAATCTCGACATACTCGTTGGCCTTGTGCGCTTGCGCGATGTCTCCGGGTCCGCAGACGACGGCGTCGCAGCCCAGGGACTGGAACAGTCCGGCCTCGGTGCCGAACGAGACGACATCGGCCTCGTTGACGCCTGTCAGGCTGGCGATGAGCGCGGCAGCCTCGTTGTCGTCGACCAGTTCCAGGCCGCGAACCTCGCCGATCGTTTCGGTCACGATCTCCGCACCCGGATGGACCGCGCGCATCGCGGGCAGGAGGACGTCGTTGCAATAATCCCGTGCCGCGCGGACGGCGCAGACGTGATCGTCGTCGGTGACGGGCCGCAGTTCCCAATCCACGCGGGCGAGGCCGGCGATGACGTTGTGCGCGACGCCGCCCTCGATCCGGCCGACCTGCAGCGTGGTCCATGGCGGGTCGAAAGGGCTGCCCGCCGGCGCGCGGTCGCGCAGCTCGCCACGAAGTTCGAGAAGACGGTTGATGAACCGGGCGGCATATTCGACGGCGGAAACCCCGAGGTCCGGCTGCGAGCCGTGGCCTTCGAGCCCGTGGAAACTCGTGGAATATTCGCAGCAGCCCTTGTGCCCCTCGATCACCCGCATCGAGGTCGGCTCTCCGATCAGGGCCAATCGCGGACGGAGCCCCTCGGTGCGCAGGACTTCGACGAGTTGACGGCCGCCGATGCAGCCGACCTCTTCGTCGTAGGTAGCCGCGATATGGATCGGGCGATCGGATGCGGCGAGATCGGGCAGGCTCGCCATGACGCAGGCGAGGAACCCCTTCATGTCGCAGGTTCCACGCCCGTAAAGGAGCCCGTCTGCCTCTTTCTGGGTGAAAGGATCAGTGGCCCAGCCGGTTTCCTCGGCCGGGACCACGTCGGTATGCCCCGACAGGACGATGCCGCCATCGCCCTCCGGGCCGAAACTTGCGAAGAGGTTGGCCTTGGTGCCGTCCTCGCTTTCGATCACGCGAACCCGAGCTCCTGCGCTCTCGACCCTTTCGGCCATCCAGGAGATCAGGTCCCGATTGCTGTCCGAGGAGACGGTCGGGAAGGCGATCATCTCGTCCAGCATCGCCACGGTCGTCTCGAGCCGGGTCATCGCACGACCGAATGTGCTCGAAGAATATCCCCGCCCTGCCCTGTCACATGCCGAGGTTCGAAAAGAACAGTCATCTGACACTCCTCATGGGGCGTTCGCCGGGTCCCTCTTCGCACCTTAACGTCGGGGAACCCATCCCATCAATAGATCGCAATCTCGCGGTCGAGCGAGTCGCCGCTCCAGGCGCGATACATGCCCTCGCAGTTGAACGGGGCGACGATGCGCCCCTCGAAATCCACGGAGACAAGACCGCCCGACCCGTTCAGGTCCGGCAACCCGACATGGACGACATGGTCGGCGGCCTGCGCCAGCGTTTCCCCCGCAAGTCGCATACGCGCGTCGATTTCATGAGCGACCGACATTCTGATGAAAGCCTCCCCGTCGCCGGTGGCCGAGATCGCGCAGGTGCGATTGTCGGCGAACGTGCCCGCCCCGATCAGGGGGCTGTCGCCGACGCGGCCGGGACGTTTCGCGGTCATGCCGCCGGTCGAGGTCGCCGCGGCGAGCGCGCCGGAACGGTCGCGCGCGACGGCGCCGACGGTGCCGTGGCGGCGGGCCGGGTCGTCGTCGAGCGTGCCGGCGGCCTCCATGCGCAACGTTTCCTGAAGGGCGTCCCACCGCTCTTGCGTGAAGAAGTGTTCGGGCGGCACCTCTTCGATCCCGGCATCGCGGCCGACACGCAGCGCGCCCTCGCCCACCATCAGCACGTGATCGGTGCGCTCCATGATGCAACGGGCCAGCCGGACCGGATTGCGCGGCCCCATCACGCCGGCGACGCAACCCGCGCGGCGGTCGCGCCCGTCCATCACGGCGGCGTCCATCTCGTGGCGGCCGTCGCGAGTGAATACCGCCCCACGACCGGCGTTGAACAGCGGCTCATCCTCGAGCGCGCTGACCGCTTCGGTGACGGCATCCAGGGCCGACCCGTCCGCGGCGAGAATGGACTCGCCGGCGCGCAGCGCCCGGTCGAGCGCCGCGCGAACCTCGGCCTCGCGGGTCGGGGTCATGAGGCGCGCGGGCAGAACGCCGGCGCCGCCGTGGATCGCTATGGAATAGTCGATGATCGCCCTCCTTCGCTTCTTGTCGGATCGCTGAACGCCCAGTGCCCGGACTGTAGGCGCAACGAACCGAAAAGGCACTTCAGCCAGGGAATTTTCGCCCAAACCCAATTAATCTTGACCAAACGTTGTCAAAATGAACCGCAAAATCTAGGCTATCCTTAATCTTGGAGGCCAAGAATGAACATGCCAGCGAAAGTGTCGGCTCGGGGGCCGCTCGTCGCGATCGGCGGGGCAGAGGACAAATCGGAAGAGGCGGACATCCTCAGCCGCGTCCTCCGCTGGTCCGGCTTGAACGCCCCGGTTGTGGGTGTCATCACAACGGCGAGCGCCATTCCCGACGAAGTTTTCGCAAGCTACCGGGAGACCTTCGCGGCCCTCGGCGCCTCCGAGGTCCTGGACATCCGCGTGCGCGACCGGGCCGATGCCGCCAATGCCACCTTCGTCGACATGATCGGCCGCGCCGACGTGATCTTCATCTCGGGCGGCGACCAGATGCGGCTGACCAACGTCTTCGGCGGCTCGGCGGCGCTGAACAAGATCCGCACGCGGCACGCGCAGGGCGCGGTCGTGGCCGGAACCAGTGCCGGAGCCGCCTGCCAGTCGCAGACCATGGTATATGGCGGGTCGCCCGACGACAGCCTGCGCAAGGGCGCCGTGAAGATGACCGCGGGCTTCGGCTTCGTGAACGGGGTGATCATCGACACGCATTTCCTGCAACGCGGCCGCTTTTCACGGCTCATGGAAGTGGGGGCGACCAATCCCGAATACCTGGGCGTGGGCCTGGGCGAAGACGCGGCGGTGCTGTTCGAGGGGGACGTGCTCCGCGCGATCGGCCCCGGTCACGTGATCCTGGTCGACAGTTCCACGATCACGGGGTCGAACGTCTTCGATCTGGAAGATGGCGAAGCCGTCGCTGTCCACAACGTCACGATGCATGCCCTGATCAGCGGGTACGGATACAACCTCCGGGAGCGGCGCGTCCTCGGGCCAGGCGAACTCGGCAAAATGAGCCTGGAGCATAGCGATGCGCATACTTGAACACCGTGCCCTGCGCGGTCCGAACTACTACAGCCGCTACCAGGCCATCTACATGCGCCTCGACATCGAGGACCTGGAACAGCGATCCAGCGATCAGGTCGAGGGGATGGCCGAGCGCCTGGAATCGCTGATCCCCTCGCTATACGAACATCGTTGCTCGGTCGGGGAAGCGGGCGGGTTCCTGCAACGGGTGAGAAACGGCACCTATGCCGGCCACCTGGTCGAACATCTGGCGATCGAACTGCAGAACCTCGTCGGCTTCTCGGTCGGTTATGGCAAGACGGTCGACAGCTATGACCCCGGCATCTACAACGTCGTCTACCGCTACCGCGACGAAGCGACGGGCATCGCCGCCGGCACCTCGGCGGTCGAGATCGCCCGGCAGATCTACGACGGCGAGGACGTCGACCTTCAGCCGCATATCGACAACCTGAAGGAAGTGCGCGACGCCAATGCGCTCGGCCCGTCGACCGGGTCCATCGTCAGGGCGGCGCGGGACCGCGGCATCCCCGCCTACAACCTGACCGAAGGAACGAGCTACACGCAGCTCGGCCACGGCATCAAGCAGCGCCGCTTTCAGGCGACCGTCACGGACGCCTCGGGGATCATCGGCCACTCGATCGCGGACGACAAGGACTGGACCAAGCAGATCCTGGGCGACGCCGGCGTGCCGGTCCCAAGGGGCCAGACCTGCTATTCGTTCGAAGAGGCGCGCGAGGCTGCCGAATGGATCGGCTGGCCGGTCGTGACCAAGCCGCTGTCGGGCAATCACGGGCGCGGCGTGACCACCGACATCACCTCGATGGAGGATCTCCAGTCCGGCTACGACGCCGCTGTGGCCCGGCTGCGCGAAGGCGCCGACGGCGTGATCGTCGAAAGCTACATCAAGGGTGAAGATCACCGGATGCTGGTGATCGGGGGCAAGCTGGTCGCCGCCGCGCGCCGCCGGCCCGCGCATGTGACGGGCGACGGACAAAGCACCATCCAGCAGCTGATCGACCGCGAGAACGAGGATCCCCGGCGCGGCGTGGGCCACGAGAACCTGCTGACCCAGATCCACGTGGACGAACAGTCCCACCGAATGCTGGAGCAGGCCGGGCTGACGCTCGACACCGTCCTTCCCGAGGGCGAGCTCGCGTTCCTCAAGTCCACGGCGAACATCTCGACCGGCGGCACGGCGAGCGACCTGACCGACGAGGTTCATCCCGAAGTGCGCTTCGCCATGGAGCGCATCGGCCGCCTGGTCGGGCTCGACGTGATCGGCATCGACCTTCTGGCCGAAACGCTGTCCGAGCCGCTGGAAAACCAGTCCGCGGGTGTGGTCGAGGTCAATGCCGGCCCGGGCTTCCGGATGCACATGTCGCCCACCCACGGCACGCCGCGCCCCGTGGGCGAGCACATCGTCGACATGCTGTTTCCCGACCCGACGGATGACGGACGCATCCCGATCACCGCGATCACCGGCACCAACGGCAAGACCACCACCACGCGCCTGACATCGCACATCCTGCGGCAGGCTGGCCGCTCGGTCGGGATGGGCTGCACCGGCACCGTCGAGATCGACAACCACGTCATCCTGCGTGGCGACTATTCCGGCCCCGCCGCCGCGCAGGCAGTCCTGCGCGAGCCTACGGTCGAGCACGCGGTGCTCGAGGTCGCGCGCGGCGGGATCATGCGGCGCGGCCTCGGCTTCGACGAATGCGACGTGGGCGTGCTGCTCAACATCGCGTCGGACCACCTGGGCGAACGCGACATCCACACGCTTGAAGAACTGGCGCGCTGCAAGACGGTTGTCGTCGACGCCGTCAAGAGCGAGGGCGGATATTGCGTCCTGAACGCCGACGATCCGTTGGTGATGGACCAAGGCACGCATTGGGCCCGGGGCGAGATCATCTATTTCACCATGGACCCCGAGAACCCCGCGCTGACGAAGCATCTGAGCGAGCTCGGGATGGTCTTCACGGTGAAAAACGGCAAGATCGTCATGCTGCGCGGCAGGGTGACGGTGGAGATCTGCGCGGTAAATGACGTGCCGATCGCCTTCGAAGGGCACGCGCCGTTCAACGTGCAGAACGCGATGGCCGCCGCTGCCGCCGCCACCGCCCACGGGATCGAGATCGACGACATTCGCGCGGGGCTTCTAACCTTCCACCCGACGCCCGCCCAGATGCCGGGACGCACCAACTATTTCGAAGCCGACGGCGTGAAGTGCCTGATCGACTACGGCCACAACGTGCCCGCGCTCAAGGCGCTGCGGCCCTTGGTCAACGGTCTGGCCACGCAGCGCCGGATCGGTGTCGCGACAGCACCCGGAAACCGGCGCGACGAGGATCTCGTCGCCTTGGGGGCCGAGCTGGCCGGGATGTGCGATCTGCTGTTCGTCTACGAAACCGATGCCCGCGGCCGCGCACCCGGAGAGACGGCGAAGCTGATCCACGAAGGCGCCGCCCAGGCGGACACGCCCTGCGAGGTCGAGACGATCCACGACGAACACGCGGCGACCGATCGCGCCATCGACGCGGCGCAACCCGGCGACTTCCTGCTCCTGCTCGTCGACGACATCGAGGGCGCGACGCAGCGGCTCAAGGGGCGCAGCTTTCCTCGGCAGGCCGAACTCGCGCAGCCCTGAACGCCGCCCGGGCACCTGACGGCGGCGCAGAAGCAGAGGAACGGACATGACGAAAAACGTTTTCGTGGTCGGCCTGAACGACCACAACGCCGAACGGCTCACCCGCCTGCGGGGGGTCGAGGATGTCGCCTTCCATCCGTTGCTGACGCCCGCCCAAGTCTACGAGACGCAGGAGTTCGATATCCCCGCCATGCTGGCCGAGGCGGAAGCGACGCTGGACGCCTTCGACGGCTCGATCGATGCAATCGTCGGGTACATCGACTTCCCGGTCTCGACCATGCTGCCCCTTCTTTGTGCGAAATACGGCACGCGGAACGCCTCTCTCGAAAGCCTGCTGAAGTGCGAGCACAAGTACTGGTCGCGCAGCGTGATGGCCGAGATCGTCCCGGACCACACGCCGAACTTCACCGCGTTCGACCCGTTCGACGACGACGCCCTGTCTAAGATCGGCGAGGCGGGCCTGCGCTTTCCGTTCTTCGTCAAGCCGATCAAGTCGTCGGGTTCACGGCTGGGCTTCCGGATCGACAGCCCCGAGGACTTCGCCTACGCGACCGAAAAGCTGCGCGCCGAGATCCGGTCCATCGGCGAGCCCTTCGACCACGTCCTTTCGCAGGCCGACCTGCCCGAGCACATCCGAAGCGTCGAAGGCCATTACTGCATGGCCGAGCGGGTGATCGGCGGCCGGCAGTGCACCGTCGAGGGCTATGTCCACGATGGCGAGGTCACGCTTTACGGGACGGTGGATTCCATCCGCTATCCGCAGGTGCTCAGCTTCTTCTACTACCTCTACCCCTCGAACCTGCCCAACCGCGTGCAGGAACAGATGTGGGACATCTCGCGCAAGGTGATGACCCATATCGGCTACGACAATGCCGGCTTCAACATCGAGTATTTCTGGGACGAGGTCGAAAACAGGATCTGGCTGCTGGAGATCAACACCCGCATCGCCCAGTCCCATTGCGACCTGTTCGAGATGGTCGATGGCGTCAGTCACCAGCAGGTGACGGTCGATCTGGGCCTCGGTCGCAAACCCGACATGCCCCATCGCGAGGGATCGCAGAAGGTCGCGGCCGAGTTCTTCTACCGGGTCTTCTTCCGCGACGCGACGGTCGCCCGCGCGCCCTCGCGTGCCGAGATCGAAGTGGCGGCCGAACAGGTGGACGGCACCCGCATCGTGTCGAACGTCCACAAGGGGATGCAGCTGTCGGAACTGCCCGAGCAGGACGCCTACAGCTTCGCAGTGGCATCGCTCTGGATGGGGGCTAGCACCAGCTCGAAGCTTCTGTGGAACTACGAGCAGGTGATGAAGCGCCTGAACTACGAATTCACCGACATCGTGGACTGACGTTGCGGGTGACTGCACGCGCGGCCGGCCAAGGGTCTGCCTGTTTCCGAACCCGAGAGAGACGCCCATGAAGATCGATACCGACCTGCCGCGTCCGGTTCGGGAACTGGACCATATCGAGATCCCGATGCCGGACGGAACGCGCCTCGCCGCGCGGATCTGGATGCCCGAGGGTGCCGATAGTGCGCCGGTCCCCGCGATCCTCGAATACATCCCGTACCGCAAGAACGACAAGACGCTGGAGCGCGACGCCGCCCGCGCGCCCTGGCTGGCCTCGCGGGATTACGCCTATGTGCGGGTCGATCTACGCGGGACGGGCGAGTCCGAAGGCGTGATGAAGGACGAGTATACCGAGATCGAGCTGGCCGATGGCTGCGACGTCATCGCCTGGATCGCCGATCAGGCCTGGTGCGACGGCGGCGTCGGCATCGTCGGCATCTCGTGGGGCGGGTTCAACGGCCTGCAACTTGCGGCCCTGCGTCCCCCCGCATTGAAAGCCGTCGTGACGATCTGCTCGGCCGACGACCGCTATGCCGACGACATTCACTACATGGGCGGCGTGCCGCTGGTCGAGCAGCTGTCCTGGGCGTCTGTGATGTTCGGCATCAATACGCTGCCGCCCGATCCCGCCCATGTGGGCGAACGGTGGCGCGAGATGTGGCACCGGCGGCTCGACGAGTCCGGCCTCTGGCTGGAAACCTGGCTGAAGCACCAGACGCGCGACGCGTTCTGGAAGCATGGCTCGGTCTGCGAGAACTGGGATGATATCGAGATCCCGGTCTATGCCGTCTCGGGCTGGGCGGATGGCTATTGCCGCTCGGTCCTGCGGTTGCTCGAGAACCTGCGCGGGCCGGCCAAGGGGATCATCGGCCCCTGGGCCCATCGCTATCCGCATCTCGGCGCGCCCGGTCCCGCGATCGACTGGCTGTCGGAAGAGACGCGGTGGTGGGATCACTGGCTGAAGGGCCAGGACACCGGTATCATGGACGAACCGCCCCTGCGTCTGTTCCTGCAGGACCACACCGAGCCGCGCAGCCACTACACCGAACGCGCGGGACACTGGATCGCCGAACCTGCCTGGCCGTCGCCGAACGTGACTCCGACGCGGTTCGGCCTTGGCGTGGATGGCACCTTGCGCCGGGACGGGGAAGGCGCAGGCAGTGTGTTTTCCATCGCTTCGCCGCTCTGGGTCGGCGCGCATGGCGGGAAATGGTGTTCCTATGCGCATCCCGGCGATCAGCCGAGCGACCAGAGGCGTGACGATGCCGGCAGCCTCGTGTTTCAGACTGCCCCGCTGAAAAGCGAACTTTACCTCGTCGGGGACGCCCGCTTGCACCTGGCGTGCCGGGTCGACCGGCCGGTGGCGCAGGTCATCGCGCGCCTCGTCGATGTCGCTCCCGACGGCACGGCGACCCGCATCGCCTATGGCCTGCTGAACCTCTGCCACCGCGACGGACACGAGGCGCCCTCGGCGACGGTCCCGGGTGAGGACATGGCCGTCGAACTGGCGTTCAAGCCGGTCGCGCAAACCGTGCCCGCCGGTCACCGCCTGCGGCTGTCCCTGTCCACCAGCTATTTCCCGATCGCCTGGCCCACCCCAGAGCCCGTGACTCTCACGGTCCTGACGGAGAAGTCCGACCTGGTCCTGCCGCTACGCGCGGTGTCCGGCCCGCGGATGCCCGACTTTCCACCCCCCCGCGCGGGGGTCCCCCTCGACCTCATGGTCCACATCGCGCCGCGTTCGGAGTGGCGCGTGTCCGAAGACATGGACACCGGCCGCATGACCTTCGAAATCCGCGACCACGAGGGCGCATCGACCATCGAGCCGCAGCAGTTCTTCCACTCGGCCGAGGGGTCGGAGCGTTACTCGGTGCTTCCACCGTATCCGCTATCGGCCGAGGGCGAGGCGACGTGGATCCACGAGATGTCCCGCGACGGATGGTCGGTGCGCACCGAAACGCACACGCGCCTGACCTGCGACACGGACTCCTTCCATGTCGCCGCGACCCTGCGGGCGTGGGAGGGCGACACGCTCGAACGCGAACTCGAGTGGTCCGTGTCCATTCCACGACACCACGCCTGACCCTCGCCCGGAAACCGACCCCTTCAGGCAACCCCTCTCAGCTTCGGGGAGGGCGCCCACCAAGCTGGGACGCCCCGGAGTTTGGATCAGTAGCCCAGCACCTCGCGGACCGAGGCGGCCGTGACCTCGACGATACGGTCGGCTTCCTCATGGCTTAGGCACAGAGGCGGCGCGAACCCCAGGATGTCGCCCTGCGGCATCGCGCGGGCAATCACGCCCTTCTCGACCATCTTCGCCACGATCGCACCGGCCGTCTTGCCGGGTTGCTCGTAGTGTCGCCGCGTCTGACGGTCCTCGACCAGCTCGACGGCGCACATCATCCCCTCTCCGCGCACGTCGCCGACGCGGGGGTGCTCGCCCAGCGCGTCGGTCATCTGCGCGTTGAGATACGCGCCGACCTCACCCGCGTTGTTCACCAGCCCGAGGCTGTCGACGAGCAGCAGGTTGGCGACGCCGGCCGCCGCACCGATCGGATGCGCCGAATAGGTCCAGCCGTGGCCGAACGCGCCGTTTTCATCGGTCCCGCGCTCGAGCACCTTCCACATCCGCTCGCCCACGATCGAGCCCGATAGCGGCGCGTAGGCAGAGGTCAGCCCCTTGGCGATGGTCATCAGGTCGGGCTCGATGCCGTAATGGGCCGAGCCGGTCATCGAGCCGAGCCGGCCGAAGCCCGTGACGACCTCGTCCGCGATCAGCAGGATGTCGTGGCGTCGAAGCACCTCCTGGATCGCCGCCCAGTACCCTTCGGGCGGGGGCACGAGGCCGCCGGTGCCCAGGACCGGCTCGCCGATGAAGGCGGCAATGGTGTCGGCGCCCTCGCGATCGATCAGGGCTTCAAGCTCGGACACGCAATGGGCTGTGAACTGCGCCTCGGTCATCTCGGCATCGGGGCGACGGAAGTAATACGGCGCTTCGGTATGGATCACCTGCGCGAGGGGAAGATCGAATTTCTTGTGAAACAGCCCCAGTCCGGTCAGCGATCCGGTCATCAGGCCAGAGCCGTGGTAGCCGCGCCAGCGCGAGATGATCTTCTTCTTCTCGGGCCGACCGAGGATGTTGTTGTAGTACCAGACAAGCTTGATGTTCGTCTCGTTCGCGTCCGATCCGGACAGACCGAAATAGACTTTGGACATGTTCGCGGGTGCGCGCTCCAGCACCATGTGCGCAAGCGTGATCGCAGCCTCGGTGCCGTGGCCAACATAGGCGTGGTAATAGGCCAACTCATGCGCCTGTTTCGCGATCGCGTCGGCGATCTCGGTCCGCCCGTAGCCGACATTGACGCAATAGAGCCCCGCGAAGGCGTCGAGCAGCCGGTTGCCGTCGCGGTCCTCGATGAAGACGCCCTTGCCTCCGGTCACGATCCGCTGCGGTGCCTCGCCGCGCGCGAATTGCGCAAGGTGGGTCGAGGGGTGGAAGAAGCTCTCGCGATCCCACTTGGCGAGCTGGTCGTTCGTCTGCATCTTGTTCATGTCGGTGTCTCCTATGCCCAGTCGCGGCAGACGTATTTGATGTCGGTGAAGGCCTCGAGCCCCTGGCGGGCCCCCTCGCGGGACAGGCCGGATTGCTTCATGCCGCCGAAGGGGATCGGGGCGCCGGTGACCTTGGTACGATTGACCGCCACCATGCCGAATTGCAGCGCTCGGCTGGCGCGATAGATGCGGCGCGGGTCCTGGGTATGCAGGTAGGCGATCAGGCCGTACTCGGTCGCGTTGGCGCGCTTCAACGCCTCGGCTTCCGTATCGAAGGGTGCGATGGCGGCGACCGGCCCGAAGGTTTCTTCGTGCATGACCTTCGCTTCCGCCGGCACGTCCACCAACACCGTCGGCGGGTAGAACAGCGGCCCCTGCCCGTCCCGCTCGCCCCCGCAGAGAAGCTTCGCGCCGCGATCGAGCGCGTCGGCGACGTGCTCTTCCTGCTTGGCCACCGCCTTTTCGTTCATCAGCGGCCCGAGGTCGCGGTCGTCGCAGCCCGGTCCAAGCGTAAGCGCCCGTGCGGCCTTTGCAAAACGCTCGCAAAAGGTGTCGTAGACCGAGCGTTCGACGAGAAATCGGTTGGCCCCAAGGCAATCCTGCCCCGTGGTCGCGAACTTTGCCTTCACGGCCTCGTCCACCGCGCGGTCCATGTCGGCATCGGCGAAAACCAGGAAGGGCGCGTGGCCGCCAAGCTCCAGCACCAGGCGCTTCACCGTGTCGGCGGATTGACGATAGAGCAGCCGCCCGATCTCGGTCGAGCCAGTGAACGACAGCGCCCGGACGCGCGCGTCGGAGGTCCAGGCGCCCACGATCTCGGGCGCGGCGCCGGTCACGACGTTGAAGACACCTTCCGGCAGTCCCGCACGCCGCGCGAGTTCGGCCAGCGCGAGCGCCGATAGCGGCGTCTCGGCCGAGGGGTGGACGACCGTGGTGCAGCCCGCCGCGATCGCCGCCGCGGCCTTGCGCGTGATCATTGCCGAAGGGAAGTTCCACGGCGTCACCAGCGCGGCGACGCCCACCGGCTCGCGCCACAGTTCGACCTCGGCGTCCTTCAGGTGCGAGGTGACGCCCTCGATGTTCGGGCGGCGCGCTTCCTCGGCATAGAACTCCAGGAACGAGGCGGCATAGTCGATCTCGCCGCGCGATTCCGACAGCGGCTTGCCCTGCTCGGCGGTCATGATCCGGGCCAGATCCTCGCGGTGTTCCAGCATGCCGCGATACCAGGCATGCAGCACCCGCGCACGTTCCTGCGGCAGCGAAACGGACCAGGTGTCGAAGGCGGCGTGAGCGACGTCGACCGCGTGGGTCGCCTGTTCCGCCGACATCTGCGCCACTTGCGCGATCTCGCTTCCGGTGGCCGGATCGGTGACGGCGAAGCTCGACTCGCCTTGGACCCAGTCACCGCCGATGCGGCCGCGCGTGACGAACAGCGTGGCGTCCTCCAGCGAGCTAGCGAGGTCGGTTCTGACCTGTGGCTGTGCGACCTGTATCATCGGACCCTCCGTTGCATCTGGCCGCATCCTAGCGCCACCCGCAGAGAGAGTTCCTCTGTCGCCGGGTCGAAAGCAGAGGAATCCTCCGAACTTGCTGCCGTCCGGCGTCAATCTCTCGGAGGGGCGGCGTGAATGAGATCGAAGGGCGGCGCGCCGCTCTTCACCTCCTTGGTCACGATGTAGGTGAAATATCGCTTCAGGCCGATCCGGGCCGCCAGCATCGCGTCGATCAACGCCTGGTAGCTGGTCACATCGCGGGTGACGACCTGCATCAGGTAGTCGTAGCCGCCGCCGATCGCCCAACAGCCCACGACCTCGTCATAGCCAGAGACTGCGCGCTCGAATGCCTGGAAGCTTTCCGCCCGGTGGCTTTCAAGCTCGACCGTCACGAAGACCGAAACGTGGGGGCCGAGATGCGCAAGCGACACCTCCGCCCGGTAACCACGGATCAGGCCGGCGCTTTCCAGCTTTCGCAGACGTTCCCAGCATGGCGTGGGCGACAGGTTCACCCGGGCCGCCAAGGCGACCTTGGAGATGCGTCCTTCGCGGGAAAGGACCGAAAGAATGGCGACGTCCCGATCGTCGAGGGCGAACCTGCGCATGGATGACACGGTCACGAGGGGGCCCGGAATTGTCAATCTTGCCCGTACCACGCGGCATTCCCGCCAACCCGGGTGCGGTCACTTTTCTGGCAGGACGCACATCATGCAGACATTGACGATGCGTCAACCTCAGCATCCTGCGTTCAAGATCGTCAGGAAATTAAAGAATTGACGGACTGTGTGAGGCGCAACACACTGATCCTCATAACGCTGAAGCGCTTTCCAACGCTCTACGAGAGCCGCCCGGACCCGCGACCCCGCGTCGTCCGCCGGCGAAACCGGCGCAGTCAGGCCATCCGGCCCGACCGGGCGTCCGAGTCCAGAACAGGAAGGAAGTTCAATGATGCGAACCCACCATATTCTCGCCGGCACGGCAGTAGCGCTTTGCCTCGCGGCCCCGGCCGTCAATGCCGACACCTGGCGCTACGCGTTCGAGGAGGCGCTGGAAGAGGTCCAGGGCAAGTACGCGCAGAAGTTCAAGGAAGAGATCGAGGCCAACTCCGACCACGAGGTTCAGCTCTTCCCGTTCGGCACCCTGGGCGAAAGCGCCGACACTATGGAACAGGCGCAGGCCGGCATCCTGCAATTCGTCGACCAGTCGCCCGGCTTCACCGGCGCATTGATCCCCGAGGCGCAGGTCTTCTTCGTGCCGTACCTGCTGCCGCAGGACCAGGAGACGCTGTTCGAGTTCTTCCGCAACTCGGTCGCCATCAACGAGATGTTCCCCGAGCTCTATGCCGAACAGGGGCTGGAACTGCTGACCATGTTCCCCGAGGGCGAGGTCTGCATGACGACGCAGGAACCCGTCCGCAGCCCGGAGGATCTCAACGAGGTCAAGTTCCGGGTGATGACCAACCCCCTTCTCGTGGAAAGCTACGAAGCCTTCGGTGCCGTGCCCACGCCCCTGCCATGGGGCGAGGTCTACGGCGCACTGCAGACGGGCATCATCCAGGGCCAGGAGAACCCAGGGTTCTTCCTCGAGTCGACCAAGATGTACGAGGTGACCGACGTCATCACATGCATCGGGCACAACAACTTCACCACTGCCGTGATGGCCAACAAGGATTTCTACGACGGCCTGCAGGAAGCGGACCAGCTGCTCATCCAGGACGCCACTGCCGCGGCTTTCGAATACATCCTCGAGTACCAGCAGGGCCTGCAGGAAGAGAGCCTCGACAAGATCCGCGAGGCCAAGCCCGAGATGGAGATCAACATCCTGTCCGAAGAAGAGCGTCAGCCCTTCATGGAGACGGCCACTCAGGTCGAGGAAGCGTTCATCGGCATGGCGGGCGAAAGCGGTCAGGAGATCCTCGACCAGTTGAAGCAGGATCTCGAGGACGCGCGTCAAGCGACCTCGGGCTGACGTCGTAACGGCGCCGGGCAGGCGACCCCCTGCCCGGCGATCCTCTTCAGGAGCGCGCGATTTGACCAGCCCACCCGATCCCGCACATGACGGGACCCAGACCACCACGACCGACGCGTCGGACACTCTGGACGATGTGTCGGCACTGCCGGGTCTGCTGGGGACGATCGACCTCGCCGTCGCCCGGATCGAAGCGGTCCTGCTGGCGGCGGGTGTCCTGCTCATGGCGGCCAACACGGTCGCGAACGTGGTCGGGCGCTACGTCTTCGGATCGAGCATCTTCTTCTCGGAAGAGCTCAACCGGATCCTGATCATATTGATCACGTTCGCCGGCATCAGCTACGCCGCGCGCCACGGCCGCCATATCCGCATGTCGGCGATCTACGACGCGCTGCCTCCCAAGGGGCGCAAGGTGATGATGATCCTGATCGCGGGGGTCACGGCGATCTGCATGTTCGGGCTGGCGTGGTATTCGTTCGGCTTCATCCGGACTTCCGCCGGGCAAGGCAGGCTGCTGCCATCCCTGCAGATCCCGGTCTGGTGGACCCTCGTCTGGGTGCCGCTCGGGTTCACGCTGACCGGCATCCAGTACGCGCTGACCGCCTTCAAGAACATCGTCGAGGACGACATCTACCTGTCGACGAACGTGCTCGAAGGCTACGGCACCGACGAAGAACGGGAGGTCTGAGCCATGGCAACCGTCCTGTTCTCGGTCATGATCGTGCTGCTTCTTCTGGGCTTTCCGATGATGATCCCGCTTCTCGTCGGTGCCTCCGTCGGGTTCGTGACCCTTTTCGGTGGCCTCGGCCAGATGGAGACCATGGTCCAGCAGATGGTCGCGGGGATCCGCCCCGCCTCGCTCATCGCGGTGCCGATGTTCATCTTCGCGGCGGACATCATGACCCGCGGCCAGTCCGCCGGCCGCCTGATCGACATGGTCATGGCCTTTGTCGGCCACGTCCGCGGCGGTCTCGCGGTGTCCACTGCCGCGGCCTGCACGATGTTCGGGGCGGTCTCGGGCTCGACCCAGGCGACCGTCGTCGCGGTCGGCTCGCCGCTGAGGCCGCGGATGCTCAAGGCCGGCTACAACGACAGCTTCGTGCTGGCGCTGATCATCAACTCCGCCGATATCGCATTCCTGATCCCGCCGTCGATCGGGATGATCATCTACGGCGTGGTCTCGGGCACCTCGATCGCCGAGCTGTTCATCGCGGGCATCGGGCCGGGCCTGCTGATCCTGGTGCTCTTCTCGATCTACAGCATGATCTACGCGCGGCGCCACGACGTGCCGACCGAGCCCAAGTCAAGCTGGGCCGAGCGCGGCCGCGCGGTTCAGGGGGCGCTCTGGCCGCTCGGCTTTCCGGCCATCATCATCGGCGGCATCTATGGCGGGATCTTCTCGCCCACCGAAGCCGCGGCGGCCTGCGTGCTCTATGCGCTGATCCTCGAGGTCATCGTCTTCCGCTCGTTGAGCATCAAGGGCGTCTACGAGACCGCCAAATCCACCGGCCTGATCACGGCGGTGGTGTTCATCCTGGTCGCGGCCGGCGCCGCGTTCTCCTGGGTGATCTCGTTCGCGCAGATCCCGCAGGCGATCCTTTCCGGGATCGGTATTTCCGAGATGGGGCCGATCGCGGTGCTCTTCGTGATCTCGATCGCGTTCTTCATCGGCTGCATGTTCGTGGACCCCATCGTGGTGATCCTGATCCTCGTGCCGATCTTCGCGCCGGTGGTGCAAAGCACCGGCCTCGATCCGGTGCTGGTCGGCACGATCATCACGCTGCAGGTGGCCATCGGCTCGGCCACGCCCCCGTTCGGGTGCGACATCTTCACGGCGATCGCGGTGTTCAAGCGCCCCTATCTCGAGGTCATCCGCGGCACGCCGCCCTTCATCATCATCCTGCTCGGGGTCGCGGTCGCACTCATCTACTTCCCGCAAATCGCGCTGTTCCTGCGTGACCTGGCCTTTCCGAGATGAGCATGTTCTCCAATATCCTCGTCGGCTACGATGGGTCGAAGAACGCCGCGCGCGCCGTCGAGAAGGCGGCCGAGATCGCCGCGCTATGCGACGCGGAACTGACCGTGCTGACGATCTATCGTCACTACAGCATGCTCGAAGCGTCGTTCTCGATGGTAAGGGCTTCGGATCCCGGCACCATCGACGACGCGATGAGCAGCTATGCGAAAGAGACCGCCGAGTACGGGAAAGCGATGGCCCGCGATCACGGTGCGACGCGCGCGCGCGGTTTCGTCAGATCCGGCCATCCCGCCCGCACGATGATCGATTTCGCCACAAAGCATGACGTCGACCTGATCGTGATCGGCAGCCGCGGGCTTGGCTCGATCGAGAATTACCTGCTTGGCAGCGTCTCGCACAAGGTCTCGGGGCTGGCGACCTGCCCCGTGCTGGTGGTCTGAGGATGGCGTCGCCGATCGAGACCCTCGGCGGCGTCCGCCTCGACCCCGACGGCTCCGTCACGCGGATGGGCTTGGTCGCGCTGTCGACCGACCTGACGTTCGAGCGGGACGCGGCGCGGGTGCTGCCGCACGACGGACTTGCGCTGCACGTCGCCCGGATCGCCTTCCAGAATCCGACGACCCCGGCCAACCTGCGCGCCATGTTGCCCGACCTGAGCGAGACTGCAGCCCTCCTGGTGCCGGGCGTGGACCTTGCCGCGATCTGCTTTGGATGCACGTCGGCCGCGATCACGTTGGGGGATGCGGCGATCGACGACGCCGTAGCCCGCGCCCGCCCCGGTGTCCCGGTGATCACGCCCGCGCGTGCCGCACTGAAGGGCTTCGCCGCATTGGGTATCCAGCGCATCGTGCTGCTGGCACCGTACCTGCGCGAAACGACGCGGCCGGTGGCGGAGTATTTCAGCGCCGCGGGGCTCGAGGTGGTCCGGGCCTGCTGCCTGGACATGGCCGACGACCGCGACATCGCCAGGCTTTCGGCCGATACGATCATTTCCGCCGCGCTCGCCGCCGATACGCCCGAGGCCGAGGCGATGTTCATCTCCTGCACGTCCATGCCCACACTCGGCCTCATCGCCGAGATCGAAAGGCGGCTGGGAAAGCCGCTTTTGACGTCGAACCAAGCCTGCCTTTGGCAGATGCTCGGAATCGCCGGGAGGCCGATGCCCGAGGGATACGGGCGGCTTGCGGATGTTCATCGCGCCATGGCGGGTGCGGCATGAGCCACGTGGGTATCGACGAGATCGAGGCCGCGCGGGATCGGATCGGCGGCCTCATCCGGCGGACACCCGTCGAACCTTCGGCCTATCTGACCAAGGCGACGGGACAGCCGGTCTTCCTGAAGTTCGAACACCACCAATTCACCGGCAGCTTCAAGATGCGAGGCGCCACGAACGCCGTGGAGCAGCTTTCCGAAGGCGAGCGTGCCCGCGGCGTCACCGGCGCTTCGACGGGCAATCATGGTCGGGCGCTCGCCTTCGCTGCGCGCCGCGCCGGCGTGCGTTGCGTGATCTGCATGTCGGCGCTGGTGCCAAAGAACAAGGTGGAGGCCATCGCAAGCGAAGGCGCCGAGATCCGCATCGTCGGCCGCAGCCAGGACGATGCCCAGGAAGAGGTCGACCGCCTCGTGCGCGAGGAAGGCATGGTCATGGTCCCACCCTTCGACGACGCAAGGGTGATCGCGGGTCAAGGCACGCTGGGGCTCGAACTGCTCGAGGACGTGCCGGATCTGAAGGTGGCGCTGGTTCAGCTTTCGGGTGGCGGGCTGATTTCCGGCGTGGCTGCCGCGCTGAAGGCGCGCAGGCCCGACATCCGGGTCATCGGCATCACGATGTCCCGCGGTGCGGCGATGCACGCGAGTCTCGGGGCCGGCAAGCCGGTCTCGGTCGAGGAACTTCCGACGCTGGCAGACTCGCTTGGCGGCGGGATCGGGCTGGGCAACCGCTACACGTTCGAGATGGTGCGCGCCCTCGTCGACGAGGTCGTGCTGCTGAGCGAAGAAGAGATCGCCGACGGAGTCCGCCACGCATATCGTCACGAGCGGCAGGTGGTCGAGGGTGGCGGCGTCGTGGGCCTGTCGGCGCTGCTGCACGGGCATGTCCGCCCCGACGGGCCTGTCGCCACGATCCTCACAGGCGCCAGTATCGACATGGGCCTGCATTACCGCCTGATCTCGGGCGAACACGTCGATCTCATGCAAGACGCGGGGTAACCGGGATGGCAAAGATCACCCTGCTGTCGGAGCCAGACCTGCGGGGCCTCGTGACTCTCGACATCGAAACCGTGGACGTGATCGAGGAGGCGTTCAGAACCCTCGCGACCGGCGCGGTCGTGATGCCGCCGATCCTGTCGATGGCAATCGAGCCCGCCAATGGCGAGGTCGATGTCAAGACGGCGTATGTCCCCGGCCTGCCCGGCTTCGCCATCAAGGTCTCGCCGGGGTTCTTCGACAATCCGAAGATCGGCCTGCCCTCCACCTCGGGGCTGATGATGCTGCTTTCGGCGAAAACCGGGCAGGTCGAGGCGCTGCTGCTCGACAACGGCTACCTCACCGACATCAGGACCGCAGCGGCCGGTGCCGTCGCCGCGCGCCACCTTGCACGCGCGGACGCGCAGACCGCCGCCATCCTCGGTGCCGGGATGCAGGCGCGTCTGCAGCTGACTGCCCTCTGCCTCGTTCGACCGATCCGTCGCGCCACGATCTGGGCGCGCGACCTTCCGCAGGCCGAGACGGCAGCGCGGGAGCTTTCGGAAAGCCTGGGGATCGACGTCAGCGCATCCACCGATGCCGAGGCCGCAATCATGGCCGCGGACGTCATCGTGACCACCACGCCGGCCACCACACCGATCCTTCTGGCCGACTGGCTGGGCCCGGGACAGCACGTGACCGCCATGGGATCGGACCAAAACGGCAAGTCGGAACTCGAACCCGCCTGCCTGTCCCGTGCCGATCTCTACGTACCCGACCGGCTGTCCCAGACCCGTGCGCTTGGTGAATTACGCTCCGCCATTGCGGCCGGCGTAATCGAAGCGGACCGACACTTCCCCGAACTTGGCGACATCATTGCCGGCACGTCGCCCGGCCGTCGCTCGGACGACGAGATCACCATCGCGGACCTGACGGGCACCGGCGTCCAGGACACGGCGATCGCGAACCATGCAGTCCGCCGCGCCCGCGAGGCAAGGGCCGGCACCCTCTTCGAAAGTTAGATCATGGCCATCATCGACACCTTCCGCTTCACCGACGCCGAATACGAGAACCGCCTGGCCCGCACGCGCGCGGCAATGGAAAAAGCTGGCATCGACGTTCTGATCACCTCGGACCCGTCGAACATGGCCTGGCTTACCGGCTATGACGGCTGGTCCTTCTACGTCCACCAGGCGGTGATCATCGGGCCAACGGGCGAGCCGGTGTGGTTCGGGCGCGAGCAGGACGCGCAGGGCGCGCTGCGGACCACCTACATGGCCGAAGCCGACATCATCTGCTACCCGGACTACTTCGTGCAATCGAGCGAGCGCCACCCGATGGATTACCTCGCCGCGAAGCTGACCGAACGCGCCTGGCATACCGGCAGGATCGGCGTCGAGATGGACAATTACTGGTTCTCGGCGCGCGGTTACCGGTCCCTTGCCGATGGCCTTGCGAACGATCTGGTGGACATTACCGGCCTCGTGAACTGGCAGCGCGGGATCAAGTCCCCGGCCGAGCTCGACCACATGCGCAAGGCCGCCCGCATCGTCGAGCGGATGCACGCCCGCATCGCCGAGAAGGTCGAGCCGGGGATGCGGAAATGCGACCTCGTGGCCGACATCTATGACGCTGCACTGCGCTATGACGAGGAATGGGGGTTCGGCGGCGACTATCCGGCCATCGTGCCGCTGCTGCCATCGGGCACCGATGCCGCGGCGCCCCACCTGACCTGGGACGACAAGCCGATGAAGACCGGCGAGGGCACCTTCTTCGAAATTGCCGGATGCTTCCGCCGCTACCATTGCCCCCTCTCGCGCACGATCTTCCTGGGCAAGCCGACGCAGCAATTCCTCGACGCTGAGAAGGCCGTCCTCGAAGGAATGGAGATGGGGCTGGAGGCCGCGCGAGCGGGCAACACCTGCGAAGACATCGCCAACGCGTTCTTCGACGTGCTGCGCAAATGGGGGATCACCAAGAACAATCGCACCGGCTACCCGATCGGCCTCAGCTATCCGCCCGACTGGGGCGAGCGGACCTGTTCGCTCCGCCCCGGCGACCAGACCGTCTTGCAACCTGGCATGACGTTCCATTTCATGACGGGGCTTTGGCTCGAGAATTTCGGCTTCGAGATCACGGAAAGCATCGCGATCACCGATGGTGCCCCGGAATGTTTCGCGGACGTCCCGCGAAAGCTGCTCGTCAAAAACTGACCCTTAGGACCTTGGGTGCCGTCACACGGACTCGCACCGGGCCTTGCACTTCCGGCAACGGCCACTCTCTATGTCGTGCCGAGGCAGCGCCCCTCGGTGAGAGCGGCCTTGCGGCCATGGGCGGATTGAGGCTTCGAAGCTGATGTGCGGCGCCCTGGGGTGACGGTTCGATAGATCATCATGGCTCTGTTGCACGGAATGCCTGAAGGCTGAGCTTCCCCTTACACCGAGCGGCACAGGCGACGGATTCTGTGACGGGAATGCCTCCGGGCCGGCCCGTCCTTCGGGCGCCTTCGGGGCGTCCTGCCGGCGGTGGTCGCCACCCGTCCATCGCCGGTGTCTTCGATTTCCAGACCTCGTCCTGCGGCGATGATCGCCGCAGCTCTTCCCTCGAGTATCCCCCGCAACCGAGCATCAGCATCCCCGGTTCGAACCGCTCCGGCGCGATGGGCGCAGGTGATGCTGCGCGGGCGGATGCCCGGTCACGCCGGGCTGGCCGCCAATCACCGCGGCGGGGATGACCACCGACTTCGCCGAACCCGCCATCTCGCCAAGCGAATATCACGGCCGCGCCGCGCTTCTTCTTGCCGATCTGGAGGTTTGCCGCTCGTCGTTGCCGGGCCGATGGCGCCGCGCGCGCTTTCCTCGACCTCGCCATGGCGCCGTGCGGAGCGCTCGCTGAGGTTGACCGGCGCGGCGTGGTTCGACCAGCCTTGGCTCTCGTGGTTTCGCAACGGGCGCGAACCTCGCGAGGGCGGCGCGCTCGGATCACGGCGGAGGGCTGCCTATGCCGGCCAGGTGGAGGACGTGATGGCGGAGCCGACAACGGACGGGCTCTTCAGGGCCCGCCACGGCCGGGACTTGCCCCGCGACAGCACCGCCATGACGGCCTGCTCAGGTCACGGGTTCCTTCGCCAGCCCCTTGCCGAGGATCGGGCCCGTGGGAAGGTTGGTGGGCGAGCCGCCAGCCGGCTCGAAGGTGATCTCGTATAGCTGCTGCGGGTTCGGGGCGGGCAGCCCTTCGATCGTGAAGGTGCGCGACTCGCCGGCCGAAAGCAGCCCCAGCGACACCGGCAGGCCGTCGTCGTCGGGCTTCGTCCAGACCTGCATCACCTGGTCCGATGGCACGTCGGGCCTTTCGAGCAGGGTGACCTGCGTCGTGTTGTCGGCGCGGCTCTCGACGAGGGCGATGGCCTCGCCTTGGTCGTCCAGCAGGACAGCGACCACGGCGGGCTGTTGCGCGGACATCAGCGTCCAGCCCAGCACCACGGCCAATGCCAGGGTCGCCGCGATCCCGCCCAGAGCGGTAGCGCGCCAGCGGGCGACTGCTCCGCGCATCGCGGTCATGTCGATGACGTTCGACGGCGCCGCAACGGGGGCGTCCTCGGGCGCGCCCAGCCGCTGCTCGATCCGTTCCCAAAGGTCGTCCGGCACAGGCAAGACTTCGGCAGTGTCGTCCAGCGGCGCGAACTTTTGCCGGGCGCGTTCCAGGCGCGCGGCAATGTCCGGATCGCCCGAGGCCAGCCGCTCGACACGCTCGACCTCGTCGTCCGAGGCGAGACCGAGGACGACTTCGTCGATCAAAAGATCAAGAGAACGGTCCGTCATGACAGACACTCCCTCAGCTTCAGCAGCCCGCGCCGGACGCGAGACTTCACCGACCCCAGAGGCGCCGCCATTCGGCCGGCGATCTCGCCGTGGCTGTGACCCAGGACGTAGGACGACAGGATCGCCCGGCGCGTCTCGGGGTCCAGCCCCTCGAGGCAGCGGCGAAGATCGGTTGTGTCCCCGAGGCGGTCATAGGCGCCATCCAGAACGACCTGCTCGGGCGTTTCGTCCATGGCATCGGGAACTTCGCGATCCTCGCGGCGCAGCATGGTCAGACAGCGGTTGCGGAGGATGGTGTAGATCCAGCCCTTCGCGCTGCCGCGACTCTCGTCGAACTGATGCGCCCGGCGCCAGATCAGGACAAGGCTTTCCTGCACCGCATCCTCGGCCAGATCGACGCGCCGCAGCATCCGCCGCGCCACGCCAAGCATGCGCCCGCCCTCGGCGGACATCAGTTGCTGGAGGGCCGGCCTGTCGCCAGCCGCGCAGGACTTGATCAAGGCTGCATGGTCCGTCACGAAATCGTCCGCTTCCTCTGCGCGGGTCCGTGTCGGCCCGTGTCGCTGAACGGCTATGTGCCGCGAAGAGGCCTGTCAAACTGCATCTGTCGCGGGATGGGTGTGTGTCGTCGGGCGAAGTGGCCGGCGCACGCGATGCGCGCCGGCCGTCGGGATTACATCGCGGCGGTCATGAAGGTGATGTCGCGCAACGTCGCGTCGCCCGCACCCTGGATATCCCAGCTCTCCTGGATAGAGCCGTCTTCCAGCGAAACGGTGTGCAGTTGGCCGCCAGCCGCCAGCCACGCGGTGTTCATTCCGTCCGCTCCGGTGGCAATGTCGAACGCATAGCTGTCCGAGCCGTCGATCCCGAGCTTGCCAACCGCCGCCAGCGTGCCGTCGTTGGGCGAGGTCTGCTGGATCAGCGCAACGATCGTGCTGTCGATGTCGTACATCGCGGTGGCTTCGGGCATGCCGTAGGAGTTGATGTAGGCCGCGGCGGCGATGGCCGGGGCCTCGCCCGCATGCATGTCCTGCTCTTCGAAGGCGAGGGAGCCGTCGACGGTGACGGCGCCGCTTTCGATGTCGACGCGGTGGTTCGTGGTGCCGGACATGAAGCGCAGCTTGTCCGCCATCGGGTTGAAGTCGACAACGACCGGTGCGCCGTCCTCGATCGGCAGTTCGGTGTCCATGGTCGAGATCACGGTGGCTTCGCCGGTCATCGGATCGATCTCGACGATCTCGAACGCATCCGTCACGCCGATCAACTGGCCGTTGGACGGGCGCAGGTCGATGCCGAGCAGGCGGTCCACACCGGTCACTTCCATCGATTCCTCGACGGTGGCGGAGGTGGCGTCGATCTTGTGCAGCATCTTGTCGCCGGACAGGCCGATGGCCATCATCCCGCCATGCGCTTCGGCAAACGCGCCGGTGGCGGCAGAGGTCATCACGGTCGCAATTGTCAGAGCGGTCATCTTGTTGAACATGAATCGGTCCTCTCAATGGGGCGGCCACGGCCAATCCGCAGCCTCCATACCCCTAGGACTCGGGGGCGACCGCGTTTGGATGCAGGATGGCCCGATTTTTTCTGACCCCGAGTGGGCAATGATCGTCCCACAGTGCCGCGAGCTTCCGGCAACCTGGCCGCGCCGGAGCCACAAAGCCGCGAGTCCGGATCAAGCCAGCCAGCCCCGATAAGTCATGTTCTTCAGTATGTTGCGGCGCCGTTCGGCGTAGCACGGCCAGTAGGAGTGCCCTGCCTCCTGTGCGAGCGGGAAGGGCTGCACAAGCAACTTTCTCGCCAGCTCGTCGCAGTAGAAGTCCGGCGCAGCTTTCGCGTCCAGGAACTGGTCGCCCATGCTGAAGCCAGGCGGTGGCGACACAAGGGATCCACGTAGGGCGACCGCCATGATAAAGCCGGTATATGCGCTGGAGAGCAGCTTCTGGTCGCGGAACCTTGCAACCGCCGTTGCCGACCTTTCCTCGAATGTTCTGCTTGAACTGGAAACCACAAAACCCAACACGACCAATCCCTTGATGAAGCGCTCTGACCGGCTCGACTGGGCTTTACCAAGTCGCACTAGCTTTCGCCCACCGCAGGCTGTGCAGAGAACAGGTCATGCCATGGGCCAATCGTTCCAAACAGGATCTTTCCGACGCCACCAAGCATCCAGTTGTCAGACCGGCCATTGCATGGAGGATCAGCGTCGGCCGCGATAAGGAAGCTCGAGTTCCTGGACACAGCCGAGGTCATCTCGGAAGCGGTCGGGGCTACACACACGCTCGGGCAACCCGCCTAGGGAGGTTCTCGAAGAACCCGGGGATGCGCGGGGGTGCCCTTGGCAAACCGCCCGCGAGGCCGAAGCGGCCAGGTCACACGGCTCTTTGGAGGCGATCACATGCTTGAGGTCGATCGGCGACGACATCCACTGGCCCAACAAGAAGAAGACCCGGGATCGATCCCGAGGTCATCGGTCGGCTTCGCATTTCTTGTCGGGCTGCTTAGGCAAGACCTAATCACGGGTAAAGAATTCTGTGCTTTCGCCCCGAGCATCAAGCAGCGAAATTTCCCGTCGAAAACGGGCAGAACATGCGCCCTTTCCATAGGAGCTGCGCTTCGAACATGACGGTTGAGAAGACAGGGACACTCGTCGTCGGCGCCGGCCAAGCCGGTGTCGCCATGAGCGAGCATCTGGGCGCGAATGGGGTGCCGTATCTCGTGCTGGAACGCCACCGGATCGCCGAGCGGTGGCGCTCGGAGCGGTGGGACTCGCTGGTCGCCAACGGCCCCGCCTGGCACGACCGCTTCCCGGGGATGGAGTTCTCCGGCGCAGGCCCCGACGATTTCGTCGGGAAAGAGGACGTCGCCGCCTATTTCGCGGCCTACGCCGAAAAGATCGGGGCACCGATCCGCACCGGCGTCGAGGTTCAACAGGTAAGCCATCTGAAAGGCCGCCCCGGCTTTCGCGTCGAGACGTCGGCGGGAGTGGTCGAGGCTGACGCTGTTGTCGCAGCCACCGGCCCGTTTCAGACACCCCTGACCCCGTCGATCGTGCCCCCGACTGAAAGCGTCACGCAGATGCACTCGGTCGGCTATCGAAATCCTGCCGCCCTGCCCGAGGGCGCGGTGCTGGTGGTCGGTGCCGGCTCGTCCGGGGTGCAGATCGCGGGCGAACTTCTGTCCGCGGGCCGCGAGGTCTATCTGTCGGTCGGCCCCCACGACCGCCCCCCGCGTAGCTATCGCGGGCGCGATTTCGTCTGGTGGCTTGGCGTCCTGAACAAGTGGGACACCGAAGCCACCCCCGGCATCCAGCACACCACGATCGCCGTCAGCGGGGCCAACGGGGGCGAGACGATCGACTTCCGCAATCTGGCCCATCGGGGCATGACCCTGGTCGGCCGGACTGAAAGTTTCGCGGATGGTCGCCTGCACTTCGCCCCCGACCTCGCGGAAAATATTCAGGGCGGCGATGCTTATCTGATGACGCTCCTCGACGAGGCTGATGCCTTCGTCGAGCGCAATGGCCTTGATCTTCCCGAAGACCCCGAGGCTCGGGATTTCCTGCCTGATCCCGCCTGCATGACCAACCCGCTCCGAGAGCTCGACCTTGCCCGGGCCGGCATCGGCACGATCATCTGGGCCACCGGCTTCTCGGCAGACTACTCGTGGCTGCCCGCCACCGCGCTCGACGCCGAAGGGCGCCCGAAGCATCAGCGCGGCGTCTCGGCCGAGCCCGGCATCTACTTCCTGGGCCTGCCGTGGCAGACCCGCCGCGGATCCTCGTTCATCTGGGGCGTCTGGCACGATGCGCGCTACGTGGCCGACCACATCGCCAAGCAGCGAGGCTACATGGGCTACACCGCCTCAGCGCCCCAAACCGTCGACGCCTGACTGGAGACCATCATGGCCCATACCCGCATCCGCAAGTTCAACACGCGCGAGACCTATCCCGAGCAGAGCCTCGACAACGATCTGTGTCAGGCCGTCGTGACCCAGGGCGGCAAGACGGTCTGGCTGCGCGGACAGTGCCCGCAGGATCTGGACAGCGCAAAGAACATCGAAAGCCACGATCCCGTCGAGCAGACCCACAAGGTCATGCAGAACATCCGGCAGCTTCTGGAAGAGGCCGGCGGCTCGATGGAGCACCTCGTGAAGGTCGTGGTCTACATCACCGACGTCCGCTACCGCGAGGCCGTCTATCGCACCATGGGCGAGTATATCAAAGGCGTTCACCCCGTCTCGACCGGGCTGGTCGTCCAGGCCCTGGCCCGCCCCGAATGGCTGGTCGAGATCGACGGCACCGCCGTCATTCCGGAGTGACCCCATGACCTTCTCCCTCGTCGCCCGCTGTGCCGAGACCGGCATGTTCGGGCTCGCCATCTCGTCCTCGTCCCCGGCCGTCGCCGCGCGCTGTTCCTATGCCCGCTCGGGCGTCGGTGCCGTGGCGAGCCAGAACGTCACCGACCCGACGTTGGGGCCGCTTGTCCTCGACCTCATGGAAGGCGGGATGAGCGCGCCCGAAGCCGTCGCCGAGGCGAAGGCGCGCGGCAGCTTCATGGACTACAGGCAGGTTCTGGCGGTCGACACTAACGGGCGCACCGCGATCCATTCCGGGCCGAATTCGCTGGGCATCTGGACCGAAGCGCAGGCCAGGGACGTCGCCTCGGGCGGCAACCTTCTGGCGAATGACTGTGTGCCCCAAGCCATCGTTGACGGCTACCTCGGCGCCGCGGGACATATCGGCGACCGCTTGATCGCGGCCATGCGCGCAGGTCGGGACGCGGGGGGCGAGGCCGGACCGGTTCACTCGGCGGGATTGCTGATCGTCGACAACGTCTCGTGGCCCGTGGCCGAGCTGCGCTGCGACTGGACCGAGGACGATCCGATCGAGAACATCGCCACCGCCTGGGACGTCTACAAGCCGCAGCTCTCGGCGTATATCCAACGCGCGCTCGACCCGCGCGAGGCGCCCTCGTATGGCGTGCCCGGCGACGACGCGGAAAGGTAAACCATGGAATTCACCTACGACGAATGGAAGGCGCGCGCGGCCGCGCTGCGGTTCCGCAACGAGCTATATATCCGCGGTGCCTTCGTCCCCTCGGCCTCGGGCCAGCGGTTTGAGACGGTGAACCCCGGCAATGGCGAGGTGCTGACCGATGTCGCCCGTGGCGGCGCCGAGGATATCGACCGCGCGGTGAAAGCCGCCCGCGCCGCGTTCGAGGATGGCCGCTGGTCGCGCAAGACGCCGGCCCAGCGCAAGGAGGTGCTGCTGAAGCTCGCCGCCCTGATCCGCGAGAATATCCCCGAGCTTGCGCTGCTCGATACGCTCGACATGGGCAAGACGATCACTGACAGCTCAACGGTCGATGCGCCCGGTTCGGCGCATTTCTTCCAGTGGCACGCCGAGGCGATCGACAAGCTCTACGACGAGGTCGCTCCGACCGGGGGCCGCGATTTGGCCCTCATCCGCCGCGTGCCGCTTGGCGTGATCGGTGCGGTGGTGCCGTGGAACTTCCCGCTCGACATGGCGACGTGGAAGCTGGCCCCCGCGCTTGCCGCGGGCAACTCGGTCGTCCTGAAACCCGCCGAACAATCGCCGCTTTCCGCGCTGATGCTGGCCGAGCTCGCCTCGGCGGCCGGTCTGCCGGACGGCGTGCTGAACGTCGTTCCCGGGTTCGGCGAGGATGCGGGCGAGGCGCTCGGCCGGCATCCGGACGTGGATTGCCTCGCCTTCACCGGCTCCACCGCGGTCGGAAAGATGTTCCAGCGCTACGCCGGCGAGAGCAACATGAAGCAGGTCTGGCTGGAGACGGGCGGCAAGAGCCCCAACCTGATCTTCGCCGATGCCGATCTGGACGCGGCCGCCGACATGGCCGCCCTCGGCATCTTCTTCAACCAGGGCGAGGTCTGCTCGGCCAACGCCCGGCTGCTGGTGCAGGCGTCGATCAAGGACGAGATGATCGACCGGATGCGCAAGCGGGCCATGTCGATCAAGGTCGGCGATCCGCTCGATCCGGCCTCGACCATGGGCGCGCTTGTCGATCGAACGCATACGGACCGGGTCATGGGCTTCGTGGACCGGGCCAAGCGCGACGCCCGCCTCGTCTGTGGCGGCGAGCGGATGACGGTGATGGGCTCGGACGCCTATGTCGCGCCGACCATCTTCGACCAGGTGCGCCCCGAGCACGAGATCGCGCGGGAGGAGGTCTTCGGCCCTGTCCTCGCCGTGCAGACCTTCGAAGACGAGGACGAGGCCATCCGGATCGCCAACGACACCGTCTACGGCCTGGCCGCTTCCGTCTGGACGACCGACCTCGGCCGTGCGCTGTCGGTGTCGGATCGTCTGGTCGCCGGAACGGTGTCGGTCAACACGGTCGACGCGCTGTCGGCGCTGACCCCGTTCGGCGGGATGAAGCAGTCGGGCTTCGGCCGCGACCTGTCGCTGCATTCCTTCGACAAGTACTCGGCGCTGAAGACCACCTGGATCAAGTACTGAGAGCGCCCTGAAACCGGGCAGGTGCGGCGCGAAGTTAAACTTCGCGCCGCACCTTCGGGATACCAGCGCCCCCGCAAGCCTTGACGGCGCCGTCTCGCCAGACTTAGCCAAAGCCGAACCAGTATCCTGGGAGGCTTTGCCTTGACCTTACGCTTCACCCTCAGGCAGTTGACCTATTTCGTGGCCGTGGGCGAGCTTGGCTCGATCGCCCTGGCTGCCGGCCGGGTGAACGTCTCTTCCCCCTCGATTTCCGCGGCGATCACGCAGCTCGAGGCCGAGTTCGGCCTGCAGCTCTTTGCGCGCAAGCACGCGCAGGGGCTGGCCCTGACGCAGGCCGGGCGGCAGTTCCTCGTGCAGGCGAAATCCGTGCTGAGCGAGGCCGAGCGCCTGAACGGCCTGGCGAACGAGATTGCCGGGCAGGTCCGCGGTCCGCTCCACGTCGGATGCCTGCTCACCTTCGCGCAGATCGTCCTGCCCCATGTGCGGCGCAGCTTCGCCGAGCGTTTTCCCGACGTGCAGTTCCGGCAGTTCGAGCGCGATCAGCAGGCGATCATCGACGGATTGCGCAATGCCGAGCTTGATATCGCACTGACCTACGACCTCGAGATCCCGCCGGACCTGGAATTCGTCCCGCTGTTCAACCTGCCGCCCTACGCAATCTTGCCGGACATGCACGACCTCGCCAACCGCCACAGCGTCAGCGTGCGCGAGCTTGCCCCCTATCCCATGGTGCTGCTCGACCTGCCCCATTCAGGACGCTATTTCCTGTCTTTCTTCGGCGCCGCCGGGATCGAGCCGAACGTCGTCGAGCGGACCCGCGACATGGAGGTGATGAAGTCGCTGGTCGCCAACGGGTTCGGGTATTCCATCGCCAATATCCGGCATTCCTCCGAGCGCGCCGCGGACGGCAAACGCCTGCGATTCGTCCCGCTGGAAGGCGACGCGCGGCCGATGCGGATGGGCATGTTGGTGATGTCCGGCGCGAAAAGCGCGTTGGCGGTTCGGGCGTTGATAGATCACTGCAAGGAGAACCTTACGCCCGAATTGACGCCGGGCCTGAAAATTCAGAAGGTGGGCTACGAGGCGAATGACTGAGCAAAGATGAGGCAGGGTGGAAACGCCTGTCGAGTTAGCCCCAGCCTAATTTGGGCTTCGCAAAAGCCTAATTTACCCAAACCCATCATTCGGAAACTCTGGCGGAACATCATGCCGCCAGTTGCAGTGCGGACCGAGTCCCAGCGAAGGAAGACAGCCCCTTGCCTGACCCACGCTACGACATCCTCTTCGAGCCGATGAAGATCGGGCCGCTCACGGCGAAGAACCGGTTCTACCAGGTGCCCCACTGCAACGGCGGCGGCTATCGCGACCCTTCGGCCGCTGCGGCCATGCGCGGGATCAAGGCCGAAGGCGGCTGGGGGGTGATCTTCACAGAGCAGTGCGAGATGCACCACACCTCGGAAATCACGCCCTTCATCGAGCTGCGCCTATGGGAGGACAAGGATATCCCGCAGCTGGCCAAGATGGCCGACCGGATGAAGACGCACGGCGCGCTCGCCGGCATCCAGCTGGCCTATTCCGGGATCAACGGGCCGAACCTCTACACCAAGGAGGTGCCCCTCGCGCCGACGGCCCTGCCGATCCGCACCTTCACGAACGATCCGGTCCAGGCGCGGGCCCTCGACAAGCAGGACATCAAGGATCTGCGCCGATGGTTCGTGAATGCCGCGAAGCGGTCCAACCTGGCCGGGTTCGACCTGATCTGCCTCTACGGGGCGCATGGCTTCGGCATCTTCCAGCACTTCCTGTCGCGTGCCACGAACCAGCGCTCGGACGAGTATGGCGGAAGCCTCGAGAATCGCTCGCGCTTTGCCCGCGAAGTCATCGAAGAGATGCGCGAGGCGGTGGGCGAGACGATGGCCTTGACCCTGCGCGTCAGCCTCGACGAGACCATCGGCGAGCTTGGCTTCTCGAACGCCGAGGTGCGCGACTTCATCGAGATGAACCGCGACCTGCCTGACCTCTGGGATCTTGCCCAAGGCACGTGGGAGGATTGCTCGGGCCCTTCCCGCTTCAAGGAAGAGGGTGCGCAAGAGACGCTCGTCCGCGGGATCAAGGAGCTCAGCGACAAGCCCGTCGTGGGCGTCGGCCGCTTCACCTCGCCCGACGTGATGGCGCGGATGATCCGGTCCGGCACACTCGATTTCATCGGCTGCGCGCGACCCTCTATCGCGGATCCGTTCCTGCCGAAGAAGATCGAGGAAGGCAGGGTCGAGGACATCCGCGAATGCATCGGCTGCAACATGTGCATCACCGGTGACATGACCATGTCGATCAGCCGCTGCACCCAGAACCCGACCTTCATGGAAGAGTGGCGCAAGGGCTGGCACCCCGAGCGGATGAACGCCAAGGGGCCAAGCTCCAATGTGCTGGTGGTTGGCGCCGGCCCCGCGGGTCTGGAAGCCGCGCGCGCACTGGCCGAGCGCGGCTATGACGTCGCCCTCGCCGAAGCGGGGACCCAGCTTGGCGGGCGCGTGATCCGGGAAAGCAAGCTGCCCGGCCTTTCGGCCTGGGGTCGCGTAGCGGATTACCGGATTTACCAGTTGAGCCAGAAGACCAATGTCGAGACCTATTTCGACAGCCCGCTGACTGCCGAGGACATCCTCGAGTTCGGGTTCGAGAATGTCGCCATCGCCACCGGATCGACGTGGCGCCGCGACGGCGTCTCTCGTCAGCATGTCGTCCCGATGCCCGTCGACGACGCGATGTCCCTCTTCACGCCGGACGACATCATGGCGGGTCGGCGCCCCTCGGGCCATGTCGTGATCTACGACGACGACCACTACTACATGGGCGGCGCATTGGCGCATCTGCTGGCGCAGGAAGGGTGCAAGGTCACGCTGATCACGCCTTCGGCCTTCGTCTCGGACTGGACGAACAACACCCTCGAACAGGCGGCAATCCACCGCGGTCTTGCGGCACTGGGTGTCGAGATCGTCCTGAACCGCGGCGTGACCGGCATCGCGGCGGGGCACGTGGTATCGAACTGCGTCTATACCGACATCTGCCGGGACGTGGCGTGCGACGGCGTGGTCATGGTCGCCTCGCGCAGCGGGAACGATGCGCTGTACCGCGCGCTCGAGGCGCGGCAGGCGGACTGGGCGGATGCGGGCATCAAGTCGATCAAGCTGTTCGGCGACGCCAATGCCCCCGGCCCCATTGCCTGGGCAACCTATGCCGGCCACCGCTACGCACGCGGGCTCGACGGAGAGGATATCGGCGACGCACTGCCCTTCCGCCGCGAGATCACCGAACTGGCTCTGGACTGACACCCGAGCCGGGCATGGCCCGGATCGCAACGGGAAGGCACTGACTTGGAAACGCGCAAGAAGGCGGTAGAGCTGCGACAGGTCTCGAAGATGTTCGGCGACTTTCAGGCGCTCGAAACGGTCTCGTTCGACATCCACGACAACGAGTTCTTCACGCTGCTCGGTCCGTCAGGCTGCGGAAAGACCACGCTGCTCAGGATGATCGCGGGCTTCGAGGTGCCCACCACCGGGCGGATCGCGCTGCACGGCAAGGACATCCAGGGCCTGCCCCCCCACAAGCGGCGGGTGAACACGGTTTTCCAGAACTACGCGCTGTTTCCGCACATGACGCTGGAACAGAACATCGCCTACGGCCTCGAGAACCTGGGGTGGCCAAGCGAGAAGACGCGCGCCCGCGTGGCCGAGATGCTGGACCTCGTCCACATGTCGAAATTCGCGCGACGCAAGCCGCAGCAGCTTTCGGGCGGGCAGCGCCAGCGCGTGGCACTTGCGCGCGCCCTGGCCCCGGAACCCGAGGTCCTGCTTCTGGACGAACCGCTCTCGGCGCTCGACCTGAAGTTGCGCCAGGCGATGCGCGAAGAGCTGCGCGCGCTGCAGCGCCAGACCGGGCTGACCTTCGTCTTCGTCACCCATGACCAGGAAGAAGCGCTCGACATGTCGGACCGGATCTGCGTGCTGGGCGGTGGCCGGATCCAGCAGCTGGGCACCCCCCGCGACATCTACGAAAACCCCACCAACCGCTTCGTCGCCAACTTCATCGGCGAGACCAACTTCTTCGACGTGGACCTGTTGTCGATCGACGGGAACATGGCGCGGGTGCGCACGCCCTTGGGGTTGGATCTGACGGTGCCGCAGCGAAATGTTCGGTCCAGCCAGCAGAAGGTCACGCTGTCGCTCCGGCCCGAGACAATAGGTCTGGGCGATCAGGCCAGCGGCGAAATCATGACCGGAACGGTCGTCGCGACGAACTACCTTGGCGGCCACACGCAATACATCATCCGCGTCGGCGACATGGATATCCGCGTCTCGCGCCGCAACTCGTGGAACGACGCCGAGACGCTTGCGGAAGGCGCCACCGTCAAGCTGGGCTTTCACCCCGAGGCCGCACGGGTGCTGGGTCAATGAGGGAGTTCCGCATCTGGGGCCTGCTGCCAGCCCAGATTCTGATGGTCGCGACGCTGATCGTTCCGGTCCTGATCATCGTTGCCGTGTCCTTCGCGACCCGTGGCCCCTATGGCGGGTTCGACTTCGTCCCCACGACCGCCGCCTACCGCCAGATCCTCTTCACCGAGGGCTGGTCGGGCGAGGTGGAATTCAACCCGCAATATCTGATCATCATCGCGCGCACGGTCCTGCTGGCCACGCTGACCACGCTGATCTGCATGGTGCTGGCCTTTCCCGTCGCGTACTGGATCACGCTGCAAAAGCGGACCGCGCGAACGATCCTGCTCGTCGCCGTGACGCTGCCCTTCTGGGTGTCGATGATCGTGCGGGTCTATGCATGGCTGATCATCCTCGGCAATGACGGTGTGATCGAGAAGACCCTGCGCCTGACCGGCATCACGGACGATATCGGCAGCCTTCTGTTCAACAACCGCGCGATGCTGGTGGGGATGGTCTACAGCTACATCCCGCTGATGATCCTGCCGGTCTTCGCCTCGATCGAGAAGCTTGACCCGGCCCTGATCGAGGCCAGCCACGACCTGCATGCCAGCCGGGCGGTGACGCTGCGACGCGTGATCCTGCCGCTCTGCTGGCCGGGCCTCGCAGCCGGCGCGATCCTGGTCTTCGTCCCCAGCCTCGGAGCCGTGCTCGAACCGATCCTCCTGGGGGGCGGCAAGATCATGATGATGGGCAACCTGATCCAGATGCAGTTCGGGGGCGCGCGAAACTGGCCCTTTGGCGCGGCGGTGGCGATCATGCTGATGTGCGTCGTCATGGCCTTCCTGCTGTTCAACGGGTTGCGCGCCATGCGCAAGGCAGTCGGGGAGATGGCCTGATGTCCCACCGCCACGACGTCCGCCGCTACCGCGGCCTCGGCCCCTTCGCGGCCCTCTTCTTCCTCTGGCTCTACCTGCCGATCGCCGTCGTGATCTTCTATTCCTTCAACGAGAACCGCCTCGTCTCGGTCTGGTCGGGATTCTCGCTCAAATGGTACGCGGCCGCGTTCAACAACGACGCGCTGATGAACGCGGTCAGGACGTCGCTGATCGTCGCCGTCATCGCCACGACTTGCGCCACCATCATCGCCCTGATGGCCGCACTGGTCCTGATCCGGGCCGAGGGCGTGAGGTTCCGCAGGATTTCCGAGACGATCGTGAACCTGCCCCTCGTTCTACCCGAGATCGTGCTGGCCGTGGCTGTGCTGATCCTCTTCTCGCAGATCGGGCTGGCGAACGGGTTCCTCAAGCTCGCGATTGCCCACACGACCTTCTGCACCCCCTTCGCCTTTCTTCCTATCCGCGCCCGATTGCAGGGGATGGAGACGGATTTCGAGGACGCCTCGGCCGATCTCTATGCCAGCAGCTGGACGACCTTCCGCAGGGTGACGCTGCCGCTGATCGCGCCGGGAGTGTTCGCGGGCGCCATGCTCGCCTTCGTCATCTCGATGGACGACTTCATCACGTCGAACATGCTCAATTCCGGCGGGGCGACCACCCTGCCCGTCTATATCTTCGGGCTGATCCGGCAGGGCACAACGCCCGAGCTGAACGCGATCTCGACCCTCATCATCCTCGTCTCGCTCGGCGTCGCAGCACTTGCCCTGTTCATCCAGAGCCGCGGCGGATCGATGACGGATGGCTGAAATCAACACGAAACCAATAAAACCCAACAGGAGAGTGAAATGAAAAGACTGCTACTCACCACCGCCGCCGCGACGGCGTTCGCAGGGGCCGCGCAGGCCGAAGGTTCGCTGAACATCTTCGCCTGGTCCGACAGCATCGCCCCCGGGCTGATCGAGAAGTTCGAGCAGGAGAACGATGTCGATGTCACCGTCGACAGCTTCAACTCGAACGAGGATCTGCTGACCCGCCTGCAGGCCGGCGCATCGGGCTACGACCTCATCACGCCGTCCCAGCACTTCCTGAAGATCATGATGGACGAGGGCCTGCTCGAGGATATCGACGCCCACGACCTCGCCGCCTATCAGCAGGTCCAGGACGAGTGGAAAGGTCAGTGGTGGGACCCCGAGAACGACTTCTCGATCCCGCTGGCCTACGGCACCGCAGGCTTCACGGTGAACCGCGACGTCTATGACGGACCGGTCGATAGCTGGGCCGTGTATTTCGAGCCACCGAAAGAGCTTCAGGGCAACATCGCGAGCCTCAACTACCCGGACGAGGTGATCGGCGCCGCCCAGCTCTACCTGGGCGTGGAGTTCTGCACCGAAGACCCCGACGAGATGAAGAAGGTCTATGACCTCCTCGTCGCGCAGAAGCCTGATGTTGCGGTCTATGCTTCCGACAATATCGAGAACCGGATCGGCTCGGGCGAGGTCGGCGCGCATTTCTGGTGGGACGGCAACTCGTTCCGCACGCGCTACAACGACGACGCGCCGATCGAATACGCGATGCCGAAAGAGGGGCTCGTAGGCTGGATCGACTCCATGGCCGTGCCTGCGGGCGCATCCAATGTCGAAAATGCCAAGGCGTTCATGAACTTCATCTCGACGCCCGAGAATGCGACGATCCAGTACAACTACTATGCCCACTCGTCCCCCGTCGAACTCGACCTCGAGCAGGCCGAGTACACCCCCGAAAACGCTCCCGAGCTTTTTCCGGACGTGCCGGTGGAATTCTCGCGGGCCTGCTCGCCCGCAGCGCAGGATCTGGTGACCCGCGTCTGGACCCAACTGCTGCAGTGACGGGTCGGGGCCGGGTGACCGGTCCCCTCCCTTGGCCTAGAGGATAGCACAATGGGGCTAGGCGGGTCCTCCTCGATCAACTCGATGAGCTACATTCGCGGACATGCCGGCGATCACGACGACTGGGCAGAGCTTGGCTGCATGGGCTGGGCCTTCGCGGACGTGCTGCCGACGTTCAAGGATCTCGAACGCAACCGTCTGGGCCAGGACCTGGCCTATCACGGGACGTCCGGAGAGCCTGGTCGACAAGCCGTCCGTCCCGAGAACGATCTTCTGATCGGATTCGGCGCCAACTACAGGTTCGGCGCCGACAGGCCAAGCGTGCTGATCGAGCTGGACCGCACGGCAGCCGTCGACGAGGATCGGCTTAGACGCATCGCACCCGGGTTCCTCGCCGATCTCGTGCTGATCGCCGGGGCCTCGACAGCCTGAAGGACGAAGGCGCCCTGAAGCCGCGCGCCGTCTTGACGATCTGCGACGGCGCGATCACGCAAGAAGCATGACGTCGCTCGACCTCCTCTCCCGGCTGATCGCCTTCCCGACGGTCAGCGCCGACAGCAACCTGCCGCTCATCGAGTGGGTGGAAGACTATCTGCTTGGCTGCGGATTCGTGGTGCATCGGCTTCCCGACCCCAGCGGGCGCAAGGCGGGTCTCTTCGCCCGGATCGGACCCCCGGGTCCCGGGGGGGTCATGCTGTCGGCCCACACGGACGTAGTGCCGGTGACGGGTCAGGCGTGGACGCGCGATCCGTTCCGCCTGACCGTGGACGGCGGGCGACTCTACGGGCGCGGCACGACGGACATGAAGGGCTTTCTCGCCGCGATGCTTCGCCTGGCCCGCCTCTCGGCCGATCGCCCCTTGGCCGAGCCGCTGAAATTCGCGATATCCTACGACGAGGAGGTTGGTTGCAGGGGCATCGCCCAGATGATCTCTCGACTCGAGTCCAGCGTGGGCCTGCCGCGACTCTGCATCGTCGGGGAGCCGACATCGATGCAGATCGCGATCGGGCACAAGGGAAAAGCGGCCTATCGCGCCACCTGTCGAGGCGAAGCCGGGCATTCCTCGCTGGCTCCCCTTTTCCGGAACGCGATACACCTCGGCACGGAGTTCGTCGCAGCCGTGCGGGACATCCAGGCCCAGCTGGCCGGTGAGGGTGCGACGGACGAAGCCTACGCCGTCTCCTATTCCACCATCCACTCCGGGATGATCTCGGGCGGAACCGCGCTCAACATCGTGCCGGATCTCTGCACCGTGGATTTGGAGATCCGCCATCTCGCCGCCGATCCGCTGGGTCCGCTCGAAGATCGGCTGCACGCTGCGGCAGCGCAAATCGGGTCCGTCGAAGTCGAAAAGATCACTGCCTATCCCGGTCTCGAAGTCTCGCAAGACGACCCCGCGATCAATGAGCTTTTGACCCTTCTGCCGGAGCCGCGCCTTACCAAGGTCGCATATGGAACCGAGGCAGGGCATTTTCACTGCCTCGGAATACCGACCCTCGTCTGCGGCCCCGGAAACATGGATCAGGGGCATAAGACAGACGAATTCATCGAGCGCGCCCAGCTCGTGCGGTGTGACCGAATGATGGATCGGTTGCTTGAAAGACTCGCGCTATAGGCGAAACCTCTGTCCTCGACAGCTTCGATGCAGAAATCTGCCTCCAGCGTGATCGACACGCGCGCCGCGAGGACGCGGCGGGTGAACCAGTCCAGCATAGCGGCGAGATAGATGAAGCCCGCGCCATCGGAATGTAAGTGATGTACATCGCCCGGACCTGATTGAGCCGGGTGATGGGGAGTTTTCGCAGCAGACACCGATAGATCTTGTGCCCCGGCGCCGGTTTCCCAGTATTCGGCTTTCGTCGGGGAGTCTCGATGCCCATGCGCTTCATGAGCGCGGCAACGTGCAGCCGCAAGATCTTGAAGCTGATCTGCGCCAGCTGACCCTGCAACGTCCGGCTGCCGGCGAAGGGGAGCTCCATGCGCAGCTTGTCCATGCGGTGCGTCAATCTGAATGTGCTTTAAAGCGCGGGCGCGGGATGGAATAGACGCTGCCCCGGCAAATCCTCAGAACGATGGCTTGGCGGCTGAACTCAGCATCGCGGTGGAATCGATCATCTATTTGCGCTCGGCAACAGACCCGCCCAGTCAAGCGCGACGGACAGAAAATCGTTCTTGAACTTGCCCCGGTTGATGGACACCGGGCAGAGTTTGCATAGCTCGGACTTCGAACGCCACGGGGCTCAGGTGGCCCGGCTTCGAGTGGCGGCGCCCCCTGATTGTAGAAGCGCTCGATGTCGTCGAACACATCGGCTGGGGCTGCATCGCGGCTGCGGTCGTTTCCATCGCCGAGTTGTCCCGGACGTTGCCGGCCCGGCTCATCGGGCAGATGATACCGTGGGCGAGGAGC
>NZ_FWFV01000013.1 GCF_900172315.1 Palleronia marisminoris
CGTTCCGATGTCAACCAGTTGATTTCCGGTCTCTTTCGGTCGTCCCCTCCGCCCCGTCTGGCGTCCCGTAAGCGCCTCAGCGCCGCCGGTGAAGCGCTATCTACGGATCACAACTCACACCCGCAAGGGCTCTTCTTAGCAAAAATGAAAGTTTTTCGACGAAGACAGATCGTTGCTCAGGATGTGGTGCTTCGCGCCATTTTCAGCACAAGAACGTCGTCGCAGAAGCTTTGTTCGAACCATCTCGGTCGTGTCGCTCCACGACGGGTGCTTCAGGCGTCTCGGCCATACCGGGAATCGCCCCGACTCATCGAGGTGGAAACGCAAAAGGCGGGGTTCCCCCCCGCCTTCTACATCCCGAACAACCGCTCCCATTCACATCCCGGCGCGTCCGGCCCCGGCCGAATCCTATTCGTCACTGGACGAATCCTCATCCTCGTCAAACGGCGCATCATCGTTGGCGATGGCGAAGTGCCCCACATCCGGCTCGGCCGTCTTCAAGCGGAGATAGCCGAGAACCCGGTTGTCTCGCTTTGGATCCACCACGAGGATCTCGCCCTCGTAAGCCGCAAACTCCGTCAGTTCCTGGATGTTGGTGAAGTGCGAGATCACCAGCATCGGCCCTTTCCCGTCTCCACCATCCCACGTCGACACGAGCTCGCGCAGGTTCGTCACGTTCGGCGCGCCCTGCAGCGACAGCAGAAGGTTCAGGTCCGCACTATCGGCCTTTGCGAAAGTCTCCCATATGCCGTCGTCGACCTGGTCGTACCCGGCCTGGAGCTGCTCGTAGGTCTGCTGGTTTCGGCACCATTGGCTGACGACCACGCGCCCGAACGTGATATCGTTGAACGCCAGCAGCGCGCCGAGGTCCCGCATGTCCTTGGCCCCCTGATCGGACAGGAGCCGCTGATTCTCGCAATCCGTCGGAGACACCTCCTTCTTGTCCAGTTTCGACCAGTCGGTCGGACCGTGGCGCATGAGGTAGACCACGTCGTCGCGCAGGAACATGTCGTCGAAGCTCTGGATCGGTTCGAATCGCAGGGCATTGTCGATCCGGCTCTTGTCGATGCCGCCGCCCGGCATCGGCACCGCCATCTCTCCAACGAACTGCGTGACCGGCTCGACGGCGTCAGGGCTTGGGGCGGGAACCGCCGCGCCGCCCGCAAAACTCAGAATCGCGGCGGCAAGCATTGCTCTATACATTCGGCATTTCCTTATCAGCCGGCGAACTCGCGCCGGATCGATGGTATGCGGGTGGCCAGGAGCCCCAGCACGATCGCCAGATAGACGAGCGGCTCGATCTCCCAGACCTTCTGCACCATCACGTAGTGGACCGCCCCCAACGCGCAAATCACGTATGTGAGCATATGGAGTCTGCGCCAGCGCATAGGGCCGAGGCGCCGGATCGAGAGATTGTTCGACGTAATCGCCACCGGCAGCAGCAGGACGAAGGCCGCCATGCCGATGGTGATGTAGGGGCGCTTCACGATGTCGGCCCACATCCGCGCAGGACTCTGCACATCCAGTACCGCCCAGGTCAGCAGGTGGCAGAGGACGTAGAAGAATGCGATCACTCCGATCGCCCGGCGGTGGGGCACCAGGTTTAGACCCGTCCACTTCCTGAACGGCGTGATCGCCAGAACGAGCACGAGCGCCTTCATCGCCAGATCGCCGAGCGCAAGCTCGAGCCCGTTGATTGGCTCGACGCCCAGCCCTCCGGTCAGCGCGAGGTAGAAGTACCACAGCGGCAAGAGGGCGCACGCAAAGTAGATCAACCAGCTTGGAACCTTCCGGATGGCCGCGTTCACCCGCTGGGTGCGGCTCATCAATAGTTGGTCTCCAGGTCCATGCCTTCGTAGAGTGCGGCCACCTCGTCGTAGCCGTTGAACAACTGCGTATCGACCCGGCTCGAGAACAAGCCCCCGCCGATCCGCCGCTCGGTTGCCTGGCTCCAGCGGGGATGATCCACGTTCGGGTTCACATTGGCGTAGAACCCGTATTCCTGGGGTCCGGACAGGTTCCATGTCGTCGGCGGCTGGCTGTCGGTCAACGTGATCCGCACGATCGACTTGATCGACTTGAAGCCGTATTTCCACGGCACCACGAGGCGCATCGGCGCGCCGTTCTGGTTCGGCAGCGGCTTGTCGTAAAGACCCGTCGCCATGATCGTCAGCGGATGCATCGCCTCGTCCATGCGCAGCCCCTCGACGTAAGGCCAGTCGAGGATCGGGTAATTCTGCCCCGGCATTTCTTCAGGGCGCATCAAGGTCTGGAAGGCGACGTGCGTGGCATCCGGCTTCGGCCCGGCCATCGCGATGAGATCGGCCAATTCGAACCCCTGCCACGGAATCACCATCGACCACGCCTCGACGCAGCGAAGCCGGTAGATCCGCTCTTCGATATCCATCTGGGACAGGATGTCCTCGAAGGCGTAGGAGCCGGGCTTGTCCACCATACCGTCGATCTCGACCGACCAGGGAGTGGTCGTCAGCTGCCCTGCATTTTCCTTCGGATCGGTCTTGCCCGTGCCGAACTCGTAGAAGTTGTTGTACGAGGTGATCTCGTCCCAAGTGTTCGGGTCGAGCGCCTCGGCGCTTGCTTGCGCGGGCCACGCGGCACCAGCAGCAAGCGCGCCGCCCGACGCAAGAAGCGTCCGGCGGTTCATGAAAACGGGCTTGGGCGTCACATCGCGACGCGAAAGATCGTTCGTCCAGCGGCGGGCCATGGGCACTCCTATCGGGCTACGGTTCGCAGAAATAGCGCTCGGCGGGGCTATCGCAAATCACACTACGATGACCTTCTGGACGGCGACCAGCCGTCGCGGCATGGTCCGCACAACAATCCAGGGGTGCCCCTTTCATGATCATTCTCTGCGCCGTTCTCGGCTATCTCGTGGGCTCGGTGCCCTTCGGCCTCGTCATCACGCGGGCTTTCGGGCTGGGAGATCTGCGGCAGATCGGGTCGGGAAACATCGGCGCGACGAACGTCTTGCGGACCGGCAGCAAACCGGCGGCGCTGCTCACCTTGATCTGTGACATCGGCAAGGGAGCGTTTGCGGTCGTCGTCGCCCGGTGGCTGATCGGCGACCTCGCGGCCCTCGCCGCGGGCGGAGGCGCCTTTATCGGGCACTGCTATCCGCTTTACCTCGGTTTCAAGGGCGGAAAAGGGGTCGCGACGTTCCTCGGCACGACGCTGGCCCTGACGTGGCCAGTGGGGCTATTGGTCTGCGCGACGTGGCTCGTGACGGCGGCGCTGACGCGCATCTCGTCGCTCTCGGCGCTGGTGGCGGCCGCCATGGCGCCGATCTGGGCGCTGTTCCTCGGACTTCCCTGGGCCGCGCTAACGATGGGGGTGATGGCGGTGTTCATCTTCCTGCGGCACCACGCAAACATCTCGCGGCTGCGCGCAGGAACGGAGCCGAAGATCGGCAAGAAGCCGTGAGAGACTTCCTCGCCGCCTTCGACCGGCTGCCGGTCGGGGCATTCACGGCGCAGTACGACGGACGCAGCTATAGGGCGATGCGCGCACAGTTTGCCGATGGAAAAAGCGAGAAGCTGGTGGCCGAGGAAGCCGGTGGTCCGGATTACATCAGCCTCAATCTCTATCGCCTGAGCGATGGCAGGGCGCTTCTGAAACCCTGCGAGATGCCCGAGGCGAAGGTGCGTGCGTTCGTGCTCGGGCTTCGGATCGGCGAGCCGTAGCCCACCGATCCTGCTGAGCGCTTACGGGCAGGCGGCGGTGTAACGCTGGCCCATCGAGTTCTCGTAGACGCAGTTGCCGTTGTTGTTGCGGCCGATGTAATTGCCGGCCGCGGCACCGACGGCACCGCCGATCAGCGCGCCCGCAACGCGGTCATCGTCGCCCGAGACGGCGGCGCCAGTGGCAGCGCCCAGCGCGGCGCCGGTCAGCGCGCCCTGGTTGTTCGTGGTCTGGCAGCCGGCCATCAGCGCGACGACGGGCAGAGCAAGCAGGATCTTCTTCATCAGGTATCTCCCAGTTAAACCTGAAGCAGAACCTACGTCGACAATTCGGCGCGTCCAGCGTCTTCACTGTCGCAATTGGCTATTTTCCGCCGTCAATCCCTGTGATTGCGGGTTTCAGTACGAAAATTCGCCGAAAACCCGTGTCACATCTTCGTTCCAGTCGCCGTCGAAACGCGCCATCAAGTCGTCGGCCGGCACGCTCCCGCTTTCCACGCTTTCCTTCAGGGCGTTCAAGAAGTGCGACTCGTCGGGAATCATGCCGCCGGCACCCGGCTTCGCACGCGCCCGCAGCCCGGCATCCGCAATCTCGACGCAGGTCGCGGCGAGTTGCTGCATGTCGATCCCCTCGACCTTCGCCTGCAACCCGTGGACCGACGCTTCGACCCGCAGCGCCTCGCGCTGCTCGGCCGTCCAGTCCTTCACGACATCCCAAGCGGCATCCAGCGACGTCTGGTCGTAGCAGATCCCGACCCAGAACGCCGGCAGCGCGCAGAGCCTGCGCCACGGCCCGCCATCCGCGCCCCGCATCTCGAGGAACTTCTTGATCCGCGCCTCGGGAAAGATCGTGGTCAGGTGGTCGGCCCAGTCCGACAGGGTCGGCTTCTCGCCCGGCAGCGCCGGAAGCTCGCCCTTCATGAAGTCGCGGAAGGACTGGCCCAGCGCGTCGACATATTTCCCGTCGCGATAGACAAAGTACATCGGCACATCGAGCGCGTAGTCCACCCACCGCTCGAACCCGAAGCCGTCCTCGAACACGAAGGGCAGCATCCCTGTCCGGTCCGCATCCAGGTCGCGCCAAACGCGCGAGCGCCAGGACTTGTGCCCGTTCGGCTTCCCTTCGAGGAACGGAGAGTTCGCGAAAAGCGCAGTCGCCACCGGCTGCAGCGCCAGCGCGACCCGCAGCTTCTGCACCATGTCGGACTCGGACGCGAAGTCGAGGTTCACCTGAACTGTACAGGTCCGACGCATCATCGTCAGGCCCATCGAGCCGACCTTCCGCATGTAGCCGTCCATCAGCTTGTAGCGGCCTTTGGGCATCAGGGGCATGTCGTCATGCGTCCAATGCGGCGCAGCGCCAAGCCCGATGAACCCCACGCCGATCCGGTCGGCCACGGCCTTCACCTGGGCCAGGTGGTCGTTCACCTCGTCGCAGGTCTCGTGGATGGTCTCGAGCGTCGCACCCGACAGCTCGAGCTGCCCGCCGGGTTCGAGCGAGATGTTGGCGCCGTCCTTCTCGAGGCCGATCAGGTGCCCGCCCTCTTCGACGGGGGTCCAGTCGAACTGGTCCCGGAGGCCCGAGAGCATCGCGTGGATCGAGCGCTCTCCCTCGTACGGAAGCGGTTTCAACGTGTCCTTGCAGTAGCCGAACTTCTCGTGCTCGGTCCCGATGCGCCACTGATCCTTGGGCTTGCAGCCCGCGGCGAGGTACTCCGCCAGTTGCTCGTGGCTTTCGACGGGGCCGCCGCCGGACTGGGGAATCGACATTGCTTCTCTCTCGCCGTGCTGTCGCCGTTGGACTTGGCCCCCGGCTATCTGGAAGTCAACTGAGCCGCTCAGGCGCACGCGTCCACAGCACCCGTGCGCCAGGTGAGGGGTCTCTCAGCGCCTCGACCGCGGCACCCTCATCGAACCCCGGAAGCGCGGAGAGCGCGTCGAACAAGGCCCCCGCCCCTTCGGCGTTCGCGGGAACGGCGATCCGACGCTCCTGCTCGTCGGCCAGGTGCCAGACCGGCGAGCCGCCGCCGCCGCGGTGAATCGCGACATTGGCCAGCGTGTCGGCCGAAACCGCGCCGCCGCCCGTCCCGGACAAGTAGGTGATCTGCCGCTCGGTCACGTTCACCACGCCGGCTCCGCCGCCGTCGCGCGGGCGGCGCAGGCGCACCATCGCCTCACGCAGGATCGCCGCCCCGCCGATCGCGACGACCACACCGACCCAGCGCATCACGCCATAGGACCCGACCGCCCACCAAAGCCCGACCGAAACGGCCCCGAGCCCCACGGCGGCCTCGCGCCACCTGAGGATCTGAGCGAGCGCGTCGCCGCGGATCATGCCCAGTCTCCAAGCGCCTGCTGCCACAGCGTCAAGGCCGCCACCGTCGCGGTATCGGCACGCAGGATCCGCGGCCCGAGGCTGACCGGATGAGCCACCTCAAGCCGCTGCAACCGGGCGCGTTCCTGCTCGGAAAACCCGCCCTCTGGCCCGATCAGGATCGCCCAGGGTCCAGGCGGCAGGTCGGAAAGCACATCCGCCACTCCGGCAAGACCCTCGTCGCAGAACAGGATGCGCCGCGTCTCGTCCCAGCCGTCCAGCAGGTCCGACAGCTTCACGGCATCGGCGACATCGGGAACGTAGTTGCCACCGCATTGCTCGGCCGCCTCGACGGCATGGGCCTGCAGCCGGTCCTGCCGGATACGCTCGGCATTGGTGAACTCGGTCACCACGGGGCAGATCCGCGCGGCACCCAACTCGACGGCCTTCTCGACGATGAAATCCGTCCGCTGCTTCTTGATCGGTGCGAACAGCAGCCAGACATCCGGTGCATCCCGCTGCGGCGCGATCTGCTCCACACAGGCAAGCACTCCGGCCTTCTTGCGCGCCTCGATCACCTCGGCGCGCCACGTCCCGTCGCGACCGTTGAACGCCTCGATCACCTCGCCCTCGCTCCGGCGCATGACCCCGAAGAGATAATGCGCCTGTGCCTGGTTCAGCGGGACGGTTTGCGCCGGACCAAGCGGATGCTCTACAAAGAGGCGGATCGTCGAGGGCATGCAGAGGAGTCCAATCGTGGCGGAAGCAGAGGCGACGAAAGGCCAGGTAGCCGACGCCGTCAAGGGCAACTGGGTCGATCACCTCGCCCCGCCCGCGACACGACCCTACCTGCGCCTGTCGCGGGCTGATCGGCCCATCGGAACGTGGCTGCTGCTGTTGCCCTGCTGGTGGGGTCTGCTGCTCGCGGCCGCCGCCGACAGCCGGTTCGGACTGCAGGGGCTGTGGATCGCGGCTGGCTGCGCGCTTGGAGCGTTCCTCATGCGGGGGGCGGGCTGCACCTGGAACGACATCACCGACCGCGAGATCGACGCCAGCGTCGCGCGCACCCGGTCCCGCCCGATCCCCTCGGGCGCAGTCTCGCCCAAACAGGCCCTCGCCTGGCTGGTCGCGCAATCCCTGGTGGCTTTCTGCATCCTCCTGACCTTCAACCTGAACGCCATCCTGCTGGGCGTCCTGTCGCTGCTGCCCGTCGCGGTCTATCCCTTCGCCAAGCGCTTCACCTGGTGGCCGCAAGTCTTTCTGGGCCTCGCCTTCAACTGGGGCGCGCTTCTGGCGTGGACGGCGATGCATGGCGCGCTCGCGTGGCCGGCGGTGGTCCTCTACCTCGCCGGGATCGCATGGACGCTCTTCTACGACACGATCTATGCCTACCAGGACGCCGAGGACGACGTGCTGATCGGGGTAAAGTCCACCGCCCGCCTGTTCGGAGACCGCCCGAAGCCCTGGCTGCGCGGCTTTATGGTGGCGGCCTGCCTGCTGATGACCGTGGCGGTCGTGCTTGCGCTCGCCGACACGAACATCCTGACTCTCGTCCTGGCCCTCGGGGCGCCGTGGGCCATGGGCTGGCACATGGCCTGGCAGCTTTCGCGGTTCGACCACGAAGACACGCAGACGTGTCTCAACCTCTTCCGCGCAAACCGCGATACGGGGCTTCTGGCTGCGCTGTTTCTCGCTCTTGCGATGCTCGCCTGATGGACGCGAAACAAGCCGCCGGATAGACGAACAGCACCGAAACGACGCCGAAGGCCCCCATGCGCTCGAAACCTCTCTTGCCCGTCGCCGTGACCTTCACCCTCGCCGCCGCCCTCTGCATCGGGGCCGCAAGCCTGACGGTGACCCAGATCGAAGCACGGTCGGTTCGGGCCATAGACGAGGCTCTGGGGGACGCCGGAATCGACTGGGCCACCGTCTCGGCCGACGGGCTGACGATCGACATGGCGGGCACCGCGCCCGACGAGGCTGCACGGTTCCGCGCCCTGAGCGTGGCGGGGCAGATCGTCGAAGGCACACGCGTGCAGGACCGGATGGATGTCGCACAACGCCAGCAGATCGCTGCGCCCCGATTTTCCATCGAGGTCCTGCGCGCCGAGGACGGGATCAGCCTGATCGGGCTCGTCCCGGCCGAGATGGATCGCCTCGCCTTCCTCGAAAGGATCGCCCGGCACGCCTTCAATACCCCGATCACCGACCTGCTTCAGACGGCAAGCTATCCCGCGCCCGAGGCGTGGGACGAAGCGCTCGACTTCGGTATCGAAGCGCTGGCCCGTTCCGAAAAGGCCAAGATTTCGATCGATGCGGATCAGGTCGAAGTCGTGACCATGGCCCAGGACGCCGAGGCGCGTCGCGCGCTCGAGGATACGCTGAACGACCTCGCACCCGACGGCGTCGAGGTCGCGCTGAACATCACCGCACCGCGCCCGGTGATCGCGCCGTTCATCCTGCGGCTGACCCGGCAGGGCGAGACGAGCCGTTTCGACGCCTGTTCTGCGAGCACCGAAGAAGGGCGCGCGCGTATCCTCGACGCGGCCGAGCCGCTCGGGATCGACGGGGCGCGGTGCCAGATCGGTCTTGGTGTGCCCTCGCCCGAGTGGGCGGATGTGGCCACAGAAGCGATGCGGGCGATGCAGCGCGTGCCCGAGGGGACGCTCACGATCAGCGATCTTGCGATACGCATCGACGCCGCCGCCGGCACCGAGGACTTCGGCCGGACCGTCGCCGCCCTGCGGGCAGGGTTGCCCCCGGAATTCTCGCTGACCGCCCTCGAAGCCGATGCCGAAGCGGTCGAGCCCGACGCAGGCCCGGCCGAGTTCACCGCCACGCGCAGCCCCGAAGGCGCCGTGCAACTGAGCGGTCGGGTAGGCGATGCGCTCGACCGGGCGACCGTGGCGAGCTACGGGCGCGCGCTGTTCGGCGGCGACCAGGTGAATGACGGCTTCGCACCCGAGGAAGAGGTGCCTGCGGGCTGGACGCCGCGCCTGCTGGCCGGGCTCGACGCGCTGTCCGTCCTGAACAACGGCGCCATCCGCGTGACCGAGGAGTCGCTTAGCGTCACCGGGGTGAGCGGATCACAGGACGGCTCGTCCCTGATCGCGGGGCGCCTGTCGAGCCGTCTCGGCGACGATGCGCGCTACGAGATCGAGGTGTCGTATGACGAGCGTCTGGACGCCTCGCTCGGGTTGCCGACGCCCGAGGAATGCGTCGCTGAAATCAACAACATCCTTCAGACGCGCCAGATCACCTTCGACCCCGGTTCGGCCACCATCGACCCGGCATCGCGCGACAGCGTGCGCGGCGTGGCCGAGATCCTCGGCAAATGCGAGAGCGTCCCGATGGAGGTCGGCGGCTATACCGACAGCCAGGGCCGTGAAGAGATGAACCGCCAACTCAGCCAGGAACGCGCCGAGGCCGTTCTGGCCGCCCTTCTGGCGCTGCGCGTGCCCGTCAGCACCCTCACCGCCATGGGCTATGGCGAGGAAAGCCCGATCGCCGACAACGACACGCCCGAAGGGCGCGAGGCGAACCGACGTATTGAATTCAAGCTCCTGTCGGGCGAAGAAGAGGCGGCGACGCCCGACGACGCATCCGCCGAGGATGCGGCCGAAGTCGTCGAGGACGAACAGGAAGACGAGGCCGGGACCGCCGAATGAACCGCACCGAATTCGTCATCGCGACGGCCGTGATCCTGTTCGTCGCGTTCATGCTCGGGTGGTTTGCCAACTGGCTCGTCCATCGCCTCACGCGGGTCAGCCAGGCCGATCTGGGAGAGCTCGACCGGATGGCCCAGATGGTCCACGAGGCCGAAGAAAGCCGCGACCAGGCAATCGCCTACCTGCAAGAGCGCGAAGGCGAGATGATGCACCAGTTGCATTCGGCCGAGGCCGAGCTGCGCGCCGCCATGGACGGGCTGCACCATGCCCGCGCCGAAGCCGAAGAGCTGCGCGACTACATCGAGCAGTCGAACGCGACCTGAGCTTCGGTCCCGAATTCCCCAAACTACCAGCGGTCGAGGGCGTCCTCGTCCTCGGCCTTGGCCTCGACCCAGGCCTCGCCCGCGGACGTCACTTCCTTCTTCCAGAAGGGTGCGCGGGATTTGAGGTAATCCATCAGGAACTCGGCCGCCGCGAAGGCGTCGGCGCGATGCGGCGCGGCGGTGGCGACCATCATGATGGGCGCGCCGGGCGCGAGGCGACCGTAGCGATGTATGACCAGCGCGTCTGACAGCGACCAGCGGCGGATGGCTTCGGATGCAATGCCCTCGATCGCCGTGGTCGTCATGCCGGGATAGTGCTCGATCTCGAGGTGGCTCAGATCGCCGGTATCGTCGCGGACGAGGCCCGAGAAGGTCACGACGGCGCCGGCATCGCGGCGCCCATGGGCGAACCCGGCCAGTTCGCCGCCCATGTCAAAGGGCTCTTCCTGGACCCGGACCTGCATCAGCCGCCCGTCATCGGGGGAAAGAACGCGACCTCGCGGGCACCCGCCAGGGGCGCGTCGAAATCGGTCAACTGCTGGTCCACGGCCACGCGCAATGCGGTTGGATCGGCGAAGGCAGCCTCGTATCTTGCCTCGCGCGCCGTGAGTTCTGCGACGAGGTCGGCAACGGTTTCGGCCTGGGTCTCGACCCGCTCGCGCGGCAGGCCGATGCGTTCGCGGACCCACGCGAAGTAAAGGACATCGACGCTCATGCCGGATCCTTCAGGAAAGGCAGCGCCTTGCGGAAGTAGTCCCAGCCGGTGATCAGCGTCAGCGCCGCCGCGATCCAAAGAAGCGTCACGCCCAGCACTCCGGCGATGTCTCGCAGCTGGGCAAGCCAGAGCAGCCCGACCTCGTCCGCGATCTGGCCGTTCAGGATGCCTTGCGTGGTCGCCTCATCCATCCCGGCAGAGCGGTCGAGCATGTGGTAAAGGAAGATGTCGCGCGAAAAGAGCACCGCGATCGCGACCATCTGCGCCGTCGTCTTCCACTTGGCGAGCTTGGTCACCGACAGGAGCTTGGCCTGAGCCCCCAGGAATTCGCGCAGGCCCGAGACGAAGACCTCGCGGAAGACGATGAAGGTCGCGGGCAGCACCAGCCAGGGCGACATCGACGAATATCCGACGATCACCAGCAGCGCGATGATGACCATGGCCTTGTCGGCGATAGGGTCGAGCATGGCGCCGAAGCGGCTTTCCTGTTTCCAGGATCGGGCGATGAAGCCGTCGATCCAGTCGGTCGCCGCCGCCGCCACGAAGAGCAGCAAGGCGAACCAGTCGGCCCAGGGCCGCGTGAAGTAAAGGAAAGCGACCGCGACGCCGGGGGCGGCGAGCAATCGCAGGACGGTCAGGATGTTGGGCAGGTTCCAGCGCATGGACGTGACATAAGGCTCGGGCCGGGGCCGGAAAGCCCCGAAGTACCGGGATCACGGCCATGAGAGGGAACGCGGACCGCTCAGCGGCCCGCGATGGTGATGGAAAAACTGCGCTGCGCGCCCGGCGGAGGTGCCGGGAACGGGGCGGCCCGACGGACAAGTTGCACCGCCGCCCGGTCCAGCGCGGCAGAGCCCGAAGAGCGCGCGATGCCGACATTGGCCAGCCCGCCCGATCCGGCGACCGCGAAGGATATCACGGCACTGCCGGCCGCACGGACCGAGGGGCGCGGCACGCGAGACAGGCGGCTCATGACTTGCCCGGGATAGTTCGACGCGGCCGCGTTGCCGGCCTGGCTCGCCTGGCGCTGGCCGGTCGCGCCGCTGGCGTTGCCGCCGGTATCCTGCTGCGATCCGGCGCGTTCGGACCGATCGGAGTTGCCCTGCTGCGTCGCCGTCGGCTGGGCTTGCGCCTGCCGCGTGGGCGTCGGCTGTTGCCGCTGTGGCTCGGGCTGCGGGGGCGGGTCGGGGCGGCGGTGTCTAGCCTCGAACGCTTCGCTCCGGGTCGGAGGGCGTCGCGACGACACGACCACCCCGGGAGGAAGCTCTTCGCCCGTGATCGTCTCGGGCCGCGAAGGTTCGACCGGCTCGGGCGGGGCGGCCTGGACCGGCGCGACAGGGTCCGGAGCATCGGCAGTGACGACATCGGGCATCGCCGGAAGCGTCGGGTCGGCCGTTTGAACCGGGACCGCCTGCACAGGCGTCGGTGGTGTCGGCGCTTCCTGCGGCACGGCCTCGGTCGGCTCGGCGGGCTGGGCCGGCGTGGGATCGGTCGGTTGGGCATCGCTGGTCGGCTCGGGCGGCGTGGCTTCGACCGGCTCCGTCGGTTCGGCTGCCTCGGTCGGCTCGACCGGGTCCGCCGCCTGCACGGTCTCGGTCGGCTCGGCCACCTCGGTGCCCGCGGCGAGGTCGGCAAAGCTCGACCCCAGCTGCGAGGGCGCTGCCGAGCCTCCGCCGGCAATCTCGACCGGGGCGGACCTGACGCCCATCACGAGGCCTGCGGCCAATGCCATGACCGACAGGGCCGTCGCCGTGGTCTTGGCCCGGATCGAGGACGGGATCGTCATTCGAGGCCCCTCTCGGTCACGATGCGGATGCTTTCGGCGCCGGCGCCGCGCAGTTCGGCGGCAATCCCCACCAGCGTTCTGGCGTCCAATTCGCGATCGGGAACGATGCGGATCGCCTCGCGCATTTCCTCGGGCAAGGTCCCGGCGAAGGCGGTGGCTGATTGAACCGGCTCGCCGTGAAATTCCATCGTGCCGTCGGCCCGAATGATGAGCGTGTCGGGCGGCGCCCGCCCCTCGAGCTCGGCGGTCCGCACGAGCGACAGGTCGCTCGCCAACGGCGGCGCGACCTGTCCGGCCACCAGGAAGAAGATGAGCATCAGGAACACGACGTTGATGAGCGCGATCGTGGGTTCCCCCCCCGATTTGCGAGGTTTGCGAGCCATCAGCTTCCCCCGAGCACCTGGGGCGCCACGTTCGGCACCCCGCGCAGCACGCCCAGAAGGTCGGTCAGCCGTTGCGCCGTCACCCCCTCGGCCAGCGAGACGAGCAGGGTGCGCGGAGTCTCATCCTCACCGGCATTTGCCAAGGCGTCGCCGAGGCCGTCCAGCGCGTAGCTGTCGCCGTTCAGGCTGACGTCGTCCTCGGCCAGCCGCAGGAACAGGGGCGCGGCGTCGGACGCTGCCCCGGTGCCGGCGGCCGCCGCGGCCAGCTCGACCTCCGCAAAACGGGTGAAGGTCGAGGTCAGCATGAAGAACAACAACAGCAGGAAGATCACGTCGATCAGCGACGTCAGCGACATGGCGCGCCGGCGGCGGCCCCGCCTAAGCATGCGCAGGCGTGGCGGTGCCGACGCGGTCGCTCGACTGCCCGCCCATCGGCGCATGAATGGTGGAGATCGCCCGCTCGGCCAGCACGCGCTCGCCGTCGAGACGGCTTTCGAACATCGACAGGATGGCCGAAGTCGGCATGGCGACGGCCAGACCCACCGCGGTCGTCAGCAGGGCCACCCAGATGCCGCCCGCAAGGATCGACGGATCGACCTGCGCCCCGGCGTCCTGCAGGGCCTGGAAGGCCTCGATCATGCCCAGAACGGTGCCGAAGAGGCCAATGAGCGGCGCAAGCTGCGCGACCATGTCGAGGAATCGCAGGCCCCGTTCGAGCTTGGCGAAGCGCGACTCTGCCTCGGCGGTCAAACGCGCCAATGTCTCGGGGCCCGGAGGGGCCGACACCGCCATGTCCACGACGGGCGCCAGGTACGAGCGCGAGCGGTCCAGCGAGCGGCGTGCCTCGGTCCGGTCACCCCGGTCCCATGCGGCGACGGCATCCCGAAGCGCACGGTGGCGGCCGACGCCAGCAGCGGTGAACTGCCAGAACTTGTAGAGCACCACGGCCAGCGTCACCACGGCGATCACCATCAGCAGCACGACGACCGGGCCGCCGATATCCGCGACCCGCGAGATCGGATCGAGCAACATGTTCATCCCAGAACCTCGATATCCGTACGGCTGTCGAGGATCAGGCCCGTGGTGCAGGCGGCGTCGCCCAACTCGCCGGCTTCGCAGGTACTTGCGCCGTTGAAGAGGATGCGGCCGAACCCGTCGCAGGCTTTGCCCGGGATCGTGAACTGGCGAACGCGCGGCCGGCCTTCGGGCAATTCGCCGAAGTCGAACAACGTCAGGCGCTCGACCTGGCCGTCCGTGTCGAAAAGCACCGTCTCGAACACGGCCTTGGCGATCTCGGCGTCGTGGCCGTTCTCGATCAGGAAGCTCATGGTGCAGCCGCCGGATTCCGCGGTTGTGGCGGCGTTCAATTCGATGGACAGGCCCGCGGGGGTGGCGGCGTCAACCTCCTCAGCGTCGTCCTGTGCCTGCGCCTGAGCGCCAAATGCAACCGCGAGCGCGGCCGCCGTGACGGTGAGTTTGAACATGTCTCGACTCTTCCTAGTGCCCGGATGGTTCCCCCTCTTCCACCGAAACGCAGGGTAGTCAACAAATTCAGTCAGGAAATATGACAGGAGGCTGGCAAGGGGCCAGGAGCCCGTAAAGTGGACGCCCGGCGCGGTCGATCACTCGGCGGCGAGGACGTCGGCAACGTTCAGCAGGTCGATGTAGGCGATCTTCTCGATTACACCGGCATCGTCCATCCGCTCGAGATTCACGAGGTAGATGCGCTTGAATGGGGCCGGGTTGTCCGGGAATTTGGCCGTGCCCTGCCCGCCGTCACGCTCGATGATCAGCGCGCGTGCGCCTTCTATGATGTTGAAGGCGCCGATGGCGTGAGAGGCATCCTCGATGCAGGTAGTAGCGCACCGTAACGGACCATTCTGCGGTGTTCGCTCGGTCGCGACGACTTGTTGGACGACGCCCTTGGCGCTCACCTGGATCAGGTAGGCCGAACTCGTCGCCGGGCCAACAGGTGACACCCACAGGCTGGATCAATTCGGTGTCGAAATCAGCGACGGTCAGGTAGCGGGTGTCCGTTGCCTCGTCGACGATCGGGAAGGGCACGACGCGGTTCGGGTCCGCCAGGAACGTCGTCTCGCGCTCGGCGACTGCGCCGCCCTCCCAGTCCAGCGTCAAATGGAACATCAGCAACGCGTCGCCCGAGTTGTTCTTGGCGCCGAAGCCGTTGTCGGTGAGGGCGAGGGAAGAGGAAGAGGTCAGCTGGGCGAAGTTTGGATGACGGTCGAACGAAAGCTCCCGTTAAGGCCGGGGTGATATGACGTGCGCCACGGTGATGGATGAGACTTTCAGCCCATGACAGCAGCGGCGGCAATGCAGATGCCCACGACCGAAGATACCGGCACGATCGCGTGGTATGATCGCAACGCGGATCTCTATGCCGAGACACATGCTCGCGGCGGAGCGGACGCGGACCTCGCGGCGTTCATCGCGCTGATCACGCCCGAGCGCGGGCCGATCCTCGACTGGGGATCAGGTCCCGGCAATACTGCGGCCATTCTCGCGTCGAGGGGCTTCGTCGCCGACGCGACCGATGCATCGCCGCGCATGGCCGAGCTTGCAGCGGGGATGGGCATTCGTACCAGGCTCGAACCGTTCGACGCCCTCGCCCCGATCCCGAAATACCAGGGGGTCTGGTCCAATTTCGGCCTTCAGCATGTGCCGATAGAACACCTCCCCGACCTCGTGGGCCTTGCCAATGCGGCGCTCCTGCCGAACGGCGTTCTGCATCTGGGGCTGACCACGGGCCGCGAACGGATGGGTTTCGCCGAGGGAACATGGCGCGACGATGCCGGCGTGCTGTCGACTCATGTCGCGCCCGAAACCGCGGCTCGGATCGTCCAAAATGCGGGGCTGATCCTGCTGGCGCAGCGCGTCGGATCTTTCCGCATGATCGTCACCGGCGAGATGGCCTTCTTCACCATCATTCTTGCTCGCAAGCCGGCCGAAGGCTGAACCGAGACCCTAACCTCGCTCGTGGAAATGATCGTAGATCTTCTCGGCCAGCCCCGCGCTGATTCCGTCGACGGCCTTCAGGTCGGCCAGAGCCGCGCGTCCCACCGCCTTGGCCGACCCGAAATGGGACAGCAAGGCACGCTTGCGGGTGGCGCCGACGCCCTCGATCTCGTCCAGCGGGTTCGCGCCCATGGACTTGGCGCGCTTGGCCCGGTGGGTGCCAATCGCAAACCGGTGCGCCTCGTCGCGCATCCGTTGAACGAAGTAGAGCACCGGGTCGTTGTGGCGCAGCGCGAAAGGGCGGTGGCCGGTCCGGTGGAACTCTTCCTTGCCCGCATCCCGGTCCAGGCCCTTGGCGACCCCGACCATGGCGATGTCCTCAACCCCCATCTCCTTCATGATCGACCGAACCGCGCTGACCTGCCCCGCGCCGCCGTCGATCAGCAGAAGGTCGGGCCACATGCCCTTCTCGCGCTCGGGGTCTTCCTTCAGCAACCGCTTGAAGCGGCGCTTCAGCACCTCTTTCATCATGCCGAAATCGTCGCCGGGCGTCAGGTCGTCGCCGCGGATGTTGAACTTGCGGTACTGGCTTTTCAGGAAACCTTCGGACCCCGCCACGATCATCGCGCCGACAGCGTTCGTGCCCTGGATGTGGCTGTTGTCGTAAACCTCGATCCGCTCGGGGCGGCTGTCGAGGTCGAACGCCTCGGCCAGACCGTCGAGCAGCTTTCCTTGCGTCGCCGTCTCGCTCATCTTCCGCGCCAGCGACTCGCGGGCGTTGCGCAGGGCGCCTGCGACGAGGTCCTTCTTCTCGCCGCGCAGGGGGACGAGGATCTGCACCTTTCGGCCCGCCTTTTGCGACAGGGCGCTCTCCATCAGCTCGGTCTCTTCGATGTCGTCCGAGAGAAGAAGCATCCGCGGCGGCTCCTTGTTCTCGTAGAACTGGCCGACGAAGCCGGCGAGAATTTCGGCCGGTTCGGCGCCCGAGCCGGTCTTGGGATAGTAGTCCCGGTTGCCCCAGTTCTGGTTCGCGCGGATGAAGAACACCTGCACGCAGGCCTGTCCTCCTTCCGCATGCAGCGCGATCACGTCGGCCTCGGACACGCCCGCAGGGTTGATGCCCTGGGTGCCCTGCACATGGGTCAGCGCCCGGATGCGGTCGCGCATGGCGGCGGCGCGCTCGAACTCCATCTCGGCGCTGGCCTTCTCCATCTCGGCGGCGAGCTGGCTTTGCACCTTGGTGGTGCGGCCCTGCAGGAAATCCTCGGCGTCCTTCACGCTTGAGGCGTAGTCGGCTTCCGAGATGTGGCCGACGCAGGGGCCCGAGCAGCGCTTGATCTGGTACAGCAGGCAGGGGCGCGTCCGCCCCTCAAACATGGAATCCGAGCAATTGCGCAGCAGGAATACCTTCTGCAGCTGGTTCAGTGTCCGGTTCACCGCCCCGGCGCTGGCGAAGGGGCCGTAATAGCTGCCCTTCTCCGACTTCGCGCCGCGATGCTTGCGGATCATCGGATAGGCGTGGTCCTTCGTCACCAGGATGTTCGGGAAGGACTTGTCGTCGCGAAGAAGCACGTTGTAGCGGGGCTTCAGCTGCTTGATCAGGTTCTGCTCGAGCAGCAGCGCCTCGGTCTCGGTCTTGGTCGTGAGGAACATCATCGACGCGGTTTCCGAGATCATCCGCGCGATCCGGGGCGAGTGCTGCGGCGACGGACGCGAGTAGTTCGACACGCGCGCCTTCAGGTTGCGCGCCTTGCCGACGTAAAGCACCTCCTGCATCTCGCCCAGCATCCGGTAGACGCCCGGCGAGCCGTCGAGCGTCTTGAGGTAGGACTGGATGCAGGCATGTCCGCGAAGGGGCGCGTCGCTCATCGGATCACATCACGTTGGGAAACAGGCGGAAAATATGGGGTGCGGGGGCCAGTGAAAACCCCTCCCCACATTCTGGGGATAAGTCTGTGGGGAACCACCGGGAAAATGGAAAATTTCATTGCGCCTCCGCCATTTGGGCGGTTTGCCCAAAATTTGCGCATCCATTCAAATCACTGATTTTACATCATTAATCAGAACCTGCGTCATGGAAGTGTCAAATTGCCCGCCTAGGCGACAGAATCATGACGGGCGTGGAGAAGTGACGCAGGGGCAGCTATTCTACGCCCAGAACATCGGGCGTTCTCCAGCCCAGGTGCTGGCCGCCATCCACGCAAAGCAGCTGTCCCGTGACCCCCGGCGCATCGAGGAAGTAGCTCAGCGCCGCGCAGATCTCGTCGGGGTTGGCGCCCCGCTTCAGAACCGTGTTCGCTCGCTGCCGAGTGAAGTGCTCGGCGGACTGACGGGTGCCCTGCAGCGTCGGCCCGGGACCGATGGCATTGACCCGGATGGCGGGGGCGAGGGCCTGAGCGGCGGTCTTCGTGAAGGCCCACAGCCCCATCTTGGCGATGGTATAGGTCATGAACTCGGGCGTGAGCTTCTGGACCCGCTGATCCACCATGTTGACCACGAGCGCATGGGCCACGGGCTCGCCGGCCTCGTCCGTCCCGGCCTCGGGGGCTTGTTCGGCGAAGGCCTGCGTCAGCACGAAGGGCGCGCGAAGGTTCGAGCCGATGTGCCTGTCCCAGCTATCTTTCGTGGCGGAGCGAATCGTGTCGTATTCGAAGATCGACGCGTTGTTGATCAGGACCGTCAGCGGTCCGTCCAGCGCGTCGGCGGCCCGACCGATCAGTGCCGCGGTCGCAGCCTCGTCCAGCAGGTCGGCCTGGAGCGGGACTCCCCTGCGACCCACGGAGGCAAGGTCCGCGGCGACCGCCTCGGCCCCGTCGGCAGAGCTGTTGTAGTGTACCGCGACGTCATGGCCGCGCGACCCCAGGTACAGTGCCATGGCGCGCCCCAGCCGCGCGCCGCCGCCAGTGACGAGAGCCCTCATGGCGCAACCACCCACCACATGTAGAAGGCGTAGAGCAGGCACAGCCCGGCGCCCACGAGGCGCCCCATCTTCAGTCTGGTGAAGATGAACGGCGCGAGCACGACCGACGCGCCCAGCATCACCCACAGGTCGAGCCGCAGGAAGGACGGGCCGACCGGGATCTCTCCGAACAAGGCAGCGACGCCGATGATCGCCAGCAGGTTGAACAGGTTCGAACCCAGCACATTGCCTAGCGCCACGTCCGCCTGATCCTTGCGCGCGGCGGCCAGCGTGGTGGCAAGCTCGGGCAGGGACGTCCCCAGCGCCACCAGCGTCAGGCCGATCACCGCCTCGGAAATGCCCATGGCCATGGCGATCTCGCGCGCGCTGTCGATCAGGACGTGCGCGCCGATCGGCAGCCCGATGAGCCCTACGACCAGGAAGAACAGGATGCGCGGCCAGCCCAGGTTGGCATCGGCGCCCTCGAGATCCTCGGGACGGACGCGCGACCTCATGCCCTCGCGGAACTGGTCGGTCAGGATGACCGCCAGCACCGCCAACAGGACCAGCCCGGTCATCCAGTTGAACGGAGCCGCGACCAGCGCCAGAACGATGAAGAGGACGGTGGCCGCCATCATCACCAGGTAGCTTTTCTGGACCGAAACCTGCGACGTATCGAACATGTAGAACAGTGCCGGCAGGCCGAGGACCAGCAGCACGTTCGCGGTGTTGGACCCGACCACGTTGCCCAGCGCGATTCCCGGCACGTCCGACAGCACCGCATCGACCGAGATCAGCATTTCGGGTGCCGAGGTCCCGAAGGCCACCACCGTCAGCGACACGACGAAGGCAGGGATGCCGACGCGCAGCGACAGGTTGACCGCGCCTTTCACCAGCGCGTTGCCGGCGATCAGAAGGATCACCAGGCCGACAATGGCGAGCAGGAAGTTCATCTCAACCCTTCCCGCAGCTGCACGGCTTCGAGCCGATCCGGTAGCGGCCGCACCCGTCGCATTTCATCGAGCCGAGCTTCTTCTGCCCCGGGAAGCGCAGGCGTCCGAACATGGCCAGCACGACCATGCCGATCAGGAACAGCGTGACGATCTTGATCATCACAGCCCGAACCGCGCCCAGGCCGCGTGATCCTCGACGCCCGCAACCGCCTCGGCGGCCATCGCGCGGCCGAACCGGCTGAGGAAGGGGCGCTTCTGCTTGTAGCTGGTGAAGCGGACGTCCTTGCCGAACCTCTCTTTCATCATCGGGACGAGGTGCCCGATCCCGTCCACCAGCCCCATGTCGGCCGCGCGCTTGCCGACCCAGAACTCGCCCGTGAACAGCCGCGGATCCTCGGCCAGCTTGGCGCCCCTGCGCCCACGGACCTGATCCTTGAAGTTGTCGTGGATCTGCGTCTGCAGCTCTTTGAGACGCTCGACATCCTCGTCCCTTTCGGGGCGGAAGGGGTCGAGCATGCTCTTGCTTTCGCCCGCCGTGTAGACGCGCCGCTCGATCCCGTAGCGGCCGATGAACTTGTCGAAGCCGAACCCGGCCGAGATCACCCCGATGGAGCCGACGATCGAATTCGGGTCAGCGTAGATTTCGTCCGCCGCCGTGGCCAGCCAGTAGCCGCCAGAGGCCGCGACGTCCTCGACGAAGGCATAGACGGGGATGCCGCGCTCGTCGGCCAGGCGCCGGATGCGCGCGGCGATCAGCGAGGACTGCACCGGCGAGCCGCCGGGCGAGTTCAGCAGAAGCGCCACCGCGGCGGGCTTGCCGCGGCGGAACGCCTTCTCGATCATCGGCGCGAGGGTGATGTCGTTGAGCCGGGCGGGATTGCCGGAGGCGATGATCCCCTGAAGGCGGATCACCGCGATCAGGGGCTTGCGGGACATGAATGGCAGACGAAGTTGCATGAGCCCCTATCTAGCGACGATCGCGCGAAAGATAACCCGCAAGGCGGTCAGTCGCGGATCCGCCATCCGGTGCGGAAGATCCAGCCGATGAAGGCAAGGCAGGTGGCGGTAAACCCGATGATTGCGAGGATCGACCAGCCCACCGACACGTCGGACATGCCGAAGAACGACCACCGGAACCCCGAGACGAGGTAGACCACCGGGTTGAACAGGCTGATCGTCTCCCACACGCCGGGCAGCATCGAGATGGAATAGAACGTGCCCCCGAGGAAGATCAGCGGCTGGACAAGCAGCAGCGGAACAAGCTGGAGCTGCTCGAAATTCGTGGCCCAGATGCCGACGATGAACCCCATCAGGCTGAAGGACAGGCAGGTCAGCACCAGGAACACCATCATCCAGACCGGATGCTGGATGTCGAGATCCACGAACAGGTACGCCGTCGCCAGGATGATCAGGCCGATCAACAGCGACTTGGTCGCCGCCGCAAAGACGTAGCCCGCCGTGATCTCGAGGAACGAAGCGGGCGCTGACAGAAGCTCGTAGATCGAGCCAACGAATTTCGGGAAGTAGATGCCGAACGACGCGTTCGAGATCGACTGCGTGATGACTGTCAGCATGATGAGGCCCGGCACGATGAACGCGCCGTAGCTGACGCCCTCGACCTCTTCGATCCGGCTGCCGATGGCGGCGCCGAACACGACGAAGTAAAGCGAGGTCGACAGCACGGGCGACACCACCGTCTGCGTCATCGTGCGGAAGGCGCGCGACATCTCGTAGCGGTAGATGGCCCAGATCGCGTAAAGGTTCACGTCCGATCCTCCCCTGCCGTGAGATCGACGAAAATATCCTCGAGCGAGGATTGCTCGGTCCGCACGTCACGCACCTTGTAGCCGCGCTCGCGCAGGCCGGTCAGCAACCGGGTGATCCCCGTCCCGTCGCCCCCGGGGTCGTAGGTATAGGTCAGCTCGCGCCCCGCCTCGCCCAGCTCCAGCGGGGTGTCGTCCATCCCCTCCGGCAGGTGCGCCGCCGGCTCCGTCAGTTCGATGACCAGCCGCTTGCGCCCCAGCTCGCGCATCAGCGCCGCCTTGTCGCGCACCAGCTTGATCTCGCCGCCCGAGATGATGCCGATGCGATCGGCCATCGCCTCGGCCTCTTCGATGTAATGCGTCGTCAGAATGACGGTCACGCCATGCGCCCGCAGCTCGGCCACGGTGCTCCACATCTCCTTGCGCAGGCCCACATCAACGCCCGCGGTCGGCTCGTCGAGGAACAGCACCTTCGGCTCGTGACTCAGCGCCTTGGCGATCAGGACCCGCCGTTTCATGCCTCCCGACAGCGCCCGGATCTGCACGTCGCGCTTGTCCCACAGCGACAGCGAGCGCAGCACGCGTTCGATATGCTCGGCACCGCCACGCTTGCCGAAGAGGCCGCGCGTGAATCGCACCGTGTTCATCACCGTCTCGAAGGGCTGCAGGTTGATCTCCTGCGGGACGAGGCCGATCAGCGCGCGCGCCTTGCGGTAGTCGCGGACATTGTCGTGCCCGCCCACCACCACATGCCCCGCCGTGATCGAGGCCATGCCGCAGATGCACGAGATCAGCGTCGTCTTGCCCGCGCCGTTCGGCCCCAGCAGCGCGAGGATCTCGCCCTCTTCGATCTCGAGGTCCACGTCCTTGAGGGCATGGACGCCGCCCTCGTAGCGCTTGGACAGGTTCTTGACTGAGACGATGGCGGACATGGACCCTCCGGGTTTCGGAGGCGAACCTAGCAGGTGGTGCGCGAAGGGGAAGCCGCGAAGGCTTTGCGCTACCGCACAGGTGCAGGCTACACCGCGCGCATGAAGATCGACGCACTCGTGGTGGGCGCAGGGCCCGCGGGCCTCGTGGCGGCCGAGGAACTGGGCCGCGCCGGCGCCCGCGTGCTGGTGGCCGAGCGCATGCCCTCGCCCGCGCGTAAGTTCCTGATGGCGGGCAAGTCGGGGCTGAACCTGACCAAGGACGAGGACCCCGCGCTGATCGCCGCCGCCTACGGGGCCGGTGCGGGGCCGGTGCCGCGGATCGTCGGCGCCTTCGGACCTGCAGAGATTCGCGCCTGGGCCGAGGGTCTGGGACAGCCGCTTTTCACCGGCTCGACCGGTCGGGTGTTTCCGGTGGCGATGAAGGCCTCGCCCCTGCTGCGGGCGTGGCTGACCCGGCTCGACGGCTTCGGCGTGCAGCTTCGCACGCGTTGGCACTGGACCGGCGACGGCTTCGACACACCCGAGGGGCCGGTCCGAGTCGACGCACGGGCGACGGTGCTCGCGATGGGTGGGGCAAGCTGGCGGCGGCTCGGCTCGGACGGCGCATGGGCCGTGCACCTCGCAGCCACGGGGCTGCCGGTCGCGCTGTTCCAGCCCGCCAATGCGGGGCTGTCGGTCGCGTGGTCCAATCATATGTCCCCGCTTTTCGGTGCGCCGGTGAAGAATGTCGCGCTTCTGACGGGCGATGTAGAGGCGCGCGGCGAGTTCGTGATCGCGCGCACCGGCCTCGAAGGGGGCGGCATCTATGCCGTCAGCCGGGCGGTGCGCGAGGGGGCTCCGCTGGCGCTGGACCTCAAGCCCGACCTGACCGAAGCCGAAATCCGCGCCCGCCTTGCCCGCGCGAAAGGCAGCCTCGGCAACCGCCTGCGCAAGCTGGGGCTCGACCCGGCGCAGCGGGCGTTGCTCATGGAATTCGCCCGCCCCCTGCCCGACGACCTTGCCCCCCTGATCAAGCGCCTGCCGGTCCCGCATGAGGGCCTGCGCCCGCTCGACGAGGCGATCTCGACCGCCGGAGGGCTGATGTGGGACGCGCTGGACGTCGACCTGATGCTGAAGGACCGCCCCGGCACCTTCGCCTGCGGCGAGATGCTGGACTGGGAGGCACCCACGGGCGGCTACCTGCTGACCGCCTGCCTCGCCACCGGACGTCATGCCGGTCAGGCGGCCGCGCGCTTCCTCGGCCTCTGACCGCCCTTCCCCCCGCGCTAACGCGACGCTATGCGAAGCGCGCCCAGACCTGACCCGGAGCCCGCGCCATGCATGTCGCCACCCTGATCGCCGCCGACCGCCTCGACCCTGCGTTCGTCGATGCGCTGCGCAACGCCTGGGGCGGCGGTGACGCGGTCTGGCTCGACCCCGCCCGTGCCGCGGAGTTCCTGATGGAGACACCTCCCGCCAACCTCTGGGAGGTCTGGGACGAGGCGCAGAAGCTCGGCATCGACCTGGCGGTGCAGAAGGCCGACGGGCGTCGCAAGGACGTGCTGCTCGCCGACATGGACTCGACCATGATCCGGCAGGAATGCATCGACGAACTGGCCGAGATCGCCGGCGTCGGCGCCCGCGTGAAGGAGATCACCGCCCGCGCGATGAACGGCGAGCTGGATTTCGAGGGCGCCCTGCGCGAGCGGGTCGGCCTGCTCGAGGGGCTCGAGGCTGCCGTGATCGACCAGGTATGGACCGAGCGCATCACCCTCACCCCCGGCGGGCGCGAACTGATCGCGACCATGCGCGCGAATGGCGGATACTGCGCGCTGGTGTCGGGCGGGTTCACCCAGTTCACGCAGCGCGTCGCCGCGGCGCTGAGCTTCGACGAGCACCGCGCAAACACGCTGATCGACGTGGACGGACGGCTGACCGGTCAAGTCGCCGAGCCGATCCTGGGCCGCGAGGCCAAGATCGCCGCGTTGCGCGAGGTCTGCGCGGCGCGGGGCGTCGGCCTCCAGCGGGCGATGGCGGTGGGTGACGGAGCGAACGACCTCGGGATGCTGGGCCTCGCCGGGGCGGGCGTCGCGCTGCATGCCAAGCCGGTCGTCGCGGCCGAGGTCGACCTGCGGATCAACCACGGCGATCTCACCGCGCTCCTGTTCCTGCAGGGATACTCTCGCGACGAATTCGCGCCGGCCTAGACAAACCCCGGCGATGTGCGCGTTACGCCCACCTGTACGCCGGCGCGGTTCAGGATCGGCGCATCGCGAACTACTCGAACCGCCCACGCGTCGCGCGGGAAGATGCCGAAGCGCGTCAGCAGCGCCGCCATCGCGGTGTCTGCGGCGCGCCCGGCCCCGTCCACGATCTTGAGCGCGATTCCGATCCTGCGCTCGGGCAGCATCGCGACATAGACACCCTCGGCCCCCGGCTTGACCGCCACGCGACCGGGTGCTGCTTCCATGAAGCGCGAGGCGGTCTTGCCCTGCCCCGCCACGAGGAACGGATGCGCCATCATCGACTGGCGCAGCGAATACATCGCGTTCCGGCGCGTGCTCTGCCCCTCTTCGGCGGCGGCGAAGGCGGCCATGGCGCGCGCCAGGCCCGTCACCGTCGTGGCGAAATTCGGAGCGGCGCAGCCGTCGATTCCATAGCCGGGACTGTTCATGCCGGTCAGCTCTTCGAAGGCGGTTCGCACCGCCTTCTGAACGGAGCCGTCGGGATCCACATAGGCGCCCTTGGCCCGCAGGTGGCGGTGGAACTGCAGGAAGCCGACGTGCTTGCCCGAGCACTGGTTGTGGACCTGCTCGGGTTCCGAGCCCTCGCGTATGAGCGCCTCTTGCAGGTAACGGTCGCGGGGCCGTTCGCGCCCGCAGACCAGGTCATCGTCGCTCAGCCCCAGCTCGGCGAGCCAGCCGCGCACCGCGTTGACGTGGACGCTGGCGCCTTCGTGCGAGGCGCAGGCCAGAGCCATCCGCTCGGACGACAGCGGCACCCCGGCCTCGACCATGGGCAGGGCCTGCAGCATCTTACAGGAAGAGCGCGGGTAGATCACCGCGTCGGGATCGCCCCAGGATTCGATCACACCGCCCGTGGCGTGGTAGGCCACCGCGTGGCCCAGATGAACGGACTCCCTCAGGTCGCCACGCCAAAGCTCCACCATCGGGATCGGATCACTCATCTCACCTCCTGTTCACCATAAGGCGATTTTCTGCCCAGAGGGCTTTTTCGCCCCGACACTTTACCCTTATGCTGCCACCGATTAACAGAAGGTGGAACCGTCTGGGTTGAGCCCCGAAAAGAGGGCACGACGCGGCCGGCAGAGGCAGACACGAGCTGGAGGCTCAGAGAGTATGAAAGCACTTCTCGGATCGCTCACGGGTCTGATGATGATTGGCGCGACGACAGTCGCGTCCGCCCAGGAGGAAAGCACCAGCCGCGTCGCGGTTGAGACCGCATGGAGCGTCTTCGTCGAGGACGACCCCAAGGAATGCTGGAGCGTGTCGAGCCCGACGGCCACGCGCAACACGCGCGGCGGAGAAGTCGTGGACGTGCGCCGCGGCGATATCCTGCTGTTCCTGACCTTCCGTCCGGGCGCGGACGTCGCGGGCGAAGTGTCCTTCACCGGCGGCTATCCTTTCGCCGAGGGCTCGACCGTGAACCTGGACATCGGCGGGACCGAGTTCGAATTGTTCACCGAGGGCGAGTGGGCCTGGCCCGCGTCCGAGGACGAGGACGAACAGGTCGTCGCGGCAATGAAGCGCGGCGCCGATGCGACGCTGACCGCCCGCTCGGCGCGCGGCACGCAGACGCAGGACACGTTCTCGCTCTACGGGTTCTCCGCCGCGCTCGACGAAGCGCAGGAGCGCTGCTCGGGCTGAGCCACGGACCGGACGAGACGAACAGGGCGGCCCGAGGGCCGCTCTTTTCGTTTGCAGGTCGATCGGACCGGCAGGGGTTCACGAAAGCCCCGGCATCCCCTATATGCCGCCCATTCCGCAGTCCGAAAGTTCGCCCATGTCCGCGCCCCAGACGCCGATCACGCAAGACGTGCTGACCCTTCCGCGCAAGGCCGCGCCGGAGGAAAAGACGAATCTCGTGGGTCTGACCCGCAACCAGATGCGGGACGCGCTGATCGCCATCGGCACGTCCGAAAAGCAGGCGAAGATGCGGGTGGGCCAGGTCTGGGCGTGGATCTACCAGCGCGGCGTGCGTGATTTCGCCGAGATGACGAACCTCGCCAAGGGCTACCGCGCCCAGCTGGACGAGCATTTCGCCATCCGCGTCCCCGAAGTCGTCCGCAAGGAAGTCAGCACCGACGGCACCCGCAAGTACCTGCTGCGGATCAACGGCGGGCACGAGGTCGAGGCGGTCTATATCCCCGAGGAATCGCGCGGGACGCTTTGCATTTCCAGCCAGGTCGGCTGCACGCTGACCTGTTCGTTCTGCCACACCGGCACGCAGCGGCTGGTGCGCAACCTGACCGCGGGCGAGATCGTCGGCCAGATCATGGTGGCGCGCGATGATCTCGGCGAATGGCCCGAGCCCGGCCGCAACCCCCATGACGAGACGCGGCTTCTGTCGAACATCGTCCTGATGGGCATGGGCGAGCCGCTTTATAATTTCGACAACGTGCGCGACGGGATGAAGATCGCGATGGATGGCGAGGGGATCAGCCTGTCCCGCCGCCGCATCACCCTGTCCACGTCCGGCGTGGTCCCCATGATCGCCCGCACCGCCGAGGAGATCGGCTGCCTTCTGGCCGTGTCCTTCCATGCCACGACGGATGAGGTGCGCGACACACTCGTGCCGATCAACAAGCGCTGGAACATCGAGGCGCTGCTTGCCGAGCTCAGGGAATATCCCCGCCTATCAAATTCCGAGCGGATCACCTTCGAATATGTCATGCTCAAGGGCGTGAACGACAGCGACGAAGACGCGCACCGGCTGGTCGAGCTGATCCGCGGCATCCCGGCCAAGATCAACCTGATCCCGTTCAACCCGTGGCCCGGCTCGCCCTATGAGCGGTCGTCGAACAACCGCATCCGGGCCTTCGCGGACATCGTCTACAAGGCCGGCTATGCCTCGCCGATCCGCACGCCGCGGGGCGAGGACATCATGGCCGCCTGCGGTCAGTTGAAATCCGACACCGAGCGCGAGCGGAAGTCCAAGCGCCAGATCGAGACCGAAGCGCGGGCCTAGTCCCGCTTCGGCTCCGGCCGGCCCGGGACGTCCTCGCGCGGCTCTTCGGGCAGTTCCCAGGTGTCGATGGCGTGGATCGCTTCCTCGGCCGTCTCGACGAACTGAAACAGGCCCAGATCCACGTCGGCGATCGTGCCCGCCTCGGCCAGTGCGGCGAAGTTGACGACCTTCTCCCAGAACGCCCGACCGAAGAGCAGGACCGGGATCCGCTCCATCCGGCCGGTCTGGATCAGGGTCAGCGCCTCGAACAGCTCGTCCATCGTGCCGAAGCCGCCCGGGAAGGCCACGATTGCGTTCGCCCGCATCAGGAAGTGCATCTTTCGGATCGCGAAGTAGTGGAAGTTGAAGCACAGGCCCGGCGTCACGTACTCGTTCGGCGCCTGCTCGTGCGGCAGCACGATGTTCAACCCGATGGAATGACCGCCCGCATCGAACGCGCCGCGGTTGCCAGCCTCCATCACGCCCGGGCCGCCGCCGGTGACGATGACGTTCTCGCGCCCGTAGGTCTGCATCGAACGTTCGGTCATGATGCGCGCAAACGCCCGCGCCTCGTCGTAATAGCGCGAAAGTTCGGCCATCGCGTCGGACTTGGCGTCGGCGGGATGTTCGCGGATGCGGGCACCGCCGAACATCACGATGGTCGATTCGATGTTCTTCTCGGCCATCACCATCTCGGGCTTCAATAGCTCGAGTTGCAGGCGCACGGGGCGCAGTTCGGGGCGGCCAAGGAATTCGTCATCCGCGAAGGCAAGCTTGTAGGCCGGCGCGCGCGTCTGCGGCGTGTCAGGGACCTCCTCAGCCGTGCGCCGGTCGGTCGGCGCGTCGCGGAAGGGCGATGCGGTGTGGTCGGTCATGATGTCAGGAAGCTCCGTCCATTGCAGGGCCGACATAGCCACCCTATAGCCTCGGGGCCAGACCAGCAGCCAGGAAAGGACCGCGCCCCATGTCCCACGACCAGCTCGAATCCGCAATCGAGGCCGCCTGGGAGGCCCGCGCCGACATCACGCCGCAGACCGGCGGCGAAACCCGCGAGGCCATCGAAGCCACGCTGGAAGCGCTTGACCAGGGCACCCTGCGCGTCGCCGAAAAGCGCGAGGGCGGCGACTGGCATGTGAACCAGTGGGCCAAGAAGGCGGTCCTTCTGGGCTTCCGCATCAAGGACATGGAGATCCACCCCGGCGGCCCGCAGGGCGGCGGCTGGTGGGACAAGGTCGACAGCAAGTTCGCCGGCTGGGGCGAGAATCGCTGGCGCGACGCCGGTTTCCGCGCCGTGCCGAACGCCGTCGTGCGCAAGTCGGCCTTCATCGGCAAGGGCGTCGTGCTGATGCCGTCTTTCGTGAACCTCGGCGCCTATGTGGACGAGGGCACGATGGTCGACACCTGGGCCACCGTCGGGTCCTGCGCCCAGATCGGCAAGAATGTCCACCTGTCGGGCGGCGTCGGCATCGGCGGCGTGCTCGAACCCCTTCAGGCCGACCCGACCATCATCGAGGACGGCTGCTTCATCGGCGCACGCTCCGAGGTGGTCGAAGGCTGCATCGTCCGCGAAGGCGCGGTGCTGGGGATGGGCGTGTATCTGGGCAAGTCCACCAAGATCGTCGACCGCGAGACGGGCAAGGTCGCCTATGGCGAGATCCCGCCCTATTCGGTGGTTGTGTCGGGTTCGATGCCATCGAAGAACAACCTGAACCTGTATTGCGCGGTGATCGTGAAGCGCGTCGACGAGAAGACGCGCAGCAAGGTCGGCATCAACGAACTGTTGCGCGACTGAAACACACGGGAAGTTCCGCGCGCGTGGCGGGATCGGGTGCATGGGCATGATCCCGTTCTGACCCAGAATGATTAAGGGGAAGCCAAGACGAACGTGGAACCACCTCCTCACTGCGCCGTTACCATTGCATAAAAACATATCGAGGGACACGAAATGGGCTGGATTATCACGATTATTCTGGGCGGGCTGGCCGGCTGGATTGCCGAAAAGATCATGAATTCGGATCATGGCCTGCTGACCAACATCGTTCTGGGTATCGTCGGCGCCGCGGTGCTGAACTTCATCCTTGGGACGCTGCTGGGCCTTTACACGTCCGACAGCTGGATCGCCTACCTGATCGTCGCGATCATCGGCGCCTGCGGTCTGATCGCCATCTGGCGGGCGGTGCGCGGACGCGCCTGACTTCTGTTGACGAGTGTCGCCTTTCGCAAAGCCGGGACCTGTCGTCCCGGCTTTCGCATATCCCGCCCCGATGCTAGAGGGCCCCATGGCTCGCGAACATCACGTCTATACCCTTCTCGTCCAGACCGGCCGCAGCCCTGACGACGGGCTGCCGGACGGCGCGACCGGCGCCGCCCTTCTGTGCTATGCCTGCGGCGTGGACGAGGCCGAGGCGGTGCGCGAAACCGTCGCCGTCCTCAAGCAGGCCGACCTGTCGCCCCTGGACGTGACCGGCTACGGCACACTTCAGGAACGGCTCGACGACGGGGAAGAGATCGACACGGAAGAACGTGCCCTGATGGACCGCGCCGCGGCCGAAAACGCCGTGATCGTCGCGCAGGCCACGCCCCTTTACGACGAGGACGACTGACCCGCCGCGTTGCCCCCGCCCCATGCCGGGCGTAAGCATCCGCGCAACGAAGGAGGTGCCATGTCCGTCGATCCCGTCGCCCTCACCCAAGACCTGATCCGCGAAGCGTCCGTCACGCCGGACTCGGCCGGTGCCGTGGCGCTGGTCCAGCGCGTGCTGGAACAAGCGGGTTTCGCCTGCACCCGCACCGATCGGAACGGCATCCCCAACCTCTATGCCCGCTTCGGCACAGCCAGCCCGGTGCTGGGCTTCAACGGCCATGTGGACGTGGTTCCGGTGGGCGATCCGGCCGACTGGACGGGCGACCCCTTCGGCGCCGAGATCCGGGACGGCACCCTGTACGGCCGGGGCGCGTGCGACATGAAATCCGGCGTCGCCGCCTATATCGCGGCGGCCGTCGAGGCCGCAGCCGCCTGCCCCGGCTCGCTGGTGCTGACGATCACCGGCGACGAGGAAGGCGACGGCGTGGACGGCACGGCGGCGATCCTCGACTGGATGGCTTCGAACGGCGAGCGGATGGACGCCTGCCTCGTGGGCGAGCCGACCTGCCCCGACCAGATGGGCGAGATGGTCAAGATCGGCCGCCGCGGCTCGATGACGGCTTGGGCCAAGGCGACGGGTCGGCAGGGGCATTCCGCCTATCCGCACCGGGCGCTGAACCCGATCCATGCGATGGTCGCCTACCTTGCCCGCCTGACCGGTAAGCCGCTGGACGGCGGCACCGCCCATTTCGACCCCTCGACCCTGCAAGTGACGGGGTTCGACACAGGCAACGCCGCGAACAACGTCATCCCCGCCACCACCCGCGCCATGGTGAACATCCGCTTCAACGACGACCACGGCAGCGCCGGCCTGTCCGACTGGCTGCGGGCCGAGGCTGCCACCGTCACGGCCGACACCGGCGTGACCTTCGACCTCGACATCAAGGTCTCGGGCGAAAGCTTCGTCACGCCCCCGGGCCCCCTGACCGACCTCGTGCAGCAGGCCGTCGCGGCCGAGACAGGCCGCACCCCCGTCCTGTCCACCTCGGGCGGCACCTCGGACGCGCGGTTCATCAAGGACCACTGCCCGGTGATCGAGGTCGGCCTTGTCGGAAGCACGATGCACCAGGTGGACGAACGGGTGGAGGTCGCCCATATCCATCAACTGACCGCCATCTACCGGCGCATCATCGCGGGGTATTTCGCATGAGCCTTCTCGTTACCCGGACCGACGACATGGACGCCTGCCGCGCCCTGCGCCGCGCCGTGTTCATCGAGGAACAGAACGTCCCCGAGGATCTCGAATGGGACGGCCACGACGCCGAGGCGGTCCACATGCTCGCCCGGCTGGACGGGCAGGCGGTGGGCACGCTGCGCCTGTTCCTGACCCCGCCCACCGCCAAGATCGGGCGGGTCTGCGTGCTGCAACCCCTGCGCGGCACAGGGGTGGGCCGCGCGCTGATGCAGGCTGCGCTCGGCCTTCTGCGCGAGCAGCCGGGCATCGAAGAGGCGAAGCTGGGTGCGCAGATGCAGGTGCTGGACTTCTATCGCGGCCTTGGTTTCGATGCCCACGGCCCCATCTACGACGATGCCGGCATCCCGCACCGGGACATGACCCTCCGCCTGTGACGGCTTGCCTGTCGTCTGGCGCCAAGACCTGATAGGGGCCGCGACATGGCTGATCTTCCGACCAAGGCCGACATCCTGCAGTGGATCTCGGACAACCCGACCCTCACCGCCAAGCGCGACATCGCGCGGGCCTTCGGCATCAAGGGCCAGGCGCGCGTCGACCTCAAGCGGATGCTGAAAGAGCTCGAGGAAGAGGGTAACCTCGAAAAGCGCAAGAAGACCTATCGCGACCCCGAGACCCTGCCCCCCGTGTCCGTCTGCGAGATCGTCCGGCCCGATGCCGACGGAGACCTCTACGCCAAGCCGCTGGAATGGACCGGAGACGGCCGGGAACCACGCATCCTGATCGTCGAACGCCAATCCGACACGGCACTCGGCCCCGGCGACCGGGTGCTGCTGCGCTTGACGCAGGTGAAGGGCGAGGGTCACGCCTATGAAGGCCGCCTGATCCGCAAGCTGACCCGGACCGCCGCCCGGATGCTTGGCATCTTCCGCGCCGAGGCCGAGGGCGGGCGGATCGTGCCGGTCGACAAGGGGTCGGACAAGGAATGGCTGGTCCGCGCCGGCGATACCCACGGCGCCCGCGACGGCGAACTGGTCGAGGCCGAGCGTGCCGGCCCGAAGGATCGCATGGGTCTGCCCCGCGCCCGCATCCTCGACCGGCTGGGCGACCCGTCCGCGCCGCGCGCCGTCTCGCTGATCGCGATCGCGCAGCACGGCATCCCCGACCACTTCCCCGACGACGTGATCGCCGAAGCCGAAGCGGCCGAACCCGTGCCGCTTGGCGACCGCACCGACCTGCGCGACCTGCCCCTCATCACCATCGACCCCAGCGACGCGCGCGACCATGACGACGCGGTCTATGCCCATGCCGACGACGACCCCAAGAACCAGGGCGGCCACGTCCTGTGGGTCGCCATCGCCGACGTCGCCCACTACGTCCGCCCCGGCTCCGAACTGGACCGCGAGGCGCGCAAGCGCGGCAACTCCACCTATTTTCCCGACCGCGTGGTGCCGATGCTGCCCGAGGCGCTGTCGGGCGACCTCTGCTCGCTGCACGAAGGGGCGGAACGCGCCTGCCTTGCCGTGCGCATGGTGCTCGACCGCGAAGGCACCAAGATCGGCCACCAGTTCCACCGCGGCCTGATGCGCTCGCCCGCCGCACTCTCCTACGAAGAGGCGCAGGCGGCCCACGACGGCCAACCCACCGACAAGACCGATGCGCTGGTCGAGCCGGTCATCACGCCGCTCTTCAACGCCTATCACGCGCTCCGCACCGCGCGGCACACCCGCCAGCCGCTGGAGCTTGACCTGCCCGAGCGCCGGATCGAGCTGTCGCCCGAGGGCCGCGTGACCTCCGTCGCCTTCCGCGATCGCCTCGACGCGCACCGCCTGATCGAAGAGTTCATGGTGCTGGCCAACGTCGCCGCCGCCGAGGAACTCGGCAAGCGCCGCACGGCGCTGCTCTACCGCGTCCACGAGGAACCCTCGCCCGACAAGCTCGAGGCGCTGCGCGAGGTCGCCGGGGCGTCGGGCTTCACGATGGCCAAGGGGCAGGTCCTGCAGACCCGCCACCTGAACCAGCTTCTCGCGCAGGCCCAGGGCACCGAGTTCGACGAGCTCATCAACATGTCCACCCTGCGCTCGATGACGCAGGCCTATTACAGCCCCGAGAATTTCGGCCATTTCGGCCTCGCGCTGAAGCACTACGCCCACTTCACCTCGCCCATCCGCCGCTACGCCGACCTCGTCGTGCACCGCGCGCTGATCGCCGCACATGGCTGGGGCAAGGACGGGCTGACCCCGCACGACATCGAAGAGCTGCCCCAGACGGGCGAGCACATCTCGGGGACCGAGCGCCGCTCGATGCTGGCCGAGCGCGACACGACCGACCGCTACCTTGCCGCCTTCCTGTCCGAGCGCGTCGGCTCCGAAATGACGGGCCGGATCTCGGGCGTGCAGAAGTTCGGCCTCTTCGTGAAGCTGGACGAGACGGGCGCGGACGGCCTCGTCCCGGTTCGCGGGATCGGCGACGAGTATTTCCACTTCGACGCCGACGCCCAGACGCTGATGGGGGACCGCACCGGCCTGACCCTGGGCCTCGGCCAGCGCGTCACGGTGCGCATCGCCGAGGCTGTTCCGGCCACCGGCGGCCTCGTCCTCGACCTGCTGGACGCCGAGGGCGCCACCCTCTCCGCCCCGTCTTCGCGTGCCCGCACCCGCCGCAGCGGCCCGCCGCCCAAGCGCGCCAAGGGAAAGGCGAAGGCCAAGAAGACCGTCCGCGAGCGCAAGGTGAAGCGCACCCGTCGGGGTTGACGCCCCCGGCGCCGGGTGCAGGATCGCCCGGCACAAACCGGGAGAGCCCCATGCACGACGCCACCCACGCGCTTCTCGTCATCGACATGCAGAATGACTTCTGCCCGGGCGGCGCGCTGGCGGTCCCCGAGGGCGATACGCTGGTGCCGGGCATCAACGCCCTGATGGACGATTTCCGCGTCGTGATCCTTACCCAGGACTGGCACCCGGCCGGCCATTCGTCCTTCGCGTCAACCCACGCCGACAAGGCTCCGATGGACACCGTCGAGATGCCGTACGGCACCCAGATCCTCTGGCCCGACCACTGCGTCCAAGGCACCCACGGCGCCGCCTTCGTCCCCGGCCTCAGGACCGACGCGGACCTGATCCTGCGCAAGGGCTTCAATCCCGCCATCGACAGCTATTCCGCCTTCTTCGAGAACGACCAGACAACACCCACCGGCCTCGAAGGCTACCTGTGCACCCGCGGGATCGAGCGGCTGACCCTCGTCGGCCTCGCCCTCGACTTCTGCGTGAACTTTTCCGCCCTCGACGCGGCAAAGCTCGGCTTCGACGTCACCGTGCGCACCGACCTCAGCCGCGCCATCGACGCAAACGGGTCCAGAGACGCCGCCACCGAGGCGATGAGGCAGGCCGGCGTGGAGCTTTGCTGATGGACGCCCGCGCGCTGTTCCTCGGGATCGCCTTCGCGGTCATGTGGTCCTCGGCCTTCACCTCGGCCAAGATCGTCGTCGCCCACGCCCCGCCCCTGACGGCACTAGCGTTCCGCTTCGCCATCTCGGGCCTGATCGCCGTCGTCATCGCCCGCGCCTTGGGCCAGACGTGGCGCCTAACGCCCCCGCAATGGCGCGCGACGGTGGTGTTCGGCCTGTGCCAGAACGCGCTATACCTCGGCCTCAACTTCATCGCCATGCGCACGATCGACGCCGGGCTCGCCTCGATCATTGCGTCGACCATGCCGCTTCTGGTCGCCCTCGTCGGCTGGCTGGTGTTCCGCGAGCGTCTGCCCGCCATGGGCGTCACCGGCCTGCTAGCGGGGCTGGCGGGCGTCGCCCTCATCATGGGCAGCCGCATCTCGGGCGGCGTGGACATGGGCGGCCTCGCGCTGTGCATCGTTGCGGTGGTCGCGCTGACCGTGGCGACGCTCAGCGTGCGGGGCGCGTCCTCGGGTGGCAACCTGTTGATGGTCGTGGGCCTGCAGATGCTGGTCGGCTCGGCGATCCTGACCGTCGCCGCGCTGCTGTTCGAGGAGTGGCAGGTGGACTGGACGCCATCGCTGATCCTCGCATTCGCCTACACGACCCTGGTGCCTGGCCTCGCCGCGACACTGACGTGGTTCGTGCTGGTCGGGCGAATCGGAGCAACGCGAGCCGCCAGCTTCCACTTCCTCAACCCGTTCCTCGGCGTCGCGCTGGCGGCCCTCGTGCTGGGCGAACAGCTCGGGCCGCTCGACCTTGCGGGCGTGGCGATCATCATGGCGGGGATTCTCGCGGTGCAGTTGACCAAGGCGCCCGCGCCCAGCGCACCGCGCCGGACGTCCGCCTAGAGTGATTCACCACGACTGAAAGGAAGTGGTGAGCCGACAGGGGCTCGAACCCTGGACCTACTGATTAAAAGTCAGTTGCTCTACCAACTGAGCTATCGGCTCACTGGCGGGCGAGATAACGGGGCCTCTCCGGGGCGTCAAGCGCAAAGCCCGCGCTTTTCTTCGCGTCGCCCTCTCCTTATATGGCGTCAGCCATGATCCAACGTCCCGCACCCCTGCCGTTCATGAAGATGCACGGCCTCGGCAACGACTTCGTCGTCCTCGACCTGCGCGAGGGCGAGGTCGTCGTGACGCCCGCGCTCGCCCGCGCCGTGGGCGACCGGCAGCGTGGCGTCGGGTTCGACCAGCTCGCCACGATCCATGCCGACGCGGAGGCCGACGCGTGCCTCGTGTTCTGGAATGCCGACGGCTCGAAGGCCGGGGCTTGCGGCAACGCGACCCGCTGCATCGCCCGCCACCTGATGGACGACACCGGTGCGACCAAGCTGCGCCTGCGGACCGAGCGTGGCCTACTGACCGTGCGCGACGCGGGCGAGGGGATGACGGCCGTGAACATGGGCGACCCGATCCTCGACTGGCGCGAGATTCCCCTGTCGGAAGACGTGGACATCGACGCCTTGCCGATCGACGGGGCGCCGCTCGCCACCGGCATGGGCAACCCGCATTGCACGTTCTTCGTGGATGACGTGAAGGGCGTGGATCTCGCCACCTTCGGCCCCGCGCACGAGCATCACCCCCTGTTCCCCCAGCGCACCAACGTCCAGATCGCCCACGTCACCGGCCCTGACCGCCTGCGGATGCGGGTATGGGAGCGTGGCGCGGGAATCACGCTCGCCTCGGGCTCGTCCTCCTGCGCCGTCGCGGTCGCGGCCCATCGCCGGGGTCTCGTGGGGCGCAGCGTGACCATCGACCTCGACGGCGGGACGATCCACATCGACTGGCGCGACGACGGCGTCTGGATGACCGGCCCCACCGCCCATGTCTTCGATGGGGTCCTGACCCCCGACTGGCTGGAGGCCAATTCGTGAAGCCCCCCGTCTTTTCCAATCACGGCTGCCGCCTGAACATGTACGAGACCGAGGCGATGAAGGCGCTTGCGGCCGAACATGGCCTGTCGGACGCCGTGGTGGTCAACACCTGCGCCGTGACGGCCGAGGCCGTGCGCAAGGCAAAGAAAGACATCCGCCGCCTCGCCCGCGAAAACCCTGGCGCGGCCGTCATCGTCACCGGCTGCGCCGCCCAGACCGAGCCCGAGACCTTCGCGGCGATGCCCGAGGTCACGCGCGTCATCGGCAACACCGAAAAGATGCAGCCCGCCACATGGGCCGCCATGGCCCCCGATTTCACGGGGCAGACCGAGCGCGTGCAGGTCGACGACATCATGTCCGTGACCGAAACCGCCGGCCACCTGATCGACGGCTTCGGCACGCGCAGCCGCGCCTATGTGCAGGTCCAGAACGGCTGCGACCACCGCTGCACTTTCTGCATCATCCCCTTCGGCCGGGGCAATTCGCGGTCGGTCCCCGCGGGCGTCGTGGTCGAACAGATCCGCCGCCTGGCCGCGCAGGGCTACGAGGAAATCGTCCTGACCGGCGTCGACCTGACGTCGTGGGGCGCCGACCTGCCTGGCACGCCGCGCCTTGGCGACCTTGTGATGCGGATCCTCAAGCTGGTGCCCGAGCTTCCACGCCTTCGGATCAGCTCGATCGATTCGATCGAGGTCGACGAGAACCTGATGCGCGCCATCGCCGAGGAAGAGCGGCTGATGCCCCACCTGCACCTGTCGCTTCAGCATGGCTCGGACCTGATCCTCAAACGGATGAAGCGTCGCCACCTGCGCGGCGACGCGATCCGCTTCTGCGACGAAGCCCGCCGCCTGCGCCCCGAGATGACCTTCGGCGCCGACATCATCGCCGGTTTCCCGACCGAGACCGAGGATCATTTCGCCGACTCCCTCCGGCTGGTCGAGGAGTGCGGCCTGACATGGCTGCACGTCTTCCCGTACTCGGCCCGCCCCGGCACCCCAGCCGCCCGGATGCCGCAGCTCGGCGGCGGGCTGGTCAAGGAACGCGCCGCCCGGCTGCGCGCCCTTGGCGACAGGGCGGTTGCCGAGCACCTGTCCGCGCAGGTCGGCCGCACCCACCGCGTGCTGATGGAAAGCCCCCGCATGGGCCGGACGGAGCAATTTGCCGAGGTCGCCTTCACCGCCGACCGCCCCGAGGGCCGCACCGTCGAGACCCGGATCGAGGGCGTCGCGGGCAACCAATTGACCGCCGCCTGACCCGGAAGGTGCTCGCCTCTGGCTCGGTTCGGGATATGATCCGGCCATGATGGAACTGTATCACTCCCCCGCGTCGCCCTTCGTCCGAAAGGTCATGGTCGTCCTGCACGAGACCGACCAGCTGTCGGACGTCGCGCTCCGCGCGTCCTCCCAGACGCCCCTGCGCCCGGATCCGGCCAATCAGAACCCGCTTGGCAAGGTTCCCTGTCTGGCTCGACCCGACGGCCCGGCGCTGTACGACAGCCGGGTGATCTGCCGCTATTTGAACGACCGCGCGGGGGCGGGTCTTTATCCGCAGGCACGGATCTGGGATGTGCTGACGCTGGAAGCGACGGCGGACGGGATCATGGATGCGGCCGTGCTCATGGTCTACGAGGGCCGCGTCCGGTCCGAGGCGATGCAGTCCGCCGAATACGTGGATGCGCAATGGGCCAAGATCACCCGTGCCCTGGACGCGCTCGAGAATCGATGGCTCAGCCACCTCTCCGGGCCGCTCCACATAGGCCAGATCGCCGTTGTCTGCGCATTGGGCTATCTCGACTTGCGCCACGCCGCCCGGTCCTGGCGCGAGGGGCGCCCCGGCTTGACCGCATTCGACGCGCGCATGGCCGAGCGACCGTCCTTCGCCGCAACGGCGCCCGCCGAGAACCGGTAGCAGGCCCCTAGAGGGACTGTCTCCATCCCGGTCGATCCGACGCGTCCGGATCGCTGCCGGCTGTTGCCGTCGACACGCCGCGCTTCCTGCGGACCAATGGAGGACAAGCCGCGCCCCTGTGTCGCATTTATTGCAATCGGCCCGAAACCTGCGGTATTCGCCCTATCCACGGACGGCCTGCGCGGCTTTGCGCGCTGGACCGCGAGGGAATCAGACGCTAGACAGCGCTGCAACGCGCCGGACCAGGTTCAGGCGGATTTCCCGTGTCTGCTCCCAATCCGACGGCCGCTAGAAGGAGAGACGACCCCGTGTCCCACGCAGACGATCACGGCACCACACGCCGCGACTTTCTCTACTATGCCACCGCAGGTGTCGGCGCCGTCGTCGCGGGCGCTGCAGTGTGGCCTCTTGTGAACCAGATGAACCCGGCCGCCAACGTGCAGGCCCTTTCCTCGATCCGCGTGGATGTGAGCGGGGTCGAACCCGGCACCCAGCTGACGGTCCAGTGGCTCGGAAAGCCCGTCTTCATCCGCCGCCGCACCGAGGAAGAGATCGCGGAAGCCAACGCGGTCGATCTCGCGGATTTGCCGGACCCCATCGCGCGGAACGCAAATATCGAGGGCGACGCCCCGGCGACAGACCCCAACCGGGCCCTGTCCCAGGGCGAGGGTGGCAACGCCGAGGAATGGCTGGTGATGATGGGCGTCTGCACCCACCTGGGCTGCGTGCCGCTGGGTGACGGCGCCGGCGAATTCGGCGGCTGGTTCTGCCCCTGCCACGGGTCGCACTACGACACGGCCGGCCGCATCCGCCGCGGTCCCGCGCCGACCAACCTGCCGGTTCCCGTCGCGGCCTTCGCCGACGAAACCACGATCGTTCTGGGATAAGGAGAACCTGAGCATGGCCGGAATCCCACACGACCATTACGAACCGAATACCGGGGCCGAGCGCTGGCTGCACCGGCGCTTGCCGATCGTGGGTCTTCTCTACGACACGATCATGATCCCGACGCCCAAGAACCTCAACTGGATGTGGATCTGGGGCATCGTCCTGGTCTTCACCCTGGTCCTTCAGATCGCCACCGGCGTCGTCCTGGTGATGCACTACATCCCGTCGACGGACACCGCCTTCGCCTCTGTCGAGCACATCATGCGCGACGTGAACGGCGGCTTCATGCTGCGCTACCTGCACATGAACGGCGCGTCGCTGTTCTTCGTCGCCGTCTACATGCACATCTTCCGCAACCTCTATTACGGTACCTACAAGGAGCCGCGCGAGGTCACGTGGATCATCGGCATCCTGATGTACATCCTGATGATGGGCACCGCCTTCATGGGCTACGTCCTTCCCTGGGGCCAGATGTCCTTCTGGGGCGCCACGGTGATCACGGGCCTGTTCGGCGCGATCCCCTTCATCGGCGAATCGATCCAGACCTGGCTCCTGGGCGGACCGGCCGTCGGTGAATACACGCTGACGCGCTTCTTCTCGCTGCACTACCTGCTGCCGATGATCCTGGTCGGCCTGACCGCCGTCCACATCTGGGCCTTCCACACCACCGGCAACAGCAACCCGACCGGGGTCGAGGTGCGCCGCACGTCGAAGGCGGACGCACAGAAGGACACGCTGCCCTTCTGGCCCTACTATGTCATGAAGGACGTCTTCGCGCTGGCGGTGATCCTCGTGGTGTTCTTCGCCATCGTGGGCTTCATGCCGAACTACCTCGGCCATCCCGACAACTACATGGAGGCGAACCCGCTGGTGACCCCGGCGCACATCGTCCCCGAGTGGTACTTCCTGCCCTTCTACGCGATCCTGCGCGCCTTCACGAGCGACGTCTGGATCGTGATGCTCGCAAGCTGGATCACCGGCGGCATCATCGACGCCAAGTTCTTCGGCGTGCTGGCGATGTTCGGCGCCATCGCGGTCATGGCGCTTGCGCCCTGGCTCGACACGTCGAGCGTCCGCTCGGGCCGGTACCGCCCGATGTTCAAGTGGTGGTATGCCCTCTTCATCGTGAACTTCTTCGTCCTGATGTGGGTCGGGGCGATGCCGGCGGAAGAGCCCTACTCGACGATCTCGCTGATCGCGTCTGCCTACTGGTTCGGCTACTTCCTGGTGATCCTGCCGCTTCTGGGCATCTTCGAAAAGCCGATCCCGCAGCCCGCGACGATCGAGGAAGACCACGCGAGCCACTACGCCCCGGCCACGGGCGGAACGACCACCATCGTGAACCCGGCCGAGTGAGAATGAGGACAATGATGATCAAGCAACTCACCCTCTCGCTCGCCGTTGCGCTTGGCCTTGCCGGCGCAGCCCACGCCGCGGGCAGCGAGGACAGCCACGTCACCGACTACGCGTTCCCGTTCGAGGGTCCGTTCGGCACCTACGACCAGTTCCAGCTGCAGCGCGGCCTGCAGGTCTACACGCAGGTCTGCTCGGCCTGCCACGGCCTGCAATATGTCGCGTTCCGCTCGCTCGGCGCCGAGGACGGCCCCGGCCTGCCCGAGGATCAGGTTCGCGCCTATGCGGCACAGTTCGAAGTCTGGGACGAGGCTCTTCTGGATGGCGAGGGCGACTTCCGCCCGGCCATCCCGACCGACCATTTTCCGGAATCAGCCCTCTCGAACGCGCCGGACCTGTCCCTGATGGGGAAAGCCCGCGCGGGGTTCCACGGGCCCTATGGACTCGGGATCAACCAGCTCGTGAAGGGCATGGGGGGGGCGGAATACCTCACCTCGCTGCTGATGGGCTATACCGGCGAGACGATGACGCAGGCCGGCGCCACCCTCTACGAGAACGAGACCTTCCCCGGCGGTTGGATCGCGATGCCGCAGCCGCTCTACGGCGATGACGTCGTCTACGAGGATGGCACCGAAGCGACGCTCGAGCAGGTGTCGAAGGATGTATCGGCCTTCATGATGTGGACCGCCGAGCCCAAGCTGGCGGCCCGCAAGCGCGCCGGTCTGACCGGCGTGGTGATCCTGAGCGTTCTGGCGGTGCTTCTTTACCTGACCAACAAGCGGATCTGGGCGCCCCACAAGCGCAAGATCAAGGACGAGCCGGCCGCCTGATCGGCCCACAAATCCGGACAGAAGGGGCGTGCGGTCATCCGCGCGCCCTTTTTCCTTGGCCGGATCTCAACTGCCCAGGTAGTCCCGCAAGGCCGGCGGCGGATCGCGCAGCAGCTCGTCCGTTGCCATCGGGGCGGCCGCGCGTCCATCGGCCACGAGAATCGTCTCGCCCCCGATCCGTCGCGCATCTCCGGGATCATGCGTGACCATCAGCATCGTGCGCCCCCGCTCGCGCGCCAGATCCCCCACAAGCGCCTGCATCTCGCCCCGCATCGCCGGCCCGAGCGCGGCGAAAGGTTCGTCCAGCAGCAGAAGCGGCCTCTCCTGCAGAAGCGCCCGGGCGAAGGCGACCCGACTCTGCTGCCCGCCGGACAGGCTTCCGGGCTTGCGGTCTTCGAATCCGTCGAGGCCCACGGCGACAAGCGCCTCGTCCACGCGCTCCCGCTCATCCCGGCTCAGGCGGCCCGAGGGACGGATCCCGAGGGCGACGTTCTCGGCCGCGCTCATGTGGGGAAACAGGTTGTTGTCCTGGAAGATCGTCGCGACCGGCCGCTTGCCGGGGGCGAAGGTGTCGATCCGCTCCCCCTCCCACAGGATCCGCCCCTCGTCCGCGTCGAAGAAGCCGCCGATCACCGAAAGAAGCGTCGATTTGCCGGCCCCGGACGGCCCCATCACCGCGACCTGCGCGCCGGCCGGGACCACCAGATCGGCGCGAAGGACGAATTCGCCCTGGCGGATGACCAGCCCCTCAAGCGTCAGCATCGACACGGCCCCCACGGTCGCAAATCCAGAACGCGGCGAGGCTTAGCGCCAGCAGCAGAACCGCCGCCCCCGCCGCATCGTCCATCCGGTAAGCCCCCATCAACCGATAAAGCTGCAAGGGCAAGGTGGCGCTTTCGGTGTCGGCGAACAGCGCAATCACCCCCAGGTCGCCCATCGACAGCGCCGCCGCCAGACCCGCGGAAAATCCCAACGGCCGCCGCAACCGCGGCCACAGCACCCGGCGCGCCCACACGGCATCCCCCATCCCAAGCGACGCTGCGAGAGGCGCATATTCCTCCTCGACCCGCTGAACGGCGGGGACGAGGGCGCGCAGCGCGAAGGGCAGCGCCATGACCGTGTTCACCAGCGCTGTGACCGGCAAGGCCAGCGTGTCAGGTCGCGCGAACGGATAAGTCACGATGAACAGCCCCGTTCCCAGCACCAACGGAGAGGCGGCAAGCCCCAACATCCCGGCCAGCTCGATGCTCCGCCCCCGGCGGACCCGCGCCGCAGCAACCGCGATGGCAAGCGCCGTGCCGGTGCATGTAGTGGCGGAAACGGCCGCCACCCATATCGAATGTCCCGCTGCGACCCAGACCGAGCCCGGAAGCCCGATCATCGCCGGAAGGCCCCGCAGCAGCAGCGCCAGCAGCGGCGTCAGCAGGAACGCCGAGGCGAGCGCGATCCACACCGCATCCCCCCATGCCGGCCCCAGGTCCCAGCGTCGCACCACCCGATCGAGGCCGCGCCCCATCGCTTCGGGCACCGCGACCCACAGCGCGAGCGCCCCGAACCCCGCGGTCACCGCAAGCTGCAGCAGGGCCAACAGCGCCGCGCGCCCAAGCTCGAAATCGAAGCGGAACGCCTGGTAGATCGCCAGCTCGATCGTCGTGGCCCGCGGACCGCCGCCCAACGTCAGCGCCACGGCGAAGCTGGTGGTGCAGATCATGAAGACCACCAGCGCGGCACCCGGCACGACAGCCCGCAGCATAGGCCATTCGATATGGCGCGCGATGTCGCCCCGCGCCATGCCAAGCGACGCGGCAAGGCGGAACCGCTCGGCCGGGATCGCCTGCCAGCCTTGCAGGATCAGCCGCGTCGCCAGTGGCAGGTTGAAGAACACATGCGCCAGGATCACCCCGTGCGCGCCGTAGATCGACAGGGGCGGCAAGCCGAGCGCGGCTCCGGCGTCGTTCACCCAGCCCGCGCGGCCGAAGACCATCAGAAGGCCAAGGATCGCGACGATCACCGGCAGGATGAAGGGCGCGCCCAGAAGCGTGACCAGAAGCCCCCTCCCCGGGAATTGCCGCCGCGCGAGCGCCCGTGCCACCGGCACCGCGAGGCCCACCGACAGCGCGGCCGACACCACCGCCTGCCACAGCGTGAATCGCACCGCAGCCCAGTCGCCGGGGCTCAGCGCCCCCCCCTCGGCGCGGCTCAGAACCGCGACGAGCGAGCCGGCGACGAGGGCCGCCACCAGGCTGGCAGCGGCCGCTCCGGCAAAGATCAGCGGCTGAGGGCGGCGCGCCATTCGTCCAGCGCGGCGTCGATGGTCTCGGGCGTTTCGTCTATGGGAGTCAGCAGGGCGTTGGCGGGCCGGATCAGGGCGTCGAAGCCGTCGGGCAGGCCGCCCTCGGGCGTCTTGGCCGGATACATCCAGTTCGTCGTCGGCAGCACCGACTGCGCCGCGTCCGTCGCCAGGAACGACAGGAAGTCGCGCGCCAACTCGATCTGATTCGATCCCTCGACCGCGCCCGCGACCTCGATCTGCAGATAGTGGCCTTCCTCGAAGGGCGCGGCGGCGAAGCCGTCGTCCCCCTCGCCGATCAAGTGATAGGCGGGCGAGGTCGTGTAGCTGAGGACCATCTCGGCCTCGCCCTCGAGGAACAGGTTGTAGGCCTCGGACCAACCCGGCGTGACGGTGACGATGTTGTCCGACAGGCTCTCCCAGATCGCGGGGGCCTCGTCGCCGTATGCCGCCTTCACCCACAGCAGCAGGCCCAGCCCGGGGGTCGAGCTGCGCGGGTCCTGGATGATGATGGAAACGTCGCTCTCGCCCAGTTCGCGAAAGTTCGACGGGGCGTCGAAGCCCTTGCGGTGGACGAAGGCGAAGTAGCCCCAGTCGAAGGGAACGAAGATCTCGCTGTCCCACTCGATGGGCAGGTCCCAGTCCACGCCCTCGACCCCCGAGGGCGCGAAGAGGCTCGTCTCGCGCGCCTCGGCCATCAGGTTGGTGTCGAGGCCCACGACCACGTCCGCATCGGTCCGCGCCCCTTCGAGCCGAAGGCGCGACAGCAGCGCCGCGCCGTCGCCCGCTGCGGTGAATTGCAGATCGCAGCTGCAGGTCGCCTCGAACGCCTCCTCGATGGCGGGGCCGGGGCCCCATTCGGACACGAAGCTGTCGTAGGTGTAGACGTCGAGAACGGGAGTTTCCTGCGCCAGGACGGGACTGGCGGCGAGGAGAAGGGCAGGTATCGCGAAACGCATGTCGCCTCCTTTTCGCCGGTGGGGAAAGGGGCTTGCGCCGACCTACCTTCCCTCCGCCGGTGCTAGCCGGATCAGGTTTTGCGGGTTCGCGGAAGGTCCGCATCTCAGCCCGTCGAACGAGCACCCCGAGGTAGGGCAAGAGCTATGTCGCAACCGCACCCGTTGCAAGAGTGTGGCCGGACTAGGCGTGCAGCCACTCCAGCGCAGCGGCCACCTCATGCACCTCGATCCGTGGGGGCAGCGCGGGTCGATCGATCATCACGACCGGCAGCCCCATGACGCGCGCAGCATCGATCTTGGCGCGAGCGCCATTGCCGCCCGCGTTCTTCGAGACGATCAGGTCGATCGCGTGCCTCTCGATCAGGGCGCGGTCGTCCTGCAGCGTGAACGGCCCACGAGAGACCTCGACATGCGCGTCCGGGACCGGCAGCGGCCCATCGGGCGGATCGACGAGGCGCAGCAGGTAGAAGTGCTGTGGGTGGTGCGCGAAGAGGCCCAGATGCATCCGCCCGATCGCCAGCATGACCCGCCGTCGTGGACCGTCGAGCGCACGCACTGCGCCAACAAGATCGGGCACACGCACCCAACTGTCCCCCGGCTGCGGGTCCCAGGCCGGCCGCGTCAGGGCCAGCAACGGCACCCCGGCCTCGGCCGCGGCGGCGACGGCATGGATGCTCATCTGCGCGGCGAAGGGGTGAGTCGCGTCGATCAGGTGGGTGATCCGGTTCTCGCGCAGGTACGCCACCAGTCCCGGGATCCCGCCGAACCCCCCGACCCGCTGCGGCAGGGGCTGGCGCACCGGCCGCTCGACCCGCCCCGCGAACGAGATCGTGCCGGCGACCCCCGCATCGGTCATGGCGCGACATAAGGCGGTCGCCTCGGTCGTGCCGCCGAGGATCAGGACGTTGGGCGCTTCCATGACCCCATCAATGCCCCTCGCCGAGGCTCGGGGCAACAGCCCCTTGCCGCGCCGCGCCCCCCGTGCCACCCCTCCGTCCACGCAAAGAGCGGAGAGCGCATGACCGGCCCCTGGCTCAGCATCATCGGCGTCGGAGAGGACGGGCCGGACGGCCTGACCCCCGCCGCGCGCGCCGCTTTAAATGCTGCCGAGGTGGTCATGGGCCCGCCCCGCCACCTGTCGCTGGTGCCGACCGGGGGCGAGCGGGTCCAGTGGCCCGTCCCCTTCGCCGATGGCCTGCCCCTGCTGATGGAGCGGCGCGGGCGCCCCGTCGCCGTGCTGGCCTCGGGTGATCCGTTCTGGTTCGGTGCGGGCTCGGTTCTGGTGCGTGATCTGGAGCGGTCGGAATGGCACGCCTTCCCCGGCGCGTCCGTGTTCTCGCTGGCCGCCAATCGCCTTGGCTGGCCGCTGGAGCGGACCGTGTGCCTCGGTCTACACGCCGCGCCCCTGACGCGCCTGCGCCCGCACCTCGCCCCCGGCACCCGGATCATCGCGACCCTGCGCGACGGCGCCGCGGTGGCCGAACTGGGCGCGTGGCTGTCGGGCATCGGGTTCGGCGCCTCGCAGATGACGGTCCTCGAGGCGCTCGGTGGCCCGCGCGAGCGGATCACCACCGCCCGCGCCGATGCGCTGACAGCCGATCACGCTCATCCCGTTGCGGTCGCCATCGAGCCTGCCGGTCCTGCCCTGCCCCTGTCGGCGGGCCGCCCGGACGAAACGTTCGACAACGATGGCCAGATCACCAAGCGTCCGATCCGCGCGCTGACCCTGTCGGCCCTCGCCCCCCGCGCGGGCGAGCACCTGTGGGACATCGGCAGCGGCAGCGGCTCGATCGCGATAGAGTGGCTCATGGCGCATCCCGCCTGCACCGCCACCGCAATCGAGCGTCGCCCCGACCGCGCCGCCCGCATCCGCGCGAACGCCGATGCGCTGGGGCAGGACCGGCTGCGCGTGGTCGAGGGCGCCGCGCCCTACGCGCTCGACGGCCTCGCCCCGCCCGACGCGATCTTCGTCGGCGGCGGGCTGACCGAGGCGCTGCTGGGCCGGCTGACCAGACTCGGTGCCCGCCTCGTGGTCAACGCCGTCACCTTGGAAAGCGAGGCTTTGGTCCTCGCCGCCGAGGCCCGGCTTGGCGGAGAACTCCTGCGGGTCCAGACCGCCCGCCCGACCTCCATCGGCGGCTTCCGCGGCTGGGACAACGCCTTCCCCCTCCTGCAATGGAGCTGGTCGCCATGATCGTCGCCGGCTTCGGCTTCCGCCGCGCGGCGACCGTTGAGAGCCTTGCCGATGCGCTTGCCGCCACCGATGGGACCCCAGACGCGCTGGCCACCGCCGCCGACAAGGCCCAGGCGCTCGCGCCGCTGGCCAAGCGGCTCGGCCTGCCGGTCCATGCCGTCCCGCCGGACGCGCTGACCGCGGCGCGAACGCAGACCGACAGCGCCGCCTCGCGCACCCATCGCAACACCGGCAGCGTGGCCGAAGCCGCGGCCCTCGCCGCCGCCGGGCCGGGCGCGCGCCTTCTGTCACCGCGCGTCGTCTCGGCCGACCGCATGGCTACCTGCGCGCTCGCCGCCAGCTCGGGAGAGACCTCATGACCGTCCACTTCATCGGCGCCGGCCCCGGCGCACCGGACCTTCTGACCCTGCGTGGCCGCGACCTGATCGCCGCCTGCCCCGTCTGCCTCTATGCTGGCTCGCTGGTCCCCGAGGCGGTGTTGGAGCATTGTCCCGCAGGCGCGCAGATCGTGAACACCGCGCCGATGGACCTCGATGCGATCATGGCCGAGATCGCCCGCGCCCATGAGGCTGGCCACGACGTCGCCCGCCTCCATTCCGGCGACCTGTCGGTCTGGTCGGCCATGGGCGAGCAGATCCGGCGCCTCGACGCCTTGGGCATCCCCTACACCGTCACCCCCGGCGTGCCGTCGTTCGCCGCTGCCGCCGCGGCGCTCGGGTCGGAACTGACGCTGCCCGGCGTCGCGCAATCGGTCGTCCTGACCCGCACGCCCGGCCGCGCCTCCTCGATGCCCGAGGGCGAGACGCTGACCAACTTCGCCGCCACCGGCGCGACGCTGGCGATCCACCTGTCGGTCCAGAACCTCGCCACCGTGGTCAGCGACCTGACCCCCGCCTACGGCGCCGACTGCCCCGTGGCCGTCGTCTTCCGGGCAAGCTGGCCGGACGAGCGCATCCACAGCGCCACCCTCTCCACCGTCGAGGCGACCCTGCCAGAAGGCATCACCCGCACCGCCCTGATCCTCGTCGGCCATGCCCTTGGTGCGACCAAATTCACCGAAAGCCGCCTCTACGCCGCGGGCTACGACCGCCGCTACCGCCCCCAATCCGCCGATTCCCCCTGGAGCGATTGGCAACCCGCCGACGACTGACCCCCCTTGAAAGGGCACGCCATGACGCTTCCCCCCGGCCTCTTCGTCTCGGCCCCGGCCTCGGGCACCGGCAAGACGACCGTGATGCTGGGCCTCCTGCGCGCCCTCGCCGATCGGGGCCTCGCCGTGCAGCCCTTCAAGTCCGGCCCGGACTATATCGACCCCGCCTTCCACTTCGCCGCCAGCGGCCGGCCATCCTTCAACCTCGACAGCTGGGCGATGGACGAGGGGCTGCTCGGCGCGCTGGCCGCCCGCGCCGGCGACGCGGATATCTGCGTGGGCGAGGGGTCGATGGGCCTCTATGACGGGGTCGCCACGCGGGGCCGCGCGGGGTTCGGCACCTCGGCCGAGACGGCGCAGCGGATGGGCTGGCCGGTGATCCTGGTGCTCGACGTGGGCGGGCAGGCGCAATCGGCGGCGGCCACCGCGCTTGGCTTCGCCACCTACGCGCCCGACCTGCCCTTCGCGGGCGTCATCCTGAACCGCGTCGCCTCGCCCCGGCACGAGCGGCTGACCCGGCTGGGGATGGAGCGCGCCGGCCTGACCGTGCTCGGTGCGCTGCCCCGGCGCGGAGACCTTGCCCTGCCCGAACGCCACCTTGGCCTGATTCAGGCGGTCGAGCACCCGGACCTCGACGCCGCCATCGCCGGATACGCCGCCTTCCTGACCGAGAATATCGACCTCGACACCGTCATCGCCGCCGCCCGCGCAGGCATCGCGCTGCAGCCCGGCCCGCTGCCGAAACCGCCCGCCCAGCGCATCGCGCTTGCGCAGGATGCGGCGTTCTCGTTCACCTATCCGCATCTTCTGGAGGGGTGGCGGCAGGCGGGGGCCGAGATCCTGCCCTTCTCGCCCCTCGCCGACGATCCCGTTCCCGACGCCGACCTCGTCTGGCTACCCGGCGGCTACCCAGAGCTTCACGCCGGCCGCATCGCCGCCGCCGCCACCTTCCGGCGCACCCTTCGTGCCCACGCCGAGCAGAAGCCCGTGCACGGCGAATGCGGCGGCTACATGGCGCTCGGCACCGCGCTGATCGACAAAGGGGGGGAGCGGCACGAGATGGCGGGCCTGCTGGGCCTCGTCACCTCGTACGAGACGAGGAAGTTCCATCTCGGCTACCGCCGCGCGACGCTGACCGAGGCCATGCCCGGCCACGCGCCCGGCGCCGTGCTGCGCGGTCACGAGTTCCACTATTCCACCGTTCTGGACCAGCCCGACGCGCCGCTTGCGCAGGTCGCCGACGCGGACGGGAACGCGGTGCCCGAAACGGGTGCCCGCCGCGGCAACGTGACGGGCACCTTCTTCCACATGATCTCAGCGGAAGACTGACAGGCTGGGAATTCGCAGCTTGGGATAGGAATGGCGGATGATCCACGCCCCGGCGCCGAGGCTGGCGAGGACGATGGCAGCGGTGACGATATCGACGAACATGAGGGGGACTCTCGTTAAGCGGCTTGTCCGACGCATATCCGGACGGCACCCGGACGCGCGTCGACCAACGGCAATCCGCGCCCTGTTTGCGACTGCAATGCCGTCGCCCGCACGGAAAAACTTTCCCTCGCGGGCCCACGCGCCTAAAGCGCCCTCATGACCGGTTTCGTCAGCTTCGTCGGCTCGGGCCCCGGCGACCCAGAGCTTCTGACCCTCAAGGCCGTCGACCGCCTGAAGCGGGCCGATGCGGTGCTGTTCGACGACCTGTCCTCGGGGCCGATCCTGTCCCACGCGCGCGCCGGGGCCGACCTTGTCGCCGTCGGCAAGCGCGCCGGGCGCCCGTCGCCCCGGCAGGACCACGTCAGCCGACTGCTGGTGGACTACGCCACCGAGGGCGGGCGCATCGTGCGCCTGAAATCCGGCGACCCAGGTGTGTTCGGGCGGCTGGAAGAGGAGCTTCTGGCGCTGAAGGCCGCCGGCATCCCTTACGAGATCGTGCCGGGCATCCCCTCGGCCATCGCGGCGGCGGCGGCGGCGGGCATCCCCCTGACGCGGCGGCTGACCGCACGCCGGGTGCAGTTCGTCACCGGCCACGACGCGAGCGGCGCGCTGCCCGGCGACCTCGACCTCGACGCGCTGGCCGATCCTACCGCCTCGACCGTGGTGTTCATGGGCAAGCGCACGTTCCCTGCGCTGGCCGAGGCGCTGATCGCGCGCGGCCTGCCCCCGACGCAGCCCGCCATCCTGGCCGAGGCCGTCTCGACCTCCGATCAGATCATCACGCGCGCCACGGTGGCGGACCTGGCCGAGCGCCTTGCCGCCGAACGGTCCGAGCATGCCGCGCTGATCCTCTACGGTCCGCTGGCCGATGGTTGAGATCACGCTGGTCGGCATCGGCACCGGCAACCCCGAACATGTCACCCTTGAAGGCCGCCGCGCGATCGCCGAGGCCGAGTTGATCCTTATCCCGCGCAAGGCCGCGAAGGATGACCTCGCCCATCTGCGCGAGCGAATCGTGGCTGACGCCGGCAGTCGCGCGCGGATCGTCCATTTCGACTATCCCACCCGCGACCAAAGCCTGCCCTACCAGCAGCGCGTCCGCGCCTGGCACGACGAGATCGCGGAGCGCTGGTGTGAGGCGATCGGCGACGCACCGACCGTGACACTTCTGGTCTGGGGCGATCCTGGCCTCTACGATTCGACCCTGCGGATCGCCCAGCGCCTGCCGGGCGCGCGCGCGCGCGTCATCCCCGGCATCACGGCGCTGCAGGCGCTGACGGCCGCCCACGCGATCCCGTTCAACACGGTCAACGGCCCCGTCACCGTGACCACCGGCCGCCGCCTGCGAGACAGCGGCTGGCCCGAGGGGGCCGAGACGGTCGTCGTGATGCTGGACGGCGAATGCAGCTTTCAGGCGCTGCCCGGTGACCTCCATATCTGGTGGGGCGCCTACCTCGGGATGGCCGAGCAGATCATCGACCGCGGCCCCCTGGCCGAGGCCACCTACCGCATCGTCTCCGCTCGCGCCGCGGCGCGCGAGAGGCACGGCTGGATCATGGACACCTACCTGCTGCGGCAGCCGGATTGACCGCGATCCTCCACCTTTGCGCGACCTGCCGCCCGGGCGTCGAGACCGGGCCCCTGCGCGACGCCCTGCCCGAAGGCGTCGAGCTGCGGCTCCATGAATGCCTGAACGCCTGCGGAAAGCCGGTGGCGCTATCGGTGCAGGGGCGAGGGACCGGCTACCTCTTCGCCGGGGTCGACCCTGTCGAGGATGCGGCCGACATCGCCGCGACGGCACGCACCTACATGGCAGCGCCGGGTGGCGCGATCGAGGATGCCCGCCCCTGCGGACGCCTGCGCTTCTGCCTGATTGGGCGCCTGCCCGCGATCTGACCGCGTTAGCGCTTCGGCCCAAGCGCCCTAGGTCAACGCTCCGGAACGGTCGCGAAGGAGCCAAGCATGACCACCCACAGCTGCGACGTCGCCGTGATCGGCGCCGGAACCGCGGGAATCTCGGCCGAGCGGGCTGCGCGCGAAGCCGGCGCGACGACCCGGCTGATCGACCCCTACTTCGACGGCACCATGTGCGCGAATCGTGGCTGCATGCCCTCGAAACTGCTGCTCGCCGCCGCTCATGCCGCCCACAGGGCGCGGGATGCGGGCACGTTCGGCATCCGCACCGGCGAGGTGTCGGTGGATGGCCCCGCCGTGATGGACCGGGTCCGCCGGTTCCGCGACGACTTCGCCGCCTCCACCCGGAAGGTGTTCGACGAGCTGCCCGCCGACACCTGCATCAAGGCGCGCGCCCGTTTCACCGGCCCCACAACGCTGTCCCTCGACAACGGCGACACCGTCGAAGCGCGGGCCGTCGTGATTGCAGCCGGCTCGTCGCCGATGATCCCCCCGCCGCTGGAGGGGCTGGGAGACCTCGCCCTGACGAACCAGTCCATCTTCGAGCTTCAGGACCTGCCGAAGACACTGGCGGTGATCGGCGGCGGCGCCATCGGGCTGGAGATGGCGCAGGGCTTCGCACGGCTGGGGGTCGAGGTGACGCTGCTCGACCGGGAGCGTACCTTGGGCGGCACCGAGGATCCCGAGGTTCAGAAGGCCGTCCATCAGGCAATGGCCGAAGAGATGGCGCTGCATCTGGGGGTTTCGGTCGAGGCAGAGCGGCAGGGCGACGCGGTGCATCTGTCGTGGGACGGCGGCGCGGGCACGTTCGACCGTGTGCTCGTCGCCACCGGGCGCCCTCCGAACCTCGACGGGCTAGGACTCGACGCGACGGGGCTGGACTGCGACGACAAGGGCTTGCCGGTCTTCGACCCCGGCACCCTGCAATGCGGCGACGCCCCGATCTTCATCGCGGGCGACGCGAATGCCGACAGGCCGGTCCTGCACGAGGCGTCGGAAGAGGGCGCACTGGCGGGACGCAACGCCGTCGCCTTCCCCGCCGTGACGGCCGTCAAGCGCGTGCCGCGTTTCCAGGTGACCTTCACCGATCCCGCGATCGTCCAGATCGGCGACGGACCGTCCGACGCGGGCGTGTCCGGCACCGCCCGGTTCGAGAATCAGGGTCGCGCGAAGGTTGAAAACCGGAATCGCGGGGTCGTGCGCCTCTTCGCTTCACCGGGCGATGGCTACCTGGTGGGCGCCGAGATGTTCGCGCCGGGGGCCGAGCACATGGCGCATTTCTTCATGCTGGCGATCCTGAACCGGCTGACCGCCTCCTCGGTTGCCGAGGTGCCGCTCTATCATCCCACGCTCGAAGAGGGGCTGAGCGGCGCGCTCGGCCAGATCTGCAGCGATACGGCGCTGACGACGGCGGGCCGCTGGCAAACTGCGCCGAAGCCGGGCGGATGATCGCCATGGGGTGTTGAGAAACGGTTACGATGCGGTGATACCGGCGTCACGCATGTGACCTGGAGTGACCCTCATGAAGATCGCGATCCTCGGCGGAGACGGTTTCGTCGGCTGGCCCACGACGCTGCACCTTTCCGATCTCGGCCACGAGGTCCACATCGTCGACAACCTGTCCCGGCGCTGGATCGACACCGAGCTTGGCGTGCAGTCACTGACCCCGATGGACTCGATTCAGGAGCGTTGCCGGATCTGGCACGAGGTCAGCGGCCGCCGCATCCAGTTCCACCTGATCGACCTCGCCAAGGAATACGAGCGTCTCAAGGTCTGGTTGGCCGAGGTGAAGCCCGACGCGATCATCCACTTCGCCGAACAGCGCGCCGCGCCCTATTCGATGAAGACCGACCGCCACAAGGTCTACACAGTCAACAACAACGTCAGCGCGACGCACAACGTGCTGGCTGCGATGGTCGAAACCGGGATCGACGCGCATCTGGTCCACCTCGGGACCATGGGCGTCTACGGCTATTCTTCGGTCGGCGCGCCCATCCCCGAGGGTTATCTGGACGTCGAGATCGACACGCCCAGCGGGAAGAAAGAGCAGGAGATCCTGTATCCGACCAAGCCCGGCTCGGTCTATCACATGACCAAGTCGCTCGATCAGATCCTGTTTCAGTTCTACGCGCAGAACGACGGCTTGCGGATCACCGACCTGCACCAGGGCATCGTCTGGGGCACCCATACCGACCAGACCCGCAAGCACGAGCAGCTTGTGAACCGCTTCGACTATGATGGCGATTACGGCACGGTGCTGAACCGTTTCCTGATCCAGGCCGCGATCGGCTATCCGCTGACCGTCCATGGCACCGGTGGCCAGACCCGCGCCTTCATCCACATCCGCGACTCGGTCCGCTGCATCGAGCTTGCCCTTGGTGACGCGCCGAAAGCGGGCGAGCGGGTGCGCATCTTCAACCAGATGACCGAGACGCACCGCGTCCGCGACCTGGCCGAGATGATCGCGAAGATGACGGGCGCCAAGATCGCCAACCTGCCGAACCCCCGCAAGGAAGCGCCCGAGAACGACCTGATCGTGAAGAACGACCAGTTCCTGGCACTCGGCCTCGACCCGACGACGCTCGAGGAAGGACTGCTGGACGAGGTGGTCGAGGTCGCTCGCAAATACGCCTATCGCATCGACCGCAGCCGCGTGCCGGCCGTCTCGGGCTGGACCAAGGATCTGGGCGCCAAGGTCGAGCGGGACCCCGAAGGCAAGGCGCTGAAGTCCGTCTCGTGAGGCGGGCCTATGTCACCCTCGTCACCAACGCGGATTTCGCGATGGGGGCGAGGGCGCTTCTGAACTCGCTGGCGCTGACCGGCACCACGGCGGACCGCGTGGTGATGCATACCGGCGGCGTGCCGACCGTCGCGCTTGCACCGCTGACAGCCGCTGGTGCGCGACTGGTGCCGGTGGAGCTTCTGCCGACCTCGGACGCCTTCAACGCGGCCCACCAGCGCGAGGCGTTGCACGGCGCCGCCCCCTTCACCAAGGGCGAGAAGCCGGCCTTCCACACGCCGCTCGACAACTTTGCGAAGCTTCGGCTCTGGCAGCTCGACTACGACCGGGTGGTGTTCCTGGACGCCGACACGTTGGTCCTGCGCAACATCGACAAGCTGTTCGACTACCCCGAACTCTGCGCGGCCCCGAACGTCTACGAGGGGCTCGGCGACTTCCACCGGATGAACTCGGGCGTGTTCACCGCGCGCCCCGATCCGGCGACATTTCAGGCGATGCTGAAACACCTCGACCAGCCGGGCGCCTTCTGGCGGCGCACCGATCAGACCTTCCTGCAGGAGTGGTTCCCCGACTGGCACGGCCTGCCGGTGACCTGCAACATGCTGCAATATGTCTGGTTCAACCTGCCCGCGCTCTGGGATTGGAAGGCGATCCGCGTCCTTCATTTCCAGTACGAGAAGCCCTGGCAGGACCACGACAAGGCCGACCGGCTGCGCCCGTTGATCGACCTGTGGCACAGCTATGCGGCGGGTGAGGCGCCGGACTTGTCGCGGATGCCGGCGCCCGAATGAGGATCGCGATCACCGGGGCGAGCGGCCTGGTGGGCTGGCCGGTGGCACAATGGCTCGCCGCCCGTGGCCATACGATCACGACAATTGGCCGAAGGCAGGTTCCGGGGCTGGCGCATCGGGACTGGCATCTCGGGCAAGTGCCGGACCTCTCGGGCCAGGACGCGCTGGTCCACGCCGCCTTCACCCATGTCCCGGGCCGCTACCGGGGCGGCGAAGGAGACGATCCCGAAGGCTTCACCCGCGCCAACCTCGGCGGGACGCTTTCGCTGATGGATGCAGCCGAAGCGGCGCGGCTGCGCATCGTGTTCCTTTCCAGCCGCGCCGTGTATGGCGCCTACCCGCCCGGCACCCGGCTGACCGAGGAACTGCCGCCGCGGCCCGACACGCTCTACGGTGAGGTCAAGCTGGCGGCCGAGCGCGCGCTCGGCCGGCGCGGGACGAGCCTGCGTGCGACCGGCATCTACGGCCCTCTGGTGCCGGGGCGCGGGCACAAATGGGCCGACCTCTTCGCGCGCTTCGCCGCCGGAGATCGCCCAGCCCCCCGGATCGGCACCGAGCTTCACGTCGACGACCTGGCCGACGCCATCGAGCGTGTCTTGGCCGTCGACACGCCGCCTCCGGTTGTGAACGTGTCGGACATCGTGCTGGACCGGCGCGATCTTCTCGAGCGCTATGCCCGGATCGCAGGGATCCCGGACCCGCTGCCCCACCGGGGGGATCCCGATGGGGTGAGCGAGATGGACACGGCCCGCCTTCGCGACCTCGGCTGGCGGCCGCGCGGGGTGGATGGCCTCGATACGGTTCTGGAGGCCATCGTCGCGGCGCGCGATTAGGCCGCCGTCAGTCCGGAGCGTATGATCACGAAAGCGTCGTCCGAGATACCGGACCCGGCCCCCTCGAACACCAGGGTCTGTCCGGTTTTCAGGGTGATCGTCGTGCCGGCGTCGGTCGTCACGCGCGAGGCGACGTAATCGGCGAAATTCGCCGAACCGTCCTCGGCCCCCGGGACGTGCACTTCGACCAGATCCTCGCCGGGTGTGAAATCCTCGAACACGATGCTGGCGGACGTGCCCTCGCCAGCGTTCACCGAGACCACATCGGCCCCCCCGCCCAGGCGGACGATGTCGCCGGCGCCGGCAAGGACCAGATCGTCCCCGTCCCCCGCGTCGATGTGATCAGGCGCGCCATCATCCTCGGCCGAAAAGCCGCCCATGTCGTGGATCGTGCCATCCTCGCCCCCGATGATCGTGTCGGCGCCGTCCCCGCCTTCGATTCTATCCTCCCCCGCTCCCCCGACAAGGAAATCATTGCCCGCCGAGCCGCGCAGCGTGTCGGCGCCATCCTCGCCGCGGCCCTCCAGGACAGGATCGTCCGAGCCGCCCTCCGAGAAGTCGAGAAGGTCGTCCCCCGCCCCGCCCCGCGCAGCCAGAACGCCCTCGCGCCCGTGGATGACGTCGTCGCCCCCCTGGCCGTGGATGATGTCGCCAGCGCCTGCTTCGATGGTGTCGTCCCCCGCGCCCGCGGCCACCATATCCCGCCCCTCGGTATTCTTGACGACGACCCCGCCACCCGCGGAATGTCCACCGGAGGCGATCGGATCGCCTGAGTCCTGCGGGTGGCCATCATCCGCCTCAATCGGGACGACCTCTCCGTCGGTGATGTCGCCGTCTTCAGTCGAGCTGCTGTCGTCAGACTCCGCTTCGTCGTCGTCCCCCCCGGCAAAGGTCGACAGCGAGAGCATCCCGCCGAGCAAGACCAGAAATCCAAACATTCGCCGCCCCCACGCATTGTGTCGGGAAGTTCACCCGACATTCGCCCGGATTTGAGGCAGCAAACGTGGCGGTCGCAGGCCGGATGCCGAGCATCCTCGACAAATTATTCGCAGGACTACCGGAGAAAATTGGCGCCTATTCTAGGCGTTTGCCACCATCCCGCCATCACTGCTGTCCCCGAAAGGCCGGATGTGCCGCCACTCTGCATCCATCGCAGCAAGGGGCGCGAGATGGGCGAGGTCGGGACCGAATATTTCTTCAACCCTGTGTCGGACAAGATGTTCGGCGCGAACATTCTCTTTCACCGGGACCGCATCGCGGATGGCACCTTCGACGAGGTGGCCGAGAAGGCGAACGTCTCCGCCGTGCGGTATCCGGGCGGAACCGTGTCCGAGAAGTACTTCGATCTCCGCGATCCCGACCGACCGACAGCCCTCGACCCGGTCACCGGGGCAGTGGTCGATCTTCTTCCGCTGAGCGACTTCATGAACTGGGCCGGCGCCTCGGACCTTGGCGTCAGCATCGTCATTCCGACCGGCTATCTCACCGTCGGGCCTGTGGGCGAGCAGCAGCCCCACGCGGACGCCTACGACATCGTCCATGACTTCGTCGCAGATCTGCTTAGCGGAAAATGGGGCGACGCGCAGGTCGACAGCCTCGAAATCGGGAACGAGTACTGGCTCGGGGCGGAACAGGATCACGTCGAATACGCGCGGATCGCCGATATCGTCGCCCGGGCGGCGCAGGACGCCATCGACGATCATGCCGCCACGGCCGGCCCGGATTGGGTCGAACCGGATATCGGAATCCAGGTCGGGCAGTACGGGAAATTCGCCACCGATCCCGGCTGGCTGCAGAACGACTACATCATGGACAGCCTGTCCGACGCGGCAGCCGACGCCCTCGATTCGGTGATCGTCCACTACTACACGCGCGGGACGTTCGCCGATCTGGACAGCTTCGAGTACTATTTCGATCGGCTCGACGCCTGGGCGGCCGATCCGCGCTACGCCGATCTCGAATACCACGTGACCGAGTGGAACACCGATCACCTGCTGTCGGCCGAGACGGGGTTGCGACAGGCCTCGACCCTCGTATGGATGATGTCCGAGATGGTTGCACAGGACGTGACCAGCGCCTTCATCTGGCCCTTGCAGCAGAATACTCCGAACGACCTCGGCGGCCAGGCAGGAGTCGAGGATCTGACCGTCGCCGGCGAGACGTTCCGCCTGATGGCCGAGCTGCTCGGCGGGGCGATCCTCGTGTCCCGGTCGAGCTTCGATGGCGGAGTGGCGCATGTCTACGCGACCGACAACGGCTTCGTCGTCGCGGCGTCGGCGTTGGGACAGGGCATGCTGAGCCTCGACCTCGGCCAATGGGGGACGGTCGAGGGTGCGATCGTCCACGAGATCGACGCGACCGGCGACCGCCTCGGCCCCCGCGCCGTGGCGGATGTCGAAAGCTACGGACTTGCCGGTGATCTGCTGACATTCGGCGACTACCAGACCGTCTTCGTCGAGGTTCAGGGGGCGCTCGACTTCCATCGCCCCGTGGCCACGTCCACAAAATCACTGACCGAGGGCGACGACCATCACGTGGGAACCGCGTCGGCCGGGACGGCGGTGATCCTCGGCGGCTCGGGCCGCGATACGCTCGAGGGCGGGGCGGACGCGGATCGGTTCGATGGCGGGGGCGGGGCGGACCTGATCCTGGGCAATGACGGCAACGATTTCCTGCTTGGCGGGCGCGACGACGACACTTTGCATGGCGGTGCCGGGGCCGATGTCCTGTCGGGGGATGACGGCAAGGACGTGCTTCACGGCGGGATGGGGAACGACACGCTGTCGGGCGGCGCGTGGAACGACACGCTCTACGGGGGCGACGGAAACGACGTCATGTACGGGGATGGCGGGCTCGATTTTCTGGACGGACAGGAAGGGGACGACCGGATGTTCGGCGGAGACTGGCACGACACGCTGATCGGGGGGGCGGGCAACGATGTTCTGCATGGTGGTCGCGGTGACGATTCGCTCGTCGGCGGAACGGGCGACGACCTGATCTTCGCCGATGAAGGTGCCGACACGATCGAAGGGGGTGACGGGGCGGATACGATCTATGGCTCGCAGCAGGCGAACGTGATCATGGGCGGCGCCGGGAACGACGTGATCTTCGCCGACGAGTCGATGGCCGGCATCCTCGATCTTCTCGACTGGTAGGCGATCACCGCCCCTTCATCAGGTCGTCGATGGCGCGGAGAGTTCCGATCAGGTCCTCCATCTGGTCTACCGGGATCATGTTCGGCCCGTCCGACGGCGCGTTGTCGGGATCCTCGTGCGTCTCGATGAACAGGGCCGAGACGCCGACGGCGCAGGCCGCCCGGGCAAGGAGGGGGGCGAACTCGCGCTGGCCGCCGCTGGTGGTGCCCTGCCCGCCGGGCTGTTGGACGGAATGGGTCGCGTCGAAGACCACCGGGTAGCCCGTCTGCGCCATGATCGGCAGGCCGCGGAAGTCGCTGACCAGGGTGTTGTAGCCGAACGAGGTGCCCCGATCGCAGAGCAGGATGCGCTCGTTCCCGGTCGAGGCGATCTTGGCGGCCACGTTGGCCATGTCCCACGGCGCCAGGAACTGGCCCTTCTTGACGTTGATCGCCGCGCCCGTCTCGCCCGCCGCCAGCAGCAGGTCGGTCTGCCGGCAGAGGAAGGCGGGGATCTGGATCACGTCGCAAGCCTCGGCCGCCGGGGCGCAATGGTCCGGCAGGTGGACGTCGGTCAGGGTGGGGCAGCCGAACTCGTCGCGGATCTTCGACAGGATCGACAGGCCTTCCTCCATCCCAAGGCCGCGGGCCGTCGACAGCGACGAACGGTTCGCCTTGTCGTAGCTGGCCTTGAAGATGAAGCGCGTGCCGGTCGGCGCGCAGGCCTGCGCGATGCGCTCGGCCATCATGCGCGCGTGGTCGAGGCTTTCCAGTTGGCACGGGCCGGAGATCAGGGCGATGGCGGCGTCGCCGCCGATCTCGATGTCGCGGATGGTCACGGTCATGGGGCTGGCCTTCGGGTCAGAGAACGGATTCGATGCGGGCGACGTCGCCGGGGTTGTTCAGCTCCCAGAAGACGCGGCCGCGAGCGTCGACCTCGACGCAGGTGACGGGCCAGCCGTTTTCCAGGAACCGGAGTTGCTCCAGCCCCTCGAGCCGCTCCAACGTGCCCTCGGGCAGGGTTCCGTAGGCGGAGAGAGCGTCGCGCGTGTAGGCGTAGACGCCGACATGGTGAAAGACCGGGATGTTGTCGGGGTCGATCTTCGCCGGGTCGAGCCACGGGATGACCTCCTTCGAGAAGTAAAGCGCGCTGCGATCGGTCCCGAAGACGGCGGTGGTTCCGCCGACGCGGCCGGCCTTCCGGTCCTCGACGAAATGGCCGTAGGTCACGGCGTCGCAGCGCAGGACGGGCGTGGCGACACGGGCCCTCCCCCGCGCCATCTCGTCGATCAGCGCCTCGATGAACCACGGCGGCGTCAGAGGAGCGTCGCCTTGCAGGTTCACGATCACGTCGGCGTCCAGCCCCGCCGCCTCGACCGCCGCCGCGCAGCGTTCGGTCCCGTTGCGGCAGGTTTCGGGCGTCATTACGACCTCGGCCCCGAACCTCTCGGCCGCCGTGCGGATGCGGTCGTCGTCAGACGCCACGAGGACAGGGTGGTCGCCCGCAACCGCCTGCGCGGCCTCCCACGTCAGCTGGATCAGGCTCTTGCGGCTGCCGTCGGGCAGGGTCAGCTCGGCCAGCGGCTTACCCGGGTAGCGGGTCGAGGCATAGCGGGCGGGGATCACGATGGCGGTCTTCATTTCAGGCAACTCCGGCGCGCAGAAGGTCGTGGATATGCAGCACCCCGACGGGGCGGGCATCCTCGCCCAGAACGACGAGGACCGAGATCTTGCGCGCCTGCAACACCGCCATCGCCTCGGCGGCGAGCATGTCCGGCGCGATCGTCACGGGGTCGGGGTTGGCCACGTCGCCGGCGGTGCGGTTCATCAGGTCCGCCATGTTGCGCCGGAGGTCTCCATCCGTGACGACGCCGACCAGCCGCCCGTCGAGCCCGACCACGGCGGCGACCCCGTAGCCCTTGGACGTCATCTCGATCAGCGTCTCGCCCATTGGCGTGTCGGCTGTCACGCGCGGTAGTTTGTTCCCCGTGGCCATCAGGCTTTCGACCCGGGCGAGCTGTGCGCCCAGCTTACCGCCGGGGTGGAATACGCCGAAGCGTTCCGCGGTGAAGCCGCGAAGCTCCATCAGGGCGATTGCAAGCGCGTCGCCCAAAGCCATCGTCGCGGTGGTCGAGGTCGTGGGGGCAAGGCCCATCGGGCAGGCCTCGGCCGCGGCGGGCAGCAAGAGGCCATGCGTCGCGGCCCGCATCAGCGTCGATCCCGCCCGCCCCGAGATCGCGACGATCGGCAAGCCGAAGCGCCGGCAGTAGGCCATCAGGTCGCCGAGCTCGGCCGTTTCGCCCGAGTTCGAGATCATCACGCACAGATCGCCCGAGCCGATCATGCCGAGATCGCCGTGGCTCGCCTCGGTCGGGTGGATGAAATGCGCGGGCGTGCCGGTCGAGGACAGCGTCGCCGCGATCTTGCGCCCGACATGGCCGGACTTGCCCACGCCCGCGACGATGACCCGTCCCGCAACCGCATGGATCGCCCGCACCGCACCGGCGAACCCGTCGGGCAAATGCGCCGCCATGAGGGCAAGCGCCTCGGACTCGGTGGTCAGCACGCGCCGCGCCGCGTCGAGGATCTGCGCGTCGCTCACCTGGGTGCCGTCGGGCGCGGCGCTAGAGAGTTGGGCCATGCGTCATACATTCTTCGTGCCGGGGTCTTTCGGATATGCGACTTGGCGCGCCGCGGGAAGGGAGCGGCTCAGTGCCCCGTGGTTCGCGCATAAAGCGTCGAGCGGCTGCCGAAAAGCGCACCGATCCGCCCCGCCATCCAGCCGGTGGTCCGCGCAAGGTCCAGCATCGTGCGCCCGTTCGTCGGGATCAGCAGCACCGCCAGAACCGCCGCGCTGAGCGCCTTGAGCGGAACCGACACGAGGACCGACCAGCGCGTCGCACCGGACATGTCGATCTTGCGCCGGAAATTGGTGTTGGACTGATCTCGGCCGCGGGCGAACTGGTAGGCGAAGGTCAGGCGCTCGGGCGGGACGATCTCGTAGACATGGGCGTCTGCGATCCAGGCGGTCGGCAGCCCCGCCTTCTTCACCTCGGCCGAAAGTTTCGCGTCGGTCCCGCCGGTAAACCGCATCGCCTCGTCGAACCAGATGTCGTGGTCGCGGAAGATGCGGGTCTCGGCCAGCCAGTTATTCGTCACGATGGTCACTCCCGGCGTGCCCTTGAGCCCCGCGCGGCGGGTCGCGCGGGCTTCCTTGCGGGCATAGCGGCGGCGGATGCAGTCGTGCATCCGCTTCTGCGTCCAGCTCAGCCCCTCCTGCGGGGGGTGGATGCCCAGCGGCGCGCCGATCAGCGCGGCGCCGCTCAGCCGGTAGCCCGCAACCAGGTGGGCCAGCCAGTCGTCGGCCACGACCTCGTCATCGTCCACGAAGGCCAGCAGCTCATGCCCGGCGGCGAGCGCCTCCTTCGCGGCGCGGTTGCGGCCGAAGGGGATGCCGGGCTCGGTCTCGAGCACGTAGTCCAGCGCGCCCCCCGGCAGGCGCCCTTCTCGCGCTTCGACGACGCCGCGACTGTTGGGCGCATCGTCGTTCTCGACCACCAGGAACCGCACCTCGCAATCGGGCGGGATCTGCAGCTTTGCGAAACTGTCGATGAGGTCGGCCAACATCCGCGGCCTCTGCCGGGTCAGCACTGCCACCGTGATCGTCAGAAGCGCGCTCATGTGCGACCTCCATTGTTCATCTCCGGGGCCTCGTTGGACCGTTCCACTCGTCCCGTGCCCGGCACGCCGCTGGCGCGGTCATTCGGCGGCCGCATCGCGAAATCCCTCGAACTGCTGTTCATAGAGCGTCCGGAACGGACCCTGGTGGCCCAGAAGCTCGTGCACCGGGCCGCTTTCGATCACCTTGCCGTCCTCGATCACATGGATCTGGTCGGCCTCGAGGATGGTCG
>NZ_FWFV01000021.1 GCF_900172315.1 Palleronia marisminoris
GAAGGGCGCGAACCAGTTGCCTCTCGTCGTCGAAGGCGTCAAATTCAACGACGGTGTCGCCGAACAGGATGGCACCGAAAGCCGCGCCGCTTGATCAGCCCGCGTCACCCAAAATCGGCCTTAGCTCGCACTTGCCGCCTTCTGTCATGACTGCCTGTCCCGTCAGGTCGAGCCCCGAGGTTGCGGCCTTGGAGGGATCTCTGCTGGACGCAGCTGCTCCTGAACGCACGCAGTCGCGAGCGCATGTGGGCTCAACTAGCGTGGTCTTTCAGGCCGGCAGTCTATCTGGGTCCGTTCGCAGCGTCGAAATGGCCGACGTCCGGGGCGGCGCTTTTCAGCCGCAGATACCCCAGCACACGACTCCGCTTGTCGGGATCGAGAACGAGGATTTCACCTTCGTAGACGTGGAATTCCGTCAGTTCCGCGATATTGGTGAAATGCGTTATGATCAGCAGCGGCCCGGCGGCGCTGCCCTGCCACTCGCCGATCATGTGCCTGAGTTCAGTTACCGTCTCGGCACCTTTAAGCGACAGAAGAAGGTTGGCAGCCGGGATCGTCTCAATATCGGCGCGGGTGGCGAAGTCGGGGGAGACGAGGCCGATACCTTCCAGCAGCGCGTCTAGTGTCTGCTGGTTTCGGCACCATTCGCTGACGAGGATGCGGCCTGGAACGATGCCATTGCCTGCCAACAGAATTCCGAGGTCACGCATTTGATCTTGGCCTTCCGGCGTCATCAACCGCTGTTTCGAGCAATCGGTTGGAAGCACGCCTTTGGGATCGTCGTACGACCAGTCGGTTGGACCGTGCCGCATCAGGAGGACAATGTCATCGCGGAACAGGTCACCCAGCATCTGCCAAGGCTCGAACCGCAGCGTGTCACGGAGGCGCTCCCGGGTAGGTTCCGTGGCGGGGGGCATCGACGTGGTCATCTCGCCGACATGCTCGGACCACCGCATAATCTGATTTGCCGCCATGTCCTGCGTAGAGCCGGCGCCTGCAACCAAGGTAAGAAGCGCCGCGATCAGTCGGGTTTTCATTGGTGATCTTTCCCGGTGAAGTGGCCACGGGCCTTTGTGATCAGCCCGTGGCAGGCACCGTCAGTTGCGATTGATGATGAACTCGAGCTCGGAACGGGTAGGCTGGTCGTCACCGGAGTCGAAGCGCGAAACGATCTGGGCGATCTGCGACAGGTCGAGTGTCCGCGGGTCGACATCGATGCCGTTTCGCGTGAAGATCTGCGACACAGTCAGTTCCAGCATGGTCAGGCTCTGCTGCATGCCGTCCAGGTCATAGTCTTGTGCCATGGCGGGTGCGGCGTGTCCGAAGGCCAGCGTCGCAGCGGCCGCGACCGAGTACAGGAAATTTTTCATCATATGTTCCTCTGAGTGTCCAAAGAGCCCCGGAATGTCCCGAGGACGCTATCGACAATACTTGATGCGCGAATCCGAAACGTGGCAGCCATTGCGCAGTCCGTTCAGATCTTGCGCAGTTTCATTGCCTATTGCAGATTGCCTCCACTAGCCCTGCGAGAGTCCCGGGCGATGCTGCAAGACTGCGGCAACCAGGTTCTGATGGCCTGGGTCCACCGCCGGATCAGAAGCTCGTGCACGCGGAAGACCATGGCCGCGTCCTGGGTCTCCTCACTCTTCACCGGAACGAAGCGCATGGTCGGCCGCAATGCCGCCTCGCAGATGGCCTCGGCATCGGCCGCATCACTATTCTGCCGCTTCACGAACGGCTTGACGTCGGCGGGTGGGATCAGCCGAACGTCATGGCCTAGCCTGCCGATCTCACGACCGCAGAAGTGAGCGCCGCCGCAGGCTTCCATTGCGACGACGGAAGCGGGGAACTGGCCGAAAAACTCCAGCACCTGTGCGCCCCGCAACTTCTTGTGCGGGACTGCACGGCCAGTGCCGTCGGCCCCATGCACCAGCGTTGTTCCACAAAGCCTGCCCGGAAATCACAATGCGATTCCCGAAGCATAGCTGGGCGGCATGTCCAAGCCCCTGCTCACCCGCTACCGGACCCTGAACTGCCTACGACGCGTCAATCAGTGAGCGAGGATCATTGACCGGCTGGTTTGATCCGTCGACACCTTGGAACGCGGCGCCGTCAGGTAAGCGCGTCGGCCAGCCGGTCCACGCAGACGCCGCCACCCGGGCCTGCCTGACTATCAAGGTCCTGTTCGGACTGCCGCTGCACCAGACCGCGAGGTTCGTGGCGAGCCTGCTGAAGCTCGCGGGCCTCGACTGGCCGGTGCCGGACTTCTCCACGCTGTGTCGACGGCAGAAGATGCTGGCCGTGCAACTGCCATACCGGGGTAGCGGCGGCCCGCGGCATCTGCTAGTCGACAGCACCGGCATCAAGGTGCGGGGCGAGGGCAAACGGCACGCCCGCAAGCATGATAGCGCGCGTAGTCGGGTTCTGCACGACCGCGCTCTTCTTGGCTTCAGAGGATAACCGAAGCTCAAGCTTTCGCATCTCGTCGCTCGTTTGAGTAATCCGATGGAGATAGACGTCACTCATCTCGCACACCAAGTCGGGCAGATCCCCGCCATCAGCGCGGACGATTGCGGCATGACGCTCCACATTGCCCAGCCCGTTTGGGACGGCGATACCGTGCTCTGACAGGTGCGCACCAGGGCGTTGATCAATCGCGTCCGCTGTCCGACCAGCAACTCGCGGGTGCGGAACAGCATCGCACGGGCCTGTTGGCCGGAAGACTTCACCGGAACGATCCGCATTGTCGGGCGCATGGCGGCTTCTGCGATTGCCTCCGCGTCAGCCATATCATTCTTCTGACGCCTCACGAAAGGTCTGACGTAGATCGGCGGTATCAGCCGGATCTCGTGTGCCAGGCGCTGCATCTGTCGGCCCCAGTAGTGGGCGTCCCACAAGCCTCCACGGCGACGATGCAACGCGGTAGCGAAGCCATGAACCGCGCGAATTGGGAGCGCGTGAGCTTCTTACGGAACAGCACTGCGCCCTCGGCCGGTGCTCCCTAGATCTGGAACACGCTTTTTGCCAAGTCGATGCCGACAATGTTAACCTCGTTCATGGATGTCTCTCCTCCCTCATTGGTGACGTGAACATCACCACATTGGCACATTGCGATGCCGTTGGGCGGGGGCATCCACACCATCACTCAGCCATAACCTTGGAGGCTTAGGCATATGTCTAAGCACGTGCCTATGTCCGACTATGGGATTATTATCGATGGCGGCCGTCGGCGCCGATGGCCTGCTGCCGAGAAGATGCAGATCGTCGCTCGCCGGAATGGCGTTGCTCCGACCCTTCTGTATCGTTGGCGCCGCCTGATGGTGGATGGGGGAGCCGTAGCCGTGTCCAAGGATGGCGACGTGATCCCGCTGCCCGGCAGGCGATTGCACGCAATCTCCGAGAGGGGCAATCGCGCGGTTCGCCAGATGGAGGATCGCATCCGTGAGCTGGAACGGCGGCTCCGGCGCAAGACGCTCGAGGTCGAGATCCTCAAGGAGGCTGGCGTCGGATATATGGTTCGTATTCGACGCCTGACTGACGCGCAAATTCATCGAAGCATCCCATGCAAACTACACGACCGGATAGTCGCGCCGGGACAACTGCTGTTTAAATTTCATCCGGCACGTTGAAGTCGAACTTGTCAGTGCGACCGCACGATTGGCACGTTTGCCGCTGGTGCGTCGGCACCGCATGTTCTCTTGCTCTACTCATTTTTAAACTGACCCACTACCGCAGCGTGATGCCGACTTGGCGCACCGCATCACCGACCGACAGCCTTCAGCCTGCCAGCACTTCCACCTGCCGCAGCTTCAGGACGATATCCTCGGGCTTCTCTCGCTTCCAGCTATTCTCTGGTCCTCTCCTAGACGGGATCATTCTATCCCGATGAGCGGACAATTTCAGACGGGGCACTTCAATAGTTCTTCCTGGCTCGCGAACAGCCCGTCGATACTCGGTCGGGCTCATATGCCTATTCTTGTTAAAGACCCGGGCGAGCACCTGGTTCGACGAATACCCGACCTCAAAAGCGATCTCCGTGATCGGAATGTCCGTATGCTCAAGAAGTTCGCAGGCCTTTTCCATTCTTAGTTGCGTCAGGTAGACCCGCGGCGGCACGCCGAGGCTCTGCTTGAACATCCGGGCGAAATGAAACGGAGAGAGTTGCGCCTCGTCAGCCAATTCCTCCATACTGATGTCTTCCGAAAGCCTTGCATGCATAAGCTCGATGCAACGTCGCTTCGCCCAAGACGAGAGGCCGCCCTTGGCCGGTACAGGCGATGCACCACCCAGCCGGCACAGGTGGGATATGATCTCATAGCCTGCGGCGCGCGCCAGCAAACGAGATGGCACACCCTCGTCTGCGCAAATGGCCCAAAGGCATCTGATTGCAGCACGGATTTCAGGTGATTTGAATGACCCTCTGAAGACTTCAGGCCGATCGAGTACTATTGCGCCAACATTAGCTTCGTCGAATGCGCTTTGCCAATGCGACAGAGGCAACGCCAGGCTGCGAAACTGATGGCAGGAATCGACGATCATCTTGTTGGCGAAGTTCGGTTTCGCGAGGAAGAAGCCGCCTTTGTCGCTTGTGACGTCGAATGCTCCCGCGCCCAGATCACCGCTGACACGCGTGCCGCCAATCAGATCCTGATGCAGAACTAGATCCGGCACCGCAGGGTCTGACATGTCGCCGGCCGGTTGCGCCGCCTCGATAATACTAAGTATTCCGCCGGCGGATTTTCTTGCCCGAACGTAGGATGCGAGATCACCTTGCTCGTACCATTGGGCAAACGAAGAATAGGTAGGGAGTGTCATCCTTTGTCCGCCTTTTCTGTTAGGTTGTTGAAGAGGGTAGAAGGCCATGTGCCTCGCGGAGCGCTCCACCGAAGGCTAGCGTACGCTCTCCCGAGTTATTCGTAAAATATCGAGTTTTTGGCGGTCTATTCCTGAATGCTATAGTCTGTCGCTGCGCAATCGCCGCCATCGCCGACTTGTGGCGCAATCAACTTCAACTAGTGCGCGCGCTGGGGCAGCCGGGTGGGATAGTGCGCAAGTTCGGCAAATGCGCAGCAGAACAAGCAACGCTCGCGGTTCCGAAGCCGGCCTACCTGTGCGCGATTATCCCGACGCAGCGTATGTTGCGGAACGACGAAGTCCGACGAGGAGAACGGATCACCAATGCGCACCAATGATCTGACCCGCGACTTTGACCCGGCGCACGGCCCAGTACTCTGGCGGCGCTTTCACCGCTGCGAACGCCTTTCCCCCTTCAGGTTTTGCTCAAGACCAAATCGACGAAGCGTTTGTGCTGGTACGAAACACGACGCGTGCTCCGATCCGAACAGTGTCGGCGGCGCGGTCGAAGACCGCTCTTTTGCAGAGCCGACGCTCCAGATCGATGGAGCGGCAGCGCGTTGAGAGTACCGGGGCAGGAAAGACTATCTCAGCCAGCCCGGCGCGCTGTTTGCGCTATCAGACGACAAGCAGAAGGCTCAACTATTCTCCACATCGCCGGGTCCATGAAGTGTGTCCCTGCTAGTATCGTCGAACGGCAGATCGAGCTTCTCGGGCAGGTCGACGCGGAGCAGGGCACGGGCGCCTGCGCCGCGCTGGACGCGCAATTCTGATCTGGCTTTGTTCTCGCTGAGCCGTGTAGTGGGCGGGGAGGAGCCGGCAGTGCATACAAGTGGTGGCGGAGCCACGTTCTCCGCTATCTGGCTTCTCGGAACTGACCGCCGGCAAATTCGCCGGGCGAGATGCCTTCGGGCAGCGCGAACGCCATACCAAATGCGCATACCGAGCGTTAGCCGACCAGATCGGCGATGTCCGCGCTGGTCAGGCGGCCATGACGTAGCAGGGTCTTGATGATGGCCATTGCGCCAGTGGGTCACGTATTTCATCGACGCGTCCGACTCCCTTTCGGAAATTCGCGAAAACAACCGATTCGCGAGATGCCGGCACCCTTTCCAACCCTAGGATTCGCGACCGAGACGACGCAGGTCCGCGTTGTCGCGCAGGCTGTCTGGCGCGCGGTGACCGACCAGACCGCCCCGATGAAGCTGCCCGCCAGGGCCGATGCCGAAACCTGGTTCGGCGAGGAAGGCCTCGCGACTCCGCAGCCAAGGCGACGCGTCCGCCCTCCCCGGAGAATGCTTGAAGATGAACCGACTGATCGGCCTGTCTCGCGTCCTGACGACGCCGCATCCCTCCCTTACCGTGGCCCGCACGCCGATCCTACTGAACATGCTCGGTCTCCAACCTCTGGAACTGCGCCTGGCCGCCCCGTAACGGGCAGCGCCGTGCCGGTCGTCGTTCTTTCGCGCGGCTACGGCCCGTCCAAGTATATCCTCTCGAACGACCGCTACGCCACTCTCACCCAGTTCTGGGCTGAGCCCGGGATCCTGTCATCGAGACGACGCATGCCAGCGCACGGGTCGGCGGCCTCGATTCCGACCTGCCCGGCGGCCCCTTCTCCTGCCGAGAGCACGTGAACGAGATGCGCGCCATCCTAGACCGACTGTCCGAGATCGAGCGGTAGGCACCGGCGGTCGCAGGGCAGTTGGACCACGGCCGGATCGCCGGCGCGGGCCAATCCTTCGGCGGCCACACCTGTCACCTGCTGCTCGGCGCGCGTTTACAAGGAGAGAATTTCTTCGATCCGCGCATCCACGCTGGCGTCTTGCTCGCGACGCCGGAGCGCGGCGGTTCCGACAGATACCCGAACGTGCTAGGCATTTTCCCCTCCTCGACGTGGATTTCGGGGGCATCGCATTGCCGGCCCGCGTGGTCTGCGGAGAGAGGGGCGATTCCCATTCTACGCCGCGCGGCGCTGAGTGGCATGCGGATGCGTTCCATGACGCGCCAGGCGTCGACGCCCTTGTGACAATTGCGGCCGTTGGTCACGGCCTCGGCATGATGCGGGGCTCGGTGCGCCTGAGTCCGAGGCGGAGAACCCTGACGCGCTGGAGGCGACCCGGCGTCTGGCCTGGCTTGGCTGAGGCGCAATTTGCTTGGTGAGCATGGGGATTGGACCCGGAGCGTGATCGCGCTCGAAGAAACGCGCGGCAAGATCGCGAGTGTCATCTTCAGAGAGTGATGATCGGACCCATGCGTCGCCTCCATGCAGGCGGCGGCGGCGTCGCCGGCGACGCGCAAAGGCCGCGAGCCGTCCCGCTCAGGCCCGAGGGGCGGCGACGGGAGCGGGGCAATGTTGGCCGGCGCAGCGATGGCTGCCACGCCGGCCAGGGATCATGCCCCCTTGGCGGGCACGGGGGTATTGAGAAGCTGCTGCTCCCACAGATAGGCGATGGCACTGCCGCCGAGATGGTTCCTGAGGGCGTCGTTCAGGGCGGTCGCCGTCTCGGCTCGAGCCCAGTCGCGCTGCCATTCCGATGCCAGCGCCAGCCAGGTCATCATGTTGATGCCGCCCGCGATCATGCGCTGGATGGCGACCTCGTGGGCCTCGACCGACGTGCCGCCTGACGCATCGGTGATTACTGTGACGTCCCAGCCTTCGCCGGCTGCCTGCAGCGCGGGCATCGCCACGCAGATCTCCGTCCACAGGCCGGCGATGATGAGTTGCGTGCGCCCCGTCGCCTTGACCGCCTCTACGACCTTGGGATCCTCCCAGGTGTTGATCGTGGTGCGGTCGATCACGTCCTGGCCGGGGAACACCTCGGTGACATGCGGGAAGATCACGCCGCCCCGGTCGGCAACGACGCTGGTCAGGATCGTGGGCACGCCGAACACCTTGGCGCACTTGGCCAGCGCGGTCGTGTTGTTCACCACCATGTGCGGGTCGTGGCTGTTCAGGTTGGCGAGTTGGTATGGCTGGTGATCGATCAGAACGAGGACCGAATCCTCGGGGCGGAGAAGCGAGTCGAGGCCGTTGCGGAAGGTCATGGTGTGCTCCATCTGGTTGCGTTTCGGCAAGGTGTTTTGTCGCGATGACAGGCATCAACATGTCCTCTTCCGTCCCCGAACGCTTCTGGATTGCAGATCGCGTTTTTCCGGATTTCCGATCGGCTCCCAACCGGCGCAGCCGGCTGTGGCAAATGGTCCTTGAAACTGCTGGGGTAACAACGCCTGCCCGGCCGATCGTGTCGTTGCCGTACCGGCCTGGAACAGAACAGGCCGCAAGGCTCTCCGCCCGCCGGCAATGGCGCGCTTTCCGCGAAGCGTCCCACTGTCTTGTGCAATGGGTGCCAAGCGAGTCAGTGCAGCGGCTTCCTCTCCTGCAGGGTGCCGAGTTCAGGCAGTTCGGCAATTAGAGTTGAACCGGCCACCGGGCCGATACCGGGTATGGAGCGAAGGATGCAGGCGGTTTCAGACAGACGATCATCACGTTCCAACAAGCTTGAGATCCGGCTTCCAGCTCTGCGATCATCCCGTCCAGCCTGTCTTTCAGCTCCGCGTCCAGCTCCTGGAACAGCTCGGCGGTGCCTGACTTCTGGTGCGCTCGGATTTGGGTCAACAGCCTTTTGCGCATCTCGACCATTTGAGCCCTCTTGCTGGTCAGGGCCCTGAGAAGTCGAAGATGTTCAGCTGGAAGGCTGCGCCCGGCAGCCGCCACTCCTGCCCCCCGTCGACTCGAAGCACACGACGGCATCGCGTTCACGAGCGAGCCTTGCCACGACAACATGACCGCCATCGTCATTTTGAACTGATGCGGTGGATGCCCCCCACCAACGGCATCGAGTGTGCCAGAACGGTTCTATAGGAACCAAGGGAGGGAGCATCCATGACTGAAGCTTGCATGCTGGCGATCGATCTCGCCCAGGGGAGCTTTCAGGTCTGCGGCGTCGGGCCCGATGGCCGGGTCGTCTTTAACAAGGCGATGTCACGGCCTCGGAAAGCGCCAGAAGAACGACCGTGCGGATGCCGAAGCCATCGCGGAGGCGGCGTCCCGGCCCTCGATGAGGTTTGTGGCGGTCAAGTCCGCCGAGAAGCAGGCGCGCGCGGTGGCGTTTCGGACACATCAGTGTCTCGTGCGGCAGAGGACGCAACTGATCAACGCGCTTCGTGGGCATCTCGCCGAGTTTGGCCTTGTTGCGCCGAAGGGGCCGGCCACCCTCAAGCTGCTGGAACACGCTCTTGCCGAGCCCGACGTCGACTTGCCCGACGCGGTCCGCGAGATGGGCGCGCTCTAATCTGAACAGATCGCCCAGATCACCGAGGTCGTTGACCGGCTCGCCACCGAACTCGAGACCGCGTCGAAGACGGATGCCGAACTGCGGAGACTGTGCACCGTGCCGGGAGTCGGTCCTGTCACTGCTGGCGCCATTGCCGCCTTCGCCCCAAACCTCGACGTGTTCGACAGCGGGCGCAACTTCGCTGCATGGCTGGGCTTGGTCCCACGACAGAGATCGACCGGCGGCAAGGCACGGCTCGGAGCCGTGAGCAAGATGGGTCAGACCGACATTCGACGGCTGTTGATCGTCGGAGCTATGAGCGTGATCCGCTGGGTCGTGAGAAAGGGCGGCAGCACGAACCGTTGGTTGGCTGATCTGGTCGCACGAAAGCCGAAGATGGTGGCTGCGGTGGCGCTGGCAAACAAGATGGCCCGCATGACCTGGGCTATGAGTGTGAAGCAGGAGGATTATCGAATGGCGTGATCCCGATCCGAGCGAAAGGGAGCACGGCATGGCCGCGAGGCCGGGGTGAGTGATCGACGACGGAGTAAGCGACACGTACTTCAAAGTTCAAGGCGGGGACACCCAGACCCGGAGCTCGAGCGTTACAGCTCTCTGAACCGATGTGGGCCTTGCTTTCCGGACAGCATACCGGCCCGTGGCGTCATCAAGGCCACATTGAGAGGCCTGACACACGACCGATTGAAGCCCCGCTACAATGTCAAAAATCAAGCTTCGCTTTCGTCGCGAAGCACCGGCATAACTGGCCGGTCAGATGGATGTGCGAGGTGCTGGGCGTCTCTCGGTCCGGTTTCCACGCCTGGCTGAAGCGACCGATCAGCAACCGGGCGGCCCAAGATGCGAAGCTCGTCGCGGCGATCGACAAGAGCTTCAGGGCCAGCGATCGCACCTATGGCGCCCGCCGCGTCTGGCGTGACGTTCTCGAGGAGGGACTTGCATGCGGACTGCATCGGATCGAGCGTCTGATGCGGAAGAACGCTATGAGGGCGCGGCCGAAGCGACGCGGGAAGCCGAAGGACGACGGCGAACGGTCGGTCATCGCCGACAATATTCTCGACCGCGATTTCGAGGCCGACCGGCCCAACCAGAAGTGCCCTCTCGGCAAATGCTGCGCAATCGCCTGCCGGGTGACAGCTGGCCGACTTCACCTACATCTGGACGGCGGAGGGATGGCTCTATGTCGCCGTCGTGCTGGATCTCTTCTCCCGCCGCGTGGTCCGCCCTCTCGGCGATTGCAAGCAATCGCCTGTCGGTCGACGGGATCCATGAAGGCGGATTGGGATGCCTCACTGGTCATGGACGCGCTCATAATGGCCATCTGGCGCCGCGGCAAGGCCGACGCGCTGCTGCATCATTCGGACCAGCGATCGCAATATACGAGTGAGCAGTTCCAACGCCTGCTCCTCGACAACGGTATCATCTGTTCGATGAGCCGGGCCGGCAACGTCTGGGACAACTCGGCGATGGAGAGCTTCTTCTCTTCGCCGAAGACCGAGCGGACTGCCCGCAAGGTCTACCGCACCCGCGATGCCGCCCACCGGCGATCCAACACTCGGCGATACCGAGGTCGGACCGCTGATCCTGCCCGCGGGAGGCCGATCGGATTTCGGACTGGACCCGAGAGGCCGCAGGGAAGGGCGCTGTTCTCGCAACCGGGGGAGAACAGCTGTCCGAAACCATGCTTCGTCCCGCGGTCCTGCTTGATCCAGCTCCGGACGCAAAGATCGCGACCGAAGAAGTCTTCGGCTCGGTGGTTGCGATCTTTGGCTATCGCGACGTCGCCGAGTTGATTTCGCCCGCCAACGCCCTGCCTACGGCATTTCAGGCCAGCGTGTTCGCACAGGATATCGACATTGCGCCGCGCGCAGCTGATCGACTGGACGCCTCGGCGGTCATGATAAGCCATTCTACAGCCGACCGGACAGACTGGATGCCATTCGCCGGGCGCCGGGAAAGCGGCTACGGAACTGGGGGTATTCCTTACACCATGCGCGACATGATGCAGGAAAAGATGATCCTGATGCGCCGGAAGGATTGGCGGCAACCGACCAACGGACGGTGATGATCGGTCGTGACCGGTGCCTCGACCGGAGCGAAATGTTCCCGCCGCATCAGGCCGTAGAGGCTCGCGCGCCGGCGCTTGCGCCTGCTTCGCGGTCCGGGCGCCCCGGCACGACCGGCCCCGGTCGCCCGGGACGCGGCGGCTCAGGCGTGCCGGGTGACGGACGGCTGCGGCACCTCCGCATCGACGTGGACGACTTCGACGTCGCCCTCGTAAAGCCCATCGAGTCTGTCCATCAGAGCCTGGTGGGCTTCGCTCGGCTCGAACCGGGCCACGTGATCGGCGTGGCTTCGCCAAGCGACGATCAGGGTCGCCGTCCCCGGGTCCTCGACACCGAGGCCTATGCTGTGACCCCGATAGCCGGGGGCACCCTGCAGGAGCGGAGCGGCCTCGTCGATCGCGTTCAGAAACGCTCCGGTCTTGCCAGGCGCGAGCTGGAATTTTGCAAGTTCGATGACCATGGCGATGTGCCTCCGGTTGCTGATCATGATTACGGCGCGACGACCGCCGGGCCGGGCAGCGGCGCACCGACGCCGTCGAAACCGGGGATCACGTGCGTGCCGATCTCTTCGACCACGTCGCGTGCATCGCGCGACGCGAAACGCAGGTTCAGCGCGACGTGACCAACCCCGGTCTCCGCTAGGCCGAGCAGAAGGTCGGTCAGAGCTTGGCGCCCCAAGCGATAGCCCAGGTGGATGGGCGTCGGCTGCGCACCCGGGTCTTCCGCCAGGTCGATGTACAGCGACTGGGCGACTGGGGGCGTCGCGACGCCGGCTAGGTCGGCGGCGGTCCGCCACTCCTGCATAGCCTTGCGGTGTGCCGCCGGGGGGCGGGGGTAGGTCAGCCAGGCGTCGGTGTGGGCGGCGACCCAGTCGAGCGGCTGCTGGCTGCGACCCGTGATCAGGATCGGCAACCGGCCGCGGACCGGCTTCGGCAGAAGGTCGACGCCCCGCATCCGCCCGAGCGGCGAGCTGATGTCGGGAAAGCTCTCGCCCAACGCGCGGCGCAAAAAGCCGAGCGTCTCGCGGAAGTCCGCGCCGCGCGTGGCGTGGTCGCGTCCGTAGGCCGGAAACTCGACCGGCCGGTCGCCGCTGGCCACGCCCAGCAGAACGCGTCCGCCGGACAGAAGATCGACCGACGCCGCCGCCTTCGCCGACTCCAGCGGATGGCGCAATGTGATCACCGCGGCCCCCGTCGCCAGCGCGATCTGGCTAGTGTGGGTCGCCATCGCGGCAAGCCAGACCCAAGGGTCGTGAATCTGGCCGACGTCGCCGAAGTTGGGGTCCAGCAGCGGCACGTCGCGTGCCCAGAGCGCCGTGAAGCCCAAGCTTTCCGCCATCTGCGCCAGTGACGCCTGGTCCTTCAGGGTCGGCACGAGGCCCTTGAAGGCCTCGATGGGAAAGAACAGGCCGAGCGTCGTCCTGCCGGGCACGAAGACCCGGTCGAAGGTGTCATGGCCGGGGAGGGCGGCGCCCGCAAAGCGGTCGCCGGACAGTGCATTGTCCATGGGATCAGTCCTTCTCGGTAACGGCGATGCCGATCTTGCCGCGCAGTCCGTTGCGCGGGCGCTCCAGCAGCGCGTGGGCCTCGGGGATTCCGGCAAGCGGATAGCTCGCACCGACGTGGGGCTTGAGGAGGCCGCGCTGGACCAGAGTCGACAGCTCATCTAGCTTGCCGCGGTTCTGGCGGGTGAACACGAAGTGGTAGCTGGCGTTGCGCCCCCATGCCTCGACTAGGTTCTGCGGCTTGGCAATATCGACGATGGAGACGATCCGGCCGAGCTGTGCCAGCACGTGCGGGCTTTTCTCCAGCGTGTCGTCGCCGATCGTGTCGAGCACCACGTCCACGCCCGCGCCTGCCGTCTCGCGGTTCACGGCTGCGACGTAGTCCTCCGCGCGGTAGTCGATCACCACGTCGGCGCCGAGGCTTCCGACGAAGTCCGCGTTGTAGTCGGAGGCGGTCGCTATGACGAAGGCTCCGGTGGCCTTCGCGACCTGCACGGCAATGTGGCCGACGCCGCCGGCGGCGCCGTGGATGAGGATGCTCTCACCGACGCGAAGACCGGCGCGGCCGATCAGCGCCTCCCAGACCGTCCCGCCGACGAGGCTGAGGCTGGCCGCCTCGAGGTGCGTAAGGCCGGCCGGCTTGTGGCCGACGATCGCCTCGCTGGCGACGTGGTACTCGGCATAGCTTCCGGGGCCGCCGAAGATCTGCGGCGTGTACCACACCGCGTCGCCCGGCCTGAACGCCGAGACGCCGGTGCCGACGGCTTCGACGACGCCCGAGACGTCGTGACCGGTGATCGCGGGCAGGGGGACGAGGTCGGCGTAGTCGCCGCGCCGCACCTGGTAGTCGAGCGGGTTGATCGAGGTCGCATGAACCCGGACCAGGACTTCGCCGGAGCCGGGCGAAGGCATCTCGAGGTCCGACAGGGTAAAAGCATCGGGTCCGCCGAAGCGGGGTAGCGTGAGTGCTTGCATCGTCGTTTCTCCGTTTTCTTAGATCTAAAGATCGCGAAAAGACGATACCCCGGTGAAGCGTCCCGCGGCGCTCGCCCCCGCGTTGCAGTTCGTCTTCAAGATCTTCAACGAGCGCCGAATGCTCTCTTCGTTGCGCTTGGCTGGTGGTCGATCAGAACGAGGGCCGAGTCTTCGGGGCGAAGAGGCGAGTTGAGGCCGTTGCGGAAGGTCATGATCCATCCTTTGTGAAAAAGAGCCGAGCTCTTGTGCCTGAAAATAGAGAAGCCGCCTGAGCGGCGCGGCGCGGGAACTGCCGTGAAAGTGCCGAACTTGCTACGATGTCGCTTTTGCTTAGCGCGGGCTTCGCTTGCTGAACGGAGACTGGCAAAGGCTTGCTTGGCGAAGCTTTGGACGCTGGTCTCATGGAGTTGACCAAGGCGCTGGCATAGCACGCCTTGAGCGCCGAGCTGGATGAACACCTGACCGAGGAGCGAGCAGCGCACGCGACGAAAGGGACGCCACAGTTGCCGAACCGGCGCATCGGCAGCAGCTCGAAGGCGGTCAGCGCAGCAGTTCCTCCTGCACCCCGCGCTAGGAAGTTGGGTCGATTCTTATATGCGCACCATAAGCGAGGCGGCGGCGGTCCTCGTGGCTCTCGGCGTCAGCCGCGACTGGGTACGGGAGGTTCTGGGCCTCTGGATCGTCGAGAATGAAGGCGCCAAATTCTGGCTCTCGGTGATGACCGAGCTGAAGAACTGGGGCGTGTATGATATCCTGATTGCTGTCGTTGACGGGCTAAAGGGCTTCCCCGAGGCGATCGCGGCCGCTTTCCCGGAAGCGACCAGCCGAACTTTCATCGTCCACCTGGTGCGCCATTCGCTGAGCTCCTGCTCTGGGAAGGTCCGCAAGGCCGTGGCCGCCGATCTGCGCGAGAACTACAGCGCGCGACAGCGGATCAGGCGGCCGTGGTGCTCGATGCCTTTGAGGGAAAGTGGCCAACGCCAATCGGATGCGCCTGATGCTGCACGGCTGCGCCTACTGGATTTGGTGGAAGCTCCGTGCGGCTTGCCCGAAGCGCTCACCGTGGCGCCGCGTCTCGGCTTGGCCCCGGGCAGAGTAGA
>NZ_FWFV01000022.1 GCF_900172315.1 Palleronia marisminoris
TAGGCGCGGAAGTCACCGAAATACTTGGTGATCGCAGCCGTCAGCGTCGTCTTGCCGTGGTCAACGTGGCCGATCGTGCCGATGTTCACGTGCGGCTTGTTGCGTTCGAATTTTGCCTTCGCCATGGCGGTTCAGCCTCGTTTCTCTGGGGCCAGAACACCCGCACGGGCGGGCCCGGTTCAACAACGCGGGCTCTCTACCGGCGGGGCGGCGGGAACGCAAGCCTCAGTTGGCCGGCGCGGCCGTGGCCATGGAACTGCGGATCGCCGCGTCGGCCCGTGCGTCGAGCTGCGCGCGATCGATCCGCACGCGGGTCTGGCCGGGCTTGGGGGTGAACCACTCGGGGTTCTCGGCCAGCCAACGCTCGACCTGGATGGCACCGGATGCCACGAGGTTCGCCAGTTGCGCTTCCGCGTCGCGCACGATGCCGGAGCCGACGATGGGGGCGACGTTCTCGATCCCCTCGAAGGCGGTGATCTGCTTGGGCTCGGCGTTCAGCCGCTGGCCGGTCGCGTTGTCGTACACGTTCACCTCGAAGATCAGCACGGATTTCGGCGTGTAGATCAACGGGATGCCGGGCTGCGCCAGGACGAAGCCGCCGACCGAGATGCCGATGTGGTAGAGCCCGTCCCCGTCGTAGCGGCCCAGCCGCGCGCCGACCGCCTCGCGTAGGGCCGAGGTGATCTGCTCGTCCGACACCTCGCGCGAGAACGGCCCCTGCTTCACCGTGCGCGCCTGTACGATGTTGTAGCCGAGGCGAAAGTCGCCGAGGTCCTTCGGCCCGCTGTCGTCCGTGGACACGCAGGCGCTGAGGGTCAGGACAAGGCCGAGAGCGGCGAGGCGGCGGGTGATCATGGCGGGGTCCCTCGTTTTTCCACCACGCTTACCGGGGCGGACCGGGGGCACAAGCCCCCGGGCGCAGTTCAGGGGAACCTGTTGTCGCGGGGAAACCCGCGCGGGGCCATGCGACCGGCCGAGGCGCGCTTGCCGACCCATTCTTCAAGCTCCGAACGGCCGACGGTGCGGGTGCGGCCCGCGGGATCCTGCCACGTCAGCCCGTGCGCCAGCGTCAGGGTCGTCGCGTCGGACAGGCCGCCATCCTTGTAGCGCTGCAGCCGGACGCCCTTGCCCCGCGCCATCTCGGGCAGCTCGTCGATCGGGAAGACCAGCAGCTTGCGGTTCTCGCCCACCACGGCGACATGGTCGCCCTCTACGGGCTTGGCCAGCAGCGCCGTCACCGGCGCCTTCACGTTCAGCACCTGCTTGCCGCCGCGGGTCTGGGCGATGGCCTCGTCCTCGGGCAGCAGAAACCCATCGCCGGCGCTGGAGGCTACCAGCAGCTTGGCGCCGGGGCGGTGGATGCGCAGGGTCACGATCTGCGCGTCGTTCGGCAGGTCGACCATCAGGCGCACCGGCTCGCCCATGCCGCGCCCGCCGGGCAGGTTCGCCACCGGCAGCGTATAGAACCGCCCGTTCGAACCCACCAGCAGCAGCTTGTCCGTCGTCTCGGCGTGGAAGGCGATCAGCGGGCCGTCGCCATCCTTGAACTTCAGCTCCTGGCCGAGGTCGATATGGCCCTTCATCGCCCGGACCCAGCCCATCTGCGAGCAGACAACGGTGACCGGCTCGCGGTCGATCAGCGCCTCGATCGGCACGTCCTCGACCTCGCCGGCCTCGGCGAAGCGGGTCAGGCGGGCGCCGCGGGGGTGATCCTTGCCGAACTGCTTCTTTGTCTCGCGCAGCTCGTCGATGATGGCCTGCCACTGGAGGCTCACGTCGGCCAGCAGATCCTCGATCCCCGCCCGCTCGGCCATCAGCTCGTCCCGCTCACGCCGCAACTCGAGCTCTTCGAGCCGGCGCAGGGCGCGCAGGCGCATGTTCAGAATCGCCTCGGCCTGCACGTCGGTCAGTTCGCCCTCGCCCTCGGGCGGCGAGCGATAGGCCTTCTCGTCCACCGCGCGCGGCGGCACGTCCGACCAGTCCTGCCGCATCAGCGCGGGCTTGGGGCCCTCGTCGTAGCGGATGATCTCGATCACGCGGTCGAGGTTCAGGAAGGCGATGATGAACCCTTCGAGCACCTCCAGCCGGTGGTCGATCTTGGCCAGCCGGTGCCGCTTGCGACGCTCGAGCACCTCGCGGCGATGGTCGATGAAGGCGCGCAGCACCTCCTTAAGCGAACAGACCTTGGGCGTGCGGCCGTCGATCAGCACGTTCATGTTCAGCGCGAACCGCACTTCCAGATCGGTCTGCCGGAACAGCATTCCCATCATCATCTCGGGGTCGACGGTCTTGGCCCGCGGCTCGAAGATGATCCGGACGTCCTCGGCGCTTTCGTCGCGCACATCGGCGAGGACCGGCAGCTTCCGGTTCTGGATCAGGTCGGCGATCTTCTCGATCAGCTTCGACTTCTGCACCTGGTAGGGGATCTCGGTGACGACGGCCTGCCATTGGCCGCGGCCCAGATCCTCGACCTCGTAGTGGGCGCGCACGCGGAAGCCGCCGCGCCCGGTGCGATAGGCCTCGGCCATGCTTTCCGGCGTTTCGACGATGGTGCCGCCGGTAGGGAAGTCGGGGCCCTTGACGTAGTTCAGCAGCGTCTCGTCGCGGGCGTCGGGCGTCTTGATCAGATGCACGCAGGCATCCACCAGCTCGCCGATATTGTGGGGCGGGATGTTCGTCGCCATACCGACCGCGATGCCGCTCGCGCCGTTTGCCAGTAGGTTCGGGAAGGCGGCGGGCAGCACGACCGGCTCGGTCAGTGTGCCGTCGTAGTTCGGGCGGAAGTCGACGGCATCCTCGTCAAGGCCGGCCAGCAGCGCCTCGGCGGCCGAGGTCATCCGTGCCTCGGTATAGCGGGCGGCGGCGGGGTTGTCGCCGTCGATATTGCCGAAATTGCCCTGACCGTCCACCAACGGATAGCGCACCGCGAACCACTGGGCGAGGCGCGCCATCGAATCGTAGATCGCCGCATCGCCGTGGGGGTGGTAGTTGCCCATGACGTCTCCGGCGATCTTGGCCGACTTGCGGAAGCCGCCGTTCGACCCCAGCCGCAGCTCGCGCATCGCGTAGAGGATGCGGCGGTGCACCGGCTTCAGCCCGTCGCGCGCATCGGGCAGCGCGCGGTTCATGATCGTCGACAGCGCATAGGTCAGGTAGCGGTCGCCGATGGCGCGGCCCAGCGTTTCCGAAAGCTCTGCCTCGGGGCGTTCGTCGTCTGTCTCGTCGGTCATGGGTGGCGAGATAACCGAGCCACCGGGGGCCCGAAAGCGAATTTGCGTGTCAAGCGAACTTTTCACGCATCGGCACGTTGTTGCGATGAACGACTCGAATCAACAACAAACGAGCGGACATATGTTGCGTCTTACCTGTATCCTCCTCGCCGGTATCGGCATCACCCTGACGGTCGCCGGGCGCGACCTCGACACCCCGGCGGGCGGCACCGATGTCGTCGTGGCCCGCTCTGACACCGATATCCTCGACCCCGGCAGAATTCCCCTGATGGACGAGGCCGGCGCGATCGAGCGTGCCCTCGAGGCGACCCGCAGCTTCGACCCCGTCCAGTCCGCCGAAGCTTCGGCAACGGCGACTGACGCGCGCCCCGCCTCGGCCGAGCAGCTGGAAACCGAGGTCGCGGCCCAGGCCGTGGTCAATGCCAACCGGGTCAACCTGCGTGCCGGCCCCTCGACGTCGAACCAGGTGCTCGACCAGGTCGTGTTGGGCCAGAAGGTCCAGGTTCTTGACCGTGCCGACAACGGATGGACCCAGGTTCGCGTCGTGGATACGGGCCGCGAGGCGTACATCTTCGACCGGTTCCTCAACCTCGAAAGCTGATCCTTCGCTTTTCCGACTGGTTGGGTTATGGCCGCAACGACCAGAACCCAGCCAGGCGTGCCGATGTTCTCTGACCCTCTGCTTCTTCTCGCGTTCGTGGCCTGCGTGGCCGTTGCCATCATCCTGATCATCGGGATCTCCGGTTTCGGCAAGGGCGGCGTGGACAACGCCAAGCGGTCCAACAAGTACATGCGGTGGCGCATCTACGCGCAGGCTCTTGCGGTGGCGCTGATCCTTCTGTTCGTGTGGCTGCGCGGCGTGGTAGGCTAGGCCATGGTCGTTCTGTCCAAGATATACACCCGCACCGGCGACGAGGGCGAGACCGCGCTCGGAAACGGGACGCGGGTGGCCAAGTTCGATGCCCGCGTCGAATCCTACGGCACCGTGGACGAGGCCAATGCATTCTTCGGCATGGCGCGGCTTCATGCCAAGGACGACCTCGCACAGCAGATCGAGCGCATCCAGAACGACCTGTTCGACCTCGGCGCCGACCTTTGCAATCCGGACCTCGAGCGGGATGACGAGGCCGAGCACCCGCCCCTGCGCATGGTCGCCTCGCAGACCGAACGGCTCGAGGCCGAGATCGACGCGATGAACGAACGGCTCGAGACGCTCCGCTCCTTCGTCCTGCCCGGCGGCTCCGCGCTGTCCGCGCATCTGCATATTTGCCGCACGGTCGTCCGACGGGCCGAACGGCTCTGCATCGAGCTGGCCGCTGCGCAGAGTGTGAACTCCCACGCCATCACCTACCTCAACCGCCTCTCCGACTGGTGCTTCTGCGCTGCGCGGTTGGCGAACGACGATGGACGGGCGGACGTTCTCTGGACGCCGGGGGCGAACCGCTAGCCGTCGTTTCCAAGGGAAACGGGGCGTCATTGGCGCTCGACGTGACGTTTTTGCCCTGTAACACCCATCGCGCCCGCGCTACCTCTGGCGCGAATGCAGAGGAGGCCAACAACGATGAAAGTTCTCGTCCCGGTCAAGCGCGTGATCGACTATAACGTCAAGGTCCGTGTGAAGGGCGACGGCAGCGGGGTGGACCTCGCCAACGTCAAGATGAGCATGAATCCCTTCGACGAAATCGCCGTCGAGGAAGCGGTCCGCATGAAGGAGGCCGGCACCGTCGACGAGGTCATCGCCGTCTCGATCGGCGTGAAGCAGTCGCAAGAGACCCTGCGCACCGCGCTGGCCATGGGGGCCGACCGCGCGATCCTGATCGTTGCCGCCGACGACGTCCACCAGGATATCGAGCCGCTGGCCGTCGCCAAGCTGCTGAAGGCCGTGGTCGATGCAGAACAGCCGGGCCTCGTGATCTGCGGCAAGCAGGCCATCGACAACGACATGAACGCGACCGGCCAGATGCTGGCGGCGCTGCTGGGCTGGAGCCAGGCCACCTTCGCCTCGAAGATCGACGTCGAGGGCGAGCAGGCCCTGGTCAAGCGCGAGGTCGATGGCGGGATGCAGACGATCCGGGTGAAGCTGCCCGCCGTCATCTCGACCGACCTGCGCCTGAACGAGCCGCGCTACGCCTCGCTGCCCAACATCATGAAGGCCAAGAAGAAGCCGCTCGACGAGAAGACGCCCGAGGATTACGGCGTCGACGTCTCGCCGCGCCTCGAGGTCGTGAAGACCACCGAGCCGCCCGAGCGGCAGGCGGGCATCCGCGTCGGCTCTGTGGATGAACTTGTGGATAAGTTGAAAAACGAAGCGGGGGTGCTCTGATGGCCGTTCTTCTTCTTGCCGAAGTCACCGGCGGCGCGCTCCAGATGGACGCGACCGCCAAGTCGGTCACTGCGGTGAAGGACCTGGGCGAGGTCACCCTGCTCTGCGCGGGTGCCGAGGCGGCCGAGGCCGCGAGCCAGGCCGCCACGATCGACGGCGTCGCCAAGGTGCTCTGCGCCGAGGATGCGCAGTATGGCCACCGGCTTGCCGAACCCACGGCGGCCTTGATCGTCAGCCTTGCAGGCGATTATAGCCACATCGTCGCCCCGGCGACGACGGACGCCAAGAACATCCTGCCCCGCGTCGCGGCGCTGCTGGACGTGATGGTGATCACCGACGTCTCTGGCGTGGTCGATGCCGACACGTTCGAACGTCCGGTCTATGCCGGAAACGCGCTTCAGACGGTGAAGTCCAGGGACGCGACCAAGGTCCTGTCCATCCGCACCTCGACCTTCGACGCCGCCGGCACCGGAAGCTCCGCCCCTGTGGAGAATATCGGCCCCGCCGAGGCTCCGTCCCTGTCGGAATGGGTCGAGGACCACGTCGCCGCGAGCGACCGTCCCGACCTGACCTCGGCGTCGATCGTCGTCTCGGGCGGCCGCGGCGTCGGCTCGGAAGAGGACTTCAAGATCATCGAGGCCCTCGCCGACAAGCTTGGCGCCGCCGTCGGTGCCTCGCGCGCTGCGGTAGATTCGGGCTACGCTCCGAACGACTGGCAAGTGGGACAGACCGGCAAGGTCGTCGCGCCCGACCTCTACATCGCCTGCGGCATCTCGGGTGCGATCCAGCACCTCGCCGGCATGAAGGACAGCAAGGTCATCGTCGCGATCAACAAGGACGAAGAGGCGCCGATCTTCCAGGTCGCCGATTACGGCCTTGTCGCCGACCTCTTCGAAGCCATTCCGGAACTGACGGAAAAGGTCTGAGTCAAAAGGCGCATCCTTAAACAAGGGCCCTCTCCGCGGTGACGCATTCCGCGTCGTGGAATACGCCCCGACAGGGCCTGCTGCGGTTACCGCGGCAGGCTCTTGTTTTTGTCGAGGTAAAATGCAAGCGCCGGGTGCAGAGGTGCGGTATCGCATCCGAAAAAAGTTCGGACCAGTGCTCTCGTTCTTGGACGGGCGCTCGCGAAGTTTTTTCTACTTCTTTGAAGAACAAGACCAATCTTCTTCCGCTGCAAGCTTGATGCCCCGTCCACGAGTCCGGCCGGATTTATTCCGACCGCTTCTTCAACTCGCGCGCGAATTCAGGTCTGTCCGCCCTATCGACAAAACCGGGACGGCGCCGCGCATGCGGCGAGGTGCCGATGCTCAGCTTGCCCGAGATCTCTTTACGCAGGATCACCTCTACCCGGGCGCGGGGCGCTTCGGGCTGAACACCTGCAACAATGCCGATTGCATGAACGACGGCCGCGGCTTCGAGGCAAACGAGGACCGCAAAGCATGCTTCGCCCTCTCTCACCCTCACCTCTCGCCGGAGCAAGCCGGCACGGTGGGGCTGCATGGGCCGGGGCCTACAAGCTTGCGGGGCCCGACAAGGGATACAAGCGCGTGTCGCAGGTCTTCGAGTATGAGAACGATCCCCACGAGGGGATAGATCCGCTGCAAGGCCCATCTTCTCAATGGCACGACCTGCGACACGGCCTTCTCAATCGTGTCCCCGGCTGAGGACCTACAATGGCATCCTCGACGGCGAGGCCAGCAAAACCTGCGGCACAAGGTATCTCGCGAAGCCCGAAGAATTCATCTTCGCGGGGCGCCCATGATCGGACCAAGGACAGCAAGGGTCATCCGATCAAGCACACGGGCGCACCGGAGGCAGTGCGTGTCATCCACAAGCCTTGCACGAGGAAGAAAGGCGCGAAGATCACGACCTCTCTGCCTCATCGGCGGCAGAAGGCCACCACGGACCACATGCGCATTGTGGGCAACGCCATCAACAGCGCAGGCTTCCGCGATATCCAGCGCGGCGTCGCACCGGACAACTCCGACAAGATCCTGGGCATCAGCCGCATCTACGCCCGGATCGCCTGCCTCGAGCAGGTGTTCCTGGCCTACGAGAGGGACATGCTCCGGCGTTGGCGCGAGAAGGTGGAGGCCAGCGGCAAGACGGTCGACCATCGCCTGATGCCACGACGACCTGTTGCTCCTCGTCAACCGGGAATCCGCCTCGGACAAGCGCAACACTCAGCTCAACGCCTCGATCACCGCCGACGCAACGAGCGGTTATGTCTACCGCTGCAATGTGGACTTCGACCCGCGGGTCTCGCCCGTAGACGAGTTCTACCGAAGCTATGGGGGCCCGGACGGGCGGTTCACAAACCTGACCTGGGACCACGCGAATGCTCAGCCCAACCCAGTGCCTCGGTTCTCATGGCAGCGGCCCACAGGGCGACTCCATGAGCCTCAGTTCTTCGCCGCGGCCATCAACGAGTTGAAGCACTTCAAGCGCAAGCTCAAACCAGGCCTGCACTGGGACCCGATGAAGATCGACCATCGCGTGAGCGAGGCTTGGGTCCGGGCCGACGGCAATCTGAACCGCCCCGGCTTTACCGGAGAGCGTTTCGTTCAACGGGTCAGGCGACCTTATCGCGGGGTTGGGGCTGTTCAAGATGTCGTCTCTCAGCCTCTGCCGGCGGCATGTAACCTAGCGAGCTCAGGAG
>NZ_FWFV01000011.1 GCF_900172315.1 Palleronia marisminoris
TTCTTGTACCAGACCCGCAAGCTATCCGGGGAGCAGCCAAGCTTCCGGGCAATGTCGCGCACCGCCGCCGTCAAAGTGCTGTAGCCATCGAGATGGTCCGCAACCATCTGCACAGCCCGCTCGCGGAGCTCGGCCGGGTACGGGCTCGTCGTGTTCTTCTTGTCCATAGAGCAATCCTTCGAGAGTCTTGCTCTCCAAGCAACCCGGGGCGGTTCAGTGTGAGGTCCGCGACATGGGAGTGCAGGGAGTGTGGATCGGGCTGTCCGCGGGAATGGTTGCAACCAGCGTGCTAATGCTCGTGCGCCTGACAAGGGGACGTCACTTCGCATGAGGAATGCCGCGACATAGCTTGGGAAGTAGTATTCAGCGTCCATGGTGGCGTCGAGCGCAGCGAACCCGCCGTCGTTCGGGTGGAGCACGCTGCGCGCGGTCTCCTTCGCGAACGCGGTCTGGAGGCGGACGCCGTAGCCGTCGCTCATGTCCTGCGTCTGCGGGGTCTCCACGGGCGCATCGTCCTTGACGAAGAGGCTGAGAGCCGGGACCGTGGTGGATCTGTGTCACGGCGCAGGTCTAGTCTCGGGGTTCAGGAGGAGTCGCCCCCTCAGCGCATGTGCCGGATGAGGGACCAAGGGTCGGAGAAGCGGGTGTCGTGTGAAGATGCGGCATTGCGGGTCAGGCGAATGTTGGCGAGCAGGTGGTCGCTGGGTCCCAGCGGAGTTCCGTGCAGCGAGTGGTTCCGTCGACGTCCGGGCCATGCGCGCAGCAGCTACGCGATGGCACGCCAGGCAGCGCGGCCGTGTGAGCGAGCTTATTCGAGTGCAGCGATATGGACGGTCGGCGTCTCGGACTCCTTTCGTTCAGGGCTGTCATGCCGCCGCCATTCCGGGGGTGCGGCGGGCGAAGAACTGGCTCTCCTGTCGGACCTCGACGCGCTCGTTCGCCAAAGCGGCGGCGAAGTTGGCCTGGCCCGAGCGGAACGCGGCCTCGATCAGCATCAGGTCGATGACGTCGCGCTGCGCATGGCTTTGCCGGAGGCGAGATCGTCTGCGACATCTTCTTCCATATCCAGGCTGACGCAGCCACCTTCGCGGACCAACGCCAGGGCGAGGTCGGCGGAGTCGCAGATCAGCGGCCCTTCAACACGTTGCCGCAGGTCGCGCCCGTCCTTCTCGGATTCCCAAGGGCTGACGCTGCCGATGCTGAGGTTATGGTATGCGACACAGCGATGTTTGCGTAGGTCGCGGGGATGGGTCGGGCGGCCGTGGCGATCCCATGGCCACCACGAGATGCCGCAGGCGCGGGCCGACAGGCACGGCGATCATGTCCTTCTGGAAATCCTCGCCGAACCGCAGCCCCGCGTCGAAGCCGGCCGAGACGACGTCCTGCGACCTTTCGTCGACCGTGACACCCGGGTGGGCGGCAAGGAACGCGGGGAGACGGCGCGCGAGGAAAGTGGGCGCAAGCCAGTGAAACGTGGTGATGCGCACGATCCCCTCTGGCTCGTCGCGAAAGGCCGCCAGATCCGCCAGCCCCACATCGACCTCGGGCAGCGCCGGTGAGAGCCGGTCAAGCAGCGCCGCGCTCGCCTCGGTAGGGGCGACCGAGCGGGTGGATCGCGCGAGCAGCCGCACTCCGAGCCGTTCCTCGAGCCCGCGCATCGCATGGCTGAGCGCGGACGGCGACACGCCCACCTCGGACGCCGCGGCGGTAAAGCTGCGAGCCCGCGCGACCGCGGCAAAGCCGGCAAGATCGTTGAGCGGCAGTCGTGCCATCGCTGAACAGCCCACACAAGCTCATGGCAGGGATTGCACCCAATCCGGCCCGCCGCAGCCTTCTATCCTCGGATCAATAGAAGCAGACACCAATGCAGATGACCAACTATCGCCTGTGCGGCCGTTCCGGCCGCTCGGGGGCGGCCTGCTGATCGGTAAATACGGGCGCAAGAAATTGGCGGCAGCCTCCGAAAGGGAGACAATGCCCAATGCGGCCTTCGCGAGCGGCGACCAGCCGCGCGAACGCTTGAACGGCGCGAACCCCTATGGCGTGATGCTGTTCACGAGCGGAACTTCGACATCGTCAATACGGCGCGCGAGGTCGCCGCCGAGCTTGACGTGGCAATGGTGCAAGTCGCCCTCGCTTGGGTGCTGGGGCGGCAGGGGATGACCTCTCTGCTGCTGGGCGCGAGCCGCCCTGAACAGTTAAGTAGCCTCGCATTTTCGCTTGAGCTGACGGACGACCAGCCCGCGCGTCTGGACGCGGTTGGCGCGCTGCCATCGCTCAACCCGTACTTCATCTTCAACCTTCCGCGCGAGCCGATCTTCGGCGGTATGCGGGTGGGCTGACCGGCGCGAAACCCGGCCCACGGGCGGCCTGAAAATGGGGCAGACACGTCCCTTTTTCTGCAAAGGCAAATTCTGCTTCGCCCGACGAGTGATACCGAGCGGTGGTGTTACAAGATGTCAGAAGCGGGAATCCCCTTCCTCCCTCTGCGGACATCAATTCCATGACACATGAGGCCGCATTCAGTGAGCGGGATTTTCACAGTCGAGGCAAGCTGCTCCGGATCCATATGGAAGCCGGTCTTGGCAATGATCCATCCCCGCTGACTTCAGTCTCGCGCACGACGATTTTCATGTCATCCGTGGCGAAGTAGTCGGTGGCTCTTCGACTTTCACGGGCTTTTGCATTTGCTTCATAGCCTCGGCAATCTTGGCTTCCTGCTCGCGCATCCACCGATGCTCTTCAGCCTTGCCGCGCTCGCCGATTGGATTCGTCGACATGATGTCACTCCTCGAGTGAAATGCTGCACCTCGAGGCTACCATTTTTCAACCCATCCGACGAATCACAAATCGTAACGAAACAGCATGGCTACCTTGAGCGGACAATGCTTCCTCTCCTCAACCTCGGCAAAAACGTCCGCTTTTCTACGCCGGCGCGACGTCTGACATTAAGAATAATTCACCCTGAACAACTCCCAGACGCCTGAATTGGCGGCCTGATCGCGCCGATATGGTAGCGTGGAATCGCAGTCTTTCGTAAGCTGTGTCTCGAAACCTTGCGATCTCCGGAGCCGTGATGAAGCCTCGTCCCCGCGCACCCTCGCAGATGCTCGGCGCGGTCCTGGAATTCGGACACAAAGTTCGTCCTCGCAACCTGTCCGCGCAGGCAGCCGGGGCAGCTACCGAGATCGCTTCTCCGGCTACCGGGGGGGCAGGGGCGAGGAAGCGCTCGACGCAATTCCCGGGCCTCCCCGCGAGAGCAGTTCGGATCGGGCCCTTGGGATTCTACGGACAGCTGTATGGTTGGCCCGACGATCCAACGCGATCGATCCAGGGCCGATCCGAGACGTCCCGTGCGGCACATCGTGAAGAACTCGGCGACTGAGTCGATTAATACCGTGCTCGGCGTCGGAATCACCGAGCGGCGTTCCCACACATTTCAGAGCCTGTCCACCAAGATCGGCACCACCGGCAACGAATGGAGCGACTGCTCAAGAAGCTCGGGGAGAACCCGCCGGATGCAACGGAATCGAGAGCGGCAACATGGTGTTCAAGGCGGATCACGTCATGCCGCTGATCGAAGCGTCTCAGACCGCACACTTCGGAGGTGCCCGCCTACCTTGGTGCCAGCACGGGACCGATCGAGGCCCTGTACCGATTCGGGGTTGTGAAACCACTCGTTCCCAGCATGGGGCGGGACCTTCTGAAGACGTCTTCGCGCAGGTTCTCTCCGGAAACTAGATGCGAGGCGCCGAGCCGGTGTTGCCGGCATCGGAGCTGTTCTTGTCGACATGGACCAGATCGCGGCAAGCGAGACCGCCTGATCTCAACTTAGTGGAGAAGGAGAGCCCGCTTCGGCGGGCTTTTCTTGTTGCGATCCACCCGAATTCGCGCGATCTGTCCCCCTGCTTCCGCGCAACCGTCGCTCCGAAATGGAATACGGGTTCTGCAGGCCACTGTTCTCAGGACATCTTATCAGGTCTTCGAGATACCTTCATCCGGATTCACAGGCTGCTTCACCATCCGCGACACGACAGGGCGACCCGACCGGTCGCCCCTTTCATCTCAGGACGCCCATGACCATCACGCACCTCGTCACCCATTCCGGCGGCTTCCACGCGGACGAGCTTCTGTCTTCGGTCATCCTGACCCGTCTTTTTCCAGGGGCCGAGGTCACGCGGTCGCGCGATGCCGCCTGGATCACGCCGGGCGAAGGCAAGATCATCTATGACGTCGGGCGCTCCTACGACCCCGACACGCGGATCTTCGATCACCATCAGAGCCCCAATCCCCTGCGCGAGGATGGCCAGCCCTACAGCTCGTTCGGGCTGATCTGGAAGCACTACGGGCGCGACTACCTGCGCGCGCTGTCGGTGCCCGCGCAGGATCTCGACGACATCCACCGCAGCTTCGACCAGAGCTTCGTCCTGCCGGTCGACCTGATGGACAACGGGGCGCTGGAGCCATCGGTGGCGGGGCCCCTGGCCGGGATGACCCTGCCGGTCCTGCTGGAAACCCTGAAGCCCGCCTTCGACGATCGCGGCGCCGATGCCGACGACCAGGCCTTCGCCGCCGCCATTCCCGTTGCCCGCGCCTTCGTAGAGGCCGCGATAACCGTCAAGGCCGCCAAGCGCCGGGCCGAAGCCATGGTGGCAGAGGCGATCGCCGCCACCGGCGCGTCGCGCATCCTGGAACTGCCCATGGGCATGCCGTTCCGCTCGGCGGTCGAGAAGGCCGGCGCGGATCACCTGCTGTTCGTCATCCACCCCCGTGACAGCGACTGGGCGCTGACCACGATCCGCCAGAGCGCAGATACCTTCGAGTCCCGCGCCGACCTGCCCGCCACGTGGGCGGGCCTGACCGATGCCGAGCTCGAGCATGCCTCGGGCGTGCAGGGCGCCAAGTTCTGTCACAACGCCCGCTTCATCGCCGTCGCCAGCACGCGTGACGCGATCCTGCGGATGGCCGAGCTGGCGGTGGCGGATTGCACCTGAAATCGCCGGTCGGCACATGAAGCCGACCACGCCGTTCAGGAGGCGTCCCGCGGTATCAGCTCCGGGGGCAGGGGGCGCGCGATGCGGAATCCTTGGACCGCGTCGCAGCCGGTGCCCTTGAGCCAGTCGAGTTGCTCTTCCGTCTCGACGCCTTCGGCGATGATCCTCTTGCCGAGCTTCTGTCCCAGGTCGATCATCGCCTCGAGCAGGATGCGGCCGTCCCGGGTGTCTGTTCCCGCAATGAAGGTCCGGTCGATCTTGATCGTGTCGATCGGGAGATCCTTCAGGTAGCCGAGCGAGCTGTAACCGGTGCCGAAATCGTCCAGTGCCACTCGGACGCCGCGCGTCTGCAGGCCCGCCAGAAGAGCCGCCATCGGCTTGTCGGTCGGGTCCACGAGGAGCGTCTCGGTCAGTTCGACCTCGACGTCGGTCCTGTGCAGGTCGTAGGCGGCAAAGGCCTGGTCGAGCGCTTCCAGCACGCCGTCGCACCGCGCCTCGGCCGCCGAAACATTGATGCTGACCCGCAGATCGAGGCCCTGGTCGCGCCACGCCCGGACCTGGCGGCACGCCTCGTCCAGGACCCATTTCCCAAGCTGATGGATCAGGCCGGAACTCTCGGCCACCGGGATGAAGGCGTCGGGCATCAGAAGGCCGCGGGTCGGATGCCGCCACCGCACGAGCGCTTCGACCGACCTGACGCGACCATCCGAAAGATCGCGCTGAGGCTGATAGACCACCGTCAGCTCGCCCTGCTCGAGCGCCGTGCGCAGATCGGCTTCCGTGCGCCGCAGGCGCTGCGCCTCGGCTTCCATGCCGGGCTCGAAGAACCGGATGGTGCCCCGACCTTCGGCCTTCGCGCGATAGAGCGCGATGTCGGCGCCATGCAGAAGCAGGTCCAGCTCGTCCCCATCCTGCGGGAACACGACGATCCCCATGCTGACCGAAAGCGCCACCGACTGCGCGCCAAGGGTGAGCGGCTGCCTGACGGCCTCGCGTACCCGCTCGGCCAGGCGTTCGACCTCGGCGACGCCGCCGACATTCGGCAGGACGGCGACGAACTCGTCGCCACTCAGCCGCGCGAAGGTATCGGTGCTTCGAAGGGCACCGCTGACGCGTTCGGCCACGGCTTGGAGCACCTTGTCCCCTGCGGCGTGTCCGATCGTGTCGTTCACCTCCTTGAACCTGTCGACATCGAGCATCGCGAGGCCGAGGTAGTCGCCTTCCCGGTGCGTTCTCGCGGCCGCCTCGCGGAACCGGTCCTGAAGCAGCGTGCGGTTGGGCAGCCCGGTCAGCGCATCGTAGAGCGCCATGTGCTCGATCCGCTGCTCGGTTTTCTTCCGGGCGGTAATGTCGTGGTTCATCCCGACCCACCGGACGATGCGGCCGAGAGCATCGCGGATCGGCGCGGCCCTGACGCGCGACCAGCGCCACTCGTCGCCATGGCGGAGGCGATATTCCTCGCTGAGCGGCTCTTCGGCCCGCACCGCCTGCGGCCAGCGCAGTGCCACCGCCTGGCGATCATCGGGGTGGATTGCGTCCAGCCAGCCCTTGCCCCGGGCCTCTTCCTCTGTCTGGCCCGTATAGGAGCACCAACTTGCCGCATCGGTTATGCTTTCGCCGTCGGGATCCATCTCCCAGGTTGCCTGCGCGCTGCTTTCGACGAGCACCCGGAACTTCTCGAGGCTCGCGGTCAGCTTGACCTCTGCCCGACACCGCCCGACCGCCTCCCACAACCGTTCGGCGACCTCTTCGGTCAGCTTGACGTCGGCCGAGGGCCATCGACGGGGCGTGGCGAACTGGACACCGAGGATCGCGCGAAGCTGTCCCCCATCGATCAGCGGAACATGCGCCAGACTGGCGACGGAGACCTCGGCGAAGGTGGCAAGGGGGCCCTGGGCTGCCGTCCGCGGATCCTCGTGCACGTTCTCGATGACGAGCGTCTTGCCGGCTTTCATATGCTCGAGAACGGGGCGCCCGAAATCCTCGATCCTTCGGTGGCCGGTCTGGCCGGGCACCGTCCCCCGGCCCCAGAGGCGGGGCAGGATCCGGTATCCGTCGCTTTCGTCGATATCGGCATAGATGACGAGATCGGCGCCCAGTCGATGCCCGAGCGCCTCGCATGTCAGGTCGATGAGGGTCTCGGGCTGCTTCTCGGTCCTCAGCCGGTCGAGGAGGTTCAGAATGAAGACGCGCCTCTCCGCCTCTTCGGTCCGCTGCGGATCTTGCGCCCGCCGATAAACGGCCTGCCGTTCACGGGCAGGATTCCTGGCGTTCCTGGTCATACGTTTCTCCGACAATAGAGCCCAAACCGGCATGCGCGGGCGACGCGAAATCCATTCGACGGTTGCATAGAGCGGGTGATTCGGCACGAAAAACTTCGTCGATCGTCACGGCACCGGGGCAGCACAGGCTTGCGACGAGCACATTCGATGCCCTCCAGCGGGGACGGGCCGGCGCTCACTTGACCAGAGTCGCGGACGACCGTAGCTCGCCTGCTTTCACGACCGAGAGGGAAGATGATGGCGCGGACGCTGGGGATCGACTTCGGAACATCTAACTCGGCGGCGGGCTACCTGGTCGATGGGGCGCCGCGCTTGATCGAGTTCGACGGCGACCGGACGATGCCGACGGCGATCTTCCTCGACTACGACGCGCGCGAGACCTTGATGGGCGCCGCCGCGAACGAGGCCCTTCTCGAGGGAAGCGAGGGTCGGTACATGCGCGCCCTGAAGCGGGCCCTGGGCACGTCCCTGATGCACGAAAAACGGCAGCTGATGAACGAGCGCATCACCTTCGTGGACCTGATCGCCCGCTTCCTGCGGCGGATCAAGGCGCAGGCGGAGCAAGAGACGGGCCTCGTCTTTGACCAGGCCCTGTCCGGGCGTCCCGTCTTCTTCCACAAGGCGGGCGACGCAAGAGAGCAGCAGGCCGAGGACGACCTGCGTGCCTGCTACCTCGCAGCCGGTTTTCGGGACGTCGCGTTCATGGCCGAACCGGAAGCCGCCGCGATCGCCTCCAATGCTCTGGAGCGTCCCGGCGAGGTCGGCCTCATCGTCGATATCGGCGGGGGCACCTCGGACTTTTCGGTGTTCCGCTCCGGCGCCGACGGGGTGTCGATCCTCGCGAACCACGGCGTCCGGATCGGCGGGACCGATTTCGACCGCTCGATCAGCTTCGATCACGTCATGCCCCTGATGGGGAAGGGATCGCGCCTGAGGAAGGTGATGGGCGAGGGCACCACCCCCGTACCGCAGGCGATCTACAACGACCTCGCGACCTGGGAGCACATCCCGTTTCTCTACACCGCGCAGACCCGCCGTCAGGTCGCCGAGATGGTCAAGCTCGCTGCCGAGCCCGACAAGCTCGAGCGCCTCGCCAGGATCCTAGAGGATGAACTGGGGCATGAACTGGCCTTTGCGGTCGAGGCCGGGAAGATCGACGTCAACCGGAACGGCTATGCCGGGACGATCGGAATGTCCGAGATCGAACCCGGCCTCTCGATGACGATCCGGGCGGAGCAGGTCGCGGCCAGCCTGGAGCCTTTCGCGCGTGAGCTCTCCACCGGCCTGGAGGACACCCTTGTCCTTGCCGAAACGGAGGCGGCCGCGATCGACCGCGTGATCTACGTTGGCGGCTCCAGCCTCATGACGATGGTGTCCGACACGATGAAGGCGGCCCTGCCGGACGCGCGCCACGAATTCGCCGAGGTCTTCACGGCCGTCGCGGATGGGTTGGCCATCGCCGCCGGGCGGACCTGACGAAGGCGCGCCGAGCTGTTGCAGCCTGCGCGGCGCGGGAGCCACCGATGCCCGCGAGGCGACCCGCCCGGGAAGATCGAACGCCGCGTCCGCTGCACCGGTGGCCATTTCCCGCTTGAAACGAGCCTGTCTCGCTTAGGTTGCTGTGGAGCGGGTTGGACCCGCGTGCCACATCAGGAGTGACCCCGATGAACGTCGCCCCCAAGCCATTGCCGCGCAGCGCCGCCATGGACCTGTTCACCAGCACGCGGGCGCGCAGCCAGGCCCTGGCGGCGCCGCTTTGTCCCGAGGACATGATGCTGCAGAGCATGGAGGATGCCTCGCCCGTCAAATGGCACCTGGCCCATACGACGTGGTTCTTCGAAGAGTTCATCCTGAAGCCGCGCGTCCGCAACTACGCCTCGCCGGACGACCGCTTCGCGTTCCTTTTCAACTCGTACTACACGCAGGCCGGCCCACGACATGCGCGCGACCGAAGGGGCCTCGTGTCGCGCCCGGATGGCGAGGCGGTGCGCGACTACCGCGCCCATGTCGAGGACAGCCTCGCCAGCCTGATGAGTGCGGCGCGCGACGACAGCGACGACATCGCCGCTCTGGTCGAACTCGGCTGCCATCACGAGATGCAGCACCAGGAACTTCTGGTCACCGACCTGCTGCACGGGCTCAGCTTCAACCCGTTGCTGCCCGCCTACAAGGACCCCGAGCCGCTTCCCGTCACCTCCGAGGTGCCGCTGACCTTCACCCGCCATGACGGCGGCCTCGTCGAGATCGGCCATGACGGCCAAGGGTTCGCCTATGATTGCGAAGGCCCGCGTCACAAGGTCTGGCTCGACCCGTTCGACATCGCCGACCGGCCGGTCACCAACCGCGATTGGATCGAATTCATGGAGGATGGCGGCTACGGCGACACCCGCCATTGGCTGATGGAGGGACACGCCGTCGCCACGCGGGAAGGGTGGGAGCATCCGCTCTACTGGTGGCGGCAGGACGATGAATGGTGGACCTATACGCTGCGGGGACCTCAGCCGGTCGCTCTCGACGCGCCCGTTGTCCATGTCAGCTATTACGAGGCCGACGCGTTCGCGCGCTGGGCCGGGCGCCGTCTGCCGACCGAAGCCGAGCACGAGGTCGCGTTCCGAACGGCTCCGATCGGCGGCAACCTGATGGGCGAGGCCGGCGCGATCGGAGCGCTGCGCCCTCTGCCCGGCAAGGGCGTCTGGGGCGATGTATGGGAGTGGACCGCCTCCGACTTCGCGCCCTATCCCGGGTTCCGCCCGCCCGAAGGCGCATTGGGCGAGTACAACGGCAAGTTCATGGTCAATCAGCGGGTCCTCCGCGGCGGTTCCTGCGCCACGCCGAAGAAGCAGATGCGGACGACCTACCGAACCTTCTTCTATCCGCATCAGCGCTGGCAGATGCTGGGCCTGCGCCTGGCCGGCGATGCCGCGTGACCGAATCTCCACGGGGCCGGACCCGGTGAGCACCGAGTTGCTCGAGGATGCGATCGCGGGGCTGTCGGCCAGCCCCAAAACCCTGAGCCCCAAATGGCTCTACGACGAGCGCGGCAGCGAGCTCTTCGAGCAGATCACCGAGCTGCCCGAATACTACCTGACCCGCGCCGAGACCGGGATCCTGGAGGTCCATGCCGGAAAGCTCGTCGATCTCGTGCCCGCGGGCGGCGCGCTGATCGAACTGGGGTCGGGGGCGTCGGTCAAGACCCGGTTGCTGCTGGATGCCGCGACGCATCTGGATGCCTATGTCCCGGTCGACATCTCGGCAGACTTTCTGCACCGCACTGCGGATGATCTGCGGGGGCGTTACCCGGACCTCAGGATCGTCCCCTTGGTCGGCGATTTCTCGCAGCCGCTGGACCTGCCCCAGCCGGTGATGGATCATCCGAAGGTGGGGTTCTTCCCGGGCTCGACCATCGGAAATCTCGGTCCCCGCGCGGCGCGGGCGCTGCTGCGGAACGCGCGCACGTGGCGAAACGTTCAAGGCTTCATCCTCGGCTTCGATCTGGTCAAGAACCAGAGAGAACTGGTCGCGGCCTATGACGATGCCCGGGGCGTGACGGCCCGGTTCATCGGCAACATCCTGGTCCGGCTCAACCGCGAGACAGGGGCGAATTTCGACCCCGAGGCCTTCTCGTACGAGGCGCGCTGGAACGCCGAGGCCACCCGGATCGACATGCGGCTGGTCTCGACCCGGCAGCAGGTGGTGGACCTAGCCGGAACCCGGATCGCATTCGAGGCCGGAGAGTCGATCCATGTCAGCGCGTCCCGCAAGTTCACGCCGGACAGCCTCGCCGCGCTGGTCGGTTCTGCGGGATGGAAGCTGGATCGTACCCTGACGGATGCCGGAAACCGCTTTGCCATCGCATTTCTGACGCCCGCATAGGCCGCCGGCCCCGGGCGATCTTGCGTCCGCCCGCGGTAACATTCAGTTTCCGCGCATGTTCAATACGCTCAACCTGCCCTTCGATCCGACTGTCCTGTTGCAACTCGACCTGCTCGCGTCGCTGCTGCTACTCGTCGTGCTCTGGATCGCGCGCAAGATCGTGGTGGGCACGATCCGCGCCCGCACGGAGCTGCCGCCGCATGACCAGCGGCGCCTGATCGCCACGAGTCGCAACGTCTTCCTCTTCCTGCTGCTCGTCGGGCTCGTGCTGATCTGGGCGCCGCAGCTCCGCACGTTCGCCTTGTCGCTGACCGCGGTGGCCGTGGCGATCGTCGTGGCGACGAAAGAGCTGATCCTGTGCCTGTCCGGGGCGGTTCTGCGGGCCACGACCCGCGCCTTCGGTATCGGCGACTGGATCGAGGTGGGCGACAACCGGGGCGAAGTCACCGACCACACGTTGCTCGCTACCACGCTCGAAGAGTTCGGGACCGGCCCCCACATCTATACGCCGACGGGACGGATGATCGTGCTGCCCAACAGCATGCTTCTGACGACGCCCGTCCGAAACCAGACGGCCCTGCGCGAGGATACCTATCACCGCTTCGCGGTGACGCTCGATCCCGTGCCGGCGCTGGGTGGGAAGCGAGAGGTGGTCACCCGGATCGTGCACCGCCACTACGAGCCGTTCCGGGAGCGGGCCGCCCGCGCCAGCGACTTGATCGAGCGCCGAACCCGGTCGGACTTGCCGGACCCCACGCCTGCCATCCGCCTCCGCACGTCCGACCTTGGGAAGCTGAGGGTGGAGATCACCCTCTTCTGCCCGTCCCGAGAGGCCGAGCGTCTCGAAAGCGACATCACGTGGGACCTCCTCGCCACCCTGAGGTCGGCGGACCCGAAAGATGCGGACGAACAGGCGGAGGACAAGGCGACCTGACCGGCCGTCGCTCCCAAGCGCAAAGCCCATCAATTCTCGGGCGACTTCACGGCGGCGCAGGAACGTCGGTGCGCGGCATCGACGAAGATCGCGCCGTCAGTCGCGAGCACGCATGACCCGCGCAAGGCGGCGGATCTTGAGGGCGCGATTGAACTCTCCGCCGAAGATGAGAACCAGCGCGGCAAGGTACATGAAGTACAGCGCCGCCACGATGCCGGCGAGGCCCGCGTAGTAGCTCGAATAGCTGGCGAAGCTTCGCAGGTAGAACGAGAAGGCTGCCGTCAGCAGTATCCACATCGTCACCGTGAAAAGCACCCCCGGCCAGATGTTCGCGAACCGCGTGCGCCGCGCGGGAAGGAAGACATGGGCGACAAACAGGGATGCCGCAAGGATCACGGTGACCGCGGGGTAGCGGATCAGTCCGACCGTCACCGATGCGGGGTCGAAGCCCGGCAGCAGCGCGTGCAGCATCGACCCGGCCCGCGGCGCGATCACCAGCAGGTATCCGACCAGGACGAGCACCAGGCTGGCCAGAAGGACCACCCCGACTTGCACGCCATACACGACCAGGATCGAGCGGCTCTCGCGGATGCCATAGGCCCGGTTGAGCCCGACCCGGACGCCGTCGACGCCCCCCACCGCGAACCAGATCGTCAGCAGGATACCGATGCTGAGGACCCCGCCCCGCTGCACGGTCATCACCTGCTCCACCTCCGACACGATCGGCTGGACGAGCGCCTGCGGCACGATCGCGATCAGGAACGCGTTCAGCGTGTCGGCCATCGAGCGGTCGCCGATGAAGGCGGTCAGGGAACTGGTGAAGATCAGGAACGGGAAGATCGCCAGCAGGGCGCGGAACGCCACGTTGCCGGCAAGGCCGAACGCGTCGTCGCTCCAGAGTCTCAGGGAGGCTTCGCGTATCACGGCCCAGGCGGCGCTCAATCCCGTCCCGTGGAGCAGATCTTCGGGATGCTCGCTGACTATCCCGTGCGTCAGGACGGCGTCGCGCCCCATTTCATGATCCGGCTTGGCATTCATGCATCGGCTCCCGCGCACCAGCGATCCCGACGCGAATCCAGGCTCGCTGGCAGGTCGGACTTTGCACTAACCCGCCAGTCACAGCGCGGTTGCGACGAACGGCGGATGTCGGCGGGTCGCGGGATGTGCTGCCCCTGCAACTCTCTTCGTGGCCGAGGGAACCGTCACCGGTCCGCAATTGATCGCCGGCAGGTATCTGGCAAGGTACAGATCCGGAAGCGAGGGGTGAGTTATGGAAGGACTGCTGGATGCGATCGGCGCGGTGGCGCTGACGTTGCTTGTCGTGATCGGGCTGGTGGCCGGATTCATCGCGGGCAAGATCGCGGGTCGCAACATGGTGCTGTACCTGATCGTCGGCGTCGCGGCGGCGGTAGCCATCCCCTTCCTCCTGGCCGCGCTGGGGCTGGGTGTGTTGGCTGCGGGCGGCCTTCTGCTGCTGCTGGCCGTGGCGGCCGTCGGAGCGGTCGTGGTGCTCGCGGTCGTTCGGGCACTGGTCGGCCGCCGGAAGTAGGAACTGTTGCGCCCGCCTTTCGCAGCGGGCGCATGTCAGTCTCGCCCGCCGAAGACGGCGACGGCCGTCGCGCGCCCGTCGTCCCGCGTCGCGGCGGCGAATCCCAGGTGGGTGGCGCGCTCGCCACCGAGCGAGGCGCCGGCGTTGCCCGAAGCCCAGCCTTCGACGAAGGCCGCCACATCCTCTTTCGACAGTGCCACACCGGACCCGCCCCGGCTCGCGCTGAGGATCGAGAGGCTGGTCCAGCCGGTCTCTCCCTCGGGCAGCAGGCCGAAGATGTCCTTGGGCGGCTCCTCGTCCGCCAGTCGCGCCTCGAGTACCCGTTCGGCCACAGTCGAGAGCGGCTCGCTTGGGTCAAGGGGACCCAGCCCGGCGCTCTCGCGATGCGCGTTCATCTCTGCGAGAGCAGCGGCGTGGGCTTCCTCAGCCGTGAGAGCCGGCGCGTCGTCGTCCTCTCCGGGGCCGGCAAATGTCTGGACGGCGTAGATCTCGTCCGCCTCGCCCGCGACGCCGAAACCGAAGCGGTCGAAGCCTCCGGTCAGGATATTCTCGCGATGCTCGGGGCTTTGCATCCAGCCCTCGTGGAACGCCTCGATGCGCTCGATATCGGGCGGCGGCATGCAACCCGAGCACATGGCGATGTTCTCGCCGCTGAGCGCCCACTGGCTGCCGCCGGCGGCAAGGAACCGATCCGCGGGCGTCTGCCCGTCGGGGCCGACATGGGCGTAATAGTCCCGCTCGACCATGTCGACCGCGTGGCTCTGTGCCGCCTCGTTCAGGATCGGGCCGAGGCTCAGTTCGGGCAGGCCAGCCTCGCTGCGGGATGTGTTCACCAGTTCGAGCGCCCGTTGGCGCAGCGCGTCGAGGTCGCCCGCGTCTTGCGCGGCGGCGGGAAGAGCGGTGGCGCAGAGCGCGGCGAGGGCCAAGCTGCGCAAGGCGGTGAGTCCGGTCACGGGGCGTTTCCTCTCGGTGCCGATGGACGTTCCGGGGGTGAACCGCTGCGATCTGCCTTGCGTTCCGCACGTGTGCCGAGATCATTTCCCTATTGATTTTGTCGGATTAGCTTTCCAAGCCCTCGCTTTGGCGTTACCTCGCGCTCGAGAAGGTTCAGGACGCCGGTGCGCCGAACCGCCGCGGATCGAGATAAGAGAGCGAGATGCCGACACATCAGGCACGGAAAGAGGCTTGGACGCAGGCTTGCGAGGCGGCGGTGCAGCCATTCCGGCTGGGCGAGCGGGCCGGCGTCGTCAGGGGGCGGATCGTCGGGCGGATTGAAGCGCTGGCAGAGGCGGTGTCCGACAGCGCGGCGGCGACCTTCGTCGGGGCGATCCCGTTCGATCGGCGCGAGGATGGCTTCCTGCTGACGCCCGAGCCGACCGGTCCATGGACGCCCGGAAGCGGCGATCCGGTCCGGCGTCCGTCGGTCAGGCTCCGTCAGGTTCCCGCGCCTGAAGACTACGCGGCACAGGTCGATGCCCTGACGCGCCGGATCGCCGCTGCGGGCGACGGTCTCAGGAAAGCGGTGATCGCCCGCACGCTCGAGATCGAGGCGCCCGACATCATCGACCCCTTTTTCGTCCATGCGCGCCTGAATGGCGATGCGACGATGCGCTACTGCCTTCCCTTGCCCCCTCTGGACGGCGCGCCGCAACGCTGGCTGCTGGGCGCGACGCCGGAGCTGCTTTTGTCGAAGCGACAGGGCAAGATCGCCTCGCACCCGCTGGCCGGCTCGGCGCGGCGCAGCGCCGATGCGGTCGAGGATCGCGCGGCCGCCGAGCGCCTGCTTGCCTCGGGCAAGGACCGGCACGAGCACGCGCTCGTCGTCGAATACGTTCTCGACGTGCTGGCGCCCCATTGCAGCCACCTTCACGCGCCGGAGGGACCGTCTCTCGAGGCGACGCAAAGCATGTGGCACCTTGGAACCCGGATCGAGGGGGTGCTGAAGGACCCGTCCACGCCCTGCCTCGACCTCGTCGGCCTCTTGCACCCCACGCCAGCGGTCGCCGGCGTTCCGCTTGCCGCCGCGTTGGTCGCGATCGCCGAGACCGAGACGATCCGGCGCGGCTTCTATGCCGGCGCGGTGGGTTGGGCGAATGCCGCAGGCGATGGCGCGTGGCACGTCACCCTGAGATGCTCCGAAATTGAGGGACGGCACGCGCGGCTCTTCGCCGGGGCCGGCATCGTGGCGGATTCCGTCCCCCAAGGCGAAGTCGAAGAGACCGAGGCCAAGTTCCAGGCCATGCTTTCGGCCTTCGACTGCGGCCCCCTCCCATCCCCGAACTGAACTGCGACTGCCTGTTGAAAGGACGCGCATGGCTCTGCCGACGATCCCCGATTACGACCTTCCCGCCGACGACCTGCCAGCCGCCCGCGTGCCCTGGCAGCTCGAGCCAGGTCGCGCAACGCTCCTGATCCACGACATGCAGCGCTATTTCTGCGCCGCCTACGGGGACGGGGCGGTGGACCGGCCCGACACTCCCATCGGCCAGGCGGCGCGTGGCATCGCCGCGATCGCGCAGGCGGCCCGTTCCGCGGGCATCCCGGTCTTCTATACCGCGCAAAAGGGGAACCAACTGCCGGCCGATCGCGGCTTGCAGGCGGATTTCTGGGGTCCCGGCATGAAAGCAACCCCCGAGCATGAAGAGATCGTGGCACCTCTTTCGCCCGCTGCCGGAGATCTCGTCCTGCACAAGCACCGCTACAGCGCATTTCAACGGTCGAACCTCGAGACGTTGATGCGTGCGCGGGGGCGCGACCAGATCATCGTGACGGGCATCTATGCCCATATCGGGTGCCTCGCGACGGCCGCCGAAGCTTTCCAGCGGGACATCCAGCCCTTCTTCGTCGCGGACGCGCTTGCCGATTTCGACCGGGCGCGTCACGACATGGCCGTGGCTTGGGTGGCAGGATGCTGCGGCGTGCCGCTCACGGCCGCCGATGTCGTGGGTGCAATCGGCACGGGAACCGGAGCATGAAGCTGACGGGTTTCGAGGGGCGCCGCGCCCTTGTGACGGGGGCCGCGGGAGGCATCGGGTCGGCCCTGGCCACCGCGCTGGCCGAGGCAGGGGCATCGGTCACCGCGACCGATCTGGAATCGGCGCTGACGGGCGTGGACCGGAAGGACGGCATCGCGTGGCAGCCGCTCGACGTGACCGACCCGGCGGCGGTCGACCGGCTGGTGGGCGAGGGGGAGGCCTTCGATCTCGGTGCCCACGCGGCCGGGATCCTGGTGACCGCGCCGCTCCTCGACACGACGGTCGAGGACTGGCAGCGGGTCTTCGACATCAACGTGAACGGCACCTTCCACGTTACCCGCGCCCTCGGCCGCCGGATGGCCGCGCGCGGGCGGGGGGCGATCGTCGCCATCGGATCGAACGCGGCAGGTATCCCGCGGACCGGGATGGGCGCCTATCCGGCCACGAAAGCGGCCGTGGCGATGCACATGCGCTGCCTCGGGCTCGAGCTTGCCGCGCACGGCGTCCGCTGCAACCTGGTGGCCCCGGGCTCGACCCTGACCCCCATGCAGACCGGCATGTGGGCCGACGAGACGGGCGCCGAGCGGGTCATCGCGGGCGATCCCGCCACCTACCGCACCGGCATCCCCTTGCGCAAACTCGCCACGCCCGAGGATATCGCCATGGCCGCCATGTTCCTGCTGTCGGAGCAGGCGGGTCACGTGACGATGGCGGACCTTTATGTCGACGGGGGCGCCACGCTCCGCACTTGACGCGTCCGGCGGCGCGAATGGCGCGCAGGCAGGAACATGACTCATGCGCGGGCATTGGTCGTCGGTAGCAAGGCGAGGTGTCATGTCCCTCCTGTGTTTCAACGTCGGCTCGTCGAGCCTGGAGTTCGCCCTTTTCGAAGGCGAAGACGAGCGGCTGCGCGGCGGGATCGACACCAGCGTCGACAGCGAAATCCGCTATGGCCGCACGGGTGGCGAGGATCGGGTGCTGAGCCTTGACGACCCGACGGATTTCCCTGCCGCGGCCGTCGCGGTCCTCGATCTTGCCGGCGAGGCGATCCCCGTCCACCGGATCGTGCATGGCGGTGAGCGTGATGCAGCGGCGGGCTGGCTGACCGAGGATGAAGTGAACCGGCTGGCAGACCTCGCCCCCCTCGCACCGATTCACCAACATGCCAACCTGGCCCCCGCCCGGGCAATCGCCGAGGCACGACCGGGGGTGAGGCAGATCGCCGTCTATGACAGCGCCTTCCACCGCTCCATGCCCGACATCGCGCGGGCCCTGCCGGTCGCACCTGAAGGACCGTTCGACGGGCTGCGGCGCTACGGCTTCCACGGGCTGTCGCATGGGTGGGTGGCGCGGCGGATGGCGGAACTCGCGCCGGAGCGGGAGCGCATCGTATCGCTCCACCTGTCCGGGGGGTGCAGCGCCTGCGCGATCCGCGACGGGCGAAGCGTCGATACCACCATGGGCGCCACGCCCCTGGACGGGATGATGATGGGCACGCGAAGCGGTGCCGTCGATCCGGGTGCGCTGCTCTATGCGCTCGACCGCGGCATGTCCCCGGAGGAACTGGGGGATCTTCTGTGGCATCGGGGCGGACTGATGGGCGTCTCGGGCGTCTCGAAGGATGTACGCGACCTGTTCCCCTCGGACGATCCGCACGCCGGGTTCGCGGTCGACATGTTCTGCCGCAGCGCCGCCAAGGCTGCCGCGCAGATGATCGTCTCGCTGGGCGGCATCGACGCGCTCGTCTTCACCGGCGGCATGGGCGCGCAGCAGCCCGAGATCCGCCGCCGGATCGTGGAGGATCTGGCCTGGACTGATCTCGAGCTTGCGCCGGACCGGAACGAGACCAACGCCGACGTCGTCTCGACCGAGGCGAGCGCCGCCGAGATCCGCATCATTCCCGCCGAGGAAGAGCGCATGATGGCCCTCGAGGCCGCCAAGCTGGAGGACGCAGAATGACCGCACCCGACCTGAAGGCCGTCGACGCGTGGTGGCGCGCCGCGAACTACCTGTCGGCGGCGCAGATTTACCTGCAGGACAATCCGCTTCTCGACCGGCCCCTCGCGCCCGAGGATATCAAGCGGCGGCTGCTGGGCCACTGGGGCACGACGCCGGGTCTGACCTTCTGCATGGCCCATGCCAACCGGGCCATACTGGCGCATGACCGCGACCTGCTGTTCATCGCCGGTCCCGGCCATGGCGGGCCTGCCGTGATGGCGGGCGCGTGGCTCGACGGGTCGTTGGGCGAGCGCGACCCTCGCAAGGGGTGGACTGAAGAAGGAATGCGCAAGCTCTTCCACGAGTTCTCGTTCCCCGGAGGCGTGCCCTCGCACGCGGCGGCGGCCGTCCCGGGCTCGATCCACGAGGGCGGAGAGCTTGGCTATTCGCTGGCCCACGCCACCGGCGCGGCCTTCGACAACCCCGGACTGACCGTCATGTGCGTCGTCGGAGATGGCGAGGCCGAGACGGGGGCGCTGGCGACCAGCTGGCACTCCCACCGCTTCCTCCGCCCCGGCCGCGACGGGAATGTCCTGCCGATCCTGCACCTGAACGGCTACCGGATCGCCGCGCCGACCATCCTGGGCCGGATGGAAGACGCCGAGATCGACGCGCTGTTCCGCGGCTACGGCTGGGCGCCGATCTTCGTCGAAGGCGACGACCCGGCGCAGATGCACCGCGACATGGCCGCCGCCGTCGATGCCTGCCTCGGAACGGGGGACGACGACCGCCCCCCGATGATCGTCCTGCGCAGTCCCAAGGGCTGGACCGGCCCCGAAACGGTGGACGGCGACCCGGTAGAGGGCACCGCCGCCGCCCACCAGGTCCCGCTGAAGGTGCCGCGTGAAGAGGGGCCTCACCTGCGCCAGCTCGAGGACTGGTTGCGCAGCTATGGCGCCGACGCGCTGTTCCCGGGCGGCGTGCCTTCGGGCGAGGTTCGCTCGGTCATGCCTGCGGGCGACCGGCGGCTCGGCGCGACGCCCTTCGCCGATGGCGGGCGGCTCACCCGGCCGCTCGACCTGCCGGATGCCGGGGATTTCGCGGTCGACCTGCCGTCTCCGGGCGCCGAGCAGACCGGCGCCACGGGCGTTCTGGGCGAATGGCTGGCCGAGCTGATGCGCCGCAACCCCGAGACGTTCCGCCTGTTCGGCCCCGACGAGACCAAGTCGAACAAGCTGTCGGCCGTGTTCGACGTGACCGACCGGATGGCCCCGGGTCCGGTCGAGGCGACCGACGACCACCTGTCCCCCGAGGGCCGCGTGATGGAAGTCCTGTCCGAGCATCTCTGCGAAGGCTGGCTGGAAGGATACCTGCTGACGGGGCGGCACGGGCTCTTCAATTCCTACGAGGCGTTCATCCACATCATCGCCTCGATGGCGAACCAGCACATCAAGTGGATGCGCGAGGCGGGCAATACCGGGTGGCGCGCGCCGATCCCCTCGCTCAACTGGCTGTTGTCGAGCCATGTCTGGCGACAGGACCATAACGGCTTCACCCACCAGGATCCGGGGTTCATGAACCACCTTGCGGCCAAGGGCGCGGACATGGTGCGCCTCTACCTGCCGCCCGACGCGAACTCGCTGCTGGCGGTGGCCGAGACGGTGTTCGCAAGCCGCGACCGGGCGAACTGCATCGTCGCCGGCAAGCAGCCCGAGCCGCAATGGCTGACGCTGGACGCCGCCCGCGCGCATCTGCAGCGAGGCTTCGGCATCTGGGACTGGGCAGCCGACGATCCCGATCCCGAGGTGGTCGTCGCCTCGGCAGGCGACGTCCCCACGATGGAGGCGCTCGCCGCGGTGGACCTGCTGCGCGACCTCGTCCCCGACCTGCGGCTGCGCTTCGTCAACGTGGTGGACCTGATGGCGCTGCAGCCCCCCTCGCAGAACGCCGAGCGCGCCACGGACGAAGCCTTCGCCGCGGCATTCGGCACCGACGCGCCGGTGGTCTTCAACTTTCACGGCTATCCCGGCCTGATCCACGAGCTTGCGTATCGCCGGGCGGGTCACGAGCGGTTCCACGTCCACGGCTATGCCGAGAAGGGGACGACCACGACGCCCTTCAACATGGCCGCGATGAACGAGATCGACCGGTTCAGCATCGCCCTCGATGTGCTGGACCGCTCCGGCCGGACGGACGGCAGGGTCGATGCCGCCCGCAAGCACTGCCACGAGATGCTCGAGCGCCAGCACGCCCACAGCCACGAACATGGCGACGACCTGCCCGAGGTCGCGAACTGGAGGTGGTCGCGCGGCTGACGGAACATTCGCGGCGAACGTCCGTTCCGACCGGGTGTCGTCAGTGAGTGGTCCGGTGTCCCAGGAACCCGCAATGTCAGCCCGCACGGGAGAAAAAGCCGAGTTTCCCACCTCGGCCGGCATCTTCTTCGGCCTCGGCCTCGGCGGGTTCTTCGACGGGATCGTCCTGCACCAGATTCTGCAATGGCACCACATGGCCAGCAGCGCCGGCTTCCCGACCGATACGATCGAGGGGCTGCGCTGGAACACCCTCTTCGACGGCCTCTTTCACGCGGCGACCTACATCTTCGTGGTCACCGGCCTTGTGCTGCTTTGGCGCGCGTCGCGCCGCCGGCACCTGCGCTGGTCCAGTCGCCTGCTGACAGGAACCGTGCTGATGGGCTTCGGCCTCTTCAACCTCGTCGAGGGGCTGATCAATCATCAGCTTCTGGGCCTGCACCACGTGAACGAGACCGTTCCCGTCGCGCACTGGATCTGGTGGGACCTCGGCTTTCTGCTTTTGGGTGCCGTGATGCTCGCGGGCGGGTGGGTCCTGTGGCGCTCGGCCCGCGATGGAAGCCCTGCCAATCGAGAAGGATTCCAGGATGAGTTCTGAGACACTCGGCTATCCGCCCTTCGACACGGTGAAGCCCGTGGCCGAAGGCATCTGGATCGTCGATGCCAAGCCCATCCACGTCATGGGAATCGCGCTTCCGGTGCGGATGACGGTGGTCCGGCTGTCGAGTGGTGATGTGTGGCTCTGTTCACCCACGCGGTTCAGCCCCGAACTATCCGCACGCCTGGCCGAGATCGGGCCAGTGCGGCACCTGGTGGCACCATCGCTCGGGCATTGGACGTTCATGGAGGAATGGCAAAAGCACTACCCCGAGGCGACCACCTGGGCGGTGCCGAAACTGCGCGACCGGCGCCAGGTGAAGGCCTCGGCACTTCGGCTGGACCACGACCTTGGCGATACGCCCCCCGAGGCCTGGGCCGGAGACTTGCGGCAGATGATCGTGCGGGGCGGCGGCGGGTTCCGCGAAGCCGCGTTCTACCACGCCGCTAGCCGAACCGCGGTCCTGACCGACCTGGTATCGAACCTGGAGCCGGAGCGCGTAACCAAGGCCACCCGCGCCTACGCGCGGCTCACTGGAACCCGCGCGCCGAACGGCTCCACGCCGAATTACCTGCGCGTTGCCCTCCGCCTTCGCAAGCGTGACGCCGCCGAGGCCGGTGCGAGGCTGATAGACTGGGCGCCCGAGCGGGTCATCTTCGCCCACGGACGATGGTTCGAGGACGATGGGACACGGCGGTTGAAACAGGCGCTCGGATGGCTCCTCGATCAGGGCTGAGGCGAGGCGCGGTCCCGAAGCCCGGCCAGTCTATTGTTTCGCATCCAGGACGCAGGGGCCGTGAAGCCGGTAGTCCTGCGACGACGAGCCCTTGGGGGTTCGGCGAGGCCTGTCGGGTCTGAGAAGATCACACGCGATCGCACCCACCAACGCCGTCTGACCGACCACCATGTAGGTCATGAAGCACGCGACGAGGCCGCGTCCCTGAAGTGCCGCAAAGGTCGTGGCGCCCAGGGCGGTGGCGGTCGAGACGCAGAGTTTGGGAAGCAGACGTGTCATCGTGTCCTACCGGTTGGTTCATCTGCGGTCTGTTGCGGAAAATCGACGAGATGGCGGGCGGAATGCGTCTCGATCTGGGCGGAATGGCAAAAATGGCGGCATCAAGGTGGGTCGTCGCCACCTGAGCCGCAAATGGCCGGCGTTGCTGCATCGACTCGATGTACTTGGATGGCAGGGTGATCCCACCGCCGACATCCAGAGCATCGCGCCGCAGACCGCGCCGCCACCGATCGCATAGGGAGATCGCGCAAGGCTTGACCTGTTGCGCCAGGATTCCGCCATCGCGCCGACAAGGCCAACGGTGGCGTCGCCCGCGATGATGTTGTGAGGCGCGACCCCGTTCCGATTGCCGCGCCGGTGACGTCTCCGGCCAAGCGGACCATGAGAAGCAGCAGAACCGGGCCTGCCGCGGCGTGCAGCATAGCGGTCCGGACGGCGATCTCGTCCGCTGCGAGGGCCGACAGCTCGACGGGGACCCGCCACATCGCGATCCGGCGGCCGCCAGGTCCACGCGATCCCACCCGGCGGAGCGCAGCCCGATCAGCCGCACCCCCGCCTCGGCCAGGGCCGAGATCACCGATGCACCGAGATCGTCGTTGACGAAGGCGCAGACGGCGTCGGAGCCTGCGGCGAGCGCGCCGTTACGGGCGTGAGGCGCGCGCCGAAGAAGTCGAGGTCATGGCGCCGGCGCGGCGTAGGACTGGGTGCTGAGGACTGCGATCCGCATCTGCGTGCCCGATTTGACGTTTTGCGGCCGCGTCCACCTATGCCGCCTCTACGACACTGCCCCCTTGGTACCGGAAAGTTCGACCGCTATTTCTTCTTCATCGCGTCGCGGAGGGCATCTCCGAACGAGCCGGTGTCCTCCTTCTTCGGTGCCGGACGTTGGGCGTTCCGCTGGACCTTGCCGGCGCTCTTTTCGTCGCGGGGGGGACGGGCGCTCGGCTCGCCGCCGTCGCGGCGCATGGTCAGGCCGATGCGCTTGCGGGGAACGTCGACCTCGACCACCCGAACCTTCACCACGTCTCCCGCCTTGACCACCTCGTGCGGGTCTTTGACGAACCGGTCGGCAAGCTGCGAGATGTGGACCAGCCCGTCCTGGTGCACGCCGACATCCACGAAGGCCCCGAAGGCGGCCACGTTCGTCACCGTCCCTTCAAGCTGCATCCCGGGCTTGAGATCCCGGATGTCGTCCACGCCCTCGGCAAAGCTCGCTGTCTTGAAATCGGGGCGGGGGTCGCGGCCGGGCTTGGCGAGTTCGGCGAGGATGTCCCTGACGGTGGGCAGGCCGAACGTGTCGTCGACGAAATCCTCGGGGTCGAGCGCGCGCAGGCGGGTTTCCTCGCCCATCAGCGTCCGCAGATCGGTACCGCAGGCCTTCACGATCCGCCGCGCGAGGCCGTAGGCCTCGGGGTGGACAGAGGAGGCGTCGAGCGGCTCGTCGCCGCCCTGGATGCGCAGGAAGCCGGCACATTGCTCGAACGCCTTGGGGCCGAGCCGGGGCACCGACAGCAGGTCCTTGCGCTTGCGGAAGGCGCCCTTTTCGTTGCGGACGGCGACGATGGCCTCGGCCAGCGAGGGGCCGACGCCCGAGACGCGGGCGAGAAGGGGGGCCGACGCCATGTTCACGTCCACCCCGACCGCGTTCACCGCATCCTCGACCACGCCGTCCAGCGCCTGGCCCAGCCGGTACTGGTCGACGTCGTGCTGATACTGGCCCACGCCGATCGCCTTCGGCTCGATCTTCACCAGCTCGGCCAAGGGGTCCTGCAAGCGGCGGGCAATCGACACGGCGCCGCGCAGCGACACGTCGAGGTCGGGGAACTCGCGCGCGGCAAGCTCCGAGGCGGAGTAGACCGAGGCGCCGGCCTCGGAGACGATGACCTTGGTCGGTTTCGCCCCCGGAAGGTCGCCCAGCATGTCGGTCACCAGCTTCTCGGTCTCGCGGCTGCCGGTGCCGTTGCCGATCGCGATCAGGTCGACGCCGTGCTTTCGGATCAGAGTCGCCAGCGTTCCTTGGGTGCCGCGCACGTCGTTCTTCGGCTGGAACGGATAGACCGTCGCCGTGTCCAGCACCTTGCCCGTCGCATCCACCACCGCGACCTTCACCCCGGTGCGGATGCCGGGGTCGAGCCCCATGGTCGCCCGCGCGCCAGCCGGGGCCGCCAGCAGCAGGTCCTTGAGGTTTCGGGCGAAGACACGGATTGCCTCGTCCTGCGCGCGGCGGCGCAACTCGCCCATGAGGTCGAGCATCATGGAAAGGCTCAGCTTCGTCTTCCACGTCCAAACCGCAACGCCACGCAGCCAGACGTCGCCCGGCGCATCGCCCGTGACGTCCAGCGCGCCGGCGACCATGCGTTCCGCCTTCTCGCGCCCGGAGTCCGGGTCGGGGGCGATGTCGATGTTCAGCACGCCCTCGGTGCTGCCCCGCATCATGGCGAGCGCCCGGTGGCTCGGCACGGCGGACCAGCGCTCGCCATGGGCGAAGTAGTCCGAGAACTTGGCGCCTTTCTCCTCCTGCCCCTCGACGACGCGGGCGGTGAGGAACGCCTCTTTCTGCATGAACTCGCGGAGACGTCCGATCAGGGTCGCGTCCTCGGCCAGCCGCTCGGCCAGGATATCGCGCGCGCCGGCCAGCGCCGCCTTCGAATCCGGCACCTCGTCCGAGACATAGCCGGCCGCCAGCGCCTCCGGCGCCGCGCGCCGGTCGGACAGGATCGCGTCGGCCAGCGGCTCAAGCCCACGCTCGCGGGCTATGGCGGCCTTGGTCCGGCGCTTGGGCTTAAAGGGTAGGTAAAGGTCCTCGAGCACGGCTTTCGTCGTCGCCGCGTCGATCTGGGACTCCAGCCCGGGGGTCAGCTTGCCCTGCTCGCGGATGCTGTCGCGCACGGTCTTCCGCCGGGTTTCCAGTTCGCGCAGATAGCCCAGCCGGTCCTCGAGGTTGCGCAGTTGCGTGTCGTCGAGCCCGCCCGTGACCTCCTTGCGGTAGCGCGCGACGAAGGGGACCGTTGCCCCCCCATCGAGCAGGGAGACCGCGGCGGCGACCTGGTCCGGCCGGGCGCCGATGTCGATGGCGATGGTGCGGGCGATGTGGGCGGAGACGTCGGACGGCATCGGTGATCCAGCTGGCTAGGAGGAGCGCGACTGTAGCCCAGCCAGCGGGCCGCGCCAACAGATCGAAGAGCCGCCGGGGCGGCCCTGGATCCAGCAGACGACCGGGCCTCCGCCGAAAAAACTGGCGTGACGCATGGCTTTCGCCTCAAGATGGGGCAAGCGGGGTCGCCTGATCGGCTGCCTTGCCGCTCAAGATCCCGCCCGCCGTCCGGTTCGGTACGGTCGGGCCGAGAACAGAAGAAGGGTAGCCATGAAGACCACCATCTGGAGCGAAGGGATCCACCCGGGCCGCTTGCCCGAGGCGCAACTGGCCGAGAATTTCGGCGACCTTCATCCGCCGCTCGACGCGCACGAGGCCATGGTCGCCGCGGATCGCTGCTATTTCTGCTACGACGCCCCCTGCGTGACCGCCTGTCCCACCGCAATCGACATCCCGCTGTTCATCCGACAGATCTCCACCGGCACGCCCGAAGCGGCGGCGCGGACAATCTTCGAGCAGAACATCTTCGGCGGCATGTGCGCCCGCGTCTGCCCGACCGAGACCCTGTGCGAGGAATCCTGCGTCCGCGAGACCGCCGAAGGCCGTCCCGTCGAGATCGGGCGCTTGCAGCGCTATGCCACCGACACGCTGATGGCGGCGAACGCGCACCCGTTCAGCCGCGCCGCATCGACCGGCAAGCGCGTGGCTGTGGTCGGCGCCGGCCCGGCGGGTCTGTCCTGCGCGCACCGGCTGGCGATGCTGGGCCACGAGGTCGCGCTGTTCGACGCGGCGGCGAAGCCCGGCGGGCTGAACGAATACGGCATCGCGACCTACAAGACCCCGAACGGATTCGCCCGCGCCGAGGTCGACTGGCTGATGGGTATCGGCGGGATCGAGCTGCAGACCAGCGAAACGGTGGATGCGAGCCGGCTGTCGCAGCTGCGCGAGACCTATGATGCGGTGTTTCTGGGCATCGGGCTCGGCCACGTGAACGCACTGACGCTCGGCGATATCGAGCGGCCCGGCGTCGAGGATGCGGTGGCCTTCATCGCCCGCCTGCGCCAGTCGGACCCGTCGAGTGTGGAGATCGGCCGCGACGTGATCGTCGTCGGCGGCGGGATGACGGCCGTGGACGCGGCAGTGCAGGCCAAGCGGCTGGGCGCGCTCAACGTGACGCTCGCCTATCGCGGGCCGCGCGACCGAATGAAGGCGTCACGCTATGAACAGGATCTCGCGGCCCAGGACGGGGTGAACCTTTTGACCGACGTGGCCCCGGTCGAGCTGCACGGCTCGCCGCTGGAGGCGGTGTCATTCGCGCAGCCAACGGGCGACATCGTGACGATCCCCGCCGACCAGCTTTTGCTCGCGATCGGGCAGGTGCTGGCCCCCATCGAGGCCCCCGCGCTAGAGGATGGCCGCATCGCCATCGGCGAAACCGGGCGGACCTCTATGGGGCATGTCTGGGCCGGGGGCGACTGCACGAACCGCGGCGAGAACCTGACCGTGACCGCCGTCGCGCAAGGGCGCGATGCCGCCATGGATATCCACGCGAGCCTGATGGAGCACGCAAATGGCTGATCTGAGCACCAACTTCGTGGGCATCAAGTCGCCCAACCCGTTCTGGCTGGCCTCGGCACCGCCGACCGACAAGGAGTACAACGTCCGCCGCGCCTTCGACGCCGGCTGGGGCGGCGTGGTGTGGAAGACGCTGGGCCTCGACCCGCACGTCGTGAACGTCAACGGCCCCCGCTACGGCGTGATCCACGGGGCCGACCGCCGGGTTCTCGGGATCAACAATATCGAGCTGATCACCGACCGGCCTCTCGACGTGAACCTGCGCGAGATCAAGCAGGTGGTGCGCGACTACCCCGACCGCGCGATGGTCGTCTCGCTCATGGTGCCCTGCGAGGAAGAGCCGTGGAAGATGATCCTGCCGCTGGTGGAAGACACCGGCGCGCACGGGGTCGAGCTGAACTTCGGCTGTCCCCACGGGATGAGCGAGCGGGGCATGGGCTCGGCCGTGGGTCAGGTCCCCGAGTATATCGAGATGGTCACGCGCTGGGTGAAGCAGAACACGCGGATGCCCGTGATCGTGAAGCTGACGCCGAACATCACCGATGTCCGCAAGCCTGCCGAGGCTGCCAAAAGGGGCGGGGCGGATGCGGTCAGCCTCATCAACACGATCAACTCGATCACGTCCGTTGATCTGGACCTTTTCGCGCCCGAACCGACCATCGACGGCAAGGGCGCCCATGGCGGCTATTGCGGGCCGGCGGTGAAACCCATCGCGCTGAACATGGTCGCCGAGATCGCCCGCGACCCCGAGCTTGCCGGCCTGCCGATCAGCGGGATCGGCGGCATCACCACATGGCGCGACGCGGCCGAATTCATGGCACTTGGTGCGGGGTCGGTGCAGGTCTGTACGGCCGCGATGACCTACGGCTTCAAGATCGTGCAGGAGATGGTGTCGGGCCTGTCGCAATACCTCGACGAGCGCGGCATGGTGATGGACGACCTGATCGGCCGGGCCGTGCCGAACGTGACGGACTGGAAGCATCTCAACCTCAACTACGTCACCAAGGCGCGGATCGACCAGGATCTGTGCATCAAGTGCGGCCGTTGCTACGCGGCTTGCGAGGATACCAGCCACCAGGCAATCGCAATGAACCCGGGCCGCGTGTTCGAGGTGAAGGACGACGAATGCGTCGCGTGCAACCTCTGCCTCGATGTCTGCCCGGTCGAGAATTGCATCACGATGGAAGAGCTCGCCCCCGGCACGGTCGACCCGCGCACCGGCAAGGTCGTCGAGGCCGAACGCGCCGACTGGACCACGCACCCCCACAACCCCAACGCGGTGGCAGCGGAATGACGGCACCTGACAGCAACCTGACGATCAACCCCGACCGCCTGTGGGACAGCCTGATGGAGATGGCAAAGATCGGCTCCGGCGTCGCGGGCGGCAACAACCGCCAGACCCTGACCGACGCCGATGCCGAAGGCCGCACCCTGTTCCAGTCGTGGTGCGAGGAAGCGGGGATGACCATGGGCCTCGACACGATGGGCAACATGTTCGCTCGGCGTGAAGGGACCGAGGATCTGCCCCCGGTCTATGTCGGCAGCCATCTCGACACGCAGCCCACTGGCGGCAAGTATGATGGCGTTCTGGGCGTCCTCGGCGGGCTCGAGCTGGTGCGGACGCTGAACGATCTGGACGTGAAGACCCGCCACCCGATCGTCGTGACCAACTGGACGAACGAAGAGGGCACTCGTTTCGCCCCCGCCATGCTCTCCTCGGGCGTGTTTGCCGGGATCCACGAGCAGGACTGGGCCTATGGGCGCACGGATGCGGCCGGAAAGACCTTTGGCGACGAGCTTCAGCGCATCGGCTGGAAGGGCGACGAGCCCGTGGGCCAGCGTGACATGCGCGCCTTCTTCGAACTGCATATCGAGCAAGGGCCGATCCTGGAAGCGCAAGGCGACGAGATCGGAGTCGTCACGCACGGGCAGGGGCTCTGGTGGCTACAGATCACGCTGACCGGCAAGGACGCGCACACGGGATCCACCCCCATGGCGATGCGGAAGAACGCGGGGCTGGGGATGGCGCGGATCCTCGAACGGGTCCACCAGATCGCGATGGAGAACCAGCCCGACGCCGTGGGTGCCGCGGGCCATATCGACGTCTACCCGAACTCGCGCAACGTGATCCCGGGGAAGGTGGTGTTCACCGTCGATCTCCGCTCGCCCGATCAGCAGAAACTGGACGGCATGAAGGCGCGGCTTGAAGCCGAAGCGCCCGAGATCGCCGCCGATTTGGGCCTCGGGATCGAGATCGAGACCGCCGGCCATTTCGACCCCGTGACCTTCGACGAAGACTGCGTGAGGGCAGTGCGCGATGCGGCCAAGCGGCTGGGCTATGGCCACCGCGACATCGTCAGCGGCGCAGGGCACGACGCCTGCTGGATCAACCGGGTTGCGCCGACCGCGATGGTCATGTGCCCCTGCGTCGACGGCCTCTCCCATAACGAGGCCGAAGAGATCACCAGGGACTGGGCCAAGGCCGGCGCGGACGTGCTGCTGCACGCCGTCCTCGAAACCGCCGAAATCGTGAAGTAAGGATCCACCCATGAGCACCGTCATCAAGAACGGCACCCTCGTCACCGCCGACCGCATGTGGGAGGCCGACATCCTGATCGAGGGCGAGACGATCGCCCGCATCGGCGCCGACCTGAAAGGCGACGAGGTGATCGACGCCGAGGGCGCCTACGTCATTCCCGGCGGTATCGACCCGCATACGCACATGCAGATGCCCTTCATGGGCACCGAAGCCGCCGAGACGTTCGAGACCGGCACCCGCGCCGCCGCCGCCGGCGGGACCACGATGATCATCGACTTCTGCCTGCCCGGCGAGGACGGGTCGATCAAGAACGCGATCGAGACCTGGCACAAGAAGTCGCGCGACCAGATCTGCGTCGATGTCGGCTACCACATGGCCATCACCGGCTGGAACGAGCAGATCTTCACCGAGATGAAGGACGCCGTCGAAATGGGCGTCAACTCGTTCAAGCACTTCATGGCCTACAAGGGCGCGCTGATGATCGACGACGAGGAGATGATCGCCTCGTTCCGACGCTGCAAGGAACTGGGCGTGCTGCCCATGGTCCATGCCGAGAACGGCGACCTTGTCGCCGAGGCGCAGGCGCGCCTGCTGGCCGAGGGGATCACCGGCCCCGAGGGCCACAGCTATTCCCGCCCGCCCGAGTTCGAGGGCGAGGCCGCCAACCGCGCGATCACCATCGCCGATGCTGCCGGCACGCCGCTCTATATCGTGCATGTCTCGTGCGAGCAGGCCCACGAGGCGATCCGCCGGGCGCGGCAGAAGGGGATGCGCGTCTATGGCGAGCCGCTGATCCAGTTCCTGACGCTCGATGACAGCGAGTACCAGAACGCCGATTGGGACCACGCAGCGCGCCGGGTGATGTCGCCTCCGTTCCGGGGGAAAGAGCATCAGGACGGGCTCTGGGCCGGGTTGCAAGCCGGGTCCCTGCAGGTGGTGGCGACGGACCACGCCGCATTCTCGACCGAGCAGAAGCGGCGCGGCCGGGACGACTTCACCATCATCCCGAACGGCACCCACGGTCTGGAAGAGCGGCTGGCCCTGCTCTGGACTCACGGGGTCGAGACCGGTCGCCTGACGCCGCAGGAGTTCGTCGCGGCGACTTCGACCAACGCGGCGAAGATTTTCAACATCTACCCGAAGAAGGGCGCGCTGGTCGAAGGGGCGGACGCGGACATCACCGTGTGGGATCCCAAGATCAAGCGCACCCTGTCGGTGGCGAACCACCAGTCCATCCTCGACTACAACATCTACGAGGGGTGGGAGGTTACCGGCCAGCCGCGCTACACGCTGTCGCGGGGCGAGGTCGTCTGGGCTTGGGGACAGAACAGCTCTCCGCGTCCGGGCCGGGGGCGGTTTGTCCCGCGCCCGCCCTTCGCGGCCCCGGCGAAGGCGCTGTCGACCTGGAAAGCGTTGACCTCGCCCCGCGCCGTCGCACGCAACCCGATGAACATCCCCGCTGGAGTGTGACCGCTTGGCGCGCTCTGCGGTTGTTGCCGACATGGCGGAAATTTAGTCGGCTGAGCGACTGCCCCCCGTCAGGGCGGGGCGCACCTTCGCGCCCATAATGGACGATACTCCCCTCAGCCGTCGCCAATTGCCCTGGGGCACGCCGATCCTCTGCGCGTGCTGATGCGTGATTGCAGTGCGGAAATCTGCGTGATACTGCATGAATATGCGGAATCGTGCGGAGCATTGCCGTGGCCGAACTCGACTTGAACTCACCCGAGGCACGGCAGGCCATGCTTGAAGCGCGCGCGGGGGAGGGGGCGTCGCTTAGCCTTCCCGCTCTCGTCGCGGAATTCAGGGTCTCCCCGGACACCGTGCGGCGCGATCTGCTGGCGCTCGAGGCGCGGGGGATCGTGCGGCGCGTGCGTGGCGGGGCGTTGCCTGTGATGCGGATGGTGGCGCCCATGGCGACGCGGATGCGAAGTGACGACGCCGCGGCCGAGGCCGTTGCGGTGGCCGCGCTGTCTCTGGTCGAGGACGGGATGGTCCTGATGCTGGACGGAGGCACGACCGTCCTGCGGTTGGCGCGGGCATTGCCCGCGTTGCCTCGAGGGCTGGTGGTCACGCCTGCTCCGGCGGTTGCGATGGCGACCCTGGCGGCCGGGACGCCGACGCACTTGATCGGCGGGCGCCTTTCGCCCTTTGGCGGGGTTGCGGTCGGCCGGTCGGCAGAGCAGGCCGTCGGGGCCGTGGCCGCCGACCTGGCGCTGATGGGCGCGTGCGGCATCGAGGCCGGGTTCGGTCTTTCGGCGGATGATGCCGACGAGGCGGCGCTCAAGGCGGCGATGGTCGCCGCGAGCGCTATGTCCGCCGTGCTGACCGGGGCGGCGAAGGTGGGCCGGCGCGCAAGGCACCGGGTGGCCGAATGCGCGGCGCTGGACCTGCTCGTCACCGACGCGACGCCGGAACAGACCGCCGAAATGGAAGAAACCGGATTGGAGATCCGTCATGCCTGAACTCAGAACCCCGTGGCGCGCCGTGGCTGCCGCCTTTGCGCTGAACGGCGTCCTGCTGGGCACATGGGCGTCGCGGATCCCCGCGATGGTCGAACGCCACGATCTGAGCGAGGCGGGGCTGGGGGCGCTGCTGCTGGCGATGGGCGTGGGCGCGCTGGTGTCCTTCCCGCTCGCCGGGCGGCTGTCCGACGGTGCGGGGGCGGTGCGGGTGACGCGCTGGATCGCGGCCGGCTACCTTGCCACGATCGTGCTGGTGGCGCTCGCTCCGGGGCCGGCGTGGCTTGCGGTGGCGCTGTTCTTCTTCGGCGCGACGCATGGGGCGATGGACGTCTGCATGAACTCCTGGGCCACCGAGGTCGAGAAGGCCGCGCGGCGGTCGGTCATGTCCTCGTTCCACGCGATGTGGAGCTTCGGGGCCGGGATCGGCGCCGGGATCGGCTTTGTCGCGGTGTATCTGTCGTTGCCCGTTCCGGTACATTTCGCGGGCGTCGCGGTCCTTGCGGCCGTGGCCTTCGGTCCCTTCATGGCGCTGGCGTGGACCTCCGAGACCAGGCCCCGTGGCGCGGCGGACCCGGTCTTCGCCCTGCCGCGGGGACCGCTCTTGCTGGTGGGCGTCATCGCGCTCACCTCGGGCCTGGGCGAGGGCGCCATGGCGGATTGGAGCGCCGTCTTCCTGACCGATATCGTGGGCACGGGCGAGGCGCAGGCCGCCCTTGGCTACGCGGTGTTCTCGGTCACCATGGTCGCGATGCGGCTGATGGTGGACCGCCTGATCACGCGGTTCGGCCCGGTGCTGGTGGTCCGGGTCAGCGGGGTCACGGCGGCGACCGGGCTGATCCTGGCCATCGTTCCGACGACGCTGACGGCGGCGCTGCTGGGCTTCGCGTTGATGGGGGTCGGGTATGCGGCGCTTATCCCCGTGGCGTTCAGCAGGGCGGCCTCGGACCCTAACATCCCGCCGGGTCAGGGGATCGCCGCGGTCGCGACCCTGGGCTACGGCGCCCTTCTCATGGGCCCACCGGCGATCGGGCTGGTGGCCGAGGCGAGTTCGCTGCGGGTCGCCTTCCTGGCGTTGGCCGCGATCGCCGTGTTGGCGTCGATCCTCGCACCCGTCCTGTCGCGCAAGCCGCAGGGTGTGGCGCGACCGGCATGAAGAAGGCCCGCCGAATGGCGGGCCTTCCATCGTATATCGCGTAGGATCAGGCGTCTTCCAGGACGCCGCAGGCGATACGGTCGCCCGAGTCTCCGGCGGGTTGGGACATGTAGTCGTCCGCCCCGGAGTGCACGACAAAGGCCGCGCCGTCCTCGTCGAAGATGTGGCCCTGGATGTCGAGGTCCGGCTGGAAGTACTCGACGTTCAGACCGCCTTCCTCGCCGACGATGCCGTTCGGCAGGTCGCCCGGATGCGGACCGTTCTGGGCGAAGACCCCGTGCTCGGCATCTCCGGCGATGTGGCCACCGGCCGACGTGAAGTCCTCGGCCGAGCAATCGCCGGTCTCGTGCAGGTGGATGCCGTGGGCGCCCGAGGGGATGCCGTTCAGCGCCACGATGACGAGCGGGGTGCCCGACAGCGTCTCGTTGATGGTGACGGTGCCGACCTGGTTGCCCTCGCGATCCATGACGCTGGCGCGTGCGGCGGTGACGAAGCCCTCGTCCTCAAGAGCGCCGGTCGCCTGGTCGCCCTCCTGCGCTTCGGCGCTCTGCGTGGTTTGCGCTTCGGCGTTCATGGCGTCATCGGCTTCTGCACTGTGCTGGTCGGCCATGGCCGGCATTGCTGTGAGAGCGGCGACCGACAGCGTGCCAAGGAAATTGCGTAGCATGAAAGTTCCTCCGGGTTGGGGGTGTTCTGCTGACCAACCGCCACCCCGGAGGGCCGGTTCCGCTTGCCGCCCGGCCGGGTGGCCTTGTATGGGTCGGGCGGAGCGGTCCCATAGCTCAACTGGATAGAGCAGCCGACTTCTAATCGGCAGGTTCGGGGTTCGAGTCCTCGTGGGATCGCCAGACCGCCCTGACGCGAATCAGCCGCCCAGAGCGCGCAGGAGTTCGATCGAGGGTTCTCCCGTCACCGGCAGGCCGCGGGACTGCTGGAACGCGCGGATCGCCGATTCGGTCTGCGAGCCCAGGACGCCATCGGGATCGCCCGCATCGAAGCCTGCGACGTTCAGTCGCCGTTGCAGGTCGAGCCGCTGCACTTTCGTCAGGCCGTAGCGGTCAGGCGGGAACGGCCCCTCGATTGCCGGAGCGCCGGTCAGGCGGTCGCTGAGGTGGCCGACCCCAAGCGCGTAATTCGTCGAGTTGTTGTAGCGCTTGATGACGTTGAAGTTGTGGAAGACGCGGAACTGCGGCCCGCCGGGTTGCGGCTGGATCACGGTGCCGCCCGAGCCGGGATTGCCTGGCGTGATGACGTGTCCCCAGGGCTCGCCCCGCCGCCAGCCATTGCGCGCCAGGTAGTTGGCGGTCGAGGCCAGTGCGTCGGTGGGATCGTCGGACCAGATGTCGCGACGCCCGTCGCCGGTGAAGTCCACCGCCAGGGCGGCGTAGGAGGTCGGGATGAACTGGGTGTGCCCCATCGCCCCGGCCCAGGAGCCGGTCATCCGATCCGGCGTGACGTCGCCATTCTGGAGGATCTTCAGGGCTTCGGTCAGCTGGCTCTCGAAGAACTCGCCCCGGCGCCCGTCATAGGCGAGGGTGGACAGGGCCGAAACCACCGGGATCGCGCCGCGGCGGGTGCCGAAATTGCTCTCGACGCCCCAGATGGCCGCGACGATCTCGGCCGGCACGCCGTAGCGCGCCTCGATGGCCGCCAGGTTCGCGCGCTGACGGGCGAAGGCGTCGCGGCCAAGCTCGACCTTCTTCGGCCCGGCGGCGATCTGCAGGTAGTCTTCGAGCGTGCGGGTGAACTCTGTCTGGTTGCGGTCGCGCTCGATCACGCCGGGCATGTAGCCCGCATCCGCGAACGCTCGGTCGAAGGTCGCTGCCGATACGCCCCGCGACAGGGCACGGCCGCGGAAATTCTGCACCCACGCATCCCAGCCGGGGTTCGGTACGGAAGGCATCACTTCTTCAGCCGGTGCCGGGGCGAGGGGGGCGCTCATCCCTGCCGAGCATGCCGACAGTCCGCCTGCCAACAGCCCGAATGTCGCCAGTCTTCGCGTGATCTGCATCGTTCTGCCTCTGTGTTCGTGGTCGGGACAGAGAGTGGCAATCCCGCAGCCGGCCCACAAGGGTCGAGATCCGTCTCGGCAAGGTGCCGCGCGAGCGTTGCGCCGTTTCGCGCCCTCGCCTACGGTGCGCCAGGCTTCGGAGGGCGAGCATGGGACAGGTCATCACGGTCGCGCAGCAGAAAGGCGGCAGTGGCAAGACTACCGTTGCGGTGAACCTTGCGGTGGCGTTCGCCCGTGCTGGTCACGAGATCGCGGTGCTCGACACCGATCCACAGGGCTCGATGGGGCACTGGTTCATGACTCGCGACGAGGCCGGCGATCCGGGGATGGAGTTCGGCACGGCCAGCGCCTGGGGCGCAGGTTACGAGTGCAAGAAGATGCGCAAGTCCTGCGATTACGTCATCGTGGACACGCCGCCCAAGGTCGACAGCGACCTGCGCCCCGTCCTGCGCGAGAGCTCGCTGGTGATCGTGCCGGTGGCGACGAGCCAGGTGGACCTCTGGGCGCTCGATTCGATCCTCGAGCTGGCCGAGCGGCTGGATGTCCCGGCGCTGGTGGTGCTCAATCGATTCAAGGCGGGCACGCGGGTGTCGGAGGATGTGGTCAAGGCGCTGGACGAGCGGGGCGTGTCGCGCGCTGCGGCTGTTCTGGGCAACCGGGTGGTCTATGCGGAGAGCCTCGGGATAGGCAAAGGCGTTCTGGAAATGGGACGCGGTGCCTGGACCGCCGAGATCGAGGCCTTGCGCGACGAAGTTTCAGGCCTCGTCTAGCTCGCCGTCGTCCCCGTGAGTGCCGCGAAGGGCCAGCAGGAAGAGGCCAAAGCTGACCGCCGTGACGTAGACGCAGAGCCAGGTAAGCACCGCGAAGTTTCCCAAGTAGAAGGCGACGGCTGCGACCGGCAATGCAAGGCAGAGGCTGGTGAACAATGCGATGATCAACATGAGACGTCCTCCGAACTGAGACGATTGAGCCACATTTGTCCACGAATGGGAAGTCAGAACTTTACCTAGGGTTGCATTTGCATGTGACGGGAACGTGACGCCCGGTCCGGCGTTGGATGGGTGAAGCAAGAGAATGGAGATTCCAGATGCTTGGACGACTTCTCCGCCGAATCCTTGGTGGTGGCCGCCGTCGCTCGACACGCGGGCACGGCAGTCCCAAAGGCCAAATGGCGAAGGGCGCAGCGCGCGCAGCCAAGAAACGGCTGTAAGACGCATGACCGGTTCGGAAGGGCGCGAGCACATCGTTCGCGCTCTTCTGCTTGCGCGGGCAAAGTATGAAAAAAGTGTGGACCGGACCGGCGAAATATGCGATTAGGGTCTCGCAGACACCTCAATCGATACCCTGTCTTCCTTTCCGGACAGTGCAGCACTTTCGATCATGGCACGTTTCGCCACTCTGTTGCACTTACGCGAACAGGCCACTTACGACAGGAGATCTCACGATGGCAACTGGCACCGTGAAATGGTTCAACCCCACCAAAGGCTTCGGCTTCATCCAGCCCGATTCGGGCGGCAAGGACGTGTTCGTGCACATCTCGGCCGTCGAGCGTTCGGGTCTGACCGGCCTCGCCGACAACCAGAAAGTTCAGTACGAGCTGGAATCCGGCCGTGACGGCCGTGAGTCCGCTTCGAACCTCGAGCTGCTCTGAGCTAAACCGGGTGCCGACCGAGACCCATTAGGGTGCTCGCCGTAGACCGATCTAGAATTACGAAAGGGGCGCGAACGGCCGTTCGCGCCCCTTTTCCATTCGCAGTAGGTTCTGCGCACTCAAGGCAGCGCAACTGCCGATTCGCTTCCGGCGACTGACGGACGACGGGCTGGAAACCAGCAGGGCCGTCGTCCGCGTGGCCCTTACCTTGTGAACTTCTTGTGCTTCACGCGGGTGGGGCGCACGGCATCCTCACCCAGGCGCCGCACCTTGTCTTCCTCGTAGGCCGCGAAGTTGCCTTCGAACCATTCGACGTGGGCGTTGCCCTCGAAGGCAAGGATGTGCGTGCAGAGGCGGTCGAGGAAGAACCGGTCGTGGGAGATGATGACCGCGCAACCGGCGTAATCTTCCAGTGCGTCTTCGAGTGCCCGCAGCGTTTCCACGTCGAGGTCGTTGGTCGGCTCGTCGAGGAGAAGGACGTTGCCACCGGATTTCAGCAGTTTCGCCATGTGGACGCGGTTGCGCTCACCACCCGAGCAGAGGCCGACCTTCTGCTGCTGGGTGCTGCCCTTGAAGTTGAACGCGCCGCAATATGCGCGGGAGTTCATCTGCGCGTCACCAAGGTCGATGACCTCGCCGCCTCCCGAGATTTCTTCCCAAACCGTCTTCTCGGGATCCAGCGCGTCGCGGGACTGATCCACGTAGGACAGCTGCACCGTGTTGCCCCAGTCGATCTTGCCCTGGTCGGGCTGGTCCTGGCCCGTGAGGCAGCGGAAGAGCGACGTCTTGCCGGCGCCGTTGGGGCCGATCACGCCGACGATGCCGCCCGGCGGAAGCTGGAAGGACAGCGTGTCGATCAGCAGGTTGTTGCCTTTGACCAGGCGCAGATCCTCGACCTCGAGCACCTTGCTTCCCAGCCGCTCGCCGTTGGGGATGACGATCTGGGCGTTGGCGATGCGCTCGCGCACGGATTGCCCGGCAAGCTGTTCGTAGGCCGCGATCCGGGCCTTGGACTTGGCCTGACGGGCCTTGGCGCCCTGCCGGATCCAGTCGAGTTCGCGCGACAGGGTCTTTTGCTTGGCCTTGTCCTCGCGGGCTTCCTGTTCCAGCCGCTTGGCCTTCTGGTCGAGCCAGGCGGAATAGTTGCCCTCGTAGGGGATGCCGCGGCCACGGTCGATCTCGAGGATCCAGCCGGTGATCTCGTCGAGGAAGTAGCGGTCGTGGGTGACGATCAGGATCGTGCCCTTGTAGTCGATCAGGTGTTGCTGGAGCCAACCGATCGTCTCGGCGTCGAGGTGGTTGGTCGGTTCGTCCAGAAGCAGCATTTCCGGCGCTTCGAGCAGCAGCTGGCAAAGCGCGACACGGCGCTTTTCACCGCCAGAAAGACTGTCGATCTGGGCGTCGTCGGGAGGGCAGCGCAGGGCCTCCATCGCGATGTTGATCTGGGTGTCGAGGTCCCACAGGTTCTCGGCGTCGATCTCGTCCTGGAGGCGCGCCATCTCGTCGGCGGTCTCGTCCGAGTAGTTCATCGCCAGCTCGTTGAACCGGTCGAGCTTGGCCTGCTGCTTTGCCACCCCGATCATCACGTTGCCGCGCACGTCGAGCGCGGGGTCAAGCTCGGGCTCCTGTGGCAGGTAGCCGACGCGGGTGCCTTCGGCGTGCCAGGCCTCGCCCGAGAAGTCCTTGTCGATTCCGGCCATGATCTTGAGCAGCGTGGACTTGCCCGAGCCGTTCACGCCGACGACGCCGATCTTCACGCCGGGCAGGAAGTTCAGCTTGATGTTCTCGAACAGCTTCTTGCCGCCGGGGATGGTCTTGGAGACGCCGTCCATATGATAGACGAACTGATAGGCAGCCATGGGTCGCTCCGATACAAGGGTTGGGGCCCATATAGTCGTGCCTGCCATGCACGCAAACCGCTTTTCGGGGCGGGCGTCCTACAGGATCTCGTCCTCGTCGAACATCGGATCGGCTTCAAGCTCGGCCGCGAGGCGGGTGAGGCGGTCTTCGGTATCGCCGGTGGGAACCTCGGCGATATGGTAGACCGCGTCGCCTTCGTTCGCGACCGGCATGGTGGCGCGGCCGAGGATGACGCCGGGGCCGGGGGCCGTTAATTCGATCTCGATCCGGCCGAGGGGGTCGGACACGATGGCGAGTGTCTGGCCTTTGGTCACCGTCTCGCCCACCTCGCGGAAGAGGCGCAATAGGCCGCCCGCCGGCGCGCGGACCCAGCCCGAGCCGGCGGCCACGATCGGTTGGGCGCCACGTTTCGGCAGGCCCTTCTGCGGGATCATGCCGAGGCTGTGCATCACGCGCAGGCAGCCCGTCACGCCGATCCGGGCCGACATCTCGTCGAAGCGCAGCGCCTCGCCGGCCTCGTAGAGCAGCACGTCCACACCGGCCTCGCGGGCGGCGGCGCGTAGGGACCCGTCGCGCAGCTTGGCGCGGATCATCACCGGCGCACCGAAATCGCGGGCGAGGTCCAGCGTGCGCCGGGACGAGGCCGAGACGCGGATCTGCGGCAGGTTCGTGCGGTGCATCGCCGCCGAGTGCAGGTCGATGCCGAGGTCGGAGCGCTTCACGATCTCGGTCATGAAGAGATGCGCGAGGCGCGAGGCCAGCGATCCGCCCTCGCTGCCGGGAAAACAGCGGTTCAGGTCGCGGCGGTCGGGCAGGTAGCGGTTGTGGTTCAGGAAGCCGAACGTGTTGACGATGGGCACGATCAGAAGCGTGCCGCGCAGGGACGACAGCTGCGGCGCGTTGAGCAGGCGGCGGACGATCTCGACCCCGATGATCTCGTCCCCGTGAACCGCGGCCGAGACGAAGAGGGTCGGGCCCTCGCGCTTGCCGTGGACGACATGGACGGTCAGCGATGCCGGGGTGTGGTCGGACATGACCGACACCGGCAGTTCGACGCTGCGCGCGGTTCCGGGGGCGACCGATTGGCCGCCGATTTCGAACGGGTCACGGGCCATGGGTTATTCGCGCGTCCGGGCGATGGCGCCGAGCGTGGCGAACCGGTCGAGATAGGAGTCCTCGATACAGACGGCGTCGGTGCCGCAGGAGTCGCGCCGGGACAACCATCCGTCGGGGCCGGGGGCGTTGTCGAGCGTGTCCGACAGATGCTGGAGCGCCGCGTCGTAATCCGCGAGCCGGGGCGTGCCACAGATCGTCTGCTCCGTGGCGGACAGGCCGCCTGTGTCGCACCAGGGGCGCAGGCGGGGGCGGTCGCCGATCCCGGCAAGCTCGCGCATCTCGAAGATGCGCGCGTCGTAGCTGTCGGTCAGGCAGGCGACGTTGCTGCCGCAGGCGTTGCGCGAGGCGAGCCAGTTGTCCCGTCTGACCGTGGTCCCCGCGCGGCCGTCGAGCCTGCCCCACAGGCGGTTCACGGCCCGGTCGCGCCATTGCAGCGCGGGGGTCGTGCAGATCGTGCGTTCGGCCGTGTTGAGGCTGCTGGCTCCGCACCAGTCCGGCGTCTGGGCCGCTGCGGGGCCGGCCGCGAGCGCGGCAAGAAGGACGAAGGCGCGCATCATTGGCCGACTGCAACCCCTTCGCGCCGCGGATCGGCACCGCCGCGCAAACCGTCCTCGGTGATCTCGATGGCGTGGAGGCCCGAGGTCAGCTCGGTGATGCTGGTCTCGTAGCCCATCTCTTGCAGGGCGCCTTGGGCTTCGGCCATGTCGGTGCCTTCTTCGAGGTCGTAGGTGCCGAAGCGGTTGACGGCGTGAGGCGCGCCGAGGGCCTGCTGGATGTTCATGCCGAAGTCGACGTGGTTCACGATGGCCTGCGCCACGTAGCCGATGATGCGCGACCCGCCGGGGGAGCCGATGGCGAGGACCGGCGCGTCGCCCTGCATCACGATGGTGGGTGCCATGGACGAGCGGGGGCGCTTGCCGGGCTCGACCCGGTTGGCGATGGGGTCACCGTCCTCGTGGGTGGCGAAGGAGAAGTCCGTCAGCTCGTTGTTCAGAAGGAAGCCGCCCGGCGCCATCAGCCGCGAGCCGAAGCCGTTCTCGATGGTGGTGGTCATCGAGAGGACGTTGCCCTCTGCGTCGACGATCGAGATGTGCGAGGTCGAGGGGAATTCGATCGACTGGTCGGTGCCCCACTCCATTGCGTGGGACCATTCGGGCGCGCCGGGCGAGACCTCTTGCAGAGCTTCGGCGCCGCCCATGAGGCCCGACCGGCTTTCAAGGTAGGCCGGTGCGACGAGGCCTTCGGTCGGCATCGGAACGAAGTCGCTGTCGGCCATGTATTCGCCCCGGTCCGCGAAGGCGAGGCGCGAGGCTTCGCCGAGCAGCAACAGGAATTCGGGGTCCTGCGGCCCCATCTCGGACAGGTCGAACGTGTCGAGCATCCCGAGGATCTGCCCCACGGTCAGCGCGCCCGAAGACGGCGGCCCCATCCCGCAGACGTCGCGGTCGCGATAGGCGGCGCAGACGGCGGGGCGTTCCTTGACGTCGTAGATCGCGAGATCGACCAGGTCCAGGACGCCCGGATTGCCCTCGGCCCCCGTCACGGTGTCCACGATTCCCTGCGCGATCTCGCCGGTGTAGAAGGCGCGGGCGCCGTCCTGAGCCAGGGTCTCGAGCGTGTCGGCATAGGCGGTGTTGGTCAGCATGTCGCCGGCGGCAATGGGGGTGCCGTTCGGGTAGAAGTAGTCGGCCGTGCTCTGGAAGCGGGTCAGGCGGTCCTGATCCTCGGCCACCAGCGAGGCCAGGCGGGGCGAGACGGCGAAGCCCTCGCGCGCGTGGGTGATCGCATCATCGAAGAGGTCGGCCCAGTCCAGGTTGCCCCATTTGTCATGCGCTTCCTGCATCAGCGCCGGAGTCCCAGGCGTGCCGACAGAGCGTCCGCCGACAACGGCATCGTAGAACTCGAGCGGCTCTCCGTTCTCGTTCAGGAACAGTTGTGGCGTGGCGGCCAGCGGCGCCGTCTCGCGCCCGTCGAGGGTGGTCAGCTCGCCGGTTTCGGCGTCGTACCAGACGAGGAATGCGCCGCCGCCGAGGCCCGATGATTGCGGCTCGACCAGTCCCAGCACGGTCTGGACGGCGACCATCGAGTCGGCGGCCGAGCCGCCCTGTTCCAGCACCTTGGCCCCGGCCTCGACCGCGAGCGGATTCGCGGCGGCGACCATCCAGTCCTGCGCTTCGGTGGGGTTGCCGTTTGCCTTGGCCTCGAGGGCCCGCTGCACGCGGTCGGGCAGGTCGTCGAAGGCTGTTGCGGTGCTGTCGGCGGCGCCTTCGGGGACGATGGCGTCCGCGACATCCTGCGCGGCCACGGGGGTGGCGGTCAAAAGAAGGGCGGTCAGGATCCGTTGCATCGCGCGCTCTCCGCTGGGGTGTGGGTGGTGAAGAGGTGGGGCGGCAGGGCGCCGCGGCAAGTCAGGTGTCGTGGGTGTAGGTGAGCGGCGCGAGGCGGTAGCCTTCGCTCGCGCGCTCGACCACGCCGGCACCGGGGAAGGGGATGTGACTGCCGAGGATCCGCGTGCCGTCCGTGGCCAGCCGGTCGAGCAGGGTCGTGCGGGTCGTGCGGGCGGCGTCGATGTCCACGTCGAACCTCGTGCCGACATCGGGATTGGCAAGCTGCACCGGCGCGATGTGGACGATGTCGGCCCACAGGAGCATCGTGGCCGCGCCGTCCGTGATCTCGAGCCCCGAGTGGCCCGGCGTATGGCCTGGAAGGGGCAGGGCGCGCAGGCCGGGGGCGATGTCGGCCTCGCCCGCGAAGGTCTCGTGCTCGTAGGCGGCAAGGACGCGCCGGGCGAGGTCGCTTTCGGTGAAGTGGTCCTTGTCGGCCTGGTGGACGCGCAGCTCGGCCCTGGGGAAGCGGGGGGCGTCGCCGTCCATCAGCCCCGCGATGTGGTCGCCGTGAAGATGCGTGACGAAGACCGTGTCGATGTCGTCGGCGGCGAATCCGGCAGCCTTCAGGTTGTCCGGCACGCGGCCGGTCTGGTCGCCCGTCTTGCCGCCGACACCGGCATCCACGAGGACCGTGCGACCGCCCGTCTCGATCACGTAGGCGTTGAGGCCGGACCGCCAGGTCTGCGGATCGGCGTGGTGCAGGCGCAGGAGGCGGGCGTATTCGGCCTCGTCGATCCCCTTGAGGTGATCGAGGCCCAGCGGCAGGGGGCCGTCGGACAGGACGGTGATGCGGATGTCGCCCACATGCAGGCGTTGCGCGTCGGGTAGGCGGGGCATGGTGCGGTCCTTGTCGTGAGGCGTCTTCCGGAAGGGATAGATCGTCGCATCCCCGCGGAAAGCCTTTGACCCGCGCCGGGGGTGCAACACCTGTGGCAGAGATGGAGACGATGCGGGACATGATGGCGCGCCACGCGCAGGCCGGACGGGTGACGTGGATCGGGCTGCGTCCCGCGCGGCGCGCGGGGATGCAGCCCGTCGCGGCGGCCGAGATCGGCGCGGCGGGGCTGGAGGGTGATCACGGGCGCCCGGGCAAGCGGGCCGTCACCCTGATCCAGGCCGAGCATCTGCCCGTCATCGCCGGGATGTTGGGGCGCGACGCGGTGGCGCCCGAGGATCTGCGCCGGAACCTTATCGTGGCGGGAATCAACCTTGGCGCGTTGCGCGGGGTCGAGATCCGGGTGGGCGGCGCGCGCCTGTTGATCGAGACGCTCTGCGCGCCCTGTTCGCGGATGGAGGAGACCTTCGGTCACGGCGGCTACAACGCGGTGCGCGGGCATGGCGGCTGGTGCGCGCGGGTTCTCGAAGGCGGTCGGGTGGCGCTGGGCGACGGCGTGGTGCCGCATTGAAGCGGGGTCGGGGGCAGGGCAGACTCGGCCTGACACGCAACCCGCGGGGATGGTGATGGACTGGACGGCCCAGGTGGACGGCTACTGCGAACGGTTGGGGCCGGGCCTGTTGGCCGAGCCTGCGAACGCGCTGACGAACCTCGCCTTCATCGCGGTGGCCTTGTGGCTGTGGCCCAAGGCGCGCGGGGTGGAGCGTCTGCTGTGCCTTCTGCTGCTCGCCATCGGGGTGGGCTCGGGGCTGTTCCACACCTATGCCACGGGCTGGGCCGCGGTGGCCGACACGGTGCCGATCCTGCTGTATATCCTCGTCTACATCTACGCCGCGAACCTGCGCGTCGTGGGGCTGCCGGTTTGGCGGGCACTCGCGGGGGTGGCGGTGGCGCTGCCAGTCCTGATCCTGGGCGGGCGGATTTTTGCGATGATCCCGGGATTCGACGTCTCGGCCTTCTACTGGCCGGTGCCGGTGCTGATCGCGGGCTATGCGCTCTGGGCGTGGCGCCGGGTGCCGCAGGTCGCGCGGGGCTGGGCGATCGGGGCGGGGATACTGGTGCTGTCGCTGGTGGCGAGGTCGGTGGACGAGGCGCTGTGTCCGGTCTGGGGCGTGGGCACGCATTTCGCGTGGCACCTCTTGAACGCGGCGATGCTGGGCTGGATGATCACGGTCCTGAGCCGTCACCGGCTTGAACCGGACCGGGCCGGGCGGTAAAGCGCGGCTCGCGACCCTGATCGGAGGCACCCCATGTCCATCGACATCGACCAGGCGGCTCATGTCGCCAAGCTGGCGCGTATCCGCGTCGAAAAGGACGACCTGCCGGCGCTGGCGGAAGAGTTCAACACCATCCTCGGCTTCATCGAGCAGCTGCAGGAGGTGGATGTCGAGGGCGTCGAGCCCATGACGAGCGTGACCCCCCAGCGGCTGCGGCGGCGCGAAGATGTCGTCACCGATGGCGGCCAGCAGGACAAGGTCCTGTCCAACGCGCCCGACGCGCGCGAGGGGTTCTTCGCCGTGCCGAAGGTCGTCGAGTAAGGCCCGTAATGCGTATCCAGCGAAACACTGACGGGCGGGGAGTCCGATGACAAAGCTCAACGAGATGACCATCGCCGGGGCGCGTGACCTGCTGGCAAAGGGCGAGATCACCAGCGTCGCGCTGACCGAAGCCTGCCTGTCGGCCATCGACGGCGCCGGCGCGCTGAACGCCTTCGTCCACAAGACGCCCGAGATTGCCATGCAGCAGGCCGAGGCGGCCGATGCGCGCCCGGCCGAGGAACGGGCGTCGCTGAACGGCATCCCGCTGGGGGTCAAGGACCTGTTCTGCACCAAGGGCGTGCCGAGCCAGGCAGCGAGCCGGATCCTCGAAGGGTTCAAGCCGGAATACGAATCGACCGTGACATCGAAGCTGTGGGGCGCGGGCGCGGTGATGCTGGGCAAGCTGAACATGGACGAGTTCGCCATGGGGTCGTCGAACGAGACCAGCGTCTATGGCGACGCGGTGAACCCGTGGCGCGATGGCGACAGCAACCTGACGCCAGGCGGGTCCTCGGGCGGGTCAGCCTCGGCCGTGGCTGCGGACCTGTGCCTTGGCGCGACGGGTACCGACACCGGCGGCTCGATCCGGCAGCCTGCCGCCCTGACCGGGACGGTGGGACTGAAGCCGACCTATGGACGCTGCTCGCGCTGGGGGATCGTGGCCTTTGCCTCGTCGCTGGACCAGGCCGGCCCGATGACCAAAGACGTGCGCGACGCGGCGATCCTTCTGCGGGCCATGGCCGGGCACGATCCGCTCGATTCGACCAGCATCGAGAGCGCCGTTCCCGATTTCGAGGCCGCGCTGACCGGCGACATCAAGGGCAAGACCATCGGCCTTCCCAAGGAATACCGAGTCGACGGGATGCCCGCCGAGATCGACGCGTTGTGGGCGCAGGGTCGCGAGATGCTGCAGGACGCGGGCGCCAAGGTGGTGGATGTGAGCCTGCCGCACACGAAATATGCCCTGCCGACCTACTATGTCATCGCGCCGGCCGAGGCCTCGTCGAACCTGGCGCGCTATGACGGCGTGCGCTTCGGCCGCCGGGCGGGCCTGAACCAGGGCGACGGCATCACCGACATGTATGAGAAGACCCGCGCCGAGGGCTTCGGCGACGAGGTCAAGCGCCGGATCATGGTCGGCACCTACGTGCTGTCGGCGGGCTTCTACGACGCCTACTACAACCGCGCGCGCAAGGTCCGCACCCTCATCAAGCGCGACTTCGACGAGGTCTTCGCGGGCGGCGTCGATGCGATCCTGACACCCACGACGCCCTCGGCCGCGTTCCCGCTGGGGTCGATGGCGGATGCCGACCCGGTGCAGATGTATCTCAACGACGTGTTCACGGTGACGGTGAACCTGGCCGGTCTGCCGGGCATCAGCGTGCCTGCCGGGCAGGATGCCAAGGGCCTGCCGCTGGGGCTGCAGCTGATCGGGCGGCCGTTCGAAGAGGGCGATTTGCTGAACCTTGCTTACGCGCTGGAGGATCGTGCCGGTTTTGTGGCCAAACCCCCGCGTTGGTGGTAAGAGACCCGCGCTTCCGATGTCCGGGAGCGATCCGAGCAGGCGTGCCATGACCCAGTTTCTTCGACCGATCGTGCTCCTTCTGGCCCTCGCGGGGTGCGCGGGAACCGTCCCCGACAGCAACCCGGCCGTGGCGCCGGGGCAGGTGGATATCGGCCGCGGCGTCGGCTTCGGCGACTACCAGAGCTACGAGGCCGCGCGCCTGCAGCGTGACGCGGACCTGTCCGGCAGTAGCGCCTCGACCGGGCCGGTCGCGACCCCGCCCGAGGGCGGCAACATGCTGTCAGGCAACGTGATCTCGGCGAGCGAACTGCGGGCCGCCGGCCTGCCGAGCGGTCAGAGCACAGGGCTGCCCGACAGTGGCACCGTCGAGGCCGCGGCGCTGCCCGCCGCGACCGCCCCGGTGACGCCGGCGCGCACCAGCAACCCCGGCATTTCGGACGAACAAAGCTTCGAGGCGGTGTCCTCGCGAGAGACCATCGAATCCGACGCCGAACGTCTGGCTCGCAACCGCGCGCAGTACCAGGTCGTGCAACCTGAGGCCGTGCCGCAGCGCACAGGGGCCGAGGGGCCGAACATCGTGCAATACGCGCTTGCGACCACGAACCAGAAGGGCCAGCCGATCTATCGCCGCGGCGGCCTGTTCGCCGAACGACGTTTCGCCCAGGCCTGCGCGACTTACCCGTCGCCCGACCTGGCTCAGCAAGCCTTCCTGGCCGAGGGGGGCCCCGAGCGGGACCGTCTTGGCGTCGACCCGGACGGCGACGGCTTCGCCTGCGCCTGGGATCCGGCACCGTTCCGGGCGGCGCAGGGCTGATCGCCGGGCGCCTCCGAACCGGGGTCTGCGCCGCGGCGGCGTGCCGCCTGACCTCGTGGTGCTTCATGCCAACGACATGGACGATCCCGACGCGCTGCTGTTGCGCTGCGGCTGAGGCATCGGCTCTGGTCGCCGGGGCTGGCCCGTCAGGCAGAGATTGACCGGCGGGGTGTGACCGCCTAACTGGGCGCGCGCGGATGACCGGGTGGCCGCCTCGAACCCATGGGTTCGGGGAGGAAAGTCCGGACTCCAGGAAGTAACGGTGCCGGGTAACGCCCGGGCGGGGAACGGCGGGGCAACCTGCCGGGAACCCGACGGAAAGCGCCACAGAAAACAGACCGCCCCCGCAGGCCGGGGGTAAGGGTGAAACGGTGGGGTAAGAGCCCACCGGGGGGGCGGCAACGTCCTCCGCATGGCAAGCCCCACCGGGAGCAATGCCGAATAGGGGTCCCATCGGCCGCTTCCGCCAGGGACCCGGGTTGGCAGCTCGAGCCCGTCGGCAACGGCGGGCCCAGATGAATGGCCACCACCCGGCTTGAATGGCCGGGGACAGAATCCGGCTTACAGGTCGTCCGCGCATCACCACCCGGGCTGTCGGGGACACGTCGCTGACGCCGATGCTGCGCATGGCGAAGTCAGGTTGCGGGGCGTGAGGAAGGGAGGCGCCGACGCTGAATTTCCGAACCTTCCGGCCAACTCAGGCCGCAGGCCAGGCGCTCGCCGAAGTCGCAATCGCGGGCGCATTCCCAAGCCTGGTCTCGGGGCCCCGGGCGGTATGTGGGTGGGTCGGTGTCGGCTTGAGGGCTTGCCCAACCAGTCGACAAAGCACCTGTGGAAAGTCCTTGATGCTGCCGCTACGTCATCGGATATACACCTTCTGATTGTAATGCAGTTCGAGAGAATCATGCGGCTACCGCGACAGGCATATGCTGGCTACGACGAGGAATGGCTCATCGATGACCTCGCCGGCTGCACTCCCGTAGTGACCTTGGGTTTCCTGCGCCGCTCGCCTCATGCGGTCAAACTCGTGGATCGTAACGGGAGCATTCTGTATCTCAACGAAAACGCCATGGCCTTCTACGGGGTCGAAGCCGTGGACGAGGCTGTCGGCAAGCTTTGGTGGGACCTGGTGCGGCCGCAGCTTCGTCACACCTTGCGCAACGTGGTGACCCGCGCCGGGCTGGGCGAGAACGTGCGGGTGACCGTGGACCGGCAGGACGCCCAGGGGCGAGACTTCTCGACCGAAATCGTCGCGACCCCGGTGCGCTGCCGTGCCATGAGCGTAAGCAAGCTGCTGGTGGTTTCGCCCATTATCTCGACCGACGGCAAGATTGGCGGTTGACAGCGCGGGTGCTGCGCGTAGAAGGCGGGTTCAGATTTTTGAACGGACGTTGTCGTCCGGGGCGGCGCGGCTGCCCGACCGAGGAGAGAGAGCATGGCGAAACCGACCACGATCAAGATCCGCCTGAACTCGACGGCGGATACTGGGCACTTCTACGTGACCAAGAAGAATGCGCGCACGATGACCGAGAAGATGTCGATCCGGAAATTCGATCCCGTTGCGCGCAAGCACGTCGAATACAAGGAAGGCAAGATCAAGTAATCTTGCTACCTTCAGCGAATACATGACGCCGTCCCTCGGGGCGGCGTTTTCGTTTGCGAGTGCCTATTCCCACCAGCGGTCGATGGTGGCGATATCGCCGTCCGACCAGCCGAAATGGTGGGCAAGCTCGTGCACGTAAACGTGGCTGATCAGGTTGCCGAGCGTGATGTCGCCGCGCTCGGCCCACTCGTCCAGGATCGGCCGGCGGAACAGCCATATGGTGTCCGGCCCGTGCGGCTGGTCGAAGGACGATTTCTCGATCAGCGGGATGCCCTCGTAGAGGCCGGTCAGGCCGAAGGGGTCCTCGATCTCCATCGCGTCGAGAAGGGCGTCGGACGCGAAATCCTCGACCCGTAGCGCGACGTCCATGGCGGGACGCCGGAAGTCGGGCGGCAGCCCGTCGCGGGCGGCGAGGGCCAGGGCTTCGATATCGGCAAGGTCGGGTGCGGTCAGGCTGGCGTTGTCCATCGGGGCCCATATGGTCGGCCAAGTTGGGGCGGCAAGGTCTCGACACTCGACAAGCGGGTGCGGTCATGCGACGAGACGGCCGTTCCAGCAAGGCCCGATCCCATGACCGTCACCCGTTTCGCCCCGTCGCCCACCGGCTATCTGCATATCGGCAACCTGCGCACCGCGCTGTTCAACTGGCTGATCGCGCGCAAGGCGGGGGGCACCTTCATCCTGCGCCTCGACGATACCGACCCGGTCCGGTCCAAGCAGGAATACGTGGACGGGATCATGGAGGACCTGGATTGGCTCGGTCTGACCTGGGACCGGGTGGAGCGTCAGTCCGAGCGGCTCGAGCGCTATACCGAGGCCGCAGAGCAGCTGCGCGAAGCGGGCCGCTTCTACGAGGCCTTCGAGACGCCGACCGAGCTGGACCTCAAGCGCAAGAAGCAACTGAACATGGGGCGCCCGCCGGTCTATGACCGTGCCGCGCTGGGTCTCGACGAGGCGCAGAAGGAGCGTCTGCGCGCCGAGCGCGGCGCCGGTGTGTGGCGCTTCAAGCTCGATCACGAGCGGATCGCGTGGGAGGACGGCATCCTCGGCGAGGTCTCGATCGACGCGGCCAGCGTCTCGGACCCAGTGCTGATCCGCGGCGACGGGCAGGTGCTTTATACGCTCGCATCGGTGGTGGACGATACGGAGATGGGCGTGACCGACGTGGTGCGTGGGTCTGATCACGTCACCAACACCGCAACGCAGATCCAGATCATGGCCGCCCTGGGTCACGGGCATCCGAGTTTCGCGCACCACTCGCTGCTGACGGGGCCGCAGGGCGAGGCGCTGTCGAAGCGCCTTGGCGTGCTGTCCCTGCGGGATTTGCGGGCGCAGGGGATCGAGCCGATGGCGATCCTGTCGCTGATGGCGCGGCTCGGCTCGTCCGAACCGGTCGAGCTGCGGACGACCCATGACGAGCTGATCGAGGGATTCGACATCACCAAGTTCGGCTCCGCCCCGACGAAATTCGATGCGGACGACCTGAAGCCGCTGAGCGCGCGGGTCGTGGCGGCCAAGCCCTACGAGGCGGTCGCGGAGGACCTGAGCGAGATCGGCGTCCCGGACGAGATCGCCCCCGACTTCTGGTCGGTGGTGCGCGAGAACCTGGACCGCCCCGAGGACCTTGCCGCGTGGTGGGCGCTGTTCCGCGACGGCCCGGGCGAGGCTGAGGTCGCCGAAGAGGATCGCGACTTCATCGCCGAGGCGATGGCGCTGTTGCCGACGCATCCCTACGACGGCGAGACTTGGGGGCAGTGGACCTCGGCGGTGAAGGACAAGACCGGCCGCAAGGGCAAGGGGCTGTTCATGCCGCTGCGCCAGGCCGTCACGGGGATGAGCCGCGGCCCCGAGATGGCGCAGGTCATGCCGCTATTCCGCGTTCCGCTGCGCTAGGTTGCTGCCCCTTCAGGGGGCGGCGTCGTGCCCCAGGCGGGTTCTGGCGGCATCCATGCGCTCGACGGCAAGCTCATCCAGCCAGCGATCGACCAGCCGCGTCTCGGGCGCGGAAAGGTCCTGCGCCCGGGGGTAGAGCGGGGCGCCGCGGTCGTCCGCCACGGGCAGGTGCCAGTTGTCGGTCGTCTCGAAGAAGCGGGCGACGCCGGCCTCGCCAAATTCCGTCAGGAAGCCCTGCACCACCACGTCGAGATAGCTCAGCAGGATCGGGCAGCTGTCGAGGTCGTCCTCGCGCGGCGGGATCGAATAGACCGCGACCTCGGGCGCCGGCTCCATCGCGTGGCGCACGGCGTCGGCCGGAAGGCGGTCGTAGCCGGCCTCGCGCTGGTCGAGCGCGGCCCAGTCGTTGCCGGGCACGGGCGCGATCAGGCCGTCGATCTCGGACCCTGCGACGGGGCGGGCGGTCAGGAAGGCGGCAGGTCGAAGTGCCGTCGCCCGCCACTCGCGCCGCCAGCCGGGCAGGGTCGCGCGGTGGGCCGGAGTGTAGACATGGGTGCGGCGGTTCACGAGGCTGCCGTAGCCGAAGAAATAGGGGTCGGACATGCCCCTTGGTTTCAGGGGAAACGCGGCGCTGTGCAAGGGCATTGCGGCGCGCCTCGGGCTGTGGCAGCGTGCCGCTGCGCGATGGGAGAATCCGGCCACATGCCGGTGCCGAAGGAGCAAACGCCCCGTTAAACTCTCAGGCAAAGGGACCTCGCGCGTCAAAAACTCTGGAGAGACCCCGAATGGGGCGCCGAAGGGATAGCGATCTCAGGCGACAGGACAGAGGGGGCAGACGGAGCGGGGGGATCCTCGCGCGGATGCCGGAGGGGTTGATGACGGAACTGTTGCGCACGCCGCTTTACGGGCTGCACGACGCGCTGGGGGGCAAGATGGTCCCCTTCGCCGGGTACGAGATGCCCGTGCAATACCCGATAGGCGTCATGAAGGAACACGTCGCTTGCCGCACGGGCGCGGGCCTGTTCGACGTGAGCCACATGGGGCAGATTTCGATCCGCCACCCTGATGGCCCGGACGCTGCGGCGGCTGCGCTGGAGCGGCTGATGCCGCAGGACGTGATCGGACTGAAGGCGGGGCGGCAGCGCTACGGGCTGTTGCTGGGCGACAATGGCGGGATCCTCGACGACCTGATGGTGGCGCGGCGCGACGAGGACCTGTTCCTTGTGGTGAACGCGGCCAACAAGGTGGCGGATCTGGCGTTGCTTCGTGACGGCCTGCCCGAGTGCGAGGTCACCTCGATTGATCGGGCGCTGATCGCGCTTCAAGGCCCGGCCGCCGAGGCGGCGTTGGAGGCGGTCGCAGGCGGCGCGGCAGAAATGTCGTTCATGGATGTCGCGACGCTGGACAGTGCGTTCGGGCCGCTCTGGGTCTCGCGCTCGGGCTACACCGGCGAAGACGGGTTCGAGATCTCGGTGGAGGCCGATCAGGCCGAAGGGCTCGCCCGGGCGCTGCTGGACCAGGATGGCGTCGTCCCGGTGGGGCTGGGCGCGCGCGATTCGCTGAGGCTCGAGGCGGGGCTGTGCCTGCACGGGCAGGACATCGACGCGCATACCTCTCCGGTCGAGGCGAACCTGCTCTGGGCGATCCCCAAGGTCCGGCGGCAGGGCGGTGACCGCGCCGGCGGTTTCCCGGGGGCCGAGCGGGTTCTGGCCGAGATCGAGGGCGCGCCGACGCGCCTGCGCGTGGGGTTGCTGCCCGAAGGCCGGGCACCGATGCGCGCCGGCGTCGAACTTTTCAGCGGCGACAGGGCTGTGGGGCGAATTGCGTCGGGCGGCTTCGGGCCGTCGGTCGAGCACCCGATCGCCATGGGATACGTAGATATCGATCACGCGGGGCTGGGGACGAGGCTCGAAGGGGAACTTCGGGGTCGCCGGTTGCCTGTTGAGGTCACGGGCCTTCCATTCCGGCCCGCAACGTACAAGCGGTAAGGAGAGAGCCGTGAAATTTACCGAAGAACACGAATGGCTGCGTCCCGAAGAGGATGAAGAAAACGTCGTGACCGTCGGCATCACCGAATACGCCGCCGAGCAGCTGGGCGACATTGTGTTCGTCGAGCTTCCGGAAGAGGGCACCACGGTCGTCAAGGAGGACGACGTCGTGGTGATCGAAAGCGTCAAGGCGGCGTCGGACATCATGGCGCCGGTCGATGGCGAGATCGTCGAGGTAAACTCGGCGCTCGAGGAGAATCCGGGCCTCGTCAACGAGGATCCGCTGGGTGCCGGCTGGTTCTTCAAGATCAGGGTCGAGGACATGAGCGCGCTGGACGAGTTCATGGACGAGGCCGCCTACAAGAAGTTCATCTGACCGGGGCACCCCCCGATCATGCGTGTTTCGACCACGGGCGAAGGACAGGGATCTTCGCCAGCGAGGACCCCGATGCCGTTTCAAGCGACCGACTACGACCCTTACGACTTCGCCAATCGTCGCCATATCGGCCCCTCGCCCGCTGAGATGGAGGGGATGTTCCGCACGCTGGACGTGCCGGATCTCGACACGCTGGTGGACGAGACGGTGCCCGCCGCGATCCGGCAGGAAAGGCCGCTGGACCTCGGCCCGCCCCTGACCGAGCGCACCCTTCTGTGGGAGCTGCGGCAGATCGCCGATCGCAACGTCGTCGCCCAGTCGATGATCGGGCAGGGCTTCCACGGCACGGTCACGCCGCCCGCGATCCAGCGCAACATCCTCGAGAACCCGGCCTGGTACACCGCCTACACGCCCTACCAGCCCGAGATCAGCCAGGGCCGCTTGGAGGCGCTGCTGAATTTCCAGACGATGATCTGCGATCTAACGGGGCTGGAGGTGGCGAACGCCTCGCTTCTGGACGAGGCGACAGCGGCGGCCGAGGCCGTGACCATGGCACAGCGCTTGGCGAAATCGAAAGCACGCGCCGTCTTCGTGGATGAAGGATGCCACCCGCAGAATATCGAGGTGATCCGCACCCGCTGCGCGCCGCTGGGGATCGAGGTGATCGTGGACGCGCCCGAGGCGCTGGACCCGGCGGCGGTTTTCGCCGCGATCTTCCAGTACCCGGGCACCCACGGCACGGTGCGCGACTTCGCGCCCGAAATCGCGGCGCTGCACGAGAACAACGCCCTGGGCGTCGTCATCGCTGACCCGCTGGCGCTGACCCTGCTGCGCGAGCCGGGAGCGATGGGGGCCGACATCGCCGTGGGCTCGACCCAGCGCTTCGGGGTGCCGATGGGCTATGGCGGGCCTCACGCCGCCTACATGGCGTGCCGTGATCAGATGAAGCGCGCCATGCCGGGCCGCATCGTCGGCGTGTCGAAGGACGCGCGGGGCAACAAGGCCTACCGCCTGTCCCTTCAAACCCGCGAGCAGCATATCCGGCGCGAGAAGGCGACCTCGAACGTGTGCACCGCGCAGGCGCTTCTGGCGGTGATGGCGGGCTTTTACGCTGTCTTCCACGGCCCCGCCGGACTGAAGGCTATCGCGCAGCGCATTCACCTCAAGACCGCGCGGATCGCCGATGCGCTGGGGCGGGCGGGCTATGCGGTCGGGCCTGCCGGCTTCTTCGACACGCTGACCATCGAGTGCGGCGCCCTGCGCGAGGTCATCTTCAGCGCCGCCGCGGATCGGGGCATCAACCTGCGCCGCGTAGGTCCCACGCGCATCGGCCTGTCGCTGGACGAAACCACCCGCGACGAGACGCTGGAGAGCCTGCTTCAGGCGTTCGGTGTGGACGATCTGCCTGCCGACGCGCCCCACGGCCTGCCCGAGGATCTGCTGCGCACCAGCGACTACCTGACCCACCCGGTCTTCCACATGAACCGGGCCGAGACCGAGATGATGCGCTACATGCGCCGCCTTGCCGACCGCGACCTCGCGCTCGACCGGGCTATGATTCCGCTGGGCTCCTGCACGATGAAGCTGAACGCCGCGGCCGAGATGGCGGCGATCACATGGCCCGAATTTGCCGAGATGCACCCCTTCGCCCCTGCAGACCAAGCGCAGGGATATACCGACCTGATCGACGACCTGTCGGATCGCCTGTGCCGGATCACGGGGTTCGACGCCATGTCGATGCAGCCCAATTCCGGCGCGCAGGGAGAGTATGCGGGCCTTCTTGCGATCCGCAGCTGGCACTCCAGCCGCGGGGACGAGGGGCGCGACGTCTGCCTGATCCCGGTGAACGCGCACGGGACGAACCCGGCGTCGGCGCAGATGGCGGGCATGAAGGTGGTCGCCGTCAAATGCACCGAGCGCGGCGATATCGACCTCGCCGACTTCCGCGCGAAGGCCGAGGCCGCGGGAGGAAGCCTCGCCGCCTGCATGATCACCTACCCCTCGACCCATGGCGTGTTCGAAGAGGGGATCGCCGAAGCCTGCGAGATCACCCACGCCCATGGCGGACAGGTCTACTTCGACGGGGCGAACCTGAACGCGATGGTGGGGCTGGTGAAGCCGGGCGAGATTGGTGCGGATGTCAGCCACCTGAACCTGCACAAGACCTTCTGCATTCCCCATGGCGGCGGTGGCCCCGGAATGGGGCCGATCGGCGTCAAGGCGCACCTTGCCTCGCACCTGCCCGGGCGGGGGAGCGGGTCCGTTTCGGGCGCGCCGTTCGGCTCGGCGTCGATCCTGCCGATCTCGTGGGCCTATTGCCGGCTGATGGGCGGCGAGGGGCTGACACAGGCCACCCGGATCGCGATCCTGAACGCGAACTACATCGCGGAACGGCTCGAGGGGGCATACCGGGTGCTCTACCGCGGCACGAAGGGGCGGGTGGCGCACGAGTGCATCCTCGACATGCGCCCCTTCCAGGACAGTGCCGGGATCACCGTGGACGACATCGCCAAGCGGCTGATGGACAACGGCTTCCACGCCCCGACGATGAGCTTCCCCGTCGCCGGCACCTTGATGGTCGAGCCCACGGAAAGCGAAACCCGGGCCGAACTGGACCGCTTCTGCGACGCCATGCTGTCGATCCGCGAAGAAATCCGCGCGATCGAAGAGGGCCGCTCTGACCGCGATGCCAACCCCCTGAAGCTTGCGCCGCACACGGTCGAGGATCTCGTCGGTGACTGGGAGCGCCCCTACAGCCGCGAGACGGGCTGCTTCCCGGCCGGCTCGTTCCGCGTGGACAAGTACTGGCCGCCGGTGAACCGGGTGGACAACGTCTTCGGCGACCGCAACCTGATCTGCACCTGCCCGCCGATGGAAGACTATGCCGAGGCCGCCGAGTAGCGCGCCCTAGCCCTCCGCATCGATCCGGGGAGCCGGGGCGTGGGCGACGGCATGTTCGGCGATCCGGTCGAAATCGGCGGCCAGCAGAAGGCCGTCGCGCGCATAGCTCAGCCCGCGGGCGCTGAGCTTGTGCGCGCCCCGGGCGACGGCCGGGGCGGGGTGTCGGCCGAGATCCCGCGCTGCCGTCTGGATGGCGTGCGCAACTTCGAAAAATCCACGTCCGTCGCGGGCGATCGGATCCAGAACGGTCTCGACCACTCCGGCAAGATCGAGCGACGGGACATGCACGTTCGGTGCTTCGGGCGTCTCGGCCTCGCGCTCGGGCAGTAGCGACAGCAGCAGGCGCAATAGCCGGCTGGTGGCATAGACAGCGGTGCGGGGGTCATTGATGCCGGGCGACAGGGCGCGTTCGCCGATCTCGGTCAGGATCAGCATGGAGAATACGAGATCCTGCCCGTGCTCGCGTCGGTCGGCGATGGCGACGCAGTCGCGAAAGTCGGCCTCGGCCTCGGGTGCCGCGCCGCTGACCCTAAGCAGCACCTCGCCATGTGCGATCCAGTCGCCGGGTCGCCGGGTGAGGAACACCTTGACCCCATGCTCGTCCGTCAGCTTCGACAGTTCACGCATGGCAATGTTCTGCACGTATCCCGTCGCACTGGCCCGCACCGGCCAAGCATCCGCAGGGATGCCGCGGGGCAGCGCCCGGCCGCCCAGATAGGGCCAGTCGTTCTGCCGATCTATCGAGATCTGCGCGCGGTTCTCGGCCCCACGCATCGTAGCCTCGACCGAGCCCAGGCCGTCCAGGTGCCCGATCCAGCGGAGGATCGCCACGACAACTAGCGCGATCACCCCCACCGTGACCATCGCGATCAACGCCAGCTCGTCGCCGGCGAAGATCCCGACGCTCAGCATGATCTTCAATGCCACCGCATAGACGAAGGCGCCGAGGAACGTCGCAATTACCGTCTGCGTGCGTCCATCCTGTTGGAGCAGGCGATAGGCGCGGGGCGTCGAATTCGCGTCGGCGGCAAGGTGCGCGGTGACCATGATCGACAGCGAGAAGGTCGCGACCGTCAGCATCGAGTTGGTCAGGATGTCGAGAAGGTCGTCGAGGGTGCTGCGGTCGATCTTCACCTTGATCTGGAACGGCAGGTAATGGCCGAGGGGCGCCAGCAGCGCGGCAACCAGGGCAAGCCCGGTGATCAGCGCCGCGCGCACCCAAAGTCGCTGTGAGAACTTTCGGAATTTCCAGAGAACATCGCTGATCATTGCCAGGTTCGAACGCGGCATGATCCTCGATGTTCCACGTGCATCACCGCTTGACACGGCTGGGTCGGTCCTCCATCTAGCGCCGCACGGATGGGGTCGTAGCTCAGTTGGGAGAGCGCGTCGTTCGCAATGACGAGGTCAGGGGTTCGATCCCCCTCGACTCCACCAGATCACCAGCATCGTCAGCGCCCGAATGGGCTTGCACCGGGTCGCCATTGGCGTCACCCATCGCGACATGCGCACACCTCTCGTCTTCGACGGTCACAACGACCTGCTCACCCGCCTTCTCCAAGCTGGCGGCCCCAGCGCTGTGCCCACTTTCGCCAAGTCCGGCCACGGCGCGATTGACGCCGAAAGCGCCCGCAAGGGCGGCTTTGGCGGCGGGTTCTTCGCAATCTGGGTGCCGTCTCCCGTGGACGTGAATGCCAAGATGGCGGCGATGCAGGGCGAAAGCTACGACATGCCACTGCCCGAGATGGTCGCCCGAGGCGAGGCCGATGCCGTCGTCGCGCGGGAAATGGCGATTCTGGGAGAGCTGGAGGCGCAGGGCTTCGTCATCGTCTGCCGCACCGTTGCGGACCTGCGCGAGGCCTTCGGATCCGATCGCCTCGCCGCGATCTGCCACATCGAAGGGGCCGAGGCGCTCAGCCCCGACCTGTCCGAGCTGGACGACCTCTATGCCCAAGGGCTGCGCTCGCTGGGGCCGGTCTGGAGCCGCGAGACCATCTTTGGCCACGGCGTCCCGTTCCGCTTCCCCTCGACCGGCGATATCGGGCCAGGCCTGACCGAGGCGGGGCTGCGGCTGGTGAAGCGGTGCGACGAGTTGGGCATCATGCTCGACCTCAGTCACCTGAACGAGGCCGGGTTCTGGGACGTGGCCCGCACGTCCTCGCGGCCGCTGGTGGCGACGCATTCGGGAGCACACGCCGTCAGCCCGCACGCGCGGAACCTGACCGACAAGCAGCTGGACGCGATCGCGGAGTCTGACGGCATGGTGGGGCTGAACTTCGCCTGCGCGTTCCTGCGGCCTGACGGGAAGATGCGGTCCGATGTCGGCATGGACGTGATGCTGCGCCATCTCGACCACCTGCTCGGGCGGCTGGGCGAGGACCGTGTGGGCCTTGGCTCGGACTATGACGGCGCACTGGTGCCCCAGGCGCTGAGCACTGTCGCGGACCTTCCGGTGCTTCGGCAGGCGATGGTCGATCACGGGTTCGGCGAGGCGCTCGTGGCGAAGATCTGCCACGAGAACTGGTTCCGCGTGCTGGAGAAGAGCTGGGCCTAGGACTTAGACCAGCCGTCCCCACAGGTCGTACTCGCCCGCCTCGTCCACCTCGACCATGACGATCTGACCGGGGGTCAGACCCTCGTGCCCCTCGTCGATGTAGAGGTGCCCGTCGATTTCGGGCGCGTCGCCCTTGGTGCGGCAGGTCGCGGCGTCGTCCTCGACAAGGTCGACGATCGCTTCGACGCGTGTGCCGACCTTGGCTTCGAGCTTAGCCTCGGAGATCGCCTGCGCCTTCTCCATGAAGCGTTCCCACCGCTCTTGCTTGACCTCGGCGGAGACGTGGTCGGGCAGGGCGTTCGAGCGCGCGCCGGCGACGTTCTCGTACTGGAAGCAACCGATCCGGTCGAGCTGCGCCTCGTCGAGCCAGTCGAGCAGCGTCTGGAATTCGGCCTCGGTCTCGCCCGGATAGCCCACGATGAAGGTCGAACGCAGCGTCAGGTCGGGGCAGGCGGCGCGCCAGGCGGCGATCTCGTCCAGCGTCCGCGCGGCGGCGGCGGGGCGGGCCATGCGCTTCAGCACGTCCGGGTGGGCGTGCTGGAACGGGATGTCGAGATACGGCAGAATACCGCCCTCGGCCATCATCGGGACCAGCTCGCGCACATGCGGGTAGGGATAGACGTAGTGCATCCGCACCCAGGCTCCGAGCTGCCCCAGCTCGCGCGCAAGCCCCAGGATCGGCGCCTTCTCGGGACGGTCCGCCCAGTCGGTGCCGTAGGCCGAAGTGTCCTGGCTGATGACGAGAAGCTCAGAAACCCTGGCCTCGACCAGCTTTTCCGCCTCGCGCAGCACCGCCTTCATGGGGCGCGACTGCAGGCGTCCGCGCATGTCGGGGATGATGCAGAACTTGCACTTGTGGTTACAGCCCTCGGAGATCTTGAGGTAGCTGTAGTGCCGCGGCGTCAGGCTGATCCCGCGGGCGGGCAGCAGGTCGATGAACGGATCGGGCGAAGGGGGCACCGCGGCGTGGACGGCGTCCAGCACCTGCTCGTATTGATGAGGGCCGGTGACGGCCAGAACCTTGGGGTGCACGCCGGTGATGTAGTCGGCCTCGGCGCCCAGGCAGCCGGTGACGATGACCCGGCCGTTGGCTTGCAACGCTTCGCCGATCGCGTCGAGGCTTTCGGCCTTGGCGCTGTCGAGGAAGCCGCAGGTGTTCACGATGACCGCGTCCGCCCCGTCGTAATCCGACGAGATGCCGTAGCCCTCGGCCCGAAGCCGCGTCAGGATGCGCTCGCTGTCCACGAGCGCCTTGGGACATCCGAGCGAGACCATGCCGATGGTCGGCTGCCCCGCCCGCCGGTCGGGCGCGGCGGCGTCGAGGTCGCGCGAGAGGCGGGCATTCGCGAGGTCGGGGCGAAGGTTCGGGGGGTTCTGGGACATGGCCGCCCCTTATCCGATCCCCGGGGCGGCGGGAAGCGTGCTCGCGCAGGCGTGTGCCGGAGGCGTTGGCGGAACTTCGCCACCGTTGCGATGGCACCGCTTGCCCGCGGCACGCCTTCGCGCCAAGAGTTTTCCATGATCCGCTCGCTCGCCCTTCTGTTGCTGCTCGCCGCCTGTGCCGCCCCGAACACCGAGGTGACGCGCCGCACGACGGAACTCCATGCGGGCGAGACGCCCCGGATGCGCGCGCTGGTCAACAAATGGGCCGATCAGTACGATATGCCGCGCAGCCTTCTGCACCGCGTCATCCAACGAGAGAGCGACTATCGCCCCGAGGCGCGAAATGGTCCCTATTGGGGCCTCATGCAGGTCTTGCCGCAAACCGCGCGCACCATGGGCCACGACGGCCCGGCCGAGGCGCTGCTCGATCCCGAGACGAATCTTCGATTCGCCGGGCGGTATCTCCGGGGCGCGTGGATGGTCGCGGATGGCGACGAGCATGCAGCGATGATGTGGTACGCAAAGGGCTACTACTACGAAGCCAAGAACCGCTGCCTGCTGCGCGCGACCGGGTTGAACGACCGCGAGACCGCGCGCCACTGCCGCTGATCGGTGGCAGAAACGCCGTGAACACGCGCTGAGAGATCGGGTGGCTGGCCGACTCGCTGCTGCGCGTCCGGGCAGTGATGCTGCATAATGCCCACAGAGCGAAGAATGGAGAAAACTGGTAGCGTGGGGCGGACTTGAACCGCCGACCCCAGCATTATGAGTGCTGTGCTCTAACCAGCTGAGCTACCACGCCGTACCGGTGGCGGACGTATCCTCGCCCGCGCGGGGTGTCAAGCGGCTCGCGCGGGTTGCCGCCGGACGGGTTCGCTCCTCGCAGGAAGCATGACCAAAGTTTCAGGCAGGCGCTCGATGTCACCTCGTCGAGGCCGCGGGGCGGGGCCCGCACGCGCATCCCCCGGCAAGGCATGCCAATGCGCGTGCTCCTGCAAGGTTCGGCGGTCCCCTCGCGACAGAACTGCGCGGATGCTCAGGAAAATCCACCGGGTCGATGCCGCGATGCTCGCCCCTGCCGCCATAGACCTGTCCCTGCACCCAAAGTCGCCATCGGCATACAGGTGTCACGAGGGCATGAAGGAAAAGTGAACGCGCGTCCGCCGGAGGCCGCGGTCACTCGTCGCCGTGGACGGCAAACTGGCTCAGGTTGGCCTCGGGGGCCGGGATCGAGCGGAAGGCCTCGCGCACACCGGCCTCGGTCATCTCGCGACTGACCGCGAGAAGAGTGTTGTCGTCATGATCCGCGCAGAGATCGACCATGTCCATCAGCTGCTCGCGCGCCGCGGGGCGCGCGGTGGCCAGATCGGGGGCGCCGTAGACCGCGACGAAATGCCCGGCGAGATTCTCGGTCAGGCGCTCCATCTCGGCCTCCTCGATACGCGCGATGACGACGAGCGAGACGCGGCCAAACGTCTCGACCCCGAGCCAGCCGTTCGAGAACGCCTGCTTGTCCTTCCCGGTCAGCCGATCCTCGGTCCAGTTCGCGAAGGCGAAGCCACCCGGAATGCACCACTCGCCCGTCTGCGCGGGCTGCGCGAAGACGAGGGTATCGGATTCGTCCAGATGAACCGCGCGCGCCAGCCGCATCATGCCTGGCCTGCCGCGACGAGGCCCCGCGCGATCTGGCGGAACGCCTGTGCCTGCGAGCTTTCGGGCTTGGAGACGACGATCGGCGCGCCCCCGTCCGCTGCGGTCCGGATGTCCAGGTGCAGCGGGATTTCACCCAGCAGCGGGACGCCCAGCTTCTTCGCCTCGGCCGCGACGCCGCCATGGCCGAAGATGTGCTCTTCATGGCCGCAATTCGTGCAGATGTGGGTGCTCATGTTCTCGATCATGCCGATGATCGGCGTCTTGAGCTGGTTGAACATGTCGATCCCCTTGCGGGCATCGAGCAACGCAACGTCCTGCGGGGTCGAAACGATGATCGCGCCGTCCACGTGGGTCTTCTGCGCCAGCGTCAGCGTCACGTCACCCGTCCCGGGAGGCAGGTCCACGATGAGCACGTCGAGCGCACCCCACTGCACCTGCAGAAGCATCTGCTGCAGCGCACCCATCAGCATGGGCCCACGCCAGACGACAGCCTGCCCCTCGCCGACCATGAGCCCGATCGACATCATGGTGACGCCGTGATTGCGCATCGGCAGGATGGTCTTGCCGTCGGGCGACGCCGGCCGGCCCGAGACGCCGAGCATCCGCGGCTGCGACGGCCCGTAGACGTCTGCATCCAGCAGCCCGACGCGCCGCCCCTCGGCCGCAAGCGCACAGGCGAGGTTGGCCGAGACGGTGGATTTGCCGACGCCGCCCTTGCCGCTGGCCACGGCGAGGATGCGATCCACGCCCGGCACCCTCTGCGCGGGCTCGGGCTGCTTGGGCTTCTGCGACCGGCCCAGGTCGGGCGGGGCCTTGTTGGAATGGGCGGTCATCACAGCCGACACGCTGCTGGCGCCAAGTGCCTTGACCCGCGCCTCGGCCTCGCCCCGCGTGCGCTCGTAGCCCTTTGCCATCTCGCCCGGCACCTCGAGGACGAAGCGCACGGCGTCGCCGTCCACCGTCAGCGCCTTGATCCGGCCTGCCGCGACGATGTCCCCCCCGGTCGCGGGATCCTGTACGCCGGCAAGCGCGGCCTCGATGTCTTCTTTCGTCAGGCTCATTCTGTCCCCTGGCCCTTGATGGTGCCGGTGATCTCGTGCTCCAGGTTCAGCTCGGGGATCGTCAGGACGACCTTGGCATCGTAGCTCTTGCCCTCGGTCACGGGGCCGGCTTCGCGCATGGCCTCTTCGATGGCCTGCTGAGACGTGACCCCGACCTGCTTCAGGAACTTCCGCATCGACATGTTGAACTCGTCGCTCATGACAATCCTCCGGTTGGCTGACAGTCGAGGTATTCGTGAATAGCGCCCGCGACAACGCCCCCGGCCTCGATTACTCCGAGACGTCGGCGCGGATCACTCGGTGCGGCGCTTCTTGCGGCGCTTGGGCAGGACCACCGCGTCCGCCGGCTGACCGTAATCGGCCGATGTGCGGGTGACGGGCTTCGGCGGACCTGAGAGCATCCCCTCGTGCATCTGGCTCTTCACGCGGCAATCGTCGCACATCTGGATCAGCCTGACGGCCTCGGGGCGGGCGAACATCGCGTGCTTTCCGGCCAGGCGCTCGGTGATCCGGTCGATGGTCGACTTCACGCCGAAGGGCGTGCCGCACTCGACGCAGTGGAACGGTTCTTCTTCGCGCATGACGGCCGGGGACAGGGCGGCGTCGGTCGTGTTCATCCGCGGCTCGAGCGTGATGGCATCTTCGGGGCAAATGTTCGCGCAAAGGCCGCATTGCAGGCAGGCATCCTCGGTGAAGAGCAGTTGCGGCTTGTCCGGATTGTCCGACAGCGCGCCCGACGGGCAATTCGGCACGCAGGCAAGGCAGAGGGTGCAGGCATCCGGATCGACGAGAACCGCTCCGTAGGGAGCGTGCGCCGGCAGAGGGGTGATCGCCTCGGGCGCAAGGGCCTTGGCCGCCAAGCGCGCCACCTGTCGCCGGGACCCCATCGACAGCATTGGCTCGGGCGCCGTTTCGGGTGCGGGGCCAAGCGCCGCGGGCAGGGCGTCAGGGTCGCCGACGTCCAGAAGGCGCAGCGCCGCCGGGCCGTCGATGGCGGAGGCGAGTGCGGCTTCCTGTTCCAGCGTGGCCCGGTCCGACATCGGCGACAGAAGCAGCGAGACATCAGCGAAGCCGCTGACCCGTGCCGACAGCGCCTCGGCATGGCCGAACGCAGCGAGCGCGGGCAGGGCGAACGGGATGACATCCGAGGGCAGGCCGGCGCCGTGCCGGGCGAGCAGGTCGATCATCTCGCGCCCGAACCCCTCGTCATGGACCAGGAGGCGGGGCAGGGTGCCGCCGGCTGCGCGATAGGTGCGAGCCAGCGTTGCGATCCGGCGCATCGTGTCGTCCACGGGCGGCGCGTCGTATGTGATCGCGCCCGAGGGGCAGAGGGACGAGCAGGCGCCGCAGCCCGCGCAGACATGCGGATCGACCGCGACATGGTCGCCGTCGGGGGTGATGGCGCCGGTCGGGCAAGCGTCGAGGCACTTGGTGCAGCCGGTTTGCTGGGCGCGGGAATGGGCGCAGAGGTCTTCGCGCAGACGGATGTAGACCGGCTGTTCGAACGTGCCGGTCAGGTCGCGCGCGGCGAGGGTCGCGTCGAACACGGCCTCGGGCCGGCCCGGATCGGCGCGCAGGTAGCCCTCTCGCTTTTCGTGGGCGGGAAAGAGCGGCCGGTCGCCCGACAGGTCGAGGATAATGTCGCACTCGCTTTTCGCGTCGTCGCGGGGCGGGGACATGTCGAACCCGCCGCGCCCGCCGGGGACGAGCTGCGCGAAGCCGTCGATGGTGACGGAGAACTGGCCGAGCGCCCCCGTGGCCTTGCGCAGCCGGCCATGGATCATGTCGAAGGCGCGGGTCTCGGGCGGGGGGGCGGCGTCGGTCAGAAGGCACGTGACGGCGAGCGTGTCTGCCAGCCGACGGGCGGCCGGAAGCGCCACGTCGGAGGCGCCGATCACGAGGCACGTGCCCTCGCTTTCGACATCGATGCTGCGCGGGGTCGGGCGGGGCATCGCGGCGTCGGCCAGCAGCGCGGCCTGTTTCGGCGTCACGTCGCGGGGATCGTCGCTCCACCCTGCGCGGTCGCGCAGATCGACGCAGGCAGGGGCATCGGCGCCGATCTCTTCGGCGAGGCTCTCGAAGGTCGCGCGCTCTTGCTCGCAAGAGATCGTCACCGGACCGCTGGCCATGGCCTCGGCCACGTGGCCAAGCTCGCGCCCGCAGAGGAACGTATGGACCTTCGAGCAGGACCGGCCGCTCGCCGTCTCCAGCTCGTCCCGGTTGACCCGCTGGGAGCCGAGGCAGTCGCACAGTAGAACGGTCTCGGACATGGAACCTCTCGCAATCGTAACGTGCAGAGGCTATGACGTCCGGCCGCGGGCGGCCAGCCCCGTGCCGCGCAAATATCCGTGCGGAGGGAGCTTTTCGCGAAATCCTCGGCAGGACGGGGTTTCGCTTTCGGCCGCGACGCACCACCATAGCAGGGGAGGAGACCGACCATGCCGAAGGCCACCGATTTCTGGTCCCGCCGCCGCCGCGCCGTCGCGGCCGAAGAGGGCGACCGCGCCCGCCGCGAGGACGAGGCGCAGCAGGAGGCCGTCGAGGCCGAGCTCGAGGAGGCGGATGACGAGACCCTGCTGCAGATGCTGGGCCTGCCCGACCCCGAGACGCTGACGCCGGCCGATGCGGCGCGTTTCATGGCGCGCGAGGTGCCGGGCCGCCTGCGCAAGCGCGCGATGCGTGCGCTGTTCCGCGGCCATCCCGGCCTGTCGCTGCCGGACGGGCTTCTCGACTACAACGAAGATTACGCGAACGCCCCCCTCGCGCCGCGCGCGCCCCGGCCGCTCTGGACCGCGGTGCGTCGTGTCGCCGAGGCGCTTCCCGAGGAGGAGGACGAGGCGATCGCCCCGGCGGCGGCCGAGATGCCTGTCGAGGACGAGGCGCCGGAAGAACCCGTCGAGGCCCCGGTGTTCGAGGACGAACCTCCCGAGCCCGAGGTCCTGCGACCCCGGCGCATGACCTTCCGCTTCGAGGAGACTGACACGTGACCCCTCCCGTCGAGATCGCCCCCGAGGACAGCGCCCGCGCCGAGCTCTACACATTCCTCGCCGCGATCCTGTCGGGGCCGCCCCCCGAGGCGCTCCTGGCCCAGATCAGGGGACTGTCGGGCGATGACGAGACAGAGCTGGGTGTGGCGATCGCGGATCTGTCCCGGGCGGCGGGGGGCATCGATGCGGCCGCGGCCGAGCGCGAGTTCAACGCGCTGTTCATCGGGCTGGGGCGGGGCGAGCTTCTGCCCTATGCGAGTTACTACCTGACGGGCAATCTCCACGACAAACCGCTGTCCCGGTTGCGGTCCGACATGCGCAGGATGGGCATTGCCCGGGCCGACAACGTGTTCGAGCCCGAGGACAACATCTCGTCGGTGCTCGAGATGATGGCGGGGCAGATCGTCGGAAATTACGGCGCCGTCGCGCCGTTGCAGAAGCAGGCTGCGTTCTTCGCGGCGCATGTCCAGCCTTGGGCGGGCAAGTTCTTCACCGACCTCGAAGCGGCGAAGGGGGCGGTGCTCTATGCGCCGGTGGGCACGCTGGGCGCGGCCTTCATGCGTATCGAGACCGAGGCGTTTCAGCTGGTCTGAGCGGGGATCAGGTCGGCCCAGACGGGCAGGTGATCCGAGGCCCGCGCGGTCGCCGCGTTGCGCAACACGCCGCACCCCTTCGCCTGCCATGCCGGCCCGATGAGGAACCTGTCCAGGTGCGCCACGGGGCGCGAGGCGTGGAAGCTGGGACCCGGGTCGAGCATTGTCAGGTGTTCTGTCCAGGTCTCGAAGCCGATCCGCCGGGACCATTCGTTCATGTCGCCGGCTATGACCGTCCCGGGGCCGTGCGCTTCCATGGCGGCCGAGATCGCAGCCATCTGCAGCAGGCGGCTGGGGCGCAACAGCCCCATATGCGTGGCGCACAAGGTCAGCGGCCCCTCGGGCGTGTCGACCCAGACGATCAGGGCGCCGCGCGGCTCGACCCCCGGAAGGGGCAGCCGGTCGATCACTCGCGCGGGCCAGTCGGGGCGGACGAGAACGGCGTTGCCATGCCAGCCGAGGCTCGGGCCGTCGCCCGTCAGGACCGGCGCCAGACCCGTCGCATCCACTGCCTCCCGCGGCAACGCGGCCGGGCGCGGCCCGAGCCGCTTGTCGGCCTCTTGCAGGGCCACGATGTCGGCGCCGCTTTCGGCCAGGGCGTGAGCGATGCGGAAGGGATCGCGGCGCCAGTCGAGGCCGACGGCCTTGCGAATGTTGTATGAAACCAGTCGAACCATTTTCAGAGCTGCGGTGCTGCAAGACGGGAAACGCGGGCGAGAACTCGGCGCAGGGCGGGCTGATGGGATAGGGGAGTGTCCAGACGATATGCTCCCTCGAAGTCGCGCAACAGCATGTCCTCGACCGAGCGCGCAGCCTCGGGGCTTTCGACGACCACCGTCAGCTCGAAATTCAGGAGGCCTGAGCGAATGTCGAGATTCACCGACCCGACCGAGGCAATGTCGTCATCCATCAGGGCCACCTTCTGGTGCATGAAGGCGGGCGTATAGCGGTAGATCTCCCCGCCGGCGGCGCGCAGCTCGTCGAAATAAGAGAACGCCGCCCACCACGGCAGCCAGTGGTCCGGCCGGTCGGGCACCAGCAGCCTCAGGTCGACGCCCCGGAGCGCGGCCAGCTGCAGCGCGGCCATGACCTGCGAATCGGGAACGAAATAGGGTGTGGCGATCCAGAGCCGCTCGCGCGCCTGCTGCGCGAGGGCGATGAAGTAGAGGTTGCCGGTGTTCAGCTCGTCCGTGGGCGCGATCGGCAGGGCCACGCCGCGCATGTCGCCGGCCTTCGGCGCGGGGCGGAGCATCGGCCGGATATCGTCTCCGGTCGCCCAGGCCCAGTCGGCGGCGAAGCTGCGCTCGAGCTGGTCCACGACCGGGCCCGAAATGCGCGCGAAGGTGTCGCGCCAGGGGCCGTAACTCGATTCGCCGATATAGGTCTTCGAGCAGTTCTGCCCGCCCGTCAGCGCCACTGTCCCGTCCGCCACCACCAGCTTTCGGTGGTTGCGATAGTTCCACTGGAAGGCCCCTAGCGCGCGCCGCGGCCCCTTCGGCTTGGCGGTCTGGATGCCGGCCTCGTGCATCTGGCGCATGAAACGGCGGGGCAAGCCGAAGAGGGGAAATTCGTCATGGAGGAAGTAGACTTTCACGCCTGCTCTGGCCCGGTCGATGCAAGCGGCCTGGACGCGACGGCCGATCTTGTCGTCTGCGAAGATGAAGAATTGCACCAGGACGTAGTGCTCGGCGCTGCGGATCGCGGCCTCGACGGCGTCGAAGGTGGCTTCCCCGTCGACCAGAAGCTCCATGTCGCAGCCCTCGGCGACCTTGTTGCTTGAAAGCCGCGAGAAGACGGAAAGGCGATCTTCGGGATCGGGCGGATCGCGGTGGTCCACGCCGTCCTCGCCGATCCGCGCATCCGAGGCGCGGCGGCGCTCGGCGAACTTGGCGTAGTTGGCCCAGCCGAAGATCGCGTAGGCCGGGATGCCCACGAACGGGTAGGCGAGGATCAGGACGATCCAGCCCATTGCACCCTGCGGCGTCCTCGAGGTGCGGATGGCCAGGTAGCCGGCCACGATCGCGGGCAGGACCAACGCCGCGCGCAGGATCAGATCGTCGATCTCTATCAAGTTGCTCAGCAATTGAATTCCGCTGTCCCCGTTTTCATTCGGGGGGAGCTAGTGCGTTCCGTTCGGCTTGAAACCGTCGCCATGCTTCCGTATCTGGCGCAGAGCCGATCCGGAGGATTCCCCATGGCCGTCAAGACCAATCCCTTCCAGTTCATCCAGCAGACCCGCGCCGAGATCTCGAAGGTCGTCTGGCCGACCCGCCGCGAAGTTCTGCTGACGACCGTGATGGTCTTCATCATGGCCACGCTGACGGCGGTGTTCTTCTTCTTCGTCGACTTCGTGATCCGCCAGGGGCTGGAACTGCTTCTGACGACTGTCGGCTAGGTTTCCCGCCTGCCGCGCCCGTCCGGGGCGGCACGGGCTTGATATCCGCGCGTCCGGGCGGTAAGAGGCGCGCAATTCCCCGACATGGCGTGCTTCGAAACGGTTGCGCGCCGCTTTTTTGTCTGGGGCGCGTTATGCAAGCATGAAGGGCAGGGCCAGATGGCAAAGCGGTGGTATTCGGTCAGCGTTCTGTCGAACTTCGAAAAGAAGATCGCCGAACAGATCCGCACCGAGGTCGCCGAGAAGGGCCTCGAGGACCAGATCGACGAGGTGCTCGTCCCGACCGAAGAGGTCATCGAGGTGCGTCGCGGCAAGAAGGTCTCGACCGAGCGGCGCTTCATGCCGGGCTACGTCCTCGTGCACATGGAAATGTCGGATCAGGGATATCACCTGATCAGCCAGATCAACCGCGTGACCGGGTTCCTCGGGCCGCAAGGGCGCCCGATGCCCATGCGCGACGCCGAGGTCGAGGCGATCCTGGGCCGCGTCCAGGAAGGCGAAGATACGCCGCGCATCGAAATCAGCTACGAATCGGGCGAGAAGGTGAAGGTCACCGACGGTCCGTTCGAGGGGTTCGAAGGCACCGTCGAGGACGTGGACGAGGCGCATCAGACCCTGAAGGTCTCGGTCTCGATCTTTGGCCGGGCCACCCCGGTCGAGTTGGAATACACTCAGGTTTCAAAGGAAATCTGAGCGTTCGACGTGGGAGCCGCCCGCATTGCGGGGGCGAACCACGGCATCCGCGCTTTCGGGCGCATGTAGGGTGGGGATGATCCCCGCCGCGAATGTCAAAGGAGGCCTCACATGGCCAAGAAGAAGATCGGCAGCATGAAGCTGCAGGTGAAGGCGGGGCAGGCAAATCCCTCTCCGCCCGTCGGCCCGGCGCTGGGTCAGCGCGGCATCAACATCATGGAGTTCTGCAAGGCGTTCAACGCCAAGACGCAGGACATGGAGCAGGGTGCGCCTTGCCCCACCGTGATCACCTATTACCAGGACAAGTCCTTCACGATGGAAATCAAGACGCCGCCCGCGTCTTATTACCTCAAGAAGGCCGCCGGCGTGACGTCGGGCGCCAAGACGCCCTCGCGCGAGACTGTCGGTCAGGTGACCGCCAAGCAGGTCCGCGAGATCGCCGAGGCGAAGATGCGCGATCTGAACGCGAACTCCGTCGAGGACGCGATGCAGATCATCCTGGGCTCCGCCCGCTCCATGGGCATTGAGGTGAAGTAATGGCCAAGCTGACCAAACGCCAGAAAGCCCAGGCCGCCTCGGTCGAGGGCAAGGAAAACATCTCGGTCGAGGATGCCGTCGCGCTGATCAAGTCGAACGCGACCGCTAAATTCGACGAGACGGTGGAAATCGCGCTGAACCTCGGGATCGACCCGCGCCACGCCGACCAGATGGTCCGCGGCACGGTGAACTTGCCCGCCGGAACCGGCAAGACCGTCCGCGTGGCCGTCTTCGCCCGCGGTGCCAAGGCCGAGGAAGCGCAGTCAGCCGGTGCGGACATCGTCGGAGCCGAGGACCTGATGGAGCAGATCCAGAACGGTCAGATCAACTTCGACCGCTGCATCGCGACTCCGGACATGATGCCGATCGTCGGCCGTCTGGGCAAGATCCTCGGCCCGCGAAACCTGATGCCGAACCCCAAGGTCGGCACGGTGACTATGGACGTGAAAGAGGCCGTCGAGGCCGCCAAGGGCGGTCAGGTGCAGTTCCGCGCCGAGAAGGCTGGCGTCGTACATGCCGGCATTGGCAAGGCGTCGTTCTCGGACGAGGATCTGGCGCGAAACGTCCGCGCCTTCGTGGATGCGGTGTCCAAGGCCCGGCCGACGGGTGCCAAGGGCACCTACATGAAGCAGGTCGCCCTGTCCTCGACCATGGGTCGTGGCGTGACCGTCAATGTCGTGTCGGCCACCGGCAACGAGTGACCTTCGGCTAGAAGTTGTTCCAAGAGGGCGGGCCAGGTGGCCCGCCCTTTCTCGTTTGGGATGGTCGTGCAGGAGATTCCGGGAAAGCTGCCCCTCCCGGCTCCGCCTTCTCAGGCTCTCAGCTGGTGCCGTGGCGGAACTGGGAGGGCCCCTCGCGTTTTCGTCATCGGAACGTCATACTGGCCACCGCTCATTCTCAGTCGGGTTGATGACCATGTGGCGTTCGCGCCTGTTCCTCTATTGTCTGGCCGCCGATGCGGTGTTCATCGCGATCTACGTCACGCTACGCTTGGCCGAGCTGGCGGGCGTCGGCAAGATGCATTCGATGCTGAACCTCGAGAGCGAAAGTAGCCTTCCCAGCTTCTTCATCTATTTCCAGTGGCTCGCGATGAGCATTGTGCTGTTCCGCGCCGCGCGCCGAAGTGGAAGCATAGCCGCGGCTGCGCTGGGGCTTTTCGCAGGACTTCTGTTCCTCGATGACGCGGCGCAGATCCATGAGCAGCTGGGCGAGCTCGTCGCGTCGGCCCTCGACCTGACGGGCATCTCGGGGGTGCCGCCGGACGGCGTCGGCGAGTTGATCGTGTTGGCCGGCTTGGGCGTTGTCTGTCTGGCGTGCATCGTCGTCGCCTGGATGCGTCCGGGCGGCGTGGGGCGCCCGATGATCATGACCTTCACTCTGCTTGCTGCCCTTCTGGCGGGGGTCGGGGTCGGCTTCGACGTGGTGCACGAAATGACCTCTGACCGCCTGCAGTGGGTGTTCGGCACCGTGGAAGACGGCGGCGAGATGATCCTGGCCACGGCGATGCTCGCTCTGGCCGCACGGGTCGCCGCCCGATCGAAGGCCGGGATCGAGTAAAGACGCGGCACCCCCTTCCATTTCCCGCGCCACACCTATAGGGACCCCGGATGGAAGGCCACTCGATTCGTGTGGCCCGTCATTTCGTCCGAGACGGTGGGTCGGAGCGATCCGGTAATTCCTGCCTGAGACGGGAAGAGACATTCTCTCGGGGCCGTTCCCGCGGCTACCACAGGGATGCGACGACCCGTTCGGACCGCATGGCCGGGGCCTCCCCGGTCGGACTGAGCCGGAGGGGTCGCCCTCCAAACTTGGAGTGAAACTGTGGATAGAGCCCAGAAAGAGAAAGTGGTCGAGGAACTCGGCCAGATCTTCGAAAGCTCTGGCGTCGTGGTGGTCTCGCACTACCAGGGCCTCACGGTTGCCGAGATGCAGGATCTTCGGGCGCGCATGCGTGCTGTCGGAGGCTCCGTTCGCGTCGCCAAGAACAGGCTCGCCAAGATCGCCCTGCAGAACACCGAGATGGCTGACATCTCGGAGTACCTGCTGGGCCAGACTGTCCTGTCCTACTCGGAAGACCCCGTGGCTGCGGCCAAGGTGGCGGACGAGTACGCCAAGGAGAATCAGAAGTTCGTGATTCTCGGCGGCGCCATGGGCGAGACGAAGCTGGACACCGCCGGTGTCGTGAGCGTTGCCAAGCTGCCCAGCCGTGACGAGCTTATTGCTCAGGTTGTCAGCTGCATTGGTGCGCCTGCGTCGAACATCGCCGGTGCGATCGGGGCGCCTGCTTCGAACATCGCGAGCATCCTGTCGACCATCGAGGAGAAGGCGGAAGCCGCCTGATCTTCGCGAGACCCACGCGGCTTGAAAGTCGCGACGTTGGAACCCATCTGACTGAACGGAAACGAGACAATGGCTGATCTTAAAGCTCTTGCCGAGCAAATCGTAAACCTGACGCTTCTGGAAGCGCAGGAACTGAAGCAAATCCTCAAGGACGAGTACGACATCGAGCCCGCCGCTGGCGGCGCCGTGATGATGGCGGGCCCGGCCGATGGCGCCGGTGGTGCCGCTGCCGAGGAGCAGACCGAGTTCGACGTGATCCTGAAGAGCGCCGGCGCTCAGAAGATCAACGTGATCAAGGAAGTCCGCGCCATCACCGGCCTGGGCCTCAAGGAAGCCAAGGAACTGGTCGAAGCCGGCGGCAAAGCCGTCAAGGAAGGCGTCGACAAGGCCGAGGCCGAAGAGATCAAATCGAAGCTCGAAGCGGCTGGCGCCGAAATCGAGCTCAAGTGATCGGGCAGGGGTGCGCGTGAGCGCATCCCTTCCTATGTAACGTGGCCGACCCCGGTTCATCCGGGGTCGGCCTACCGCGTCTCGGCAAGGGCCTTCGGGCTTTTCCCCAGGTGCGGTGCCGGATCGGGCGGTCGTCTGTGGGAGGACGACCAGGTATGGATCCGGCCCCCCCGTTTCGCCCGGATGTCCGGCCTTTCCCCAGGGGTCGCGCATCTGCGAAGAGAAAAGGTGCACTCTACATGGCGACCAGCTACCTCGGCCAGAAGCGTCTTCGGAAGTATTACGGCAAGATCAAGGAAGTCCTTGAGATGCCGAACCTCATCGAGGTCCAGAAGGCCAGCTACGACCTGTTCCTGAAATCCGGCGAGGGCGACGAGCCGCTCGACGGCGACGGGATCAAGGGCGTTTTCCAGTCTGTCTTCCCGATCAAGGACTTTAACGAGACTGCCGTCCTCGAATTCGTGGGTTACGAGCTCGAGAAGCCGAAATACGACGTCGAGGAATGCCAGCAGCGCGACATGACCTACAGCGCGCCGCTGAAGGTCACCCTGCGCCTGATCGTGTTCGATGTGGACGAAGATACCGGCGCCAAGTCGGTCAAGGACATCAAGGAGCAGGACGTCTTCATGGGCGACATGCCCCTGATGACGCAGAACGGCACCTTCATCGTGAACGGCACCGAGCGGGTCATCGTTTCCCAGATGCACCGTTCCCCCGGCGTTTTCTTCGATCACGACAAGGGCAAGACCCACTCCTCGGGCAAGCTTCTCTTCGCGTGCCGCATCATTCCCTATCGTGGCTCCTGGCTCGATTTCGAATTCGACGCCAAGGACCTTGTCTTCGCGCGCATCGACCGTCGCCGGAAACTGCCGGTGACGACCCTTCTGTATGCCCTTGGTCTCGACCAGGAAGGCATCATGCAGAGCTACTATGACGAGGTTTCTTTCCGTCAGGTTAAGAACAAGGGCTGGGCGACCAAGTTCTTCCCCGACCGCGTGCGCGGCACCCGCCCGACGCATGACCTCGTGGATGCCGAAACCGGCGAAGTGATCGCCGAGGCCGGCCAGAAAGTCACGCCGCGGACCGTCAAGCAGCTGAAGGACGAAGGCAAGGTCACAGAGCTGCTCGTGCCCTTCGACAGCATCGTCGGCCGTTACGTCGCGCGCGATATCATCGACGAGGAAACCGGCGCGATCTTCGTCGAGGCCGGCGATGAGCTGACCTGGGAGATCGACAAGACGGGCGAAGTGACCGGCGGGACGCTGAAGGAGCTGCTGGACAACGGCATCACCGACATCCCGGTGCTCGACATCGACAACATCAATGTCGGCCCGTACATGCGCAACACCATGGCGCAGGACAAGAACATGGGCCGCGACACCGCGCTCATGGACATCTACCGCGTAATGCGTCCGGGCGAGCCGCCCACCGTCGAAGCCGCGTCGAACCTGTTCGACTCGCTGTTCTTCGATTCCGAGCGCTACGACCTCTCGGCCGTCGGCCGGGTCAAGATGAACATGCGCCTTGATCTTGATGCCGACGACACGCAGCGTACGCTGCGCAAGGAAGACATCATCTCGTGCATCAAGGCGCTGGTCGATCTGCGTGACGGCCGCGGCGAGATCGACGACATCGACCACCTCGGCAACCGCCGGGTGCGCTCGGTCGGCGAGCTGATGGAGAACCAGTACCGTGTCGGCCTGCTGCGGATGGAGCGCGCCATCAAGGAGCGCATGTCCTCGGTCGAAATCGACACGGTCATGCCGCAGGACCTGATCAACGCGAAGCCCGCGGCTGCCGCGGTGCGCGAGTTCTTCGGCTCGTCGCAGCTGTCGCAGTTCATGGACCAGACCAACCCGCTGTCGGAAGTGACGCACAAGCGTCGTCTCTCGGCGCTCGGGCCGGGCGGTCTGACCCGTGAGCGTGCCGGCTTCGAGGTGCGCGACGTGCACCCGACCCACTACGGCAGGATGTGCCCGATCGAGACGCCGGAAGGCCCGAACATCGGCCTGATCAACAGCCTCGCGACCTTTGCGCGGGTGAACAAGTACGGCTTCATCGAGACCCCGTATCGGGTCGTGACGGACGGACAGGTGACCGACGAGGTTCACTACATGTCCGCCACCGAAGAGATGCGTCACACGGTCGCCCAGGCGAACGCGCAGCTCGATGAGGGCGGCAAGTTCATCCAGGAGTTCGTCTCGACCCGTCAGTCGGGCGATTACACCCTTGCGCCGAACGAGAGCGTCGACCTGATCGACGTGTCGCCCAAGCAGCTGGTTTCGGTCGCGGCCGCGCTGATCCCGTTCCTCGAGAATGACGACGCCAACCGCGCGCTGATGGGCTCGAACATGCAGCGCCAGGCGGTTCCGCTTCTGCGCGCCGAGGCGCCGCTGGTCGGCACCGGCATGGAAGAGCGCGTGGCGCGTGACTCGGGTGCGGCGATCACCGCGCGCCGGGCCGGCGTGATCGACCAGGTGGACGCGACGCGTATCGTTGTCCGTGCCACCGAGGATCTCGAGCTCGGCGACGCTGGCGTGGATATCTACCGTCTGCGCAAGTTCCAGCGGTCGAACCAGAACACCTGCATCAACCAGCGTCCGCTGGTGAAGGTGGGCGACACTGTAAGCAAGGCCGAGGTCATCGCCGATGGTCCCTCGACTGACATGGGCGAACTGGCCCTCGGCAAGAACGTGGTCGTCGCGTTCATGCCCTGGAACGGCTACAACTACGAAGACTCGATCCTGATCTCCGAGCGGATCACCCGCGACGACGTGTTCACCTCGATCCATATCGAGGAGTTCGAGGTCGCTGCGCGTGACACCAAGCTCGGGCCGGAAGAGATCACCCGCGACATCCCGAACGTCGGCGAGGAAGCCCTGCGCAACCTCGACGAGGCGGGTATCGTCTATATCGGTGCCGAAGTCGGACCGGCGGATATCCTTGTCGGTAAGATCACGCCCAAGGGCGAAAGCCCGATGACGCCGGAAGAGAAGCTTCTGCGCGCCATCTTCGGCGAGAAGGCCTCGGACGTGCGCGACACCTCCCTCCGTCTGCCCCCGGGCGACTACGGGACGGTCGTGGAAGTTCGCGTGTTCAACCGGCACGGTGTCGAGAAAGACGAGCGTGCGGTTCAGATCGAGCGTGAAGAGATCGAGCGCCTGTCGCGTGACCGCGACGACGAACTCGCGATCCTCGATCGGAACATCTACGCCCGTCTGCGCGAGTTGATCCTCGGCAAGCTGGCGGTGAAGGGACCGAAGGGCGTGAAGCCCAACACCCAAATCACCGAGGAGCTTCTGGACGGGCAACTGTCCAAGGGTCAGTGGTGGCAGCTTGCCCTCGAAGACGAGGACGACGCCAAGATCATGGAGGCCCTGAACGAGCAGTACGAGGCGCAGAAGCGTGCCCTCGACGCCCGTTTCGAGGACAAGGTCGAGAAGGTCCGTCGTGGCGACGACCTGCCGCCGGGCGTCATGAAGATGGTCAAGGTCTTCGTGGCGGTGAAGCGCAAGCTTCAGCCGGGCGACAAGATGGCCGGCCGTCACGGCAACAAGGGCGTCATCTCGCGCGTCGTTCCGATGGAGGACATGCCGTTCCTCGAAGATGGGACGCCGGTGGACTTCGTTCTGAACCCGCTCGGCGTGCCGTCGCGGATGAACGTCGGTCAGATCCTTGAGACGCATATGGGCTGGGCTGCGCGCAGCCTTGGCCTGAAGATCGACGATGCACTCGATGACTACCGCCGCAACGGCGATCTGACCCCCGTGCGCGAGGCGATGAAGATCGCCTATGGCGACGAGGTGATGGACGAAGCTGCGTTCGAGGACGACATGCTGCTTGAAGCGGCGGACAACGTCAGGCGCGGTGTCCCGATCGCCACGCCGGTCTTCGATGGCGCGAAAGAGGCCGACGTGAACGACTCGCTCAGCCGTGCGGGCTTCGATACGTCGGGCCAGTCGCGTCTGTTCGATGGCCGCACGGGCGAGGAGTTCAGCCGGAAGGTGACGGTGGGGGTCAAGTATCTCCTCAAGCTGCACCACTTGGTGGACGACAAGATCCACGCGCGTTCGACGGGACCGTACAGCCTTGTGACCCAGCAGCCGCTGGGCGGTAAGGCGCAGTTCGGCGGACAGCGCTTCGGCGAGATGGAGGTCTGGGCGCTGGAAGCGTACGGCGCGGCCTACACCTTGCAGGAGATGCTGACGGTGAAGTCGGACGACGTCGCCGGCCGGACCAAGGTCTACGAGAGCATCGTCAAGGGCGAGGACAATTTCGAGGCCGGCGTGCCGGAATCGTTCAACGTGCTCGTCAAGGAGGTCCGCGGCCTGGGCCTCAACATGGAACTCCTGGATGCCGAAGAGGAGGAGCAGGAAGGCGAAGACGCCGAGTGACCTGCTCCGGGGCCGGTGCGACGCCGGCCCCATCCCTTTGACGCACCCGTATTCTTAAGGACGGAACATGAACCAGGAACTTACCACCAACCCGTTTTCGCCCCTGGCGGCGCCGAAGACCTTTGACGAGATCAAGGTGTCCCTGGCCAGCCCCGAGCGGATTCTCAGCTGGTCCTTCGGCGAGATCAAGAAGCCCGAGACGATCAACTACCGGACCTTCAAGCCCGAGCGCGACGGCCTGTTCTGCGCCCGCATCTTCGGGCCGGTGAAGGACTACGAGTGCCTGTGCGGCAAGTACAAGCGGATGAAATATCGCGGCATCGTCTGCGAGAAATGCGGCGTGGAAGTGACGCTGCAGAAGGTCCGCCGCGAGCGCATGGGCCACATCGAACTGGCCGCGCCCTGCGCCCACATCTGGTTCCTGAAGTCGCTGCCCTCGCGCATCGGCCTCATGCTGGACATGACGCTGCGCGACCTCGAGCGGGTTCTCTACTTCGAGAACTACGTCGTGATCGAGCCCGGCCTGACGGACCTCACCTACGGTCAGATGATGACCGAAGAAGAGTTCATGGACGCGCAGGACCAGTATGGCATGGACGCCTTCACCGCCAATATCGGTGCCGAGGCCATCCGTGAAATGCTGGCGATGATCGACCTTGAAGCCGAGGCCGACCGTCTGCGCGAAGAGCTCAAGGAAGCCACCGGCGAGCTGAAGCCTAAGAAGATCATCAAGCGCTTGAAGATCGTCGAGAGCTTCCTAGAATCCGGCAACCGTCCCGAATGGATGGTCATGACGGTGATCCCGGTCATCCCGCCCGAGCTGCGCCCGCTGGTGCCGCTGGACGGCGGCCGCTTCGCGACCTCGGACCTGAACGACCTGTATCGCCGCGTCATCAACCGGAACAACCGCCTCAAGCGGCTGATCGAGCTGCGCGCGCCGGACATCATCATCCGCAACGAAAAGCGGATGCTGCAGGAATCCGTCGACGCGCTGTTCGACAACGGCCGCCGCGGCCGCGTCATCACGGGTGCCAACAAGCGCCCGCTGAAGTCGCTGTCGGACATGCTCAAGGGCAAGCAGGGCCGCTTCCGCCAGAACCTTCTGGGCAAGCGGGTCGACTTCTCGGGCCGTTCGGTTATCGTGACCGGCCCCGAGCTGAAGCTGCACCAGTGCGGCCTGCCGAAGAAGATGGCGCTCGAGCTGTTCAAGCCGTTCATCTACTCGCGGCTCGAGGCGAAGGGCTATTCGTCCACCGTCAAGCAGGCCAAGAAGCTGGTCGAGAAAGAGCGCCCCGAGGTCTGGGACATCCTCGATGAGGTCATCCGCGAGCACCCGGTCCTTCTGAACCGGGCGCCGACCCTGCACCGTCTTGGCATCCAGGCGTTCGAGCCGATCCTGATCGAAGGCAAGGCGATCCAGCTGCACCCGCTCGTCTGCTCGGCGTTCAACGCCGACTTCGACGGTGACCAGATGGCCGTCCACGTTCCGCTTTCGCTGGAAGCCCAGCTTGAAGCGCGCGTCCTGATGATGTCCACGAACAACGTGCTGTCGCCCGCCAACGGCGCGCCGATCATCGTGCCGTCGCAGGACATGATCCTCGGCCTCTACTACATCACGATGCAGCGCGAGGGCATGAAGGGCGAGGGCATGGTCTTCTCGTCCGTGGACGAGGTGCAGCACGCGCTCGACGCGGGCGTGGTGCACATGCACGCCAAGGTCCAGGCGCGGATGAAGCAGATCGACGCGGACACGGGCGAAGAAGTCGTGAAGCGGTTCGAGACCACGCCGGGCCGCATGCGCCTGGGGGCGCTTCTGCCGCTGAACGCAAAGGCCCCCTTCGATCTGGTCAACCGTCTTCTGCGGAAGAAGGAAGTCCAGCAGATCATCGACACCGTCTACCGCTATTGCGGTCAGAAGGAGTCGGTCATCTTCTGCGATCAAATCATGACCACGGGCTTCCGCGAAGCGTTCAAGGCCGGCATCTCGTTCGGCAAGGACGACATGGTCATCCCCGACACGAAGTGGCCGATCGTCGAGGCCACCCGTGAGCAGGTGAAGGACTTCGAACAGCAGTACATGGACGGCCTGATCACTCAGGGCGAAAAGTACAACAAGGTCGTGGACGCCTGGTCGAAGTGCAACGACAAGGTCACCGAGGCGATGATGAAGACCATCTCGGAGCCCGGGACCGACGCCGACGGCGCGGAGAACGAGCCGAACTCGGTCTACATGATGGCCCACTCGGGTGCGCGGGGCTCGGTCACGCAGATGAAGCAGCTGGGCGGGATGCGCGGCCTGATGGCCAAGCCCTCGGGCGAGATCATCGAGACGCCGATCATCTCGAACTTCAAGGAAGGCCTGACCGTGCTCGAGTACTTCAACTCGACCCACGGTGCCCGGAAGGGTCTGTCGGACACCGCGCTCAAGACGGCGAACTCGGGTTACCTGACCCGTCGTCTCGTCGACGTGGCGCAGGACTGCATCATCCGCGAGCACGATTGCGGCACCGACCGCGCCGTGACCATGCGCGCAGCCGTCAATGACGGTGAAGTCGTGGCGACGCTGGCAGAGCGCGTCCTGGGTCGCGTTGCGGCCGACGATGTGGTGAACCCGGCCAATGACGAGGTCGTCATCAAGGCTGGCCAGCTGATTGACGAGCGGATGGCCGACATGGTCGACGAGCTTCGGATCCCCGAGGCCCGCATGCGTTCGCCGCTGACCTGCGAGAGCGAAGAGGGCGTCTGCGCCATGTGCTATGGACGCGATCTGGCACGCGGTACGATGGTGAATATGGGTGAAGCCGTGGGCATCATTGCGGCACAGTCGATCGGTGAGCCCGGCACCCAGCTGACGATGCGGACCTTCCACATCGGCGGCGTCGCCCAAGGTAGCCAGCAGTCGTTCCAGGAGTCGGGCTTCGACGGCAAGGCGGAGTACCGCAATGCCAACACGCTGACCGATGCTGCAGGCAACGTGATCATCATGGGCCGCAACATGACCCTGGTGATCATCGACGAGCACGGCGTCGAACGCGCATCGCACAAGCTGGGCTACGGCACCACGATGCACGTCAAGGACGGGGCCGACGTCAAGCGGGGCGACAAGCTCTTCGAGTGGGACCCCTACACCCTGCCGATCATCGCCGAAGCGACCGGTCGTGCGAAGTTCGTCGATCTCATCACGGGCATCTCGGTGCGCGACGAGACCGACGATGCGACCGGCATGACGCAGAAGATCGTCACCGACTGGCGTTCTGCGCCCAAGGGGTCCGATCTCAAGCCCGAGATCGTGCTTGCGGACGAGAACGGCGAGCCTCTGCGCAACGATCAGGGCAACCCGATCACCTACACCATGTCGGTGGACGCGATCCTGTCGATCGAAGACGGGCAGGATGTGAAGGCGGGTGACGTGGTCGCGCGTATTCCGCGGGAAGGTGCGAAGACGAAGGACATCACCGGTGGTCTGCCGCGTGTGGCCGAACTCTTCGAGGCACGTCGTCCCAAGGATCACGCGATCATCGCCGAGGCCGACGGTCACGTGAAGTTCGGGCGCGACTACAAGAACAAGCGCCGGATCGCGATCGTGCCGACGGAAGAGGGCGCCGAGCCGATCGAGTACATGGTGCCGAAGGGCAAGCACATCCCTGTCGCCGAAGGAGATTTCATCCAGAAGGGCGACTACATCATGGATGGCAACCCGGCGCCCCATGACATCCTGGCCATCATGGGTGTCGAGGCGTTGGCCGATTACATGATCGACGAGGTGCAGGACGTCTATCGACTGCAGGGCGTGAAGATCAACGACAAGCATATCGAGGTCATCGTGCGCCAGATGCTCCAGAAGTGGGAGATTCAGGACAGCGGTGACACGACACTCCTCAAGGGCGAGCATGTCGACAAGGTCGAGTTCGACGAGGCGAACGAGAAGGCGATGAAGAAGGGCGGCCGTCCGGCTCAGGGCGAACCGATCCTCCTCGGCATCACCAAGGCGTCGCTGCAGACCCGGTCGTTCATCTCGGCCGCGTCCTTCCAGGAGACCACCCGCGTGCTGACCGAGGCTTCGGTCCAGGGCAAGCGCGACAAGCTGGTGGGCCTGAAGGAGAACGTCATCGTTGGCCGCCTGATCCCCGCCGGTACCGGTGGTGCGACGCAGCGCGTCCGCCGCATCGCTGCCGAACGGGACCTGAAGGTGCTGAAGACCGCTCAAGCCGAGGCCGAACAGGCCGCCGCGCTTGCCGCGCCGTCCGACGAGGCGCTGAGCTCGGACGTGGACGTGATCGAAGTGGACGAGAGCCGGGACGAATAGGGCCGGCAATCGTTCGAGAAGATTAGAAGAGGCCCCGTTTCGGCGGGGCCTCTGTCGTGTGTGCAGAAGATCGGCGGTCGTCGGGTCGTGGCCTTGGAATGAAGCCAGGCCAGGTTGCAAACTGCTCGGTGGTTGCCCATCTAGGCGCTACACCACTAGGGCGCTTGGGGCTCTGTTGACACTCCCCGACTCGCCATTTATACGGCGCCAACCGTGCGACCGGGCTTGCCCCGGGCCGGGGCTTAAATTGATGGAAGTGGTCACGATCCGGGCTGAAAGGCTCCGATCCTCTGGAAACCAGCCGCGTGGGCCGACGAGGGCCCAATGCGGCGTTTGCGTTTGGCGGACGCGCCCGGCGCATCAGAAGATGAACCGGGGTGCGCGCGCCCCACTCGAAACGAACAAGTGTTGCAACACGGGGAATGAAACCGGAATGCCAACGATCCAACAGCTGATCCGCAAGCCGCGGCAGCCGAAAGTCAAACGCTCGAAGTCGCTGCATCTCGAGCAGTGCCCGCAGAAGCGGGGCGTCTGCACCCGCGTCTATACCACCACGCCGAAGAAGCCGAACTCGGCCATGCGGAAGGTCGCCAAGGTGCGCCTGACCAATGGCTACGAGGTCATCAGCTACATTCCGGGCGAGAGCCACAACCTGCAGGAGCACTCGGTGGTCCTGATCCGCGGCGGTCGTGTGAAAGACCTTCCGGGCGTGCGCTATCACATCCTTCGCGGCGTGCTCGACACGCAGGGCGTCAAGGACCGCAAGCAGCGCCGGTCGAAGTATGGCGCCAAGCGCCCGAAGTAAGAGGAACAGCCCATGTCCCGCCGTCACGCTGCCGAGAAGCGCGAAATCCTCCCCGACGCCAAGTATGGCGACCGGGTGGTCACCAAATTCATGAACAACCTGATGTACGACGGCAAGAAGTCCGTCGCCGAGGGTATCGTCTACAACGCGTTCGATCGCGTCGAGGGCAAGCTGAAGCGCTCCCCGATCGAGGTGTTCCACGAGGGTCTCGACAACATCAAGCCGTCGGTCGAGGTCCGCTCGCGCCGCGTTGGTGGTGCGACCTACCAGGTTCCCGTCGAAGTCCGCCCCGAGCGCCGCGAGGCACTCGCGATCCGCTGGCTGATCGACGCCTGCCGCAAGCGCAACGAGAACACCATGGAAGAGCGTCTGGCCGCCGAGATGATCGACGCCGTCCAGAATCGCGGTACCGCGGTGAAGAAGCGCGAAGACACGCACAAGATGGCCGACGCCAACAAGGCGTTCAGCCACTACCGCTGGTAACCCCTAGCCTGAGGATTTCTACCAATGGCACGCGAATATCCGCTCGACCGCTACCGTAACTTCGGCATCATGGCCCACATCGATGCCGGCAAGACAACCTGCACCGAGCGCGTCCTTTTCTACACCGGCAAGTCGCACAAGCTCGGCGAAGTCCATGATGGCGCCGCCACCATGGACTGGATGGAGCAGGAGCAGGAACGCGGGATCACTATCACCTCGGCTGCGACTACCACGTTCTGGTTCCGCACCGAAGATGGCGAGAACCCCACGGGCATCTACGGCAATACGCCGCAGGAGGCCAAGTTCCGGTTCAACATCATAGACACCCCGGGCCACGTCGACTTCACCATTGAGGTCGAGCGTTCGCTCGCCGTGCTCGACGGCGCGATCTGCGTTCTCGACGCCAACGCCGGCGTCGAGCCCCAGACCGAGACTGTCTGGCGCCAGGCCGACCGCTACAAGGTGCCGCGCATCGTGTTCGTCAACAAGATGGACAAGATCGGCGCCGACTTCTTCAACTGCGTCACGATGATCAAGGACCGCACCGGCGCCAACGCCGTGCCGATCCAGCTGCCAATCGGCTCCGAGGACCAGCTCGAGGGCATCATCGACCTCGTGACCATGAAGGAGTGGGTCTGGGAAGGTGAAGATCTTGGCGCATCTTGGGTCGTCCGCGACATTCGTGAGGACCTGAAGGACCAAGCCGAGGAATGGCGCGGGACGCTCATCGAGGCTGCCGTCGAAATTGATGACGAGGCCATGGAAGCGTATCTGGAGGGTCAGGAACCTGACCAGCCGAAGCTGCGTGAGTTGATCCGCCGTGCGACGCTGTCACTGTCCTTCGTTCCGGTTCTGGCCGGCTCGGCGTTCAAGAACAAGGGCGTCCAGCCCCTGCTGAACGCGGTCATCGACTATCTGCCGGGCCCCCTCGACGTGCCGCCCTACATGGGCTTCTCGCCGGATGACGAGACCGAGACGCGCAACATTGAACGTCGTCCTGGCGACGATCAGCCCTTTGCCGGCCTCGCGTTCAAGATCATGAACGACCCCTTCGTCGGTACGCTGACCTTCACGCGCATCTACTCGGGCCTGCTCGAGAAGGGCAGCTCGGTGCTCAACACCACCAAGGGCAAGCGCGAGCGCGTCGGCCGGATGATGATGATGCACTCGAACTCCCGCGAAGAGATCGAATGGGCCGGTTCCGGGGACATCATCGCGTTGGCTGGTCTGAAGGACACGACGACCGGTGACACCCTGTCCGATCCGCAAAAGCAGGTCGTTCTGGAAACCATGACCTTCCCCGATCCCGTCATCGAGATCGCGGTCGAGCCCAAGACGAAGGCCGACCAGGAGAAGATGTCCGCCGGTCTCCAGCGTCTTGCCGCCGAGGATCCGTCCTTCCGCGTCGAAACCGACATCGAGTCGGGCCAGACGATCATGAAGGGCATGGGCGAACTTCACCTCGACATCCTGGTCGACCGCCTCAAGCGGGAGTTCAAGGTCGAGGCGAATATCGGTGCGCCGCAGGTCGCCTATCGCGAGACGATCAAGCAGAAGATCAACCACACCTACACGCACAAGAAGCAGTCGGGTGGTTCGGGTCAGTTCGCCGAAGTCCAGCTCGAGATCAGCCCGACCGAGCCGGGTGAAGGCTACTCGTTCGAGAGCCGCATCGTCGGTGGTTCGGTGCCGAAGGAATACGTTCCGGGCGTCGAGAAGGGCATCAAGTCGGTCATGGACTCCGGTCCGATCGCCGGATTCCCGGTCATCGACTTCAAGGTCGCGCTGGTTGACGGCAAGTACCACGACGTCGACTCGTCGGTGCTGGCGTTCGAGATCGCGTCGCGGATGTGCATGCGTGAAGGCCTTCGCAAGGCCGGCGCGCAGCTGCTGGAGCCGATCATGAAGGTCGAGGTCGTGACCCCGGAAGAGTATACCGGCAACGTCATCGGCGACCTCACTTCGCGGCGCGGTCAGGTGCAGGGCCAGGAACCCCGCGGCGTCGCGATCGTGATCGATGCGTTCGTTCCGCTGGCCAACATGTTCGGCTACATCAACAACCTGCGCTCGATGTCCTCGGGCCGCGCGCAGTTCACGATGCAGTTCGACCACTACGAGCCGGTGCCGCAGAATATCTCGGAAGAGATCCAGGCGAAGTACGCTTAACCCACGGACACCGCGGGCCGGCATCGCCGGCTCGCATCCAAAGATAACAGGAGGCCTCCATGGCGAAGGCAAAATTCGAACGCAACAAGCCGCACGTGAACATCGGCACGATCGGCCACGTTGACCACGGCAAGACGACGCTGACGGCTGCGATCACCAAGTATTTCGGTGACTTCCGCGCCTA
>NZ_FWFV01000014.1 GCF_900172315.1 Palleronia marisminoris
ATCGATGACAGATCCGGGCTGGTGAAGCGGGGTGATCGTGATATCGTCTTCCAAGGCGTATCGCTCCTTCGGGAGGTTCTGGCAGGCTTTGACACCCGCCACGATACGCCGCCTTCTCAGGCCCCATTACCCAAAATCTCGCATAGCTCCGTCCGGTCCGTGCGAACGCTTTTCGCAAGCCGCCTTGTGCCAGCGCCCGGCGATCTCCAGGAGCGCGTTGCAGGCGGTCTACGTACGCCTAGGCACAACGCCTGCACGGCTGGCAAGCGCGACAAGGCTCAGTCGCGCGATCCCCCGCTGCTTAAGTCGGCCAAGCGGTCTCAGACGCCCGCGGCTGCCGTTCCGAACTTCTTCAGCATCGCGGGAAGCCGCCGAGTCAGGAGCTCTCCGATACGGCGAGCGAGCCACTTGAGAAAGAGAGGGAGCGCATACCCGTAGTTGACCTCCGCTGACGCCTTGATCGCCACAATGAAGGCAAGACCATCAGCGTGTCCGTGCGGTTCGTCGAACATGCCGTGACACCCCAAGATGCGGGAATGTCGATCAACCGGATGTCGTTGCCAGTTGGGTGGATCTGCCAGCTTTCCGCGAAATGAAGGAATGGCGGGGTTCTCCGAGGTCGAGAGCAAGGCGGTCTGAGAAAAACCGTCGGTGCCTGGTTCATTTCCGGCGTTTGCGCCTGCGCGAGGTCGTGTTTCCGATGGCGGAACGAGAACCCGCCTCCGGCAGGCCCGGCGTGGTCAAGAGGGCCACGTCTAGGCGGAAGCGGGTCAGATGGGCAGGGGGTGGATCGTGGCACGAGGGCGACCGGCGTCCTCCCAGAGGAAGGCCAGGGTGATCGGCAGGCGGAAGCGGCGGGGGCCGGCGGCGCCAGGGTTCAGCCAAAGGATGCCGCCGGCTTCCTCGATGGCGGGCTTGTGGGAGTGGCCAGAGATCACGACGTTCCACCCCTCGGCTCCCGGATCGGCCTGCAGGGACTTGCGGTCGTGGATCATGTGGATCCGCAGGCCCTCGATCGTGAGGGTCACCGTTTCGGCCAGGACTCCGGCCCAGTCGCCGCGATCGATATTGCCGCGGATTGCAGTCACCGGCGCGATGCGCGCCAGCGCGTCGAGGTGGTCTGGATCGCCGATATCGCCCGCGTGCAGGATGCGGTCGACGCCTTCGAGAGCCTCCAACGCCTCGGGGCGGAGCAGGCCGTGCGTGTCGGAGATGACGCCGATGCGTCCTCGTAGGGGCGGCTGGTCGAGTGCGGGCATTGGCGCAGCTCCTGTTCAGCGAAGGAATGGGCGGTGCGGGGCGCGCAATGCCTCGGCTTCGCCGGCCAGCGCCGCCAGCTCGATGCCGACGTCAGTCGCCATACCAGAGACATGCGTCGTGCGTACCTGCGCGCCCGGGACCATCGTCGTGACCGCGTTCTGCAGCCCGATGACGTAGCTGATTGCCATCACCGTCAGGGCCTCGCCGGTCTGCTGGGGACGGGTCACGAGCAAAGCTCCGAGGCCAGGAGCAAGGCGGCCTCCTCCTCGGCTCGAGCCGCGGCCGAAGCTCATCTGCCTGCGGATCGCATGGCGCAGTTCGGGAGGCCGCGAGGGAGGGCGACCGCTCATCTTCAATCCTCGAACCTGTCGCGCCGCAAGCGGTAGGTGCGGGGCCGGTCCGGGACGTAGCGTCCGGGGAGGCGGTGCAGAAGATCCCGCGCCGCCTCCTGAAGTGACCGGTTACCGGCGATCTCGGCGAACACCTCGCAGTCGAGGTAGATATGATCCGCGTCGATCCAGCCGGCGAATTCTCCCTCGGCCTCGGTTCCTTCAGGAAGGGAGGTGAAGCGGTCAGGCGTGCGCACGAGCGCGGTCAGCCGATCCATCATGCCGTCGAGTCCGTTCGCGCGTTTTTCGCCGGCCGCGTTGTGCCAGAGCCCGGCGTTCTCAAGGAGCGCGTTCCAGGCGGTCTCCGTTCGCCATGGCACAACGCCCGCGCGGCTGGCGAGCTCGCCGGCGATGGCGACAAGGGCCAGTCGCGCGATCACCCGCTGCGCGGGGCCATCAAGTGGACCCAGGCGCTTTGTCGCTGCCCGCTCGAACATCTTGAGCATCGCCGGCAGCTGCTCAGTCTCGAGCTTGCCGATACGTGGGACCAGCCAGTCAAGATAGGCCGGGAGTGCATGTCCATGGTTGGCTTCCGCTGCTGCCTTGATCGCCATGGCAAAGTCGTGACCATCTGCATGTCCGTGCAACTCATCGAATACGCCGTGACGCCAGGCGGACGCGGGGATATCGATCAACTGCGCGCTGCGCGGGCGACCGTGGATTTGCCGCTCGACGTCTTGCTGTGGAGATTGATGCCGACCGTATCGAGGCGCGAAGGCCCAAGAAGCGGCCCCACGAAGCCCATGGCCACGCCCGCGATGAGCGCGGGGTTGCCGACCGACCAGCGACCGATCGTGGTCTGCCAGTCTTCAAGGGTTCCCGATACGGGCATTGGCGTGGCGCCCGACAGCCGCACTATCTCCGTGATCGGCCGCGATGCGCAGACCTCGCCGTCAGGACGGATGAACACGGAGGCGCCGTTCGGCAGGTCGAGCCAGCCTGGGCGGTCGGCGAGATACCCTGTAGCGTCGACATCCCAAGCCTTGATCAATGCCGTGAGGTCTGCAGGTTTGCCGCGAAGATCGAGACCAACATGGGTCAGGGCGTTGACCACGGCCGCGGGACGTGTGCTCAGCTCCGCAACCGGCACGATGACAGTGCGGATCCGCCCGTCGAAATCCCGCAGGGCGATCTCGAGAGGCCTGCCGGTCCCGTCGGGAGTTCGCAGGCGGCGGAGGACGCGGATCGGACTGCAGACCGGGGCATAGTCTCCAGCCTTGGTCAGCTGATACAACAGACCGATATCGAGGAAATACAGATATCCTCTCGGCAGCTCCTCCTCCATCTCGCGCAGGAAGGTCTCCGTCTCCGTTTCCTCTCGCGGCGCCTCGTCATCCGCGGGCGCGTGTTCGTCCGCCGAGACGATCGGGACGGGGAGATGCGTACGGGCCTCGTCGTCTGGATGAGGCTCACCTGGATCGTGGTGGGGCATATCTTGCGGTCTCCGTGGAAGGTCTCCACGAATATGCTGTCAGAGACCCCCGTGTGTCATGCACTTGTCCAAAGGTATTTTGAAATCCGATGGCGATACGAATGGAGCCATTGGACACGAGCTCGCTCCCGGGCATCGGACCGACCATTGGACAGGTCAGACGGTCTGGCGCGATATCCTGCTGGGCGGCGCCGCTACTACCACGGCGGGCAATCGTTTCATGGAAGGCCACAGGTGACCGTGTCGTGTTTCACTTGGTGCGGGCCGTACGACGCTGTCCAACGGTCCGACTGTCCAAGGCGTTGAGCGCGGAGGGCGGTTCCAGCCGGAGGAACCGCCGCTCTCTCCACGCCAGCTCCGAACGTGGGATAGCAGGTCGCGGGCTCGCATTGCCGGCGCTGTCCAACAGTCCAACAGTCCAAGGCGTCGAGCGGGTAGGACGGCTCCAGCCGCAGGAACCGCCGCTCGCTCGACGCCTGCTCCGAATGCGAAATAGCAGGTTGTGAGCTTGCATCGCGGGCGGTTGAACAGGAAAACCGGCGCCGTCCGCGTTGATGATGCCAAGGAAACCGAAGTGGAAGACCCGGACGCACTGGAGGCGACACGGCGGTTGACGCTGGCCTGGCTCAACAAGACCTTCGGCCTTGGGATTGGTGACTGGAGGCGCAGCCAATCGGCTCTGCGGGAAGGCATGGTCGCCATCGCGACGGTGATCGAGAAAAAGTCCTGACTGTGTGACGGCCACGGACGCCAAGCCTCGTCATTTTCATCACGACCCTCCCTTCGGCACCGGCGGAACGGGTGTCAGAGGCTCGGGCACTGGTGCCGTCAGCATCTTGTCCCGCCCGGACATGATGTCGCCCTGCACCTGTTCGGCCAGGCGCTGCACATCGCGACGGCGGATGTCGTCCAGCGCCTTGGCCACTGCGGCCTCATCCCAGCCAAGCCGACGGAGCCCCTCGGCCCCCATCAGCAAGGCCGATTCGGCTGTCTCGCGGATCTCATAGTCCACGCCTGCGCGGATCAGTTCCATCGAATGGCCACGATCGTAGCTGCGCGCCAGCACTGCAGCATTCGGGAACTCGTGCTGGACCTGTTCGACAATGCTGTTGACGGCGTGTCGATCATCGACACAGATCAAGATCACCTGCGCCTGCGCAGCGCCCGAGCTGCGTAGAATGTCCAGCCGCATGCCATCGCCGAAATAGACCTTGTACCCGAAGCGCGCAGCCTCGCGGATACGGTTGGGGTTGTTGTCGATCACCGAAACCTGCGCGCCCCACGCCAGCAGCACTTGCACAGCGATCTGACCGAAACGCCCGAAGCCGATCACAAGGACCTGTCCGCCCAGCTTGCTTGCCGGCTCCACCCCATCCAGCGTTGACCCAGGATCACGCAACAGCCTGTCGGCAGCGATCAAGATCAGCGGCGTGATCGCCATGGACAATATCACGACGGTCGAGAAGATCGCATTTTCCCGCCCGTCGATGACCTCGCCTGCCACCGCGGCCGTATAGAGGACGAAGGCAAATTCGCCCCCTTGCGCGAACATCACAGTGCGGCGCAACGCGGCGAGATTGGTCCCGCCAAAGGCCCGCGCTGTGGCATAAATGGCGACAGCCTTGACCAGCACATAGACCAGCAACATGGCCAGCAGCAGCGGCCATTCCGCCGCGACGACGGCCAAGTTCAACGACATGCCGACAGCAAGAAAGAACAGCCCCATCAACAAGCCCTTAAATGGCTCGATATCGCTTTCGATCTGGTGGCGATAGCTGGAGCCGGACAGCAGGACGCCGGCCAGAAACGCGCCCATTGCCATCGACAGGCCCACCGCCTCCATCAGGAGGGCCGCGCCCAGCACGACCAGCAGCGCCCCCGCGCTCAGCACCTCGCGGGCACGGGCGCGCGCCAGAAGGGCAAAGAACGGCCCCAGCAGCCAATAGCCCGTCACTAGCAGCGCGGCCAGCCCGGCCAGCGCCAGCGCCACGGCACTCAGCCCGCCACTGCCTTGTCCGACGGGCGACAGAAAGGCCACAACCGCCAGCAAGGGCACGATCAACAAATCTTCGAACAGAAGGATCGAGACGGATTTCTGCCCCTCGGGGCTGGCGATCTCTTTGCGCTCCTGCAAGGTCGACATGATCACCGCTGTCGAGGACAGCACGAACCCGGCTCCGGCAATGAAGGCCGTGACCGGTGGAAACGCGAAGACCGCCGCGCCCGCCAGCGACAGCAAGGCAATCGCGAGGCTCACCTGAGCCAGCCCCAGCCCGAAAATCTGCGCCCGCAGCGCCCAGAGCTTTTGCGGTCGCAACTCCAGCCCGATGATGAACAGGAACATCACCACGCCAAGTTCTGCGAAATGCAGGATCGTGTCGGGGTCCGTGAACAGTCCGAGCACGGATGGTCCGACCAGCGCCCCGGCGGCGAAGTACCCCAGCACCGACCCAAGCCCCAGTCGCCGGAACAAAGGCACGGCAATGACCGCTGCGCCCAACAGCACGACCACAGGGCCGATGGTCGGGCCCAATCCTCCTACGGCCATCGGCTTAACCCTCTCAAATGGCAACGCCGGCGCGCGGTGGCGCCGAGTGTCGCGTGCATAGTTGCACCAGCGCGGGTCACCTCGGCTGCTGGCAATGGCTTTTTCGGCTCCAGACCTGCGTTGATCAACGAGCGGCGCAGTTCATCGACTGGGGGCGGCGGCAGCATCTTCATTGCTTCGGATGGTGTGCCGACCGCAGCGAGCGTGTTATTGGACATCACGTCTCGGGCCGGCCAAACACGTCGTGCCATTCAGGATGGCGGTCGAACTTTGCCTTCGCGAACGGGCAGATTGGTAGGATGACGACTTTTTGCGCCGCGCATCATCGGTCGCCTGTCGCACCAGCCTCTCTCTGATCTTGCGGCCACGCAGGGCCGCAGAAACTTCGGTGTGGTCAATGATGATCATCCCGGCGCCGGCGCGGCTGTAGGTCATCTCGGCCTCGTGGCCATCGATGACCAAGTGGTAACGTCCCTTCGACGCGCCATCTTCCCGTTCAACCTTGACGTCGCTGGGCGTGGGCGCAGCCTTTTCAAGGCTCGCGTTCTGCCGCCGCACCTGGCGCGGTTGCCCTTGTGCGCATTCCAGAAGGTCGCGGTCCCACTTGCCTAGGTCGGCGGCCGCCTCGTAGGTCGGGACCAGGAAAGCCATCAGGGCTTCGTCGGGATCGGCTGCACTCTGCACGGCATCGTAGGGCAATATGAATTCCGACAGGCCGTCATGCCAGAAGGCCGCATCGGGTCTGATCAGCGCGCTGCGATAACCGCCCGGCACAGGATAGGCGTAGGCATAGAAGGCCGGATAGTCGATCCCGTTACCGCCCGGCCAGAAACCTGCCGAGGACACTTCGCGGTCATAAGCTTCCCGCGCCACGTCGTCGGGGAGGGACGGAACGCCGGCAGGGTGGAGTGGCGCACGTCGCCCCGAGAAACGCGTGACCGCAAGATCCAGCGCGCCCCAGAACAGGTGAACGGGACTGAACTTGTCGAGAAAGGAGGTCCGGAACCTGCCCATCACCCTGTCGATCGCCACAAGGGCCTGATGGTAGCGCTGTACGGAGTCCCGGTCATAGGGTCGGTCCCGATGATCCTCTCTGAACGGGACTGGGTCAGGCACCTCGTTTGGGGTGTCGTTGAAACTCGACGTGCCCCCGAGGTCGGTAATCAGCTGCACGAAGTTCGCGCGGAACGCCGCGACCGTGGTCGGCCCGAGCGCGAACATTGCAGCGCGGCCGCTGCCGCAGGTGCCCACGATCTTGTGCTCCAAGAAATTGAACCTGAATTCGATGCCGGGACCGTCCGGTATGGTCGACGATGTCAGGCCTGTTGGCGTAACATAGAATGTCGCGTTCCAAGCATGGTTGAGCCAAGGCGTGTGCGCCAGCCTGTATTTGCCGACGATCTGCAGGTACAGATGCAGGGCGGAACAGCTCTCACGCCATTCAAGGTGGTCGAGTTGGGGCCATTTGGTGCTCATTGCGCGTTTCTCCGTTCAGCATCTGTTCCTTCGGGGAACCAGTCACTTGATATCGGGTCGCTCGCGTTGCGCCCCGCCGATAGGTCCGTTGGCGCGGGTCAATTCGGCAAGGGGATGTGCTCATCGCGGTCATCGGCCGGAAGATCAAAGCGCCCCTTACCCCAGTTAGCGGTGCGCCATTCGATCTTGGCCGCTTCGATACGCTCCTGCGATGAGGCGACGAAGTTCCACCAGATGTAACGGGGGCCGGGAAAGGTCGCGCCTCCAAGGATCATCAGCCGCGCGCCCCGCTCGCCGGCGGCGACCGTGATCCTGTCGCCCGGACGGAAGACCATCATCCGACCCGCATCGAAATCCTGTCCCGCGACCGAGATGGAGCCGTCAACGATGTAGATGCCCCGGTCTTCGTGATCATCCGGCATCGGCAGCCGGCTTCCCGGCTCGAGCTGAACATCGGCGTAGAAGGTTTCCGACAGCATCGTCGCAGGAGCGGTCTGGCCATAAGCGCTGCCGAGGATAAGCCGCACCGAGACGCCACTGTCCTCGATCATCGGCAACGTCTCCTTGCCGTGATGCTCGAAACTGGGTGCCACATCTTCATGTGCGTCAGGCAGGGCCAGCCACGTCTGGATTCCGAACAGGCCGTTGGGACCGCTGCGGGCCGCAGCGGAGGTCCGCTCCGAATGGGTCACGCCGCGCCCGGCGACCATCCAGTTCAGCGCGCCGGGGCTGATGATCTGGTCGGCGCCGGTGCTGTCCCGATGGTGGAAGTCGCCGCGATAAAGATAGGTCACCGTGCCAAGGCCGATATGCGGATGTGGCCGGACGTCGATGCCCTGGCCGGTCAGCAGTTCGGCCGGCCCGGCCTGATCGAAGAAGATGAACGGTCCCACCATCTGCCGCTTTGGGGCGGGCAGGGCGCGCCGGACCTCGAAGCCGCCGAGATCGCGGGACCGCGGAACGATGAGCGTTTCGATCGCGTCCACGCTGACATCGTCGGGACAGCCCGGTTCGAGTGCAGGATTCCAGCTCATTGATGTGATCCTTTTCGATCAGGGTTCATTCAGAATTGCGGGTCCAGCGCGTCCAGCGCAGCGCAGACGCCGGCGCCATACTCAGGATGGACTTGTTGGAAGAGGTCGATCTGCCGCTCGATGATCTCAACAGGTACACTGCGCATTGCTGCTGCAACGTTGGTAAACAGTCGATCTTTCTGTGCGGCGTCGAACAACTCGAACAGCGCCCGCGGCTGACTGAAATCGTCGGTGCCGTCCCGATGATCGAACCTGGCAGCCGGACCATTCAGGTCGAGCGGCGGTTCGGTGAACGCGCTGTCCTGCCGTGGGCCGCCGAAGCTGTTTGGCTCGTAGTACGCATCGGGACTGGCCGCGTTGGCGAAGAAACGCATGGCCCCGTCCTTGTGGTAATGATGGACCGGGCATCTCGGCCTGTTGACCGGCAGCGCTTCGTAATGGGTTCCGAGCCGATAGCGATGTGCATCCGCGTAAGCGAAGATCCGGCCCTGAAGCATCCTGTCCGGTGAGTGGCCGATGCCCCGGACGACATTCGACGGGCTGAAGGCCAGAAGCTCGACCTCGGCGAAATAGTTGTCGGGATTGCGGTTGAGTTCGAGCATGCCAATCTCGATCAGCGGGAAGCCCGCGTGGGGCCAGACCTTTGTAAGGTCGAACGGGTTGAACGATAATGCGCCCGCCTCGGCCTCCGTCATGATCTGAACCTGCACGGTCCACTGGGGAAACTCCCCAGCCTCGATCGCGCCGAACAGGGCTTCCTGATATCCCTCGCGCGTTTCACCGATGACCTTCTCCGCCTCGGCGTGGGTATAGTGGCGATGTCCTTGCCGCGTCTTGAAGTGGAACTTGACCCAGACCCGCTCGCCTTTGTCATTCCACAGGCTGTAGGTGTGACTGCCGTAACCATTCATGTGCATCGGGCTGACGGGGAGACCTCGGTCGGAAAAGAGCATCGTTATCTGGTGCAGGCTCTCGGGCGACAGCGACCAGAAGTCCCACATCGCCGTCGGCGACCGCAGATTGGTCCGCGGGTGGCGTTTCTGCGTATGAATGAAGTCGGGGAACTTGAGCGGATCACGAACGAAGAAGACCGGCGTGTTGTTGCCGGCGAGGTCCCAGTTGCCTTCCTCCGTGTAGAACTTGAGCGCGAAGCCACGCACGTCCCGTTCATGGTCGGCCGCGCCCATTTCTCCGGCCACGGTAGAAAAGCGCGCAATCATCGGCGTCTCAGTGCTGGGTTGCAGCACACGGGCGCAGGTCAGATGCGAAATGTCGCCTGTGATCTTCAACGTTCCATGCGCGCCCCAGCCCTTGGCGTGGACGACGCGCTCGGGAATCCGCTCGCGGTTCTGGTGCGCCAGTTTCTCGATCAGATGCCAGTCCTGCATAAGGACCGGTCCCCGATCGCCCGCAGTGAGGCTGTTCTGGTTGTCAGCGACCGGCGCGCCGGCTGTGGTTGTGAGACGGAGTGTCGAAGGTTCTTGAGGAGGCATCGTCGGTCCTGTTCAATCGAGCCATGCCGGCTTCCGGCTTAGTGCGCTTGCCGTCTCGTGATCATGCTGGCAGGCGACAGATTCTGCACAGAACTGCGCATTGATCAGAGTTCTAGCGGACGAATTAAGGCTCTACGTCGCTGGATCTGCTGCAAAGATGCCAATCTTGCGACTTGGTTCCGTGGCCGGTCGGCCTTAGACGGCGACCTTCGCGCTGCCGGGGTGACCTGTCTGCGCCCGGCAGCGCTGCTTGTGCTAGGCGCTGAAGCAGCAGGCCTTGATGCCGGCGTCAATGGCGATGACCTGCCTGTCGAGTTCGGCCCTCGTGACGTTTTTGCCTTGGATGATCATCCGCATGTAGAGGGGGGAAAAGAGCAGATCGAGCGCCAGCTCCCTGTCGAGGTTCTCGTGCAGTTCGTGGCGGTTGATGGCGCGATCCAGCAAACCATGCCCGAACTGTCGGCGTGCCATGGCAGCGCGGTCCAGTACCGTCGCCAGTTCGCCCGATCGCAAGCGTTCGGCGACCAGATCGGCGATGATCCGGCGGACCAGTGGATGCCGCAGCACAGTGCGCGTGGCTTGAAGAAATGCTCGGGCATCCGCTTTCAGAGATCCATGATCGGTGGGATCCAGCATCGCGATCTCAATGCTGGCGATCGCGTCCGACGCGAACTCGCGTTTCGAGGCCCATCTCCGGTAAATTGCGGCCTTGCCGATCCCCGCGCAGGCAGCCACGCGTTCAAGGCTTATCCCCACATATCCGGTTCTTGCCCACTCCTCGAACAATGCCCGAAACAACTTGTCCGTCAGGTCAGGGCGGATCACTGCCGCTCCGCTCGGTTTGCGCTTCTTACTGACGCCGATACTCTTGCGTTCCATCCACTACCTCTTTAATGTGAACGGAGCGGTATCGTTCCGATCATGCCGTGTGAAGAGGTGGTCGAGGTGGGGTAATGCCGCCTCACAGGAGACACGACATGGTACGGCCTGCGTATGCGTCTTCCTCGCAATGGTACTATGACGGACCACTGGGGTCCTATGTGCGCACGTTGAAATCCCCGGGCGGAGTCCTCGATCTCTTCGAAGTAGCGCGACCGGCCGGGGATATGTCTCGCCCGGGGCTGCCGGATATCGTGCTGTATCAGGACATGATGGGCAGTAGCCGTGTGAGCGGGGACTTGGGCGGGGGACGGTTCGATATAACGAGCGAGAAAGGTGGCATCTGCCTCGCCGCGCCGAACTTTTCCACCTCCGCGATCATGGAAGAAAGCCATCAGCTTCGCAGCTTGGCGTTCCCGACGGCGCAGTGGCAAAGCGTGCTCGATGAAGCCGGCGAGGGTCGGTTCTCGTTCGACAGTGCCTCGATCTACGGTCACATGTTCGACTCGCCGGCCATCAGATCCCTGCTCCGGAACCTGTGGGTCCTTGGCGATGAAGAAGGTGCGCCCTCGCGTCTGCTGGCGCGGGCCGCAGGCTGCGAGATCCTGGCCGAGCTGTGTCGGCTGAGCGGGACACCGTTCGCGCCAGCAAAGGGCGGCCTTGCGCTCTGGGCCGAGCGGCGCTGCGTGGACCTGATGCGCGCGAGGCTCTCGGAGGATATCTCCCTTGATGAACTGGCCGCCGAGGCGCAGCTCTCTCCGTTCCATTTCGCCCGCATGTTCAAGCAAAGCGTCGGCGTGCCGCCACGAGTGTACCTGACGCGGTTGCGCATGGAGAAGGCCTGCGAACTGCTCGAACAGACGGACCTGTCGATTACTGAGATCGCGCTCGAGGTCGGGTATTCGTCCAACCAGGTCCTCGCCCGGGTATTCGTCAAGCATCAACGCATGAGTCCTACTGATTATCGTCGGGCGGTTCGCAACCCGCCGCGCCGAGTGCTGGGAGCGGCGACTACAGCATCCAACGCACAGCGATGAACGTGCCAGCCTATTCTTCGTATCTGCAATGGTATAGCGAGGGTCAGCTCGGGTCCTATGTGCGAACACTAAGATCAGCCGGCGAAATGCTCAGTTTGCTGGAGGCCGCGCCGCCACCCGGAGACAATTCCGGCCCCGCTGTTCCGGATCTCGTCCTGGCCCAGGACATGCTTGGAGGGAGCAAAGTCACCGGCAACTTGGGAGGGGGGCGTTTTGACGTAATGAGCAAAAAAGGGGGCTTGTTCCTGGCGGCACCGCACTTTGCACGTACTTCTATCGTGGACATCAACCATCAGATACGCGCCGTGGCATTTCCTGTCGCGCAGTGGCAGACTATCATGGAAGAATCCGTAGACGGCCAATTTGCATTCGACTTTGCCCGTGTCCATGACGGAATGTTTGACTCGCCTGCAATCCGGTCAACGCTTCGGAAGCTATGGTCTCTTTGCGAAGACGAAGGGGCGCCCTCGCGTCTGCTGGCGCGTGCGGCAGGCTGCGAAATCCTCGCCGAACTCTGCCGCTTAGGCGGGGCGCCGTTTACTCCGGCCAGAGGAGGCCTTGCGTCTTGGGCCGAGCGCAACGTGCGGGATCTGATGCGCGCGCGGCTTTCGGAGGATATCAGCCTCGACGAACTGGCCGCTGAGGCGCAGCTGTCGCCATTTCATTTCGCCCGCATGTTCAAGCAGAGCGTCGGTGTGCCTCCACGCGTTTACCTGACGCGTTTGCGGGTGGAGAAGGCGTGCGAACTCCTCGAGCATTCGGACCTTCCGATCACGGAGATCGCACTGGACGTCGGGTATTCGTCGAACCAGGTTCTCGCCCGGGTGTTCAGCAAGCACATGTGCGTGACGCCGTCCGACTATCGGCGCGCCGTTCGAGATCCTGTGCGCAGTTTTGCGCTACGGTAATTTTCACTGGCTCCGGCTGCAGGCACAGCGCCCCGGCTCTGAATCGCTCGGCCCACCAGATCAAGGTCATTGGACTTGAGCGTTCCACGCCGCTTCTGCCACGCTGAGCTGCTCAGAACACGGAGGATTGCCGAAGTGGCGCTGGCCTCGTCCGTACTTCAGCGGGCCGGCGTCATGGAACATGAGCGCGGCCCGGTCCCGCGGCCCGCGCCGTAGTCGCCGTCAATCCACTGCTTCGGCCGCCTGTCGGATCACGTCGGCCACGTCGGCGGGGTTTGTCATTGTCAACATGTGACCATTCTCGATTTCCACGACCGTCGAACCGGCCCGCTCCGACATCTGCCGCTGCAGGTCGGGGGGAATGGTCCGGTCGAGGGTGGCGATGACCGACCAACTCGGCTTCTCGGCCCACGCCGCCGATTGTGTCTCGTATTCGAGGATGGACGCGTTGGATGCTGCCTGCGACCTTGCGACGAAGATGGCGTCTTCAGCCGACAGACCGTTGCCGACGACCGAGAGAAAGCCGTCTTCATGGATCAGGTAGTGGCCATCTTCGAAGACCGTGAGCATGTCGGACGACAACGCGCCCGGATTGGAGGCCAGCAGGCTCCCGCCGCTTTCCCCTGCATCGGGTTGGAACGCGGCGACGTAGACGAGGCCCCTGACGTCCGGGTTCACGCCGACTTCGCTGATCACCACGCCGCCGTAGGAATGCCCGACCAGCAGGATCGGACCATCTTGAACGTCGACGATCCGCTGGACCGCGGCAATATCGTCCTCGGTGGAGGTCAGCGGCATCTGCACGACCGTGACCTTGTAGTCCTCTGCGGTCAGGCGGTCATAGACGGCGCGCCAGGTGCTGCCGTCGACATTCGCGCCATGGACGAGAACGATGTTGTTCACATCGGCGAGCGCCGCGCCTGACTGCGCGGTCACGACACCGACAGCCATGGCGCTGGAAATCAGGAGAGCTTGTAGATTGTTCATGATCTGGGTCTCGTTTTGATGTTGCTGCAGGGAGTCCGGTCTGCGCGAGTTGTCATGTCGGCATTCGGTTTTCGGGCATCGAGAACGTATCGGTGCCATTGTTTTCCATCGGTAGAACGCGACCAAGGAAGTCACGGATCAGCGTTGCAATTTCGCCGGCGTGGGTTTCCAATGCAAAGTGTCCGGCATCCAGAAGATGAACCTCGGCGTTCGGAAGGTCGCGCTTGTAGGCTATAGCGCCTGCGGGGATGAAGGCCGGATCATAGCGCCCCCACGTCGCCAGTAGCGGCGGACGATGCTGGCGGAAATACGACTGGAAGTCCGGATAGCGCGCCACATTGGTGCGGTAGTCACGGATCAGGTCGAGCTGGATATCCTCCGCGCCGGGCCGCGCCATGTAGGCGATGGCGAGTTCGTATCCGTCGGGAGAAAGAAGCTCCGGGTCGGCTCCAGTTCCGTATTGCCAGTTCCTGATCGTGTCGAGTGACAACGACGGTCGGCAAGCTTCGCGGTTAGCTTCGCTCGCACCGCGCCAATAAGCCTCCCACGGTCCCCACTGGTCGCTGAAGCCATCGACATGGGCGTTGCCGTTCTGGCTGATGATTGCGGAAACTCGCTCGGGGTGGCGCATTGCCAGACGCAGACCAGCCGGCGCGCCGTAATCGAAGATGTAAAGCGCACACCGGTCGAGCGACAGCGAGTCGGTGAACCCTTCGATCACGTCGGCGAGCCGGTCGAAGTTGTAGTCGAACGCCCCGCGTGGCGGTGACTTGGTCTGGCCGAAGCCAGGCAGGTCGGGCGCAATGAGCCGATAGCTATCAGCCAGAAGCGGAATCAGGTCACGAAACATGTGGCTAGCCGTCGGGAACCCATGCAGCATCAGGATAACAGGCGCGTCGGCCGGCCCGGCTTCGCGATAGATTACGTCGACCCCGCCGACCGGTTGGGTCTTGAATCTTGTACGTCTGGATTTGGAGTGCATCTCGAGTTTGCTCCGGATTGTTGAGCATTGGCAGGGGCGTCACTGACTTCGGTGGTCATCACCCTAGGACAGCCGCATTGTCGACCAACGACCGCTAGGCCCGGTCGGACTGCGGGCGATCACCTTGAGAATTGTCAGCCTTGTGGGGTGACCCTGGCGCTCGGTTCACTGAAATGCGGCGCCGAGGCTGCCGCGTTGGTGCGATTCTTGCGGCCTTTGCGACTTTCAGGTGGTGGCGCATCTCGACCAGCAGGACCGGGTTCGAGGACAGGCACTGAGGGATCGGCGATTGTCCGGACGGAGGCCGTGGTCCGCATCGGGCGATGTCAAAGGCCCGGAGATGACATTCTTTTGGCTCTTGGCCCCTGTCCACGTCTGTCGCGTTCTGGCGATGGGCCGGGACCACGGCCTGGCCCCGCCTGTGCGAATCGAAGGTCAGCAAGATCGGCACCAATCCGGCAGCCTCCGCGACGCGAGGCGCGGGAACGCTCGCTACGGTGTAGCCATGGGTCGGTGCATCGCGGCCCCGGCCTTCCCTGCAACATCCGGCAACCGCTGAAACCCGACCGAAGGAACGGCAACCATGGCAATCATCACCACATCGGACGGCACAAACCTCTTCTACAAGGACTGGGGACCGAAAGACGCCCAGCCGGTCTTGTTCCATCACGGCTGGCCGCTCAGCGCAGATGATTGGGACAACCAGATGCTGTTCTTTCTGGCCGAGGGTTATCGCGTGATCGCGCATGATCGGCGTGGGCACGGCAGGTCCGACCAGACCGACACCGGCAACGATATGGACACCTACGCGGCGGATGTTGACGAGATCGTCAAGGCGCTGGACTTACAGAACGCAATCCATATCGGCCATTCGACGGGTGGAGGCGAGGTTACGCGCTATGTCGCCCGGGCCGAGCGCGGCCGCGTGGCCAAGGCCATACTGATCGCTGCCATTCCGCCCCTCATGGTTCAGTCCGATGCGAACCCGGATGGTGTGCCGCTTGAGGTTTTCGATGCATTTCGATCCGCGGTGGCGGCGAACCGGGCCCAGTTCTTTCTCGATGTGCCAAGCGGACCTTTCTACGGCTTCAACCGAGAGGGCGCGACCGTCAGCAACGGCCTGATCGGCAATTGGTGGCGCCAGGGCATGGCCGGCGGCGCAAAGGCGCATTATGATTGCATCGCGGCTTTTTCCGAAACCGACCTAACCGAAGACCTGAAAGCGATCGCCGTTCCGGTCCTGTTCCTGCACGGCGAGGATGACCAGGTCGTCCCAATCGCGAACTCGGCGCACAAGGCGATCAAGCTGGTGCAGGACGGCACGTTGAAAACCTATCCAGGCTTGTCGCACGGCCTGTTCGCCACGCATCCTGAAGTCGTGAATCCGGATCTGCTGGCCTTCATTCGCGCCTGATACGCCTTCGTCATAGGTGAACGGCGGTTGCGAGACTCGCGACCGCCGAAAGCGGTATATTACTCAGGTCTGAGACCAGAGCGCTCTTTGGTCGGCGGAATTTGCTTGATTCACAGGACCACTGGTGTGTTCAACCCGAGCCCGATCGGGCCGTACCAGACGTTTGAGGCAACAGGATAAAAGCGATGCGTGTTCTAGAGGTTGCCATCGCCGGCTTCGGGGGCGTGTGGCGCGCTACGACCGATCTTCTGCTGGCCCGCCGGATCGCTATCGGCGCGTCTATGGCGCCGACGTTTGCCTAGACGCGGTCTGCGGATCGCTCGCCGGCCTGGCCGATCCCTTCGGCCTGGAACCGGGGCGCCTGAACACCATTGAGCCAGGTCTGTCAGGCCCGGATTTCATCGGAACGAGCGGCGACGACATTCGCGTCGAGGCAGGGCCAAGCGATTTGCGCACCGGTAACCGGGCCTTGCCTACATCCGCTCATCCCTCACGGCCGGGCGCCACGCCATCGTCATCTCGAAGGGGGCGCTCGTCTATAGCGGGCCGGAACTGCGCGCTCTGGCGGGGCGTCCGGTTCGATGCTGAAGCTCGGCGGCGCGGCCGCCGCAGCCCTGCCGACCATCGCCCTCATCGAACAGAGCTTGAAGGGCTGCGAGGCTCCTCGTCGTACTGGCGGACCGATCGCCGTCTACGATAACACTCGTTCGTCGCGACCGAGATTGCATTGCTCAGGGCACGCTTGGAAGCCGACCTGCCGACGCTGGACATAGGCCTTGGCGCGCAACGGATCGCCGCAGCTCTCCGCGCTCGCGTCTACCCGGGGCCGACGAAAGAAATCAGCTTATTGCCACCTAAGCTTGCAAGCTCTGGCGAATTCGACCCTCTCGGCCCTTCGCGCGACGTTCATGTGTTGCACTGGCATGTCGACACTTTCGAGCTGCCTCGTGGCTACAGCCTTCTCGCGTCGACACCTGTATTCCGGCACCGGGCATTTTCTTGCGGGCCGAACGTGCTCGGGCTCCAGTTTATCCCGAAGTTCACGGCATCGATTTCGAACACTGGCTCAGGACACGCAAATAAACTGGCGACCGCCAGTCTCAGCGCCGCGCGGCTGCGCAGCTATGCCGAACGATATGGCGGCACTCTCGAGAAAGCCGGCGCCGTGATGCTGGCGCAATGGGTGTCATGCCCCACTCGATGATGGCTGCCATGGCAATGGTAGGCGGAGTTGCATCAAGACGGAGCCAACCTCGGTCCTCCCCGAACCGCCCGGCGATATTCGGAAGGACTCGTGTGCCGATGTTTAAGGAACACCCGCGCGAGCACCTGATTTGAAGAGTAGCCGACCTCTAGCGCAATCTGAGTGATTGGAAGGTCAGTCTGTTCAAGCAGTTCGCAGGCTTTCTCCACGCGCAATCGCGTCAGGTAGACGCGTGGCGGCATGCGGAGGCTTTGCTTGAACATGCGGGCGAAATGAAACGTTGAGAGCTCAGCCTCGGCCGCCAGTTCGTCAAGGGTGATATCTTCCGAAAGTCGGGCCCGCATCAGTTCCAGACAGCGCCGCTCTGCCCACGGCGCCAGTCCCCCGCGTGCCGTAGTGAGCGGCGAGCCAGCCAAGCGGCAAAGCTCGGCCAGAATCTCGCAACCGGCGGCCTGCGCCAAAAGTCGCGACGGCACACCCTCCTCATCGCAAAGACGCCAAAGCTGGTGCTGTAAAGACCGGATCCTGGGCGACGTGAACGCTCCGCGGTGCAAAGCACCGAAATCGAGAGAGGAGGCCCGATTCGGGGCGTTCTCGAACATATGGCTCCAAGAACTGACAGGAAACGCTATGGAGCGAATCTGGTGGTCGCTGTCGACTCTGATCGAGTTGGCGAAACTCGGCGCGGCAAGGAAGAAGTGGCCTCGCTGTGTCGTCGCATTGAAGCGTCCCGAGCCAAGGTCGGCGCTAACGCCAAAGCCCCCCCGAAGATCGTGGTGCAGGACGAGCTCGGGCACGGCGGGGTCCGACATCTCGACCGCTGGCATGGCAGTTTCGATCAGGTTGAGAAAGCCGCCGGAGGATTTTATCGTCCGGACATAGGGCGCAAACGGGCCGCCACGGAACCACTGGACGAAGGAGGAATAGCGTGGCGGCGTCATTTTCATTCCCCTGCCGTCTCAAGCGCTGCGCTTGCGGATACAGAGATCTGGCGCACCGGATCGCGCACCGCCCGGCGATAGTCGGACGGGCTCATGCGTCGATGCTTGATGAACACCCGCGCGAACACCTGGCTCGACGAGTAGCCGACCGTTAGCGCAATCTGAGTGATTGGAAGGTCGGTCCGTTCAAGGAGCTCGCAGGCTTTCTCCACGCGCAAACGCGTCAGGTAGACCCGTGGCGGCACACCGACGCTTTGCTTGAACATGCGGGCGAAATGAAACGGAGAGACCTTTGCCTCGACTGCCAGATCATCAAGAGAGATGTCTTCCGAGAGCCGCGCGCGCATCAGTTCAACGGAGCGCCGCTCGGCCCAAGGCGCGAGGCCGCCCTTGACTTGCCCGAACGGTGCCCCGCCCAATCGGCAGAGTTCGGCTAGGATCTCGCAGCCTGCCGCCTGCGCCAGCAGGCGCGACAGCATGCCCTCCTCAATCCGCAGAGCCCACAGGTTCCGAATCGCGAACCGGATAGTGGGCGACGCGAACGACCCCATGCTTAAATCCCGATAGTCTATGAAAAACTGGCCGTCGGTGGCTTCATCCAGAACGGACTGCCACTGCGCCAACGGAAACGACAAGCTGCGAAGCTCATGAGCGGCGTCAACAATGACCGTATTTGCGAACCTCAGAGCGGAGAGAAAAAAACCGCCCTTTTCGCTCCCTACATCGAACCGCTCCCCTCCCATATCTCCGATGACGCGGCTGCCGCCATGCAGATCTTGATAGAGGACGATATCCGGGACGGCAGGATCAGACATGTCGCCGGCCGGCTGCGCGGCTTCAAGCAGATGAATTGCACCACCTGCGGACGTCGTCGTGCGCACATAGCTCGCCAAGTGGCCGGCGCTATACCATTGGGCAAAAGAGGTATAGGCCGGCATGCTCATGCTGTGTCTCCAACGCTATCGGTGATCGGGCCGATCCGTCCGCCCCGCTCGCGCTTCGATCGGCGTCATTGCTCGATGCAAGCGTTTCCCTTTCAGGTCGCATGAAAAAATACCTGCGGTAATCCACGTGTCCGCGGCGCCCGCAACGGCTCTGAAGCCCCCGTCGAAGATCGTTTCGGCCCCTGTTCACAGCATGGCGCGAACGCTACCGTTCCATCGACAATGGGGGAATTCTGGATGGAACGCAAGAGTATCGACGCGGGGAAAAGCGGGCGAAAACCGAGTGGGGCAGCGGTCATCCGGCCTGAACTGACCACAACGCTTTTCAAGGCGTTGTTTGAGGAGTGGGCAGAGACCGGCTATGCAGCAATAAGCTTGGAGCGCGTAGCGGCACGGGCGGGCGCAGGCAAGGCGGCAATATACCGGCGATGGCCGTCGAAAGTGGAGTTTGCGTGCGATGCGATACAGGTCGTTTGCCTCGGCCTGCCTGATTTAGGCGATTGCTGCTCCTTACGGAAAGAACTTGACGCATTTCTTCGAAAAACGCGGGTGGTTCTCCGACATCCGATGATCCGCAAGATCATCCTGGATGCGGCAGCTGAACGAGACAGAACTCCCGAGCTTTCGGCGGTACTGGACGCCGTGGTTGCCGCGCGCCGACGATTCGGAAACGGAATGCTGGATCGCGCTATCGCCCGCAACGAATTGCAACCCGACCTCGACAGGGAGCTTGCACTCGATCTTCTCGTATCGTCCATCTACATGCGTATGATCTTGCGACGAAAAAACGTTTCAATCGCTGAACTCGACAAGCAGGCGGTTGTGATTGAATCCGCGATCAAGGCCTGCTGACGATTCGCCTGCCTGCACAGCAGGCACCTGCGTATTCAGCCGCGAGACCCATACCCGTGCGAGCAATCGTTCCGAAACTATTCACAGGCCACTGATGCGAAGTTCCGTAAATGTGGGATCTCGAGAATTCGTCGGCGTTAGTAGGCTGCTGTAGAAGTCGGCCCTCGACCCGGTTTGAGGAACTTGATTCATCCTTTGGGCCATCAGGGTGGAGGGATGAAGATGCGCGGCATAGACGAGACGAGCGGATCTCTGTTCAGCTATGTTGATCTGGAGGCGCGCATTCCGGCGCGGCATCCGCTGGGCAAGATCAGGCAGGTGGTGAACGACGCGCTCGCCAGTCTCGATGTCGATTTTGAAGCGCTTTATAGCGATCTCGGTCGCTCCTCGATTGCGCCGGAACGCCTGATCCGGGCCAGCCTGCTCCAGATACTCTTTTCGGTTCGCTCGGAGCGGCAGTTGATGGAGCAGATGCAGTATAACCTGCTGTTCCGCTGGTTCGTGGGGCTCGGCATCGACGACCAGGTCTGGGTCCCGACGGTGGTCACGAAGAACCGCGACCGACTGCTGGCGACCGAGATGTCGCGCGCGCAAGGTGATGGCCGCGATCCTGACACACCGGAAGGTCGCGCCGCTCCTGTCGGACGAGCATTTCTCGGTCGACGGCACGCTCGTCAAAGCCTGGGCCTCGATGAAGAGCTCTCAGCCGCAGCCCGACGTTGCACCGCCCGATGACGAAGGGCCGGGCGACCCGCCCTCGCCAGACACGACCGCCGCCGACCAGCCCGAACAGACCCAAACCGAGACCGACCCGATGGCCCGCCCAACTCACCAGCACCGCAACGCCGAGGTCGACTTTCGGGGCGAGATGCGCTCGAACGCCACCCATGTCTCGACGACCGATCCCGACGCCCGGCTCTACAAGAAGTCGCCTGGCACCGGGGCAATGCTATGCTTCATCGGCCATGCTCTGATGGAGAACCGAAGCGGCCTGATCGTCCAGGGTGATCTGACCGAAGCGGACGGCCATGCCGAACGGCGTGCAGCGCTCGACATGGTCCATCGCCAGTCTCCGGGATCTACCCGCAAGCTAACCCTCGGAGCGGACAGGGGATATGACGCTGCCAAGTTTAGCTAATCTGCGACAGGCCTGTGTGACACCGCATGTCGCACAGAAATCGCGTCGTTCAGCGATTGACGGGCGCACCACCCGGCACAAGGGCTATGACTTGTCCCTGAAGCACCGGAAGCGGATCGAAGAGGCATTCGGCTGGGCCAAGACCGTCGGGCACATGGCCCAGACCGTCTATCGCGGCGTCGAGCGGGTGCGCTCCCGCTTCATCCCGACGATGGCGGCCAACAACCTCGCCCGGCTGCCCCGCTTGCTGGCGGCATGAAGCCGAAAGGCGGCATCAGCCGCGCATAACCTTTGCGCTGACGGGCGGACGCTCAAGTCCGCAGGTCTATTCAAGGAAACCATTCAGCCCCGGCGACATCTTCAGCAGCCTGTTGGGAAACGACAACCCACCACTCTCTTCTCCGAAGGATGGGTCAGGTTGCCGGACCGCACTTCGACATCCGCAACCGCCATCTGGAAGACGTGCCAACTCCAATCCGCATTCACGTTCTTCAAATGGAGGATGGAGTCCTCGTTCGTTGACCGGAAGTACCGCTTGAAGTTGGGATGCGCGTCGGTGGTGATCCGGCGTTCGCCCTCAAGTTTCCGGCGCTCCTTTCGCTTGATGTCGGATGGGAAGTCATTCAGTCTATCGCGGCATGATGCTATGTAAGCGATCCGGGTGCCGTCCGGCGACATCTGTGCTCCGGAATACACCGGGGCAGCGAACAGAGCTTCAAACTGAATCGGGTTGAACTCGGAAATGGCAACTGCCCGATCTCGGGGGCTGTGACCGAGAGCGCGTTTCGCGATGCCACGTCTTCGCCGCCTCGCTTTAACTCCTGCGCATCAAGATCATCTTCTGCTGGGTCAGATCTCGCATGGTGTAGGGGATTCCGCCGGTGCCGTAGCCGGACTGCTTGCGGCCGGCGAAGGGCATCCAGTCGGTCCGGAAGGCGGTGGGGTCATTGATCATCACCGCCGAGGCGTCGAGACGGTTGGCCGTGCGCATCGCGACGTCGATATTCTGCGCGAAGACGCTGGCCTGGAACGCAACGGGCAGGGAATTGGCCTGCGTGATGGCGGCGTCGAGATCGGTGTAGCGAGAAACCGCGACCACGGGGCCGAACACCTCCTGCGTCGAGATCTTCGCGTCCATGGCGGGATCAAGCAGCACCGCCGGCTGCAAGGTCGTTTCCGAAAGGCGTTGGCCACCGGTCGCCAGTGTCGCACCGCCGCCGATCGCCTCCTCAACCCATTCTGCGACCCGGTCGGCTTCGCGCGGCAGGATCAGCGGCCCGACCTCAGTGTCTGCGAGGCTGGGATCACCGGTGCGCAACGTCTCGACGCGGGCGACGAGCCTTTGCGTGAAATCGTCGGCGATGTCCCTTTGAACGTAGATGCGCTGCGTTGAGACGCAAACCTGGCCTGCATGATAGTAGCCGCCCTTGACGATCGGCTCGATGATCTTGTCGAGATCAGCGCTGCGGTCGACGATGGCTGGTGCCAAACCGCCATGTTCGAGGGCCGAGCGCGCACCGTGGGCGAGCTTCGCATGCAGCTGCCAGCCGACCTTTGCCGAACCGATGAAGCTCAGGAAAGCGATGCGCCTGTCGGTCGCGAGCTTTTCGGCAAGCTCGTTGCCCTTAGGGATGAAGCACTGGCACCATGCCTCGGGTAAGCCGGCTTCATGGACCAGCGCAACGAAGTTCAGGCAAGACAACGGTGTCGTGCCCGCCGGCTTGATGATGACTGGACAGCCTACGGCGATGGCTGGTGCGACTTGGTGGACGATCAGGTTCAGCGGATGATTGAACGCCGAGATTGCTGCGACGACGCCGATCGGTTCCCTGGTTGTGAAGGCCCAGCGGTCTTCCGACGCCACCGACAGCCCCATCGGAATTTCGCGACCGCTTAGGTTGCGCAGTTCGTCTGCGGCATTGTGAACGCCGTCGATGGCGCGTTTTGTCTCGACGATTGCGTCGGGAAGGGGCTTTCCGCCCTCGCGGGCGATTTGCAGGGCAAAGTGATCGCGGTTGCCGTCCATCAGGCGGGCGAGCTCGCGCAGGATCGCAATGCGCTGGTGCGGCTTGAGCCACCCGTCGCGATCTTTGAAGACGCGCTCAGCTGCCTGCAGCTTGCGTTCCAAGGCGGCGGCATCATCGGTCGCGATCTCTGCGATTGGTTCGCGATCGTATGCCTGAACGACAGTCAACATGGGGGTTCTCCTTGAGCTTTCGATCGCTTGTCGCGACAGGCGGTCATCCGCAATTCACGTCGGGTGAGCGGTTGCGCAGCTCGTCGACCAGAACGCGGGTGTTTTCGGAATAGTCGATCGGCACGTCGACCAAGTGAACGCCGCCGCCGGCGAAGGCGGCCTCAAGCACCGCCACGAGATCCGCGACCGCGCTCACCCGCGACCCGCGTGCGCCGTAAGCCTCGGCATAGCGCACGAAATCGGGATTGCCGAAGCTCATGCCGAAATCCGGACGCCTCTATCCCCCAAACATAGCAGCCGCCGAAAGGGGATTTTTTGTCAAGGGGTTGTGGCGAGATCGACACGAGGTGAGATCCGCGAGTTCTTTTCACGCTCCGTAAAGGGCAGATGGCCAAGGTTCCTTGTCGCGCGTATTGCCGGGGAGCTGCGAATGATCACGGAACTGAAGTCCATCGGAGACATCTACACAAAGATGCCGAGCAGCGACGATGCGCGGCGTTTCCTCGAAGATCTGATATGGGCCGACGGACGCGTCTGCCCGCATTGCGGCGGCCTTTGCTCGACGGAGCTGAAAGGCGCCTCACATCGCTCCGGGCTCTACCAGTGCAACGAATGCCGGGGACAGTTCACGATCACCACGAAGACGCCGATGCACGCCACCAAGCTGGACCTCCGTGTCTGGCTGGCGGCCATCTACACGGTGCTGAACTCCTCGAAAGGCGTCTCCTCCGTGGTGCTCGCCAGGATGATCGGCACCACGCAGAAATGTGCTTGGAAGCTCGGCCACGCGATCCGGGAAATGATGCGCGAGGACTACGGGAGCAATGCTCTGCTTTCCGGCATCGTCGAGGTCGACGAGACGTCCGTCGGCGGAGCACCCAAGTTCAAAAAGGGCAAGAAGAACAAGCGCGGCAAGGGCACCAAGAAGACGCCGGTGATGGTGGCAGTAGCGCGTGGCGGTGAGGCCAGGGCCGCCGTGCTTCCAGGGATATCGAGCTCGGATTTCGAGCCCCTGATCCGGGGCTGGGTGGCCGGTGATGCGACGATGATGACTGATGGTAGCAGTTGCTATAACTTCATCACGTCTGCGTTCCCCGTCCACCACCGCGTAATCCACAGCAAGAAGCAGTTCGCCATCCCGGCGACCGGCGCTCACGTCAATACCGCGGAAGGCTTCGGAGCCTTCATCGAGCGGGCTCGCGTCGGCGTCTACCACCGGATCACGGGATATCACACGCAACGCTATCTCGACGAGCTGACGTGGCGATGGAACCGGCGCGAGCCCGTCGAGGAAATCCGCACCGACAAGAAAGGAAGAACCTCACCGCATATTCGCTGGAAGCCTCTTCCGGTTGTCCAGATGATGCGATTTCTGCTGAAGAGCGCTCCCGGAAGAGAGATGCGGCGATCCGAGAACTATGGCTTGAGGTGGCCAGCGGCTGCTTTGCTTGGGGGATAGAGGCGAATCCGGATAGCCGTCCACCGCCTGCTTCCAGCGGATCATCCCGTAGGCGCTGTCGTTGAGGATGACCACCACGAGGTCCAGCCCGAGCCGCACGGCGGTCTCCATCTCCTGCGAGTTCATCATGAAGCCGCCATCGCCGCAGACCGCCATTACGCGGCGGCTTGGGTAAAGCATCGCCGCCATCATGGCCGAGGGCAGGCCGGCGCCCATCGTCGCCAGCGCATTGTCGAGTAGCAGGGTGTTGGCGACATGGGTGCGGTAGTTGCGCGCGAACCAGATCTTGTACATGCCGTTGTCGAGGCAGACGATGCCGTCCTCGGGCATGACCTTGCGGACATCGTGGACGATGCGCTGCGGCGTGATCGGAAAGCGGTCCTCCTCGGCGCGGTCGTTGAGGCGGGCGAGAATCTTTTGGCGCAGGACGAGCATGCCTTCGTCCTGCACCAGCCGGCCTTCCAGCCGTTCACCGAGCGTCTCGAGGGACGCCCCGATATCGCCGATCACCTCGAGGTCGGGGTGATAGACCTGTTCCACCGTGGCCGATTGGTAGCCGACATGGATTACCTTGGGCCCACCGGCGCTCTTCATCAGAAACGGGGGCTTCTCCACGGTGTCGTGGCCGATGGCGACGATCAGGTCGGCGCGCGCGACAGCTTCGTGAACGTAGTCGCCCTCCGACAGCGCGGCGGTTCCCATGTAGAGGTCGGAGCCGCCGGTGACCGCGCCCTTGCCCATCTGGGTGTTAAAGAACGGCAGGCGGGTGCGCCGCACGAAGCTCGACAGCGCCTCGACCAGCCGGGGCCGGTTGCCCGCTGCTCCAATCATCACGAGCGGATGCTTGGCGGCGAGGATCGCGTCCGCGGCACGGTCGATCGCTGCGGCAGCGGCGACGGGGCGATCGAGCGTGTGGGCCGGAATGGCGAGGACCTGACCGATCTCCCTCCCCGCGACGTCCTCTGGCAGTTCCAGATGCACCGGCCCGGGCCGCTCGTCCATCGCGACGCGAAACGCGTCTCGGACGATTGCGGGGATGCTGGCCGCACTGACGATCTGGCGCGTCATCTTGGTCAGCGGCTTCATTGAGGCGACGATGTCTACGATCTGGAAGCGCGCCTGCGCCGCGCTCATCACCGGCTTCTGGCCGGTGATGAGGATAGTCGGCATGGCGCCGAGATGAGCATAGGCTGCGCCGGTCGAGAAATTTAGCGCGCCCGGCCCGAGCGTAGCGAGGCAGACACCGGGCCTGCCAGTAAGCCGGCCATGGGTCGCTGCCATGAATGCCGCCGCCTGCTCATGGCGCGTCAGGACAAGCTCGATCCGCGAACTGCGCACGGACTCCAGCACGTCGAGGTTCTCCTCCCCCGGCACGCCGAAGATGCGCTCCACCCCCTCGTTCTCCAGCGCGGCGACCAGAAGGTCCGATCCCTTCGGCATGGTGTTGATCCTTTTCATGGCAGTTTCGGCGGAACTCTGTCGATCCAAGACGACTAGGGGTCACTGCCACCTATTGTTCCCGCGTCACGAGGCCGGCTGTCACGCCAATCTAGCCCGCGGCAACGCGGTAGGGTGCATAAAAACCGCCTATGAAACTGCAGCACCGGACGACCTTGCCACCGCATGCGAGCTGTGAAGCAATCCCCCGACCCGAAAACTCATATGGTAACTCGGTATGTATTTGGCCAAGCTGGTCATCTTCCACGCGTCTACACTGCCACGATGTCGCCATCACTGCCGTCTATCGGGAGCTCGAAACGATGGTCGGTGGAATTGTTCATGACTTTGCTCCTTTGTTTCCCAAAGTTCGTGAGCTGTCTTCAGGTGATATCCGCGCGCTCAGAGATGGAGGACATCTACGCTGCATCATGCGCCGCCCGGACCATCGGTGCGGCCTCCGTGCCAAGAAGCTCGATCGAGCGCTTCATCGCCGCCGTCTCGAGCGAGGCCGTGCTCATCTGGAAGGTAATGCGTGAAATGCCGCCGAGCGTCTCGCTCGCCTTCAGCATCTTGGCGGCCACCGTCTTCGGTGCGCCGACCAGGAACGCGCCTTCAGGGCCAGCCATGGCCTCGAACTGCTGACGCGTCGGTGGCGCCCAACCGCGCTCTTTCCCGATCGTGCCGGTGAGATGCGCCCAGCCGGGGTAGAAAGCATCCTTGGCTTGCTCATCCGTCTCTCCGACAAAGCCCATCGCATGGATGCCCACGCTGAGTTTTTCCGCATTTTGTCCGGCGCGAAGGCCGGCCTCGCGATAGAGATCGACGAGGGGGCGGAAACGCTCGAAGGTGCCGCCGATGATGGCGATCATCAGCGGAAGGCCTAGCTCGCCCGCGCGTTGAAAGGACTGCGGCGTGCCGCCGACGCCGACCCATAGCGGCACTCGCGACTGATGCGGACGCGGGAAGACGCCAACACCGCGGAGCGCCGGGCGATGACGTCCATCCCATGTGATGTTGGTCGTTTCGCGGAGTTTCAGGAGCAGATCGAGCTTTTCAGCGAAAAGCTCGTCATAGTCTCGGGTGTCGAGGCCGAACAACGGAAAGGCCTCGACGAACGAGCCTCGCCCTACAACGATTTCGGCGCGCCCCCTCGAAATCAGATCGAGCGTTGCGAATTCCTGAAAAACCCGTACGGGATCGGCTGCGCTGAGCACCGATACCGCGCTCGTCAGCCGGATTCTCCCGGTACGGGCTGCGGCCGCTGCAAGAATGACAGCTGGCGCGGAATCGAGAAATTCGGCGCGATGATGCTCTCCGATGCCGAAGACATCGAGCCCGGCACGGTCGGCAACCTCGATCTCCTCAAGAAGGTCCGCCATGCGATCAGTCGCCGAGGGAAGTCGCCCGGTCGCAGGGTCAGGAAGTATGGCCGCAAAACTGTCGATGCCGATTTCCATTGTGTGTTCTCTTGGTTTTTGCCGATCTTGATGAACGACATTTTATAGCAAAGCGCGCGATTGGGCTGGTTCGGGGCGTGCGAGATGTGTCGCATGGTCAGGGTTGGCCATCGAGATGCCGCTGCTGGTTTCCGTTGCAGCCACCTCGCTCTGCAACACGTCCCAATGCTCGGCAAGGTTGCCGCCCTCAATCCGGAAGATATCGATTGCGATCTGCGGTTCATCCGCCCAGCCGCGGATGCGTCCATGGATGGCGACGAGATTGTCCTCAGCGACGGCCAGCCCGGTTTCGTAGTAGACATGGGCGGGCAACCCCGCGACGATCGCCTGCAACGCGTCGCGGCCTTGGGGAATGTTCGGGTTGTGCTGGGCATAATCCGGAGCGTAGAGCCGATCCACGGTCGAGGCTTCATGGGGAAAGTGGCCATCACGCGACCCGCAGATCACGTCTCCGACGATCGTCCTTACTGCAACAAGGCGCTGGTGCTCGAAGCGATGACGGACCGCATCGACAAACTTTGGATCTTGGCAGGTGTTTGTGAGTTTGCTTTCAATCACCTCCTGGCCGGGAAGCACGTCCGTGACATGCTGGAAGATCACGCCGCCGAGTTCCGCGACGACACTGGTCAGGATGGTGGTGTCGAAGACCTTGGCCATTTTGGCGAGCGCGGGCGTAGTGTTCACCACCGCCTGCGGGTCGTGGCTGTTCAGGTCCGCGAGCTGGTAACGCTGATCGAGGACAGAATCATCTTGGCGAAGAAGAGAGCCAGGGCCGTTACGGAAAGGCATCTCAGTCTCCTCGGAATCTAGAAATTCTGGCGTCTCCGGTGGAAGCTAGCGGTCTCCCTCAAGCGCTGCGTTGCGGAACCTGCCGATCCGGTGCCGTTCTTGCTTCCGTTGCGCCGTATCGCGTGAGAAGGCTCGAACGCTACCGCTTGCACGAAACTTGCTTCTGACTACAGCGCAGAAGTCGTCGTGCACGTGGGGAGCCGGTTTCACGTCTATCCGGCCCGGGGCGGCGATCGAGTTGGCCGCAGCGTGGATGGGAATCGCGTGTGCGCCCGAGTTCGCGATCGCAGGCATGCTCGAGACGGGCCGTCCCGTTTCGTTGCTCAAGGACCTCGACACTGACGGTGGGGCGGTCAGCGCCGTCTACCTTGAGCGACGCGCGCTCGTTGAACGCCTTCGTCTCGAGGGCGACGAAGCGATCGCAGAACAGGTCGCCTGCGGCTGGTGGTCGATCAGCAGCAGAGTGTGGTTGTCTGGCGTCAGCAGGCTCTCGGCCAGGTCGGCAGCATGTGCTGCCGTGAAGGACAGGGATAGCGAGACAAGGGCTGCGCCGCTGGTTTTAAGGCTCATGGTCGTTCCTCTCTTGGATGGGAATGAGTTGCGGAAGTTGCCGGAGCGCTTGGGCGCTCTTGGCCAGAGCGCTCCGAAAGACGCGGAATTTACCTAGGCGGCGAGAGCGTCGACTTCGGCTTCACCCTTGGCGATGGCCGTCTCCGCGCCGAACGCCATGGCATCGGCAGCGACGAACTTGATATCGTCGATGCCGAAGAAGCCAAGCATGTGACGCACGTAGTTCGAGGCGAAATCGATATTGGAGCCGAACGGCGTGCCATCGTGAAGGCCACGATCGCCACCATCCCGTTGGGCGGTGCCGGCTTCCCAGCCTCGAGTGGCGAGGCGAGCGCGCCGTCGAAACCAGCAAGCCGGGCACCGTTGCAGCAGGTTGTGCGCCGCACGGAAGGGTTGAATCCGCAATCGTGAAAAGGAGCGTCTGATTTAGGCAGATCGCCTTAGAAGGCCACCCCGATGCCGGCTGGTGCGCGCCCGGACCGAACGCAGCGCCGCCGGGCAACTCCGGCTTGCTTGAGGACAGGATCGCGAATGAACACGCAGGTTGAATTCGGTGGCACAGAGCGAGGCTATGCCACGGGTATGGTTCTATGGCTACTTCGGCTGGAAGCGCTGGCGATACTCGCTGCAAGCACGACGTTTTTCTTTTTATTTGACGGCAGGATCTGGATGTTCGCCATTCTGTTCTTTGCTCCGGACCTCAGTATTGCCGGCTATACGTTAAGCACGAAGGCGGGCGCAGTTCTCTACAACGCCGCACACAGCTACGCACCGCACATACTCCTAGCAGTCGCTGGTGTTCTGGTCAGGTTCCCAACTCTCTGGCAAATCGCACTGATATTCTTGGCTCATGCCGCCTTCGACCGGAGCCTGAGCTACGGGCTGAAATACGCAGCTGGCTTCCGCCACACCCATCTCGGGCAGATTGGCGCCAAGCCGAGGCGACGGCTGAATTCGGTCAACAAGCAGAGGAAAGATGGAAAAAACTGAAATCATTGTCACGCGGGGCTTCCGCGAGACCCTTCGCATCAACTTACACATCTAGACCGCCGTGCGGATCGGGAACCGTGGAGAGACATTCGTACAGGGCGGGTGGAACGATGAGCTCGAGATTGCCACGGCAATCGAGGACGAGATCAGCGCAGCATCTGACAATATCGCCTTTGTACTGGCGCCCGGTGCGTCTGGAGCCAAGTCGTCCATCTTTGAAGAGCTACCACGTCGGCGGCTTTCCGTCGGTCGTCAACCAGACTATCGTGCGTCTGTACCGGCAGCATAAGCCGGACCACGCGCCGACCTAGAAGCAGTTGGCCGTCGAGGCGCTGGGTCTCCCCGCGATGCGCTTTGAAATGCGGGTCAGCGCCATCACCGACTAGGGCCGCTGCCTTCTTGGATGAGTGAAAGCGCGTACCTCTGCCCTCTACCTGCTTGCCTCCCGCGCTTGCCCTTAGCAAGAGCGTTACCGCGGCACGTCTCGTCGCGGCCGCCGGAGAAGGTGGTATCGCTGCTTCCGGCATTCCGCTGCGTTGGGCCGCAGGATGCGGTCGGCAACTGTATCCCTCGGACCACTGGACCAAACCGGCCAGCTCGACGGGACATGATCGGTGTTTTCCATCGCTCGGGTCATTGATCCGCAAGATCGGCACATCGACGGCAGCTTCAGCGCCGTAGCATTCCTGGCCGAACGCTAAGAATTGTCCCGAGAAGCGGGTTCTGCGCTCCGTTTCAAACATTGGACTTTCAAGGCTTGCGCAGGACGTTCTCTCTCCGTGCCGGGTCACCGGCATGGGCCGCTTTCCGGCGACCCGCGGCGACGGTCGCACCCCACCTTCCAGATCAGAAAGGAACGACGACCATGAAGATGACCGAAAAAAACACTGCCGCCGCGGCGGTCGCGGGCAGTGCCGCCCCTGGCGCCGATGCCGAACCCATCCGCAACATCGTCCTAGTTCACGGCGCCTTCGCCGACGGGTCCGGGTGGCGCGGGGTCTACGACAACCTGACCGCGCGCGGCTATGCCGTGAGCATCGTGCAGAACCCCCTGACCTCCTTCGCCGACGATGTCGCGGCGACCCAGCGGGTCCTTAACCGGCAAGACGGCCCGGTGATCTTGGTGGGCCATTCCTATGGCGGCAGCGTCATCACCGAGGCCGGCAGCCATCCAAGCGTCGGGGGACTTGTCTACGTGGCGGCCTTTGCTCCCGAGATCGGCCAATCGACACTCGACCAGTATGCCAAGATCCCGCCGCCGCCGAACTTCTTGCCAGAAGAACAGTCCGACGGCTTCGCCTACCTCAATGCAGACCTCTTCCGTGCAGGCTTTGCCGCCGACAGCGATGAGGCCGACGCGGCGTTCCTGAGGGATGCACAGGTACCGATCGCGATGGCCGCACTCGCAGCACCCGTGACCGTCGCCGCCTGGATGACCAAGCCCAGCTGGTACGTCGTTGCAACCGAAGATGGTGCTATCGCCCCCGATCTTCTGCGCAGCACCGCCCGCCGGATCGGTGCCGAGACGACCGAGGTGCCCGGCAGCCATGTCGTGTTCCTGACCCAGCCAGAGGCCGTCGCCGACGTGATCGACGCCGCGGCCAAGGGTGCGGCAGAGGCGGTCGAAGGGTTTGGTGACACAGGCATGCTCGGCCCGCTGGAGTGATACCGCCAAACCTGAACGCGGACCGAGCCGCACACAATGATCAGCCTTGCCCAGGTCGTACTTTTGGCTTTCGGGCTGGCTCTGAATAAATGGGAGAATGATATTATGCCTACCCTGTATTACGCCGTCGGCGCTTGCTCGCTGGCACCTCACATCGCCCTCGAATGGATCGGGGCGCCCTATGAGGCCATCAACGTGCAGTACGGCTCCAAAGAACTTGTCGCAGTGAATCCCGCCGGTGCGGTGCCGACTCTTCGCGAAGACGATGGCTGGCTTCTGACGCAATGCGGCGCGATCCTCGACTACCTCGCCTCCAAGCACCCCGAAGCGGGGCTTTCTGGCGGCGACAGCATACGCGAAAAGGCTGAAGCGCATCGCTGGTCCGCCTTCTTCACCTCGGACGTTCATGCTTCATTCTGGCCGATCTTCATGCCTTTCCGCTACACGACAGACACAAGCGAAGCCGCCCGGAGTACAGTGATCGAGGCAGGACAGAGGTTGGTCACCAAACAGTTCCGCATTCTGGATAGCCATCTCGACACCCGGGACTACATTCTTGATGGGGGACGCTCAGTGATCGATGCCTATTCCTTTCCGATGATTCGTTGGGCCATAAAACTCTTGCCAAATGGATTAAGGGAGTACCCCAACGTGCGGACGCTGCATGACAGGATCGCTGCCGATCCCGCAGTACAGAAAGTGCTTGACCGCGAGAGCGGTACTTGACCGCAAGCGCCCTGGAAGCAATGACAACGGGCCTTCACCACGTCACCGGCATCACCGCCAACGTGCAGGCCAATGTCGACTTCTACGTCGGCTTCCTCGGCCTCAAGCTCGTGAAGCGGACCGGCGGCTACGCGGATGCCGAACAACTGCATCTGCTCTATGGAGACGGCATCGGCAGCCCCGGATCGCTGCTGACCTTCCTCGTGTGGGAGGCGGCCGGCCGAGGCCGCACCGGCATCGGACAAGTCTCGGAAGTGGCGCTAGCGGTTGCGCCGTGCTCGATCGGCGACTGGCTGACAAAGGCGCTCGCGGCTCGCGTCCCATTCGAGGGACCCTCCCGCGAGTTCGGCGAGCCGGTCTTGCGGCTAAAAGATCCTGACGGGCTGATCGTAAAACTGGCGGGTGTCGACATGCCGACGCAAGCGCCGATTGCGGGCGCGCCGACGCGGATACGGGGCGTCACCGTATTGACCGACAAGGCTGTAGAAACCGCACAGTTCGTGTCCCGCTTCGGCTACGGGCCTGCCGAGCGCCAAGGCATGACGCGGCGTATGGTGTCGGATACCGACGTCGTTGACGTAAGGGAGGTGTCGGGATTCGTGCCCTCCGTGCCGGGCGCCGGCGTGCCGGACCATGTGGCTTTCCGCGCGCAGGATGCCGATGCGGTACGGGCAATGCGGCTGTCGCTGAGAAATCATGGACCCACCGAGGTTCATGACAGGAAATACTTCCTGTCGCTCTATGTTCGTGATCCTGTCGGCATTCTCATGGAGTATGCGACCGATGGGCCGGGAATGATCGTCGACGAGGCACAAGAATCGCTTGGCCAGACATTGTTCCTGCCGCCACAGGATACTGACCGCGCGGAAGATCTGAAAGCAATGCTGCCGCAATTCTCTCTTCCCGGCGAAGAGCGCTTCCCTGCGCGCGACCTCCCCTTCATTCATCGCTTTAGCCGGCCGGAGCACCCGGATGGCACGACAGTGGTGCTGCTGCATGGCAGCGGCGGGCACGAAGCCGACCTGATGCCGATCGCGCGCCGCATGGCACCGCACGCTACGCTCCTGGGGGTGCGCGGCCGGGCGATTGAGGAAGGCACCAATCGCTGGTTCCGCCGGATCGACGCCACGACGATCGATGAGGCCGATCTCCGCGGCGAGGCGGAAGCCTTCGCAGCCTTCGTCAGAGCCGCCATCAGCGACTATGGGCTGGACGCGGCCAGGCTTGCCTTCCTCGGATACTCCAACGGCGCGAACCTGCTGGCCGCCGTCATCCAACTGCATCCCGGCGTCGTGCGCCGCGCGATCTTGCTGCGGAACATTCAGGCGACGGAGAAATCCGAGACTGGAGATCTTGCGGGAACGCGCGTGCTTATGCTCGATGGACGTGCCGACCCCTTCGTCCGCTCCGAGACGACGTTGGCAGACGACCTGCGTGCCCGTGGTGCGACAGTCGATGCCCGCACGCTTTCTGCCGGTCATGCGCTGTCTGGCGCCGATGTCTTGGAGGCGGCGGATTGGCTTCGAAAAAATCTGTCGGACGCAGAGACCACCCAGATGCGTGATCCCCAGGCGAGGTAAAGCGACCTGCCACTCGACTGTCAGCCGATCCACACCGGAACACGGTTTAATCACGTCGATTGACGCAGATTGAGAAATCGCTCGGGAGTGAAGCGCATCGTCGCGCCGGGGGGCGGTGCGGCGCTCAGTCGGGCAGCGGGATGTGCTCGTCGCGGTCGTCCGCGGGCAGGTCGAAGCGGCCGGCGCCCCAGCGTGCGGCCCGCCACTCGGCCTTGGCCTCCTCGATGCGCTCCTGCGACGACGCGACGAAGTTCCACCAGATGTAGCGCGGTCCAGACAGCGTCGCACCGCCGAGGATCATCAGACGGGCACCCCTCTCGCCGGCGGCGACCGTGATCCGGTCGCCCGGCCGGAACACCATCATCCGGCCCGCCTCGAACGTCTGGCCTGCCACGCTGATCGACCCCTCGGAGATGTAGATCCCCCGATCCTCGTGGTCGTCCGGCATCGGCAGACGCCGCCCCGCCTCGAGCAGGACATCGGCATAGAACGTCTCGGAGAACATCCGCGCCGGCGCCGTCTCGCCGTAGGCGGTCCCGAGGATCAGCCGGACCGAGACGCCGTCGTCCTCGATCACCGGAAGGGTCGCCTTGCCGTGGTGCTGGAAGCTGGGCGTCGTGTCCTCGTCGCGCTCGGGCAGGGCGAGCCAGGTCTGGATGCCGAAGAGCCCGTGCGGCCCCTTCAGCGCCTCGACCGAAGTGCGCTCGGAATGGGTGACGCCACGGCCCGCGACCATCCAGTTCACGTCGCCCGGCCGGATCACCTGGTCGGCGCCCGTGCTGTCGCGGTGATGGAAGTCGCCGCGATAGAGATAGGTGACCGTGCCGAGCCCGATATGCGGGTGCGGCCGCACGTCAATGCTCTGTCCGGTCAGAAGTTCGGCAGGGCCGGCCTGGTCGAAAAAGATGAAGGGGCCCACCATCTGCCGTTTCGGCGCAGGCAGCGCACGCTTGACCTCGAAGCCTCCAAGGTCGCGCGCCCGCGGGATGATGAGAGTCTCGACCGCGTCGGCGCCCGTCTCGTCGGGGCAGCCTGGCGCGAGTGCAGGGTTCCAGCTCATTCGACGTCCTCTCCTTGGCAGCCGGTCGATCACCGCTCCGGCCAGCGACACGGTTCATGGCCGATCTAGCGAGGGATAGCGGAGGCAGCTAGCGCCGTGGGCCGGGGTGTTGTGTCGCCGAACGGGGAACGCTTCATCCGTGAAGCCCCCAGCGTTCGGGGTTCGTTCTGAAGTCCTCCACCAACAGATCGGCAAGAACCCGAACTTTCTGGGCCGGGTGCGGTCCGGGCGGCCTGATGACGTAAGCGCCGGCAGTCGGCGGTGGATAGTCCGTCATGACCCGCACCAGGGCGCCCGATGCGAGTTCCGCGTGAATGAGGCAGTCCGGCAGGAACGCGAGGCCGAGGCCCTTGACCGCAGCAGTCGCCAGCGCCGTGCCGTTGTCGGCCTTGAACCGGCCCTGCGGATGCACACGCACCACCTTTTCGTCGTCCATGAGCCGCCACGGCTCCGTCCCCTGAAGAAGCGCGTCATGCCCCGCGAGATCGTCAGGCGTCTTCGGCGCACCACGTTCGCGGATGTAGTCGGGGCTGGCGACGAAGCTGCCCTCGATCGGTCCGACACGCCGCGCGACCAGGTTCGAATCCTCGAGGTAGCCGACCCGGATCGCGCAATCGAACCCCTCGGCGATCAGGTCGACGAAGCGATCGGTGTAGCAGCTGATGATCTGAAGCTGCGGGTGCCGCCGCGCCATGTCGGCAAGGGCGGGCGCGAAGTGCGTTGGCCCGAACGACAGTGGGACGCTGACCCGAAGGCGACCGCGGAGCTCACCTGTCGGATGGATCGTCTCGCGCGCAAGGTCGATCTCGGTGCCGATCCGGGCCGCATGCTCGCGGAACGTGACCCCCGCTTCGGTGAGCGCGGCGCCCCGCGTCGTGCGCGCGAGCAGCTGGACGCCGAGGTCCGCCTCGATCCGGGCCAGCCTGCGGCTGACGATCGATTTCGACACCCCGAGCCGACGCGCAGCGGGCGAGACGCCGCCGGCGTCGGCGACCTCGACGAAGGTTCTGATATCCTCGATGTCCATTCCGGCGTTCCCCGTTCCGCATCACGCCTCCCGCATTCAGAATGCTAGCGTGCCGCAGAGCGCAATGACAGGATCGCTCGCAGGTCTCGGCGCCGGCCTGCCCGCGAACCGCCCGCGCGCCGAAACCAGTCGAGTCGGTTCAACCTGGAAAGCCTTTGACGTGTTCGGCGTCGGCGAGCACCACCGGGTCTCGGCTCGCTACACGGAGCGCGTCGCTGCACTCGCAAAATCGGCTTGGCGGGCCTTGGTCGGTTTGGAGTCGGACCGCTCGTTCGCCGCGTGGCGCATGAGCGGTCGCAATGCGGGACGGAGCGGTCATCCGTTTTCGGCGAGTTTCATTGCCGCAAACTCGGCTATGCCTTCACTTTGCCCGTCACTGAAGCTCGCAACGGTGACCGGTTCTTCGAGATCGGGGAAATGATAGACGGCGTTTACGCAGAACGGGCCGGCGCCAGAGTGCCCGATTGCGCGCCCGGCGACGCCCACGCGGCCGCTCATGAGGCCGAGGCCATAGCCATGGTCGATCCAAGGCCTTCCTTGGATCGCCCCGCCCAGAGGGTATCGGTGCAGCATTTCAGCGAGTGTTGCCGCCTTCAGCAGCCTGGATGTGAACAGCGCATGAAGCAGCCATGCTGCATCTGCGGCGGTCCCGATCAGGCACCCGTGGTAGACCCAACCCGGGTGATACTGCATGGCAGCCTGCCAATGGACCCGCGAGAAGTCTTCCCGGGTGGTGGCAAGCGCTATGCTGCGAAGTCCAAGCGGCTCACAGATCATGTCTTTGACGAGGCATGCGAAGGATCGATCCGCAACATCCTCCACCCGTTCCCGCGCCAGCATGTAACCGACATTCGAGTAGGCCCAGCCTTGGCCCGGTGCGAACCTCCTTCCCTGGGCCATGGCCGCGCTCAGGAGGTCGTCGCGAGACCAAGGCTCCTCATCATTTCGCACGGCAGCATGATAATCACGAAGCGTGCCGTAATCTGGGAGTCCGGCGGTGTGGCTCAGAAGCTGGCGGAGTGTGAATGGCTGGCCCGCGATAGGCTCATCCAGATCAATCTTGCCCGCCTCAGCCAGCTTCAGGGCACAGATCGCGATGACCGTCTTCGTGAAGCTCCAGTAGGGAAAGATCGGCGCGCTATCGCCGGATGCCACTTCTGGAGCGTCACCGCAAATCCGGCAGGAAAAGATGGGTCGGCTTTGTGTCATGGCCGATCGATAGCACGTGAAAGACCGGCATCTAAGGGCGCGAAGTGGCTGACGGACAGGCGTCAAAGCGAGGGTGGCCTATGCGGTGAGACTCGAACGCTCGATCAGCTTGCCATCGACGAGAACGTGCCGCGCATCGGTCCGGCCGTGGATGCGCGACAGCAGCAGGCGGGTACCCTCTGCGCCCTGGCGCGCTCCGTCGTGGTTGTAGGAAGCCAGATCGATCTGCGGCAGCGCGGCCGCCGGGCTGTCGTCGAAACCGACGACGGCAATCTCGGACGGGATGCGCCAGCCTTTGGCGCGGCCTTGGGAGACGAGATCGATGCCGTGCAGGTCGCTCCAGCAGATATAGGCCTCGGGCTGATCCGGCCGGGCGACCAGCGGCGCGATCGCTTCGCGCTTGTGCTGCTCGGACAGGCGATTGATCCGGATGTGCTCGGTCAGGCCCAGCGCCATCATCTCGGCGGTGTAGCCGACCTCGCGTTGATACGAGACATCGCTGTCATTGGAACTGCGGTCGATGCTCACCATCTCGATCCGGCGGCGCCCGTCCCGGTGAACCCGGCGGACGATCTGACGCATCGCCTCGACATCGTTGCCGTTCACCGTGTCGAAGTCGGTGGAACCCGGTTCGTGATGGCCGACGACCACTGTCGGGATCTGCTTGGCGTACTTGGAAAGAAGCGCTCCCTTCAGGCGGGGCGCGACCAGGATGATCCCATCCATCCTGAAGTCCAGCATCGAATCGATCAGCGACGTTTCGATCATCATATCGGCCCGTCCGACAGCCAGCATGCTCTTGTAGTTCGCCTGCGACAGCTCGTTCATGATGCCCGAGACGATGACAGGCAGGAACGGGTTCTCCATTTCGACCAGCAGGATACCCACTGTCTGCGTGCGCCCGCGCATGCTGCGTGCCGCCATGCTGGGCCGATAGCCCAGCCGCGAGATCGACGAGTCCACCTTCTTTCGCAGCTCGTCGCTGACGCCATAGGCGTTGCGCAGCACCTTCGAGACGGCCGAGACCGAGACGCCGGCATCCTGCGCGACGGTTCGTATCGTGACACGCTGGCTGGTCGTTCCGTCGTCCACGCGACCTCCTGTCTTCCGGCTCCGCCCGAGATAAAGCAATTCCCCCATGATCTGTATAAGGTTCTACGTATAACGATACACCAGGCGACCATCGGGAGGAAAGATGGATGTTTCGGCGAAACGCGCTCCGGCGCGCGAACAGGTTTTCAGCACGGCCCGACCCGTGGCTCCGGCTTGCGATCCGGGCGAGGGCGGGCGAGCTTTGTCGAAACCACCTTCCAGGCGGACGGACGCCCGGTGCTGGGCCGCGGCGGCCGAGATGAGGCTCTGAGCAGGCGAGGAGGTCGCCGTGATCGGCGGCGGCAACTCGGCCTGGCGGGCGGTGGTTCACCTGGCGTCGCATGTTCGCAAGGTGCGCATGTTCGTGTGCGGCCCCGCGCTGGCCCAGCCAGTTATAGGCTTTGACCGCTGCGGCTCGCTGCGCTTATCACATCCTGTGATACGTATCGGGATTGGGCGGAGAAGCGGAATGAACGGCAAATTCATCGTCGTCGACCCGGAGAAGGACTTCGGGATCCTCAAGGCCCTCTCCTCGCCGACCCGCGTGAATATCCTGAAGCTCTTGCGCACCTCCGGCCCGACCAATGTCAACGTGATCGCCGAGAGGCTCGGCCTGCCTCAATCGTCCGTGTCCACCAACGTCCGCCTCCTCGAGGAAGCGGGGCTGGTCGAAACGGAGTCGCGAAATGCGCGGCGCGGCACGCAGAAACTGTGCCGCGCAATCTATGACGAGTTGATCGTGGTCTTCCGAGACGAGCAGGAAGCGACCGGCGACGACGTCATCGATGTCGCGATGCCTGTGGGCCTGTATTCTCATTGCGAAGTCAGGGCGCCTTGCGGCCTGTGTTCGCCCGAGGGTGTCGTCGGGTTGCTGGACGTCCCGTCATCGTTCCTCGAACCCGACCGCATGAAGGCCGCTCTGCTCTGGTTCACCAATGGCTTCGTCGAGTACCAGTTTCCGAACAATGCCAAGCTCGTCGGTTCGGAACTCGATGCCGTGGAGGTCTCGATGGAGCTCAGTTCCGAAGTCCCCGGCACCAGCCCGGACTGGCCATCGGACATCTCTGTTTCGATCAATGGTTGCCCGCTGGGCGCGTGGACCTCGCCCGGTGATTACGGCGACAAGCGCGGCCTCTATACGCCGAGATGGTGGGCGCTGAGGGGGTCGCAGTACGGGATGCTGAAGACCTGGTCCGTGACGCGGATGGGCAGCTTCGTGGACGGTCTGCGGATTTCCGACGTGACGCTGGCCGACCTGGACCTCACGCAGCATCGGTCGATCCGGCTGCGAATCGAGGTGAAGGAAGAGGCCCGCCATCCGGGCGGCGTGAATATCTTCGGCCGTGGTTTCGGCAACTACGATCAGAACATCCTTCTTCGCCTGAGGAGGAGCGCCTAGCCCGACCTCTTCGCGCAAGAGCCTTGACTGCATGGTGCCGTTCCGGCTTCAATTCGACAACGCGATACTTATCGGGTTTTCGGATATACATTCGGGGGAGGGCTATGAAGGCACGTGCCGCGATTCATCGAGACTTCCGCATCTCGCGCATCGACGACCGCCTCTATTCCGCCTTCATCGAGCATATGGGACGTGCGATCTATTCCGGGATCTACGAGCCCGGCCACCCACATGCCGACCACCGCGGGTTTCGGCAGGACGTTCTGGGGCTGGTGCGGGATCTCGACGTTCCGGCAATCCGCTATCCGGGCGGTAACTTCGTCTCGGCCTATGACTGGAAGGATGGTATCGGCCCCAAGACCGAGAGGCCGGTGCGTCTGGACCTTGCGTGGAGGTCGCGGGAGACCAACCAGGTCGGCATCAACGAATTCGCCGAATGGGCCGGAGAAGCCGGAATCGAGATGATGCTGGCGGTCAACCTGGGCACCGGCACGTTGCAGGACGCACGCGAATTCATGGAGTACGTCAATCACCCGTCCGGCACCACGTGGTCCGACCTTCGCCGGTCGCACGGGGTGGAGCAGCCGTACGGCGTGAAGATGTGGTGCCTGGGTAACGAGATGGACGGCCCATGGCAGATCGGGCACCGCACGGCCCGAGACTACGGACGCGTCGCGAACCAGACCGCGAAGGCGCTGAAGGCTCTCGATCCGTCGATCGAGACGATCGTGTGCGGGTCCTCCAACGACGAGATGCCGACCTACCCGGATTGGGAGCGCGAAGTTCTGGAGGAATGCTACGAGAACGTCGACTATATCTCTCTGCACAAGTACTTCGGCAACAACAGCCGGGACACCCTGAACTACTTCGGAAAGATCGAGCAGACCGGCCGCTACATCCAGGCGATCGCAGGGACGATCGACCACGTGAAGGCGAAGAAGCGGGCGAAGAACGACATCTTCATCTGCTTCGACGAGTGGAACGTGTGGTATCACAGCCGCGCCGAAGACAAGGCCCGGGTGAAGGCGTGGGACTGGCCGGAGGCGCCATCCCTCCTCGAAGAGACCTACAACTTCGAGGATGCGCTGTTCGTCGCCGGGCTACTGAACGAGTTCATCCGTCGATCGGACCGGGTAAAGATCGCGTGTATCGCTCAGCTGGTGAACGTGATCGCGCCGATCCGCGCGGAACGTGGTGGACCGGCGTGGCGGCAGACGATCTACTGGCCCTATCAGATGGCCAGCCTCTACGGCCGAGGAGACGCGCTGGCGGTGCAGGTGGATGCGCCCCGGTACGACTGCCGGGTCGCCGATGACGTCTCGTATCTCGACATCGCGGTGACGCACGATGCCGCGGCGGGGATGCTCACCATTTTCGCGCTGAACCGGCATCTGACCGAAGCAGCGGACCTCGACGTCGAGATGGCAGGCTTCAACGCGCGCCGCGTGGCGCTGCATCGGGTGATGGAAGGACACGACTTGCAGGCTACGAATTCGGCCGAAGCCCCTGACCGCATCGCTCCTGCCGATGGCTCGGGCGCGGCACTGGACGACGGCCGCCTTCGCGCGCGGCTGGGACCGCTGTCATACCACGTGATCCGCCTTGAGCTGGAGGAGGTGGCAGGCAGCGGCTGACTGCGGCCGGGCCGGGAGGAAACGTGGCCCCGCCGTCATTGTAGCAAGGGAGGAAGAGATGATTACCGCAATGAACCGTAGAATGGTGCTGAGAGGCGTGGCGCCCGCGCTAGCCTTTGCCGCCACCATCGCCGGCACGGCCGCCGCACAGGACGCGATCCGCGTCATCAGCCATCGGCAGCCGGCGCTCGAATACTACACCCAGCAGATGGTCGAGGCGCTGCCCGAGGGCAGGGTGACGACGGAGCTGATGCCGATCGACAAGGAACTGGAGCTGGCATCGATCACCATGTCGTCGGAGTCGGACGCGATCGACGTGCTCTACCTGAACGACGCGTCGTTCCAGCGCTTCGCCGCCAACGGATGGCTGGAGCCGCTCGACGACCTGTGGGAGAAGTACAGGGAGGAGTACGACCTCGACGACTTCCCCCAATCGGTGATCGATTCCGTCACGTATGACGGCCACATCTACTCCATGCCGATCCTGACCAACACCGAGCTGTTCTTCTACCGCAAGGACCTTCTGGAAGAGGCGGGCATCGAGCCGCCCGAGACGATGGAAGAGTACAAGGCGGCCGCGGCCGAACTCGACAGTGCGCGGACGGCCGGAACGATCATGTCGCTCAAGCCCGTGGACGCGGCCTTGAACGAGGCGCACTGGTACATGAACTCGATCGGAGATGGCTGGTTCGACGAGGAATGGCGGCCGATCTTCAACAACGCCGCCGGCGTCGAGGCGATCACCAAGCTGAAGGAGATGACGGAGCACGCGCCCCGCGGCTTCACATCTCACGCCAACGACGAATCCACGATCAACCTGCAGCAGGGGCTGGCGGCCATGGGCCTTCAGTGGTTCACCCGCGCTGCGGCGATGGACGATCCCGAACAGTCCCGCGTGGTCGACCAGATCGACTGGGTCGCCCCTCCGGGCGGCGGTGCGCGCATCGCGAATGACGGCTTCGCGATTTCAAGGTTCTCGTCCGGCGACAAGGAGGAAATGTTCCGCATGATGGCAGAGGCTGCCAGCCGGGAAAGCATGCGAGAAGGGGCGCAATACGCGATGCCGCCGCGCCTCTCGATCCTCGAAGATCCGGCGCTGGCCGAACAGTATCGCTGGTATCCTGCAGCCCGCGCCGCGCTTGAAGGCGGCAAGGCCTTCCCCGCGATGCCCGACTTCCTCGACGTGGGCGAGATCGTGACCCGCCACATCCTGCGCGCCGTCACCGGCGAGGCCGAGGTTCAGGCGGCGCTCGATCAGGCCGCTGCCGAGACCGAGGAGCTTCTCGCCTCGCGCGGCTACTACGACGAATGAGCGTGGCGGCCCGCGGGCGTTCCGCGGGCCGCTCTCCGGTTCACACAAGGAGATCCGACAATGGTACGCTGGCAGCGCGGCCTCTGGCTATTCTTCGTGCCGAGTTTCGGGTTGTTGGCCGTGGTCCTGCTGTGGCCGCTGGGCTACGCGATCTACCTGAGCTTCTTCGACTATTACCTCGGCTCGAATGTGCGCAGCTTCATCGGGCTGGGCAATTACGTGGACCTGCTCACCGAACAGCGTCTGTGGCGATCGATGTGGACGACCATCGTGATCGCCTTCGGCTCGGTCGGGCTGGAATTCGTCGTGGGGTTCGCATTGGCCCTGGCGCTTTACCGGCTGAACAGCAGTGCGCGGGTCTTCTCGGTCCTGCTGTTCCTGCCGCATATCGTGACCCCGGTCGTGGCGGCGCTTTTCCTGAAGTGGATGCTGGCTGCGAACTGGGGCTTCGTGGACGCCACGCTGCTGACCTTCGGCATCACGCCGCCCGACTGGTTGGGCGATCCGTTCTGGGCGAAGATCAGCGTCATCCTCGCCGATGCGTGGATCTTCACGCCGCTCATCATGATGGTGCTCTATGCGGGCCTCCAGGGACTGGATGAGTCCCTCATCGAGGCGGCGCAGATCGACGGCGCAAGCAATTGGCGGATCCTGCGTCACGTGATCATCCCGGCGCTGATCCCGGCGATCATCTTCACCATTTCGGTCCGGTTGATGGACGTCTTTCGCTTCTTCGACATCATCTACGTGCTGACCGGCGGCGGGCCCGGCACCGCGACCGAGACGATCACCATCTATACCTACCAGCTTGGCTTCCGGATGCTTCAGGTCGGCAAGGCCTCGGCGCTTGGCGTCATCACCCTGGTGATCGTCGCGGCACTTCTGCTGACCATCAACCGGCTTCTGAACAGCATCTACCGGGGAGGGGACCGATGACCGTCGCGGATTCACCGAAACGTCGTCAACGCGAGACCTACCTGATCTTCATCGCCCTTTGCATCTTCACCTTCATCAATCTGATGCCGTTGATCTGGGCGGTTCTGACCTCGCTGAAGGACCCAAGGGACGCCTTCACCATCCCGCCGACGATCATCTTCGAGCCGACGCTCGAGTATCACCGTCAGGTCTGGTTCGAGAACGACTTCTTTCGCTACCTGAAGAACAGCCTGATCGTGTCGGCGGGGACCGTCTTCATCTCGGTCCCTTTCGGGTGCCTTGCCGCCTATGCCCTGTCGCGCATCCCGCGCCGAAGCGCCGGCCCGATCCTGAGCGCGCTTTTCACCATCCGCATGTTTCCCCACATGCTGCTGGCGATCCCGTTCTTCGTGATGGGCACGTTTCTGAACCTGATCGACAGCTACGTTCTTTTGATCCTGGCCCTGGTGGCGATCAATCAGCCGTTCACGATCTGGCTCATGCACGGCTTCTTCCTCGAGATTCCGCGCGACCTGGACGAGGCGGCGGCTATCGACGGCTGCACGAGCTGGCAAGCCTTCCGCATCGTGATCCTGCCCTTGGCCCGCCCCGGCATGACCGTTGCGGCGTTGTTCAGCCTTCTTCTGTCCTACAACGAATTCCTCTTCGCGCTGGTCCTGACCGGCACCGATACCAAGACGCTTCCCGTGGCCATTGCCTCCTTCGGGGGCGAGGACATCTCGGCCTGGTCGCTTTCTGCCGCGGGTGCGATCGGGATCATGTTGCCGATCGTGATCGTGATGCTGGTCCTGCAACGCCACCTCGTGCGCGGTCTGACGGCCGGGGCGGTCAAGGGATGAGCAGGCTGAACTCCAACGAGACGAAGGTGTAGGACATGGCTCCACTGGCTATCCGACGCGCGACCAAGTCCTTCGGCGGCTTCGAGGTCCTGCATGGCATCGACATCGACATCGAAGACGGCGAGTTCGTCGTCCTCGTCGGACCCTCGGGTTGCGGGAAGTCGACCCTTCTGCGCCTGATCGCGGGCCTCGAGGACATCACGACGGGCGAAATCCTGATCGACGACAAGGAGGTCAGCCGACTGCATCCCAAGGACCGCGACATCGCCATGGTGTTCCAGTCCTACGCGCTCTACCCGCACATGAGCGTGGCCGAGAACATGGGCTTCTCGCTCCGGATGCGCGACGTCAAGCCGCCGGAGCGCGACCGCAAGGTTCAAGCCGCGGCCGAGATCCTGGGACTTACCCCGTTGCTGGACCGATACCCGCGCCAGTTGTCTGGCGGGCAGCGCCAGCGCGTCGCCATGGGGCGCGCCATCGTGCGCGATCCCAAGGTCTTCCTGTTCGACGAACCGCTCTCGAACCTGGATGCCAAGCTGCGGGTGCAGATGCGGGCCGAGATCCGCGTGCTGCACAAGAAGCTGAAGACCACGATCGTGTATGTCACGCACGACCAGATCGAAGCCATGACCATGGCCGACAAGATCGTGGTCCTGCGCGACGGCCACGTGGAACAGATCGGCTCGCCCCTGGAACTGTACGACACGCCGGCCAACGCCTTCGTCGGCGGGTTCATCGGCTCGCCCGCCATGAACATGCTGAACGGGCGCATCGGCGAGGGCGGACGGTCGTTCGTCACAGACAACGGGGCCGAACTGCCTCTTGCAGCGCCGCCGCGCATCGAACCTGGCCGAGCGACCATCATGGGTCTGCGCCCCGAGGACATCGAGATAGACGAGGCGGGTTTCCCCGCGCAGGTGCAACTGATCGAACCGACGGGTGCCGATATCCACGTCAACCTGGAGGTTTCGGGCGACGTGTTGACGGCAGTGTTCCACGAACGCCTTGGCCTGAGCGAAGGGCAATCCGTCCGCCTGAGCATTCCTGTGGACAAGGTGCACTTCTTCGATCCCGACAGCGGCGACAGGATCGTCGGCTGATCGGGCTATCCGCAACGATGCCTCACAAGGGAAAGCGAACTGAGACGCAGGAGGATGTCTTCCGCCCGCTCCGCTGGCGCTGCAGATTGCTTCGGCAGAGGGCAGCGGTCCGGCCTTCCACATTCTTTCCTGATGCAGCATGACTCGGCACCGCGAAGCAAGGCGCTGTCACGTCGGTGCGGCAAGGATGGCATGACTCATGGATGATCGACGTTTCCTATCCCGGCTCGTCCTGTCTGCGCTGGCGGCGGCAGTCGTCGGGATCGCGTGGCAGGCCGGACCGAGTATCATCGAGAGCATGCTGACGCCGCCGCCCCAGCCACGGCAGGTCGACCCGCGGCCCGATCTTCCTTCGGATGAGCGGTCGGTCATCGAGACCTTTCAGGCGGCGCGCGAAAGCGTCGTGTTCATCACCACGTCCTCGCGCGTCATCGACCCCTGGAGCCGCCGCTCCACCGAGGTGCCCCGCGGAACCGGATCGGGCTTCGTCTGGGACGCGCAGGGACATGTCATAACGAACAACCACGTGATCGCCGGTGCGGACGGTGCCTTGGTGCAGCTGGCAGATGGCGAGACCTACCAGGCTCGACTGGTCGGCACCGATCCTGCCCATGATCTCGCCGTGCTCAGGATCGAAGGCGGCGACGCGCCGCCTCTCCTGCTCGGACGCAGCGCGGACATCCAGGTCGGACAGAAGGTGCTGGCGATCGGCAATCCGTTCGGGCTCGACTGGACATTGACCACGGGCGTCGTCTCGGCCCTGGACCGTGAGTTCCCCGGAGAAGGTCGCCGAACGCTCCGCGGATTGATCCAGACCGATGCGGCGATCAATCCCGGTAATTCCGGCGGGCCGCTCCTCGACAGCGCGGGTCGGCTGATCGGGGTGAACACCGCGATCTTCAGCCCGTCGGGGGGCAGCGCGGGCATCGGCTTCGCCGTTCCGGTGGACGTGGTGAATCGGGTGGTGCCGCAACTGATCGAACACGGTCGCTATACTCCGCCGGCACTGGGGATAGACTACGACCAGCGGATCAATGAACTGGCGCGCCGCCAAGGGCTGGCGGGGGTCGTGGTGCTGGGCGTCGTTCCCGGCTCGGGCGCGGAAAGAGCGGGCCTCGAGCCGGCGAGGTTCACTGCCGACGGCCGCCTCGTTCCGGGCGACATCGTCGTCGGGGTAGGGGGAAGCCCTGTCGTGACCAGCGAGGATCTCCTGGTCGCTCTCGACACGCACGAGCCCGGCGACCAGGTCGAGATCGAGTTGCTGCGCAATGGTCGGCAGCACAGCGTGACAGTCGCTCTGGAAGGTCCTGCCTAGGAGGTGGGGGAGGTGCCTCCTGTCACGAAGGCCGGCTTCTCGCGCCCGGAACCGATCCGGGACAGCCGCGTTTCACAGTGTCGATTTTCGGCATGGGAGGATGAAAAAGTGAAACGTGTAACGATGAACATGCTTTTGGCCAGCTGCGCGGTTTTCGGATTCGGGGCGTCGATGGCGTTCGCTGATTGCGCGGAGGAAATCAGCGCACTTCAGGCTGATGGTGGCATGAGCGCGGAAACCGGCGCATCAGATACGGGCCGGACCGGCATTGCCAAGGACGGCACGCTTGCTCCGCTCGAGGAGCCCAATGCTACCGAGGCTGAGGGCGCCGCCGCTGGAGGCGATGTCGCCACAACAACTTCCGCCGGCGAAGAGCCTGCCGATCAAGATGCATCGGCCGGTGGCGGGGGCGACAACGACATCGCCAAGGATGGCACCCAGGCGCCCCTGGCGGAAGATGGCACTGCCGCCGAAGGAAACGGCACCGGGATGGACGAGGACTCGGCAATCGCCGTTTCGCAGCAGGACGCTGAAGCTCAACAGGATCTCGCGTCCGGCGCGAACGACGGGATCCGTGTCGAGGCCCTGGAACGCGCGCAAGCCGCCCTTGATCGCGGTGACGAAGACGCGTGCTTGCAGGCGGTCGAAGAGGCGCGCGGCGCCTGATTCAAGGCGCGTATGACTGCTTGATGGCAGCCCCTCCTCGCGGCGTTTGTGGCATCACGCCACAACGGCGCGAGTTCATGGCGGTGTGACCGCTCAGCCGACGAGCGATGCGCCGTCCGGTGATATGCAGCTAAATTGGCCGCACGCTGCCCCTCCGTGTCTGAGAAGCCAGTGAACCCGCGTGTGCAGCGCGATCCAGCCTTCGATCAACGAGCGGTGACGTGTCTGATCTCGGTTGGTTGAGCGACGCCCAAGGGGCGCACGAACGTGATCGTGCCATCTCTCAACGGATTTCATGGCAGCCTCGCGGCAACCGGATGGAGGACAGGATATGGACCTACCTGCAAAGGGTGGTTGCCGCTGCGGCCGTCTGCGGTTCGAGATCACGGCTCCGCCGCTGTTGACGAACGCCTGCCATTGCCGGGGATGCCAAAAGATGACGGGCGGCCCGTTCTCGCTGTCGATCGCAATCCCGGCATCGGACTTTCGTCTTGTCGCAGGTGAAGACGGTCCGGGTGGCGTCGACCACAGCTTTGGGCACCGTTTCTGCATGAATTGCCTGAGCTGGGTCTTCACGCGCCCGCCGGGCGTGGAGGCATCGGTGAATGCGCGGACGACCATGCTGGACAACGTGCCTGCAGAGCCTCCATTCGTGGAAACCTGCGCGGCGGAGCGATTGGGGTGGGTTCATACCGGGGCGCGGCATTCTGCCCCGGCTTTCCCGGAAGCTGAGCAATGGGGCGAGCTGGTCGAGGCTTTCGCTGCATCGCGAGTATGAGGCTTGCCGCGGTGAAGAAGGAGATGAAGGGCCACCCGGCGACGCATGGGATGATCAAGACACTTCGATTGGCGTGCCCCCTGATCGGCTTCGGCGCAGAACTACTCGTACTTGGGGAACCGATCTGGCTGCTTGCGATTGCCTTCGAACAAGTCTGGAGAAGGATGATGCTTTCCTCTTTTCTGATGGGACTCATCGGCGGCCAACGCGCAATGACACCTCTTGCCGCAGTGGCTGTCGCCGCTGCGACCAATCGATTGCGCTCGGACAACGGCGCGCCTCATTTCCTCTCGCACCCGCTCATAACTGCCGGAGCGGTGGCTTTCGCGATCGCCGAAATGGCTGGTGATAAGCAGAAGACAGCACCGGATCGCATCGTGCCGATCGGCATCACCGCTCGTGTCATCACCTCGGCTATTGCGGGAGCATCGCTTGCGACGCGTCGGCAGCGGTGGCTCGGTGCCGCGGTTGGTGGTGCTACGGCCGGAATTGCATCCTATCCGGGCTGGCGCACGCGGGTCAGGGCAATGGAATATGCCGGCCAGACGTCGACCGGCTTCCTCGAGGACGCGGCCGTGTTGGCCGGCGCCACAGCGATCATCAAGGAACACTCGTCACGCGAACCGCGATGACGCGGATTTATCCTCTGGATGCCGGATGCATTGCGCAGGACAGCCGTCGTTGTAGGGATGCTTGAGTGCCTTGGCGCGCCATTGGCAGTTCATGCGAAGTGTCCTGTCCGGAACGACCTGTGCGGCCGGCCACGATTGGATGAGCAAGCCGCGCCGAGCTGAGGAACGCGATCGACCCGCCAATTGTCATGCATCGTTCTTCATCTCCTCGAATTCCGAACGACATGCTTCACCAGCCGCGCCAGGGCCCGGTGAAGGGCGACGCGCACTGCGCCGGCAGTCATGCCATAGCGGGCGCTCGCTTCGTCCGCGCTGTCACCCAACAGCTTGATCGCGCGGACAATACCTGCGGATTTCACATCGAGCTGCGACAAGAGCATTTCCACATCGAGCGCAACCTCCGGACTGACGACGTTCGGATCGGCGATCTGGAGCGTCTTGTCCTCGGTGGAAATGAAAAAGTGCCGCGGCCTTCGCCGGAACGCATCCACAGTCTTGTACCGAGCGATCGCATAGAGCCACGGCGCCACCGGATCACCCGTTCGCAATGTGTGCCGTTTTTCATGTACGGCGATCAGTGTTTCCTGAAGAATATCCTTGCATTCGTCTCGCGAGCCCCGATGCCGCGCTACGATGACGCCCCAGAGGACGGGAGATATTTCCCTCAGGAACTGAGAATAGGCAATGTCGTCGCCGCAATTCGCGCGTCGAAGCAGGTCAGCCCATCTGGCGTCGCGACTGCGTGTCATGCCCATCCTTCGTCTGGAAGCGTGGGAGTGTTACACGGATTTCGCCTGTATAACGGGCTTGTGATGCGGGGTTCTAAGCAGCTCCAACCTTGGCGCGGCCGAACCTCACATCGGCGTGAGCGTGGTAATGGACGTCGTCGCCTTTCCGAAGTGGCTGAGGCACGCTGTCAATAGTGGCGGCGGCAAACCCGCAAAGCGATGCGCCATGATACCTCTCAGGATAATTCTTCCCGCCGCACTCGTCCTCGTCCTCGCGACGCAGCAATCCGCAGTCGCGATGCCGGGCGACCAACTCCGGTCCGCCGTTGGCCACTACCTGCTTACCGCGGGCGTAGGCGAGCCCGATCTGTCCCGGCTCTCCACCGGCGAACTTACGCGCCTCATCTTCATTTTCGAAGATGGTGCGTCCCAAGGCAACAAGCGGTTGCTCGCCCGGACGTATCTTCGCCAGATTGGTGGCTGATCTTCGTTGGGAACAATCTGGAATCACGACACTCATGCGGAGGCAACCGCAATAGGTACAGTGGGTATGTCGATCCCGTAGTTACCGAAGCCCACGGCGTGGCGATTCAGAAAGGCCGCGCCGTGTCCCCGCCGGCAACTTGATGCCCGCAAGACCCTGGAGCGAACGCCCCTGCGACTTCGATGTGTGGACAAACCTGCCGCAGCAAGATCGATCGAGAACCGAGCGAGCAACCCGCCCGCCCTACGGCCCCAAATCAGCCCGTGAGCAGGTGGGTGAGCGCCCGGAGCAGTTCGACGGTGTCGTAGGGTTTTTTCACCAACGGTGCATCCCGGAAGGCCGGTTCTTCCCCGTGCTTGGCGGTGTACCCAGTGACGACGACGAAGGGAATGTTCTGCTCGCGCAAGGCAGTGGCGACCGGCGCCGACGACTCGCCGTTGAGGTTCATGTCGAGCGTGACGACATCGGGGCGTTCAGCACCGAGCACGGCGAGTGCGCGCTCGACGTTGCGGACCGGCTGGAGGACCTCGTACCCTTGATCCTCGAGCAACATCTCGAGATCCATCGCCAACAGCATTTCATCCTCGACGATGAGCACGCGACGCCCCGCCAGCGCTCGCGGGTTCTCAGTGGCTGCGATGGTCACTCTCCTTACGTGACGGGGAATACTATCTCTGCCGTCAAACCCTTCGGAGTGAAGCGAAGTTCCGCCGTGCCCTCGAGTTCGTAGGTGCAGGCGCGCTCGATCAGCCTCGTGCCGAACCCGCGGGGGACTTCATTCGCAACCGGCGGGCCTCCGCATTCTGCCCACGTCAGGCGGATCTGGCGCTGCTCGTCCTCCCCTTCCGCGTCCCAGGTGACGCGGAGTTCACCCTCCGCGGTCGAGAGGGCGCCGTATTTCGACGCATTGGTCGCGAGCTCGTGCAGGATGAGCGCAAGGCCGAGGCCCTGTTTCGGCGTCAGCTGCGTCGCCGGGCCGTTGTCGACCTGGTCGATCGACCCGTCCCGGCCGTAGGGCGAGAGCGTGGACCGGATCAGCGTCGCGAGATCGGCGGATTGCCAGTTCGTCGCGAGCAACTGGTCGTGGGCGTGCGCCAGGGCCTGGATGCGGCCGACGAACCGGTCCCGGTATTGCTCGGTCGTCATGCTCGACGCACATGGCTGCCGCGCGAGCGCCTGAACCACCGTCAGCGTGTTCTTCACCCTGTGGCTCAGCTCGTGTGTGAGCAGTCGGTGCTGATCTTCCGCCTCCTTGCGGTCCGAGATGTCGCGGAACAGCACGCCGAGGCGGTGATCGTCCGCGGCGCCGATGGGGAAGGCGTAGGTTTCATAGTGGCGGTTCAGGGGGGCCGCGGGCGCGTCGAACCGTTCGGGCTTGCCGGTGCGGACGATGTGACCGTAGATTTCGATCCAATGATGCTCGAGATCGGGCACAAGCTCGTGCGCGGTTCGGCCTACGGCGTTCTCCAGCCCCGTCTGTCGCGCGAAGGCGTCGTTGACCTCGATGAACCTGTAGTCGATCGGCGCGCCCTCGGCCGTGAAGATGATCTCGATGATGCCGAAGCCCTCGTCGATCGAATTGAACAGCGTCTGGTACCGGTGCTGGCTTTCAACGAGCTGCTGCTCGGCCTTGAGGCGCGAGGTGATGTCGACGAAGGTCACGACGACACCGTCGATCCGGTCCTCGACCGTGCGGTAGGGCCGGATGCGCATCATGAAGCAGCGCCCGTCCTTGGCCTGCACCTCGGTTTCGAGCGGCGAGAGATCCCGCAACACCCGACGCGCGTCCTTTTCGAGGTCGTCGTAACGCAGCCGGTGCGTGAAATCGGTGAAATTGCGCCCCGCGTCCATCTCGGTGACGTTGAAGAGATCGCCGATCGGCGGCGTGAACATCCGTATCCGCAGCTTGGCGTCGAGGAACAGCGTGCCGATCTCGGTCGCCGCGGTCAGGTTCTGAAGGTCGCTATGGGCGGTCGAGATGCTCTCGAGCTTGATCTTCAGCTCGGTGTTCACGGTCTGGAGCTCTTCGTTCATCGACTGGAGCTCTTCCTTCGATGTCTCGAGCTCTTCCGACGTGGCGCGGTATTCCTCGTTGATGGATTGCAGCTCTTCGTTCGCGGCGCGCAGATCCTCGATCGCCGCCTCGTGCTCGCCCCGGCTTGCCACGAGCGACTCCTGCGCGGCCTTCAGTTCCGCATGCAGGCGGCGCACCTCGTCGTCCCGGACCTCGCCCGGATCGACGTCGTCGTCCGGCGCGGACAGCGCCGGGCCGGCATCGAGGAAAAGCACCATTGCCTGCCCGACAGCCCCTTCGCGCACCGGCACGGGGGCGATCTGCATCGCGATGCGGCGCTTCTCGCCGTCGACGGCGATCGGCGTGGGGTGTGTCATCGTGGCCATCCGGCTCTGCAGCGCGCGGTCCAGCCCCACCTTCAGGTCGAGGCGCAGCTCGGGCCGCACCACCTCGGACAGCTTGCCCGAGAAGGTGCCGGCGGAATGCTGGATGAACCGGCCGGCATTGGGCGACAGGTGCAGGATCTGCTGGTTCGCGTCGACCAGCACGCTGGGTGGCGCAACCTTTTCGAGCGCCTCGGCGTGCTGTTCCAGCGGCGCGGGGTGGCGGTCGCGATGGAGTTCCGGCGCGGGCGCCGGCTGCCGTTGCGAAAGCTCTGCGGTGCCCTGTGGAAGCGTGGGCATGTGCCGCCGCGCCCGGGGAAGGGTCCGGAAGATTCGCGCCTCGCGGTCGAAGCTCGAGAAGAACTCGCTGGAGTCCGCCGTTTCCGCCGATCCGAGGAACAGGGCGCCATTCGGCTTCAAGCCGTAGTGGAACAGGCTCAGAAGCTGCTCCTGCAGCGTTCGCTCCATGTAGATCAGCATGTTGCGGCAGGCGACCAGGTCGAGGCGCATGAAGGGCGGGTCCTTCAGCACGCTGTGGGACGCGAAGAGGACCGTGTCCCGCAGCTCCTTGCGGACCCGGTAATGCGTGCCCTCGTCGATGAAGAACCGCTCGAGCCGCTCCATCGACACGTCGGCTTCGATCGAGCGAGGATAGCGTCCCTCGCGCGCCGTGCCGAGCGCACCCTCGTCCAGGTCGCTGGCGAAGATCTGGATCGGCATCTTCAGCCGGCGCCGCTCGGCCTCTTCCAGCATCAGCATCGCGAGGCTGTAGGCCTCTTCGCCGGTCGCGCATCCCGCCGACCAGGCGCGGACCCCTTCATCGCCCGCCTCTTCGATGAGCGGCCCGATGACCTTCGCCGCCAGCGCCTCGTAGGCGCCCTCGTCGCGGAAGAACTGGGTGACCGAGATCAGCAGGTCGCCGAAAAGCTCCTGGGCCTCCTCGGGCGTGCCGAGGACGAACTTGGAATACTCGGCAAGGCTGGTCACTCCGCAGACCTGCATGCGCCGCAGCACCCGGCGCATCACGGTCGCGCGCTTGTAGCTCGAGAAGTCGTGGCCCGTGCGGGCGCGCAGGATGCCGATGATCCGGCGCAGGTCGTTCGACGCGCCTTCCTCGTCGAGCGACCGCACCGCCCCCTTGCTTTTTGCCACGTCCACGATGTGCTCGGCCAGGCGGTCGAGCGGGGCGATGAAGCTGACGACGCCGGTGGCGATGGCGTTCTGCGGCATCGCGCTGAACTCGGCCTCGGCGGGGTCCTGCGCCAGGACAAGGCCGCCGCCTTCGTGGATGGACCTGACCCCGTTCGCCCCGTCCGAGCCGGCGCCGCTGAGGACCACGGCCATGCCATCGCCGCGCGCCGCCGCGATCGAGCGAAAGAGGACATCGACCGGCGCCCGGCGGCCCCGCGGCTCGGTGAATTCGCGGGCGTGGACGTTGTCGCCCTCGATCACCAACTCGCGGTCGGGCGGGATCACGTAGATGCAGTTCGCCCGCAGCTCGGGCGTGTCAGTGACCTGGTGGACGTCCATCGTCGTGCAGGCCGAGAGGATCTCGGCCATGGAGCTGGGATGCTCGGGCGCCAGGTGAACGATGACGATATAGGCCAGTCCCAGATCGTCCGGCAGTTGCCGAAACAGGCTGCGGAGCGCGTGAACGCCGCCAGCGGAAGCGCCGATGGCACAGATCGGGACGGGACCATTCTTCGGCTGACAGCTCGTATCGTTGGCCACGGCAGCTTTTCCTCCTGAAGGAATGCTGCACTGAACCACATTTCTACCAGAAGAAACATGGGTGTGAGGCTGTATACTGTCTGCGGGCATGACTGCGACCAGCTCGCCCATGCCCGCGCGTCTGATGCATCGGAGAGGCCGGCGGACAGAGTTCGTCCGCCGGCGCGTCAATTCAATGCGTCACCGACCGCCATGGCCGTAATCGGCGGCGTCCATCGTGGCGTCGAGCGCAGCAAATGTGCCCGGGCTTGGATTGAGTGCGCTGGCTGCGGTCTCCTCCGCGAACTCCATCTGAAGGCGGACGCCATAGCCGTCGCTCATGCCGAGAAGCGTCTGCCGGATCTCTGCGGGCGCATCGGCATAGTCCCCCGTGCCGCCGGTCACGGCGCGGACGATCTCGACATCCGTCTCCGCCAGTTCCGGCCCCTGGGTGATCAGAAGCTCGCCGCCGTCGAACACGATGATCTGCCGGGTGACGACCACCGTGCCGGCCACGGTGCGGAAGCCGTCGCCGACATAGTAGCCGTCGCAGGTCCAGGTGCCGATGACCTTGTCCGGGAAGGCCGGGGTGCCGTCCGGGTTGGTCCCCTCGACCCCGCCGTCGAGCGTGCCGGCGGGGTAGACGTAGCCTTGGGTGACGAAGGCGTTGCCGTAGGCCGGCATGCCGTCCTCGAAGACCGGCGCGTCGCCGTAGACGAAGCGGCTGAGATCCTCGGCCACGTCGAAGGCGGTATGCGCGCCGCCGGCAATGGCTGCGGCCGGGACCGTGGCGAGCAAAGCGGCGAGGATCAGGTGGGTCGGTTTCATTCTGTAATTCCTTTTGGGGTTCAGGAGGGGTCGCCGCTCAGCGCATGTGCTGGATGAGGGACCATGGGTCGGAGAAGCGGGTGTCGTGCGAAGATGCGGCATGGCGGGTCAGGCCGATATCGGCGAGCAGGTGGTCGCTGGGTGCCAGCAGAGTTCCGTGCAGCGACGGGTTGGGTCGCCGCCTGGGCCATGGGTTCAGCACCCACATGGCAGCGCGGGCGCCTGTGGGAGCCACAACGCGTGCAGCAGTCTGGTCGGTCGGCATATCGGGCTTCCTTCGTTCGGGGGATGTCATGCCGCCGCCATCCCGGCGGCGCGGCGGGCGAAGAGCTGGGCAAGCGGGCTTTCGTGCCGGACCTCGACGCGCTCGTTCGCCAGGGCGGCGGCAAGGTTGGCCTGGCCCGAGCGGAACGCGGCCTCGATCAGCGTCAGGTCGATGACGTCGCGCTGCGCATGGCTGCCGCCGAAGCGATGCGCGACGGACCGGATCGGGCGCAGCAGCGCCGTGGTCCGGGCGTAGTCGCCGTCGCCGAAGGCAAGGATGGCGCGGGCGACGGCGTGGCCGACGTCGCGGGTGAAGCCCGCGTTGTCGTCGTCGCGCGCCATCGCCTCGGCCTGCGCCTCGATCACGGCTGTCGCCGCATCGCGCCGGCCGGCGCCGACGAAGGCCATCACCGCATGGGTGTCGTTGAAGGCGTAGCTGCCGGTCGCCGCGGCCGCCTCCCATCCCTGGGCAACCGTCTGCCAGCGGTCGCCGACATCGACGCCGCGCAGGTGCAGCCGCCAGAGCAGCGCCGAAGCGTCGACCATGTCGAGAACGACGCCCGAGCGTCCGCCCTCCATCTCGCCGTCGAAGAGGGCGAGCACGGCGTCGTAATCGCCGATGTCGTGATGGTAGAGGGCGAGGTGCCACCAGTTGTGGACCTGGAAGAAGCTGTCGGTCGCCCAGGCGGCGGGGTTCGCGCGCATCCAGGCGATGCCGTCTTCCTGCCGGCTCTGCATCTCCAGCACATGGGCCACCGCGTGCTGCGACCAGCCATCCCGCGGCTCGAGCTCGACGCCGCGCCGCCCCTCGGCCTCGGCGCGGCCGTAGGCGCCGGTCTCCTCCAGCCCGAAGGCATGCATGCCGAGGACCGAGTGGAAGCCAGGCACGCCCTCGTCCCAGGAGGGCAGGGCGCGGGCGATGCGGTCGCGCAGCATCCGGCTGTGGCCCGTGAAGAAGTCGATCTGGTGCCCGCCCAGTAGCGCCAGCGCATCACGCGGGGCGTCGATCGTCACATCCTCGAGCACCCGCCCGGCCTGCTGCCAGCGTCCGTCGATCAGGTGGCCGATCGCCGCGACGTGGCCGCGTTCGCGTGCGGTGCCGGCCGCAGCGGCGGCGGCGGCGTGGGCGGCGCGTGCGACCGGCAGGGCCGATGGTTCGGTGCCGAGCAGATGCAGCCACGCCTTCAACGCATGCGCCATGGCAAAGCCCGGCGCCGCCTCGATCGCGGCGTCGACCTGTGCCACCGGGTCGCCGCGGTAGCATTGCAGGTCGGCGACCGCCGCCTCGTACGGGACCAGCGCGGCGGCGGTGGCCCCCGTGACGTCGAGCCCGCGGATGTCCTTGAGTGTCATGTCGTCGTTCTTCCTCTGGGTTCGGGCCGCGGTCGGCCCATTGGCGTTCACATCGGAAGGCGTGAGAACGCGCCCCACGTCGTGAGGAAGCTTCCCTTACGTCAGGATGCGCCGTAGAGTGCCGCATTCGACTGTGATCGAGGGGGGCCCGGACGCATGAACGGCACGACTCCCATACAGTCCGGCCTGCCGGTCATCGCCGTCATGCCGCTCGTCAGCCGCGGCGATGCCTGGCTTTCGGACCCCGTCCTGCAGGGCCTGCACGAGGATATCTGCGGCGCGTTGAGCCGGTTCCGCTCCCTCGCGGTGATCTCGCCGCACTCCGCGCTGGCGGTGGCGGGATGCGACGATGGCGAGGTGGGCCGGCGGCTGGGTGCCAGCCACGTCCTGCGCGGCCGGATCACGGGGGGCGATGGCGGGCTGCACCTGACCGCCAGCCTCGTCGCCACAGCCCAGGCGCAGCAGCTTTGGAGCGATCAGATCGAGCTGCCCTCGGACGACCCCTTCGCGCTACGCGACGAAGTCGTGGCACGCGTCGCCGCGAGCCTGCACGCGCGGCTCGACGAGGTTGCCCGGTCCGAGGTCCGGCGCAGCGTGGCGGTGCCGGCGCATAACGGGCTGGTGCTGCACGGGCTTGCGCTGATGCGAGACGGGACGCGCGAGGCGGACGATGCGGCCCGCGCGATCTTCGAGGACGTGCTCGGTCGCGACCCCTCCAACGCCCGCGCCCATGCCGGGATCGCGCTCAGCTGGTTCAACGAGTGGAGCTGCCAATTCTGGGACCGCTTCGACGAGAACAGCAGGCTCGCCTACCACCACGCGCACCGGGCGCTCGACCTCGACGACGGCGACGCCATGGTCCACCTCGTCATCGCCAAGGTGCAGCTTTTCCGCCGCGCCTTCGAGAGCGCGTCGTGGTATCTCGACAGGGCGGTGGCGCTTTGCCCCAACGATGCCGATCTGCTGGTGCAGGCGGCGCTCTGCGAGATTTATCTCGGCCGCCCGGAGGCGGGCGTCGCGCATGTCGCGCGTGCAATGCGGCTGCACCCCTACCACCCGAACGGCTATTTCGGCATCGCCGCGCTGGCGCATTTCCTCGCGCGCGATCTCGACACGGCGCTGGCAATGGGGGCGAAGGCGGACCGACTGCCCTTCGTCGACGCCTCGGGCTTCTCCGCCTCGGCGCTGGCCCATGCCGACCGCCTAGACGAGGCGCGGCAGGCGCTGGCGCAGTTCCATGCCGACTTCGCCGAGAAGATCGCCTTTGGCGCGCCGGTGCCGCCCGGAGAGCCCATTCGCTGGTTCCTGAAGGTGAACCCGTTCCGCAGGCCGGAGGACGCCGCTTACGTCGCCGCCGGCCTTGAGCGCCTGGGCGAGACGATGGCGCCCGCTCCGATGCGGATCGAGGTGCCGGGGGCGGCGCGGCTGCTGCGGGCGCAGATCGGCTGGGTCGCGGACTTCGCCGGCCAGCGTGTCGCATTCCCGGACCTCAAGGGGTTGTACGACCTGCGCCGCCTGCTCGAGCGGCCGGGAGAGGAGGTGCATTGCCTCGACCTGGCCGATCGCGCCGAGACCACGTACGGCGCCGACGCTGCGCTCGACGACCGTGCCCGCGCCGACCTGAAGGCCCGCGTGCGGGAACTTGGCGAGGAATTGGCAGAGGCCGAGGACATGAACGACATCGGCCGGGCCGAGCGGGCGCGGTCCGAGATGGACGCCATCGTCGACGCCCTGTCCAGCGCCCTCGGACTTGGCGGGCGCGGCCGCCGGCTGGGCGACCTGGCTGAACGCGCCCGAACGACGGTGACGTGGCGCCTGCGCTACGCGCTGCGCAAGGTCGAGGCGGCGCATCCAGCGCTCGGCCGTCACCTCGCCGCAAGCGTCCGCACCGGCGTCTTCTGCGTCTATCTGCCGGAGACGCCGATCGCCTGGAGCTTCGACGAACCGGCGGCAGCCGTCCCGGCCTGACCGTCGCGGGAGCCGAGCACCCGCTCCATCAGGCTCGCCTAGAACAAGCTGCCGTCGTCGACGCCCTGGCACGCTGAACTGCTGCCGGTTTCGTGGACACGAAGATAAGATCGTGACCATGGAACTGGAGAGTGGACATGACGAGACGGAAGTTCCGCCGCGAGTTCAAGATCGAGCCTGTGAAGCTGGTGACGGAGCGGG
>NZ_FWFV01000032.1 GCF_900172315.1 Palleronia marisminoris
GGAGATGAGCCGGGCTGCGGAAAGCATCGCCGCCGGCGATCTGCGGGCCGACGTCACGCCGCGTTCCGACGACGACCGGCTCGGGATTGCGCTGCGCGACATGGTGATCAAGCTGCGCGAGGTGATCTCGAACGCGTCCGTCAGTGCGACCTATGTGGCGGAAGGTGCGGGTAACATGTCCAGCACCGCCGAGCAGCTCAGCGCCGGCTCGGCCCAGCAGGCCGCGGCCGCCCAGGAGGCCAGCGCCTCGATCGAGGAGATGACAGCGAACATCCGCCAGAACGCGGACAATGCCGGCCAGACCGAGAAGATCGCCAATCAGTCCGCCGACGACGCCAGGAAATCCGGCGAGGCCGTGGCCAACGCGGTCCGCGCGATGAAGACGATCGCCGACAAGATCAACATCATCCAGGAGATCGCCCGCCAGACCGATCTTCTCGCGCTCAACGCCGCGGTGGAAGCCGCCCGTGCCGGCACGCATGGCAAGGGTTTCGCGGTGGTGGCCTCGGAAGTGCGCAAGCTCGCCGAGCGCAGCCAGCAGGCGGCGGGCGAGATCAGCCAGCTCTCCGCCGAGACCGTCGACGTGTCGGGCGAGGCCGGCCGGATGCTCGAGACGCTGGTCCCGAACATCCAGCGCACCGCCGACCTGGTGCAGGAGATCTCGGCCTCGACCCGCGAGCAGAACGTCGGTGCCGAGCAGATCAACCAGGCGATCCGCGAGCTCGACAAGGTGATCCAGCAGAACGCGAATGCCGCGGAAGAGTCGGCCGCGACGAGCCAGGAACTGGCGGCACAGTCGCAGCAGCTGACCGGCGTGATCTCGTATTTCGAGCTCGACGATACCGGAAAGCGTCCCGTGGCCCCTGCCAAGCCCAAGGTCGTGGCGTCCAACGCCAAGCCGACCCGGACGCAGAAGGACGTGAAGGCGTTCGAGCTCGACCTAAAGTCGGAGGAGGTCTCCGACGACGACTTCCATCGCTACGCCGGCTGATCCATGAAAATCAGCACTCGGCATGTGCGGGACGTGGCGGGGGAGGAGG
>NZ_FWFV01000025.1 GCF_900172315.1 Palleronia marisminoris
GAAGGGCGCGAACCAGTTGCCTCTCGTCGTCGAAGGCGTCAAATTCAACGACGGTGTCGCCGAACAGGATGGCACCGAAAGCCGCGCCGCTTGATCAGCCCGCGTCACCCAAAATCGGCCTTAGCTCTATGGACGGCATGATAGATCGGTTGACCGCGCTCGTGCGTGCGCCCGACCGCTTCACTTCCCAAAGGGACCGAAGCCGAGGGGATCGCCGGCAACCGGTCGCCGCAGGAGTTCGCGCAGGACCTACGCATTCGGGTCACTTGTGCCGGGCGGCGAAGCACGATCGTTCCAGTTTCGCCTCCCGGGACGCTGCGTTCTCGGATCGGCCCCGCGCCTATCGCTTGCGACGCGACAGGTTTGAGCTGTGAGGGAATCGCTCGCCCGCACCCGCGACAGGACCGGAACCACGATATCGGTGTCCGCAGGGGCAGGCGCTTCAGATGAAATTGTCGCAATGATCGGGCGCCCAAATGCCTAGAGCGGGGACGCGCGGCGTGAACCGTTCATGAGGTCTGGCCATTGGCAGGGGACCGGGGATCACGAGGATGTCCTGATCGTCGACTTATGCGGCGCTCGCAGCATTCAGCCAGGCGCGAAGTACCCTGCCTATCATGACTTGGCTCGGTCCCCGAAGTGGTATGAACAACATTCCCTCGGCAACGCGTATGTCACTTTAGCTTCCATCATGATCGCTTTTGCCGTCTTCATAACGCCCCTTCGCAATGACCTAGACCGTGCAGCAAGAGTCCGCCTGCGCGGCGCCTCCGGTGGACGTAGCCAGACGCGGCGCCGGACCCTCCATTACCGGTTGTTCAAGTCCCGCAGCATGTTTGGGCGTTCTCGCGACAGGCTGTGGTGAAGCTGTCCCGGGATGGGTGTAGATCTTTCATAACAGTTGGAGCGGATTTCGTTGGTTATTGTACGATCTCCATAACAGCCGGGAACAGGCACGACGACGCTGCTCGCGGGTGTCAGGCACATCGTCTCTCGAAACGCCCTGATCTGGAGCGAACGTGTCGACAGAGACGGCATCGTCGGATTCGGTCCCGCCAGAGCCGGCAGAAGCACTGGCCTGCGATGCCAACCGGGATGTATCGCTGATCCCGAGCGCATGCCCTTCGATCTCGACACCCTGAACGCGACACTGCGCGCCCGAGGGTTCTGGGTCGCTGAACGTAAAACGGGATAGAAGAAGCTGAGATGGTTGATCGAGAGCAACACGGCCTCACCGGATGATGGTATCAGGCTACGCCTGCTCATAGATACGCTGCCCCCCGGCGATCTCGCCACACGGTTCCACGCCCTCGCCCGGCAGGACTCTTATCTGTCGGCGCTGCAGACGCCCCTACTGCCGGCCTGGACGGCACGGCCATCCTGCAAAATCTGACAGTACCCAATGATGACCTTGAGCGCTTCCCCGCTCGCGGCGCACTACCAAGTTCTCCTGAGCCGGGTGCCATCCAGGACCTGCAAGTTCTCCTCGACCTCTTTCGGCATCCCGGGGTGAGCTTGGAGGAACTGGCGCAGAAGCTAGAGGCGACGCTGGAGGAGGTAACGCGGTCGGCCATGCTGATGGCCGATGGGATCACGGCAAGCACATCGCAGCTGACCGCCCTTCAGAGCGAGGTGCATCGGCATGACGCGGAAATCGCGGACGTGCTGGCCTCGGTCCGGTCCCAGCAGGAGGACCCGGGCGCATTGCGAGCGGAGCTTCTCCATCTCTCATATCACCTGGGCCTCGGCCCGGCCCCGACTGCGGGCGACGCCTGATCGCGACCGTGAAGCGGGCTCGGGACCGCGATGCCGCAGCCCGCTTTCGTCCTGACCTTCCCGCCGACACGCTCACGATCCGCTGGTCGGACGGGACGACGGAGATCGTCGATCTCGAAGCTAGCGAACAATCAGCACCGGGGCTGGACATGGACGGACCGTGACGCGCCGCCGAATGCTACAAGTCAAGCCAGAAATCGAAGGTCCGGACCCCGTTTCTGTGGACGACTGGGCCAAAAAACCGTGTTTTCCGGACAGGTTAGAAAAAGGCGATGTCGCCGCTGCATGGTAATCTCGGAGAAACAACATCGCGGCTCATCCACGCCCGCGATCAAAGCTGAGACGTTCGGCCGCGGGCCCCCGCGACTGCACAGGAAGGGTACGACGATGCATTCGATCGCTTTGCAGTTTCATGCAGACGGCCTACCTTTGACGCATCGCGAGGGCCGCTAGAATGGCCATATCTCTGGAGAAGCTCCCCAAACCCCCGCTTGAGCCTGAAGAAGCCCCCCCGAACGCCACCACACCCGGCGCTCGTGGATCTGGTCCGGCTGCTGGCGCGAGATGCTGTGCGCAGGATCCGCAAAGACGAAGGATAAGGTTCATCATGACTATGCCCGGCTCCAGACGCGCCGCGATCTATGCCCGCTATTCCAGCGACATGCAGAGCGTGACCTCGATCGACGACCAGGTGCGTCTCTGTCGCCGGCTCTGCACGGAGCGCGGCTGGAGCGTCGTTGAGGTCTTCTCGGACCAGGCGATCAGCTGAGCCACACACCTTCGGCCCGGTTTCCAGCGCATGCAGGAACTGGCTATGCTGCGCGGGTTCGACGTCCTGGTCGCCGAGGGGCTGGATCGCCTGTCGCGAGACCAGGAACATATCGCCGGCCTGCACAAGCGCATGACGTTCCAAGGCGTCGAGATCGTCACCAAGGCCGAGGGCTCCATCAGCGAGATGCATATCGGCCTTGGCGGGACGATGTCCGCCCTGTTCCTTCGTCAGCTCGCCCAGAAGACACATCGCGGCCTCGAGGGGCGTGTCAGGGCCGGAAAGTCCGCAGGCGGGATCAGCTATGGCTACCGTCTTGACCGCCAGCCCCTGTCGGACGGGACCTTCACCACCGGCGACCGTGCCATTGACGCGAACGAGGCCGCCATCGTCCGCCGCATCTTCATGGAGTACGACACCGGCAAGAGCGCCCGCACCATCGCGGCAGACCTCAACAAGGAAGGTGTCCCGCCGCCACGCGACGGCGCACGTGGCTGGTCCTTCTCAACGATCTCCGGCAACTGGAAGCGCGGCACAGGGATACTCAACAACGAGCTCTACGTGGGCCGCCTGGTCTGGAATCGCCAGCGTTTCGTGACGGATCCGGAGACTGGCAAGCGTCAGGCCCGGCCCAACCCACCGCAGGAGTTGATCGTGGAAGAGGTCCCCCACCTCCGGATCGTCGACGACGCGCTGTGGGATTGGGTGAAGGCACGCCAGACAGGCATCCGCAACGAAATCGTGGCGGCTCGCTCCGAACACCCGACAGCTCCAGCCTCAGAATGCGGCCGCCGCCCCGCATATCTTCTCTCGGGCCTGCTTGAATGCGGCTGCTGCGGCGCCGGATACATCAAGATCAGCGCCACGCGATACGGCTGTTCCGCCGCCCGCAACCGCGGCACCTGCGACAACCGCAGGTCTATCGCCCGAACCGACTTGGAGGCGCGTGTCCTCCACGGCCTCAAGGAGAAGCTCATGCATCCGGAACTTGTCCGAGAGTTCATCGCGGAGTTCCACCGGGAGATGCAGAAGGATCAGACCGACGCGCAGACGACCCGACAGGTAAGCGAGCGCCGCCTCGCAAAGTCCGAACCGCGATCGACCGGTTGCTTACAGCCATCACCGACGGGATGTATCACCCAAGCATGAAGGCGAAGATGGAGGACCTGGAGGCTGAACCGGCCGAACTCGAAGAGACGCTTCACGCGTCTCCCGTGCCAGAGCCGGTCACGCTGCATCCGCGCCTCTCGGACATCTACGCCAACAAGGTGAGCGACCTCGCTTCTGCGCTCAACTCCGAAGGTACGCGAAACGAAGCAGTCGCGATCCTGCGCGGCCTCATCGAGACGATCGTGCTCGATCCGGATCCGGACGCGCCGAATGGCCATCGCATCGCGCTTCGCGGCGAGCTCGGAGCCATTCTTGTGCTGTGCGAGGGGGGGCGTCAGAAACACCGACGCCCACCGGGTGGGCGGGCGGTCGAGGCAAGTAACTTTGGTTGCGGGAGTAGGATTTGAACCTACGACCTTCAGGTTATGAGCCTGACGAGCTACCGGACTGCTCCATCCCGCGGCAATACTTGTCTGGATCGGACGGCCATTCTGGCGCGTTTCATCGACA
>NZ_FWFV01000020.1 GCF_900172315.1 Palleronia marisminoris
TGTCGATGAAACGCGCCAGAATGGCCGTCCGATCCAGACAAGTATTGCCGCGGGATGGAGCAGTCCGGTAGCTCGTCAGGCTCATAACCTGAAGGTCGTAGGTTCAAATCCTACTCCCGCAACCAAAACAATAGCAGCGGAACAAATACATAGCGCCCCAAGGGGCGCTTTTTCCGTTCGAAGTATGCCAAGCGGTGCTACGCCGGTGCTACGGAGTGGCGCAATGCATGCGCTGTGGTGAAGCAAGATCGCGGCAAAGGGTGTCTGGCCGGCGCTGAGCCGATGCACTACGGCCCCCGCCGCGCCCGTGGCCTCCCCCCGCGTGCCCAGGCCGAAGCGTAGGAGCGGCTGGGACTGCCAGATCCGATGCCATCCGCTCGAATGCCTACAACATGCAGGAAGCGGACATTCCAATCTCCCGGACGCAGTGTGACGGCGACGCCGCGATCGCCATAGCCGCCGCTCAACTTGCGAGAATGCTGCTCGGGGGGCTCCCCGAAGCGGTCATTCGGCGGACGGCGCAGCAATTCGATCGTCAGAGGGTCAGAGTTGCGGACAAAGCTGCTGTCCGGCTGATTGCACAGGGTATCCCGGCGTCGCCCAAAGACGAATGATTTCGCCGACGTAGTCCATTGGCTCTTTCGGCCAGCCGGTGATTGTCGCTTCTTCAACGCGCTGGAGGTTCCGCTCTCCGAGTTCGTGTGCCAAGGTCTTGAGGTCGATTATGTCGGGCTGTGCTGGGGCGGCGATCTTATTTGGAAACAGAATGCATGGGTACCTCGTCAGATGCGCGCACCACGATGGCAAGGCGCCCGAAAGGAAGAAGCGAAACAATGCGGCCTCAACGCCTACCGGTTGCTTCTCGCCCACGCGCATGCCGGCTTGGCGATTTGTTCCATGAGGCAACGATACAGATGAAGCGCATGAGCGCGATGATTTCGACTTAATTTTGCATAGATTTCCAGAAGGCTGAGGCAATGAAATACGAATGCGTATCTCAGGAACTTCGTGATTACGCCGACGGCTCGAACGATGACTTCGTGAAAGCCCTGTGCACCGGCATCGAAAGATTGCTGCCTGATAGCGAAAGCCCTGTCCGGCTCAACCTCATCGCGTCATGCTTTCGAGAGTTGCTGACATATCAACTCGATTGCCTGGCGGCCCACGCAGCAGTCCAGCAGTGCCCTTGGTACGTGCAGGACCCAACAGCGCAGGCTGCTACCAGGCGTCAGCGGCTCCGCTTCGCGATCTCCGGTGGTCTCCCAGATGCAGCTCTGGGCACTCTCGGCTTCGATGAGCCCGCGTCAATCGCTGAACTTGCAGATCATTATAAAGAGGCCAGCAAATACACACACGTCCGGCCTGATCGCATCAATCATTCAGACGACGAAGTCGGTGACTTCGTTCTTGCGGGCGTAACCGCCCTCACCGGTCTTAGAGAAGAAATTGATTATCTTTGCGATAACGTCAAAGAGCATCTGCGGGATGCGATATCTGAGCATGCGCTTCAAAAATTCCTAGAGACCGAGCTTGATGAGCTCGATATTCTCTCAACACACACGCGGGTTGAATGCCCCTACGTGGATGAAATTGACGTCGAAAAGATTGACCATGCGTATGTGTATGTGAACGTCACCGGTGACGTTAATGTGGAACTCGTATATGGGTCACGGTCCGATTTCCGCCGGGGCGACGGCGCGACGCTGAATGACTCCTTTCCCTTTCAGGTGAGCTTGCGATCTCCCGTCAACAACCTTGAGAATTTCGAGACCACTCAACAGATCAAGGTCGATACTTCTTCCTGGTATGAGTAAGTAGGCGCAGCCATCGAACGAACCGGCGACGAGATCGATGGTGTGCCGTGCGGCGCCGGCGAACTGACTATTCGGAGCTAACGCTTGAGTGCGCTTACACTGTTCTCAGATTACTCTGCCAATGCCCTCCCGGCCAAGCCGGAAGAAAAAGACGCCGTTGTGCGTGATCTCGCGCGGCTTCTTCAGGTAGATGAAGACCACGACATCTGATGTGCCGTCGAACTCGCTGGCGATGCCGTGTGCAAGAAGGCGCGCTTCGGCCATCAGCGCCTCCTCGCTCCCAAAGCCCTTTGACAGAAGCCACGTCGCCACGACAAACTGACGGTTCGCTACCGTATATATGCTGTAACGCGGGCCTTTGCCGGCACCGCCGCCGCCGCGACGCCATTTTCGTACGAATTCCTGAAGTTCAGACAATGCCGGAGGGGGCTGATTGAGGATCGTGCAAATGATGTCAAAACGATGGCGCACTGTTCCGATGGATGAATCATAGATTTCCGAGACAGTGCGCTGCCACATCGGCGGCAGGGTGATCCCCACAATCGCAGGCGTTGCACGATTGATTGCCGGAACGGTCCTCTTCCTTACCTGCGCGTCGGAGTTATGGAACAGAATGCGCTTGTCCTCAGGACCGCGTCCTAGCAGGCAGAACCCATTCGTAAGATACATTGAAAGCAGGTCCTGTTCATCCCCATCATAATCCAGTTGCGTGCCGATCAGCGGTCGTCGCGTAAGATAATGCGCAAACGAAACTTCGGAATCGAGGAACCGCGAAACCATGTCGAGTTCCCCAAGCGAGAGCACAGGTGCCCACGGCTCATCAGCGCCGAGGATGCCACTTTCTGCAAAGAATTCGCGCGTTGCGGAGAGCGAGGCGAAGTGCTCTAGGCAGATGCTGTAGCTGAAGGCGATCTTTAGCCGGTCCAGATTAAGTGGAACCGGTTTTCCGGTCTTCTTGTCCCGCAAGCTGATCGCCACCGTACGGTCATTCAAGTATTTTTGGAGTCGTCGCGCCTGCTTCGCGGGCCCAATAAACAGGTCAGAGACGTTGGTATTTAGACTTTTCCCAGCGCCGCGACGTGCCGCCGGACTAATCTTTCCGGACTTGGCTTCGAACATGAACAGGAAATTGTCCAGAACAACGACAACGTCATTCTCATAGCGCACGCCAGTTGCCGGGTCATCCCAGATCACACTCCGATAGATCGAGGCACTGGGCATGGCCAGTTCCAGAGTCTCGGCCATGGCGTCTTCCAGATATTCGGCACGCGCGTCGCTGTATGCTGTGCGCACCTTCGGCTCGTTGCCGATCAAGTGTTCGGCAATACGGAAGGGATGGCTGTAGGGGAAATGCGGGATCGGCAGCAGGTACGTCTCGTCAGGCATGGTGATAAAGGGCTTTTGCCACACCGGGTTATCCATGATGAAGCGTCGGGGGTCCGCGCCGGCAAGCTCTCCACTGCTGTGTGAGAACCGGTCGATCAGCGGCAGGATTTCATCACCGAACTTGGAAACAAGTTCCTCCTTTTCAAGCGCGAATAGCCACGGCGTTGCGAGCTCCGAAAGTTGATATCCAAGATGGCTGAGGTCCCTCACAGTCCGCTTCTGGTGCCGACAACGCTCCCACAGGCGCGCTGCAACCGTGCTGCGGGCGCAGAAGTATTTGATCCGCGCATTGACGTCCTCGTGCGTCTTTGCCCGCAGCATTTCCCCGCAGTTCGCGTAAAATTCCGTGATCCGGTCGCTTACGAACCGAGACACGCCCAAAAGCCGGGCGTACTGCTCAGCAAACGGCACCACCTGCGCAACCTTGGCATCCACGCGGGAGAGAATATTGCCTATAATCCCGGCGCACACGTCCTGATCATAGGGAAAACGGTAGAACACTGTCTGAAGGCGAACCCGCCAGACGAGCACATCCGTCTTGTCTTCCGTGTCCAGTGCCTCACCCTGTTCCGACATAAAGGCACTCATCATGCGCCCGAGCACACGCCAGTGGCGCGAAAAACTTCCGGGCGCTGTGGGAATGCGGGACTGACGCGGTGGACGTGTCAGATAGAGCGCCTGTAGTATTTCGAGGCTGCCGAATTCGATCGACGGATCAGGCTTGTTCATGACAATCGTTTCAAGAATGCACTGGTGCGCTGTCTTCGAAAGCGCCAAGCGTGCATCCCGGCACTCAAGAAAGCTCAAAAGCTTCTGCGTGTTCAGATCAAAGGCCTCGCTCGGCGAGAGACCATCATCGGCTTCATCCGCCTTGAGACTGTTCGTCCCGAGGGACCACGGAAATTCATAGCCGTGAATGTAAAGCTCACCCGAGGACATCTGCCTGCTAATCCATTGTTATTTTGACCTAAACCCGAAGCTGCATCATCCCACTGAAACGAACTCGCGTCCAGTCTGTTGCCGTCGGCGCACCCGCCAAATGCCTTGACGGCCGGGCTGTCGTGAACCGCGCCCGCCTGTGGCGGTCTCGGCCACCCGGTTTCCATCCCTTGCGCTGTATCTGATACCGCCTTCGTGAGATAGAAGCACCGGATTTACCGCTGCGCTGCCTGACCGTCGCGATCCCCGCGCACGGCCTTTCACATGCTGCGCAGCTAGCCGTCCTTGCTGGTCCAGATACGGGCGAGTTCGGTCGACTATCTCTCATTCGGCGCGGTGGCGACAGATCGATAGGCCTGAACACAGGGTTTCATGCCCACGGCTTCTGGCGCGAATGTCGTAGAACGGCTGACTGTGAACTCGCGCTGGTCCTGCATTCAAGCTACGCGTGCGGCCGAAATTGTCGACAAAACAACCCGAATCTGCCGTCCGCCCTGTCCGCCGCTGTCCGCCTGCAAGCCCTGTTGGATCAAGGGCGGACGGCAGGCGGACAGGGCGGACAGCAGTCAGGCCCTAGTTACCTGTATCATCCGCCGCCGATCTTTTCCTTCGCGTACGTGGGCGACCGCGATACCCTGCCGTCTCAGAAGGGGCGTGACCCGGCGCAGCTCGCTACCGAAGGCGGCCGCCTGGCGGGGGAATGCGTCTGCAGCGTCGGTAAGCGCAGGATAGCGCTTCCGCAGGTACGCGATCAGTTCTGCGGCCGTGCCGCTCCAGGTTCCTGAATCCGCGACCATTGTCAGGATGGCGCTTGCGACTGCGTTGCTTTCAACCGCGGCCTCTTCGGACTCTCTTCGGTTGGCTTGGTACGCCGCCAGGAAGGCCCCCGGTGGCCACCCGAGACTCGGTTCGGCGGCCGTCACCCAGCGGGCGAAGTCGGCCAGCCTGGGGCGGTCTTGGAGGGTCACGCTGTCATGTCGCTCTAGCGCGCCGCTCGTCGCGTCTAACAGGCCCGCCAGGATGCGAGGGCGCACCTCTTCGAACTGGTCCCAGAACTCTCCTTCAAAGGCACGGCGGTTCTCTGCGATACTTGGGAGTGTCAACGTGATCGCCCGGTCGGCCAGGTCTGCCCGTTCCGCGAGATCGGGAATGCCGTTCAGCAAGCTGGGACGGGTGGCGTCGAAGAGTACCTCGTCGGAATCGCTGTGCAGTTTGCGCGTCGCAAAGCCGCCCCCGGTTGCCAGGCGGCAAAGTGCGTCCGCCATGCTTCCCTTGATCCGCGATATGTTGTCGAAGGCCAAGACATGCGTTCCCCGTGCCGCAATGACCAGGTTGTGCTCGTCTTGCGGCAAGCTCCGCGTCGAGAGCGTGGAAGGATCGACCAGGGACCGTAAAACCTTCGACGTGGTGCTTTTCGCGCTGCCCTGTTCCCCGCTCAGGATTAGCAGGGGATAGGGACCTTCCGGCCGCAAGCATCCCAGAAGCCAAGCGACCATCAATCGGAAGTCATCTTCGCTGGCCGCGTTCACGAAGCGCTTCAGGAGGGCAACGTCTCCGCTTTCAGGGAGCGGCATGGGCAGGGCGGATGCAGACGGGGAGCGCACGAAGCGCGGTTCATTTCCGCTATCCACCCGCCAGCCGTTCGCTGTGATCGTGGCGCGGGCGCAATCCGCGCCGCCCAAATCCAGCACGATTGCGTCCCCGTTCCGCCCGATCCGGGTAAATACCGGCCTGGTTGCGCCCTCAAAGCGCGCCTGGCCGATCATCTGGCGCTGCATGTCGTCCAGCTTCGCGGCGGGCGGGGCCTTTCCGGTCGTCCGGTACGTCTCGTAGGCCAGAAGCTGCTTGAAGCTGGAAGACGTCAGTTCGAGCGATTGCCACCGGCCATCCCGGCGGAAGGTCGCGAAGGGGCGATGATCGGGCGTGTGCCACAATTCCAGGTCATCGAAGAGCGGCGCTTCGTCCGGCTCCGTTCGGTCGGTGTCCTCTTCGGCGTGGGGGCGCGCCATCTCGATCAGTGTGTTGATCTCGTGCACGCCCCAGCCGCTCGCCACCGCGTCGGCGGCATCCCAGCCCTTGGGGAAGACAGCGTCGGGCGCCGCATTGCGGTTCGCGCTACGTATCGACCGCAGCACGATATCCGCTGTGGGAATGATCCGGGGCAGGGCGCCAAGTTCGGCATGCAAGGTGGCAGCCAGGCCTTCGGCGTATTTCAGGCCGGGTTCGTCCTTGTCCGGCCAGAGGATCACCTTGCGCCCCCGAAGCGGTGCCAGGTCGGTTTTGTGTGCGCCGTTGGCGCCGCCGAATGTCGTCGTGCTGACATAGCCCAGGCTTGCCAGCGCATCCGCGCATTTCTCGCCTTCGGTCACGATCACGGCGCGATCCGCGTTCGCCTCCGCCAGTGCGTCCAGGCGGTAGAGCGGGCGCAATTCCGGCGCTTTCCAGGCATCCGCGATCAGGTCGTAGGGTAGGAAGAACTTGCCGTCCTGTTTGTCGTAGCGGTTGGCCATCAGGACCGGCGTTCCGACCGCATCGCGGTAGACGTATTGCACGGTCGGTCTGCCCGCCTTCGGGTGACGCAGGTGCGCGATTGAATCGCTCATCCGTCCATCCCCCATGTCTCGATCAATTCTCGCGCGGCCTGCCCCTGGGACAGGCCGTTGAGATAGGCATAGAGGCTGACCGGATCGCCACCCTTGTCGCCGGTGGCGAAGTCGGCCCATCGGCCGGTCTGAATGTTGATCTTGAACGAACCGGGGCGCCGGTCGGCGCGGGTCGGATTGCGGGCCGTCCATTCGTCGCCCACGCGACGCCCATCGGGCAACCAGGCGGTCAGGAGAGATGGCAAGTTCTGGCGGCAGGCCATGTTCACGGTGGTGAACTGGATATGGCGGAAGGGCAGCGTCTCAGTTGTCATTGGCCACCATCTCCTGCAGGCGGGCCAACTCGAAGGCTTCCACGTCGCCCAGGCGGTAGCGCACCAGCCGCCCGACCTTCACGTAGGCCAGGGGATAGCGCTTGGTGCATCTCCAGGTGCTGAGCGTCGTGATCGAAACGCCCAGGCGGTTTGCGACCTCCTGCGGCGTCAGGAGGTTTTTCGGGGTAGGGGTCATTTCAGCGTTCCTCATCAATCGGTTGCGATAAGGGGATGCTGCCAACAAAGCGCGGCGGTCTCTATCAAACCCGATAGTGAAAACGGGGCAGGTTTCCGTCCCGGCTCTTGCTATGGGAAAGGCCTACACCAGCTTTCGCACGGCCGTGGTGATGGCTTGTCGCGTCACTGCCCCGTCGATCTTTTGCAGGGAGAGGTGGCTTGCATCGACAAGGCGCGAGACGGTCTGTTTCGCGTCCTTGTGGTACATGCCGTGCGTGAAGGGATGGGGTGAGAGCGCGTCCCAAGTCGGTCGGAAGGTCCGCAAGAATTCCTGAATTGCATGATCCTTGGGGAACTTCCGCTCATTGGAACGCGCACGCCAGGCTTTACGCCGTTCTTCTAATTCTTCGTCGCTATCGAAGCGAAAGGCTGACTCGCCTGATTCAACAGCTCCGATCCAAACCGGATGCGGCTCGCGGTTCACGGCGTCTTCCCCGTAAACCTGCAAGTCGATCAGCATGTCTCGAATATCCGCGAAGATATTTCGACGCGTACCGATGAGTTTTGGAAGGTCCAGGCTTTCGCTATGCGCAAGCGGGGTCGGGCGGTTGCGAATACTCCGCTCAAGACGCGCTTCCACGCCGGGGAACTCCTGTAGATCAAGCAAGGCAGCTTCCAGTTGCCCGGCCGCCTTCGCGACACGATTCAGCGCCCTGTTGTCCTCCTTCTCCGAGCGCTGGCCCTCTCGCTCCGAGCACGCGTCAACATAAGCCTCGAAAGCACGCCTTAGCCCGTCCCGTAGGACGCCGCGTTGTTCTCCATCTTGGGGCACGTCGGCATGTTGAGCGACTTCGTCGATAAGTGCCGGACCGAGGATCGCCTCAATCTGCAGGTCGGTGTCTTCGTCGAGATTGATCGCAAGGCGGGGGTAGAGATCGTCGGCTGGCACGTCAGGCTTCCTTTGCCTGAGAGCGGGCATGGCTGAACATTGCGTCTGTCGCCTTGTTCACCGAATCCCGCACCGGGTCCAGGTTCAACCGGGCATAGATCGCGGTGGATTGCTGGCTGCGGTGGCCCAGCGACTTGCCGATGATGTAGCCATTGGCCCCGGTTGCGGCTTGGTAGCTTCCAAGCGTACGGCGCAGATCGTGGATGCGCAGATTATCGATCCCCGCTTCGGCCAGGATGCGCAGCCACGCCTTCTTCGGGTCCGCCAGGTAGCCCTTTGCCCCCCGGCCGGGAAACACCCAGGGACTATCCGAGCGCAGCTTGCGTTCCTTCAGAATATCTAGGGCCTGTTGCGGCAGGTGAATCGTTTGCGGCTCGCCGTTCTTCGTCAGCTCGATCCGCCAGGTTGCGGCGTCGAAGTTGATCTCGGACCAGCGCATCGCCAGCGTGTTGGACTTCCGCGCCCCGGTCAGGAGCGAGATCAGAAAGAAGTCGCGCGCCGCCTCGTTCGGTTCGCGAGCCAGGGCTTCGAAGAAGCGGGGCAACTCGTCGGGCTGCAAGAAGCGGTCGCGGCTCTGTTCCTTGAACTTCTTGATGCCGGTCGCCGGATTCGCGCCATCCCAGCCCCAATCAATCGCCTTGTTGAAGATGGACCGGACACGTTCCAGCAGGCGGTTGGCCTGATAGAGGCCGTTTTCCTTGCCGGTCTTGGCGTGCAGGCGTTCCACTTCCGACTTGGTGATCGTCGATATCTTGCGCGTGAACCAATGCGACAGGAACTTCGTCACCTCGCGCTGGTCGTATTTCCAGGACCGCTTATGCACCTTGGAATACTTCTCCATGTACTCCGTGAAGAGCGCGCCGAAGGTCATCTCGTCCCGGATCGCGCGCTTGTCCTCCTGCGGGTTCTTGCCGCTGGCAATTTCGCCCTTGGCCTTCTGAGCGGCCTTCCTGGCGTTCTCGATGCTGATATCGGGGAAGCGGCCCAGCAGCACCCGTTCCGGTCGCCCTTGGATGCGCTTGTAGAGGTAGAACGTCTTGGCGCCGCCCGACGACACGGCCAGGACCAGCCCCTGCTCGCGTTCGTCGTAGTAGTAATCCTTCCGTCCCTTGTTGGCGGCGGGCGCCTTCGAAAGTGCGGCTTTCGTGAAGTTCAGGCGATGACTGGCCAAACGGTCCTCCCGGCGTGGTGCTACGATGCTACGCTGGTGCTACACGGGGGAGCAAATACGAGCAATCTCGGAGTATGCTCGTCAAAGTCAGTGTCCTGTTAAGATACTGATATGGATATAAAGAAACGTCTTCAGCAAACACCGTCAAACATGCGCCGGTTAGACTCATAACCTGAAGGTCGTAGGTTCAAATCCTACTCCCGCAACCAACGAAATCTGAATCAACGACAAACCAGCGCCCCAAGGGGCGCTTTTTTGCGTCTCCCCAACGGGTTGCCCAACGGGTTGGAAGATCCGGGACGCCTCGCGCCGGATCTCGATTGCCGTGCCGTCCCGCGCCTCGGGATCGCCCTTGACGCGCACCTCGCCGAGAAGCTCGCGCAGCAGCGCGTTCGCCGCCACCATGTGGTCGCTTCCGGTCAGCAGACCCTCCAGGCGTTCCACCTGCGCGCGGTAGATCGCTTCGAGCTCACCTCGGGTCGGCAGCACGATCGGCTGCGGATTGGCGGTCTCGGCGAGCTCCTGGCGCAGCGCATCGCGCTCGGCCTCGCGCGTCTTCAGGCGGCTCATCAGGCTCTCGCTGGCTTCCTCGCCCTCCAGCCGATCGAGCAGGCGGTCGATCGTCGCCTCCATCTTCCTCAGGCGCGTCTCGAGCTCAGCCCGGGCGGCGGTGGCGTCGTCCGGGGACGTCGCCATCAGGCGGTCTACCTCGGCCGCGAATTGCTGTGCGAAACCCGGTGTCATGAGGCCCTTGCGCAGGCGCGCCAGGACGCGCGTCTCCAGCTTGTGGCGGGTGATCGTGCGGCTGTTGCTGCATTCCTGCTTGCCCTGCGTCTTGCGCTTGTAGCAGCCGTAGCGCTCCTTCGCGACGATCGTGTACGCGCCGCCGCAGCAGCCGCACTTGACCATCCCGTTGAGGAGGTACTTCGCGCGATGGCTGTCGTTGAGGGGCGCCGTCTTGCCAGCGTACTTCTCATGCGTGGCCTCGAGGCGGTCCTGCACGCGGTTCCAGACATCGTCGTCGATGATCGCGAGCTCGGGCGCCTCGCCGTAGACGATGTCGTCCGCGTCAGAGGGCCGCGAGATGCGATTGCCGGTCTCGCCGTCCCGAAGGAAGCGGTTCCGCTGATCCGGATCCGGGTGACCATGCGCGGCGGCCCCTTCGGGAGGGCGCCCGTCCGCTCCAGCCGCCGCCGCTCTTGCCGGGACATCAGGTTCTCCTCGTCGGGCGTCAATGGCCCACCCTTTGAGGCGATGAGGCCCACCGTCGTCAGAACATGGTTCAGCCCCCTCACAGCCAGTTCGACCGCACCCGTGAAGCGCCTGTCCTGTGCTTCCGGATCTGGAGGGTAGCGGAAGTGGATGAAAGGGTCCTCGCCGATTCCCAACGCTTCTCCCCGTTTGCCCTCGAGTTGGATCATGGGCTCAAGAAAACCTTCCGGTCCGCCCTTGTGGAACTGTGCGATTGACGTTGAGCCGTCATTGTTTCGGATCAGCATCATGCCGGTGACAGCTTCTCTGCTTTCACCCTGTTGAGGGGCCGAACGCGGGCGGGTGAACTCCATCCATATCGAATCGAACGGCAGCGGCGCTTCGTCGAGCTGGCGGCCAAGGCGCTCCTCCTCCCCCTCCATCTGCATAGTCGAAATCAGGTCATAGGCTGCGCCTGCGACGGTGAAGAGTTTGACGCTCTCGATCGCCTGCAGCAGGCCTTCCACCCGCCGCCGACGCATTTGGCGCATCTCTGCCGGTACAAAGTGCATCACTGGATCAGAAGCTGGATCCGCGAGATAGCGGACGTGAGCACTCTTGATGTCCGTCAGGAGCATGACTGGCCCTTCCCCGTCCGAGGGGGCCATCTATTTCGCGCAATGAAGCCCTATGCAACGCACGGCGAGAAAATTGCCACGCGTAATGCTGCGAACGAAACCCTCACGCCTTCCATACCAGAGAGTAGGACGGGCGCGCCGGCATCTGTAGCAGCAGAGGGATGTCGCCGGCGTGCCCTGGCGGGGGCGTCGCCGCCCCCGATCTCGTGTTATGGTTCCGCGTGCATGCGGTTGAGCACACGCTGTGTATCCCGCAGGTCCCGGATGTCCTGGAGCGTCTCGCGGAGATGGAGGATCACGATCAGCGCACGCCCCAAGGCTTCGGCGGACGGGCTATAGTGGCGCCGCGTCCAGCCAGTCGTCGACACGTTCTCGAGGCTGTTGTCGAAGATCGTTTCTTCGTGCGTCCCGCTCAAAATCGCCGTCTCGAGGACCTCGATCAGCCCATCGAGGTCGAAGATCGTCTGCGTCTCAAAAAGCCGGTCCGGGTTCATGCGCCCTCGGACATCCTTTGCGAACGACCGGCGAGTGGCGGGCAGATGGGGTATCGCATCTTCGCCGAGAGCTACGATCACGATGCGGGCGGTCGAGATCGCGTCAGCGATGAAGTGGTCGAGATTATCGAGGCAGAGATCAGGCACTGGCTTTTCCTTTCGTGGGGGAGGTGGCGGCGCGGAGGGCGCGGTTCCGCTGTCGGAAATCGCGTTCTTCCCGCTGCCATCGGCGCTGTTCCTCGTCGCGTTCGCGACGACGTTCGACAGCGATGTCGTGCTCGGCATGGATGCGCGCCCGGAGGGCGTTCATCCGTTCAATGAGGGCCTCGTCGAGCCGCCCGATGATCGGGGAGCCCGTGGCGGAGCTCGCCTCGAACCCGACGTGGCCGATGGCTACGGTGATCCGGCGCGCGCACACGAAATGCGTCGGCTTGGTGAGACCGGCCGCGGCCATGGCTCCGCCGCGACGGACGAAGATCGAGTAGCCCTGATTGGCTTTCGTCTGCGCATCCGTTCCGTATGCGAGGGTCGCAAAACGGCGGCTGCCTTTGGTCTCAATCTCGAGAACGAGACACGGCCGCTTTTTTGGCGGCCGTTGCCCTTTGCTTTCCCCTTCGGCGAGGGGAAAGCGAAACTGGACGACGTCGCCGCGTTGCAGGTCATCTGGCCATGCAGGCTGGGCAATGATGGGTTTGGGGTCGTGATACATGTGAGCGTCTCCAACGCTGATTGAGGAAGACGCGTCGATCTTCGAACTCACCCGGCCGGGTTCGTTCCGTGCCGCGCGTCATAAAGCGCGCGCGGCACGGAGCGGACCTGCCATCCGCCGGATCATCACGGATGCCAGACCGTTCCCCCCGTGGGTGATAAAGCCGGAGAGGTGCAGGACAGAGCGGGGTGTGAGCGGGTCCTGCCCTGAGGGTCCAGGGAAGCGGAGCGCGTCCCTGGTCGAGCCGACGGCTGCCAGGGGGTGCAGGGGGAGTGGCGAACGACGACCCCGCGAGCAGGGGGTGTCCAGAGGGGGAGTGCGGAACGATGACCCTCGGCCCCGCGGGAGCGCCTGGCGGGTTCGGGAGGGCGGAGCGTCTCCCGAGCGTCGCGCAGCGGCGCCGGGGTCCAGGGGTTCACCCCTGGCGAACGACAGCTGGAACGCAGGCACGCAGTGCCGGAGTGCCAGCTGGTTAGTGAGTAAAGTGCCTGCAGTTGGTAAGGTCTTTGCAGTCAGATAAGCCTCCCAGCTAGCGAAGAAACGCGAGGTTGAAGATAAGATTGCTACCGAACAATCAGCGTCATCCACACGTATGCGGCGGTACCTTTCTACCGGTCGCTGGTCAACGCGGCGCCACAAGCTGATGATTAAGCTTGTCGCACGTATGGCGCTTGTCTCGGTGGCGGGAAGGAGCCTGTCTGTGCGGCCGGAGCCGCCACTGGCACGTGCCAGTGGCTCTGCCCGGCCCAATACGACATGATGGACGACAGGCCGTCGGATGCCGACATATCAGATAGCTGAAAGAGCCGGGGGTCGCTGCACTTGTGGCGCAAGAAGCTGCTTTCGAGCGTTTTCATTGAGCTCAGAGACGGGCGGCGTAACTAGCATCAGTCACGTCGAAGGGGACGCCTTTCCAATAACGTTATATCGGCGTTCTGCTTGAACGGTTGAAGTCGGCCCGAAGAACCCCCGGCGAAACGCCACTGCGAGCGTTATCGGCTTGGGTCGGACTCTGATACTAAGATATGATTGGCATTGGCCATTTCTGCCTGCAGCCGCGGTAGCAAAATAGCCGACCAAGTTTCTAGTGAACCGGCGTCCTTCGCAAGCTCTGAAAGCGACACGGTGGTTACCTCACCTAAGGTGTCCTCGGCGACTCTGTCCGGAAGTTTGTCAATGTGCCAAATGCCGATCAGGCCAATATGCACTCGCCCCACGGGGTTGTCGTTGTCGACCAACAGGCCAATCCAGCGGCGACGGCTTACAGTCAAGTCGCCAAGCTCTTCCCGTATCTCCCGCTCGGACGCCTGCTCGATTGTGGCGAAAAGATCAAAGTTTTCGCCCGATGAACGTCCGTCTCCCAAATCCACGTGTCCGCCGACTCCGAGTGACAATTGACCGTGCAATCTTTTCTCGCCGCCGACCGGCGTCCGCTTGTAGCGCACGATCCGGTTGCCAACGCACAGCACGATATACGGGATTACCTGTCTGAACTCCTCAGTTTCTTCAAGTATCCTGCGCGGCCCGAACCATAACCCGGCATTCTCAAGATGATCGATTGCAACTCCATTCGGCATGGACACAAACCCCGTTTCAGCCAGCTCAGGCGGAAGGCCGGCGGCACGCGTCGCGAGGATGAGGCGAAGTTCGGGGCCTGTGTTCATTTTTTTTCCATTGACGTCAGAATTGGTGTCGAGAGGATGTAATCTAGGTGACCTTCCAGTCCTGAGTTAAATCCTCGACGGACGAAGTTTTCGTTCCTGACAGGTGTTATCGAGTAGCTGCGCCCAGACAACTCGGCGGTCAGTGCACCAGGCGCCGATGTGACCCGCCCGAGGAGCTGCCCCTCGATTCCGTTGGCGGCACAAAATTCGCCGAACTCCGCTACGCGCTCCTCATTCACGACGACCGCCACCGACCAGTCACCCCAAGTAAAGAAGAGGTTCCAAGGACTTGCGACTCGTGGCAATGCTGACGCGAGCCGCACTTCATCCGAAAGTAGATCGTCCCGGAGCTCGAGCGCGAAACCGCACCCTGACGCATCCGCGATGTTCCCAATTGCGCCGAGGAGGCCGTCGGAGGTATCCGATGCTGCAAGAATGAGATCATGCTCTGCAAGTAGCCGCATCGCGCGCAATTGTGGCATCGGGAAGCGCAGTGTGTCTGCGGATTCGGTTGGCGCAGCTGTCGACGTCGGGTCGGGTACTTCAGCCTCTGAAGCGAGCAAATAGCGTGCCATAAATGAGCCCGCCGCGCCGACGACGGCGATGCGGTCGCCGGGGCGGGCGCCGTCGCGCCCAATGCGCCGGACTCCGGCGAGGGTGCCAACGCCAAACACGCGTGCGGCAAGATCAGGGCCTTGCCGGAGATCACCGCCGCCATTACGAAAGCCGAAGGCACTCATCGCCCGAAAGTAGCCACGCATAAATTTCTGTAAAGCTTGGACTTCAAGGTCCGCAGGCGCATCGATGCAGTTGGTCAGCAGTAGAGGCTTGGCGCCCGCCGACGCGATATCGCTCGCAGTGGCAACAACGGAAAGCCAACCTGACGCTTCCCAATCTTCGTGATGCGCGGCCAGACTCCTCACGAGCGGTCGAGGGCCAACGTCGGCGCTGACTACCAGCGTGTCGCTGCCAGTCTCTATGAAGGCGCAGTCGTCGCCCACGCTTGTCAGCCCGTCCGCCGCCGTCGCGAGCGGTAAGATAATTTTTCTAATCAGGGCAAATTCGCCCAAGTCGGAAAGACGAAGGGGTTTATCTGAGAGGCTCAAGCTGACGATCCTTGAGGTACGATTCTGTCGATTTCCAAAGCAAGCTGTAGCACCGTCGCGATCAAAGCGACCTGGTTGCGGGCGCTATCTAGGTGCACCAGCAGGCCATAGCCGACCAAAAATAGTGGGATCATGTACTCGCGTTCCCAATCATTTCGCACCACCCGCTCTTGCGCTTTGCGCCAGATCACGTCGCGGATGATTTCGGCGCGTTTACGTACCGCCACTGGAAGCCCACATGCGTCATGGGAATCACGTAAAAAGCCGGCGAGCTTGAGCATGTCCTCTTCAGAAATCTGAGAAGGGAGTGTTGTTCCGCGGAGATTGAGGTCGAGTAGCAAGTAGTCTAAGACGATAGGACGTTCAGCCGCTGCCCACCCAAAGTCGATGATCTGCACGCTGTCGCTCGTGTCGAGCACGATATTCTTGGGATGGAGGTCGCCATGTACCGGCCCGAGGACGACTGGGGCTGAAGTCCGCTGTTCGATGATTCTCTGGATGATTAAGGTGGGATTAGGCCAACATGTACCAAATGCGCGAGTCGTTTGCGCCTCACCGAACAACGCTGACAGCATGTAGCTCCTGCTCCCCTCGCAATCCTTAGTCGTCTTCCGCAGGTACTTTTCATAGTGGTCGGCGTACGCAGCATTGGTCGCCGGTGGTCTGCCCCGCCCTCCCTGATGAGGTGGCTCCATAGCATCTAGCGCTTGCGCAATCAGCTTCGACACTTTATCCCAATCGACTGCATCGGGCCGCAACAGCTCAGTCTTGCTATCCAGCAAATGCCATAGGTCGCGAACCTCCACATCGTTTCGGCTTCCTCCATGCGTCGGCTGGGATCGAGACTGGAACGGTGCCAGCAGGACTGCGCGGTTTGCGGCAGCCTCGGTAGCGTCATAATAAATGGGGAAGGCGAACTTGCCTTTCTGCGAGCGAGTAAGCTTGGGCCACCCGTCCGCGCCCTCTTTCTCCTCGCACAGCTTGCGCGGCGGACCGATTTTCGCCACCAGCGGCTGTGACGGAGATCGTCTTTCGGCCTCGCCGACATTATGACTATAATATGCCACATAAACGCCGGCGCCGCTTGCGCCCGCGGGTGCACCTATTCGATCCAGCGGAAGTACGACGACCCTAACTTCATGTAGTGGCAGTCGGACGCCGTTGTGCTCCGCAGACGGCCAAATTTCGGCGATCTGTTCGCACTCATAGAAGCGCTCGAGCGCTCCTTTTAGAGCTGCCTCTGTCTCTGGATGTAGCATCTCAGAAACAAGTTCAATTTTGTTCAGCATGATAAGTTAGCTCTGCCACATTGGAACGTGCGGGAAGTCAAGGCGTGTTCTGTCATTTATGATCCAGAACCCGTCACGGATAGAGAGCACCGCAGATTTTACTCGCTGAAAATCGGCATTGATCGTCGCTGGTTTGGCCTCACCCGAGTCGTCGAACAGCGTCAACGAACCTACGTCCCGATACAGTACACGTAAGACGTGCTGCGCGGCTGCTTTCGGAGTCGTCCGGCCCATGAAGTGGTTGTAGTCGAACCCAATCCCAACGGCGGCGCCGCTGGACAGTGCGGCGTCGAGCACGTCAACCCAAAGCTCTGCTTTCAAAGAGTCGAACCGCACGCGTCGCAGGCGTAGGTCCAGCTCGAGGTCCGCGAACATACGATTTACTTCGAGCTCCGCATCGGCTCCTCGAATCCCTGGCGGATGCGCCGCGTCGGCGAGCGCGAGCTTTAGTGGGTTGTCCTGACTGGGATCGACGCGAACGCCGATGAGGCCTGGTATAGTCTCGGGGAACGGAAATTCGACCCCATGCTGCACGAGTGCAGCGTGCACGAAGGCCGGGACGCAGCAATGGGGCGGCCAGATGCGTGTCATCACGACGGGTTCTCAACATCGAGTCCCAGGGACACGCCCCACTCCTCGTACAATAGCGGATCTGTAAGCGGATCGCTGCCTTCATAGATGCTACGTTGCGGGTCTCCGCAGTACACCGCTCCTATCGAAATGAGGCGCAAGTGCGCGATCGGCATTCCCGCGCGTAGTTCGAGTGGCCGGACGTTGTGGTTGTAGAGCTCGAGGGTCAGCAAGGAAGCGCCTGAGCTTCCAAAGCCCGGATTGATGAAGTCGGCGCCACAGGTCACGCCGAGGCCGAACCTAGCGACATGGGATAGGGGCGAGAGCTGACCGGCGATACCGTCGGCCAAGCGGATCCGTTCCCGCGTACATCCAAGCACAAGAGCGGACGGCTCAAGCGACAGATTGTCGGCCGTCTCTGGCACCGCGAGTGCAGAACCGGCGGCGTTGGGTTCCCAAAGTCGAAGCGGGGACCCGGGCATCCATCTACGGAATCTGTTCCCGAGCCGTAGTACATAGCTGGCGCCTCTTAGCTGAACTTCAGAGAAGGGACTGATCTCCACCGTACCTTCCTGAAGCCGCTCGACGATGCCGGCGCTAGACAGCATCAGGTACGCTTTCAGCAAGCACCTTCAATACCGCCGGTTCGATGCCCTTGTAGCTTCGCCAGTCCCATGGCCTGTCTAGAGAAAAATGCTCCGCAATCCGGCGGCGAAAGAATTGCGATTGGAACGTGCCCGGATGGATGTCCAGATTTCTCAACCGTACGCCGTCGGAGTGCCCTATTAGAAGATAATGATTCGAACCAGATAGGGCCCGCCACGCTTCCGCCAGATCTTTCGCCGTAGCAGATGCCTCCGGAAACATCAGTTCGGGTCTCGTCCGCTTCGGAAGAGGCACGACGTGTAGGTGCGCGTGGTGAAGGCCGCATCCTCCACCCATCGCCGATGTAGCGCCATGCTCGAACACGATCGGACTTCCCCAGACGGCGCATCGAGTAACCATGTTGTCGACTAAGCCAAGCATCTCGGCACGAGCGCCGTCGTCGAGAGCGGCGCAGGTTTCGACATGCGCAGTAGGTAGTATCAGAAGGCTGCCCTCAAAGATCTGTCCGAGCGTTGGGATCACGACGAACCGGTCGGTCTTCGCGATAATCCTGTGGCTTGCGACGCCTTCATACATAGATCGAAAGCGGGCAGGCCCGCTGCCCTGAAACTCAGCGCAGAACTCGCAGTCTCCCATGTCGCATTCCTTATCCGCTACTTTGGCGAACTATAGGCGTAAAACGAGGAGGCTCCAATGCCTGGTCTTCGTCTCCACCTGCCATGGAGGTTCGGATCCCACAGATGTGCCGCGTACTTCGTTGTTCGCTCCTGACGACTCCGCATCCCGAGATGCTTTGATTTCCGTGCCTTCAGGGACGCTCCGATCTCCTCCGCAGCCCACTGCAGGAGATCGGAAGATGGACGGCTCACATACTCCCAAGGCATACCCAATCGTCATGCGCATGGCCGGCATGGTCCTGAGCGATCTGCGCGGCTACGAAATGCACGGGCTGCGCAAGGGCGGGGATCTGTCGCACGCAGACCCCTCGCCCAGCAAACGCAACAAGAGGTTCATCGGCGAGGAAAACTGGGTCGAACTCGCTCGGGAACGCGTCACGGAGATGGCGCTCGAGAACCACGTCGCCGAGATCGAGAGCCTGAAAGCCCGCAACCGAAAGAAGGATCTGCAGCGCCGTCTCCTGGAGGGGCCGAAGGACCCGTGGCGGCCGACCAGTCACGGGCCGCTCCGCGAGATCATCCTGACGGCGAACAGCGAGTGGTTCGATGATGCCATGGCGAAGTTCATGGGCGAGAATCGCGAGGCCGATTTCTTGGCCTGCGCGAACAAGTGGTTGCTCGACACTTTCGGCGCCGATGTCATCCATGCTCGCTACGATCGAGACGAGGCTGCATTTCATGTTCATGCGGTGATCTTTCCGGAGACGACCGTCGAGATGACGCGCAAGAACAAGGTGACCGGTGTGAGCGAGGTCATCGCGACGCGCCGTATGCTGCAGCCATCGAGGTACAGGGTTATTGAGAACTACGAGCTGGGCCAGGACAGCGTCGGCGAGGCCTTCGCTCATCTGATGCTGATCCGGGGAGAGCGTAGGGCAGCCGCCATCAAGGAGGCGCGCGAGGCGGGGGGGACGCTACTTCCGCGTCGTCAGCACGCGCGCACCACCCAATGGCGGGCCGAACAGGAACTCGCGATTGCGAAGCGGGAGCGCGCCGTGAGCAAGCGTGAAGACCAGGTCGTTGCGCGGGAAGTGGACGCTGACGCCGTTCTCTGTGCGGCGGAGATGATCGGGTCCGGTCAGATCGAGATTGACGAGGGCGGATCAGAAGTCGATCTGCGCCCGACTATGGCCCTGGACGCGTGCCACCCGACGAAGGAGAAGGCCCTCCCACCGCAACTCGTAAGGGCTCTGGCAGCACGTAAGCGGGTCGCGCGGATCTTCGCGCCGATGCTGGCGCGCCTGCGGAAGAAGGCGGAGGAGGAGGCGCAGGGCAAGCTCACGCGAGAGGTCGCAGAGCTCCGCACTGCTTGGGCATCCTTCGATGGGATCCTTGCAAGCCTGCCCGAGAACGTTCGCGCCGGCCTCGGCGACGCGCTCAAGTCCGTCACGAGGAACCTGACCGTACTGCGACGATACGGCGGGACAGAAAAAGCAGAGGCGCCGCCAAAAAAAACACCGGATCCGCGCTGATTCGTTTTCCGTCCTCAGAAGGATGATCCCAGATTCTGGGTAAGGGAGGCAGGACCTCCCGACACCGCAACGCTCACCAAGGAGAAAGACCATGAGCAAGAAAACCGACGCCCTCATGGACCGCCTGAAGATCGTCCTCGAAAGTGAAGCTGACAAAGACGCCGCCATCGAACGCGCCAGCATGGAGGCGATGATGCGAACGCAGGCCAGACAGCTGCGCACTCTCGACAAAAAGGCTCTCGCCGAGCTGTTCGCTGAATTCGAGCAGGCAGCGACCGCCCGTGATCGGAAGCTGATCGCAGCGCACCCTCTGCGCCCCGACGCGACCGCCGCGATAATTGCCGCCGGATCCACGCCGACAACGCAAACAACAGTCCATCCGGCCGCCGGAGCCTCCACATCCGACGACCAGACGAAGGCGTGAGCCTTCCGAGCTGAACGATTTGATCGGCACCGCTTGCGGTGCCGTTCAGCGTTCTGCCCCTCGCCAATGGGTATAAAACCACCGAAATCCCGTGCCGGTGGCTGCCTCTCGAATTTCTCGAACTTCCTCGATCGTTCCGCGCGTATAGCCCTCGACCGGCCGCACTGGATGCGTCAGCTGTCGCGGAGCGTAGACCTACGGACTTTCGTTTTCCCGCGCAGCGCTTTCACCCGCTCTCCGGCCGCCCACGCCCCTGCCAGGCCACGGGCTTCTGCTTCCGCCCGGTGCGGGTGCGGGGCGCGGTCGAGAGCCTTCAAGAACGCCCTCAGCGGCCCCTCCTCCTCAGCAGGATCCCGGAAAAGGCGAATGCCGCGGCTGTGTCGAGATCGCGCAGGTCGGGCTGGGGCAGGCCTGCAGAGGAAATCAGTCGATCGAGCCAGTACGCGTCGAACTGGGGCGCGTCGGAAAGGAGGGCTGCGCTCCCGATCCTCTGCTGCGCCCAGGCGGCGACCTCTGCCGCCGGCTCGGCTTCGGCGAGTTCAGATAGTGTGATGCCGTGAACGGCTGCGCTGTCCTCTGCCCAGTCGTCTACGGACCACGACGGGTCCGGTCGAATGAGACGTCCTTCAGACGCGATCGAGCCGTCGTTGCCGATCCACGCGAGGCCGATCTCGATCGGCCATGATCGCGTGGAGAGGCTCGACGCCTCGAGGTCGAGAAACATGAGCATGCAGAGCTCCTATGGTCCGGGTAGGGTAGGTTGAAGTAGATGGCTTTTGCCGCCTCGCAGCCAGAACTGCGCTCTTGTGACACCTGAAGATGATAGATTTCGGTGGTGTCAGGCTCCCGCAACCAACGTTACTTGCCTCGACCGCCCGCCCACCCGGTGGGCGTCGGTGTTTCTGACGACCCCCCCCCTCGCACAGCACAAGAATGGCTCCGAGCTCGCCGCGAAGCGCGATGCGATGACCATTCAAAACTCGGGGATGAACTCGGGGTGAGTGAACTAATCCTTCAACCCGGTCGAGAACCCGGACCTCGAGTTTCGGCGCAGCCTATATACCGGCGGTTGTCGCAGGTGCCGCAATGACGCGCGGCAGAATAGCCATAGTGTGTCGCGCTGATCTTGATGTACCCGGCGCTGCGAAATCTGCACTGGAGAAGGCCGAGAGGAGATGCTTCGGGCGGCGGCCGCGCTCGTGGGCCACGTAGATATCGCTACGGATGCCGGTCCTGTGCCGCGCTTCCAGTTGCCCGAGATGGTCGAAAAGGACCGGCCGGCCGTGCGATTCCGCGGTGGCAAGACGCCCTGTTCATTCAGGTCTGTCGCGATAGTGCGGGCAATCTCGCGGCGTCACACTCTGTAAAGAGCCGTGTTCCTCCGGACTCACAATCTGGAATACTTCATGAGCCGCCGGGGAAACTGTCGCGACAACGCCGTTGCCGCGAGCTTCTTCAAACTGTTCATGCATCAACGGATCAGGCGCCGGACCTACAGGAACGCCAAGCTGTATTCGATTCACTCAGGATATTCTCCAACCCGAGGCGCAAGCACGCCCTGAGCCGAGTGCTGTCGCCCGTCAACTTTTGTAGACAGCAGAAACTAAGACACGGAAACGTCTGCGAAACGCGGGGCTTGCGATATCGGCTTCCGTCCACAGATGGGGTTCTCTCGGCTATCCCGACAATGAATAGCTGGACGTACTAGATAGAATTTTCGTCATATCGACGCGATGACGACGAAGCTGGGCTTCGGGGCGCAGCGCGTACTTAGATCTATCCGTGAGCACGGACCGCCCGTGCCACTGCTGACCTTCGGCGACGAATGCTTCAACTGTGATTGGCTGCTGGGTTGCGAACCCTTGCCAGAGCCCCGGTCCCAAATGGTCATGCAGCGGCGCGCGCATCGCTGGGATGAGCTCTACCTTCAGGTCCGGATTGCGTGCAACCTCCTGAACGGGCGTCATACGGACCGAACATCGAGACGTGGAGATAGCCTTCTGGTAAGGGGCGCCGCCTGCACACTGCGATAGGCTGAATTTCCCTCGATAGGAAGAACAAGACTTGGCCTCATTTATTCTGCTCGTTCACGTCTTTGGGATAAGTCGATTTAGAATTAAAAAGACGAGTCCGCAGATCAGCCAGGCGAGGAGAACATCCGAAAGAAAATGGCCGCCAAAGGCGATCCGATTCAGCGATAATGATCCAGCATAGATCGAAGTCGTCGCTGTCGCGGCCAACCTTACGGGCTTAGGTGTAATGAGGGCCGCAGCGACCAGCCAAGCTGCCAAGGAAGCCTCTCCGCTGACGAAAGAACAGTTCCCATCACACCAGTCGCTGATGACCCAGACCAACTGGTGTACGGCCTCCCCTCCAAAAGTATCGATCTCTCTCGGACGAGGCCGGCCCCAATGCGCCTTTAAGACGCCGTTTACGATCAGGCCTGGGCCAATTATCAATCCAGACAGCAGCCAAATGGGATTCCGAACCCGTGACCAAGTCAGGGCGCCATTGAATAAATTCCAGAGGAGGGAAAGAAGTATAAGCGTAACGATCCCGAACATCGCCCAGTCAGCGCTGGTGCGGAGCCTTAACAAAGATGGATTTTTCGACAATATGAATCCGTCTCTATCGCTGAACATCCAGTGACTGACAATCAGATCGACTTCCGGAAAAGCCCAGAAAAACACGCTGACTGCAATAACGCCAACTAAGAACGCGATAATCAGACGGTCCGATTTCGCGCCAGATGAAACGGGGTTGGATAGGGGTGCGCTCATAGCCATGCCGCATGCGTTGGCTAGCTTGCAGAAAACTTGCAGCCTCGAACCTTATGAACCTCGATGATGCCGCTGGAGTTGAGCAGCGCCCGTGCAAGTTGTACCGGCTTGCGTGTGGCGACCACTCGCCGCCATCATCTCGAGGGAGTCTACTTTCAGCCCGACAGGGCAGTGAGAGCTCCATGTTGACCAACCGACGTGAGGTTATGGAGAGTCGTGGTGCGGATTCTGCTCGTCGAGAATGATCGCCTTCTTTCCGAGGCGTTGGGGCGACGGCTTGCCGAGGCCGGTCATGCGGTGGATGTTCTCGCGACTGTCGCGGACGCCGAGGCGGCCTGGAAACTCGTGGCATACGACCTCTGCATCGTGGACGTCATGCTCGACGATGGCGACGGGCGGGCGCTCGTCAGGTCTGTCCGCGCCGCCGGACTTAAGACGCCGACGTTGATGCTTACCGCACGGGACGAGATTGGAGACCGGGTGACTGGATTGGATGCGGGAGCTGACGACTATCTCGTCAAGCCGTTCGCAACCGAGGAGTTGCTGGCACGACTGAGGGCGCTGCAACGGCGCTCCGCCGAAATTTCGGCGATTGAGTTGCGTATAGGAAACCTTCTATACGATCCCCGTAGCACCAGCCTGACAGTGGCCGATCGAGAGGTAAGGCTGACCGCTCAGGAACATGCAGCCCTGGACAAGCTGATCCGTGCCGGCGACCGCGTGACTCCGAAGCGTATGCTGGGCGAGCATCTCTATGCGTTTCACCAGGACTGGTCAGACAACGCGGTCGAGACGCTGATTCATCGGCTTCGCAGGAAGCTTTCGGAGGCCGGGGCTACGGTCGAGCTCAAGGCGCTGCGAGGCTTGGGTTACATCCTGCGCGAGACCCGATCATGAGACGGGCCTATCGCCTCGATGTCAGGCTCGCGGTCGTTGTGACCTTGATATCCGCATTGACCCTAGTCGGTGCCGGTACGATCCTGTCCATGGAGTTCACGCGCGGCCAGTTCGCGATAGAAGAACGCGGGCTATCCACTCAAGTCGAGGAATGGGCGGGATCGCTACGGTACAACCATGGCGGCATGGTCGTATTTGACCGCCCGGCCGAGCCATCATCAGAGATCGATCCACCTTATACCGGGCTCCTCTCAGGCACACGGCCGGTCTACGGCTACACCGTCACTGATGCGACAGGAGCGGTGCTGGATCGCTCCGACGTCAACGCTCCAGCCGGGCGCCCCGGCCTAGCAGACCCAGAACCCGTCCTTTCGAGCGGACCGACCCTCGACGGCACCGGACCAGTCCTGATCGCCGAACTTTACGTGCCGGAGTTTGGGGTATGGCTCCGGCTGGCACGGTCGCGTTCGGATGTCACTGCTTTGACAAACGCATTTTTCGCCCAGTCTCTGGAGGAACTGGGATGGGCAGCGCTGGCTATGCTTGTCGTCATGGTGATCACGGCAGTGAGCATCGTTCGCGTCAGCCTGCTGGGACTCCGGCGAGTGGCCGCGCAGGCCGAACGGATCACCTTTGACAACTTGGGGCATGAGCGGCTTGCCGGCTCATCGGCACCTGCGGAGGTTCAGCCGCTGATTGCCGCCGTCAACCATGCCTTGGACAGCATAAGGGCCGGTGCCGTCGCTCAACGCGATTTCTCCATTCATGCTGCTCATGAACTCCGGACACCGCTTGCTGACCTCAAGCTACGACTGGAGGGCTTTGCATCTAATCCCGACCGGGATGCGGCCATGCAAGACGTCGACGCAATGGCCCGTCTAATTGAGCAGTTGCTACACATCGCTCGGTTGGATGGCGGTACGGTATTCTCCTTGCAATCGCTCCACCTCGGCGAGGCAGTCTCTCGAGTCCTTCAGGAGGAGGCGTCGCGGCTGGTGTCCGGCGGATGGTTGCTCGAGGCGGGCGGTCTGGACTTGCCTGTCCAAGTTATCGGCGACTCGACATTGATCGCCCTAATCCTGCGAAACCTTTTGGAGAACGTCCGTAAGCACACACCCCCCGGCAGCAACGTAAGAGTATCCATTTCAAACGACGGAGTGCTTCATTTTACTGATACAGGTCCGGGGTTGCCACAGGGATTCCCCTGTTCAGACTTTGCACGATTTGTTCGGGGCAATGACAATACCCGCTCCGGAAGCGGACTAGGACTTTCAATATGTGAAACTGCTATGCGGCGCATGAGAGGAACCTTCAGCTTGGAGCCTGCAGCTGGCGGCGCATCGTTTCGAATGGCCTTCAGTCTGGACCGAAGTCTTGAGATAGGGCGCATACATTGAATCCATGGGTTGAGAATGACTGGGAAGCGAGAGAAGCCCGAGGACATCGTCCTGAAGCCGTGGCAGGTGGACGTGCTGCAAGTCCAAGGACTGTTGGTCGATGATGCGGTGAGCCAAGTCGGTATCACGCAGCAGTTCACAGTCCCGCTAGCACTTTCAGTGCTGCCGTCAGCCGGCATGTGGGTATGGCGTCCGGGACGCTTCATGAGATCATTTGTCTATAGGATGAGGCCGAGGAAAGTAACAGTGAAGGTCCATTTGAAGCATTGTCGCATGCTGAATGCAGTGTTCTGCAATGGAATGGGTTAGTCTATGTCGCCGGCGAACCGGGAGAGACCGGCAAAACGCCGTGATGCCAATAAAGAGAAGCACCTAACGCTCATCGAAAGTCGTGCGGTACATGACGATCGGATTTGATGATAACCACGGAAAGCCCGCAGTCATCGGAGCCGGCACACGCAAGTATTGCCTTAGCCGAGATCGAACAGGTCCCACCGATTTCGTCCGAGGGGTCTTCGGTATCTCGTCGACGTCGGGCCCGAGATCGTTACTCCGCCTGATGTCACTTTCCTGTCCTTGAGGCTGCGTCCGCTCTTCGTCCGCAGTCGAAGACATCAGCGACTAATCTCCGCTGCGCTTCATCCGGGATTGTGAGGCCGTCGTCGAACCGGCGATGGCCTGGCCGCGCCCCTTGTCAGCGCCCTTTGGCTTGTCGCCACTCTGCGAAGCGCTGGAGGTTGCTTTCGTCCGTGGCCGGGTAGAGGCCGATGATGGAGGCTCCGGCTTTCACCTGGTCTACCACGAAATC
>NZ_FWFV01000015.1 GCF_900172315.1 Palleronia marisminoris
GCCCCGGTCGTCATAGGGCGTCACGAGGATCCCCGAGATGCCCCGCAGGGCCGCATCCAGATCATGTGCCATCAGTAAATCTCCGGCTCGCCTGCCGCCTCGCCGTGCCCGCGTTCGAGGTAGTCGAAGTCGCAGCCCTTGTCGGCCTGGGTGACGTGCTTGGAGAACATGTGCCCCCAGCCGCGCTGGAACTTCGGCTCGGGCGGGGTCCAGTCGGCACGACGCCGCTCCAGCTCGGCCTCGTCGACCAGCATGTCGAGCGTGCGGTTCGGCAGGTCCAGTCGCACGATGTCGCCGGTCTTCAAGAGCGCCAAGGGGCCGCCGACGAAGCTTTCGGGCGCCACGTGCAGCACGCAGGCCCCGTAGGAGGTGCCCGACATCCTCGCGTCCGAGATCCGCAGCATGTCGCGATGCCCCTGGCGAACCAGAGCGGTCGGGATCGGCAACATGCCCCATTCCGGAAAGCCCGGCCCGCCGAGCGGCCCTGCATTGCGCAGCACCATCACGTGATCCGGCGTCACGTCGAGATCGGGGTCGTTCACCGCCGCCTTCATCTCGGGGTAGCTGTCGAAGACCAGCGCCGGACCCTCGTGGACGTGGTAGGCCGGATCGCAGGCGGCAGGCTTGATCACGGCGCCGTCGGGGCAGAGATTGCCGCGCAGCACCGCCAGCGATCCCTCGTGATAGACCGGGTTGGACAGCGGGCGGATCACATCGTCGTTGTAGACCTCGGCCCCTTCGAGGTTCTCTCCGATGGTCTTGCCGGTGACGGTGAGGCAGGAGGTCTCGAGCCGCTCTTCCATCTGCTTCATCAGGGCACGCAGGCCGCCGGCATAGAAGAAGTCCTCCATCAGGTAGTCCTTCCCGGCCGGGCGGACATTCGCGACCAGCGGCGTCGTGCGACCGAGCGCATCGAGGTCGTCGAGCGTCAGGTCCACGCCGGCGCGGCGCGCCATGGCGATCAGGTGGACGACGGCATTCGTCGAGCAGCCCGTGGCCATCGCGATGATGGCCGCGTTCCGGAACGCGGCGTCGGTCAGGATCTGGTCCGGCGTCAGGTCTTCCCAGACCATGTCGACGATGCGGCGGCCACATTCGGACGACATGCGCTGGTGCCCCGAATCGGCGGCAGGGATCGAGGAGGCGCCGGGCAGGGTCAGGCCGAGCGCGTCGGTGATCGCCGTCATCGTCGAGGCCGTGCCCATGGTCATGCAGGTGCCGACCGAGCGCGCGATGCCGCCCTGGATGCCGAGCCATTCCTCGTCACTGATATTGCCCGCACGACGCTCGTCCCAATACTTCCAGGCGTCCGACCCGGACCCGAGGATCTTGCCCGCGTAGTGCCCGCGCAGCATCGGCCCCGCCGGCAGGTAGATCATCGGCACGCCGGCGGTGATCGCCCCCATGACGAGCCCTGGGGTGGTCTTGTCGCAGCCGCCCATCAGCACGACGCCGTCTAGCGGGTGGCTGCGGATCGTCTCCTCCACTTCCATCGCGAGCATGTTGCGGTAGAGCATCGAGGTCGGCTTGGTGAAGCTCTCGTCCACCGACAGCGAGGGCATCTCGACCGGGAAGCCGCCGGCCATCTGCACGCCGCGCTTCACGTCCTTCACCCGCTCGGGGAAGTGGCCGTGGCACGAGTTCAGGTCGGACCACGTGTTCAGGATGCCGATGATCGGACGGCCGCGGAACTCTTCCTCGGCATAGCCCAGCTGCATCATCCGCGAGCGGTGCCCGAAACTGCGCAGGTCATCCGGGCCGAACCAGCGCGAGGAGCGAAGGGTGTCGGGGGTCTTCTTGGGTTTCGCGCTCATTCTCGTCTCCTGCCGGGCAAAATTCTCTTACATTAATGTATGCGCATCCATTGCTTGCGGTCAACCGCACCCCCTGCGCAATTTCGAATTCAGCGGCGCTTTTGGATGCTGTTGACAGAGTGCGCCGGTTGTGTTCGTTTAGCGTGTATGCGCATACATGCTGCATGACCACAACGGCCAACGCGACTGGCCAAGGGAGGAAACCATGACCATCACCCGTAGATATCTTCTTGCCGCAGCATCCGCCGCCGCGATGCTCGCGCAACCGATGATGGCTGCCGCGCAAGATCTTCCGCGCAACATCCGGCTCGTGATCGGCTCCACCTCGACAGGGGGCGACACCTACCAGAACTCGGCCATCGTGGCGGACGCGCTGAGCGAAAAGCTGGGCGTGAACATCAAGGTCGATGCCGTCGGCGCGACCGAGGCGTTCAAGGCGCTCGACCGCGACAGCCGCGGTACCACGATGATGATGTTCCACGACCAGTCGTATCTGGGGAACCTCTACGGCGTGACCGGCTACGACAACCCGTTCGAGAACTACACGGTCGGGCCGACCGTCGCGATCAACCCCGGCAACGCCTATCTCGTGCCGAAGGACAGCCCCTACCAGTCGATGGAAGACATCCTGGCGGCGGCCGAAAGCGGCGAGCGGGTGCGCGTCGCCATCCAGCCCGGCGGCGTGTCCGAGATCGGCTTCTCGGCCATGAAGAACGCGGCCCGTCTGCGCTCGCCCGGCTCGGAAGAGAACATCGTCGCCGTCAACACGGGTTCGCAATCCGACAAGAACCAGGCGATGTGGGACGATCTGGCCGACGTCATCAACGGTTCGATCCAGGCCAACGAGCAGTTCACGCAGCTGCCCGAGGACGACCAGAAAGCGATGCGCTTCGTCTGGGTGACCGCACGTCCCGAGACGCTGGAGCAGGCGCCGGCCGAAGGAATGGGCGACACGACGCGCGATCAGCTGCTGCAATACGCGGCGCCGAACTCCAGCGTGCCTGTGAACGAGGAGGGCGAGAACTTCACCTTCGACAAGGAGTTCTTCTTCCTCTTCAACCAGGAGACCCCGCAGGAATTCATCGACGCCGTGGATACCGCGCTGGCGGAGATCTACGAGGAGGGGACGATCCAGGAGCGTCAGAAGGCGGCCTTCTTCATCCCGAACTACCTGCCCACCGAAGAGGCGCAGCAGCACCTGCAGGACAAGCGGAGCACCTACGAAGAGGTGATCTCGGAGATCTCGGGCGACGCGTCCTGATCGTCTGAACCGTTCGCCCGGCCGGCTCTCCGGCCGGGCAGCTACCTTGGGGAGGGGCAAATGAACATCACCATTGACTTCGAGACGTCCCATCTGGTCTTTCCCACGGTGATCGGCGTGATCCTCGCGATACTGGGTCTCGCGATCCTCGTCCGCGACCGCCGGAGGATCGCCGCCGCCGGTAGCTATTGGCGCGAGACGCTGGGCTGGATGGACAAGAAGCGGTTCTTCGGAACGCTCGTCCTGACGCTGATCTACTTTTCGTTGATGGTCCCGGTCGGGAACTTCTGGCCGAACACCGGATACGGCTTCCTTTTCTGCTCGGTCCCCTTCGTCTTTCTGTCCGGCCTTCTCTTCATGCACGACTGGACCCTGCGCGGGATCATTCCCCTGGCGATCGTCGCTGTCGTCGGCCCGACATTCGTCTGGTGGCTGTTCACCTATCCCCTTTTCCTCACTCTGCCCTGAGGGTCCGATCAGATGTTCGAGATCATTACGCCCCTGTTCCTGTCGCTGATCGTCGGCGGCGTCTTCGTCGGCATCGTCTTCGGCGCCATCCCCGGCATGACCGCGACGATGGCCGTCGCCGTGTCGCTGCCGTTGACCTATTCCCTCGGGCTCGAGAACGGCCTTGCGCTGCTTCTGGGCCTCTATGTCGGCGGGATTTCCGGCGGGTTGGTGCCAGCGATCCTGCTCGGCATACCGGGGACGCCATCGTCGATCACGACGACTTTCGACGGGGTGCCGATGGCGCAGCGGGGCGAGGGGGAGGCAGCCCTCAGGATCGGCATCGTGTCGAGCCTTGTCGGCGGACTGATTTCGCTTCTGATCCTGTGGCTCTTTGCGCCGACGCTGGCGGATTTCGCCATCCGCTTCTCGTATGTCGAGAAATTCCTGATCATCTTCTTCGCGCTGTCGGTCATGGCGGCGCTGTCGTCGGACATGTTGCTCGGGATCTTCTCGGGGGTCCTCGGCGTCTTCGTGTCGCTGGTCGGCGTCTACGACATCTCGGACGGCGGCAACGGAGAGCTGCGCCTCGTGCCCCCCGGAACGGAATACTGGCTCGATGGGGGCTTCGCCCTGTTGCCCGTCCTCATCGGCCTCTTCGGCCTCGCAGCCATCCTGGAAGAGGCCGAGCGGGGCGTGCCCTCGGCCGCGTCATCGGACGAGATCGCGATCGGCAAATCGTCGAGCTTCTCGTTCTCGGTTTTCCGCGGGCAGACCTTGAACCTGATCCGGTCGTCCGGCATCGGCACCTTCGTGGGCATCCTGCCCGGTGTCGGCGGCTCGGCCGCCTCGATCATCAGCTATACGAACGCCAAGACGTTCTCGAAGCACCCGGAGCGCTTCGGGAAAGGCGAGCCCGCCGGCATCATGGCGTCCGAGGCCGGCAACAACGGCCTGACGGGGGGCGCGCTGGTGCCGCTCCTGTCGCTCGGCATCCCGGGCGACTCGACCACGGCGCTGCTGATCGGTGCCTTCACGTTGCAGGGCATCCAGGTGGGCCCGCTCTTCATCGGGAACAACCCGACCACGTGGAACGCGATGATCTTCGCCATGCTCATCGCAAACCTCGTGATGTTCGCGATGATGTACTTCGCGATCCGCTACTTCGCGCTGGTGGTCACGGTGCCCAAGCACATCCTCTTCCCCGTGATCCTGATGATGTGCGTGATCGGGGCATACACGATCAACTACGGCATCATGTTCGACGTCTGGACGCTTCTGATCTTCGGCGTCTTCGGATGGCTCGCGGTGAAGCTCAGGCTCGAGATCGCGCCCTTCATCATCGGGTTCATCCTGGGTCCGTCCGCAGAAGTCTATTTCGTCAAGAGCCTGGAATCGTTCGGCACCCTGTCGATCTTCTTCACCAAGAGCTGGATCGCGGTCGTCCTGTGGATCCTCATCGCCGGATCGATCGCGGGCTCGATCGCCATGTCGCGGAAGAAAGCCGGTCAGGTCGCCGATCCCTCTTGATCGTCAGTGCAATGCAGTGGTTCAAGACGCGATGCCCAATGATCGAATGAACTTCGCCCGACACCGCCGCGTCACCATGGAGGATGTGGGGCGCATGGCGGGGGTCAGCCAGGTGACCGTCAGCCGCGCGCTCAGCGACCCCTCGAAGGTCTCGCCGAAAACGCTCGAGAAGATCCGCGAGGCGATCGAGGTCACGGGATTCGTGCGCAACGCTGTCGCCGGCGCGCTTGCCTCGCGCAAGTCGCGGCTGGTGAGCGCGCTGGTGCCGTCGATCACCAACGTCGTCTATTCATCGATGATCCGGGCCCTGTCCGAACGGCTCAGGACGCACGGGTACCAGATCCTCCTGTCCGAGACAGGCTTCAGCCAGGCAGACGAGGAAGAGGCGATCCTGGCCCATCTGTCCCGCCAGCCGGACGCGATCATCCTGACCGGCATCCATCATTCCATGCAGGCCCGGCGGCGGCTGTTGGGGGCGGGCATTCCGGTGCTCGAGCTCTGGGATACGACCGACACCCCGATCGACCTCTGCGTGGGCTTCGATCACGCCGGCGCCGCCCGCGCGGCGGCCGGGTTCGCCCTTGAACGTGGTTATCGCAAGGCCGCGACCGTCACGGCATCCGACGAACGGGCCAGGCGCCGGCGCGCGGCCTTCGCAGACCGCTTCGCCGCGGGAGCCGTTCCCGACTTCGACGTGTGCGGCCCGGCCAGCATCGTCGCGGGCCGCGAGGGGCTCGCCCGGCTCCTGGACTCGCACGACCTGGCGGGTGGCATCGTCTACTGCAGCTCGGACATCATTGCGCACGGCGTTCTGATAGAGGCGCAATCCCGAGGCATCGCGGTCCCCGGAGATCTCGCGGTGATGGGGTTCGGAGACCAGGACTTCGCACGCCACCTCGAGCCGTCCCTGACGAGCGTGCGCATCGACCTCGAGCATCTGGGTCAGACAGCGGCCAACACCATACTCGACCGGATCGAGGGCCGGAACATCGCCGCACCCGTGACCGCCTTGAACTTCGAGATAATCGATCGCGCTTCGGTTTGAACCCGGCCAACGGAGCGCGCAGACCTTGATCGATGGGTCAAGCTCGTTGCGCGTGGGCTCGGCGCCGCAATATGTCTGCAAATGAGCCGGCACGCGGCTCGCCCGGATCGCCCGGTCTTCCTGAACCTGATCTGCACGAGATGGACGGCGCGCACACGGACCCCGGCGTCCCGGGGCGGGAACCCGAAGCGCTCGAACCTCGCGCGGATCGCAACCAGCCGCCGTTCGCACGCCGCGTTGACGGCATCCGACCGGTGCGCCCAACCTCGAAGCGTGAAATCGAGCTGCGGCTCGAACAGGTCCGGGTCGTGGAAGGCCATGACGAGGTTCAGGACAGTTTGGGTGAACGTCTCGGAATAGGCGCTGCGACATGTGTGATCATTTGTGTCATCCCTCGGTGCAGGACGCCCGGGAGGTGCACCATGTCGAACGACCCTCTTCTCCAGCCCTACGACCTGAAGCATCTGCGGCTGAAGAACCGGCTGATGATCACCAGCCATGAACCCGCCTACCCGGAGGACGGCATGCCGAAGGAACGCTACCGCGCCTATCATGCCGAGCGTGCCCGGGCCGGAGTGGCGTTGACGATGACTGCCGGATCGGCCTCGGTTGCACGCGACAGCCCGCCGGTCTTCAACAATATCCTTGCGTGGAAGGACGAGGTGGTCGGCTGGATGAAGCAGCTGACGGACGAGTGCCACGACCACGACTGCGCGGTGATGATCCAGCTTACCCACCTCGGGCGCCGCACCCGGTGGGACAAGGCGGACTGGCTGCCCGTCGTCTCGTCGAGCCACGAGCGCGAGGCCTCGCACAAGGCGTTCCCCAAGAAGGCCGAGGAGTGGGACATCCGCCGGATCGTCGGGGACTACGCCGATGCGGCGGAACGAATGAAGGTGGCAGGGCTCGACGGGATCGAGATTCAGGCCTACGGCCACCTGCTCGACCAGTTCTGGTCGCCTGCCACGAACGACCTCGACGGCACCTACGGGGGCAGCCTCGAGAACCGGATGCGGCTCTCGATGGAGGTGCTGGCGGCGATCCGCGAGCGGGTAGGGGAGGGTTTCCTGGTGGGCATCCGCTACGTGGCCGACGAGGATATGGCCGGCGGCATCACGAAGGAGGACGGGATCGAGATCTCGCAACGACTGAAGGCGAGCGGCCTGGTCGACTTCCTCAACGTGATCCGCGGGCATATCGACACCGATGCGGGGCTGACCGACGTGATCCCGGTGCAGGGCATGCCGTCGAACCCGCATCTCGACTTCGCCGGCGAGATCCGGGCCGCGACCAAGTTTCCCACGTTCCACGCCGCCAAGATCCAGGACGTGGCGACGGCGCGCCACGCCATCGCATCGGGCAAGCTCGACATGGTGGGAATGACCCGCGCGCACATGGCCGACCCGCACATCGTCGCCAAGATCCTGCGCGGCGAAGAGGCGCGCATCCGGCCCTGCGTCGGCGCGAACTATTGCCTCGACCGCATCTACCAGGGTGGCATGGCGCTCTGCCTGCACAACCCGGCCACCGGCCGCGAGCTGGAGCAACCGCACGTGGTGCCAAGGGCCGAGGTGCGCCGTCGTGTCGTCATCATCGGCGCCGGGCCCGCTGGGCTCGAGGCGGCGCGGGTCTCTGCGGAGCGCGGCCACGAGGTGATCGTGCACGAGGCGGCCAGCGATCCGGGCGGGCAGGTGCGGCTGACGGCCCGGACGCCCCGCCGGGCCGAGATGATCCAACTGATCCAGTGGCGGTTCGAGGAGTGCACCCGCATGGGCGTCACCTTCCGCTTCAACAGCTTTGCCGATGCCGGAACCGTGCTCGACGAGGCCCCGGACGTCGTCATCGTCGCCACCGGCGGGCTGCCACACACCGACGTGCTGATCGAGGGCAACCCGTTGGTCGTGTCGGCCTGGGACATCCTCTCGGGTGATGTCGCGCCGGGTGAGAACGTCCTCATCTACGACGATGCCGGTGACTACGCCGGTCTTCAGGCGGCCGAAAGGATCGCCGCGACAGGGGCGAAGGTCGAGATCGTGACCCGCGACCGCACCGTCGCATCCGAGGTGATGGCCATGTCGCTGACCCCGTCCATGCGCGAGCTTCAGCAGCGGGACGTGACCTTCACAGTGACCTGGAAGCTCGACGCGGTACGCAAGGACGGCAACGCTCTGCTCGCGACCCTCGGCAGCGACTATGGCGGCGTCACCCGGGAGCGACGCGTCGACCAGGTGGTGGTCAACCACGGCACGAGGCCGCTCGACCAAGTCTATTTCGACCTGCGCGACGGCTCAGCAAACCTGGGCGAGGTGGATTACGAGGCGCTGGTCGAAGGTCGCCCTCAGGAGGTGGTGCGCAACTTGGAGGGCACCTACCGGCTGTTCCGGATCGGCGATGCGGTCGCGGCGCGCAACACTCATGCGGCGATCTACGACGCATTGCGGCTGTGCAAGGTTCTTTGAGAGGTGATGGACGAAGACGATCTGAGCCGACGGGCGATCCTGGAAAGGCTTTGCCGGGAACGAGAGCTTCCTGTGGGCGCGCGGACCGATTGCGCAACCAGCGGTCGCGAAACATCTCGGGCTTCTGAAGGCCGCAGCACGAATTACAGCGCCAGGTGCCAGGCTTTGGCGCAGTTGCGTGACTGGACGGATGAAATGACCGGCTTCTGGGGGGTGACGACCTCGGAGATCCTCTGAAACGGACGGACGCATGACTGGAATTGACGCCGTGGAAAATGGACGCTCACCCCAACCGCGAAGGGCACCCGTCTGCGCATGGAGCGCGCGGGGTTCAAGGCGGACCAGAAACAGGCCTATGGTGGCGCGAAAGCGGGGTTGGGCGATGTTCTTCGACAAGCTGGAAAAGGTGCTGGACCTGCGACCCCGAGCCATCGCGGAACGCGCAGGACCTGCTCACAAGAGGGTGCCGACAATGACCGATGACGAAAAACCGAAGCTTCTGTCGAGCGGCAATCCCCAGATCCCGAAAGGTGACGGTGACGGACCGGTTCAGGCATACATCGCAGCAATGCCCGGCTGGAAAAGTGATGTCGGTCGCCGGATCGACGCGTTGGTCGAGCGCGCGTTTCCGGAGGTCAGGAAGGCGGTCAAGTGGAACACCCCCTTGTATGGCAAGGACGATGGGTGGTTCTTTTCGATGTATTGCTACAAGCGATACGTCCAGCTGACCTTCATGCGCGGAACGTCGCTATCGCCCGTCCCGCCCAAGAGCTCCAAGATCGAGGGCACCCGCTATCTCGACATCCATCAAGAGGATGAACTGGATGAAGCCTTGATCGAGGATTGGGTGAAACAGGCCTGCCGGCTGCCGGGTGTGTCCCTGTAGCGGTCGCGCCGTGAGAAACATCCGCATGATCGATGCCCGACCGACCAGTGCTAGCGCCCGCTTCGAGCCAATGGGTGCGGCCTTGGCAGGTTGAAAAGGGCGGTGAAGGTTCGACGCAGTTCCGGGTCTCCGATGACACGCACGCTGACTGCGTCGGGCTCCGCTTCCCCATAGAAGACGGCCGCGAGGGGCGGCGCCGACGGGGCCTCGAAGTGCAGATCGGGAGCTTCCGTCTCGCCGCGCTCCACCGGCATCGCGCCGTTCGCGAGCCGAGCGGTGAACTGCGCCGTGCCGATGGAGAAGACGACCGCGATCTCCATATCCCGCGCCGCCTCGGCATCCATCATCGTTCGCAGCGACAGCATGAACGAGGCGGGCGACAATGGCAGCGTGGGGTCGTGCAATGGCGAGGCGGCGGCCCAGCGGCCGAGTTCCCGGATGATCGGCTCGGCTTCGTGGCCCCACTCGGTCAGGCCATAGAGCTGCGCCGGCGTGGGTTCGGGCGCGGTCGTCCGGATGATCACTCCGCTGGCCTCGAGGCCGGATAGACGTTCGGTCAGCACCTTGGCGCTGATCCCCGGAAGGTTCGCGCGAATGTCGCTGAAGCGCTTTGGCCCGAACATCAGTTCCCGCACGATCAGCAGCGACCAGCGCTCGCCCAGAAGCTCCAGGCCGAAGGCGGTTCCGCATGCATCCTGGTACCAACGTCCGTGGGGGCCTGCCTCAGGCATAGTTACTTTTAGTGACTTCATAGTTGCTTTTTATAACGGTCCTCTCGTAGCTTGTCCATATCGACGGCGCGACTCGGAAGGCAACGCGATGTCACAGATGATCTTCATCAACCTGCCGGTGGCTGACCTCGACCGGTCGAGGGCGTTCTACGAGGCGGTCGGCTTCGTCGGGGATGCCAGGTTCACCAATCAATTCGCCGCCTGCATGGTCCTGTCGGACGAGATCCGGGTGATGCTGCTGACCCATGGCTTCTGGTCGGCCTTCACCGACCGCCGCAGGCTCGATCCCGCGGCCGAGGCGCAGGTTCTGCTCTGTATCAGCCGCGCGGACATGGCGTCGGTGGACGCCATGATCAAAGCCGCGGCGGCTGCGGGCGGCACGGCCGATCCTTGCCCGCCGCAGGACAACGGCTTCATGTATGGGCGCAGCTTTGGCGATCCCGACGGCCACATCTGGGAGCCCATGTGGATGAGCGCCGATGCGGCCGAGATGGGACCGGCGGAGATGGCCGATGCCGATTGACCCGAACGCACCGATCACGATCACCGCCTACGACTGGGTGCCGGACTTCGCCAAGGGGCAGGTCCGCGACCTGCGCGTCCGCTGGGCGCTGGAAGAGGTCGGAAGGGACTACGCTGTTCGCCTCCTTCCCCAGGGCCGGCAGAAGGACGCCGCGCATCGCACGCTCCAGCCATTCGGCCAGGTACCGACCTACGAGGAGGGCGACCTGACGCTCTTCGAAAGCGGCGCCATCGTCTGGTACATCGCAGAGCGGTTCCCCGGCCTCATGCCCGAGGATGCGGCGGGGCGGGCGAGGTCGCTCGAATGGCTCTTCGCCGCGCTGAACACCGTGGAGCCACCGATCACGGACCGGGCCACGGCGACACTCTTCGAGGCGGGGGAGCCGTGGTCGGCGCCCCGCCTGCCGGGGATCGACGCGCGGATCACCGAGCGGTTGCAGGAAGCGTCCGACAGGCTCGGCAGCGCCGCCTGGTTTGCCGGCAGCTTCAGCCCGGGCGACCTGATGATGGTCAGCGTCCTGCGGATCATCGAGGGCGAGGGTCTCGTCGAGGCCTTCCCCAACCTGGTCGATTACATCGCCCGGGGCACCGAACGCCCAGCCTTTCAGCGGGCGCTGACCGCGCAGATGGCCGGGTTCACCGGCAATCCGCCGCCCGGCTTCGAGACGCGGATGGCGGAACGGCAAGCACGGCAGAGAGAGATGACATGAGCTACGGGGCCGGACTCCTGGGCTCCATTCCGAACAAGGCTTGTGCCGAATGGGCACGCGCGGCCTCGCCTATCACGAAGGACTACCTCTTTCGGGACCATCGGCAGGGCAGGCGGCTTGCCAGACGTAACACCGCTCAAGCGCTCCGGAAAGGAGATTGACATGCCTGGCCGTCCCACCCTGGAACCCCGCAAGATCCTGCTGGCCGCCATCGCGCTCTGCGGCGTCTTGGCGCTTCCCACATCAGCGCAGGAGACTGGCGCTCGCGCCATGTCCGGCGATCTCGACATCTATTACGAAGTCCACGGTGACCTCGGCTCGGGCGACGTGCCCTTTCTGGTCCTGCATGGCGGCATGGGCTCGATCCATGGCGACTTCGGCGATCTGCTTCCGATACTGGCGAAACAACGCCCGGTGATCGGTGTCGAGCAACAGGGACATGGACGTACCGGCGGGCGCGCGACCCCGGTTTCGCTGGAGGCGATGCGCGCCGACACGCTCGCGGTGCTCGATGCGCTCGAGGTCGAACGCGTGCATGTCGTGGGCTTCTCCATGGGCGGTATGCTGGCACTCGACCTCGGCGTCGCCGCGCCGGACCGGCTCGAAACGCTCACTGCGATCTCGGTCAGCCAGAACGTCGATGGCATGCACCCCGCCATCGCCGAGATGAACCGCAACCCCGGGAGCCCGCCGTCGCCCGAGGTCCTGGAACTGATGCCGACCGAAGAGGATTTCGGAAAGATACAGGCGGGCTTCGCCGCGAACCCGGACGGCCCGGAACAGTTCCAGCGCACGTTTGCGCAGTTGCAGGCCTTCATGGTCAGCGATTGGGGATGGACCGACGAAGAACTCGCGTCGATCGAAGTCCCGTCCCTGATCGTGCTGGGTGACGCCGACTTCACGACGGTGGACCACGCCGCGCACATGTCGAAGCTGATCGGGGCGCAACTTGCCGTCCTGCCGGATACCACGCATCTGTCGATCATGCGACGCGCCCGATGGTTGGCGCCCCTGATCGAGAACCGGATCGCGACGGCAGGCGACTGACCGGAGGCCGCGTCGTCGAAAGACGCGGCGGCGGACCTTCCCTCGCCCGGCCGAGATGCGAGCTGCCTATCCCTGTCTTTCTTGAAGGCCGAGCAGTTCTGTGACAGACGTTGGTCAAGCGAGAACAGAGACAGATGGCACGATCGACTATCCATGATGTGGCGCGCGTCGCCGGGGTCAGCCTTTCGACCGTCGATCGCGTTCTGAACGGCCGGCACTCCGTCCGCCGCGCAACGAGAGAGCGGGTCGAGGATGCGATGCGCTCGCTCGACTATGTTCGGAACGCCGCGGCGGCCAACCTGTCCCGAGGCCGCAGCTTTCGGTTCCTGTTCCTGCTTCCGAGCGGCGCCAACAGCTTCATGCGCTTGCTCGAGAAGGAAGTCGTCGCGTATTCCGGCATGCTCGCCGCCGAAGGCGTCGAGGTCGTGGTGCGGATCGTCCCCCCGTTCGACGAAGGCGCCCTGCGCCAGGAGCTGATGGTCATCCAGCCGGACCAGTTCGACGGCGTCGCGTTCGTCGCAGTCGATTCACCGGGGGTGCGCGAGGCGGTGCGCCTGTTGCGGGAGAGGAAGCTGCCGGTGGTGACGCTGGTCTCGGATCTCCCCTCGGATCTGCGCGCGCATTTCATCGGGATCAACAATATCTGGGCCGGACGAACGGCGGCGGGGCTGCTGGGCCGGTTCTGTGGCGGTGCATCCGGACGGATCGCCGTCGTGGCGGGTTCGATGGTCGTGCAGGATCATGCCGAGCGATACCTCGGCTTTCAGCAGGTCCTCGGTGCAGATTTCCCGAGCCTGAAGGCCTTGCCGCCGATCGAGGCGCTCGACGATGCCAGCACGGCCGAGCGGCTCTTGACCCAGCTTCTGTCGACTGCGCCCGACATCGTGGGAGTCTACAGCATCGGTGCCGGCAACCGCGGGGTTGTCGCCGCGCTGGAACGCCTCGATACCTTGCCGCCGATCGTCGTGCACGAACTGACCGAGCATTCCCGGGGCTGGCTGCTTTCCGGCAAGATCGACGCCGTCATCCGTCAGGATCCGGCGCGCGAGGCGCGCTCGGCCGTTCGAACGCTCGTCGCTCTTTCGAACGGCAAGCCGTTTCACAAGGACGAGAACTGCGTCGGGATCGAGATCTTTCTGCGCGACAACCTTCCATAGACGCCGGGTTGCGCGCGGTGTTTTCTGGTCGCAAGCAACGAAGTCCGGAACCCCCTTTCATCTGCAATGAAATGAGGTACGTTAGTCAAGGATCGGGCACCTAGTGAATCGCCCGTCATGGGAGGAGAAATCATGAAGCTTTATGCAACCACCGCGCTTGCCCTGGCCCTTGGTACCGGGGCCGCTCAGGCCCAGCAGACGGAGGTCAACATCCTCCGCGTGCAGCCGGGCGACGATGAGCAGGTCTTCTATTCGGAAGTCGAGCGGGCCTACGAGGCCGAGCATCCCGACGTGGACGTCGTCTTCGAGTACATCGCGAACGAAGCCTACAAGTCGAAGCTTCCCACCCTGTTGCAGTCGGACGCCCGGCCCGACCTGTTCTACTCCTGGGGGGGCGAGACGCTTCGCGAACAGGCCGAAGCCGGGTTCCTGCGCCCCATCGGCGATGTCGTGTCCGAGGATGTCCTGTCGGGCTTCCCGCAAGCGGCGCTCGAGGCCTACACGGTGGATGGATCGCTCTACGGTCTGCCGCTCTACGCGACCGAGGTGATCTTCTGGGTCAACACCGAACTGACCGAACAGGCTGGCGTGGATCACGAATCCATCGAGACGTGGGACGACTTCCTGCAGGCCGTGCAGACGCTGAAGGACGCTGGCGTCACGCCGATCATCGCCGGCGGGCAGGACAAGTGGCCGCTGCATTTCTACTGGAGCTACCTCGCCCTGCGCGAAGGCGGGCCCGACGTCGTGACCTCTGCCATGGAAGGCGGCGAGATGAGCTTCGAAAGCGAAGCCTTCGTTGCCGCGGGCGAGGATCTGGTCGAGCTGGCCGAGATGGACCCGTTTCAACCTGGCGTCATGGGCACGACCTACGAGACCGCTTCGGGCATGTTCGCCGATGGCGAAGGCGCTTTCCACCTGATGGGCGACTGGGATTACTTGCCGATGCGCGGCCGTGCCACGGACGGAGAGGGGCTGTCGGACGAGCAACTCGCCATCATGGCGTTCCCGACCATCTCGGACCCGGTGACCGAGGGCGGCGCGAACGCGACGCTCGGCGGCATCAACGGATGGGCGGTCACGGCAGACGCTTCCGAGGCTGCGGTGGACTTCCTGACCTTCATGCTGAACCGCGAGAACCAGGAGACGATCGCCGAGCGGGGGATCTTCATTCCCATCGTCAAGGGCGCGGACCAGGCGCTGCAGAACGCCTTCTTCCAGCGTGTGGCCACGGACATCTCGGAATCCGACTACCACCAGATCTTCCTCGACCAGTTCCTGGGGGCATCCGTGGGTGCGACCGTGAACGACGTCTCGGCGGACCTGGTTGCCGGCGCGACGACGCCGGAGGAAGCCGCGGCCCGCGTGCAAGAGGCCTGGGACTTCCGCTGATCTGAACCCGGCGCGCCCCGTCAGGGGCGCGCCACGACCCCGGGAGGGCCCGACCAAATGTCCGATACCCCCGTGCCGCCGGATCGCCGGCCGGCATTCTCAGACCGTATGCGTCGCGCCGCGAGCAACGGCCGGCTGACCGCCGGGCTGATCCTGCTGCCGCCCGCGCTGATCCTCTTCACGCTCTTCGTGATCCTGCCGCTGGGCGAGTCGGGGATGTACGCCTTCTACGACTGGAACGGCTACGGCACGCCCGAGGATTTCGTGGGGCTGCGGAACTTCGAGCAGATGTTCGGCCACTCGGTCTTTTCGGTCGCCGTGGGCAACACGGTGAAGATCGTCGTCGTCTCGCTGCTGGTGCAGATGCCGCTGGCGCTGCTTTTGGCGCTGCTGATCTTTCGTCAGACCCCGACGAACGCGGTCTTCCGGCTGATCTTCTTCGTCCCCTACATCATGGCCGAAGTCGCCGCCGGCCTGATCTGGAGCTTCGTCTTCGACGGCAATTACGGCGTGACGGCGTCCATTGCCACGTCCCTCGGGGTGGAACGCTTCTTCATTCTCGCCGACCGCGAACTGGCCTTCTACGCGGTGATGACCGTGATCGTCTGGAAGTATTTCGGCTTCCACATGATGATCTACATCGCGGCGCTTCAGGGCGTGCCCGAGGACCACATCGAGGCCGCCAAGATCGAGGGCGCAAGCCGCACCCAGATCGTTCGCTACGTCCAGGTGCCGCATATCAAGCCGGCCATCGCGGTCAGCGCCTTCTTCGCCATCATCGGCGCGCTTCAGGTCTTCGACGTTATCATCCCGCTGACCAATGGCGGACCGAGCAACCAGACGCAGACCATCGTCACCTATCTCTACGAGTTCGGGCTGACCCGCCTGCGCATCGGTTTCGGCAGCGCCGTGGGCGTGGTGCTCTTCATCGTCGCGGTCCTCGTGGCGGTGTTCTACCAGCGCATCTTCATGAAGAAAGGCACGGCATGATCCGTCCAAACGTCTGGCGCAACGTCGCGCGGCTGGCGCTTCTTCTGGTGGTGGCGAGCTTCGTTCTCGCGCCGCTCTGGGCCACGGTGATGGGCGGCTTCAAGACGAATGCCGAGATCCGCACCTCGGCCTTCGGAATGCCCGACGCGTGGAACTTCGAATTCTACGGCGCCATCGTCACTGACCCGACCTTCTGGCGGTACCTCGGCAATTCGATGCTGATTTCGTCGGCCGCAGTGGTGCTGACGCTGATCGTGGGATCGGCCGCGGCCTACGTCTTCGCGCAGATCCGTTTCTTCGGGTCGGATTTCCTGTTCTCGTACCTGCTCTTGGGACTGATGTTCCCCTTCGCCACCGCGATCCTGCCGCTGTTCATCAAGATCCGCGACATGGGGCTGCTCGACACCTACTGGGCGGTGATCCTGCCGCAGACGGCGTTCGGACTGAGCCTTGCGATCCTCCTGTTCCGCACATTCTTCGCGCAGCTCCCGAAGGAGCTGTTCGAGGCCGCCTATATCGACGGCTGCGGCTACGTCCGGTTCTTCATCATGTTCACGCTGCCGCTTTCGACCCCGATCCTGGCGACCGTCGGCGTCTTCGTCTTCGTGCAAAGCTGGAACAACTTCCTGCTGCCCCTTGTGGTGCTGAACTCGCGCGAGGTGTTCACCTGGCCGCTGGGGATGATGCAGTACCGGGGCGAATACGTGACCCAGTGGAACCAGACGCTCGCATTCGTGACGCTGTCGCTGGTCCCGGCCGTCATCTTCTTCCTTGCCGCCCAGAAATACATCGTCGCCGGCCTGACTGGCGGCGCCGTGAAAGGCTGATCCATGAAGATCCAGAACCCGATCCTTCCCGGCTTCAACCCGGACCCCTCCATCGTGCGCGTCGGCGAGGATTACTACATCGCCACGTCCACATTCGAATGGTTCCCGGGCGTACAGATCCACCACTCGCGCGACCTGAAGAACTGGCAGCTCGTCACTCGCCCGCTGGACCGGGCCGAGCAGCTCGACATGCGCGGCGATCCCGACTCGGGCGGCGTCTGGGCGCCGTGCCTGACCCATGCGGACGGCCAGTTCTGGCTGATCTACACCGACGTGAAGCGCCGCGACGGGGCGTGGAAGGACAGCCACAACTACCTGGTGACCGCCCCCGCCATCGAAGGGCCGTGGTCCAATCCGGTCTACCTGAATTCCTCGGGCTTCGACCCGTCGCTGTTCCATGACGAGGACGGGCGGAAGTGGATTCTGAACATGATCTGGAACCATAACCGCAAGGGCGGAGACCGTTTCGGCGGGATCGTCATGCAGGAATATTCGGTCGACCGGCAGCGCCTCGTGGGCGAGGTTCACAACATCTATCGCGGGACGGATCACAAGCTGGTCGAGGGGCCGCATCTCTATCGCCGGGACGGGTGGTACTACCTGCTGACGGCCGAGGGGGGCACCGGCTACGACCACGCCGCGACGATGGCGCGGTCGCGCGACCTGTTCGGCCCCTACGAGACCGATCCCGCCAAGCACATCCTTACCGCAAAGGATACCGATCCCGATCATCCGCTCCAGCGCGCGGGCCATGCCGACATCGTCGAGACCCAGACGGGCGAGCATTTCATGGTCCATCTCTGCTCGCGCCCGCTGCCCGAAACGCGCAAGGCGGTCACCGGCGCGGGCATCCATTCCGACGACGTCCGCCGCTCGCCCCTGGGGCGCGAGACGGCGATCCAGCGCCTGACCTGGGACGAGGGCGAATTTCCCCGGCTCGCCCATGGCGGCAACGCGCCGGCGGCCGAGATCGACGGCCCCGAACTGCCCGAGGCCCCCGTCGAGCCCATCCCGGCAAAGCGCACGTTCGAGGACGGCTTGCCGCCCGAATTCCAGTGGCTGCGCAACCCCCAACGCGACCGGCTGTTCTCGGTCACCGAGCGGCCGGGCGTCCTGCGTCTGTTCGGTCGCGAAAGCCCCGGTTCGCAGTTCGAGCATTCCCTTGTCGCCCGCCGGCAGGACGCGCTGGCCTACACCGCCGAGACCGAGATCGAGATGACCCCCGGCGACTACCAGCACTTCGCGGGGCTGATCGCGTGGTACGGGCGGAACAAGTTCCACTACCTCGCCGTCACCGCCGACGAGGAGGGCGCGCGCGTGCTGACGATCTACAGCTGCGCCGCCGACTGGCCCGATGCGCGGATCAGCTATCCGATCGAGCCCGTGCAGCTGCCGGGCGAGGGGGTTGTCCGGCTCGGCTGCGACGTTGACGGGTCCGAACTTCGCTTCCGCTATGCGCTGGACGGCGAGTGGACCGACCTCGGCGTGGTGCTCGACCAATCGGCCATCTCGGACGAGGCCGGGAACGGCCCCGGCAACAACTTCACCGGCGCCTTCGTCGGCATGTGCGCCCACGACACCTCGGGGCGCGGGCGACCGGCCGATTTCCTTTCCTTCACCTACGAGGCCCGGAATGGCTGAAGTCCGTCTGGAGAACGTCACCAAGGCATTCGGCAAGCTGACGGTCATCCCCGACCTGTCGCTGACGGTGCCCGACAGGTCCTTCACCGTGCTCGTCGGCCCGTCGGGCTGCGGCAAGTCCACGCTTCTGCGCCTGATCGCGGGGCTGGAACGCCCGACCAGCGGCACGATCCGCATCGGCGGCGAGGATGTCACCGGCGAGGAACCCTCAAAGCGGGGCATCTCGATGGTGTTCCAGTCCTACGCGCTCTACCCCCACATGAGCGTCGCGCGGAACATCGATTTCGGGCTGCGGATTTCCAAGATGCCCGCCGAGGAACGCGAGAAGCGACTGGCCGAGGCCGCGCGCATCCTGTCGCTCGAGGATTTTCTGGACCGCAAGCCGTCCGAACTGTCCGGCGGCCAGCGGCAGCGCGTGGCAATCGGGCGGTCGATCGTGCGCAACCCAAAGGTGTTCCTGTTCGACGAACCACTGTCGAACCTCGATGCCGCGCTGCGGACGCAGATGCGGGTGGAACTGGCCGAGCTGCATCACTCGATCGATTCCACGATGATCTACGTGACCCATGACCAGGTCGAGGCGATGACGCTGGCCGACCAGATCGTCGTGATGAACAAGGGCCGGATCGAGCAGATCGGCTCGCCCATGGACCTCTACGACACGCCGGCCTCGCTTTTCGTGGCGGGCTTCATCGGTTCGCCCAGGATGAACCTCGTGCCGGGCAAGTCGCTGGGGCGGCCTGACATCGCCACCGTCGGCGTCCGGCCGGAAGACCTGGAAGTGACCGAGGGCGAAGGCTGGGACGCGACCGCCCGGGTGGTCGAGACGCTGGGATCGGATACCATCGCCCATGTGCGGGTGGACGGCGTGGGCGATCTGACGGTCCGCCTGCCGGGCCACATGCGGCTGAAGGACGGCGAGCGGCTGAAGCTTCGCGCGGATCCCGAACGGCAGCACCATTTCGACGAGGACGGCCGCCGGATCGAACGTGTGCCTGCATGAGCGAGACCAGCATCGGGATCATCGGCTGCGGTGTCATCAGCGGGATCTACCTCAGGAACATCGCGCGTCTGCCCGGCCTCGCGCTGCGCGCCGTGGCCGACCAACGCCCCGCGGCGGCCGAGGCCGCGGCCACGGAGCATCACGTGCCCGCTCTTTCGGTCGAGGCGCTTCTTGCCCGCGACGACATCGACATCGTCGTCAACCTGACCGTCCCCGCGGCACATTCGCCGGTCGGACGACAGGTTCTCGAGGCGGGCAAGCATCTCTACCTCGAGAAGCCGCTGGCAGCGACCTTGGGCGAGGCGCAGGAGCTTGCCCATCTGGCCGATGCGCGCGGGCTTCGCATCGGATGCGCGCCCGACACCTTCCTTGGCGGCGGTCATCAGGCGGCCCGCGCCGCGCTGGACGGTGGCCGGATCGGACGGCCGATCGGCGGAACCGCGACGATGATGGTCGCGGGGCACGAACGCTGGCATCCGAACCCCGACTTCTACTACAGCGCCCCCGGCGGCGGGCCGTTGATGGATATGGGACCCTACTACCTGACCGCGCTTGTCCATCTTCTGGGGCCGGTGCGCGAGGTCGCCTCGCTGTCGTCCCGGCCCCGCACCGTTCGCCGGATCGCCGCCGGCGACAGGGCGGGAGAGACCGTTCCGGTCGAGACGGATACCCACATCCTGGGCCTTCTCGCGTTCGAGGGCGGTGCGCTGGTTCAGCTTGCCATGAGCTTCGACGTGCAGGCGCATTGGCACAGCCCGATCGAGATCTACGGCACCGAAGGCTCCATGCGCGTCCCGGATCCCAACCGGTTCGACGGCGAGGTCGAGTTCGGGGACGGCGCCCCGCTCGCCGCCGCCGATCGCGCCCATGGCGCTGACAACTGGCGCGGTATCGGCCTTGCCGACATGGCCGCCGCGATCGGCGACGACCGGCCGCACCGGGCGAGCGGCGCCCTGGCCCTGCATGTGCTCGAGACCATCGACGCGCTCCAGCGCGCGGCCGACGCAAAGCGCACCATCACGATAACAAGCGACTGCGAGCGACCGCAGCCAATGACCGAGGAACTGGCATGAGCAACCCACGCGCATTGATCTTCTGGGGCGGTTGGGAAGGGCACGAGCCCGAATCCTGCGCCTCGATCGTCTCGGACATGCTCCGCACCGAGGGGATGGAGGTCACGTCGGTCGAGGGCACCGACGTTCTGCTCACCGGCGACCTGTCAAGCTATGCGCTGATCGTGCCGATGGTCACGCAAGTCGCGTCCGACAAAGGGGCGATCGGCCGGCTATGCGACGCGGTGCGACGCGGCACCGGCCTCGGCGGCTTCCATGGCGGGATGGGGGACGCGTTCAGGGATTCGCCGCCCTATCAGTTCATGGTCGGCGGCCAGTGGGTCGCGCATCCCGGCGACATCATCGACTACCGTGTCGAGGTCGCGCAGTCCGAGCATCCGATCACGACGGGGATCAATAGCTTCGACTACCGGTCCGAACAATATTTCCTGCATGTCGACCCGGGCAACGACGTGCTCGCCACCACGACATTCTCGGGCGAGCACGCACCAGAGACCGCCGGCACCGTCATGCCCGTCGTCTGGACGCGCCGATACGGCAAGGGTCGCGTCTTCTATTCCAGCCTGGGCCACCAGGCGCACGAGTTGTCGCACCCGGAGGCCCGCGAGATCCTGCGCCGGGGGCTGGTCTGGGCCGCGGATACGTCCAACGCAGGATCGTAGTGGGACCCTTTCGCCAAGACGAGCTGGATCGAGTCCCTCTTCCCTTGCAACGTCAGAGCAAGCCTCGGCCCGAGAGGTTGCGCATCAGAGCGCCGGTCCCGAAGGTCCACTCCGGCGCTTCCGTCGACAGGCGCACGATGTTGCGCAGACTGCCCAGCCTGTCTTCGCTGATCGTCACGACGTCGCCGACCTTGTGCGTGAAGCCGGCGGACGGAGCATCGCGATCCTGCGTCGGGGCGAAGAGCGTGCCGAGAAACAGCAGGAAACCGTCTGGATACTGGTGATGTCGGCCGATGGTCTGGGCGACGATATCGGCCGGGTCGCGGCTGATCTTGCGCATGGACGAGACCCCGTCCAGTTCGAAGCCGTCCGGCCCCTCGACGCGCAGGGTGACCTCGGCGTCGCGCACGTCGTCGAGCCCGTATGTCTCGTCGAAAAGGCGCAGCATCGGCCCGATCGCGCAGGAGGCGTTGTTGTCCTTGGCCTTGCTCAGAAGCAAGGCCGATCGCCCCTCGAAATCGCGCAGATTGACGTCGTTCCCCAGGGTCGCCCCCTTGATCTCGCCGCGGGACGTCACCGCGAGGACGACTTCGGGCTCGGGGTTGTTCCAGCGCGATTTCGGGTGCAGGCCGATCTCGGCTCCGTGTCCGACGGCCGCCATCGGCTGACACTTCGTGAAGACCTCGGCGTCCGGGCCGATCCCGACTTCGAGATACTGGGACCAAAGGCCCTCGCCCTGCAGCACGCGCTTGACCTCTGCCGCCTGGTCCGAGCCCGGAACCAACCCCGACAGGCTGTCTCCGATCACCTGGGCCACGCGGGCACGGATGTCGGCCGCGCGTCCCGGATCGCCCGCCGCCTGTTCCTCGATGACTCGCTCGACCATGGATTCCGCGAAGGTGACGCCCGCCGCCTTGACCGCCTGCAGATCGCAGGGGGCAAGGAAGGTCGGCTGGCCGCTGTCCCCGTCCGCGGCGGGATCGAGGATCACCACCTGTTCGCCCTGCGCATCCCGCGCGAAGGCGACCGTGTCGTCGCGTTCGAGCAGGTCGCGCACGGTCGGGACCTCGCGGCAGGTGATGTCGACCAGCGCCCCGTCCCGGAGCACCACGACACAAGGGCCACGACCGGGCCGCCAGAGCCGGCCCACGAACGTGCCGCCATCGGGAAGAACCATGTTCATGCAGGGATCCCTCCGTGCCGCGTGGGGTTGGACAGGTCCCTCGTCGAAGGGGGCCGGCGGCCCGTTCCGTCCTTGTCAGATTGCCACGATAGCGCCATCATTTCCTCCGCCACGCGGTTGCGCGTTCGATGGATTCCTATACCCAAGCAGGTGGACGCATCAACCGCCGCTGCCCGCACCAGCTGCCGGGCAACGCCGTTATCGGAGGGAGGACCGGGATGAGCAAACCAACCATCGGCTTCATAGGCGTGGGCTACATGGGCCACGGCATGGCGAAGAACCTGATCGCCTCGGGCTATCCGCTCGTCGTCAAGGGCAACCGCAACCGGGCCCCCGTCGACGACCTGGTCGGGCAGGGCGCGCAGGAGGGCGCATCCGCCCGCGAGGTCGCGGAACGCAGCGATATCGTGCATCTGTGCCTGTCGAACTCGGCACAGGTCGAAGCGGTGATCCGCGGGGAGGACGGCATTCTCGCCTCGGGCAATGCGGGGCTCGTGGTCATCGATACCACCACCGCCGACCCGACCTCGACGGACGCGCTTGCCGCCGAACTCGAGGCGGCGGGGATGACGCTTGTCGACGCCCCGCTCGGGCGGACGCCGAAGGAGGCCGAGGCCGGGACGCTCGACACGATGGTCGGCGCGAGCGCCGAGATGTTCGACCGCCTTCGCCCGGTGATCGAATGCTGGGCCGGCAACATCACGCATGCCGGGGACACCGGCGCGGGCCACCGCATGAAACTGATCATGAACTTCATTTCGATGGGCTACGCCGCGCTCTATTCGGAGGCGCTGGCAATGGGAGTCAAGTCCGGGCTGACCCCGCAGACGATCCACCGCGTGATCGGCTCCAGCCGCATGTCGAACGGGTTCTACGAGACCTTCATGGCCTACGCGATCGGCCGAGATCCCGAGGCGCACAAGTTCACCATCCAGAACGGCGCCAAGGACACGCGCTATGCCGCCTCGATGGCGCGCGATGCCGGGATCGCGAACCTGCTCGGCGCGGCCATCGCGAACAGCTTTCAGCTCGCCGAAAGCGCCGGGCATGGCGGCGACTACGTGCCGATGCTCGCCGACATCGTCGCACGTCAGAACGGAGTCGATCTGGCCGAGGCGGTACAGGCCGGGGGCGAAGGGTCTGCCGAAACGTGACGCTTCTCCGTAGGGACGGTCGGTCAAGATACTAGGGATGAGGGACGACATCATGAGTGATACACGCGCAAACCGCCGCTTCCGGTCGCAGGAGTGGTTCGACAACCCGAACAACCCGGGGATGACCGCGCTTTATGTCGAGCGCTACCAGAACCAGGGGTACACGCGCGAGGAACTGCAGGGCGAGAAGCCGATCATCGGCATCGCCCAGACCGGCAGCGACATCGCGCCGTGCAACAAGATCCACGTGTTCCTGATGGACCGGATCAAGGCCGGCATCCGCGCGGCGGGCGGCATCCCGATGGAGTTCCCGGTCCATCCCATCCAGGAAACCGGCAAGCGCCCCACGGCGGCGCTGGACCGCAACCTGACCTACCTGGGGCTGGTCGAGGTGCTTCACGGCTACCCGATCGACGGCGTCGTGCTGACCACCGGCTGCGACAAGACCACGCCGGCGCTGCTCATGGGCGCGGCCACGGCGGACCTTCCGGCGATCGCCCTGAACGGCGGCCCGATGCTGGACGGCTGGTGGAAGGGCAAGCGCGTCGGATCGGGCACGATCATCTGGGAAAGCCGCCGCCTGCTGGCCGAGGGCAAGATCGACTACGACGAGTTCATGAGCCGGGTCTGCGCCTCGGCGCCGTCGCTGGGCCACTGCAACACGATGGGCACGGCCTCGACCATGAACGCGCTGGCCGAAGCGCTCGGCATGACGCTGACCGGCCAATCCGCGATCCCCGCGCCGTTCCGCGAACGGATGGAGGCCGCTTACCAGACCGGCCAGCGCATCGTCGAGATGGTCTACGCGGATCTAAAGCCGTCCGACATCCTGACGCGGGAAGCCTTCGAGAACGCGATCGTGACCAACTCCGCGATCGGCGGTTCGACCAACGCACCACCGCATCTGGTCGCCGTGGCGCGTCACGCGGGGGTCGAGCTGAATACCCGCGACTGGCAAAGCGTCGGCTTCGACGTCCCGCTTCTTCTCAACATGCAGCCGGCGGGCGAATACCTGGGCGAGAGCTTCTATCGCGCCGGCGGCGTTCCGGCCGTGATGGCCGAGCTTGCAAGGGCAGGGCGTATCCACGAGGGTTGCATGACCGTCTCGGGGCGCAGCATGGGGGACAACCTCGCCGGGATCGAGGTTCTGGACCGGGAAGTGATCCGGTCCTACGACCGTCCCATGCGCGAGAACGCGGGCTTCCTCGTCCTGAGCGGCAATCTCTTCGACACCGCCCTGATGAAGACGTCGGTGATCTCGCCCGAGTTCCGCGCCCGCTTTCTCGAGCAGCCGGGCCACGAGGGCATCTACGAGGCGCGCGCCGTGGTCTTCGAAGGTCCCGAGGACTACCACGACCGCATCAATGACGCCGCGCTCGAGATCGACGAGGAAACGATCCTCTTCATCCGGAACGTCGGCTGCATCGGCTATCCCGGATCGGCCGAGGTCGTGAACATGCAGCCGCCCGATGCGGTATTGCGCAAGGGGGTAACCCACCTGCCGACGGTCGGCGACGGACGGCAATCGGGCACCTCGGAAAGCCCTTCGATCCTGAACGCGTCGCCCGAAGCTGTCGTCGGAGGAGGCCTGGCTTACCTGAAGACCGGCGACAGGGTCCGGCTGGACCTGAATGCCTGCACGATGGATGCCCTGGTGGACGAAGCCGAATGGCAGAGCCGCCGAGACGCCTGGCAGCCGCCCGAGATCCGCAACCAGACGCCCTGGCAAGAGATCTACCGGACACATGTCGGCCAGCTTGGCGAGGGCGGCTGCCTGGAACTTGCCACCGCCTACCGCGGAGTCAGTCGCGACCTGCCTCGCGACAACCACTGAAAGGCAAACGGGCCGGCCTTTCGCTTGGCCGGCCCGTTTCCCGTTGGTCTACCTGTACCAGAGAGCGATCTCGGGGAAGGCGATGACCAACGCAAGCGCCAGAACTTGCAACCCGATGAACGGCAAGAGTGACGTGAAGATCGTCCCGAGCGAAATATCGGGTGGCGCAACGCTTTTCAGGTAGAACGCGGCCGGCCCGAAGGGGGGCGACAGGAACGAGATCTGCATGTTCAACGAGAACAACACCCCGAACCAGATCGGATCGTAACCCAGCTCGACCACGATCGGCACGAAGATCGGCACGGTCAGAAGCGCGATGCCGACCCAGTCGAGGAACATGCCGAGCACGGTCAGGATCAGCATCATCACGATCAGGACCACCAGCCGGTTGTCCGAGACGCCGAGAAGCAACTGCTCGATGAAATCGATCCCGCCCATCAGGTTGTAGACGCCGATCAGGGCCGTGGCGCCGACGCCGATCCAGACGATCATGCCGCAGGTCCTGAGCGTCTGCAGAGCGGCGTCCGACAGAAGGGTCATGCTCATCTCGCGGCGCAGGACGATCGACAGCATCACGCCGATCACGCCGATCGCCGAGGCCTCCGTCACCGAGGCGATGCCGCCGTAGATAGAGCCCAGCACGAAGACCACAACCATCAGCGGCAGGATCAGGCCCTTCAGCAAGGTCAACCTCTCGGCCAGCGGGCGCGTATCGGTTTCGGTGGGCACCGGGGCCTTGTGCGGTTGGAAGTAACCGATCAGCAGAACGTAGCCGGCATAGAGCGCGGCAAGCATCACGCCCGGGACGAAGGAGGCGGTGAACAGCTCGCCGATCGACACGTTCGCGGAGAGACCGAAGATGATGAGCACGATCGACGGTGGGATCATCGTTCCGAGCGCACCGCCCGCGCAGACGATACCGATGGCGAGCTTCTTGTCGTAGCCCAGCCGAAGCATCTGCGGCAACGCGAGCAGGCCCAGAAGGACGATCTCGCCGCCGATGATGCCCGACATCGCCGCGAGGATCACCGCGACCAGAAGCGTCTGGACGCCGACCCCGCCGCGGACACGTCCCGCCACCAGCCGCATCGCGTCGAAGAGGTCGCGGGCGATGCCCGAGCGGTCGAGCAGAGAGGCCATCAGCACGAACATCGGCACCGAGACGAACACGTACTGCGTGATGAACGAGTAGATCCGGGTGGTCACGATGGGCACCGCCATCGTGCCGAACCAACCGAGGGCGAAGATCAGCGCCACCAGGATCGTGACGAAGGCCAGCGGCATGCCCGTGACCAGAAGGACGAGCAGCATCCCGAACATCATGAGGCTGCCGCCGCCGATGCCGAGGGAGGAAAGATCAAGCATCCTCGAAAGCCCTCTTCTCGTCCGCCCCTCGGGGCGGATCGTCATCCGGGTTGCGTCGAAGGTGACGGACGACCTGCAACGCGAACTGCAGTGTCATCGTGCACAGCGTAAGGAAGAGCACCGCTTTCACGATCGCCGGGGTCGGGGGGTTCCAGGCGCTGCCGCTGGTCTCGAGCCGGAACATCCCGGCGGGCGTGTAGAACGACCTGAAGGCGAGGCTCCACGCGGCCCAGGACATGAGGGCACAAGCCAGGCAGCCCACGATGCAGATGGCGACGTCCAGCCAGCGTCGGGCCGCGGGCGGGATCGCGTCGTAGATCAGGACGACCCGAATATGCTTGTCGATTGCGAGGCAATAGGCGCCTCCGAAAGCGAAACAGATCGCGGTCATGGCGATCGTCGTCTCGTGTACCCATGATGTCGGCGCATTGAAGGCGTATCGCATCGTCACTTCGTAAAAGGTGAAGAACGTCACCAGAAGGAAGGCGAGGCTGACAATCCGTCCGAGCGGCGCCAAAGCGGCCGAAAGCGGGTCCTGGGGCGTGACGGTCTCGTCACGCACCGTGTCGTCAGTTTCCATACGTGACCTCGGATGTTGGAGGCCGGGCGAGAGCGCTCGCCCGGCAAAGCCGAAATCGGCCGGTGAGTTCCGTCAGAGCAGGCCTTGCTCGGTCAGGTAGCTGGTCAGCGCATCGAAGACGCGCTGCGCGCTCTCGGAACGCCCGGCATATTCAGCCCACTGATCCTGCGCGATCTGACGGAATTCGCGCTTTTCGTCTTCACCCCAGCTATGGATGGTCACGTCGCCCTGCGCACGCAGCTCTTCGGCGACTTCCTCGTCGCGAGCGGAGATACGTTCTGCCAGTTCGTCCGCATACCAGACCACCGACTCGGTCAGGAGCTGGCGATCTTCTTCGGACATCTCGTCCCATGTCGACTTGCTGATCGACACTTCGTTCAGCGGCAGCGAATGGAAGCCCGGCCAGATCGGATGCTTGGCGACGTCGTGAAGGCCCATCGAGTGGTTCGTGGCAAGCGTCGTGGCGTCGGCCGCGCTGATCACGCCCTTGTCGAGCGAGGTGAACACCTCGGACTGGGGAAGGTTCACCGGCGAAGCGCCTGCCGCTGCGAAGGCGGACTGCACCATGCCTTCGGGCGCGCGCATCTTGACCCCGTCGAAATCCTCGACCGAGTCGATCGGCACCGCCGAGGGGATGGATTCCGCGGTTTGCGCCGCCGGGCCGATGAACTGCACGCCGTACGGGTTGAGGATCTCGTTGTAGAGCTCGGTGCCGCCGCCATCGTCGAAGAAGGCGCGCAGCTCTTCGGGCGAGGAATACGCCCCGACCGGGTTGCCGATCAGCGCGAAGGCGGCGTCCTTCCCGGTGAAATACGAGCTGTCGGTGATATGACCGTCGAGGATGCCGGCCCCGACCGCGTCGAGGGTTTCGTTGTATTCGACGATCGATCCGACCGGAAGCATCTCGACGCTGATCCGGCCGTCGGACATCTCACCGACATGTTCGGCCCAGGCCTGCTGAACCTCGAATGCAGCGGTACCGGAGTTGTCGCTGCTCTGGAAACGCAAGTCGAAGCTGTCCTGTGCAAGCGCGGCGCTGCTCAGCGCCGCCACTGCGACCGTTGCGGCAAGCATTGACTTCATCATCGTTCTCTCCTCCCTGAAATTCGCTCGGACCCCACCAAGCCGGCGGGCACTCCTCGCGAAACGATGGGGGGACTGTCTATCAAAGCCCCACGTGACGCAAGGATTCGGGCTGCGGAGCCGGGCGGGCCGCTCATGTGCTTCAGGCGTGCCGTCCGCTCGAGCGATCTACCACCGACGACAGGTGTCCGACCTCGTGATTCCAGGCCTTACGTCTGAAGCCACTTGCGCAGATCCTGTTCGGCGGTTTCGAGGCTCTCTGCATTGATCGCGCGCAGGCTGAGGGCACGGCTGATCGCGCGGGTGCGCTTGTTGACCGAGAGCGGCCCGGTATTCGACGGCAGATCGGTCACGCCGAGCTTGTCGTAGAGCGAAAGCAGCCGGTTCTGGACCGTGCGCAGCGACAGCCCCGTGCGCTCTGCGATCACCTTGTCCGGCAGACCCAGGGCCATGTCGAGCAGGACCGCATGTTCGCTGTCGGTCAGGGCGTCATGGGTGCGGATGTGGCGCTGCTGCGCGCGGTGGACTTCCTGATCCACGACGATCTGCCCCTCGAGCAGAACCGCGCGGAGGGCAAGCTGCAGCCGCGCCTTGGCCGCCGTCTTCAGCACGTATCCGTAGGAGGATGCGGCGGGCACGATCCGGGCGATGCCGCGCAGGTAGGCCTCGTCCGAATAGTTCGACCAGAACAGGATGCGGGTCTCGGGCCGCTCTGCCCAGATCGTGCGCGCGGCATCGACGCCGTTCCGGTCGGGCATATGCAGATCCATCACCGCCGCGCCGACCTGCGCGCGCCGCGCCGTCTCGGCGCCTTCGCGCCCGTTGGTCGCACAGAGGATCTCGGTTGCTTCGGGCAACGCCTCGCGGACGGTGTCGTAGAGATAGCGGGCGTGGAACTTGTCGTCTTCGACCAGAAGCACCTTCATCGGCCCGCTCCCTGCGCGAGGGGCCGAGACGCGCGGCCGGGCAGGCGCACCTCGATCCGGGTGCCGCCCTCGCTCCGGAGCCGGAACTCGGCCGCGATCAGCCGCGCCCGGGTGCGCATATGCGCCATGCCTCCGCGGGCGCGTCCGGTCGCGCAATCGGGCTCTTCCGGGGCGCCGCTTCCGTCGTCCTCGACGGCGAGCACCAGATCCGCACCGTCGCGCCACACCTCGACCGAGATGCGGCTTGCCCCGGCATGTCGGGCCGAATTGTTGATTGCCTCCTGCGCGATGCGGAACAGGGCGGTGCGTGCTGTGTCGTCGATCACATCGACCTCGCCGCCGGTGCGGTCCGTCACCGAAAGCTCCACCCTCGGATTGGCCACCGCGCGTTCGAGGTGAATCCGCAGCGCATGGGCGAAGCCGAACAGCTCCAGCAGGCTGGGCACGGCGGTCTCGATGATCCGCCGCAGGTCCTGGATGCAGTTCTTGAGCCGCGCCTGTATCTCGTCGCCGTCCGGTGGTGCGCCGTTCCCGCGCTCCAGATCGCGCATCAGGCGCGTCAGGTCCGCGAGCGTCTGGTCGTGCAGATCCATTCCGATCCGCTGACGTTCCTGTTCGAGCACGCGGGTCAGCTCCAGCGCGCCCTGCCGCAATCCTTCTTCGCGGGCCTGCGCCTCGGCGCGAACAATGGCGGCCTGCTTGGCCTTCTCGCTCTGGGCAAGCGAATAGAAGTAGGGCGCGAGCACGTCCGCGACGTGACGCACGCGTTCCACGGTCGACTCGTCATAGAGGTCGGCCTGCCGGGACGAGCAGTTCAGCGCCCCGACCGTCCGCCCGAGCACCTTCATCGCGACGTTGACGCGGCTGCGCAGGCCGTGGCGGAAGATCGGCTGCGAAATCGCCCCGGAATAGGTGTAGCGGGGGTCCTCCATCGCGTTTCCGGTCAGCAGGTGATCCGTCTCGCCCAGCAGGATGCGCCGGATCGGAGACAGCGCGACCAGCGTCCGCGACTGGCTCCACCGCGTGCGGATCCCGACCTCGTAGCTGGTGTTCCACTCGGCGCGGTCGTCGATCAGGCACACGTCGAGATGGTCGATCGCCACGATGTTCTCGATCTCGGCCTTCACGGCCCGCAGCGCGGTGCGGATCTCGACCTGTCCGGCAAGGTGGCTCGAGATGCGCAGCAGCGACTCGAGCGGATTGACGGTGGACCGCGCGGCGTCCTGATCAAGTTTGCCCATGTGTCACAAGCTCCTCTCCGGCAGCGCGCAGTCTGCGCCAACATCCCGCGCTCCAGCAAGCACCGGCCGGGGCGGCTCTGCGCAGGGCGGTTGCGGGAACCCGCAGATGGCATGCGGCCCCGTGTCTTTACTGGGGGTCAAAGCGCGCGCATCGTTGAATTTCATCTCGGGGGAGAGATGCGAGATCGACAATAACGGCGCAGAATTGCGCTGAGGGAGGAACCATGAATACCAAGGCGAAGCTCCTCGGAGCAGCGGCGCTTCTGAGCGTTGCAATGCCGGCGCTGGCACAGGACCAGACCGGCGATGCGCGCATCGCGCTGTCCAACAACTACGCAGGCAACTCCTGGCGTCAGGCGATGCTGGAAAGCTGGGAGAAGGTGGGCCAGCAAGCTGTCGAGGAAGGCACCGTCGCCGCCGCCGACACCTTCACCACCTCGGAAAACCAGGCGACCGAGCAGGCCGCGCAGATCCAGAACATGATCCTGCAGGGCTATGACGCGATCGTGGTCAACGCCGCGTCGCCCACCGCGCTGAACGGTGCGATTGCCGAGGCGTGCTCGGCCGGAATCACGGTGGTGTCCTTCGACGGGATCGTCACCGAACCCTGCGCCTGGCGCATCGCGGTCGATTTCCAGGAGATGGGCCGCCAGCAGGTCGATTACCTCGCCGAGCGACTGCCCGAGGGCGGCAATCTGCTCGAGATCCGTGGTCTCGCCGGCGTTTTCGTGGATGACGAGATCCATGCCGGCATCCAGCAGGGCGTCGAAGAGAACCCGCAGTTCGGGATCGTGGGCGAAGTTCACGGCGACTGGGCACAGGACGTGGCGCAGAAGGCCGTGGCCGGCGTCCTTCCCAGCCTGCCCGAGATCGTCGGCGTCGTGACGCAAGGCGGCGACGGCTATGGTGCAGCGCAGGCGATCAAGGCGGCCGGGCGCGACATGCCGATCATCGTCATGGGCAACCGCCAGGACGAGATGCAGTGGTGGGCCGATCAGCGGGATGCGAATGGCTACGAAACCATGTCGCTGTCGATCGCGCCGGGCGTGGCGACGCTGGCCTTCTGGGTGGCACAGCAGGTGCTGGAGGGGGCCGATGTCCCGAAGGACCTGACCGTGCCGTTCCTCAAGGTCACGCAGGACAATCTGGACGAGGCGCTGGCCAGCACGCCAGATGGCTCGGTGGCGAATGTGGAGTACAGCCTCGAAGACGCCAAGGCCGTGATTGAAGAAGCCCAGGCACAATAACGGCAATATCGATGGCAACCGATGAGTCACCTCTGGTTGCCCTATCGGACGCGCGCATGCATTTCGGTGCCGTGCGCGCGCTCGACGGGGTGTCGCTGACGATCCGGCCTGGCGAATGCGTCGGGCTGATCGGCCATAACGGGGCGGGCAAGTCCACCGCGGTGAACGTGATCAACGGCGGGCTCACCCCGACCGCCGGCACGGTCACCTACCGGACCACCGGCACAGGGGCGGCGAGCGCCCGGGCCGCGGGCATCCGCAGCGTGTTTCAGGAATTGTCGCTCTGCCCGAACCTGACCGTCGAGGAGAACCTGCGGATACCGCAGCGCGACCTGACCGGGCCGGGCTGGCGCCGGCGCGCGCGGCAGCGCATCGCGGACGCGCTCGACACCGTCTTTCCCGGTCACCGGCTTCAGCCCCGCATGACGGTCGGCGACCTGACCCTGGCCGAGCGGCAGATGGTCGAGATCGCAATCGGCTTTGCCGAGGGCGCGGTTCCGGCGCGGCTCGTGATCCTGGACGAGCCGACTTCGTCCCTCGACGCGTCGATCGCGCGGCAACTGCTCGATCACGTCCGTGACTTCTGCAATCGAGGCGGCGCCGTCATCTTCATTTCGCACATGCTCGGCGAGGTGTTCGACGTCGCCACCCGCATCGACGTGATGAAGGACGGCCGGATCACCGACAGCCGGCCGCGCAACGAATTCACGCAGCAGGGCCTGATCGACGCGATGGGCCACGTCGCGACGGCACCCGCCGAGGCGCGCAAGGAGACCTCGGCCGCCGAGCGGATCGGCGACGAGGTCCTGCGCACAGACGAGGGCCTGACCGCCCGCCGGGGCGAGATCGTCGGCCTGTCGGGCCTTGCCGGACACGGCCAGGCCGAGGCACTTGCGCGCTTCTTCCTGTCGCGCTCGAAGGGGCGTCGCCACGCGCGCCACCCTGAGGTGGTCTTCGTCGCCGGCGACCGTGGCCGCGACGGGATCATGCCGCTCTGGTCGATCCTGCGGAACGCCACCCTCACCACGCTTCCCGCGCTGTCCCGCCGCGGCATCGTCGATCGCGAGGCCGAGGATCGCCTGGGCGCCGACTGGAAGAAGCGCATCGGCATCCGGACCGACAACATGAACAACCCGATCCTGTCGCTGTCGGGGGGCAACCAGCAGAAGGTGCTGTTCGCCCGCTCGCTTGCCTCGACCGCGCCGATCGTGGTGATGGACGATCCGATGCGCGGCGTCGACGTGGGCACCAAGCGCGAAGCCTACGAGATGATCCGCGCCGAGGCGGCCAAAGGGCGCACCTTCCTGTGGTACTCGACCGAGACCGAGGAAGTCTGCCAGTGCGACCGCGTCTTCGTGTTCCGCAACGGGCGCATCTCGGCCGAACTGACCGGGGACGAAATCGATGAGCAGCACATCCTCGCCGCCTCGTTCGAGATGAAGGAACCCGCGGAATGAGCTCTCGCTTCCGCATATTGCTGCCGGTCCTGTCGCTCGCCGTGCTGCTGGCGGCCGTCTTCTACATGCAGCCGCGGGCGATGAGCTATTTCGGGCTCAACCTGCTGTTCAATCTGGCGGTGCCAATCGCGCTGGCCACCGTGGCGCAGATGATGATCATCATGGTCAACGACATCGACCTGTCCACGGGCACATTCGTCAGTTTCGTCGCCTGCGTCACCGCCACGTTCCTGAACGACGCGCCGCTGGTCGGCCTGCTGATCCTCGCGGGCGCCATCGCCGTCTATGCCGCACTGGGGGCGCTGATCGAGGCGCGCCAACTTCCGGCGATCGTGGTGACGCTCGGCATGTCCTTTGTCTGGGGCGGCCTTGCCGTCCTTATCCTGCCCTCGCCGGGCGGATCCGCGCCGGGATGGATCCGGGCGCTGATGACGGCGAAGCCGCCATTGGTGCCGATGGCCATCGTCGCCAGCGTCCTGTTGGCGGCCGTGGCGCATTTCGTCGTCATGCGGACCTCGACGGGAGCCATCCTGCGCGCCGTCGGCGGCAATGCCCGCGCGGTGTCTCGCTCGGGCTGGTCGGTGATCCGGTTGAGGGCAGGGGCCTACGCGCTTGCCGGGTTCTTCGGCGTGCTGTCGGGCATCACTCTGGTCGGGTTGACCACCTCGGCAGACGCCAACATCGCGCTGCGCTACACGCTCCTGTCGATCGCGGGCGTGATCCTTGGCGGCGGCGAGTTCACGGGCGGGCGCGTCTCTCCGGTGGGGGCGGTGATCGGGGCGCTGACCCTGGCCTTGGCGGGCAGCTTCCTGTCGTTCATGCGCCTTTCTCCCGACTGGCAAATCGGCGCGCAGGGGGCGATCCTGATCCTCGTCCTCGCGGTGCGGCTGGTCTTCGCACGAAACGGCCGGCGCAAGGAGGCACAGCATGGCTGACACCAGCGTCAACCGTCCGTCCTTCATCGCACTGAGCCGGCGCCCGTGGTTCTGGGCCTGGGTCGCCAGCGCAGCAGCCTACGGGGCGACGCTGCTACTGATCGACGGCGGCGGCGGCATAGACCTGATCCAGGCGGCGCTGACCTTCGCGGCTTTTTCGGCCATTGTCGGTATCGGGCAGATGTTCGTCATCACGCTGGGGCCTGGAAACGTGGACCTGTCGATCCCGGCGACGATGACTCTGGCCGCGACGCTTTCGCTGAAGTTCATGGGCGGGTCGGCGGGATTGATCCTTCCGGGCCTGGTAGTGGCGGTCGGAGTGGGCTTCAGCGCCGGCGTGGCGAACTACCTGCTGATCCGGATGCTTCGCATTCCGCCCATCATCGCGACGCTCTCGGCATCGTTCCTCTATCAATCGCTGGCGATCTGGTCGAACCGCGGGCTTCGGATCAAGCCCCCGCAGGCCCTGTCGGACTTCACCACCGGGACGCTTCTGGGGGTGCCGAACGTTGCCCTCGTCGGACTTGCCGTGGCGCTTGCCGCCTGGGTCCTGCTGGAACGCTCGACGTTCGGGCGCTGGATCTCGGCCTTCGGGCAGAACGAGCGCGCGGCCCGGCTCAGCGGCGTCCCGGTCGAGATGGTCCGCGCCCTGACCTTCATCGGCTCGGCAGTGCTGGCGGGATTCACGGGCTACCTTCTCGCCAGTTTCTCGGGCGGTGCGGCTCTCAACATGGGGACGGAGTACCTGCTGATCTCGATCGCGGTCGTCGTCATCGGCGGCTGCTCGATCGCGGGGGGCTATTCGAACGTGCCGGGGATCTGGGGCGGGGCCCTGTTCATGTTCCTGATCGTCTCGATGCTGAACTCCTACGGACTCGGTGCCGGCTTCCGTCTCATGATCACCGGCGCGATCATCATCGGGATCGTCGCCGCAGCCTCGGGCAGGGACCCCCAATGAACTTCGCGAACCCCTACGAGATCGTCGATCCGCGGTTCCGGGCCCTGATCCAGCCCAACGCGCATCTGCGGCAGTTGGCGACGGGGTTCGAATGGACCGAGGGGCCGGTCTGGTTCGCGGACCTGCAGGTGCTGCTCTTCTCGGACATTCCGGGGGACCGGATGATGCGGCTGACCCCGGACGGGCAGGTCGGGACGTTCCGGCAGCCCTCGCACTACGCCAACGGCAACACGCGCGACCGTGAAGGGCGGCTCGTCACCTGCCATCACGGCACGCGCTCCGTCACGCGGACCGAGCATTCCGGACAGATCACCGTTCTGGCCGACGGCTACGACGGCCGCCGGCTCAACTCTCCCAACGACGTAATCGTGCAGTCGAACGGTGCGATCTGGTTCACCGACCCGACCTACGGGATCCTGAGCGATTACGAAGGCCATGTCGCCGAACCCGAGCAGCGCGCAAGGCATGTCTTCCGCCTCGACGCGGATGGCTCGCTGGCCCCGATGATCGACGACTTCACGCAGCCGAACGGGCTGGCGCTGTCCCCCGACGAGCGGATCCTCTACGTCGCCGAGTCCGGGTCGAGCCACGATCCCGGCGTGCTGTCGGTGATCCGCGCGTTCAATCTGTCCGAGGGGCGCATCTCCGGCGGGAGGGTGTTCGCAGAGGTGGATCGGGGTCTGCCTGACGGCTTCCGCGTGGACAGCGAGGGCCGTCTCTGGTGCTCGGCAGCCGACGGGGTTCATTGCTTCGGTCCGGACGGCGCGCTGCTGGGAAAGATCCTGGTGCCGGAGGTCGTCTCGAACCTGTGCTTCGGCGGGCCGCGGGGGAACAGGCTCTACATCACTGCCACGACGTCGGTCTATTCCGTGCCTTTGAATGCCCGAGCAGCGGCGTAATGCCTGTTGCTGCCGCCCTTTCGTCCGCGAAAACGCGGCAAGCGAGTGTCGACTAGGGCCCGTAGCCGAGCTTCCCTCAGCGTCCTCGGCCGTCGAGTATGCCTATGAACCCTGCGGGCATTTCTTGTCGGATGCGGTGACCGTCCCGCTTGGAAACGTGCATCTCTGCAGGATCCGCAGCAGATACAGATCGTTCCGCGCGTTCCGGTGACGCTGCGAACGTCCTAGACGATAATCGCTTGGCCGTCCGGGAATTCGCCATAGACATACGTGACGCCCGCGAGAAACTCGGAGAACTTGACCCGCAACGGTATAGACTACCGGGTTACGGGTGCTCGGGAGAGATCCCTAGGCGGATCGGCCGGGGGGGCCGTGAGAATAGAAGCTGCAGCGTGTCTAGATGGAGGGACACTTCGTATACGACGCCGGCAATTCTCTTAAACGGCTGTATGTACCGTACTCGGCATTGAGGAACGGCGCGAGGATAACAGTGCGGTTCGGCTCTGAACCTTTGGCAGATGATTCGAGTTCGAAACGATCATGTGCCGCCGGCCGGTCAGTCAGCAGGCCACCCGAACCGCGGGCGGAGTTGCCATCGGAACCAACAGGTTCAACGTCCGCTTCTAAGCCGAGGGAGCCTTCCGAGAAACATCGCGTTGCGCTTCGAATGCTCGCTTATAGGCGGGTCGCTCCGAAGCCCGCGTGATGTAGTCGGACACCACCGGATACTCGTCGATGATCCCCGAACCCTCAAGCCTGCGTAATACGTGGACCATCAAGATATCGGCCGCACTGAAAGCCTGGAGCCACTCGGATTTGCCAAGGGTGGCAGCGAGTTGGTCTAGTCGGGTTCTGATCCGCTCATCCACCATTGCGAGCCTTTCGGCTTGCCAGCTTTTGCCCGCCTCGATGTATCTCACGTAGGCGCGCTCTACGATAGGTGGCTCAACCGTGTTCAACGCCGCGAACATCCAGCTTATTGCCTTCGCGCGTGTCGCTTTGTCCGTCGGAAACAGTTCCCCATGACGTTCGGCGATGTGGAATACGATGGCACCCGACTCGAACATCGACAGATCATCATCTTCGGAAGTCGGAATTTGCCCGAATGGTTGAAGCTTAAGATGAGCAGGTTCCTTCATCTCCTCGAATGTCACCAAGCGCACATCGTACGGCTGACCGGTTTCCTCAAGTGCCCAGCGGATGCGCATATCTCGGGCCAAGCCTGCGCCTCGGTCTGGGGATGTCTCGAACGCAGTGATCATCGGCATGTTGCGCGTGCTTGAAGTGATTCCGGGCCTTGTTTGCGATCCTATGTTTCAAAAAACCAAACCGTCACAAAGCACCGGCATTCGACACCAAGAGCTCGAAGCGGTAATCCGCCAAGCTGCTCGGACGGCCACTGCGCGCTTAAGGCCGACGTCACTCCCGGCGCGGAAGTGAGGTGTCAAACGCATTGCCGTTGTCCGCGCGGTGGCCACCACTCAGACAAACCGGTAGCCGCGACCCCTCGGGGGCCGCACACCGTCCCCAACGGGGGATCTCGGATTCACGCTCGAACTTCACGCCGTCCCCCTCAATCGCGAGGATAGCCTTGGCATCGATCGGCAAGACCTCACGATGTTGCGGGCTAGTCTTGAGTGGCGCGAACAACCTGCCTTTGCTGAAGACCGGCCTCGAGGCCGTCGGACCGGTGCTGTTCGTGTTGGCAGCAACCATGGCCGTGACGGGCTGGATGATGGGGCGCCTCTATTTCTACCTCAGTGACGGAGAGGATCGAGATTGCGGTCGAGGCGGCGATCCAGAACTGGCCCATGGAGTCACCCTGGACGTGATCATTGAGACCGCAACGGATTTCACGCGGATCGCGATGCCATCGGACCTCTATGCGCTAACGATGTACCTGACGATCCTTCCTTTCGTACTGATCAAATCAGGGCCTTGATCTGCGTTTGCTCGGAGACGTCGGCCTGAGATCGACCCGCGTTGTTGGCGCGCGCGGCGAACTCCACTCCTCGCCGCTTCGGGCGTGCCGTCGTGATGGAAATGGTCGGCTAGTTGGGGTGGCAGCTGCGGAATCCGGGCGGCCGGGGCGGGGACACTCTTGTGCGGAAGTCGAGACACCCAGCGCACCTACCACCTCGGTTCCGGCTGTCATGCGTTAAGTGGTCTTACCAATTGTGCCCATGTTTCGGAAATCTGTGTCTAGTGCAACAAGTTGATTTGAATATGAAAATCAACTTCTGCACTGTGAGAGTGTGGAGAATTCCCTAGTTGCGACGTAGAAAATGAGAGACCTATTGCGTGTGGTAGTACACTTGAGCCACCATTGAGGCGCTTTGGGAGGAGCAGGCGGCATGAACGAAGTCCTTGTCAGCGAGAGCAAGCAGCCCGGCTCGAAGCGGATCGTCGCGTATTTCAAGGAGCGACTGCTTCGCGGCGAACTGAAGGTCGGCGATCGCATCATGCCTGAGCGCGAACTCGCGGTTGAGCTGGAGGTGGGCCGGCCGCTGCTGCGCGAAGTTCTCAGGTCGCTGTCGATGCTGGGGCTGTTGGACGTACGGCATGGCAGCGGCACCTACATCGGCAAAGCCGACATCCGGGTCCTGTCCGATTTCTTCACTTTCTGCCTTTCACAAGAGCAGGACATCCTGGATGACACGATGCAGGCGCGCATGGCGATCGAATGCCAAGCGATCCGTTTGGCCTGCAGTCGTGCGAATGAAGCGGATCTCGCCAGAATCGGGCAGTGGCTGGGAGTTCTGATCAAGACGCTCGGCGATCCCGAAGAGGGTGGAAAGGCCGACTTCATGTTTCACCAGTCGATTGTGGCGGCGAGCCACAGCCGGTCTCTGACAACGCTCTATGGCGCGCTCGCCGAACTGCTACAGCTCAGCCACGTCGAGCGTCGAAAGACGACCTACAGAAATCCCGAGATCATCGGAGACCTGGGCGAGGCGCACCGCGAGGTGTTCCTGTCCATAGTCGCAAAGGACCCCGACCAGGCCGATCAAAGGCTTCGGGAACACTTCGCGATTGGCGACGAGGTCCGTCGCAAGAGCCTGATCGAAGCCTACAGGAAAGGCTCCGAAGGGGCATGAAGCTGAAATCCAAAGGGAGGATACCAGAATGTTCATGAGAACCGGCCAAATCATCGCGGTTGCCGCCGCGACGCTGACGGCGCTGCCCGCGGTCGCCCAGGAACTGCGCTATGCGCATGTGGGGGCGGAAGGCGACATCCAGACCCGTTACGCAGAAGAAGCCGCCGCTGAAATCGAGGAAGCAACCGACGGAGAGGTCACCGTTCAAGTGTTTCCGGCCAGTCAACTTGGCGGCGTCTCCGAGATGGTCGACGGAGTGCGGATGGGTTCGATTCAGATGGGGCATCATGATTTCGCGTCACTGGCTCAGATCGTGCCCGATGTATCTGTCTTCAACGCACCTTTCATCTACCGTGACGGAGCCCATGCGCTGGCGGCGACCGATCCCCAGAGCTCTCCCGCGCTGCAGCAGATCAACGAGCAGTTGATCGAGGAAGGCGACGTCAGGATCATCGGTCGCATTTATCGGGGCGCCCGGCACATTTCGTCGAACTTCGAAGTGAAATCGCCCGAGGACCTTGCGGGGAAGCCCTTCCGCGCCGTGCCGCTCGATCTTTGGGTTTCGATGGTAAAAGGGTTCGGAGCGACACCGACGCCGGTCGAAGTGGCCGAACTGCCAACCGCCCTGATGACCGGCCTTGTGGTTGGGCAGGAAAACCCGCTCACGATGATCACGTCGAACAGCTTGCATGAAGTTCAAAGCCATGTCGCGATGACCGGCCACATGCAGTCTGTCCTGGCCGTCTTCATCAACGAGGACGTGTGGCAGGGGCTTTCGGAAGAAAACCAGACAGCGATCACCGAAGTGCTGGACGCGAAAGCCGAAGAGTCGCTGCAATGGGCGCAGGACTCCGAGGAAGATCTTGTCGCTGAACTTGAAGAGGCCGGCATGACGGTCATCACCGAGGAAGACGGTCTCGACATAGATGCCTTCCGTGAAAAGGTTCTGGCGCAGATCAATACCGACTTCCCTGAGTACGAGCCCCTCATCGAGCAAATCATGGCGATCGAGTAAGGTTACGCAATGGGTCGGCATGCCATGCAAAAGCGTGCCGACCCTAAACCACGTCCCGGGAGATGAACGATGCGACGAATCCTCGAGATCATTTGCGTTCTGTTGCTGGGCGCACTCGTAACCGTGCCCTTCGTGCAGGTGATTGCGCGCGACGTGTTCGGTTCGGCCATTGTTGGCGCCGAAGAACTGACGCGGTTTCTGCTGATCTGTTCGGTATTCGCAGCTTATCCGCTGGTCGTGAATCACGGCGAGAACATCGTCATGGGCGAGTTGCTCGAAGCGTTGCCACCTCGCGCGAACAAGATCGTGAACTTTCTGATCTCATTCGGCGCCATTGCGACCTGTGGTTTTTTGGGCTTGGTCGCCATCATCAACATCTCGGAGAACCTGAATAACGCCACTCCGACGCTCAAGATCCCGTTCTGGATATTCATGGGCGCGACCGCCTTCGGCTTTGTCGGTGCCTGCGTCGTTCATCTTTTCAATCTTCGCCGCCAGCCCAAGGCACACAGTTCGGTGTCGCTCTGACATGGGTATCGCTCTGATCCTGCTCTTCCTGGCCCTCTTCATCGTCGGCTTTCCCGTCGTCTACGCGATCTTGATCCCCGCGATCGGCTACGTTCTTATCGAGGGTCTGCCGCTCGGCCTGCTGACACAGCGTGTCACATATGCCCTCGACAGCTTTCCTCTCGTCGCGGTCCCAATCTTTATCTTCGTCGGAAACCTGATGAACCTGGCCGGCGTGACCGACCGCATCTTTCGCTTCGCCGATACCTTGGTCGGTCGTCTGCCGGGGGGGCTTGCCCAGGTGAACATTTTCTCCAGCTTGATCTTTTCGGGTATGTCAGGCGCTGCTCTGGCCGATGTTGGTGGCCTTGGCCGGATCGAGATCGAGGCGATGAAGAAGCGTGGTTTCTCCACGTCCTACGCTGGCGCAGTCACCGCCGCCTCGGCGGTCGTGGGCCCGATTTTTCCGCCGAGCATTCCACTGATCGTCTATGGCTCGGTCACGAGCGTCTCGATCGTGCAGCTTCTGCTCGCCGGCATCGTTCCCGCACTGGTTTGCATCGCCCTGCTGATGGCGACCGCCGCCATCATCGCAATCGTCACGCAAATGCCCCGCGCGGAACGCTGGCCCACTTTCCGCGAATTGTTCGGCAGCCTGCTGCCCGCCTTGCCTGCGCTGTTTGCCCCTGTGCTCATGATCCTGGGCATGCTGCTGGGTCTCTTCACGCCAACCGAGGCGGCGGCGGTCACGGTCGTCTACGTCTTGCTGATCAGCACGTTGTTCTACCGCGAACTCACGTGGCCGCACCTGTGGGGCGCAATGCTCATGACCGTGCGCAGCACCTGCGCGATCCTGATCATCGTTGCGGCAGCCTCCCTGTTCGGCTGGATCCTCGCCGTCGAGCAAATCCCGCAGGATTTCTCGCGCTGGATACTTCAGTTCGCGGAGAACCCGATCGTGCTTCTGCTGATCGCGAACCTGATCTTCTTCATCGCGGGCATGTTCCTGGATTCCACTACGGCCACGCTCCTGGTGGTTCCCGTTATTGCTCCGCCGCTGGTTCTTGCGGGCATTGATCCGGTACATCTTGGGATCATCGTGATCTTCAATCTGATGCTTGGCCTGCTCACGCCGCCGATGGGACTGTCGCTATTTCTTATCTGCGATATCGCGAAAATCTCGCTACGCCAGCTTCTCAGGGCCCTGCTGCCGTTCTACGTTCCGCTCCTCGTGACACTTGTCATCATCACCTTCGCCGAAGATCTGGTTCTTTGGCTGCCGGGGCTACTTCGTTGATCAAACTGGAAAGGAAAATACATGCGCATCGTCATAGGCTCGGATCACGCCGGCTTCCCGCTCAAGGCAACAGTTGTCGATCATATCCGGAAACTTGGCCACGAGGTCGATGACGTCGGATCTTTCGATGATAAGCCGGTTGATTTCCCGGACATTGCGAAGCTGGTGACGAGTGCTGTCGCGGAGAAGAAGGCCGATCGCGGGATGCTCGTCTGTGGGACAGGTGTGGGTGCCTCGATCGCGGCGAACAAGGTCAGAGGAATTCGTGCCGCTGTCTGCCATGACATCCACTCGGCACACCAGTGTGTAGAACACGACGACGTCAACGTAATGTGCATCGGTGCCCAGATCGTCGGGCCTTGGCTCGCACTCGATCTAATCGACTCCTACCTGACGGCCGAGTTCTCGACGAACGAAGACTTTCGGCGCCGAGTGGAGATGTTGCACAAGATGGATGAGGAACGCTAAGCCGGAGCGAATTCATGTCTTCGGCTCGATCGACGGCAATCTCATCCGCCGCGTTGCCACAATTGCACGTCCAGGAGAAACTGTCCTATCGCCGGCGTACGAGAAGCATCCTAGTGGCAAGGGAGCGAACACGCTTCCGCGCGTGTCGTGATCGCCGCCTGGGGTATCGACTATGACTCCGAGCGACCGCACTTGGACTTGGGTTGCGAGACCCGATCGCCCGCCCCGCTGCTCGAGATGAAAGTTCCGCGCGTTGGCAAACGCTCCGATCACCAGCAGAAGCGCTCCCATCATGTGCAGAAGCGACGTCTCGGGCATTGGAACAAGTTCGACCAATAGATGCCCTTGTGGAAATCTTCTCGTTTGTGCGTCGTCACGAAGCGCGTCGAAGACTGGGTCGCATATGCGATGTAGATGCTGGCGAGACTCGGTAGATGAGGAGGCGCATGCTTGCCGCGTTGCGCGCGACCCAAGTAGGTAGGGGAGCCATGATCCCTCGGCTCCCCACGCAGTCGGTCGAAACGAACATATCCGCGGACTGTCAGACGACCTTGACTGTCAGCGTGTCGACACCGTCCAGCGAGGCTTTCATAACCTGACCCCGCTCGACAGGCCCCACTCCTGCGGGAGTGCCGGACATGATCACGTCGCCCGGCGCCAGCTCGAAGTAGTCCGAGAGGTAGGAGATCATCTCGGGCACTTTCCAGATCATCTGGTTCAGATCACCTTCCTGCTTGAGCTCGCCATCCACATGCAAGGTGATGGTTCCGGCATTGGGATGACCTACTTCGGACACCGGCCGGAGAGGACCGACCGGTGCAGAGCGCTCAAACGCCTTCCCGATCTCCCATGGGCGGCCCATCTTCTTCGCCTCGCCCTGCAGGTCGCGGCGGGTCATGTCGAGGCTGAGTGCATAGCCGTAGACATGATCGAGCGCGTCTTCGACGGCTATGTTCTTGCCGCCAGACTTCAGCGCGACCGCCAGTTCCACCTCGTAATGCACGTCCGAGGATTGCGGCGGATACGGGAATTCGCCGCTGGGATCGAGGTTGTCGGGGTTCTTCTGAAAGAAGAAGGGCGGTTCCCGATCGGGGTCGTGACCCATCTCGACAGCATGCGCGGCGTAGTTTCGGCCAATGCAGTACACCCGCCGCACAGGGAAAGTCGCATCCGTATCTGCAACCGGAATGGTAACGGTCGGCGGTGTCGGGATCACGTGCTCAGTCATTCTGATGCTCCATCCAAAAACTTGCTCCTGATGGTCGTAGCTTGCCGATTGATCGCGATCAATCCAAATCGTTCTTCGATTTGTGTCGACAGAGCCTGAAATGTGTGCACTCATGGTTGAAGGAAGCAGGTTTGCCGCAATTGATCGATCAATGTGGCTAGGCGGTTGTTAGGACTCTCCATGGACTCTGAGCAGGTTTCGGCGCCAAGTGCAGAGAGCGGCCTTATGCGGCTGCGCAGCTATATCGAACGACATGAACTCGCACCCGGCGACAGGCTTCCTGCAGAACGCCGATTGATCCCCGAGCTCGGGCTGAGCCGTACCGAGTTGCGCAAGGCTCTCGATCGGCTGGAACGTGACGGGGTGATCTGGCGGCACGTCGGCAAGGGCACGTTTTTGGCGGAGCCAGAGAGCGGCGCCGATCGGGCGATGACGGCGGTTGCGTTGGGTCGGAGACTGACACCGGTTCAGATGATGCGCGCGCGGATTTGCTTCGAGCCGGCGCTGGCGCGTGAAGCCGCGCTGAACGCCTCTGGTGCGGCGCTGCACCGGATGGCGGAGGTAATTGCGCAGAGTGAAGCAGCGAGTAGTTGGGAAGAATACGAGCGGAACGACGACCTGTTCCATGAAGCGATCGCCGGAGCGAGCGATAACCTGCTGCTGCAGGTCCTGTTCGACAAGCTGAACCAGGTGAGGCGGGCCGTGGCCTGGGGAAGCGTCAGACGCGAAACCCCGCATCCGGCACCCGATCACGGCAGCTTCGTCCAGCACAGGCGCATCCTAAGCACGATCTCGGAGCGGGATCCCGACGCCGCGCAGGACGCCATGCGGGCACACCTCAACGCAGTCTCGCGACGTCTTTTCGGAGGATGAAGACGTAACGGGAAAAACCGGGACGGAGGAGGTGCCGGCAGGACAAGAGGCGACGACAGCAACAACTGAACGAACGGGAGGATGATATGTCGATGATAAGAAGAGTGTTCCTTGGGGCCGCCGGTGGTATCTTCACCGCAGCAACCTTGGGTCTGACAACGCCGCTCATGGCCCAGTCCGACCCGATTGTCGTCGCAATGGGCGATATCGCCAGCGTCGAAAGCCTCAACCTGCTGATTGCCATGGAACGCGCGAAAGAGCGTGGCGTCCCGATGGAGATGACCTTCTTCAACTCGGAAGACGTGGCCGTACAGGCGGTGCTCAGCGGCCAGGCCGATATCGGTGTCGGCGCACCATATGCCTTCATCGGTAACTCGGGCGCGCCGATCCGGATGTTCTTCCGGATGAGCACGTTGCTGTTCTTTCCAGTCGTCAACAGCGAGGTCTATTCCGGCTGGGAGGATCTGGATGGCCAGGAAGTGACCGTCCATTCGCGCGGTTCGGGAACCGAGGCGTTGATGCGGCTGATGGAGGAAAAGCACGGTATCAGCTATTCGAATGTTTCCTACGTTCCGGGCTCCGAAGTGCGGGCGGGGGCGATGCTGCAGGGGACGGTGAATGCCACGATCGTCGATGCCGGCAACTTCCGGCTGTTGCAGGAGCAAGGCGGCGACAAGTTCATTCGTTTGCCGGTGGATGACGTCGATGCGACAGATGAAGCGCTCTACGCGAACACAAACGTGCTTGAAAACCGCGCCGACGAAATAACGATCTTCGTCGAAGAGCTGATACGCACCTGGGAAGACATCAACGCGAATCCGGCGATCGTCGGCGAACTGCGCGAGCAGTACAACCTGCTGCCGGACGTACCTGCCGAACTGATGGCAGAGGCCGTGCCATATTACGAAGAGGCAGTGGCGAGCGGCATTTATCCTGCTGACGGCGGATCGCCCGAGAACGTCCGCGAAGATATCGCGTTCCTCGCCGCGGCTGGTCAGGTTTCCGGAGATCCGGAGACAATCGACCCGGCGGACTACTGGACCTTCGCGCCGCTGGATGCGGTCCGCTAAGCCAGCCCCCGCTTCCCTCCCCACCCCGGTCACCGGGGCGGGGCACGCAGGTCCGAATGGAGCGATCTAACATGCCATCCATGCATACAGGGACAGCAGATCCCGGATTGAGCGAAGGCCCCCTTGGCGGTGCGCTATCGCGCTTTGCGTCGATGCCTGTCGTCTGGCGCATTTTGTCGCTGGCGATCTTCTTCACGGTCTGGGAGATTGCGGGGCGCAGCAATTTCAACTGGGCTTTTCCGAGCTTCAGTAAAACCCTGATGGCCTTCTTCGAAATGTTAGGCGATGGCTCCCTCGGAGCGGCCTACCTGCGGACGATTGAGCCGTTGGGGATCGGATTGGTGATTGCCCTGGGTGTCGGCATCAGCGCCGGCGTCATGATGGGCCTGCGCCGGGACGTGGAATGGTTAGGCCTTCCGATCTTCATCACCATGCAGGCTGCCCCGATGGCCGCGCTCATTCCGCTCGTCACCTATGTTTATGGCATCGGGCTCACGTCAAAGGTGCTCGCCGTGGTCATGCTCGCGATGCCGGTAATCACCATCAACAGCTACAAGGCTGTTCGCAACGTGCCGGCTTCTGCCGTCGACATGTGCAAGTCATTCATGGGCACGCGCCGTCAGCAGGTGTTCAAGATCATCCTGCCGGCGGCCAGCCCGATGATGTTCGCCGGAATCCGGCTTGGTGTCGCAGAGGGGTTCTCCGGCGTCGTGCTGGCAGAGCTTCTGATCACGCCGACTGGGATCGGAGACCTGATCACCTTCAACCGATCAATTGCGCAATACCCACATATGTACGCGGTCATCACCTCGATCGTCGTATTCGCAGTCGTCGCAGTCACACTTCTCCACCGCTTGGAAATGACCCTGTTCCGGCCCGAAAAAAGAGGCACTTGATGACAATGGCAAAACCCCTCGTCGCTGAAACGGCAGTCCGCGCGGAAGACAGCGATGCAGTGATCACGGTGCGCGGCCTGCACAAGGTCTATGGAAACAGCACCGTCGCGCTCGATAATATCGACCTGTCATTCATGCGGGGCCACCTGACAAGCCTGCTCGGCCCATCTGGCTGCGGAAAGACCACGCTGCTCAAGATCATCGCGGGGCTTCTGAAGCCGACGTCCGGCGAAGTGCTCGTGAACGGGAAGCCGGTTCGAGGTCCAGGGCCCGAGCGCGCCTTCGTTTTCCAGGACTTCGCGCTGATGCCGTGGGCCACCGTCCTTCGCAACGCCGCGTTCGGGCTGGAAGTGCGGGGTGCGCCCAAGGCCGAGCGCGAGGATCGCGCGCGCCACTACATCAACGAAGTCGGCCTGGCGGGATTCGAGGACAAGTACCCGCACGAGCTCTCGGGTGGGATGCGACAGCGAGTCGGGCTTGCCAGGGCGCTGGCGGTGGACGCCGACGTGCTGCTGATGGACGAACCATTCTCGGCGGTCGACGAGCAGACCCGGCGCAAGTTCCAGGAGGATCTGATCCGCCTGCGCGAAGTCGAGAACAAGACGTTCATCCTGGTGACGCATTCCATCGAGGAGGCCGTGTACCTCTCTGATCGGATCGTACTCCTGTCGCCACGGCCGGGTCGTGTTGCAGACATCATGGAGCCCGATATCGACCGCAACGTCGACCCCGACCTGATCCGCCGCGAACCCGCGTATCTGGATCTCATCGACGATATCTGGCGCGGTCTGCGTCACTACGTGGAGTAACTTCATGACCCTCTATGGATATCGCATTCCCAGCATGGCGGCGCTTCTCGTCTGGGCCGTCATCTGGGAGATCATTGGCCGCTTCGAACTGGTGATGCTGTTCCCGCCCTTCACGAAGGTGCTGGCAGCGCTCGGGGATGTGATTTCGACGCCAAGCTTCGCTGCAGCGGCGCGGATCACCATGTTCAGTTACCTCGCCGGACTCGCCATTGCCGTCGTCTTCGGGATCGCGCTCGGGATGCTTATGGGGTTGGTCAAGCCGGCGGACCGGCTCTTGAACATGTGGGTGAACATCTTTCTCTCTGCGCCCCTGTCTGCGCTGGTTCCAGTCATAATGATCCTTCTGGGCATGGGCACACCGACGGTCATCGCCACCGTCTTCATGTTCGCCGTCTGGATCATCGCATTGGATACACGGGCAGGCGTGCAGCATGTCTCACCTTCGTTGATGGAGATGTCGCAGTCATTCGGTGCTTCTCGGTTCAAACGCCTGAACATGATCCTGCTCGCGGCGCTGCCCGAAATCCTGGCGGGCGTGCGGCTGGGGGTCATTCGCGGAGTCAAGGGCGTGGTGATCGGGCAGCTTCTGGTGTCCATCATCGGGGTCGGGGCGCTGTTCAACCTCTATTCGCAGAACTTCCTCATGGCTCATTTCTGGGCGCTGATCTTGATACTCTTCGCCTTCGCGCTGAGCTTGGCTGCGCTGGTCGGTCGGCTTGAAACCAGGGTGGAATATTACGCGGGCTCAAGAGGATAGCCTGCCTATCGCACTTCGATGTCATGGAGTTTTTGCGATGATGCGCAGACGGGATGCTGGCTGCATGATCAGCGGCTAACCCACTGGGAAATATTGCGTACTTCGTACTCATGGCTGGGGTGGCAGGATGTCGATCCCACCGCGCCGGCCCAGCCCGCTTCCCGCGAAATGAAGGGCAAGGGGTCTTTCCAAGGGCGGCAGCCGCACTGCGCGAGATTGACTCATCCGCGCCTGGTCATTGCCGACGTGCCGTGTGTGCGCAAGGTCGCGGTGCCGGCGGATTTATCGAGAACGAGTCTCCGGCGGACCTGGGGCGGTTCAGTGGCCACGTCCTGGCGGAAGCAGATCAGACGGGCAGGGGGTGGATCATTGCGCGGGGGCGGCCAGCCTCGGCCCAGAGGAAGGCCAGCGTGATCGGCAGGCGGAAGCGCCGGGGGCCGGCGGCGCCAGGGTTGAGCCAAAGGGTGCCGCCCGTATCCTCGATGCCGGGCTTGTGGGAGTGGCCCGAGATCACGACGTCCCATCCCTCCGCTTGCGGATCGGCTTTCAAGGCATTGCGGTCGTGGATCATGTGGATCCGGAGACCTTCTATCGTAACGGTCGCCGTGTCGGGCAGGGCCTCGGCCCAGTCTCCGCGGTCGATATTCCCGCGGATCGCCATCACCGGGGCGATCCGCGCCAGGGCGCCGAGATGGTCGGGGTTGCCGATATCGCCCGCGTGCAGGATGCGGTCGACGCCCTCGAGAGCCTCGAGCGCCTCGGGGCGGAGCAGGCCGTGGGTGTCGGAAATGACGCCTATGCGTCCCAGCGGGGACGGCTGGCCGAGTGGGGCATGGACGTAGCTCCGTGCAGCTGAGAGATGGGCGGGGCCGAAGCGGGCGAGGAAGAGGTTCACGGCAATGGGGCATGATTGGCTTCCTGCGGGACCCAGCGCGGAACCCTGTACCGCGGTGGCCCAAGAGGCGATGGCGAAGACCGGCATCATCGACGCGGGCCCATCCCCGCCAACCAGCGCTTGTGCAATCGGCGTGAGGGGATCCCGGAACTCATCGAACTCGTTCAGGCTTCGAGATGGACTTCGGCTGTCCGTGGTATCGGCTGGACGCGAGTATCGACGCGTCCGCCGGGGGCAGGCAAAAGGGTCCGCGTCGCTTTCCAGCAGGCTGGAGAGATGAAAGAAACCGGCCCTGGGCTCCCGCTCTCGATCAGGCCCCGGGCCAGAAGCTTCATACACTTGAGCGGAGCATTCTCGGGATTTTCGTGACAGCCCGGTTCCTCGCAGTCTCACCGTCGAGGCTCCAATCGGACGCGGCGGTTCGCTGCACTCTGCACGAGCATTAGAATTGCGCCGAAAGCGGATTAGCGACGGACGGGCACGACCGAGCGGCTGCCGGATGTGTGGAAACGGGATTGGAATCGTGGCCATGGAACTGACCAACGTGGCGCGAGCCTCAGTCATCAAGGTTCACAGTACCCGTCAGAGTGATTTGCTCGAAGTCGCTGACGAGTATCCGCAAGCTGATCGTCCATTCCCCCGCGAGCGGCAGAAGCACGAAGGGCGCCGACCACCTGCCGCCCCCGACGCTCTCTGCGGTGGCCCGGATCGGCTCGAGCGCATCGTCGTTGCGGGAAAAAGAGACCTCCATCCCGCGCACTGCAAGCGGTGCTCCGTCGGCTTTGCTCAGATCGATCCTGATGTCGTTGGCGCCCACCGTTCCCGGCTCGACCCTCACTAAGGCAATCGCGGCAGGATCGTGGAGGTGCAGATCCAAGCCTGACACAGCGACGTCGACGGCTCGCGTGGGAGGCGTCAGCCGGAATCCTGCGGCGGCGATGAGGATCAGTACCGCGAGACAGATCTCTATCCGGATCGAAAACCGCATTGCCGCCACTGCCCGTACCGCGCCGGCCGTGACCGCAGATGTCAGCCGCAGTCGATTCCATGCCGCGAGCACCAGCAGCAGCGCGAAGAGGACGAGCTTCACGCCAAGGAGCCGCCCGTAGTCGGACTCGACCAGCGCCACGAAGCTTCCAGACTGCAGCCAGGCGAGCCCTGACCCGGTAATGACGAGGACCGCCACTGCGGCCATTGCTACGCTCGAGAACCGCGACAGGATACGCCCTGCCTGCGGTGTCGGCACCAGCCACAGCAGGGGGACCAGCGCGCCGATCCAGAAGAGCAGCGCCAGCGCATGCAGGAACACCAGCACTTGCGCCAGCCATGCCGGATCGGCGGTGAGGGCATGTCCGGCGACGGCGATCGAGCCGGCGCCGAAGCCGAACGCCGCGAGCTGCACCGCGGCGGTACCGTGACGGATCCGGCCGGAAAGGATGACCGCCGCGCCCGCCAGCAGGACGAAGAGGCACGACCAGGCAAGCGGGCTTTGTAACCCGGCCCGCCACGGTTGAAGCGTCAGCAGCGCAGGCACCGGAAGAGCGAATAGATCAAGCCCCTGCACCCCGATCGACAGCAGCGCCAGCAGGCCGGCGGCGACCGAGCCCGCCTGCTGGGTAACGCGGGCAGGCCCGGCAAGCGGTCTGCCGAGGACGAGCGCGGCGAACCCGGCACCACCGGCCCCGAGCGCGAGGCCGACGAAGACCGCAGCGCGCAACGCCACGGCGATGACGCCCGCTCGTTCGCCCGCCGCTGCGACCGGCGGCTCCGATCGCCTTCCGACCGAGAAGACGAGACTACCGCCGATCGGGTGCCCGTCCGCCGAAACGACGCGCCACGACAGCAGGCGCGTGCCTTCGTTCAATCCCTGCGGCGCTGCCACGACGATCTGCCGGTCGCGTGCCACGGCGCGGCCCTCGACGACCTCGCCGCCGGGTCCGAACCATCGGAACGCCGTCGGAGCGACGGGCTCGCTGAAGTCCAGGACCACCTCGGTCGGCTCGGTATCGAGCAGGACGTGCGCCGCAGGCTCGGTCTCACGCAGCTGGGCATGTGCCAGCACGGTCTGCGGCAGCAGGACGGCGAGAAGGAGGAGGACGAGGCGTTGCATGAGCATGGTGCCCCGGGCCCGAGCAGCCCGGGGCTCTTTCGGTCAGTCAGTCGCGGCGGGATGGACCATCACACCCGGCGCCGGCATCTCGAGGCCGTCACTCGACTGGCCTTCAGCGGGGATCTCTATCCAGCGTTCGACCGCATCGGCGCATTCCTGCACGACCGGCACGTAGAGCATTCTTTCGGCTTCGACGGTGTCGGTAATTCGTCCGCGGAACACGAACTCGTCGTAATGCGCATCGTCAAGTTCGCCTGACCAGACAATTTCCTGCACTCCTTCGGTCACGGTGATGCCGTGGTGATCGTGGGGCTCCGCATAGGGCGCAACCACACTCTTCAGGGTCCATCCCGCCTTGGGCATCGGCTTGACCGCGATCATGCCCGCGGGGATGCGCACACGGACGCGGAGCGTGGGCGTACCGTCGCAGCCGTGTCCGAGACGCACCGTCAGTTTCTCGGTGGCGTTCTGCGTGACGCTTTCCTGCTCGAGCGTGGCATGGGCAGGGGCGTTCTGGGTCGCGGCCACGAGCAGCGCCGCAGCAAGGGAAAAGGTTCTTGTCGACATCGGTCGATCTCCGGATTTCGGCATGTGATGCTCGCCCCGCAAGTTCGCTGAGGCTTCAGCGCCAGCCGAGCAATGCCGTGAAAAGTGGTCCCGCAGGACGGATGAAACGTCAGGCAGCGACACGTCGCGGTGGCGCGCGGGGCTGACATGGCGTCGTCCATGCCGCAAGGTGGCATGATGCCGAATACCCACCGGCGACCTGTTGCAGGGGCCGGCGGTGGACTTCAACGGTTGTGGGCCTCGAAGGCAGGTCCGCCGCCTTGGCCAAATGGCAATAGAGACAATCGTCGGAGCCACCATGATGGTTGTAGTCCAGCGGGATATTGCCGTGGTGATCGGCATGGGTGGCAGCATCGCTGCTCATGGCCGCAGGTGCCGAGATCGGCATCATCTCCATGCCGATTGCCGTGATTCCGGTCACGAGAACGGTCAGCATGAGGAGGATCGCGCGAACGCGCTGCATCACCATCTGCCTCCTGGTCGCATCGGGAACCCCCGCGCCGCTCTCGTCGGACCCACCGGAGCAGACACTCCGTGCGTATGCTAGAACTTTCTCCGCGAAAAGCGGCGCGGGCGACGGGATCCGCTCTGTGACGCCAGTATACCGCCTATTTCCGCTTCAGGCTCAAGTCGACCCGTTCGCCGCATATCCACGACACGATGCGGCGGCCATCAGCGGCTTCGCCACACCAATCCGAGGCAATAGGCGCAGGTGCCCATTACTGACGCTGCCGCCGTGCAAAGCCAGTTGACGTGCCGGGCGCCGCGAGATCGTCAGAATAGGGAACGGGAGGCGCCCACGCCAGCGGCTGGGAAAGCCCGAAGCGCAATGTTTGTCGGCTCCTGCCCGAACAGCACTGCGAAGCCGAACAGGCCGATGGTGATGAGAGACAGATTTTTCACGCCAGCCACGCCGTAGGGAACGCCCTGCATCCTCCGACAATGGCGCGCGACTCCTAGAATACCGCGGACCAGGAGCGGCTGATCGCCAAGGCCATCGACAGACAACAAGCGTCAGGTTCGACCCTAAGGCGGTGTTTCCGCCGCGCCGCAAGCTCGTAAAAGCCGCTCGAAAGCCGCGAAGAGGGCAGAATAGTACTATGACGCGCGCGCGCTAGGTGCTGTGATGATTTCGTTCGACCACATTTCAACAGGGAACATAACGATGAGAAGACTGATAGCCACGTCCCTCGCTCTCGGGACCATCGCCACCGTCGCCCTTGCCCAG
>NZ_FWFV01000017.1 GCF_900172315.1 Palleronia marisminoris
CTTGCCGCAGACGCGCAGGCGAAGGTCGTGGGGTTCGAGGCGAATGGCGGGTTCCTGCTGGGGTTCGAGGCGCAGGGCCTCGCGCCGCTGATGACCCGCGACGGCCTTCTGCCGATCGTGGCCCCGCTCGCCGCCGCGCGGGCCGAGGGCCGGACCCTCGCCGACCTCGTGGCCGCCCTGCCCGCCTGCCACACCGCCGCCGACCGGGTGCAGGGGATCGACCGGGACCGCGCGGCGGATTTCCTGGCCCGGCTCGACCCCGACGCCTTCTTCGCCGACACGGGCGAGATCGTGGGCATCGACCGCACCGACGGGCTGCGGGTCAGCCTGACGGACGGGCGGGTGGTGCATCTGCGCGCCTCGGGCAACGCGCCCGAATTCCGCATCTATGCCCAGGCTGCCGATCCGGACGCGGCCGAGGCCCTCGTCGCCACCTATCGCGACCGGGTGGCGGCGCGGATGCTCTGACCCTTCGCCTGCCCAGCTTGGTTAGGGCCGTGTTAAGACAGACCTTCCATGGATGTCTCCATGGCCCCCACGCGCATCACCCCCGTCATCCTCTGCGGCGGCTCCGGCACGCGGCTCTGGCCCCTGTCGCGCCAGAGCTACCCCAAGCAGTTCGTGCCGCTGATGGGGGACGAGACGCTGTTCCAGGCCTCGGCCGCGCGCATGTCCGGGGGCGACGCGACGGTCGCGTTCGCCCCGCCCATGGTGCTGACCAACGCCGATTTCCGCTTCATCGTGACCGAACAGCTTGGCCAGGCCGGCATCGACCCCGGTGCCGTGCTGATCGAACCCGAGGGGAAGAACACCGCCCCCGCCGTGCTGGCCGCGGCGCTTCATGCGCTGCAGGACGATCCCGAGGCGATCCTGCTGGTCGCGCCCTCGGACCACGTGATGCCCGACCCCGATGCCTTCCGCGCCGCCGTCGCCCGCGGGCTCGGCCCCGTCCGGGCGGGCGACATGGTGACCTTCGGCATCGCCCCCACCCATCCCGAAACCGCCTATGGCTACCTGGAGCTGTCCGCCCCCCCGCAGGACGGCGCCCCGGTGGCGCTGTCGCGCTTCGTCGAAAAGCCGGACCAGGCGCGGGCCGCCGAGATGCTGGAGGCCGGGAACTACCTGTGGAATGCAGGCCTCTTCCTGTTCCGCGCGGCCGACATGGTGACGGCGGTCGAGGCGCATGCGCCCGGATTGATGGACCCCGTGCGGCAGGCGCTGGATGCCGCGTGGCCCGACCTGGGATTCCTGCGCCTGGCACCCGGGCCGTGGTCCACGCTCGAGGATATCTCGATCGACTACGCGGTGATGGAGAAGGCCGCCAACCTGTCGGTCGTACCGTTCTCGGGCGGGTGGTCCGACCTCGGGGGCTGGGACGCGGTCTGGCGCGAAAGCGCCCCGGACGCCGACGGCGTGGTGACGAGCGACCACGCCACCGCCATCGACTGCCGCGACACACTGCTGCGGGCCGAGGGCGAGGGGATCGAGGTGGTCGGGATCGGCCTCAAGAACATCATGGCCGTGGCCACGCCCGACGCGGTGCTGGTGGCCGACATGTCTCGCGCGCAGGACGTGAAGCGGGCCGTCGCCGTGCTGAAGGCCCGCGCCGTGCCCCAGGCGACCGAATTCCCCAAGGAGCACCGCCCCTGGGGCTGGTTCGAGACGCTGGTCGCCGGCCCCCGCTTCCGGGTGAAGCGGATCACCGTCCATCCCGGCGCCGCGCTGTCCCTGCAAAGCCATGTCCACCGGTCCGAGCATTGGGTGGTGGTCGCAGGCACGGCGCGGGTGACGGTGGACGACGCGACCCGCCTCCTGTCCGAGAACGAGAGCGTCCACGTGCCCCTCGGCGCCATCCACCGGCTGGAGAATCCCGGCCGCCTGCCCATGGTGCTGATCGAGGTGCAGACCGGCAGCTACCTGGGCGAGGACGACATCATCCGCTACGCCGATCTCTATGCCCGCGACAGCGATGCAAAACGGGACCGGGTCGCGGTGCCTCGCCTAGAAGGGATCCTCGACCGTCACGCCCGTCGGAGCGAAATCGCTAACGTTGCCGGTGACGACCGTCCAGCCGCGCGCCAGGGCTTGCGCGGCGATCATCAGGTCGGCGCCGGCATGGCCCAGATCGGCCGAGAGGCGCCCCCAGATCGCGGCATCCTCGGCCGTGAATGGCAGGATGCGGTCGGCGAAGACGCCCGTGGTGCGGGCAAGCCAGGCTGAGAGATCCGCGGCGAAATCGGGGTTCCTGCCCTCTTGCAGGCGGATGCCGCGGGCGATCTCGCCGATGGTGACGGCGCTGAGGTAAAGCGCGTCTTCGGGGCGATCCGCCAGCCAGGCCGCGACACGGGGCGCACGCTCGGGGCGGCGGGCGGCCGAGATCACGTTCGTGTCGATGAGATACATCTCAGAAATCGACATCGCGGGGGCGGATCTGCGCGCGGCCCTGCAAGGCGCCCTCGGGGAAGGCCATGAGGTGATCGGCGAAGCTTTCGCGCGTCCCCCCCGCCGCCGCGACGAGCCGGTCGTATTCGCTGGCCGAGATCACGACCACCGCAGGCTTGCCCCGGCGCGACACGCGCTGCGGCCGGCCCGACAGCGCCGCCTCGACCACGGCGCTGAAGCGGTTCTTGGCGTCCTGAAGGCTCAGCATGGGATTGCGTTCCTGTCCAGCTACCTAGCTAGATAGGCATGGCGCGCGTCCCGATCAATCGTTTCAGAACCGGCGGCTGAGGCTGATATTCAGGATCGGCCGTCTTTCGGGCATCTTGGAATGGGGGATGGCGGAAAGGCGCAGGTCGGTCTTTCCGACGCGGAGACCGAGACTGGCGGACACGACCGGCAGGATCGATTGCGTATCGGGCATGGACTCATACCTCTTCATCAGCTTGTCGCAGAGCTTCTTGTACCGTCCCACCCCGATCGCCCCGCCGACGCGCACTTCCACCGGGCCGATCGTGGCGAGCGGGGTCGACAGCCCGGCCATCACGAGCGGGCTCGGCTCGTCGTAGCTATTGGAGAAGAACGCCCCTTCGACGAACCATTCGGTGCCCCGCTGGTCGAGGTCGCGGGCCATCCCGATCCCGAACCCCGGGGTGTGATCCGTCAGGTTGCTTTCCTCCGGATGGACCGAACGCAGGTGAACCAACCCGTAGACATCCGCGATGGCCGCACCCGGCAGGCACAGCAATAGAACGAGCGCAAGGCAGCGCCCCCGAGTGAAAGACATGAATGTACCCCAGACCAAGGCGCGGCACCGAATGACAGGCACGGCGCATCCCTGGGGGAACAGCTACCTCAGAGGCGTGAACGAAGGCTGAACTGGGCCTATTTTCCGTAATAATCCCTGTACCATTCGACGAAACGGGCGATCCCCTCGCGCACATCCGTCTTGGGCCGATAGCCGGTCAACTCGTGCAGAAGCGTCGCGTCGGCCCAGGTGGCGGGGACGTCGCCCTTCTGCATGTCCATGTAGTTGCGCTCGGCCTTCATCCCGAGGCTGTCCTCGATCGCCTCGACGAAATCCAGCAAGCGCACGGTGTCCGAGTTGCCGATATTCACCACCCGCCAGGGGGCGGCGGGCGACAGGCTGTCCCATTCGGGGAGCTCGGGGCCGGGCTCGGGGCGGACGGGGGCGGCGTCGATCAGAAGGCGGATGCCGCGGACAAGGTCGTCCACATAGGTGAAGTCGCGATGCATCTCGCCATGGTTGTAGATGTCGATGGGCCGGCCCTGCAGGATCGCCTCGACGAACTTGAACAGCGCCATGTCCGGCCGCCCCCAGGGCCCGTAGACCGTGAAGAAACGGAACATGGTCGTCGGCAGGTTCCACAGGTGGGCGTAGGAGTGCCCCATGGCCTCGTTGGCCTTCTTGGTGGCGGCGTAGATGGTCAGGGGGGTGTCGGCCTTCCGGGTCTCGACGAAGGGCATGTCCACGTTCGCGCCGTAGACCGAGCTGGTCGAGGCCATCAGCAGGTGGTCGACCGCGTGGCGGCGGGCGGCCTCCATCACGTTGAAGGTGCCGACCACGTTGGCCTCGATATAGGCGCGCGGGTTTTCCAGCGAGTACCGCACGCCCGCCTGCGCGGCGAGGTGGACGATCACGTCCGGGGCGAACTCGTCGGCCACCTGCTGGACCAGCGCGTCGTCTTCCAGCATCCCTTCCGTGGCCGAGAACCCTTCGCTCTGCAGCAGGATCTGGTGGCGGCGCTGCTTCAGGCGGACGTCGTAGTAATCGGTCATCCCGTCAAGCCCGTGAACGCGGAACCCCTCGGCCAGGAGCAGTTTTGCGAGGTGGAAGCCGATGAAGCCGGCCGTGCCGGTGATGAGAACCTTGCGCGTCACGTTTCCTGATCCCCTCTGCTGCGTCCGGTCCCTGATCCCCCAGAGCCGCACGAAAAGGAACCTGCTTTCGGGGGGACCACCCGGCGCATGATGCGAACCAGGTCGGCCAATTGGGGAATCCGCCTGCCCGTTCGCCTTGCCTTCCCTTCCGGAAACCCTCTTTTTAGAGTCCCTTCCCTCCCTCCCTCCGGCATCGGACGGACCGTCGTAACGAGAAGGCGCACCAGTGACCGCAGATACCGCGTTTCCCCGCCCCGAGACCCCCTTCTACGCGATCGGCGACCTGCATGGCTGCCTGGATCATCTCGACCGGATGCTCGAAGCGATCGAGACCGACATGACGGCACGCGGGCGGGACAACACCACGCTCGTCCTTCTGGGCGACTACGTGGACCGGGGCGAGGACAGCCGCGGCGTGCTTCTGTCGCTCTACCAGATCGCGCGCAACCTGCCCGACAAGGTCGTCTGCCTGATGGGCAACCACGAGAAGATGCTCCTCGATTTCCTTGATCGCCCCGAAGAGCGCGGCCCCCGCTTCCTGCGCTATGGCGGGCTGCAGACCCTGGCGAGCTTCCGCGTCAGCGGCGTGATCGAGCGCGCGCGCCCCGACCAGCTTGTCAGCGCGGCCGAACGGCTGCGCGCCGCGCTCCCCGAGGGGCTGGAGGACTGGCTGCGCGCCCTGCCCCTGTGGTGGCGGTCGGGCGATGTGGTGTGCGTCCATGCCGCCATGGACCCCGCAATCCCCCCCGAGGCGCAGCAGGGCCGCGACATGTTGTGGGGGCATCCGCTTTTCTCCAGATACACCCGCCCCGACGGGCTGTGGGTGATCCACGGCCACAACGTGGTCGAGGAGGGCAACGTCACGGGCCGCCGCGTGGCCTGCGACACCGGCGCCTATCACTCGGGCCGGCTTACCGCCGCGGCGGTCCACCCGGGCGAAGAGATCCGCTTCCTGACCGTCTGAGGCCGCCCCGCGGACAAAAAAAGGGCGCTCCGACCGGAGCGCCCCTTCTTCGTTCACCTGCGCGGGGATCAGCCCGCGATGAGGCCCATGCTCTCGAGCTTCAGCAGCACCTGGTGGGCGCAGTGGTCCACGTCGGTGTTGGTCGTGTCGAGGCGAACCTCGGGGTTCTTCGGCTCGTCATAGGGGTCCGAGATGCCCGTGAACTCCTTGATCTTGCCTTCGCGCGCCAGCTTGTAGAGCCCCTTGCGGTCGCGGGCCTCGCATTCCTCGATCGGGGTCGCGACGTGGACCTCGCAGAAGGCGCCCATGGCCTCGATCTCTTCGCGGACCGCGCGGCGGGTGGTGCCGTAGGGCGCGATCGGGGCGCAGATGGCGATGCCGCCGTTCTTGGTGATCTCGGACGCGACATAGCCGATGCGGCGGATGTTGAGATCGCGATGCTCCTTCGAGAAGCCGAGCTCGGACGACAGGTTCTTGCGCACGATGTCGCCGTCCAGAAGCGTCACCGGGCGGCCGCCCATCTCCATCAGCTTGACCATCAGCGCGTTGGCGATGGTCGACTTGCCGGAACCCGAGAAGCCCGTGAAGAACACCGTGAAGCCCTGCTTGGACCGCGGCGGGCGGGTCTTGCGCAGCTCCTTCACCACCTCGGGGAACGAGAACCAGTCGGGGATCTCGAGGCCTTCCTGCAGGCGGCGGCGCAGCTCGGTGCCCGAGATGTTGAGGACGGTCACGCCCTCTTCGATCTCGTCGGCGGGCTCGTATTGCGCGCGCTCCTGCACGTAGACCATGTGTTTGAAGGGCACCATCTCGATGCCCATCTCGTCGGCGTGCTCCTTGAACAGCTCCTGCGCGTCGTAGGGGCCGTAGAAGTCGTCCCCGGCCGAGTTCTTGCCCGGGCCGGCATGGTCGCGGCCGACGATGAAGTGGGTCACGCCGAAATTCTTGCGGATCAGCCCGTGCCAGACCGCCTCGCGGGGGCCGGCCATGCGCATCGCCAGCGGCAGAAGGCTCATGTGGGTGGTCGCGGCCGGGTACTTGTCGAGCACCGCCTCGTAGCAGCGCACGCGGGTGAAGTGGTCCACGTCGCCGGGCTTGGTCATGCCCACGACCGGGTGGATCAGAAGGTTGGCCTGCGTGTCCTTGGCGGCACGGAAGGTCAGCTCCTGGTGGGCGCGGTGCAGCGGGTTGCGCGTCTGGAAGGCCACGACCCGGCGCCAGCCCATCTTGCGGAAATAGGCGCGCAGCTCGTTCGGCGTGTTGCGGCGGGCGCGGAAATCGTAGTGGACGGGCTGCTGGATGCCGGTGACGGGGCCGCCCAGGTAGATCTTGCCGGCCTGGTTGTGCAGGTAGTTGACCGACGGGTGGGCGTCGTCATCGGCGCCGAAGACCTTCTCGGCCTCGAGGCTCTTGTTCGGGGTCCACTTGTCGGTGACCGTCATGGTCGCCAGGATCACGCCCTCCTGGTCGCGCAGGGCGATGTCCTGCCCTTCCTCGATCCCTTCCGCGAAGGCCTCCGACACGTCGAGCGTGATCGGCATCGGCCAGAGCGTGCCGTCGGCGAGGCGCATGTTCTCGACGACGCCGTCGTAATCGGCCTGGCCGAGGAACCCCTTGAGCGGCGAAAAGCCGCCGTTCATCAGAAGCTCCAGGTCGCAGATCTGGCGGGGGGTGAGGTCATGGCTGACCAGCTCGCCCGCCTCGACCTTCAGCTTCTGCGCGCTGTCGTAGGAAACATAAAGCTCGGGGACGGGGGCGAAATTGGGTGTTTGCATGGCGAATTCGGTTCTCGGCAATGTCGGTTTGGGGTTGCGCAAGGCCTAGGCGAAGCGATCCCGATTGTCGATGACGGTTTTCCGCAATGCGGCGTGGCACCCACCGCAAGGCAAGAAACTCCTGCGCGCCATGCGAACCGGCTCTTTCCGCAGCGCGGAAATTGACACCCGCCCGTCTCTCCCCGAAAACCGGGGCAACCGCATTCCATAGAAAGATTCCCCCATGAAAATCGCCATGATCGGCACGGGCTATGTCGGCCTCGTCTCCGGTGTCTGCTTCTCGGATTTCGGGCACGAGGTCGTCTGCGTCGACAAGGACGCCGGCAAGATCGCCCGGCTGGAACAAGGCGAGGTGCCGATCTACGAGCCCGGGCTCGACCGACTGATGGAGCGCAATGTCGAGGCCGGCCGCCTGACCTTCACCACCGATCTGGGCAAGGCGCTGCAGGGCGTCGACGCCGTCTTCATCGCCGTCGGCACCCCGACCCGGCGCGGTGACGGGCATGCGGATCTGACCTATGTCATGGCCGCCGCCGAGGAAGTCGCCAAGCTCGCCCCGAACGGCGTGGTCATCGTCACCAAGTCCACCGTTCCCGTCGGCACCAACCGCAAGGTCGCCGAGACCGTGCGCGCCGCCAACCCCGACCTCGACTTCGACGTCGCCTCGAACCCCGAATTCCTGCGCGAGGGCGCCGCGATCGACGACTTCATGAAGCCCGACCGCGTCGTCGTCGGCGTCGAATCCGAGCGCGCGGCCAAGGTCATGTCCGACATCTACCGCCCGCTCTACCTGCGCGACTTCCCGATCGTGACGACCGACCTCGAATCGGCCGAGATGATCAAGTACGCCGCCAACGCCTTCCTCGCGATCAAGATCACCTTCATCAACGAGGTCGCGGCGCTCTGCGAGAAGGTCGGCGCCGACGTGAAGCAGGTCAGCCGCGGGATGGGCCTCGACGGGCGGATCGGGCCCAAGTTCCTGCATGCCGGCCCCGGCTACGGCGGCTCGTGCTTTCCCAAGGATACCAAGGCGCTCGCGCGGATCGGCCAGGAATACGCCTCGCCGATGCGGATCACCGAGACGGTCATCGACGTCAACGAGGACATCAAGCGCCGCATGATCGGCAAGCTGAAGGACCTCTGCGGCGACGATTTCAACGGCAAGCGGGTGGCCGTGCTGGGCGTGACCTTCAAGCCCAACACCGACGACATGCGCGACGCCCCGGCCCTGACGATCGTGCCCGCGCTGGTCGGCGGCGGCGCCGAGGTCCGCGTCTGCGACCCCCAGGGCAAGCGCGAGGGCGAGCGCCTGCTGCCCGGCGTGTCCTGGATCGCCGATCCCTACGAGGCCGCGAAGGACGCCGACCTGCTGGTCATCCTGACCGAGTGGAACGAGTTCCGCGCCGTGGACCTCGAGGTGATGTCCAGGACCATGCGCCGCGCCGCCATGGCCGACCTGCGCAACGTCTACGACCCCGAAGACGTCAGCGCGGCGGGCTTCGAGGCCTATGTGGGCATCGGCCGCAACGGCTTCGGCGCCTGACACGGCATGCGCCCGAGGCCCTCGAAAGAGGGCCTCCGCCAAGGCGGGATCCGCGGACACGAGCGCCGCGGCCTTGCCCGGCCCGCCGGTTCACGCACATGGAAGCGCTCGGGGATGAGCGCTTTGCGTCTCATCCCCGCATCACCTGAAACGCGAAGGGGCGGCGGGCCTTCTCCCCTGCCCTGCTATGGCCTATTGCTCGACCCGACCGCCCCCGCCATGAGATATCCGACATGACCCACGCCCGTTGCACGCTTCTTGCCGGAACCGCGTTCGTCGCGCTCCTGTCCGGGCCGGGACGGGCCGAGCCCCCGGCCGAACCCTTCGCGCTGATCCCGACGGACCTGCCGGGCATGTCCACGGGCTATCTGCAGCCCGAAGCCACCAACGAGGCACGGATCGGCACGCGCCAGGCCCTGGGCGACGACGAGGTCGGCACCGGCGTCCAGCTCTATGACGGTGCGGTCAGCTTCCGCGGGTACTGGCCCTATCAGATCGGCATCAGCGCGGCGGCCTTCGACGACCCGCTGAGCGAGCCTTTCGAGGGCAACGAGCAGAACTTCACCCTGGGCTCGCTCGGGATCGACGGGAAATACAGCCTCTACGAGACCGCCCGCAGCGCGGTCGCGGTCGAGGCCGGCGTCACCTATCTGAAATACGGCTTCGACGGGACCGAGAAGGAAGATCTCGTCGCCGCCACGCTGTCGCTGCCCGCCACCTACCGGCTGTCGCCGACCCTGTTCCTCAACGGCGAGATCGGCCTGACCACCTTCCCCGACGAAGCCCAGGATCTGCCCGCCCCCGGTGCGCGCAGCTTCGTCGCGCTCGGCGCCGGCTGGCAGCCCACCGACCGCGTCACCGTCTTCGGCAGCGCCAAGGCGATCCTGCGCGAGGACGACGACGGCCCGGAAGGCGACGACAACGTCATCTACACCGCCGGCGCCCGCTACGCGCTGACCCCGCAAGTGGCCGCGACGGGCTACGTCACCAACGGGCTGGCCGATACGCCGGTCCTGGACGACCTGACCTATTTCCCCGCCCGGGACGAGCTCGTGTTCGGCGCGGCGCTGACCTACGTGCCCTCGGGCAAGCGGTTCAACATCCCCCGCTACGGCGAGACGGACGTGGCCGCTGTCGACCGCGCCATCGTCTTCGGCGACGGCGTGACGCTGATGGGCCCCGAGACGATCGGCTCGAACGAGCTGCGCCTGAACCTCTCGGCCGGGACCAGCGGCAACAGCCGCCTCGTCGCCGCCATCTCGCCCGATCCCGATTTCCAGATCGAGATGTTCCTCGAGGATTACGCCCTGGACGAGGATACCGACTTCCGCACCGAAGAGACCGAGGACATCCGCTACGGCTTCGGCGCACGCTACCAGGCGCTGTCCGAGGCCGAGGGCGACTTCGCAAGTCTGGGGGCCCGGGTGATCCTGGGCCGAGACATCGAAGAGCCGACGCTGGGTGTGCTCTTCGGAGAAGCCGCCCTTGCCAAGGAGGTCGCGCCGCGGCTCGAACTGACGGCCAACCCCAAGGCCGCCGCTTTTACGGGCGACGAGATCTATGCCTTCGGACTGGGCGCCGAATACGAGATCTCGGACCGGCTGCACGCCGTGGCCGAGGCAAGCGTCGTCAGCGACGACCGCGACGGCATCTGGGCCGTGGGGCTGCGCCATACCTTCCCCGAGACGCTGACGGCCATCGACGTCTATGCCACGAACGCCGCGGGACGCACTGGCGTCGGCTCGATGCTGGCCGGCGAGACGCAGATCGGAGCGTCCTTCATCTGGCAGACCCCGTTCCGCGCCTTCTGAAGGCTAGTCCGCCTGATGTGGATCCCGGCGGATTCTTGCGCATATCGGGCGTGCTGCAGTGCGGCACCGGAGCGGAAAACCGACCCGCGGCACGGTCGCTTTGGGCAGTACCCTATGAGCAAAAAACAGGCGCCTACATGTCGTGGGTTCTTGGGGGTATACCCGAGGACCGACGCAATATGTAGAATCGGTGGGGTTGCCACGGCGGATGCGGAAGGGCGAGGCGAAATCCGTCCCGAGGGCAGGCGACACATTTGCCCGGCGCATTTCCGAATCCTGCACCAGACTGTTTTTGCTTCATCTTCTTGAAGCTCGCTCCACGTCCTTGTTCCCACACACATCGTCCACCGCCTGGACAGGCCGGGCCCGACCTTGGCCGAACGTCCGTCTTGTAACGACATGGTGACGCAGCGACGGCACGACGCCGAAACGTCATGCAACCGCAACAAAAATGGACAAAAATTCATCAGGTTTCGGGCCGGAGCCGCCTTGCCGCAGGGCAGCAAGACGATTAAGTTTGAGTTAATGTTAAACTCTATTATCTCGGGCACCGTTGGGATCGAAGTTTAGCGACCACAGCACTGCACCGACCAAGGAATTTGCATGTCTGATTATGTTTTCGCGGAGGGGTTCGCCTCGAACCCGTCGCGCACTGAAGATACAGGCGAAAGTGACATCATCGCGCCCGAAGGCGGTCTCTACCGGAACGCCGGCAAGACTCTGATGGACAAGGGTTTCGCTCTTCTGTTCGGCCTCACGGCGTTGCCGATCGTCCTGGTCGCCTGCGCCCTCGTCGCGCTCGACGGTCATTCGCCCTTCTATGCGCAGAAGCGCGTCGGCCGGAACGGCCGGGTCTTCAAGATGTGGAAGATCCGCACCATGGTCGCCGATGCGGATCGCAAGCTGGCCGAGTATCTCGAGGCCAACTCCGAGGCCCGCGAGGAATGGACGCGCTACCAGAAGCTGCGCAACGATCCCCGCATCACCCGCACCGGCCGGATCCTGCGCAAGACCTCGGTGGATGAACTGCCGCAGTTCTGGAACGTGCTCGTCGGCGACATGAGCGTCGTCGGTCCGCGCCCGATGATGGTCGGCCAGGAAAAGCTGTATCCCGGTCGCAGCTACTATGCCCTGAAGCCGGGCATCACCGGATCCTGGCAGATCTCGGACCGCAACAATTCCAGCTTCGCCGACCGCGCCCGGTTCGACGACATCTACCTGCGCGAGACCTCCCTGCCCCACGACCTGAAGATCATGGTCGGCACGGTCCGCGCCGTTGCCGGCGGAACCGGCTGCTGATCCGGGCACGCTCCGCACGACCTTCCGCACGGCGTCCCGCAGGGCCCGGCACAAGCCCTGACAGATAGCGAACGGCCCGATGACGATACCAACTTCGGAAACGATGCCGGGCCTCCTGCGCTCCACCCGGGGCGCAGCGACGTGAGTTCCCCTCGATCGCGTTCGACCAGGATGCTGCAGGCCGGGCTGGCCGCGCTCTACAAGTTCGGTGGCGTCGGGCTGGCCTTCCTTGTCCTGGTGGTCCTCGCGCGCCGCATGACCCCGGTCGAGTTCGGCCTCTATTCCGTGGGCTACTCGATCGCCAACATCGCCTGGGCCATAGGCACCCTGGGCCAGCCCGTCTCGGCTGTGCGCTTCTGGCCGACCCTGGCGGAACGCTACGGGACCGATGTCGCGAATTTCGTCCTGCGGCGCGGGCTTCTCCTGGTCACGTTGGGTTCTGCGCTGATCTTCGCGCTTGGCCTGGTCGCCGCGATGATCGGGGCAGGCCCCTTTGCAAACGTCCCCCTCGTCATCGCGACGGCGGCCTTCTCTGTCGCCCTCGCCTATTCCCAGTATCTGTGCTTCGCCCTGCGGGCGCGCGGCCTGCTGTCCTGGTCGATGGTCCCGCGCGACCTGATCTGGCGCGGCGGCGTGATCGTCATCGCCTTCTTCATGGACAGCCTGTCGGGCTTGGGCGGCCTGTGGCTGACCACCGCGGTCCTGGCCGTCGCCACGCTGGCGCAGCTCGTGCGCCTCGTGACCCTGCCGCCGACGATCTGGACCAACCGCACGTTGCCGCCCCGCGAAGAGATCGAGGCGATGCGCTATGCCCAATGGGGGCTTTATGCAGGTGCCATCTCGCGGCATTTCCTGCAGCAGGCATCGACCGTGGTCGTCGCCCTGGTGCTGGGTCCGGTCGAGGCCGGCGCCTTCTTCGCAGCCCAGAGACTGGGCAACCTCATGTCGCTGACGCTGCTCAGCACCAACCAGGTCTCGAGCCCCCTTCTGGCCGCCGATTGGCACGCCGGCCGCAAGGACGAAGTCCAGAGCCTCGCCTTCGCCATGGCGCTTCTGGCCACGGTCGCGTCGCTCGGCATGTTCGCGCTGTTCGTTCTGTTCGGGCCGTGGATCCTGACGCTGTTCGATTCCAGCTATACCTCGGCCTATGCCGCGCTTCTTCTGCTGGCCATCGGCCAGCTGGTAAGCGCGGCCTGCGGGTCCAATGCGAACCTGCTGAACCTGGCCGGGCAAGAGCGGCCGCTTCTGCGGATCACGGTCATCAGCGGATTGCTGAACCCCCTGATGACCGCCGGCGGTGCCATGCTTGGCGGATTGACCGGCGCCGCCCTCGGCACCGCGTTGGCGATCATCCTGTGGAACGTGCTGTCGGTCAGGCTCTGCAAGGCCCGGCTTGGCATCCGCATCATGGCCCCGGATGACATCCGCAACGCGGGTGCCGTCCTGCGCGACGTCCTACGCAAGCGACGCAACCGGAAGACGGCGAAGAAGGACTGACATCCGGCCGGAACCATCCGGGCGGATCAGGATATGACACAAGAGACGAAAACCGTATATGTGCCGGAAAATGCCCCTACGGAAGGTCGCACCGGCCTTCAGGACGATCCGTTTCGAGAGGAAAGTAGCGCCGTGAGCTCCAAACCGCTGTCCATTGCCGTTACCATGCCGACCTTCCGCCGCCCCGAAGGTCTGGGACGCCTTCTCGACGCTGTCGAGAAGCTCGAGATCCCCGACAACGTCGACGTGCGCGTCGTCGTCTGCGAGAACGACGCCGAAGGCCGGGCCGGCGAAACCCTGGTGAACGAACGGATCGCCGCGGGTTACGCCCTGCCCCTGGAATGCGTGGTCTCCGACGAACGCGGGATCTCGCAGGCGCGCAACGCGCTGATCGCCCGCACCATCGACGAGGGCGATTGCGACTACATCGCGATGATCGATGACGATGAATGGCCCTCTCCGGGCTGGCTGCGGGCGCTCGTGGATGTGTCGCTGAAGACCGGCGCCCATATCAGCGGGGGTCCGGTCGTGTCCGTCTTTGCCGACGAAAACGCCGATCCCGTGGTCAAGGAGTGCGAGGATTTCCAGCGGCTCTCGTACCCCACGGGCGAGATCGCGGTCGTTCATTCGACCGCCAACGTGCTCTTGCGGCGCGACGTGTTCGAGCTGTCCGGGCGCCCGCCCTTCAATCCGATCTTCTCGGTGACCGGCGGGGGCGATGCCGACTTCTTCTACCGGGTCAAGGCTGCCGGCGGCAAATTCGCGTGGTCCGACGATGCCGAAGTCACCGAACTCGTCCCCGAAACGCGCTCGACCCGGGCCTGGGTGATGCGGCGCAACTTCCGGCGCGGCGCGAACACCTCGTGGCGCGCCCTGCGGCGGAGCGGGCGCCATCGCACCCTGCCGCGGCTGTTCGTGCTCGGCACCGGGGCCATCGTCACCTATCCGTTCGCGGCCCTGTCGCCCTCGGCCAAGACCCGGTTCAACGCCAAGCTGCGCCTGTGGCGGACCTTCGGCTACATCTCGGGCGGGTTGGCGCAGCGGCGCATCGACGATTACAAGATCATCCACGGCAAGTAGGGCTTCCGCCCCCCACGGGCGCTGCTCTCAGCCATCTCCTGCAATCTCGCCTGCCCACTTCCGTTTCAGGGAGCGGTGCGGCCGGAGGACCATCCAGTGACCGACCAGACACAGCGCCTTCCCGATTTCCTCATCATCGGTGCCATGAAAGCCGGCACCACGACCCTGCACGAGGATCTCGACCGGCACCCCGATATCGTCACGTCGAGCTGGAAGGAGCCGGGCTATTTCGTCGGACCGGATTTCGGCGGCCCCGAGCGGCTGCCGCTTCTGGCCGCGCGCCGACGCGACTACCTGGCGCTGTTCTCGCATGTGCGCGCCGACCAGGTCGCCGGCGAAAGCTCGACCCACTACACCAAGATGCACAAGCTGCCGAACGCGGCGCCGCATATCCACGCCACTTTGGGCGACAAGGTAAAGCTGATCTACGTGATGCGCGATCCCGTGGCGCGGGCGATCAGCCATTACGGGCACATCTTCCAGCATGGAGAATGCGGAATTCCCACCCTGTCGGAAGCCCTGGAGGCAGAGCCGTCGATCGTGGATGTCAGTCGCTATTCGATGCAGCTCGCGCCCTATCGCGAGCTGTTTCCGGCCGAGAATATCCTGTGCCTGAAATTCGAGAACATGGCCAAGGATCGCGACGGCTATGTGCGCCGCGTGGTCGAGTTCGTGGGCGCCGATCCCGACAAGCTGCCGACACTGGCCCAGATCGAGGCACGCAACACCGCGGACTCGCGGCGGTCCTGGTCGCCTTGGGCCCGCCGTCTCAGGGCCTGGCCGGTCTTCCAGACCCATATCGAGCCGCGCATCCCCTATTCCGCCCTTCGGGTCCTCAGGGGGCTGGTGACGCACACCCCTACCCCGGTCGAACTGGGCGCCCCCCGCGAGGAGATCGAGGCGCGGATCCGCGCTCGCCTTTCGCCCGAGGATTTCGCCGAGTGGGAGAACGCCGGCTAGGGCCGCGCGTCAGGAGGTCCCGGTTTTCCGGACCAGACGCGGGGCGAGCTGCTGGGCGCGCAGCAGGAACTGCACATTGCCGATCACGTAGCGGGAGAACAGGCGCCGCGGCTCGCGGCCCAGGCGGAAGGCCCATTCCAGGCCACGCTCGCGCATCCAAAGAGGCGCCCGGGGATGGCGGCCGGCGATGAAGTCGACGATGGCGCCGCCGCAGATGATCGTACATGGACGATCGGCGCGGACCTCGCGGATCATCGCGGCGACCCGTTCCTGCTTGGGCATGCCCATGGCCAGGACGATGATCCGGGCCGGGCTGTCCTTGGCCAGGGCGACATAGTCCGCGTCCGCGCAGAACCCGTCGCGATGGTCGACGATGTCGTGCCCTTCTCTCTCGAGGGTCTCCTTCGCGGTCGACAGCCACGGATCTGCGGTGCCGTAGATCGCGACCGGGCTGCCCTTGGCCCGCCGCAGAATCTGGGGGATCAGATCGGTGCCGTTCATGTTCATCCCCGAGGGAACGCCCGCCCGGCGCATCAGGAAGTCCATGCCTTTGCCGTCGCGCAAGAGCACGTCCGCCACCCGGAAAGTCTCGGCGATCTCGGCACGGTGCCAGGCCAAGTTTACGGCATGCGCGTTCACGAAAGCTATGACGCGGGTCCGGTCCGGCTGAGCGAGGTCCGCGATCAGCGCCTCAAGCTCCTGTCGACCGGGCACGACACATATCCGCTGGATCATTTCGACAAGTGCCGAGCGTTCCTCCATCGAAAGGCAGCCTTTTCAGCAACGTGCGGCGCCAGCACCCTGGCGGTACGGTCGGGTTTCAAGCCGCGTCGGAACAAGAAGTACAAGGAAAGACGGCAAGATCCAGCGCTTTCACCATGTTTCAGGCTCCATTCCGCCTCGCTGGCCGCCTTTCGAAATCAGGTATCGTAATACCCGCTATCGTAGCCTGCGTAGCTGCCGTATTTGCCCCCGTAGCCGTAGCGCTTCATGCCGGCGGGATCGATCTGGCCCAGGACCATGCCGTCGGCGCTCAGATTGGCGGTCCGCAGGAGCCGCAGCGCCTCTTTCACCTGAACCCGGCTGGTCCGGTTCCAGGCCACGTTGAAGACGATCGTGTCCGCGTGCTGACCGATGACCCTCGCGTCCGGGACGACCAGAACTGGCGGCGTGTCGATCACGACGTGATCGTAATGCTTCCTCAGTTCCGAGAGGAAGTCCTCGAACCGATCCGACGAGAACAGGTCGGCGGCGTTCTGCGGGGATTTCTCTCCCAGCAGGATATCCACGTCCATTCGCGGATCCCGGACCAGGAAATTCGAGATCCCGTCCATCGATTCCGCGCGCATTGCCGAAATGAGCCCGCCTTTGACTTTGACCTGTCCCTTGAAATAACTATTCAGGGTCCGCCGACGGACATCCCCCTCGATAAGAAGAACCTTCTTGTTCAGCCCGCCAAGGTTATGGGCCAGCGAAATTGCCATGGTCGTCTTGCCCTCGGCCGGCAGTGACGAGGTGGACATGATGATCTGCGGAGGAGCATCCGACGTGGACAGCAGAAGCGACGTCCTGAGATTGCGGATCGCTTCCACCGCAGCCGAGCTCGGCTTGTCGTTGAGATAGGAAATGAGTTGGTCGCGGCGCTTGAACGGCATGATCGGGATTTGCCCGAAAATCGGCAGCGCGGTCTCGTTCTCCAGCTCTTCGGCGCTGCGGAAGCCACGGTTCAGGAACTGCCGCACCAGCACGACCGTGATCCCGAGTCCCGCCCCCAGGATGAGCGACAGCGCCAGGATCAGCGGCTTCTTCGGCGAGATGTACTGCCCCGGAATCGCCTCCGACAGCACGCGGCTGTCGGCCTGCGCCAGGCCGCGCTGCACGGTGGCTTCCTTGAGGCGGGTAAGAAAGGTCTCGTAGAGCGTACGCGTCGCCTGCACTTCGCGCTCGATCTGTTGAAGCCGTACCAGGTCCTCGGATTGAGCCTCCACCTCGCCTTCCAGGCGCGCAACCGAATCCTGCAGCGTCTGGAGCTGCTGGAGCTGGCGGGTCAGGTTCGCATCGACGCGGGCGGCAAGCACATCGAGGCGCGCCTCGATCGCCTCACTGTCCGCGTCCCCCTCGACCAGGTTCGAAAGGGTGGGATCGTCAAGTATCTCCGCCAATTGCTCGTAGTTGCCAGCGGCGCGCAGCTCGGCGATCTGTTCCTGCCGGGCTTCGGTCAGGGCCACATCGGCCGCCGCGGCCTCGGCGCGCTCGCGTGCGTCGATGAATTGCCGGTTGAGGGCTTCCAGTCCCTCGATGCTGATGAGGTCGATTTCGGTGCGCATCGACTTCATGGCGTTCTCTCGCTCGAGCAACTCCATCTCGAGCTCCGCGACCCGCTCGCTCAGCCAGGTAACGGCGGTTTCGGTGGCCGCGAACTCCTGGTCGATCTGGTCGGCGATGTAGATTTCGGCAAGCGTATTGGCGATTTCCTGGGATTTCGCCGCGGATTCCGTCGTCACCCAGATGTTGATCACGTAGGTTTCGGGGTGGATCTCGGCGTAGATCGCGTCGCGAAGAGCACTGATCGTATCGTTGAGCGCGGTCGCTTCCGGATCGTAACCGGGATCGAGGACTACGTCCTCGGGACCCAGCACCGTATCGACGATGCCGCCGGCAATCTGGTCCAGGGAAATGATCGGCGGGGGAAGCAGGGCCGTGTTGAACTCGGGATCGGCAGTCAGGTCGAGCCGTGCGACGAGTTGCTTGAGAATGCCGCGCGACTGCAGAACCTCGATCTCGGTGTTCAGCGTCTGATCATCGGAAGACATCCCGGGGATGATCGCATCGATGTTCAGGATCGAGCCCCCTTCCACCTCGAGCGCCAGCGAGGTCGTCGCACGATATGTCGGCGTGGCAACCACGAACGCGTAAACGCCACCCAACAGCATCGCGCTGAGCACGAAGAGCAAGATGGTGAACTTTCCACGCCATATCGCGCCGACGAGTCCGACCAGATCGATCGTGTCGTCGTTGCCGACGGCGGAGGAGGATGACGCCTGGCGCCGGTTGTCTTGAAGCATGTTCGCCCGTGTGTCCTGACCATCCGACGTTCTGATGGTATTTTCTTCTACTTCAATAGAGGCGAGGCGGAAAGCCACAGCCGCGACGCTGGAAATAACAGGATATCAATGTTCCGTAATGCGAATTGCCTTACCTCGCCCCGGCATCGATCCACGATTTCAACCGTTCGACGAAGGCCGGGGTCACGCCCGGCCCGTCCAGGACCAGCCGCCCGCTTCTGTCTCGTGACACCACCACCGAGGGGGCGTCCCGTCCGGCCTCGGCGCGGACGGGTTTTTCCCCCTGCAGGACGGGCTTTCCGCTGCGCGCCGTTCGCGTGGCGGCCTCGAAGAGGGCGCGTTCGGCCTCTGGCGTCGCAGCCCCCTGCCCCAGTTCCAGGCGCAACCTGTCCGCCAGCGCGTCGTCTTCGCGCAGGCGTTGCGACAGCTTCAGCCCCAGCCGTTCCGGCAAGCTCGCGGGGTGACGGAGCACCCCGTCGAGGGCACGGACGATAGGCAGGAACGAGCCGATCTTCGAGCGCCGCGGCCGCGAGACGGCACCGAAGAGGCCCTGAAGCGCGGCACGGTCATCCTCGAAGACACCGGCCTCCACGGCCTTGGCCACGATTCGGGCGCGTTCGTAATAGCTGAGGTCGGCGCGGATCTCGTTTTCCTCGACCATGGCGCGATAGGCGGCGGCCTGGTCCTCGGGACGGCGCAGCAGCGCCAGCACCGTGTCCCCCGCCCTGCCCTCGGCCGCCAGCGCGCGCAACGCCGCCAGCCGTCGCCAGCCCGAGATCAGGCCGTAGCGCCCCCCGCCCAGATCCAGCACCTCGACCGGATTGCGCTGACCGCTGGCAGCAAGGCTTTCCGTCAGGCTCTGCATCTCGGTCTCGTCGGCCGAAATGCGGTCGCGGATCAGGTGCTCGGCCTCGATCGCGTCGAGGGGCAGTTCCAGCACCATCCGGCCGCCTTCACGGGCGCGGGTCATCTCTTCCGACAACTCGCGCAGAGCGGCCGCCTGCGCCTGGTCCTGGGCCACCCGCGCGACGGGCGCCATGGGTACCGCCGGGCCTTCTTCCAGCTTGGCGGACGGACCGAAGGGCATGGCCTTGGTCTCGAACGCGCCCTCGGGCGCGTCGGGGAACGGGGTCGACGGGGTCAGTCTCTTGCGGCGGGCCATGACGGTCTCCTCAAGGATCCGGAGATGTTTCGCATGCGAAACGGTGAAGACAGGGCGGAAAGGCGCTGGTGTTTCGCATGCGAAACACCACGGCAGGAACGTTTCCAGGGTGGGCCAGAGCGTGCCGGCGTTTCGCATGCGAAACGCCTCATTCCGCGGCCTCCTGCGCGGCGAGGTCGGCGTCGCGCTTCCAGGCGCCCACGAAGAGGGATTTCACCGCGGCATAGGTGGCATCGAAGGTTTCGCGACCGCGGGCATAGGTCTCGCGGTTGAAGTCGCGGTAATCGGCCTCGTAGATGCCGCGCACCTGCTCGCCGGCCTGCCCGATGAGCGAGGTGTAGTTCTGCCGGTGCGGCAGCAGGGTCTGCCCCATATAGGCCTGCACCAGCGCACCCAGTTCCGCCTGCTGGGTCCCGTCATAGCGGGTGACGACCGCGCGCACCGCGTCCCATTCGAAGCGCAGCTCGTCCCGCCCCAGGGCCCGGGCGGCAAGGTTTTCGCCCTCTTCGATCGAGCGGAAGGTGGTCGCGAGCATGTCGAAGAACCGGCCCGTGGAGTCGAACTCCAGGAAGGACGCGCCAAGCGGCACCAGCAGGATGTCGGCCGCCGCCAGCCCGTTGATCGTGAGATACCCGAGGGCAGGGGGCGTATCGAGGATCACCACGTCGTAGCGGTCCAGCACCCCGTCGGCCTCCAGCCGGTCGGTCAGCGCGTCCCACAGCTTCCAGCCGCGCGCCGCCATGCGCCAGACCGGGATCTGGAACTCGGCCCAGTAGAGGTTCAGCTGCGCGCCGATCAGGTCGATATTGGGCCAGTGGGTCGTCTGGATGACGTCCGCCGAAGTCAGCTTCATCGCGTCGCCGAGCGCGTCGTCGAAGGGCAGGGGGGCCTCGCCCCGGTCGACCCGGCGCTGGTTGTCGCTGCGCAGATGCTCGCCGTAGTGACGGGCGAGCAGGGGGAAGACGGTGCCCCACTCATCCTCGACCTTGCCGCCGAAGATCGAGGTCATCGAGCCTTGGGAATCCAGGTCGATCACCAGCACCTTGTACCCGTCGAGCGCGGCCGACATCGCCAGATGCGCCCCGGTCGAGGTCTTGCCGACGCCGCCCTTGAAGTTGGCCACGGCGATCATCTTGGCGGGCAGCCCCTCGGGGCGGTAGGGCCGGTAGCTTTTCGCCTTCGACCCTTCCGCGGCGAAATGGGCGCGCAGCCGGAGCACCTCGTCGAGGGTGAACCACTTGGCCCCGCCCTCGGTCTCGGACCGGCCCTGCGGCAGGTCGGGGTTCTGCTTCAGCACGCGGCGGAAATGGGCCTGCGCGACGGGGATCAGGTAGCGGGTGATTTCCCAGGTCGAGAACAGCCGCAGCTTGCGCCCCCCATCCTCTTCGAGCCCCCGCCCGGCGAGGTCGTCCCGACCGGCCATGCAGGCCTGGGCCACCTGTGTCAGCGCATCGGTATCCATGGGGGACCCCAGCGTCTCGGCTGCGTGATCCGGTTCGATTCGCATGTAGGGAGGAAGTTCGCTCATTCTGTTGCCCCCGGCCGCAAGAGCCTGATGTGTCGTCTTTCCCTCTGAGTACGCTGAAAGGCATGACATGCCAAGAAAAACCTCTCATGCATAGGGTTTCTATGCAATATCAGAGGGTTGGTTCAAGGACCGGGGCAGGGTGCAGCGCCGACCGGAAAAATCCGCAGTTAGTATGATGTTATTCATACGTTACGGGCTCCGGTGCGGCACGGAAAATCATGATGAGCCAAGGCGTTGGGGATCGATTTCCGAAGCCGTGCGACTCTGATCCCACGTTGATGCGATTCCGATCCCACGCTGTTGCGACTCCGAACCCCCGAAACCACGACTGGACCCGACGCGCCTGGCCCGGCTAGGGTGTCACTGAAACCCCGAAAGAGGGCGAGCGGGCATGACGGGCAGCGGGGCGATCCCCAACGGGCAGTTCACCGACGGGAGCGGTGATTTCTTCATCGCCGACATCTTCGGTGCGGCCCTCAAGGACGACCTCGCCACGATGGAGCATCCGCTCTTTTCGCTCTCGACCCGGCCCGACCGGCGCGTCCTCAGCTACGCGCATAACGGGGCCGAGATCACCGTGACGCCCTCGGTGAAGGGCAGGGCGACGATCCACGACAAGGACATCCTGATCTTCTGCGTGAGCCAGCTGATCGCCGCGCTGAACGCCGGCCGGCAGGTCGCCCGCACGCTGAAGGTCACCGCCCACGACCTGCTGGTCGCCACCAACCGCGACACCTCCGGCGACGGCTACGCCCGCCTGCGCGAGGCCTTCGAGCGTCTCGCCGGCACCCGCATCACCACCAACATCGTCACCGGCGAGGAGGAAACCACAAGCGGCTTCGGCCTGATCGAAAGCTGGGAGATCGTGCGCCGGACCCGGGGCGGGCGGATGGTGTCGGTCTCGGTGACGCTGTCGGACTGGCTCTACCGCGCGGTCCTGGCGCGCTCGGTCCTGACGCTGTCGCGCGACTATTTCCGCCTCAGGAAACCGCTCGAACGGCGGCTCTACGAACTGGCCCGCAAACATTGCGGCCGCCAGCCCTCCTGGACCGTGGGCATGGCCACGCTGCACAAGAAGGCGGGCTCGGCCGCGCCGCTTCGGGTCTTCCGGGCCAGCGTGCGCAAGATGATGGCGTCCGGCCTGCCCGAATACCGGCTGGTCGAAGAGCCCGGCGACCTAATCCGGGTCGAGCGCATCCGCACCCTCGACCCCACGCTGCCCCGGCTTGCGCCCGAGGTGCTGGACGAGGCCCGCGCGCTGGCCCCGGGCTTCGACGTCCATGCGCTGGAGGCCGAGTGGCGTGCCTGGGCCGAAGAGACCGGTGCCCGCCTTACCCGGCCCGACCGCGCCTTCCTCGGATGGGTCAAGACGCGCGCGGCCCGTGGCTGAAATGCGCCGGGATGTTTCGCATGCGAAACGCGGAAAAGCCGGGATTTGCAAGAAAAGCCGGGTTATTGTCGGTGAGAGCCCGGTCGCGGTGCGGCCTATGCCTGTTTTTTGCCCCTTTTCGGTGCAAGATTCCTGTAAAGAAGAGGGGTGGCCATGATCGTTCTGTTTCCGAAACTCGCTCTTGCGACGGTGCTCGCAGTGACTGCGTCGGGGTTCGCCGCCCTGAACGGCCATGGTTTCGTGATGAGCGCCCTGGCCTACGTGCTGGTCGGCCAGATGGTCTTCCTGTCCCTTCTCTGTCGGGACCTGCTGGCATCCTGAAGGGCCCGGAAGATTCCCGGGCGCCCCGACGGCGCCCCCCTGTGGTTTGCCGTTCCCCCTTGGGGTTGAAACGTGTATCATTGTGCGCGCGCAGAATGATGCAAAGAGTATGCAATGACGGACAGGAAACACAGGATTCTTGCCGTGTCTTCCTCGGGAGGGCATTGGAAGCAACTCATGCTGCTGTCGGACGCCTTCGAAGGGTCTGAGGTCTGGTTTGCTTGCACGGATGCCCGGCAGGGGATTCGATACGAGTTGGCGAATTTCGTCGCGATCGAAGATTACAGCCAGGACGAGCCCCTGAAGATGCTGAAGGGGCTTTACGGCACGTTCAGGATCTTGCGGCGCATCCGTCCGGATGTCGTCCTCTCGACGGGGGCTGCACCGGGGCTGCTTTGCCTGCTGTGGGGCCGCGTGTTCGGAGCCCGCACCATCTGGGTGGACAGCATCGCCAATTCCGAAGGGCTGTCGCTGAGCGGACGGCTGGCCCAGCGTATCGCGCATCTGGTCCTGACCCAGTGGGAGCATCTGGCCACCGAGACGGGCGCACAATATCGGGGAAGCATTATTTGATTTTCCTCACTCTCGGGACGCAGCTTCCCTTTGATCGGCTCGTCAGGGCTCTGGACGAGGTGAGCACATCCCTGAGCGAGCCTGTCTTCGGCCAGATCGGCCACGCGAAATATCGCCCCGGCAATTTCGAGTCGGTCAAGTTCCTGTCGCCACAGGAATTCGACGCGCACTGCACCGCGGCCCGGGTCATCGTCGGCCATGCGGGTATCGGTACGATCCTGACCGGCATGGAACTGCACAAGCCGGTGGTGCTGATGGCCCGTCAGGCCGCCCTTGGCGAGCATCGCAACAACCACCAGCTCGCCACGGTGGCCCAGCTCAGCAGGATTTCGGGCATCCACGTGGTCGACGACGCCAAGAGCCTGCGCGAGGCCCTGGCCGACCCCGAACTGGCGCCGATCACCATGGAGAGCTCGCCAGCCCGAGACCAACTCGTCGCCAGCCTGCGCCAGGAAATCACGGGCCACGCGTACTAGCCGATGGGTTCCGCATCTTCATTGGTCCGGATGCCCGCAGCGTTCACGGCTTCGTGCCCGGGTCGAGACACCGGTGCGCGAGTGTTCTATGGCTTTGATCGTGCGGCTCTCTCTCGAGACCCGCTCACAACCGTGGGGTCGGATCGATGAGCCAAACTTCCTTTTCCCCGGGCAGCACGCATGCAGGGCCTCGCTTGCCCCTTCAGCTTCCTTCAGCCCTGGGGACGTTGATCTTCCTGGCCATCGTCGCGGGGTGTTTCAACAACTTTGCGGGTGGGCTTCTGGCGGCAGTGGTCTTCTTCCTGGCGCTGACCCACGGAAAGCTGCCCCACAACTTTATCTTCTACTGCATCTCGGCGGTCTTCCTCATCACCTTCGTCCATGCGCTGTTTCCCAACCGGACGCCGTTTCCCGTGCGCATCGAGGAAGTGATCCGGAACTTCACCTTCATGGCCATCGTCGGGCTGATCGGGCTGACGAGTCAGAAGAACCTCTACAGGGTGGTGTTCCTTCTGTGCTACGTGCTGATCGTCCCGATACCGCTCTACATCGGGCTGGGTATGTTCGGGCAGGCCGACGCGTCGGGGAATTTTCGCTACACTTCCCTGCTCGTCCATCCCAATCACGCCGGCTATGTCTCGACCTTCCTCATAGCGCTCCTGATCATCCAGAAGGACAAGATTTCGGCGTTGCGCGGGGACTACCGGATCATGCTGATCGGACTGTTCCTGGCCCTCGGCCTGTCGGAATCGAGCACGGGTTTCGGAACCTGCGCGATCGTGCTGCTTGTCTATGCCGCGAGTTTTCTATCCGTGCGGAGGCGGCTGCAGATGTTCGTCGGGTTCGCCCTGGCCCTTCTGGTCATGTGGCAGATCACGCCGATCATCACGAGCCTGATCATCAAGTTCCAGAACGTCGATTTCGACGCGATCCGCGAGGGAGCCCAGTCGCACGAGTTCGGTGGTCACGGCTCCTCCCTTGCCTGGCGCATGTCGTACTGGACGGCGATATGGATGGAGCATCGCTCGCAGGACTTCCTGGATCAGCTCAACGGCTTCGGCGGCGGCAGCACGAGCACGGGGAACTACGTCTACAGCTTCATGTATGTCGATCCCCACAACGACATCCTGGCCTACATGATCGACTACGGCTTCCTCTGGGGCAGCCTGATCTCGATCCTCCAGTTGATCCCGGCTGCACGGGCGAAGGGTGGGCTGGTGATCCTGCTGACGATCCTCATTCCGATGCAGACGGGGAATATTGCCACCTCGTTTCCCATCGTCTCCATCTATTATCTGGCCGTTGCCATCCTCATACGCGAAAAGAGGGCGGCAAGATCGTCGACGGTTGCACCCGAGGCCGGGCAGACCTTCCGGGCAGGGGGCTCGACCGCCGGCACGCACGTTTCTTCAGGAGAGCTTTCATGAACTTGTCGGACCACCCCACCTTCCTGATGATCGGGTCGATGAAATCCGGGACAACCTCGATCTTCGAGGACTTCACGCGTCATCCCGGCATCTTCTGCCCCACGATCAAGGAGCCGGACGACCTGGCCGACGACAAGGTTCTTACCGAAAAGGGACGCGAAGAGTATCTGCGGATCTTCCGCGACGCACAGCCCGGCCAATGGATCGGCGAGGCCAGCACCGCCTACACGCAATATCCGACCGTCTCCGGCGTACCGCGCCGGGCGAAGGACGTGCTCGGATCGGATCTGCGGCTGATCTTCGTGGGGCGCAATCCTCTGGACCGCATGAAGAGCCATTACCGGCACGACGTCCAGAAAGGTGCCGTCACCCGTCCGATAGAGGATGAGTTGGAGGCCAATCCCTTCCTGTTCGACGTCTCCTGTTACGACAAGCAGCTGGACCAGTGGCTTGCCGAGTTTCCCCGCGAGCAGATCCTGGTCCTGCACATGAAGGATTACATCCAGACACCGAAGGAGGTCGTTCACGGCATCTGGAAATTCCTCGACCTCGAGCCCGTCGAGATGGAGCACGGCGTGGCATCGAACGTGTCTTCAGGGAAACGGGCGCCTCGGGGGCTCATGCGGAAGATCGTGCGCTCCCGGGCCTACGGCCTCTATGCCAAGAAGTTCCTGCCTTCGGGCCTGCGCAAGAACCTGCGTCAGATCATCGTCCCCAAGCGGGACGTGGAGTTCCGCGACGACATCTCGGAAGAGTCCCGCAGTTCGCTTGAGGCGCAGTTGAAGGACTCCACGTCGAAATTCGACACCTGGGTCGAGGAAGACCGCAAAAGACTGGGGCTGATCAGCTAGCGCTCACCTGAAGCAGGCGAGCGCTGGCCGTCCGGTCAGTGGAAATCGTTCCATTGCGAGCCGTCATACCCTTGGAACTTGGACGTGGAAGCGTTGAAGATGACGGTCCCGGGATCCTTGGGCAGCCCATCCCGTTCGGCGGTCGTCAGACGTGGCAGTTGCAAAGCTCCAAGGGTCCTGCTGTCGTCCAGCAAGAACCCCTTCGGCGAAAATGTGTTTACGGGAGGGGTATTGGACTGCGTGCTGTAGATCGCCTTGTCGACCCGCAGAACAAGGGGCGGCTCGTTGGCGAAGCGGATATCCGCTTCGCCCGCACCGGATAGATCGGCGCCGTAGGCGATGGCGGTCGCCCCCCAGCCGATTTCGATGTTGTACAGGCCGTTATTCGAGATGACCGCGTCCTGAAGCGCCACATAGGATCGGCGTATGGTCACACCGTTCGCGGCCGAGTTCTTCACGGTGATGTTCTGAGCGTTGCCGAAGGAGCCGCGCGAGATGTGCAGACAGGCTTTGAAAGCGGCACCCGGATTGTTCAGCTGGCCTCCGGAGATGTCCGAATAGGCCACGTCGAACATGGTCCCCGAGGTGAGCCGCAGCCCCCATTCCCCGGCGCCGGTCCAGACCCCCTCGCGCCAGTGGATCTTGCCGGCCCGGACCTCTCCGTTGAGCCAGCCGTTCTTGAAGCCGGCGCCGGACAGGCCGCGCACGTCTCCCCCTTGGCCGCACATCAGCCCGCAAATCTTGTTTGCGGCACCGCTGTCGCCCAGGTCGAACAGCACGTCGAACTCGGGCCCGCGCGCATTGTAGATCGTCGCAACCCACTGGGTGCCGGTGTGGTAGGCGATCTCGTCCCCCGATACGCCCACGAAGGAGTCCGCCAACCCGACCTCGGCGTCATCCGAGGTGATGCGGATGCGCGAATAGTCACCGTTCCGGCAAGAGAAGCCCTGCGTGATCTCGTGCCCGCTCTCGATGTTGACAATATGGCGGACATTGGCGCCAGGCTGGCGCCGATAAGCGGCATCGATCGCATCCTGAAGGGTGGAATAGTCGGAGGGCACGTTGATGGTCAGGGCTCGGGCGGTGGGATCGTAGATCTTCACGCCACCGGCCGTCACGTAATGCTCGTCCCGGGCGTCCGCGGGGGCCGCGACGAGTGACTGGTTCTCTTCATGCACGCGGACGAGGTCACCCTCGTTCACCTTCAGCAAGGACGGGCTGCCCGCGTAGGAGAGGGTCTTGTCAGACTGGAGTTCCTTGAGATTGCGGAATTCCTGAATGACGCCTGTCTCGAGGCCGGTGCGCGAGGGAATGTTGTCCAGGTCCAGCAGGACATGGCCGGTTCGGGTTCGGACAACGACACGGTAATCGCCGTCGATGAGATAGCAGGGATCGAAATACCCCGCTTCGTCGCCGGTGATCGGATTGGACTGCATCAGCGTCAGGTTGCTGTCCGAAAATATCGGGGCAAGACAGTCCGTCCCGGCTCTGTAGATGAACAGTCGGGCCCGCGGCGCAGAGATGGACGTCAGACCTGCCAATTGCTTGCTGCTTTGTGGATCGAAGAGTCCCATGAGCTTGTCCCCCGAATTCGCTCCTCGATCGGAGCTGTAGGATGAGCCTTCCACGTCAGGAAGGCGATCGGGTCCAGTGCCGTTCTCTCGGTTCGATCGCACGATCGCCGCATTGAGAACGGTAGCTGAACGCTGGCGGGGAAACTGGCGCGAGAAAGTTAATTTTGCCGCGACCGAGCGTTCGTTGTCGCTCACAGCCCAGACGGGCCGGCCGCTGAGGAAAGAGGTGATTGCTCCCAGGCCGAAGCCGCGAAACAGGAAGTTGCGCCTGGTCGACATCGAAGGATCCTCGCGTTCGTGATCTTCCCCACGCAGGACCAAGCTGGTCCGTGAAGAAAATCGGGGCAGGGGTAGGCGGCGCCGACTCCATATCAGCCGGTGGACGCCAGCCTGTTGCAGAACGCAAGCAGCGCGTATCTTGAACGCCCTGTGCCGGCCCCATCATGGGGTCCGATCGGTTTCTAGCCTACGATGGGCTTGGGCGCCAACGTGGTCGGCGCGGTGGCAAGCAAACCACCGCCACCCGGCGGATCATGGCTCAAGACGACCATCCTGAAGACGAACGGCGGCGCTTCAAGCCGGCCTCCACGACTATCCGAACATGCCACCCAGGGACGGATGCCTACTCTGCCAGAGCGGGCCACCCAGCAGCGGCCGCTGAAAAAACGTTGTCAAGGCAGGATATACGGGTAATGTAGCATAAATTCGCTCATCGAAGAGGCGGCGGCGCAACGAGTCGCGCCGCGCGGTGATGCCGATACGGTTGAAATGTCAACCGTACGGTGCCTCGGGCCGATCAGCGGATGAAGGTGAGTCAAGGAAGATGGTTCCAACCCAACCATCACGAAGGAGAGTAAGTTATGAGTGACCGAACGGAGCACCGCCATTTTGGCATTCCCCTGATCGAGCTGATCGACCTGGGCGAGCCTGCGTCTCACAACCGTCGCAGCGTTTGGTCAGCGTTCCTCGCTCTGGTGGATCGTTGGGTTGAGATGATGCCCCGCCGCTCTCTTCGTACCTCCCGCACGTGGGAAATTCATGAGGACAGCGCGCAGACGCGTTGATGCAAGATCCATCGCGAGTGTAACGGACTCATGCTTGGTCGCCGGAGACGTTGTTTGGCGTTTCGCAAATGACTGATCTGTCCGCAGCCAGCGCCGCGGGGTTCTGATCCCGCAGCCTTTCCATGTCGATGGCATGGAAAGCACTGAGACCCTCGCACCCCAACGAGCGAGCACGAAATAGCGCGTTTGCGGTCATGCCGATCATGGCAGAGACCGCGATGAAGACACCGAGCCGGGCCGAAACCTTCGGCCACCGCAGCAGCGGCAAAGAGGCTCGTGGGTGCCGCAGTCACCATGTATGGGCAGATGTGCATGATCGACTCTGTAAGACGCTCAGTCGATCAGGCCGGAAAGAAGTTAACAATCTCTTGTCCGCAAAGAAAAAGTGTCGCCGGACCGTGCCCCTGCCGCATCTGTCAGGACAACCGCATTCACTCGCTCCGGCGGGCTGGACCAGCCTGCCGGAGGATGCGCGGCAGTTAAGCGCTCAGCCCGACGCTGACCTTGACGTTCCGCGTGGTCGTGTTGGTGATCGTCAAGTTGAACTCTTCGCAGAACGGCGTCACTCGGGTGATCGCAAACTCCAAGTCCGCCCCCGCCCCGGTTCCGCCGACAGTCACGTCCGAGATAACTGGCGTGTTGCTCGCGACGGTGATCGTTCCGGCACCATCGAAATCAGCTCGTGCCAGCAACCGGACTTCCGCCAACCCGTCTTCCGAGGGGGCGCCGGCCATATGGGCGGTGAGCACCATGTTGAGAAGCCGTCGCTCCCGCACCGTGCTCAGCGGCCTGTTCAAGCGGAGACGATGAGTCCGGGAACTGCCGCCGCCCATGTAGTAGGTCGGCACGCAGCATAGGTAATCGTCGGTTTCGAGCGACCCGTTTCCAATGACGATGGGCTGAACATCATACCACGGGCGAACGCCCTTGCCCTTCGGGAACGAGCCGCCCGGCATCCTGACATGAAGGGTGGTGAACGTGCTTCCTTCGTAGACCAGGGGTGCGAAAGCATATTGGCCCTCGGCCAGCGAACCCGGCATTGCCGCGGTGAGAACACCTGTGGGTATCAACACCTGATCCGGTTTTTCGATTCCGGGATCGTAGGCTACGGTAGGATAATCACTAGGCCACTGCATGTTGTCGATCAGCGCGTACTCGCTGGTTCCGGCGCCTGTCAGCACCCAGCGGTAGCGACGCATCGTGTCGATATCAACGTAGCTGGCAAGCGTACCGTGCAGACCCTTCACGACCAATTCGCCATCCGATGCCTTCAGGAAACCCAAGGGGCTGACGGGCCCCTTTGCCGGGGTCGGAGAGCTGTCGGCGGTTTGAACATTGTTGGACCCGAAGAACAGGCTACGCCCCCGCCCCGGCCCTTCCACGACGATGGCGTAACGATCCTTGGGTCCCCAGGGCGTAGACCCGTTGTAATCCAGGCGCGCCCAAGCACACCGCTTTATCGTGTTGCCAGAAATGAACACATTCTCGGGGGCCTTGATTTCCGTCCCGTTATTGAAGGTAAAGATCCGTACGAACCGGCCCGACGTCCTGTCAGACGTGTTTCCGTAGATGAACGGTTCGCGTGCATTCTGCAGGATGTGAATGTCATCGGCCGCGGTGTCGAGATGTGCGCCGCCCCGGTTGAACTCGAAGAAACAGTTCGCAACCCGGCATTGGCCGCTATCGATAACGATCGCGGCGGTGGTGCAGCCCGCCAGAGTGGTCTCGACGATGTCCCCGTCCACCATCTTGTAGATGGCGTTCTGGAACTTGCGCAGAACGCAGTCCAAGACGAACATGTTGGCGGGATCGGTGTCGCTCCGGGCGGCGAAATCGTAGGTCAGATCATTGAACTTGGCGAACTCTTCGCCACGGATGTTGTGCAGGAAGTTGCGCTTCGCGCCCTTGTTCAGAATGACCGCATGGTTCACCGTCCGCCCCCGGCCGACGAAATCCATGTTCGCCAGCTGGAAGGCGTAGGTGTAATCCGCCAGGAAGATGTAGTCGCAATCATCGGTCGGAATGATGCGGGTGACCCCCGTCTTGAAGGCAGGCACCGTGTATCGGCTCCAGCCGCCACCCTCGATGCGGATCGGAATGTTCCGGGGAATGCGAATATTCCCGATCTTCAGAATGCCGCGGGGCACCACGATGGTCCCGCCTCCAAGACGAGTGGCGGCGGCGATCGCCTTGTTCATGGCCGCGCTGCTATCCGTCTCGCCGGTCATGTCGGGCTGGTAGGCGCCCAGGTCGATCTTGTGGACAAGGGTGATGACCGGCCGGTAGTGCGCCCCGTTCACTTCGAAGGTTTCGTTGTCCGCCGTGGCCACTCTTTCGTACAGGAAACGCAGATCCTCCTGGCGGATGAGTTCCCCGGTTGCCGTTTTCGATGCCATTCCCGACATGCCCGCAAATGTCTTGACCCGGTGATCCGGCTCGTCATCCGACATGCGCAGGTGGTTGTCGGCACGGGAGATGGTCTTGTTCTTCTGCGTCTGAGGGGTTTCCGTGTCCGCAAGCACGCCATTGATCGGGGCCGGCAGCTTGGTGTTCATCTCGCCCTGGATGACCCTGGCCTCGGTCAGCGCTGCCTGCGCATCGGACTTCGCCAATATCGCGGCGTCGTATTCGTCTTGAGATAGCAGGGACACGATCGAGCCGACGACTTTCGTGTTGGCTCCGACCATCAGCAGGTCCGTCAGGTCACCGCCGTTTTCCGGCACGGTGATGACACCCAGCGGCCGGGTAAACTGCTTGCCCGAAAGCGTGTATTGAAGCGTCACCACATAATGCGTCGGAGCGATGCCACGCGCATTCGGCCACAGCTCGACCTCGAACCGGTCGAATTGCGCCTTCACCTCGATCGGCTCGGTCACGACGATCCCGCGTTCGGCGCGATCGAGTCCCTTTACGTCGGTTCCGCTCCCGGCAAGGCGGAAGATGACACTGGCGTCGTCGAGGAATTTCCCGTCGGCAAAGGAGAACGTGCCCGTGACGGTTGCGGTGGGAAGCGGCATGCCCGGAATTCCTGTCTGTTGGGTTGACGGTCTGCGCGCCAGTCATGCGCTCGGAATTCTGCTCAGATGATAAACACACCGTTCGCAGAGGCCTTGTTGCCGGCGACGGGACGCGGCTAGTCTCCTCGACGATCCGCATCGTCTTGGACTATAAGCAGCGTTCAGGCATATGCCCGAGCCTCCAAGGCCTTGCCTGAGTGTCCGATCGGGCGGCAGACAGACCCCCGGGACACGACGGAATATCTGCCCAACCGTATCGCGACCGCTCGCGATGCGGCGGTTCGACGAGGGATGGAGACATGACAGAGCGGACGCTTTCGTACCCCGGTCCGGACCGCCGCCGGGCCGAGATCCTCGGGCTGATCCTGCTGCATTGGGCAATGCTGGCCATCACCTGGAACGGCATCGATACCTCCGACGCCTACCGTTATGCCAGCGCCGCGTTCGGTTTGAACGTCGGACAATTGCCGGACACCCATTGGGGACTCAGGTGGCCGCTGGTCCTGCCGATGGCGATCAGCGTCACGCTTTTCGGCGAAAGCGAGTTTGCCCTGCTGCTGCCGACCGTCGTGGCCTCCACGGCCCTGGTCTGGGTGACATGGCGGCTGGCCGAACAGTGGATCGACCGCGACACGGGACGTATCGCCGCCATCCTGATGGCCACGAGCCCCCTGTTCGCAGTGCCCGACATCCATGTCAGGCAGCCCGAGCTTCTTCTGACCCTGATTGCCATCGCCTGCCTTGCCAGGTCCGACGGGCGACGGCTCGGGCCCTTCGTCGTGGCGGGCTTTCTGGCCTGGCTCGCATGGGCCTGCCGCGAGACATCGGCCTACCTGCCGGTCATGCTGGGCCTCGGAGCGTTGATCCTGGTCCGTCCGTGGCAGAGGGGGGCGATCGGCGCGGCGGTTCTGGGGGCGACGTTCGCGGCTGCCATCCTGCTGGAATGGACCTTCTATCGTCTCGTCTACGGCGATTGGATCTACCGGATTCGGGTGGATATGGGCCATGGCGGCGATACCGCCGGCACCGCCTTCATGGGCAACGCTCCGACCGCGGCCCAGACATGGCTGATGCCGCTGGTCGAGAGCAGCCTCTCGCCGATGACGCCGATCTTTCTCGTCGCCCTCGCGGGGATCGCGATCGCCCCATTCGCGAAGCCAGACCTGACCGCCCCGGGGCGCCGGGCGGCGACGTATCTGGGGCTGGGCTCGATCGGCGCCTATGCGCTCTGCGTGGGCGCCCTGAACCTGGAATGGTACCGCTATTATTCCATCGTGCCCTATGCGGCCACTCTGATCGCGGCGTGGGCAATCGCGCGCATGGGCCGCGGGTCGAGGCAGATCATCGCCGGAGTGGTCCTGGTCGCGATATGCCTCGGCGGTCCGGTGATACGGGGGGTTCGCGATCAGGCCGACAGCCGCGCCCCGTACCGGCTTGCCCAAATCGCCACCGAGCGCGATGCGGTGGTCAAGGCAACCGACTTCGTGCTTCACGCCCAACTCCTCCTGCGCCTGGCGGGCGAACCGCAATCACGTGTCGTCGCGATCGACGACCCCGCGCAGCTCGCCCCCGGCGACCTGGTCTTTCTGCCCGCCGGCGGACGGGAAGGGATCGAGTCCGAGGCCTCCTGGACCGAACTCGACCGCTATCCCCCTTCGCCGCTGCCCGTGCTTTTGCGGCCGTTCGCCGGCCTTCCGTTCATCGGGCCATCACTGACGGACGAACCAGGACAGGTGCTCTGGCGGGTCGGTCCGCCGGGTTGATCAGGTCGCGTCACACGGATGGCGCGCAGGTCATTCCCGCTGCCCGGAAGACGCATCCCTCAGGCGTTCACCTTGACCTTCGTGCGGACGGCAACAGCGGCATCCGCCTGGCGGAGACGTCGGCGCATCCGCTTTCCAAACAGCATGAGATCCCCCCAGATCGCGCTGTCGGGGTTGGCCTGGGCAAACCTCTGGCCAAGCGCGGGGTCCCCGACCTGCCGGCTGAAGGCCAGGTGTGCGATGATGCGAAACATCATGACGAGCGTTTCCACGGGCTGGCGCCATGCGATCTGCCAGAACAGTGTCAGCGCCTGGCGGACATGCCCCCCCCTGAGCAGGAAGAAGACGTAGCCCACGACCCGCGCCCTGCCGAGCCGGCTCACCCAATGCGGAAGATCGGGCACTTCGGCCGCGACGAGATCGATGGCCCGGATGTTCGAGCCGGCCGTCCGTGCGACCTGCAGCGACATGTTCCCGTCATGCATCCGGTACCCCACAAGGGCGGACGGGCAGCACGACACCGCACCCCGTGCGGCAAGGCGCAGTTGCATCAAGAGATCCTCGGCGCCCTCCAACCCGGCCCTCCGCAGTTGCGGATCATGCCCACCGACGGCGCGCGCGACCTCGGTCGGCACCATGATGCTGCTGACATTCGAGAAGAAATTGGTCGCGATCTGCGTACACAGCGTATGGCCCGAAACATCCGTCAGCGGACGGTGGTTTTCGACGACACGACTGCTCGCATCTATCAGCCGGTAGCCCGTGTAGACCAGCAGCGGGCGCTGCTCTTCCCTTTCGAAGACGGCAAGCTGGCGGGCGATCTTCTCGGGGTGCCAGAGATCGTCGGCGTCGATCCAGGCGACGAACGCGCCCTTCGCCTGCCAAAGGGCCGCATTTCGGGCATGGGCCACGCCGCCGTTGGGCTGGCGGATCAGGCGCAGACGGGGGTCTGCTTGCGCTTCGGCCTTCACCAGCGCTGCGGTGCGGTCCACCGAGCCGTCATCGACCACGAGGATCTCGAGATGTCGATGCGTCTGCGCGCGGATGCTCGACAGCGTCTCGACGATCGTCCGGGACGCGTTGTAGGCGGGGACGATGACCGTGACGAGCGGTCCTGCCGCCGGGTCCGCGGGGGGAATGTCCCGTACAGGCTGCCCGCGCAGGCCTTTCACCGTCAGGCCGTCGAGGGGCCTGGTCCTGGTGCGGCCGCGCAGGCCTTCCGCGGTCGGCCGGGTCAGGTCGGGTTTGTCCGCATCGATGGTCATCGAAGAAGGTGCGGCGCACGCGCGTCCTGATCTTGCGGGACCTGGCCGTTCAGCCGGCCAAGCAGGAATTGCAAGTCCTGTGCGAAGGCCTCGACCGGACAGTCGATCACCTGCACGCGGGGGACAAGGAAGCGGTCCGAGTCGCTCGAGGCCACGCCGTAGCGGCTGCAGCAGGCGGCCTCGTATCCGGCTTCGCGCAAGAGGTGCCCGGCCCCCGGTGACATCCGCCCATAGGGGTAGGCAAACCGCTTCGGGCTGCGTCCCGTCATCTCGGTCAGCAGCTGCCGATCCCGGGCGATTTCCTCGAACGCCGCCTCGCCCTGAATTCGGGACAGGTCGCAATGGGTCGCGGTGTGCCCGCCGATCTCGATACCCGGCGCGGCGGACATCTTGCGGAACTCGTCCATCGTCATCGGCCGGGACAGATCATCCGACCGGGTATCCGGGTGCAGGCCTGCCCACGCGGCAAGATCGGCGACGACATCGGGCTGCGCCGTGCCGTTCAGTCCGCTGATGAACTCCCAGACCGAAAGACAGATGCGCTGGCGTGGCGTCGACGGCGCCGTGAGATCGGGTTTCCACGTGGCATTGGCCTTCATGGCCTGGGGCCCCGGCGCGGCATCGTTTCCCAGGGACCAGAAGCCGGACCGGTTCTCTGCCTTCAGGTGCAGGACCGCCGGCAGCTCGGGCATTTCCAGGAAAATCCGGTCGAGAAGGTCCCACCAGAACGCGCCGGGCCGTCCGATCGCCCCGCTGACCGTGAACAGCGTGGCCGGCACACCCGTCTCGTTCAGGACGGGCAGGGCGCGATGGAAATTGCACGCATAGCCATCGTCGAACGTCACCACGATGCGGCGCGCCGGCCTGTCGTGGTCCCGCAGTTCCCCCATGAACCCGTCGAGCGTGGAGGCGCACCCGGTCGACGCCAGATACGCCATGTGCGCCGCGAAATTCTCGGGCGAGACCGCAAGGTTCCACGGATCGGTGCCGGGGTGGGCGATGCGGTGATAGGCCAGGACGACCCCCCGGGGCCGGCCCGTGGTGCGCAATCGTGACCAGCATTGCGCAGCCCGCAGCTTTGCATGCCGCAAAGCGGGTTCGACACTCATGCTCATGGTCATTCCGCGGCGGCAGCCTTGCGCGCCACGACGCCGACGAGCAGCTGATAATCCGGGTCCTGATGGTCGAGCTCCTTGCGGGTCAGCTCTTCCATGCCGATGCCCTGCAGGAAGGCCATGGTCGTCAGGACATTGCCGTATGACCGGGATTCGACGGTGCCGCCGGGGAAGCCGTCCTCGAAGATCTTGCGGCCCGAGGCGGCCGAGAAGCTCCAGTACCAGACGTCCTGCCACTCGCGGTCGGCGATCTGGGTCACCCCGGCCATGGTGGCCAGGACCGTGCCGCCCGGCTTGAGAAGCCGGTGCAGCGTCTCGATCGCCGCCGGCAGATCGTAGATCAGCATCAGGGTCTGGGTGATGATGATGCAGTCGTAGCTTTCCGACGGCACGTGCGGGGCATTGGTCAGATCGCCAGTCATCGTGGCGGGAGGCGACGGATCGTCGTAATGCAGCACGTCGCTTTTCGTGACCGCGGACCCGCCGAACTTCTTGGTGTAGGTGTCTTCCGAGATCTCCAGCACGTCGCCCCGGATCAGGTCGGAATGCGCGCCGAGGAACGTCTCGATGTAATGGCGATCCACGGGGGTGCCGCGATCCCAGCCGTAGACCCGGCTGATCGGAACCAGCCTGCGCAGATCTCCGAACTTGATCTTGCCGGACAGGGGGCTGAAGGGATGCCCCAGCTTGATGCGCGTGATCATCCGTTGCACCGGCTTGGGCAGGCGCTGACCGATGGTCGACAATGTGAAACGAGCAGGACGGAGCCCGGTCAATTGCTTTGTCATTGCTGCTTCCCGCAATGTGGAGAAAGACATTCGATCAAACGAATGCTCGGCTCGCCTGAAGTAATGGGATATGTCACGATTGCGCCGCCCATACCCTTCAAGGATAGGACGCGCCAGACGGGTTTTCACCCGGGATAAATTTAATGTGAGCAGGGACATATCGCAAATGGGTAACAAGAATTAAGCTGTGCACGCCTAGATTGAAATTACGTTGCCGACCGCATGGAGGAGGATCCTTGCCCCAAACCGAAATCGCAACGCCGGTGAAGACCAATGAGCCGCTGGTAACCTGCGTCATCATCTTTCTAAATGGCGAGAGGTTCATAGCCGAAGCCATAGAGAGCGTCCTGGCGCAGACCTACGAGAACTGGGAACTCGTCCTGGTCGATGACGGGACGACGGATGGCGCGACGGCCATCGCGAAGGACTACGCCCGCCGCCATCCCGACCGCATCCGGTATACCGAGCACGAGAACCACGAGAACCGCGGCATGAGCGCATCGCGCAATGCCGGGCTGCGTCTTGGCCGGGGCGAATACGTCGCCTTCCTGGATGCGGATGACGTCTGGTTGCCGGACCGCCTCAAGGTGCATGTCGAGGTGCTGGAGCGCATGCCGGCCGCCGCGATGTCCGTGGCACCGACCCTTCTCTGGTCCAGCTGGGACAAGACGTTGCCCAGATACCGGCCCTGGCTGTCGAAGGACATGCGGACGCTGGTAGATGTGCCGGTGGGGCGGCTCCTTCCCGATCCCGTCGTGGCGCGGCAGTACCTGGAAGGCCACGGGGCCAACCTCGCAGCGATCCACAGCATAACGATCCGGCGGGAAAAGCTGCTCGCCATCGGCGGCTTCGACGACACGTTCCGCCGCCTCTACGAAGACCAGGTGATGATCTTCAAGATGCTGCTGAACTATCCGGCCGTGGCGATCGACCAGGTTCTCGACCGCTATCGCCAGCATCCGGACTCCGCGACCCGGCAGGACGGCGGAACGATCGGCGACGCCGGGATGCGGCCGATCTTCCTGGAATGGCTGCAGACTTACATGATCAGACAGGGGATCACCGATCCCGACCTGTGGCGGGCGCTCCGGGGCGAGATGTTCCGGTTCGACGATCCGAAGGCCTGGAACCGGGCAAACCCCTTCAATGCGTTCGTCAATCGCTGGGGTGCCGAGACCCGCCTGGCGGTGATCTACATCCTCACCCCGAAGGTATATCACCGGCTGCGCCGCATGGCCGGGCTCAAGCCGCTCGGCGTCGATCAGGCCTGATCAGCCGGTTGCCCGCCGCGTGTTTCCGTCACCCGCCCGTCCTCGATCCGGATCACGTCATCCGCCATGTGGGCCGTGCCGCTGCGATGCGAGACGAGGATGATCGTCCGCCCTTTCAGCCGCTCGAAGATCCGGTCGCGGATCCGGTCCTCGAGAGCCGTCTCGAGCGCGCTCGTCGCCTCGTCCAGCAGCATGATGTCCGGGTCGCGCAAGAGCGCCCGGGCAAGGCCGATCCGCTGCCGCTGGCCGCCCGAAAAGCGATGCGCCACCGCGCCCACGGGGGTTTCGAGGCCTTCGGGCAGGGCCGCGATCATGTCGAAGATCTCGACATCATGGCAGACCTGCTCGATCTCGTCGGTCGTGGCGGTCGGGCGCGCGACCAGAAGGTTCTGGCGCAAGGTGCCCTCCAGCAGCTCGATGTCCTGGCCCGCGATCGCGATGCCCTCAAGCCAGCTCTTGCGATCGAAACACGCGATATCCGTGCCATCCGCCGTGATCCGCCCCGATTGCGGGTCGTAGAGCCGCATCAACAGGTTCAGGATCGTGGTCTTGCCGGATCCGCTGGGTCCCGACAGGGCGGTCGTCCGGCCTGCGCGGATTTCGAAGCTGACCCCGTTCAGATTCGACCCGAGGCGCGCATCGTGGGCGAAGTCGACATCCTCGAAGCGGATCGCCTCCCGTAGCCCCTGGAACGGTTCGCCTCTGCCGGGGGACGGCTGGACCGGCCATTGGCGCACGCGGCGCACCTGGGCCAGGGCCGGGGCAAGGCCGGCGAGGGAGACGCGGTTCGTCTCCAACTCGTTGAGATAGGGCTGCGCCCGGAAGATCAGCATCACCGCCGTCACCGCAGCGGCCTCGTCGATGCCGAACGCCACGGCACAGGCCACGAGCAGGACGAGGACCAGCAGCGCCAGAAGCTGGACCAGGGGCCCGGAGCCGGACTTGATCACCTCCTCGCGGATGGCGCGCCGGCTCACGAGGCGAGACGCGTCCCTGAAACGATGCGCCAGGTCGTCTTCCTGCGCAAAGAGGCGCAGGGTCCGCATTCCGGTCACGCTGACCAGCATGCGCTCCGACAGCGTGTAGTTTGCCTCCAGGGTCCGCCGCCCGCGTCTGCGCGCGGACCAGGAAAACAGCTGCAGCACCGCAAAAGCCACCGCGCCGCCGACCACCGCGATCAGCCCCAGCGGCCACGAGATCAGGAAGAGCCCGCAGGTGAAGACCGCGACCGCGCACCCCGCGACGATGGCGCGGATCAGGCAGCTCACGCCTTCCCCGAGGGTCCAGCTTTCCGTGGACAGGATATGGATGAGTTCACCCGGCTCGAGGCCCTGCATGTCGCGGTAGGACATCCGGATGTAGCGGTCGTGGATCATGTCACGCCCCTGTTGCGCGACGCGGTTCGATATGACGCCGATCAGAAGATTGTTGGCATACATGAAGCCCGCCGAAATCAGGAACAGCGCGGCGAAAACGGCAGCGATCAGCACCTGGCCTCCGCCGAGGAACCCCAGCACGCTGGAGTTCAACATCTCCAGGACACCACTCGATGCCTGCCCCGGCGCCAGTTCCCCGAAGACCGAGAAGAGAAGCAGGACGGCCAGCCCGATGCTCAGGGCCTCGGCCGCCGAAGCCACGATCCCGAGGCCGATCGCGGCGACCATCAGCAGCTTCCGGTTCGGCATGATGGTCAGAAGCGCCACGGCTTCGCGCCCGGGGGACGGGGCGTCCTCCCGTGGCGCCGATACCGGCGGCTGCGAATTCGCAAAGCTGTCGGCCATCAGCGAGACCCCCCTGGATAGGCTGCATCTCGCCCTGTCGAAGATCCGGCTTGCAACGCTCCACCAGTCGGCTGTTCGGACTGCCACGCGGTACTAGCACGCGGCCCGGGGAGCGGCCAGAAGAAGTGGGCGGGACCCGGAATGGCGGGGGCGCCAGCGACCGGAAAGCTTGCCACCGGCACCTCTTTATGGCCTCTGACAAGCGAAAACGCCGGGTGGAGAGGTGAAGATGCGGATCGCGGTCACCGGGGGCGCCGGATATATCGGCAGCCATACCTGCGTCGAGCTTCTCGGGGCCGGGCACGAGATCCTGATCCTCGACAATTTCGCGAATGCCGAACGCGACGTGCCCGACCAGATCGCCGCGATCGCAGGGCAGGGGGTCGAGGTGGCCGAGGTCGACCTGGTCGACAAGCCGGCGCTGGCCCGCGCGCTGGAGGGGTTCTGCCCCGAGGCGGCGGTGCATTTCGCCGGGCTCAAGGCCGTGGGCGAGGCGGTGGAGAAGCCGCTCGACTATTACCGGGTCAACGTGGCGGGCAGCCTCAACCTGCTGGACGAGATGACGCGGATCGGCTGCGAGCGGCTGGTCTTCTCGTCCTCGGCCACCGTCTACGGCGCGCCCGAACAGGTGCCGATCCCGGAAAGCCATCCCCTGGCGCCGACCAACCCCTACGGCCAGACCAAGATGATGGTCGAGCGCATCATCGAGGATCTCGGGCGGGCGCGCCCGGACTTCTCGGCCGTCAGCCTGCGCTACTTCAACCCGGTGGGCGCGCATCCCTCGGGGCGGATCGGCGAGGCGCCGCGGGGTGTGCCGAACAACCTCATGCCCTTCATCGCCGATGTGGCGGCCGGGATGCGCCCCGAAATGAAGGTCCATGGCAACGACTGGGACACGCCCGACGGGACGGGGATCCGCGACTACATCCACGTCATGGACCTGGCCGCGGCCCACCTGGCCGCGATCGAAGTGACGGGCGAAGGCCCGGGCGTGCAGGCGATCAACGTCGGTTCGGGCCGCGGCCATTCGGTGATGGAGATGATCCGCGCCTTCGAGGCTGCCTCGGGCCGGCCGGTGCCTTACACCGTCTCCGACAGGCGCCCCGGCGACATCGCCACCTCGCTCGCCGATCCCACCCTGGCCGCAAGCCGCCTGAACTGGCGCGCCACCCGCGACCTGGCCACCATGTGCGCGGATGCCTGGAACTGGCGGAGCGGCCGGTCGGGCTGAACCCTGCCGCCGCAGCGAGATCACGGCAGGGTGCCTGGGTGCATCCGCACTCCGTCAGCCGCAGCGAAAGACTGCGGCGCGACGATAACTTTCTGACAGGGCGGCCGATCATCACTTTTCGTGATTTAGGGTTGCCGCTTCTTCTCGGAACCTAGGTTTTACTCTCTCTATTCGTAAGAACCGGAGCTCCACTCATACTTCCGATCCAGACAAGAGCATTCCTTCATCGAGATCCGGTCAGTGCGCGGGGACTTCATGAACGGCCCTGACCGAACCGCGCTCATCCTGGGTGGCGGACCGGCGGGCCTGACGGCGGCGTACGAGTTGCAGAAGCTCTCGCGCCCCGACCAGACCCTGCGTCCGGTCGTGTTCGAAGCCGACAGCCTTGTCGGCGGTATCTCACGCACCGAGCACAAGGATGGATACCGCTTCGATATCGGCGGCCACCGCTTCTTCACCAAGGTGCCCGAAGTGCAGGCGATGTGGGAGGAGATCCTCGGCGACGACTTCCTCACCCGTCCGCGGCGCAGCCGCATCTACTACCGCGGCAAGTTCTACGACTACCCGCTGAAGATCTTCAACGCGCTCGGCAATATCGGCCCCTACGAGGCGATGCGCATCATGCTGAGCTACGGCAAGTGGCGGGTCTTTCCCTCCAAGAAAGAGGACAATTTCGAGGAATGGGTCATGAACCGCTTCGGCGGGCGGCTCTACATGCATTTCTTCCGCTCCTATACCGAGAAGGTCTGGGGCATCTCGCCGAAGGTCATCCGCGCCGACTGGGCCGCGCAGCGGATCAAGAACCTGTCCTTGTCTAAGGCGGTCTGGAACGCGCTGTCGTCGGCGAACGACACCACCAGCCTGATCGAGGAATTCCAGTATCCCCGCCTCGGCCCCGGCATGATGTGGGAGAAGACCGCGGAGCGTGTCGAGGACAACGGCGGCGCGGTGCATCTCGAGACCCGGGTGGGCAAGGTGTTTCGCGAGGGAAACCGCGTGACCGGCGTCGAGGTCACGACGAACGGCGAGACCCGCATCGAACGGGGCGATCACGTGATCAGCTCGCTTGCGCTCGACACGCTGATCGGGACCTTCGATCCGCCGCCGCCGCCGCATGTGATCGAGGCGGCGCGGAAACTGCGCTACCGCGATTTCCTGATCGTCACGCTGGTGCTCGACCACCCCGACCCGTTTCCCGACAACTGGATCTACGTGCATTCGCCGGATGTGCAGGTCGGTCGAATCCAGAACTTCCGCGCCTGGTCGCCCGAAATGCTGTCGGACGAGGCCACCGCCTCGATCGGGATGGAGTATTTCTGCGCCGAGAACGACGCGCTGTGGTCGATGGAGGACGACGCCTTGACCCGGCTTGCCGCCGGGGAGCTCGAGCAGCTCGGCCTGGCGAAGGCAGAAAGCGTGACGGGCTCCTTCGTGATCCGCCAGCCCAAGGCCTACCCGGTCTATGACGAGCACTACCAGGAGGCGGTGGATACCATCGCGGACTGGATCAAGACGCTCGAGAATTTCGACACCGTGGGCCGCAACGGGCTTCATCGGTACAACAACCAGGACCATTCCATGCTCTCGGCGATGAAAGCCGCCGAGAACGCGTTCGGTGCGGATCACGATGTCTGGCACATCAATACCGAACGCTCCTACCACGAGGAGTTCATGCGCCCCGAGGAGGAGGTCGAGGAGGTGAAGAAGACCCGCGCGGGCTGAACCGCTCGACCCACGCCCAGGCAAAGCCCATGCCTGCGCAGAGAAAATGCACCCACAGCACGCCGACCGCCTGCACGCTGGCCGCCAGCCCCAACCGGCGGCGCACCAGGCGCAGGAAGCCGCGATTCTGCACCCCGAGCAGCCCGATCGCGATCAGGATGGCGACCAGCGCGGGCCCGGGCACGACCGGCACCGCAAGCACCCCGAGCGCCGCCAGACCCGCCAGCACCACCGACACCTTGCCCGCCCGTCCCGCGTTCAGCATCGCCGCCGCGCCGTCATTGGCCGGATCGAGCAGCATCCGCGACCAAGGCAGGGCGCGATAGAGCAGATCCGCCCGGATCATCGAGCGCAGCGTCCACCGCTTCAGATGGCTGCCCTGCAGATCGGGGTCCAGCCGCACGCGACGCCCCGCCCGCGCCAGCTCCATGCCGAGCGCCACGTCCTCGAGCAGGTGGCCGGGCTCGAACCCGCCCGCTTCCTCGAGATCGGCCCGCCGGATCGCCCCGATGCCGGCCCAGAAGCTCGTCACGTCGCCGGCCGCGTTCTGATGGGTGTGGTGGTGCAACAGGTTGCGCACGCGGCTGAGCGTGCCCGGGGCAGGGGGCGCGGCATCGTAGCTGCCGATCAGCCCCGCATGTTCGGGGTGGCCCGCGAAGAACCGCAGGATCCGGTCGCGAAGATCGCCGTGCAGCGCCACATCGGCGTCGATGAACAGGATCACCGGGGCCGTCGTCTCCGCGACGCCCTGATTGCGGGCGGCCGCCGCCCCGACACCGCCTTCCGTGTGCAAAAGCCGCGCCCCGTGGGCCTGCGCGATCCGCGGCGTGGCATCCTGCGAGCCGTCATCGACGACCACGACCTCGTCCGGGCCGAACCCCGCGGCGCGGATTCCCCGAAGGCAGGCGCCGAGCGTGGCGGCCGCATCGCGCGCGGGCACGACGATTTCGAGCGGGAGGCCCATGTCGTCTCCTCGAGTTCCCGGTGCCTCCAAGGATCGGCTTGGGGACAGGGGTCGCCTAATCCGTTCGGCAACTCAACAGGTAGCGTCCGTAGGCCGTCTTGCCGAAAATCTCCGCCCGCGCCTCAAGTTGCGCGCGGTCGATCCAGCCCAGAGCATAGGCGATCTCGTCCGGTGAGCCGGTCTGCAGGCCCTGCCGCTCGGTCAGGGTCCGCACGAAGTTTCCGGCGTCCAGAAGCGAGGCGTGGGTGCCGGTGTCGAGCCAGGCATAGCCCCGCCCCATGGTCTCGACCGACAGCGCGCCGTCGGCAAGGTAGCCTTCCAGAAGCGTCGTGATCTCCAGCTCGCCCCGCGCCGAGGGCGCGACCTTCCTCGCGCGTGCAGGCGCGGTCCCGTCCAGGAAGTACAGCCCCGTCACGGCGAAGGACGAGGGCGGCACCTCGGGCTTCTCGATGATCCGCGTGGCGCGCCCCGCCTCGTCGAAGGCCACCACGCCGTAGCGTTCGGGATCGGCCACGTGATAGCCGAAGACGGTCCCGCCCCCGGTCCGGGCGTCGGCGGCCGCCAGAAGCTCGGGCAGCCCGTGGCCGAAGAAGATGTTGTCGCCCAGGACCATGGCCGAGGGCGCGCCGTCCAGGAAATCCTCGGCCAGGATATAGGCCTGCGCCAGGCCCTCGGGGGAGGGTTGCTCGATGAAGGTCAGGGACAGGCCCCACTGGCTGCCATCGCCCAGGGTGCGCTGGAACTGGTCGCGGTCCTGGGGCGTGGTGATGACGCAGATCTCGCGGATGCCCGTCAGCATCAGGACCGACAGCGGATAGTAGATCATCGGCTTGTCGTAGATCGGCAGCAGCTGCTTCGAGATCCCCATGGTGATCGGGTAGAGCCGCGAGCCCGTGCCGCCGGCCAGGATGATGCCCTTGCGTGTCGTCATTCTAATCGGTCTCCGTCAGGACGCGGGTCACCTCGCCCAGCGACCGGCGCCAGTCGGGGCGCCCGATGCCGAACGCCTCGGCCGTGGTGGAACAGTCGAGCCGCGAATTGAGCGGGCGGCGCGCCGGGGTGGGATACTCGGCCGTGGGAATGGCCGTGACCGCGACCTTGCGCCCGGCGGCGGCGAAGATGGCCTCGGCGAACCCCTTCCAGCTCGTGTCGGGCGCCCCCGAGAGATGATAGGTGCCCGACAGCTCCGGCGCGTCGTCCAGCCGGCGGGCGATGACCAGGCAGGCCTCGGCGACGCTGCTGGCCGGGGTGGGGCCGCCAACCTGGTCCTCGACGATATCGAGCGTGTCGCGCGTCTGGGACAGGCGCAGCATCGTCCTGACGAAGTTCGCCCCGTGGGCCGAGAAGACCCAGCTCGTGCGCAGGATCGCATGGGGGCCGCCGGCCGCGCGCACGGCCTCTTCCCCCGCCAGCTTGCTCTGCCCGTAGGTGTTGAGGGGGCCCGTCGGGTCGCCCGGCGCGAAGGGGGCATCCTCGCCGCCGTCGAAGACGTAATCCGTCGAGATATGGACGAACGGGATGCCAAGCTCGGCCGCGGCGCGGGCCATCGCGGCCGGCGCCTCGCCGTTCACGGCATGGGCGAGGGCCGCCTCGTCCTCGGCCCGGTCCACCGCCGTGTAGGCGGTCGCGTTGATGATCGCTGCGGGGCGGTGCGCCCGGATCGCCTCGGCGCAGGCTCCGGCATGGGCGACATCGACCTCCGATCGCCCGAGGAACGTCGCCGCGGGCGCAAGATCGGCCAGTTCGCGCGCCACCTGGCCGGTCCGTCCGAAGACCAGGATCACGACGCCACGCCCAGCCGGGTGCCGACGCCCTCGCGGGACTGGAGCGCGCGCCACCAATCCTCGTTGTCGAGATACCACTGGACGGTCTTCGCCAGCCCTTCCTCGACCGTGACCGACGGATGCCAGCCCAGTTCATCGCGGACGCGCGCGGGATCGATGGCATAGCGCGCGTCGTGGCCGGGGCGATCGGTGACGAAGGCGATCTGCTCGGCATAGGAGCCGCCTTCCCTCGGGCGCTTCTCGTCGAGGATCGCGCAAAGCGCCCTGACCAGGTCGAGATTGGTCCACTCGTTCTCGCCGCCGATATTGTAGCTGCGCCCGACCTGCCCCTTTTCCACCACCAGAAGAAGCGCGTCGGCGTGATCCTCGACGTAAAGCCAGTCGCGCACGTTCGACCCGTCGCCGTAGATCGGCAGCGCCTTGCCCGCCAGCGCGTTCAGGATCGTGACCGGGATCAGCTTTTCGGGGAAGTGGTAGGGGCCGTAATTGTTCGAGCAATTGGTCAGGACCACCGGCAGCCCGTATGTCTCGTGCCAGGCCCGGACGAGGTGGTCCGAGGCCGCCTTGGAGGCCGAATAGGGCGAGCGGGGGTCGTAGGGCGTTTCTTCGGTGAACTTCAGGGAGGGGTCCGCGGGCAGCGAGCCATAGACCTCGTCCGTCGAGATGTGGTGGAAGCGGAACGCCTCGGGCCGCCCGGCATGGGTCCAGTAGGCGCGCGCCGCCTCGAGCAGGGTGTAGGTGCCGGTCACGTTGGTCTCGACGAAGGTGCCGGGCGCGTCGATGGAGCGGTCCACATGGCTTTCGGCGGCAAGATGCATGACGGCATCGGGCGCGTGCTCGGCAAAGATCCGGTCGAGTGCGGCGCGGTCGCGGATGTCGGCCTCGACGAAGCTGTAGCCGGGCGCATCGGCGACCGTGGCCACGTTGGCCTTGCAGGCGGCGTAGGTCAGCGCGTCGAGATTGACCACCTCATGCCCGCGCGCCACGGCCAGCCGCACCACCGCCGAGCCGATGAAGCCCATGCCTCCGGTGACGAGTATCTTCATGCACCCTCCCAGGTGAACGGGCTGTCGAGATCGGCAAGCAGGGGGGCGGCGGCGTCCTTGTCCGAAAGGACCGGCGCCCCGGACAGCGGCCAGTCGATGCCGAGATCGGGATCGTCCCACCTGACGCTGCCTTCGGTGTCGGGGGCGTAGACGTCCGAGCACTTGTAGACGATCTCCGTCCCCGGCTCGAGCGTCACGAAGCCATGCGCGAAACCGGCCGGGATATAGAGCTGCCGGCCGTTCTCGAAGCTCAGCTCCACCCCGACCCACTGCCCGTAGCTCGCCGAGCCCCGCCGGATGTCCACCGCCACGTCGAAAAGCCGCCCCCGGCCGCATCGCACCAGCTTCGCCTGTGCATGCGGCGCCGCCTGGAAATGCAGGCCCCGCACCGTGCCGGCCGCCTCCGAGAGCGAATGGTTGTCCTGCACGAACTCGACGTCGATCCCGGCCCGGGCCATGCGCGACCGCGACCACGTCTCGGCGAAGAACCCCCGGGCGTCGCCGAAGCGCCGGGGCGTGACACAGAACACATCGGGCAGGGACGTCGCTTCGATATTCATGCGACTTGCTTACAGGACCCATTCCGCCCCCGAAACCGGATACACGGCACCCTCACCCCGGGAGCGGGGCGTGAGATCCTCGCGCCGGCCGCGATCCGTCCCGGAGTCTACCCAGCCCCGAGACGGTCAAGAGCGGTAGACCCGCGCCGTTCCACCCAGCCGCGAGGGCACGAAACGAGTGTCTTCCCGTGCCCGCGACGGCCGACCTATAATGGCGGTTATGTGAAAATACGGGCGATTGCGCCGAACTTTCGAGGATCAGTTGTTCTCCGTCACTCTCGCGATCGAGATCAGGTTCGGCAGCGCCTGGCTGACGGCGCGGTTCCAGACGGTGATCGGCTGGCTCTCGATGAAGACGATGTCGTTCGGGCGCATCTCGAACTGCGTGGCGAGCACGAGGTTGATCGCGTTCGACGCGTTCAACCGCCAGGCCACGACGGTATCGCCACCGGAAGAGGGGCGCAGCACGTAGATCTCGCGGGGGTTGCCCGTCTCGACCTCGAAACCGCCGGTCTCGTAGAGCACGTCGGCCAGGGTCGCCTGGCGGCCATAGGGCAGCGGGAACCGCGATTGGGTCTCGACCTCGCCGGCAAGATAGACGTAGTCGCGCGCCTCGGCGCCAAGTTCGGTCCGCGCCAGGAAATTGTCGCGCTGCTCGTTGAGCGCGGCGCGGCGCAGCGAGATCTCGGTCTGAAGCTGGTCGAGCGCCGCGGCCTGGGCCTCCTGGCGCAGCGAGATCACGTCGATCTGCTGCTCGTAGAACTGCAGCGCCCGGTCGAGATCGTAGGTCGTGTCCACGTAGACCGCATCGCCGGCCAACAGGGTGGTGTTCCGCAGGTCGGGATTGCTCAGATATTCCTCGTAGGGAATCTGGTAGAGCGTGCCGTCGCGATAGATGCGGATCAGGGCGAATTCCTCGTCCGGCACGGTGACGCCGCCTGCGGCGGCGACGGCTTCCCCGAGGTCGAGGCGGGTCAGGGTGATCGGCACCAGCGCGGTCTGCGCCACGGCGCCGCCCACGACCACGCGCTTCGAGTTGAACTCGGCCACTTCAAGCGAGAAGGCCGGGTTGAAGCCGGCCTCGACGAGGGCCTGGAAGACCTCGGCCTCGGCCTCTTCGAGGGTCAGGCCGCCAAGCTGAACCGAGCCCACATCGGGGATCGAGATCGTGCCGTCGTCACGCACGGTATAGCCCTGGCGCTGGTTCTGCGCGGCCAGAAGGCCCGAAAGCTCTTCGACGGTCGACGAGGCGGCCTTGGTGGCCAGAAGCACCATGTCGCCCACGCCGATCTCGTAGGGGCCGGGATCCACCGGGGGCGGCAGGCGCAGGTTGGCGGACTGGCGCTGCTCGTTCGGCACGAAGGGCTGCGCGGGCAGGCCGACATTTCCGCTCGTCGAGCCGCCGCCGGTTGCGGCGTAGAAGACCTGCGGAAGGCTCATCGGGGTGTAGGGCGCACTGTTCGCGATCTGGACGGTGCGGGTGGTGATCTCGACCACTTCCACGTTTGCGGTGGTGTTGCGCAGGCCGACTTCCGGGTTGACGTAGGTGATGCCGCATCCCGCCAGAAGGAAAAGCGCGATCACTGCGCCGCTTACATACCGCTTCATTCGTCTTCGCTCCCCGAACCTCGTCGCCTGCGCATCGATGCACCGTTTGCACCGGCTGCCGCAATCGCGATCGCCGTCGTTTGGACTTACTCTTATGGACAGCCGGACGGGAGGGCAAAACGTCGGCCTCCTTCCGTGGGCCTCGCTTGCAAGGCGATGCCATTTTGCCACTGCGCCTCCTTGGCGGCCCGATCCCGCTATGGACCTTGGACAGGCGGCGGCATTCCGCTGGACAGGCCGGGTCGAGATGAGGGTCGGGCACGAATCAAGGGGCGAGGGGGCGATGGCACCGAAATTCGGAACGAGCGGTCTGAGGGGCCTCGTGACGGAGCTGACGGACGAGGTCGTGCAGGGCCATGTGGCCGCGTTCCTGACCGCCTGCCCCCATGGTGGACGGGTCTTCGTGGGGCGCGACCTGCGCCCCTCTTCGCCCGGCATCGCCGCGACCGTGATCCGCACGATCCGCGCGGCGGGGCTGGAGGCGGTCGAGTGCGGTGCGCTGCCGACCCCGGCGCTGGCGCAGGCCGCGATGGCAGCGGGCGGGGCGGCGGTGATGGTCACCGGCAGCCACATCCCCGCCGACCGGAACGGCCTGAAATTCTACGTGCCGGGCGGTGAGATCACCAAGGCGGACGAGGCGCGCATCCTCGCCGCCCATGAAGCCGGTCAGACCCCTGCCCCCGGCGATGGCCCCCTGATCAAAGCCGACGCCCTCGCCGCCTATGCCGACCGGCTCGCCGACGCCTTCGAGGGCGCGCTGACCGGGCTGACGATCGGCATCTACCGCCATTCCTCGGTCGCGCGCGACGTGATCGAAGACGTGCTGACCCGCCTCGGGGCCGAGACCCTCCCCCTCGGCCATTCGGACAGCTTCATCCCCGTCGACACCGAAGCCGTGGACCCCGACACGCGCAAGATGCTGGCCGGCTGGTGCGCCGAACACCGGCTCGACGCCGTGGTCTCGACCGATGGCGATGGCGACCGGCCGATGGTGGCGGACGGGTCGGGCCGGATCGTGCCGGGCGACGTGCTGGGGGTCCTGACGGCGCAGTACCTGGGCGCGCGGATCGTAATCACACCGGTCTCGTCGAACGACATGGTCAACCGGGTGGGCTTCGACCGGGTCGAGATGACGAAGATCGGCTCGCCCTTCGTGATCGCCGCGATGGAGGCGATCCTTGCCGCAGACGCGCAGGCGAAGGTCGTGGGGTTCGAGGCGAATGGCGGGTTCCTGCTGGGGTTCGAGGCGCAGGGCCTCGCGCCGCTGATGACCCGCGACGGCCTTCTGCCGATCGTGGCCCCGC
>NZ_FWFV01000018.1 GCF_900172315.1 Palleronia marisminoris
AAGGACGTGAAGGCGTTCGAGCTCGACCTAAAGTCGGAGGAGGTCTCCGACGACGACTTCCATCGCTACGCCGGCTGATCCATGAAAATCAGCACTCGGCATGTGCGGGACGTGGCGGGGGAGGAGGCTTCCTCCCCCGCCTACCTCACCTTCCACCTTGGCGAGCAGACGCTCGGAATAGATGTCCGCGATGTGCGGGAGCTACTGGTCCCGAGGAAGATCACCCCGCTGCCCGATGCGCCCATTGGCATCATGCTCGGGTGGCACTAGCGGCGCGCCCCGGCGGTCAGGACCTGCCAACTGAATGCCCTCTAGAATCTCGTTCCGATCATAGCCCCATCCGCGAGATGCCACGAACGATCGTCGTCGAACGGCAATTGCCATATCGGCCGGACGCTGATCTGGAACTTCCTTACATGTTGTCGCTCGCATGCTCCCGCCCGAAGGAGACTGCCGTGCACGAACCCGACCAAAGTGAACGGATAGCCACGGGCCATCGTCTTGGCGCCACCCTCACCAGGGAAAGTCGCTGCCGGAGCGCGTTGCTAGTCCCATTCCGCACCCGATCGTTGCCAGAACACTGTAAGCCAGATCGAACAGGAGACCGCGATTCCGTAGCTCGTGTTCGACACGGACCAGCCGTCGGGTGAAAGTTGCGGTCGCGGATTGCAGCCCGACCAGAAGCGCGAAGGCCGTAATCGATCCGACAAGAACAACTTTCCAAACCACAGTCGTAGCTGTTCGGCCGAGGAAGCGGGTGACGTTGCTCAGAACCGGGTGTCCTCCCACCCCCAACCGTTGTTCTTCAGCAGGCCCAGCAGCCGCTCGCGCCTTTGGGACAACCCCTCGATGTCTTCGGAGTACCGGCCCGACGGCAGTGTCGGAATGCCCAGACTGGCCACGGCGGCGAGATCGGGGGCGGGCGGCGCTTCTGGTGACGAATGAATGTTGGCAGGAGGCGCCGTATCGAGAAAGCTCTCGATCGAGGACCGGGCGGAGCGGATCACCGCCCGACTGGGCCGGTGCTCGGACAGGACGCCGAACCGGATGAGCGTGAGCGCGTCGTCGAAGAGTGCCGCTGCGACGGCGGGCGACATCTCGGGACGCGCCGGGTGGTAGTATTGCAGGACCGGATAGGCGCGATATTGCTGCGAGATCTGCTCCAGCTGCGAGGCGAGCGCACTTAGCGGAAGGTCCAAGTCATGCAAATCGTGACCGTTCCAGCCGCTTTCGACGATCTCCGCCGCGTTCCGGCCCAGGCCGCTCACTTGGCTCGCGAAGGCTCTCTTCTGGACGACGGCCGAAATGATCGAAAGGATATACGTGATCGCGAGCGTCGCGAGCAGCAGGCCCGTCATGTTCGTCAGAACTGCCATCAACTGCCAGACGGCTCCGTTCGGGACGTAATCTCCCAGGCCCGATGTGAAGAGCAGGTAGCCGACGAAATAGACGCGCCCGGGCCAGTTCGCCTGTGTGTTGGTGGCGCTGTGAATTACCGACAATGGGTCGCCGCTGAAGATCAGGGTCCAGCCCAGCCACAGCATGGCCACCCAGATGAAGACGATCAGCGACAGGACGAACGGTCCTACGAGGCTCAGGACCCGGTGGCGATGTCTCGCCACGGCAAGAGCGCCCCGCCAGGTCCACTTCGCGATGCGCAAGGAAAGCGGTCCGGCACTGCCGTCAACCCAGAGTGTCGTTGACAGAGCGTCCAGGAACGCGCCGACGACCAGCATGCCGCCAAGCAAAACGAAGAGGGCGCTCACTCAGACTCTCCGACAGTCCGCGCGGAGCGGTCAAACCGGTCAGGCATGTACCGCCCTCTTCTGGACATTCGGAAATCCAGCATTAAGCCCTCCATCGCCGCTACCGCAGCGCACCGGTCGGCGCCGGGCACGGTTGACCGTCCTTTCGCAGCGGTCATGCCGGCGCCCGACGCCTCAGGCAATTCACACTTTCGACGACTTGGGATCCGTCGTGGTGGTGCCGGAGGAGGTGTCCGAACCACCAGCACCCGACCCGCTTCCGGTCGAACCGGTGGATGTCGTCGTTCCCGTCGAGCTCGGGGGCGTGCTTGCCGGAGCCACTGCCGGCGCAGTTACCGTGGAGTCTCCGGTACGGCGCGTGCTGCTCGGCCCGCTGGACGTCCCGGTCGTGCTCGACGAAGTTCCACCCGGGGTGGTCGACGTGCTGGTCGTCGGTGACGTTGCGCCCCCGACGGCTCCCGTTCCGGCCGAGGTGGGCGATGGCGTCCGCGACGGCGCCGCCCATGGGTCGGGTCGCGCATCCCGTCCCGTGGGGCCGCGCGCGGTGGTGTCGTCGAAATCGCCAGCCTCGAGGCGACGGCGGGTCTCGGCGTCGTCGCGCCGGTCATCTCTGCCGTAGCGATCCTCTCGGGCGGCCTCGCGAGCCACGTTCGAGGGTCCGAACATGATCCAGGCCATGCCGACCGCGACGAGACCCACGGCGAGCGGTTTTTCCTTGATGACGCTGCCGAGCGTCTGGCCATATGCACTGCGGTGGTCGCGCAGGTACTTGCCAGCGTAGGTCCATGCCCCTTCGAGGGTCATGCGGTCAAGCGCCTCGTCGATCGTATGGCGAAGTTCATCGCGCTGGTGCTCGAGATCGCGCTCGATCTCGCGAGAAGATTTATCGGCCATGTGTCGCCTCCTTCGTTGTGCGGACGTCGCGCTTCACGTTCTTCGTCGTGCGGGTTGGGGAGAGGCTTGCCGACTGGAGCGAACTCTTTCCCGTCAGCGCCAGGATGATGCCGATGATCAGAAAGCCGACGCCGACGATCAACGCCGCCCAGCCGGCGCCGATGCCGAGCTCGGCGACACCATCGACCAGCGAAGCCGCAAGGACGTTCAGGGCCACGAGGAAGATGACGATGGACGCGCCGACCATCCCGATCGCGACCACGGCCTTCTTGAGGTTCTCCTGAACCTCGGTGCGCGCCAGGTCCAACTCGCCGCGGAACAATCCCACGATCTGCGAGAAGATATCGTTGAGCAGCCCATAGGTGCTGGTACCGGTCAATCGCCTTCGTTTTGATTCACCCGCCATCTCAAATCCTCCAATCATGGCAATTCACGGCAAACGGTCGGAAATCTCGCAGGTTCCACCGCATGATCCCGCTGCTTCGGGATCCTCATGGCGTCCGTCCGATCGTGTCGGCTTTTGCAGCGCCTCGTTCGCCCTTCGGACGGGGTTCTCCGGTGGTCGTGTCCTCTCCGGTCTGGTGCTCCATCTCGGAGTTGAGCTCGGCGCCCAGCAGCACGATGAAGGACGACAGCCATAGCCAGGTAAGAAGGATGATCACGCCGCCGAGGGCGCCGTAGGACTCGTTGTAGCTGCCGAAGTTGCGGACATAGATCGAGAAGGCGATCGAGCCGATCAGCCAGATGATCGTCGCCACGACCGCACCGATGCTGACCCATCGCCATTGAGGGTCCTCGCGCGAGGGGCCGTAGCGATAGACGACCGCCAGGCCGAACATGGTCAGGATCGCCAGGACCGGCCAGCGCCCGTAGGTGACGGCGGCCTGCACCCCCTGCGACAGACCCATCGAGCCGAGCAGCGCCGGCGCCACAAGGGTCGCGGCGAACGCGATCAGCACGCCGACGATCAGGAACAGCGTCAAGGTAAGCGCGGTGACGTTCAAGGCGACGAAACCTCGGTCTTCGTCCTCGTCATAGGCGATGTTCATCCCCTCGATGAGGGACTTCATGCCTTTGGAGGCGCTATAGAGGGAAACCAGGATGCCGCCGACCGCTGCCAGCCCGACCCCTGCCCCGGCGTTCGAGGCGACCTTCTGGGCCTGCCCCTCGATGATCTCCGCCGCGTTCTGCGGCAGGACACCCGCCACGGAGGCCAACTGCTGCTCGATCGCCGCTGGATCCAAGACGAGCGCCGCGATCGAGATCAGCGCCGCGATCGCCGGAAAGACCGCGAGCAGGCCGAAGAAGGCCACGCCAGCCGACACCACCGAAACGTGGTCAACGGTCATTTCATCCTTCACGCGCAGAAGAATGTCGCGCCATCCGGGCTTCGGGATCTCCGTCGGCCGGCTTGCTTGGCGGCCTCGGTTCGATGTGTCTGCCATTGCGGCCCCCCTGCTTCGTCTGTGCGACAAACCCCGAACGGACGGGGGAAGTTGCATGAGAGGATGCGCGCGATGTCGGTCCCGGAGCGGGGCCAGAGGCGAGCTTTCAGGTTCGATGGAGGTCGACGTCTGGAATGATCCTGCTCTGCACGACCCCCGCACGGGCGGACGGTCGGAACCGCATCGCCGAACGGTTCCACGCCACATCCTGTTGCGAGGGTCCTCGTTTCCGGTCATCCCGGAGATCATCATGCTGTTTCCTGATGATCGCCGCAGAGGTGCTGGCGCCCTATCGCTTCACGAAGAAATCGTAGGCGACCAAAATCAGGGTCACGGCGACGATGGTTATCAGGTCGATGCGGGGAACCCAGACAATGAGAACCCCCAAGAACGCCGCCAGGACCAGGAAAGCGAAGACTGGCAGCGCCAGGGAACCGAACCGGCCTTCCGGAGCGCGCCCCTCGGGGGCGTTCGTCGCATCTGCTTCGCGTTGCGTCATGTTCATCCTGAATCTCCCTCGCCAGCCCAGCGTTCCAGCCACGCGGCTGTCCGCAGCAGCCGCGCATCGTCGCCCCGTCGCCCCATCAGCTGCACGCCCATCGGCAGCGGACCGGACGGCCCGTCCGCCTGCAGGAGTGGGAGCGATATTGCCGGCGACCCCGTGAAGGACGCCAGTGCGTTGAAAACCGAGTCTCCTGTCGATCCGAGCCCCTCCGGCGCCACCCCCGGCGCAGCAGGCATGAGGATGGCATCGCAGCGCGCGAGGATCGTCTCGAGCCCCGCGCGGTATATGCCCACCCAGTCGAGCGCCGCCAGGTAGTCGCGGGCCGTCACCTGATTGCCGCGGTCCAGCGCAGACCGCATTTCCGGGGACAAGACATCGCCTCCGCGACTTTCGTAAGCGTAGAGCCATTTGGCCATCTCGGCCAGGTTTACGACCTCGCGATGCGCGGGCGCGTTGGCGAAGCTTTCGGGAAGGTCGGCATCGAAGCATTGTTCGCCCAGAGCCGCTGCCAGTTCCTCCAGCCCCGCGCGCATGTCGAGGCTCGCCTCGTCCCACCACGGCGGGCGCACCAGCGCAAACGTCGGCGGCACAGGTGGCGCCGATTGCGCTGCATCGAGCAGGCGTGGCGCGGCAAGCGGGGGGCAGTCGCTGGCCGGATCGTGGCCCGCGAGCATGTCGGCCAACAAGGCCGCGCCCGCGACGTCGCGCGCGAATGTTCCCACCGTGTCGAGGCTGGGGGATTGCACCAGCGCGCCGCGCGTGGGGATCAGACCGAACGATGGCTTGAACCCGACGACGCCGACATACGAGGCGGGCCGCAGGACCGAGCCGCCGGTCTGCGTACCCACCGCCAACGGGACCATGCCTGCGGCGACCGCCGCGGCCGATCCGGCCGAGGACCCGCCCGGAGTGCGGCTGGTATCGTGGGGATTGCGCGTCCGGGTCGGATGCAGGAAGGCCAGCTCCGTCGTCTCGGTCTTGCCTGCCAGCAGTGCGCCCGATGCGCGCAGGAAGCCGACGGAGAGTGCGTCGCGGTCGGGTCGTCGGCCGGCGTCCAGAGATGTCCCGTTGGCGGTGGGCATGTCGGCCGTGTCGAAGATATCCTTGAGGCCGACGGGGACGCCGTGCAGCGGCCCGACGGGTCGGCCGGTCCCTCGATGCCGGTCCAGCATCTGCGCATGACGCATCGCGTGATCGGCATCGAACCAGGCCCAGGCACCTATTTCGGGCTCCCGATCGGCAATGCGCGCGGCGAGGGCCCGGGCGACCTCGACCGCGCGGATCGCTCCGGTGGCCAGCCTGTCGCGCAGCTCGACCGCCGGCAGGTCCAGCAGTTCCGGCCGCGGTGGCCCCTTGGCGCCCGGCGCGTCGGGAATGGTGATCGCCTTGGATGCCATGGGAGTTGCCTCAGTTGCCATAGAAGTAGTTCGGAAGCGCGTAGATGAGCGACGGGAAGTTGTAGACGAGAACCATCGCCACGAGCACCATCCCGAGGAACGGCATGACCCCCTTGAAGATCTCGACCAGGCGCACCTCGGGCGGGGCGATCCCCTTCAGGTAGTAGGCGCTCATCGCCATGGGCGGGGTCAGGAACGACGTCTGCAGGTTCAGCGCCACGAGGATGCCGAAGAACAGCGGATCGACCTCGAATATGGCGAGGAGCGGCAGGAAGATCGGAACGAAGATGATGATGATCTCGGACCACTCCAGCGGCCAGCCTAGCAGGAAGATGATGATCTGCGCCAGGATCAGGAATTGCAGCGGCGTCAGGTCGAGGCCGGTCACGAATTCCGAGATCAGGTGCTCGCCGCCGAGGTACGAGAAGACCGACGAGAAGATGTAGGAACCGACGAACAGCCAGCACACCATCGCCGTCGTGCGCACGGTCAGGTAGACGCTCTCGCGCAGGCGCTGGAAGGTCAACGCGCGATAGGCGACTGCAAGGACCAGCCCGCCCAGCGCACCGATCGACGCCGCCTCGGTCGGGGTGGCAAGGCCCCCCAGGATCGAGCCCAGCACCGCAAGGATCAGCAGGGCCAGCGGCAGGAACGACGTGATCAGCAGCCACACGAGCTCACCCGTCGGCATGTCCGGGATCTCGTCCTTCGTCGGCTTCGGCGCGACGGAGGGTTGCAGGATCGAGCGCACCACGATGTAGACGACATAAAGCCCGGCCAGCAGAAACCCTGGCAGCAGCGCGCCGGCATAGAGCCGGACGATGGAGACGCCGGATGCCGCGGCATAGACGATCAGCATGATCGAGGGCGGGATCAGGATGCCCAGGGTGCCCCCCGCACAGATGATCCCGCTCGCGAAGGACTGGTCGTATCGCGCGCGGAGCATCGCGGGCAGCGCCAGAAGACCCATCAGCGTGACCACCGCGCCGACGATGCCCGTCGCCGTCGCGAAAAGCGCACAGGTGACCAGAGCCGCCACGCCCATAGAACCCGGCACGTTCTTCGTCGCGATGTTGAGCGTGGAAAAGAGCCGGTCGACGATATTGGCCCGTTCGACCACGTAGCCCATGAACAGGAACAGCGGGACCGCCGTCAGGACCTCGTTCGCCATGACCGTGTAGGTCTGGTTGATGAACAGGTCGAAGACGTTGTTGTTCAGGTAGCCGTCGAAGGTCGCCTTGAGCCGCTCCAGCCCGCCGGCTTCCTCCGCCAGACGGTTGAGGCCGCGGAACATCCGGCCCTCGTCGTAATAGGCGTAGTAGCCAAAGCCGATGCCCATGGCCATCAGGGTGAAGGCGATGGGGAAGCCCGCGAAGACGAGCACGATGAAGAGCCCCAGCATGAGCAGGGCAATCTGTGGGTCGGTCACGCCTGTGCGCCTCCGGCGAAAATGGGTTCCTGCCTCAAGACACGCCGCCTGATCGGGTCTCGGCCTTGGCCGCCTCGGCCATCAGAAGATCCTCGGTCTCTTTCACGTCGTCCGGCGGCGCGGGCCACACTCCGGTGCGCAGGCACAGGATGCAGCGGCACACCTCGGCGATCCCCTGGATCAGCAGCAGCAGGCCGGCGGCGACGATGACCGCCTTGAACTGGAAGATCGGGATACCGGCGGGCGAATTCACCGAAACCTCGGCATAGCCGAAGGAACGGGACGCGTATTTGTAGCCCGCGAAGACCAGCGCTAGCACGCCGGGGAAAAAGAACAGGAAGTAGAGCACGAGGTCGACCCCCGCCTGGACCCTCGGCGGCCAGAGCCGATAGAGGAAGTCGCCGCGCACATGCCCACCGCGCGAGAGCGTATAAGCACCGCCCATCATGAAAAGCGTGCCGTACATGATGAACGACACGTCGAGAGACCACGGCGTCGGTGCATTGAACGCGTAGCGTACGAGCACCTCGTAGGCGGTGCCGAACGTCATCAGGATGATCAGCCAGGCAAAGGCCTTGCCGAACCACGCGCTCAGGCTGTCCGCGAAACGGACATAGGTCAGCATGGAGAAGCTCCCATATTAGGTCCCACGGGGGCCGGCTTCGGCGCCAGCCCCCGTGAGCAATCCGTCAGGCCGGAAGCTTGCCCGGGAAGAAGTAGTTGTACGCCAGCTTGTAATCGGGCGAGTTGAGCAGCTCGTAATAGGCGACCCGCTCGACCCACGCGCGCTGGCTGTCGAGGATCTTCTTCATGAATGGATCCTCCTCCAGCACGGTGATCAGCTCCTTCCAGGCATCGAGCTGCGCCAGCTGGATCTCCTCCGGGGTGTTGCGGACCGTCACGCCATCGTTGTTCTGCAGCTCTTGCAGGTCGGTGGAATACTGGTCCAGCGCCAAGGCCGTGTTGGCCGTCGAGGCGGACTCGACCGCGTAGAGCACGATCGAACGCAGGTCGTCGTCCAGATCCTCGAGGAAGGACCGGTTGAACAGGAACTCGAACGCCTCGGACGCCTGGTGGTAGGAGCCGAGATAGTAGTAGTCCGCCACGTCCTGCGCACCGAACCGGCGGTCCGAGGTCGGGTTGTTGAACTCGAAGGCGTCGATGACGCCGCGCTCCATCGCCGGGACAATCTCGCCGCCGGGAAGCTGGGACACGGACATGCCCATCGACTGCATCAGGTCCGCGGCCAGTCCGACGGTGCGGTACTTGAGGCCCTGGATGTCGGCCACGCCCTCCACCGGCTCCTTGAACCAGCCGAGGGGCTGCGCGGGCATCGGGAAGCCGAGCATCCCCACCACGTCGAGGCCCATGACCTCCTGGGTCAGCTCGTTGTAGAGCTCGCGACCACCGCCCTGATAGAACCAGGACAGCATGGTGGTGGGATTGCCGCCGAAGACGGGACCGGTCCCGAACAGCGACGCGGCCTTGTTCTTCCCGTACCAGTACGCCGAAACGGAATGAGCGGCGTCGAGCACACCGTCATTCACCGCGTCCAGAACCTGGAACGGGGCGACGACCGCGCCGGCAGGCAGCAGGTCGACCTTCAGGCGTCCACCCGACATCTCTTCGACGCGCGTGGCGTACTGCCCCGCCATCTCCTGCCAGACGTCAGATGCCGGCCAGGAGGTCTGCATCTTGATGGTCAAGGGCGCCTGCGCGAGCACGGCGGGCGCTGCGAACGCACCGGCCGCCGCGGCCGTTCCGCCTAGCGCGCCCCGGCGCAGGAATGAACGGCGCGAGACACCTTGTGTGTCCTCGCGGATGGATTGGGTGCGGTCCGGTGCATTGGTCATGTGAAATCTCCTCCCTGATCTTTCACTGGCGGGCTGCCGTTTCAGCACGATATGCGGGGGCATCAATTCGGGCAAGAAATTCGTCGTCCAACTTCAACGACTTTCGCACCGGGAGCGCTGACGGCTGCCGCGGCCTCCGAAGCCGGACCGAGTACCGGCGTGTGAACGACCAAGAGCGGATGTCATAGATCCGTCCGTTCAGGCCAGGATGTCGATCGGAGAGCCATACCCGTGCGCAGTGCGAAAACGGGCGGCAGCACGCGGAAAAAGTGTCCCTTCCCTCCGTCCAGTTCACCGACACGAGGGTCGGAAAGGGCGCGCAACAGGTGCAGAGAAAGGCGCGATCGAAGAGCCCGAGTTCGGCGATGTCGGCGACGACATGGCGACGGCGGTTTCTGGGACGTCTGAGCTCGACCTCGCGGCGCGTTGAGAAAGGGCCGGCCTCTGCCGGCCCTTTTGCTTCGAGTATTCCCGCACCCGGAATGCGATCCCTTCGCGTCAGGATAGTGGCGGCAGCATACGCATGGTCAGAACGGATCATCCCATACAAGCACAGTAGCGCTTGGACGTGGCTGCTTTCATGGAACGGGTTGTGCCCGGCCGGCTCAACCGGATCCCTGTGCAACGTCTTTGTGGGTTGAATCAACGCCTCGAACGGCGGCCCACGTCACGCCATCAAGCACATCGAGAGCGACCAGCATGGGCAGCCATGGAGTCGGCCCGTCGTCACTCGTGCGAATTCCTATCCACGCTAGACACATTCCAGTACTACCGTGGGCGAGCAGGGACTGTTCATCAAATGGATCACGGTGAGCGACATGTCGGATGACGGCCTCCTGATCGGAGCCGCGGTCGGAAGCGGGATTGCGGCGCAGACCGCCGAGATCGGTGGCGCGGATCTTCTTCTGGCGGTCAACGCGGGGCGCATGCGCAACATGGGCGCCCCGTCGATCGCGAGCATGCTGCCCTGTCATTCCGCAACCGCCATGACGGACGCGTTCGCCGCACGCGAAATCCTGCCCCGTGTGTCCATCCCGGTGCTTCTGGGCGTCAACTGCTGGGACGCCGAGGCTGACCCGGGTTCGGTCGTGGAACGGATCTCGGAACAGGGCTTCGCGGGCGCGGTGAATTTCCCCAATGCGGCGCTCATGCCCCGCGCGATGCGTCAGCTCCTGGACCGTGCTGGGCGTGGCGCGCGGTGCGAGATCGACATGCTGGCCCGGGTTCAGGCGGCCGGGCATGTGGCGCTGTTCTATTGCGGGACCAAGGACCATGCGCGCGCAGCGGCCGAGGCCGGGATCGACATGATCCTGCTGAACTTCGGGTGGAACGCGGGCGGCTCGATCGGTCATGCCCGTCGCGCTTCGATCGAGGAGGTCGGACTGGTCGCCCGGGACTATGCCGCGCTGATCAGGCGCATCCACCCGCGCGCCCGTATCCTGCTGGAGGGCGGTCCGGTGGTGTCGGCAGATGATCTCGGGCGCGTCGCGAGCATCGCCTCGCTCGATGGATATGTCGGAGGGTCCACCCTCGATCGGATGCCGTACGAGGAATCGGTCACCAATCGGATCGCGAGTTACCGGTTGGCCGGTTCGCGCCAGATCCGCCTGACGCGACAGCAGGAGAAGATATTGCGTTGGGGCGCCGGGCACGGATTGATCGGGCGGTCAAATCCGATGATCGCGTGCCTCGAGCATCTCGAGGCGCTGTCGGGAACGGCACGCTCGGTCGCCGTTGCGCTAGAGAAAGGCACGCCGCTGGGGCCGGTGCTGTCGGCGCTCGACCGTACCGGCCGCGATGCCCCACAGATCGACGCTGCCGGGGAACCCGCAGCGCATGTCTCGCGCCGCCTCTTCGGTCGGGACGACGCGGGAGGGCATGAAGGGGGGCTTCTGACCTGCGGAGAGACGGTGGTTCTGCGTGACGTCCATCGCTCGCTGCCGTCGCTCCAGCGTCGGCTGGCGCGGAGTTTGTCGAACGGAGCGCTTGTCACGTCTCGACGCCGCCGCCGGATGCGGGTGACCGCGCGGATCCTCTTCGTCTTCGAGCGTGCCGCGGACGAGCCTGCCATTCCGGCCGATCTGCACCCGGAACTGGGTGCGCATCTGTCAGGGTGGGTGGTGCGAATTCCACCGCTACGCCAGCGGATCGAGGATCTGCCTGCCCTGATGGCCGCTATCGCCGCGAAGGCGGGGTTGGCAGACGATGCCCTGCCCCCGCTGAGCGCAGGGTCGATGCAACGCCTGCGTCGGCACGCCTGGCCGGGAAATGAGGCCGAGCTCGAGCGCGTGATAGGCCGGCTGGCGGCACGCAGCAGCCATCACGACGTGAGCGTGACCGATATCGACGGGCTTCTGGATGCTGGCGAGGTGGCCGGAACCGGCTTCGAAAGATCGTCGGAACTCGAGAAACGCCAGATCGTCGAGGCGCTCTGGCGCAACGATTTCCACCGGGGCCGAACCGCGGAGGCCCTGCATATCTCGCGCAAGACGCTCTACAACAAGATGGCGCGGTTGGGGCTCAGCGACTGATCTCCACGGGTGGAAGAAGGCTCGCTGCGAGGCCATGCTCGGCTTCGTCCGACGCCCGCAGGCCGATCAGTGGCACGCCTTCCGCCTGGGCCGCGATCGCGCGTTCCAGGGCGATGCGCCGGTCCAGGCTGACCGCTCCGTCCCTGAATTCAGGCACGGGCGGCACGACGAGGATCGCGGCAGGTCGCGTCGACAGCGCCACGGCCACGTCTCTTTCCGCTGAAACGGTGGCGATGGTCGAAAGCCCCGCTGCACGCAGTTCGGACAGCACGCGCAGCTCTCGCGCGTGGTCGAGGTCCACCTCTGCGAGGTAGCGCCTGAACTCCTGTTCGTGCTGCCCGACGCTCGGAAAGTTGCAGGCCCAGTCGCTGCCGCGGGCGATCTGCCGCGACAGTCGCGCCGGCACGAGATTGGGATCGGCGAGAAACACGCCCATGCCCGACGGCCGCACGTCCCCGAGCTCCGCCGCGAGGTCCTGCGCTCCATCCGCGTTCGGCAACAGCAGTGCGACGATCGGGGGCAGGTTCGTGGCTGAAAGGCCGACGCGCGCGGTGATGAGTCCGTCCGGCCAATCCTGCGCATTTCCCGCAGCGCGGCGAATGGACCATTTGGAGAAACTACGCATGTTGCCTCAGGCTTACCCAGACTTACCCAAGTTTGCCTCCCCGTCCCGTTGAGCGCCAGCCATTCGGTGTGGAACAGTCGCTCTACCGCCGGTGCGACTTACGAATGTCGTATCGCGGCGAGGGAGGAGAAACCGGGCCAACTGCCCGACCCGCGGGACCCGACTGGCGGCGAAAAGCTCGCGCCGCCGGCCGGAACGGGTCTGCCCGGAGCGACTGAGGGAGGACATCAAAGTGCGTCTCGACCGGATCAGACCATTGCGCCAGCGATGATGGAATCGTTCGCCGAAATCAACTGGCGGCTCTTCGCCATCGTCACGCTGAACGGGCTGACGCTCGCATCGCTCTATTTCATCGTGGCGAGCGGCTTCTCCCTGATTTTCGGGCTGATGCGCGTGGTGAACATGGCCCACGGCTCGCTCTACCTGCTCGGCGCCTATGTCGGGTTCGAGGTCACAGAGGCGACGGAAAGCTGGCTGCTGGGGATCCTCGCCGCGGGTGTCGTCGTCGCGGCTGCGGGCGCGGCGCTTCAGGTGTCGATCCTGTCGTGGATGCAGGGACAGGACCTGCGCCAGGCACTCGCGACCATCGGTGTGTCCATCGTGGCCGCGGATCTGATGCTCGCCCATTGGGGCGGTTCCGCCTACCAGATCACGCTGCCCACCGCGATGTCGTCCTTCGTGCCCGTCCCCGTCGCCGGGCGCTACGCCATGGCGCGATTGATGCTCATCGGGTTCGCCCTGCTCATCGGTGTCGGGCTGTGGCTCATGCTGAACCGCACGCGCCTCGGGATGGTGATCCGCGCGGGCGTGGACGATCGGCGCATGCTCGAGGCGACGGGCGTGAACGTGCCGCTCGTCTTCGTGGGGGTCTTCGCCATCGGTGCCAGCCTTGCCGGCATGGCGGGGGTGATCGGCGGCACGGTGCTTTCGGTGTCTCCGGGCGAGGATGCGCGCTACCTGCTGTCCTCGCTGATCGTAGTGATCGTCGGCGGCATGGGCTCGATCCCCGGCGCCGCGATCGGCGCGCTGCTGGTCGCCATGGCCGAGACCTACGGGCTGGCCTACACGCCGACCTACGGCATCGTCTACACCTTCGCGATCATGGTCGCCGTGCTTGCCGTCCGTCCGCAGGGCCTGCTGGGGAGGTCCGCGTGATGCGCCTTATCATCCCGCTCGCCGTGGTCGCCCTGGTCCTGGTCTATCCGTTCGTCGTCAACAGCTTCTGGCTGGTGCAGATCGGCGGGCGGACCCTTGGCTTCGGCACCATCGTCCTCAGCCTCGTCTTCCTCACCGCCTATACCGGCATGCTGAGCCTCGCGCAGATGACCGTGGCGGGGATCGGCGGCTACGCCACGGCCTATTTCACAGCGCCCACCGGCGGAGTGGGCGTCCTGCTGCCCTGGCCGCTCGCACTCGTCCTCGCGCTGGGACTCGCCACGCTCGCGGGGCTTCTGATCGGCCTCGTCGCGGTACGGACGCGCGGGATCTACACGCTGATGATAACGCTCGCCGTCGCGATGGCGTTCTACTACCTGACGCTGCAGAATTACGACATCTTCAACGGCTTCACGGGCTTCAACAACGCCGATCCGCCCGTGGTCCTCGGCCTCGACCTGGGCGCGCCGCTGCCGTTCTTCTATCTCAGCGCCATCCTGGCCGCGCTTTGCTACGCAGGCGTGCGGCACGTCGTGCGGACGCCCTTCGGACTGGCCCTGCAGGCCCTGCGGGACGAACCGGACCGGGTCCGGGCGCTCGGCTACAACGTGCCGCTTCTTCGGGTGCTGGCCTTCGGGCTTGCCGGGTTCATCGCCGGGATCGGAGGCATCCTGAACCTCTGGCTCAACGCGTCGATCTCGCCCGGTTCTGTCGCGCTGAACCCGGTGATCGACGTGCTGATGGCCGGCGTCCTGGGCGGGATCGGCCACCCGGCGGGGGCCTATGTCGGCGCCTTCGTTTTCACGGTCGTCGACAACTTCGCCATCGATTTCATCGCCCGCGAGCGGTTCAACACCCTGATCGGCCTGATCTTCCTGGCCATCGTGCTGTTCTCGCCCGACGGGCTGACCGGACTTGTCCGCCGCGTTTCGACGCGGTGGGCCAGAGCGGGGCGCCGCGACAAGGGCGCGACCCGCAAGACGAAAGATATCGGAAAATGAGGAGGTATCCCGATATGACGATCCAACGCATGACACTTGGTGCGACCGCTGCCATCGTCGCGCTCATGGGCTCGACCGCGCTGGCCCAGGACGCCGAGACCATCACCATCGGCGGGCTCGCCACGCTGGAAGGGCCGTTCGCCGGACCGGGCGAAGACGGCCTGCGCGGCGTGGAGCTTGCCATCCACGAATTCGGCGGCGAGATCGCGGGCCACCCGATCGAGTTCATCAGCGCATCCTCGGACGGCAATCCCGACGTGGCGCTCGAATCCGCCCGTCGCCTCGTCGAACAGGACGGCGTCGACATCCTCGTCGGTCCGCTCTCGGGGTCCGAAGGCATCCGCATCGCGCAATATGCCAAGGAACAGCCCGGCACGACCTTCCTGAACGGCGGCTCGGCGGCCATCGAGACGACGCTCGTCGACCCGGCCGAAAACTTCTTCCGCTTCAACACGGAAGGCGCACAGTGGACCGCTCCCTTGGGCAAATACGTCGCCGAGGAGCGCGGCTGGGACAACATCATCATCGTGTCCGAGGACTATTCGTTCCCCTACGCGCAGATCTTCGGCTTCATGGCCACCTATTGCGAGGCCGGCGGCACGGTCGAAGAGAAGTACTTCACGCCCGTTGGCAACAACGACTACTCGTCGGTGATCGCGCAGCTGCCGATCGAGGCGGGCGAGGTCGATGGCATGTATGTCGTGCTTGGCGGGTCGGACGCGGTGAACTTCCTGTCGCAATACGCGCAGATGGGCGGCCAGCTTCCCATCGTCGGCGGCACCAACGTGACCGACCAGACGGTGCTGACCACGCAAGGTCCCGCGCGCGAGCTTCTGCCCGGCATCCTGTCGTCGGGGCCGGTGTCGGACAACGCGGACCTCGAGGCGTGGCAGGAATTCGTCACGCTCTACCAGGACTACTATGGCGACGAGGGTCTGCCGTCGCCGTCGCTCTTCGCGTCGAACTACTACACCAACACCAAGGCCGCACTTCTGGCCCTGCAGGAGGTCGAAGGCGACCTGTCGGGCGACCACGAAGCGTTCAACGAGGCGCTGAGCAACCTCGAGTTCACCAGCCCCACCGGCACGGTGAGCCTGAACGAGAACCGGCAGGCGACCGCCGCGATCTACATCAACGAGGTGGTCCAGCAGGATGACGGCTCGCTGGCGCTCGAACCGCTCGAGCGGATCGAGGACGTCGACCAGTATCTGGGGCTCGAGCGCGAGGCATACATGGATCTGGGCCTGCCCTCCCGCGAAAACCCGTCCTGCCCGTCGTGATGCAGGCGGTTGCCGATAAACAGGCGGAGGCCCTCGTCGTCGAGGGCCTCACGCGCCGGTTCGGCGCGCTGGTCGCCGTGGACGACGTGAACCTGCGCGTCGCAACTGGCGAGAAGCGTGCCGTGCTGGGCGCGAACGGCGCTGGCAAGACGACGCTGTTCAACATGATTGCCGGCGACCTGCCCCCCAGCGAGGGGCGCATCCTGCTGGCGGGCGAGGACATCACCGCGCTCTCGCCGCAGAAGCGCGTGCTGAAGGGCGTGCGGCGGACCTATCAGAAGTCGCTCGTCTTCGGCGGGCTGAGCGTCCGCGACAATCTCTATGTCGCGGTCCGCGGCGCGACCGGTCCCAGGCTGACAATCTGGAAGCGCGCCGAAGCGCAGCCCGACCGGGCCGAGACCGACGCGTTGGCCGAGCGGGTGGGCCTGACCGACCGGCTGGACGTGATGGCGAGCGACCTCAGCCACGGGGAGCAGCGGCAGCTCGAGTTGGGGATGGCGCTGGCCCATCCGCCGAAACTTCTGCTTCTGGACGAACCCGCGGCCGGCCTTTCGAGCCGCGAGCGGGAGTCGCTGGTCGAGATGCTGGCGAACCTGCCGCGCGACCTGACGCTTATCCTGATCGAGCATGACCTCGATATCGCGCTGAAGGCGGTGGACTACGTCAGCGTCATGCATAACGGCCGCCTGCTGGCGGAAGGCACCCCGGCCGAGATTTCGGCGAACCAGGAAATTCAGGACATCTACATGGGCCGCCATGGCAAATGATCCCCTTCTCAAGGTCGAGGACCTGCACGTCTATTACGGCGCCAGCCACGTCCTGCACGGGGTGACGCTGGAAGCAGGGACCGAGCCGCTGTCGATCGTGGGTCGCAACGGCATGGGCAAGTCGACGCTCTGCCAGGCGATCATGGGCCTTGTTCCGTCTGCGCGCGGCACGGTTCATCTGGGCGGTGAGCGCATCAGCGGCCGCCGCGCCTACAAGGTTGCGCGCGCCGGGGTCGGCTATGTTCCCCAGGGCCGCCGCGTGTTCCCGTCGCTTACCGTGGACGAACACCTGCGGCTGGTCGGCAAGCCGGACGGCGAGTGGACGGTCGAGCGCATCTACGAGACCTTCCCCCGCCTTGCCGAGCGGCGGAAGAATGGCGGCGGCGCGCTGTCGGGCGGCGAGCAGCAGATGCTGGCCATCTCGCGCGCCCTGCTGCTGAACCCCCGCCTTCTGGTGATGGACGAGCCGACCGAGGGGCTGGCCCCGGTGATCGTCGATCACGTGGTCGAGGTCCTGCGCGAGATCGGGCGCTCGGGCGTGGGGCTTTTGCTGGTCGAGCAGAACCTGACCGTCGCGACCGAGGTCTCGGAGCGGATCATGGTGATGATGAACGGCGGGATCGCGCTCGAGACGAACGCCGACGCGCTGCTGAACGACCGCGCGCTGCGCAACCGATACCTCGGCGTCAGCGCCGAAGCCTGAGGGGGAGTCATGGAAAAGCGCATCTACATCGCCGGGACATGCGACACGAAACTGGCCGAGCTCGACTACGTCCGAAAGCGCATCGCGGCCACGGGAGCAAAGGTCGCGCTGGTCGACCTGTCGACGTCGGATACCCCGGTCAGCGGCACCGACATACCCGCCCGCGAGGTCGCGGCGCATCACCCCGACGGCGCCGACGCGGTCTTCACCGGCGACCGGGGCAGCGCAGTGGCGGCGATGGCCGTGGCCTTCGAGCGGTTCACGTTGGCCCGCGACGACCTGGCCGGGCTGATCGGGCTCGGCGGATCGGGCGGGACCGCCCTGATCACGCCGGCCATGCGCGCGCTGGACGTGGGCGTGCCCAAGATCATGGTATCGACGGTCGCGTCGGGAAACGTCGCTCCCTATGTCGGGCCGTCCGACGTGACGATGATGTATTCTGTCACGGATGTCGCCGGCCTCAACCGCATTTCGCGCCGGGTGCTGGCGAACGCCGCCGGTGCCATAGCAGGCATGGCGCAGGTCGACCTCCCCCAAGTCGAAACGCGCCCGGCCGTGGCGCTGAGCATGTTCGGCGTGACGACGCCATGCGTGACCCAAGTGGTCGAGCGGCTCGAGAACGCCTACGACTGCCTCGTCTTCCACGCCACCGGTACCGGCGGGCAGTCGATGGAGAAGCTCGTCGATTCGGGCCTCGTCGAAGGCGTGATCGACACGACCACGACCGAGATCTGCGACCTGCTGTTCGGAGGCGTGTTCGCCGCGACAAAGGACAGATTGGGTGCGATCGCACGGACGCAGGTGCCATACGTGGGATCGGTCGGTGCGCTCGACATGGTGAATTTCGGCGCCCCCGACACCGTTCCCGAACGGTTCGCGGGACGGCTCTTCTACGAGCACAACCCGCAGGTCACCCTCATGCGCACCACGCCCGAGGAAAACGCCGAGATGGGCCGCTGGCTCGGGCAGAAGCTGAATGCCTGCGAGGGGCCGGTGCGGTTCTTGCTGCCCGAGGGCGGCGTCTCGGCCCTCGACGCGCCGGGCGCGGCGTTCCATGACGACGAGGCGCGATCCGCGCTCTTCGACGCGCTGGAGGCGACGGTCGATCAGACCGACACGCGCCGCCTGATCCGCGTTCCACATCACATCAACGATCCCGCATTCGCCGACGCCCTCGTCGCGGCCTTCCGGGACATCAGCACAGGAGGACAGTGATGCCCCGAATCCCCCGCGAGGACATCCTCGCCAAGTTCCGCAACATGATCGCCGAGGGCCGCCCAATCGTCGGCGGCGGCGCCGGAACCGGCCTGTCCGCCAAGTGCGAGGAAGCCGGCGGGATCGACCTGATCGTGATCTACAATTCCGGCCGCTACCGCATGGCCGGGCGGGGTTCGCTTGCCGGGCTGTTGGCCTATGGCAACGCAAACGAGATCGTCATGGACATGGCCCGCGAGGTGCTGCCCGTGGTGCAGTCGACGCCGGTGATCGCGGGCGTGAACGGAACCGATCCGTTCTGCAACTTCGACTGGTTCCTCGACCAGGTGAAGGCGGTCGGCTTCTCCGGCATCCAGAATTTCCCGACCGTGGGCCTGATCGACGGCACCTTCCGCGCCAACCTCGAAGAGACCGGCATGGGCTACGGCCTCGAGGTGGACGTGGTCGCGCGTGCGAGGTCGAAGGACCTGCTGACGACCCCCTACGTGTTCCGGCCCTCGGATGCCGAGGACATGACCAAGGCCGGTGCCGACGTGATCGTCGCGCATATGGGCCTGACCACAGGCGGCGCCATCGGGGCCGAGACGGCGCTGACGCTCGAGGATTGCGTGGAAGAGATCAACGCCATCGCCGACGCCGCCCGGACCGTGCGCGACGACGCGATCGTCATCTGCCATGGCGGCCCCATCGCGATGCCCGAGGACGCGGCCTTCATCCTGGACAACTGCCCCGACTGCCGGGGCTTTTACGGGGCAAGCTCGATGGAGCGTCTGCCAACCGAAACCGCGCTGATCGCCCAGACCCGCGAGTTCAAGGCGCTCAAGCGCAGCAGTGCCAGCTAAAGGAGGACGACATGGCAAAGGTCTATATCAGCGACATCATCGAAGCGCCCATCGACACGGTCTGGGCGCTGGCCCGCGACTTCAACGGGCACGGCGAGTGGCACCCCAGGATTGCCGAAAGCACGATCGAGGACGGGATGCCGCCCGACCAGGTCGGCTGCGTCCGCAGCTTCACCCTTTCCGAGGGCGGCCACCTGCGCGAGCGCCTGCTGAGCTTCAGCGACCTCGACCACGCCTTCACCTACTCGATCATCGTCTCTCCCATGCCGATCGAAAACTACGTTGCCACCTTTCGCTGCACGCCGATCACCGAGCGACGCGCCACCTTCGTCGAATGGTGGGCCACGTTCGAGGTCGGTGCCGAGGACGAGGCGGAGATCCGTCAGGCCGTCGGACAAGAGACCTTCGCCGCAGGCATCCGTGCCTTGGCTGAACGCCTGGAACAAGCATGAGCCGACGGGCGGACGACCGAGGGTCGGCCTATCGAGGCCCTTCGCACTGGGATTGGCCCGCAACCATTTGAACCGGGCCACCAGGCAGACGGCGCACCGAGCCGCGTGCCTATGAGTTCACGGACGACCTCGAAGCAGTAGCGCTCGCCCATGAACTGGCCGCGCAGCGATGCGCCCGCAACACTGCAATCTGACTGTCGGCGCTCGCAGCGCTCCGCCCGATGACGTCGGTGGCACTCTCGGCTCAGCGGAGTTCGCAGAGTACGTCAGGCTTCCTGCGGCCAGTTCGCCTGAGTGAATACCCCGCCATCAACCCACAAGGTTTGGCCAGTGACGAACTTCGAATCCTCGCCAGCGAAGAAGAGAACCGGTCCGACGATATCCTCGGCCGTTCCGACGCGGCGCAACGGTGTGATGCGTGACCAGGCGCCGTCGTAATCCGGGGATTCCGCCCTCGTGCGGTCGTTGATGATCGCTCCGGGCGCCACGCAATTCACGCGGATGCCGTGCGGTCCAAGCTCAACCGCAGCGACCTTCGTAAACTGCTCGATCCCGCCCTTCGAGGCGGTGTAATCGACCAGTTTCGGAAACGCGACCTTGTTGCAGCCGGAACCGATGTTGATGATCGAACCCGGTTTGCGATCGGCCACCATCCTGCGCCCGGCTTCCCTGGTGTTGAGAAAGGTACCCGTCAGGTTCGTGCGGATAACCCGCTCCCAATCGGGTCCAGATAGTTCGAGGAGCGGTGCCCAGGTTTGCACGCCGGCATTGTTCACAAGGACGTCCGGAGCCTGGCCGAACCAGTCGAGGACCCTGTCGAAGAAGGTGATCACATCATCTTCGACACCAGCGTCGCACTCGATCGCGATTGCGCGCGCGCCGATGCGTTCGATCTCGTCGACGAGGCTGCTGGCCATCTCTGGCGTCGAATGCCACGAGAACGCGACAGCGTATCCTGCCTTGGCGAACCCGAGGCACAGGACGCGCCCGATGCCGGTGTTTCCACCGGTGACGACTGCAAGCTTTTTCATGGGGGATTGTTTATCCAAGTTGATCCGGGACAGGGGGGCGGGTGCAAAAGCTTGCAGCTATTGAACTGTTGCGATCCATGACGTGCCAAGGCTTCAGAAGGATGGATGCGTCTAGGAGGAATGAAAAGGAGAGCGACGACCATATGTTCACGGCGATGTAGCACGAGGTACGCGGCATGTTCGGCAAACTGATGAGGACCCTCGGTGTCGGGGGAGCCACGATCGACACGGTGCTCGAGACCGACGAAGTCGTCGTCGGGGGCACCCTTCGGGGCGAGGTCCGGGTCAAGGGCGGCGCTTCCGACCAGGACATCCGCGGGGTCACGATCGAAATCGTCACGCGGTGCCTGGTCGAGACGCGCAGCGACAACAGGGTCCACGCCGAGATCATCCTCGCCTCCGGAACGATCGAGCTTGGCCGGGTGACGGCCGGAGAGGAGCTTGCGGCGCCGCTCGAGATCGACATCGACCCGGCCGCACCGATCAGCATCGGCACGACGACGAGCTTTGTGAGAACGCGCGTCAACGTTCCCGGCGCGGTCGATCCCACGGACAAGGACCCGGTCCGGCTGCTCCCCACCCCGGCAATGCTGGCCGTGATCAGTGGGCTGGAGCAGGCAGGCTTTGCCCTGACGGAAACCGAGGTCGAACATAACCCGCGGCGGGCCAACCCGTTCGTGCAGGAGTTCGACTTCCGCCCGCGGGGATTCAACGACTTCGGTATCGACGAGGTCGAGATCTCCTTCCAGCCCATCCGGGGCGGCGTCGAGGTCTTGCTGACGGTCGACAACCGCGGCGGCTTCTTCACGATGGGCCGCGAGCGGTCCGCTCGCTTCCAGATCAGGGACGCGGATCGGTCGGACATCGTCGCGCAGCTGCGCGCGGCCATCAGTTCGCTGCGATAGGCTCAGGTACACCCGAGTCATTCGCGAACGCCGGCATCGACGCGTCGTTCCAGGAACGAGCGGCCGCCGACCGCGTCTCGACGAAAGATCACCAAGGCGACGTCAGAATGGATCTGATCACACCGGGTGTTGTCGACTCGGGACACGACCTTGCGTGGTCGTGGCACTTCCGAGGGGCCAGACCAGCCCCACCTGATCCACCCTTCCCTGATAATCTTTTCGGAACCCTGACGTCGGGGAGACGCTTCAGCGGATCCACCGCGCTTGGTCCTTCTGCATCCCGCCCATGAGCATGCGACCGGCCGCCAGTCATGAGGATGGAGTGTCAGTGCCGGCACCGCGGCTGCCTGCCAGCAACCGAGGGGCCGGCCAAGGAGGTCAACTCCGCGCCGGGATGCACCTGCTGCGGGGCAATGGGCTAGGTCGACCTGCGGTTCGGCAGGTTTGTTTGAACGATGCCAACGTGCTGGACGGAAAGGTGCGTACGCAACTGACCTTCGTAGTCACGCTTCCCGATCGGCGTACCGTACGTGCGGAGGATGTCGTAGGCCGTGACGGCATGAAAATGGAAGTTCGGAAGGAGAAACGACAGGAAGAACGTCTCCGACGTGAAGGACGTCGGATCAGGGCCGACATGCGTTATCGCGATATCAAGAGCCTTGCCCGACCAAGCGTTCACCTCATCAGGCTCGAACGCCTCAAGTGCCGAGATCGACTGTGCGATCCGCGCCTGCAGGTCCGCAAACGGAACGACCTGTACCAGGCCCGGAGGCTGCCAGGTACCGGTCCGCATGGCTTCGATCCCATACACGGAGTAATTGTCCACGCATTCGATCTGAAACCAGAAGGGCGCCATGTCCGGGTAGAGGCGCGCCGTCACGAGATCGTTCGGATCGATGCCGGTCGCACCGCAATGATCTGCGGCCTTTTCGAGGAAGCCACCGACCGCACGTGCCGTCTGCAGAAATGTCGGAACGGCCATATCGTATAGCTTGGTCGCCATGCCTTGCCTGACTGAATGCTCGAACCGAGCCGCGCCATCACGTAATTTCCACAGCATACTCTTTCCCCGCACGCGGTCCAAGGCCATGCCGGCAATCCTCACCGAGCGGGATGAACGGGCGACGTGGCTCTTGGCCGGGTGGACGGAGGCAAATTGGCTGCAATGCCCGCTCTCCGATGGGCATGGTCTTCGTCAGACAGCACAGGTGAGCGGCGACCATCCGGCACGCAGCTTCCGGAACCCGGGTGGAGGTCTTGGGCTTTCGTATCAAAGCGGAGGGTGTCTCTTGGATCGACTACGTGTCACGAAAACTACCGTTCTCGTGGTTGAGGACGAGATCTTCATCGCCATGGACCTCCAAGCCACCCTCGAGGATGCGGGCTACTCCGTGCTTGGACCTGTCCCATCGATAGACGAAGCGTTGGACCTGCTGAAGAACAGTCGGCCGGACGTGGCCGTTCTGAACTACAGCTTGCGCGGCGAGACGATTGTTCCCGTCGCCGAGCGGCTTCACGAATTGTCGGTGCCCATGCTTCTCGCGTCTGGAGATTTCCCAAAGGACGCGCCGCTCGCCGATGTGTGCGAGGCCCTTGCGAACGCCCAGAGTCTCGGCAAGCCGTTGGACAGTCACACTCTGCTTGCCGCATTGGATCGTTTGAAGGCCGCCTGATCGGTGGAAGTGAAGCATGGACAGCTCATTGCGTCCCCCTTCGCCCGGCGCATCATTCGCAGGTGAAGCTACCCTCGGCGTTCTCGTGGTGAGGTTCAGCCGGATAGGGGCAAAGCGGGCGGACGGATCCGCGGATTTCCTCCGGAGCGGCCTCGTTATCCGCGCGGACCGCGGCGGTCACGTGTCCCGGCACTTCGCCCGCCTCGACCCAGTCGGTCAGCGCCGACAGGAGGTCGAACTCGTCGGCCGAGGCGCCGCCCTGTCCGTGGGGCATGCCGGGAACCGGGTATAACCGCACGAAGCCCCCGGCGTCGGGGTTGTTCTCCTGCAGCGCCTCGAACCAGTCGACCGTGTCGTTGAACGAGAACACCGGATCGGAGGTGCCGTGGAAGATGATCAGCTTCCCGCCAGCGTCCTGGAATTCGGTCAGCTCGGGCTCGTCCGCGTCCGGCGGGGTCATCAGCTCCATCGCGCTTTCGGGGAATGCGTCGGTTGTGGCGTCGATGTTGGGCGCATCCTCGTCGAAGTCGAACTCCACCAGGTATTGCTGCAGCGACTCCGGATCGCCCTCGACCGTCGTGGGCGGCGTGGTGAAGACCTGAGCGAGCGAGCCCGCACCCATCACCGCGATCAGCGGCTGATTGCCCCAAGGCGGGATCTGGCTTTCCAGCTTCCAGAAACGCCAGTCTTCGGTGGCGATACCGGTATCCCAGGGCCAGTCGCTGTATAGCTGCTCGCCTGCGCTGTTGGTCGGGCCGGCGTGGATGCGCTGGAGGGCGGCCACCTTCTCTTGCGGCAGGCAGGTCTCGGTGCCACCGTCGCAGATCAGCGTTTCGGGGTTGAAGGCCGACTGACATTCGATCGCGGCCGAGACGAGCCCGTCCTCGAGCCCGTCCAAGGCGTCACAAGCCGCGACGATGCCGTCGGCAACGATCTGCAGGTCTTCGCGACTGAACGCCTCTGGCAGAGTGTCGCCCACCGACAGGAATGTCTGAACGTCCCATGCGTGCTGGAGCGCCGCCCGCGGCAGATTGAACCCCGGATAGCCGGCGAGGATTCCGTCGAAGACCTCGGGCATCCGACGGGCCGCGACCATGCCGTGCCGCCCGCCGTTGGAGCGGCCGTAGCCGTAGACGAAGTCCGGCGCGCGCCCGTAATGCGCTTCGGTGAGATCCAACGCGACGGGGTGCAGCGCGGCAACGGCGCCGTAGCCGTACATGCGCCGCGCTTCGAATTCCAAGCCGAACACGTTCGATCCGGCCAGCCCTGCCCCGGGATTGGCCTCACCGTCGTGACCGGCATCGCTCGACACGACGGCGAAGCCGCGTTGCAGGGCCGAGTCGCCGTTGGGCACACCGACGCCCTGGCCAAGCGCGGGGACCACCTCGCCGTCATTGCCGCCGTTGAATTGATGCATGAAGCGCCCGGTCCACTCAGCCGGCAGTCTGAGCTCGAAGTTCAGCGCATAGGGGCGGCCATCCTCGCCTGTGCGCTCGGACATCGTCCCGCGAACGAGGCAGTGATCGACGGGGATCTCGTCGGTGGCGCGCGTTTCGGCCGCCTCGGTCACCGTGACGCCCTCCGGCGCGACACTTGCCAGCTCAGAACAGGGCGTCTGCGCCAGCGCGGGCGCAGCCAGCGCCAGAAACGGCAGCGCCGCGAGAATTCTGCAGTGGGTCATCGAGTGGCTCCTCCTGCAAGAATGTTTCCTGGGAAACTGTCTCGAGTCAATCGCGTCCTCTTGCCGAAGACACGGCGGCCGCTTCGTCCGATGAGGCCCTCCCAGCGAATTGATCTAGGCAGACGCCGAAAGGAGCTGGTTTCGTGCTGCCATTCTGATCGCAGGGGCGTGCTCCCATTCCACTGCTCCTCAGCTTCGCACCTGCACGCGATTCCTGCGATAGTTCGGCGTTCTACTGATCTCCGTCGGGGACACGCGCAGCAATCGCGTAGCGGTGTTCGGACCGACGAAGCAGGGATTTGCGCCAGCCGAACTGGCCGGCTTGGGCGCGGTGGATCCTGCCGAAGCGGGTATCGACCCGGATATCGGTGAAACCCGCTTCTGCCAGCAGCGCCGCGACCAGGTCCGCCCGGGCGCCGCCCGCGAAATGGACGCGGCTCAGAATGTCCTGATGACGGGTGGCCATGCCGTGAGACGCTGGCACCGGAGAGAAACGGGCCACGGCTCGGGCCAGCCAGCTACGCGTCACGAAGTCGCCGTCGACAAGAAGGAGCTGTCCACCCGGCGTCAGGACCCGCCGCCATTCAGCGAATGCCGCGGCTGGATCGACCAAGGTCCAGACGAGGTGTCGGGTCACCACCACGTCGAAACTCGCATCCGGCAGCATCGTGCGCTCCGCATCTGCCTGAAGGAACGCCACGTCGGGGGCCTTGGATCGGGCGCGGGCGAGCATCGGCTCGGACCAGTCGAGTCCGGTCACCTCGAACCCCAACTGCCGGCATAGCACAGCAATCTCGCCGGTCCCGGAGGCCAGATCGAGCAGCCTGCGCCCCTCTGCGGCTCCGAGATGGCGGCGGAACAGCGCCTGCCACGCCGACCGTTCGGCGCCATCGGTGATCTTGTGGCCCGGGTCGGAGTCGAAGTGTTCGGCGCGATCGGACCAGTAATCCCGGATTTCGTCGCGCAGATCGCGGTTCGGGCGCGGGGCGTTGTTCATATGGGGATCTCCGGGATGTCGCACCGGCTCATACAATCGTGGCTCCCAACGTCAATGAACATTGTTGACTAATTCTGTAAGTGAAAATATCCGGGGCTCGTTGCAGGATCTTGGAGATAGAAGATGAGCCTTCGTACGTTACTCGGGGCCTGTGTGCTTCTCGCAGGCAGTCCGGCACTTGCCGACATCACGGTGACGGACATCGCCGGACGCGAGGTTACCGTCGATGCGCCGGTAGAGCGCGTGATCCTCGGGGAAGGGCGGCAGATCTTCTTCGCCGCGGTACTGGATGGCGAGAACCCGTTCAAGCGCGTCGTCGGCTGGCGCGACGACCTGCGCGAGGCGTCGCCGGAAAGCTATGAGGCCTACGCGGAAAAGTTCCCCCAGATCGACCAGATCCCGACCTTCGGCGGCTTCAAGGACGGCACCTTCGACATCGAGCAGGCCGTGTCGCTCGATCCGGACGTCATGATCATGAATCTCGAGGCCAAGGCCGCGACGGACGAGGCCGGCTACGAAGAAAAGCTCGCCAAGGTGGGCATTCCGATCGTGTATGTCGACTTCCGCGAGAAGCCCTTCGAACATACCGCGCAGTCGATGGAGATCATCGGCCAGTTGTTCGGCGAGGAAGAGCGCGCGGCCGAATTCAACACCTACTTCCAGGAGCAGATCGCCCGCGTCGCCGACGTGATCGAGGCGCAGCCGGATCTGGAGCGGCCACTGGTCTTCGTCGAGCGCGCCGGCGGCTATACCGAGGATTGCTGCATGTCCTTCGGTGACGGCAACTTCGGTCGGATGGTGGAACTGGCTGGCGGGGAGAACATGGCAGCGCCCTTCATCCCCGGCACCTTCGGCACGGTGAACGCCGAGCAGATCATCGCGTCGGACCCGGATCAGGTGATCGTCACGGGCGGCAACTGGGAAGCCTACGTTCCCGGCGGCGACTGGGTCGGCGTCGGTCCCGGCGCAGACGAGGCCGAGGCCGTCGCCAAGCTGGAGGCGCTTATGCAGCGTCCGGGCTATACCGGAGTGACGGCCGTGGAAGATGGCGAGGTCCACGCGATCTGGCATCAGTTCTACAACAGCCCCTACAGCTTCGTTGCGGTGCAGCGCATCGCCACCTGGCTGCACCCGGATCTGTTCCCCGAACTCGACGCCGAAGAGACGCTGAAGGAACTGCACGAGCGCTTCCTGCCGGTGGACTACCGCCCGGGCTACTGGGTTTCCCTGAACTGAAGCACCGGGGTGGCCTTCGGGCCACCCTTCCGAGGAGCGCGTCATGGCCAGCCTGAGCACCGAAGCCCCCACGACCGCAATGGCCTATCGCGGCCTCGTCGTGCGGCGCGTCCTTCTTCTGGGGCTCCTGGCGGGGTTGCTGGTCCTGTCTGTGGCGGTCGATGTCTCGCTCGGCCCGGCCCGCTACGAGGTGCTGGACGTGCTGCGGACGATCTTCGCGCCGGGCAGCGCGGATGTGCAGATGCGGGTGGTGGTCTGGGACATCCGCATGCCGATGGCGGTCCTTGCCGTGACCGTGGGGGCGAGCCTGTCGCTGGCGGGCGCGCAGATGCAGACCATCCTCGCCAATCCCCTGGCGAGCCCCTTCACCCTCGGCCTGTCCGCGGCGGCGAGTTTCGGCGCCGCGCTGGCCATGGTTCTGGGGGTGGCGCTGTTCCCGGCCGTGATCGGCCTCATGGTGCCGATCAACGCCTTCCTCATGGCGATGGCGGCGGCGCTTTTGATCTTCGGCCTGTCGACCCTGCGCGGCGTGACGGTCGAGACGATCATTCTGCTGGGCATCGCGCTGGTGTTCACCTTCAACGCGGCGCTGGCGCTCTTGCAGTACTTCGCCTCAGAACAGGCACTGTCGGCCGTGGTTTTCTGGACGATGGGCAGCCTGACCAAGGCGACCTGGCCGAAGGTCGGCGTCACCGCGGTGATCCTTTTGATCTGCGTGCCGCTGTTCGCGCGGCGAGCCTGGGCCCTGACCGCGATCCGGCTGGGCGAGGCCCGCGCCGCCGCCATGGGCGTGCCGGTCCGGCGCCTGCGCCTCGAGGCGCTCTTCCTCGTCTCCCTTCTTGCAGCCGTTCCGGTTTCGTTCGTGGGCACGATCGGCTTCATCGGCATCGTCGGGCCGCACGTGGCGCGCCTGCTGCTGGGTGAGGATCAGCGGTTCTTCCTGCCCGGCGCGATGCTGGCGGGCGCGTTGATCCTTTCGGCGACATCGGTCCTGTCCAAGGCGCTGCTTCCCGGGGCGGTCCTGCCGATCGGGATCATCACGGCCCTGGTGGGCGTGCCGTTCTTCGCCGCTCTCATCCTGACGAAGGGACGAAAGGCATGGTAACGCTCGAACTCGATCAGGTCGGCGCGCGCTACGGGCGGCGCGCGATCCTGCAAGACGCGTCGACCCCGCCCATATCGGGCGGCGCGCTCACCGCGTTGGTCGGGCCCAATGCCGCCGGCAAATCGACCCTGTTCCGCCGCGTTGCCGGGCAATTGAGGGGCGCGGGATCCGTACGTCTGACGGGGGCGGAGCAGTCCGACCTGCGCTACATGCCGCAGGACACCGGGATGAATGCCGCGCTGACGGTCTATGAATCCATCATTCTCGCGTTGAAGCAGGGCGGCGGCGGATGGCGGCTGTCTGCCTCCGAACTGGCCGCCGTCGACCATGTGCTGGTACGGCTGGGGGTTACGGCGCTCGCCGACCGGCAGTTGCCCGAACTTTCCGGCGGACAGCGACAGGTGGTCTCGATCGCGCAGACGCTGGTGGGGCGACCCGGCGTGGTTCTGATGGACGAACCGACCTCCGCTCTCGATCTCTATCGCCAATACGAAGTGCTGGAGGCGCTACGGTCCTATGCCGAGGAGACCGGCGCAGTGATGGTCCTCGCGCTGCACGACCTCAACCAGGTCATGCGATGCTGCACTACGACCATCGCATTGTTCGAGGGACGCATCCTCGCGACCGGCCCGACATTGGACGTTCTGCGCCCCGATCTGATCCGCCGTCTCTACGGCATCGACAGCAGGGTGGAACACTGTTCGCGCGGATGCCCGATGATGATTGTCGACGGGCCGACAAGTCGTGTGCGTTCGGTTGCATAGACTCCCCGCATCTGAGTAGGCCGTGTAGACCCTGTTCCACCTAGGTGGCCGCCGAGAAAGGTGATGCCGTGCCAGCGGGTCGGCTCGTATTGGCGGGCAAGGCGGCGACTTGCCGACGCCCGCAACACAAAGGAAACGGACGGCACAGGTAACCAAAGGCTATTTCGCCGATACCCATTGGCATTACCCAAGCCTCTTGTTGCCCTCGGCTCTGTTGCACGGAACCCCGGAAGGCTGGATCCCCCTTGCTCTAGTCGGCTCAGCCGACGGGTTCTGTGACGGGTATGCCGAGGGGAGTGAAGCAATTCAGGATAGCGATGCGGACCCGGAACTCGGCAATCTGACTATCGAAGTTTCGGGCCACGAGTTTCCGGCCGAGTGTCTTCATGCAGTTCATCTTTGACGCGGCTTGCCCCGCCATGCTTGCGCGCGTGCCATTCGCCCTCACTGCGCAGATTGATGCCCGTGCTGTCCACGAGCAGGTGCAACGGTTCCTCCGAACCGTGGCAGGGTATCTGCACGACCAACGTTCTTTGCCGACGGCATAGCGTCGAGAAGTCCGGAACCGGCCAATCAAGGCCCGCCAGCTTCAGCAGGCTCGCGACAAAGCCGGTCGTCTGGCGAAGCGGCAGGCCGAACAGGGCCTTGCTCGTCTGGCAGGCCTGGATCGAGGCGTCGCTGTAGCCCGCTGGCCACCCTGCTTGCCTGATGGGGGCGTGCCATGGCGTCGACGGGTCGAACCAGACCGTCAGCGATCGACGCTCACGCGGCGACGTGTTGTAAGCGGACCAGTTCAGGGTGCGGTAGCGGCTCGGGGCAGGCTTGGACATGCCGCACAATTATGCCGTTGAACGCGCGAAGTGAAACCCGGGAACGCTTCGTGCAATGAGGCCCCTCCGACACTAGGATGAAAGAATAGCTGAGACGGCGCGACAGATCACGGAGCTTGCAGGGCTCGCGCACTGGCTGCGCCTGGTGGCGCAGGGCAACAAGGACGTCGGCCGTCCGCTCGACATCCAGGACGCGATCGGCCAGCACCACATGACGGTGATCCTAGAGTAGTTGCAGGTCAGGAACCGCACCGAGGCGGCGCCAATGGCGCACGATCGCTGGCGCTCCTGACCCGCAGGCCTTCAGCGGAAGGCGACCGAGAGGCGTTCCAGGTCGGCCTCGGTGGCCGGCCGCTCAACGACGGTGCGGTTCAGCGCGTCCTTGAGTTCGTAGCGCCCGGCTTCGATCTCCTCCTTCCAGCCGTCGGAATACATGACCTCCCATTTGGTGCCCTCCCGCTCCGCCTTCGTCACGATCCCGCCGCCACTGCGATCGGTATCCGGCCGGGGGCTTGCGCCCGCGTACTGTGCGACGTCCGCCGCGGTAGCGAGACGTTCCTCAACAGTTCGACCGCTGGCATCCTTGCGTTCGAACCAGCCGCCTTCGATCTCGATGCGGCTGCCGTCCTGGAGGGTCACCTCGAAGCCTTCCGAGTCGTGACGGTCTCTGCCGTGGTCGTCGCCACCGCGCCCGCGCCCGCGACCGCGCCCTCGACCTTGGCCTGAGTCGTCGTCCTGGCGGACATCATCGCCGCCGCGTCCACGGCCACGATCATCGTCCCGGCCATCGTCGTCGCGCCCGGAGCCGCCATTGTCGTCCCGACCGCTGTCGTCGTCCCGCTCGCTGCCGCGGTCATCGTCATCCCGTCCGTCCTTGGCGAAGGCCATGGCCGGCGTCAGCGAGAACCCATCGCTGCTGAAGCGAACGTCCACAGGGACGGCCGCAAACATACCTGCGAGCGCGGTACCCATAAGTGTAATGCGAAGTGAACCTGTACGTGTCATTTTCTGTCTCCAATCACGGGTTGCCGAGGGGCAACCCTTCCTCTCGATAAGGCCACGAAAACGCGCCGCTGCAATCGGACCTATGTCGGAGGATCAGACCGGCCCAAGGTCCGGGCAAGGCCTGCGGCCTCGTCAGTGGGGTCTTTCGACTCTTGATCCGCGCCATTCCCAGCGAGTTCGACGATGGCCCGACCCTCTTCGAGGCAATGCCGGTAGGGATCGGCTCAAACGCGACATAGGTAACGGCATTTCGAAGGCGGAATAGCGCGAACGCTGCATGAGCCGGCGTCCGCGCACGGACCGAGAAAGGCGGCGAACCTCCTCCGTCCAGCTGCATCCGACCGTCAAAGCGTCCCTAGTAGACACCCGGATCAGGTTGGAAAGGTCACGACATGGTGAAACCGCGTCAATGAGGATCACCTCTGCCATATTGGTCGCCACCCCTGTCCTCGTGCAAGTTGGAGAAGCTCCGAAGGCCGCGCCTCCGGGTGAACCCTGTGTGAAGAAGTTCATCCCGGTTCTCGGCACGTTTTCGGTCGATGCCGGCACTTTGCTTGCCGGGTCGTTCGTGGCTTATGGTCAGGACGAAGAGCTTCCAAGCATTACGCCGTTGAAGCACTCAGAAACTGCACTGCCTATGAAAGGCCCCGCGTTTCGTGAACTGCGGCCCTGTCAGTAGCCATACCGCACCGCCGACCGCCAGATGATTCCAAACCGTGCGCAGTGGATACCGCGCGTGGCGCAACTGCATCCGCGCGGGATTGATGGCGATCCGGGCGATTTCACGTGGAATACCGCTCCCGTCGTTCGAACATCGCGCTCCTGGTCGACGCGACGAGAAAGGCTTCGTGAACGACCTGTCAGGCCTCAGCATCGCTTGGCATGATGCCACGGGTGACGCGGAACAGGCGCGGGTTCATCAGGCGGATCAAGATCTCAGCTCCGTTTGCGGGCGCCCGCAACAAGTTGTGCCTCGGTGGCCACGGGCAATGATGTTGGCAAATGCGCCGTGTGTAGCATAGAAGGCGATCAATAGAGTCCACGAGCCCATTTCGGCATTCGGGAAGGACCCTGATGGAAACAAGGCAACGAAGCGAAGTTCCCGGACACGTAGCCAAGACGCCCGGGCAGGCTCCCCGTCATGCGAGACAAGGACCCAGTTCCTCGAGACGTTCGAGCGGCGCTGAATGGCGTACGAACCCACTTCGATCCCTGCATCATCGCGACGCCGCCGGCTGGTGAAACGCGCGAGTCAATTTTGGAGCCGCTTGTCGCTTGCCGCGCAGTTTGCGATTGCGGGCGGCATTGTGCTGTTTGCGTCGGCCCTGCTGATCGGCGCATGGCTTACGGCGCGGATCGAGGAGAGCGTGGTCAGGAACACCGCGAATGGCACCGCGCTCTACATGGAAAGCTTCATCACGCCGATCAGCCAGCAGCTTGCGACACAGGACGAGCTGTCGCCCGGCGCGCGGCGGGCGCTGGAAGAGATTTTCACCAACACGCCGTTGGGAGAACGGGTTGTCTCCTACAAAATCTGGAAGCCTGGCGGGCTCGTCATCGAGGCATCCAACCCGGAGATCGTCGGCCGCCGCTTCGAGCCCACAGAAAATCTGCAGGCTGCCTGGGAAGGCGAGGTGCGGGCGGATTTCGAGGAGCTGGGCGATCTTGAGGACCGCGAAGAGCAGGCCCTCGGCGCACCGCTTCTCGAAATTTACAGCCCGATCCGAGAGTTATGGTCGGGCGAGATCATAGCGGTGGGCGAGTTCTACGAGGTGAATTACGAATTGAAAGCGGACCTCGAGGCCGCGCGCCGGCAGGCATGGCTCACTGTCGGCGGCGTCGTACTCGGTCTTGGGACTGTGCTCAGCGCGATCGTTCTCGGTGGCAGCCGCACCATCGAGAGACAGAGGCGTGATCTTGATGCGCGGCTGGCGGAGGTGGAGGAGCTGGCCGACCGCAACCGGGACCTGCGGCTGCGTGTTCAGGCCGCCGCCGCCCGAGCCGCGGCCGCGACCGAGCGGACGCTGCGCGGCATCGGCGCCGACCTGCATGACGGACCGGCGCAGTATCTCGCTTATGCGGCGCTCCGCCTCGACGGTCTAGGCAAGGCGCTGCCCGACCGGAGAGCGGGGGACGAGTTCGAGATGGTCCAGGACTCGGTGGCGCAGGCGATGCGAGAAGTGCGGGCGATCTCTCGTGGTCTTTCGCCGCCCGATGTCGAGGGCCGTTCGCTGCCCGAGATCGTCAGAGGCGTGGTGGATACCCACTCGGTGCGCACCGGTCATCCCGTTGCACTCACATTGACCTCAAGGCCTGTACCGAAGCTCAACCAGGCCGAGAGCATCTGTGTCTTCCGCTTCGTACAGGAGGGTCTTAACAATGGGAGCCGGCACGCAGACGGTGCGGGTCTCGAAGTGGAGGTCGAAGGCGATGCAACGGCCGTCACACTGTCGGTTCGCGATCGCGGCCCCGGTTTGACAGATCTGCCGTTCAAGGCCGGAGGGCTGGGCCTCGAAGGCCTGCGCGACCGCGTCGAAAGCCTCGGCGGCACCTTCAGCGCACGCGCTCAGGCAGGAGGCGGCACCCAATTGACGATGTCTCTCGAAACGGCAGGAAGAGAATGAAGATCCGGGTGCTGGTCGTGGACGACCATCCGCTGTTCCGGGATGGCGTGTCTCGCAGCCTGTCGGAGGACGGCCGTTTCGAGGTCGTGGGTACGGCCAGCAGTGCCGACGAGGCAGTCGTTCTCGCGGACTCGCTCGCTCCGGACATCGTGCTTCTCGATCTGTCCATGCCGGGCGGCGGCCTCGCCGCGCTCCGCCGCATAGCCGGCCGGGCCGGGGCGCCCCGGGTCATCATCCTCACCGTTTCCGAGGAAGACGACGACGTGATGCAGGCGCTGAAAGCGGGAGCTGCGGGTTACGTCCTCAAGGGCGTCGGCGCCGAAGAATTGTGCGGGATCGTCGCCGACTTGGCAGGGGGGCGGAGCTATGTGGCGCCGGCGCTGGCGATGAGTGTACTTTCCGCGATGAACGAGCCGCCGGGGCAGGGCAAACCCGCGACACTTATCGACACGCTCAGCAAGCGGGAGGAGGATATTCTGCGCCTCGTTGCGCAAGGCAAGAGCAACAAGGAGGTCGGCCGGGCGCTCGACATCCAGGAGAAGACGGTCAAGCACTACATGACCACTATCCTCGAGAAGTTGCAGGTCAGGAACCGCACCGAGGCGGCGCTGTTGGCGCGCGATCACTGGCGCTCCTGACCCGCAGGCGCTTGGTGGAAGACCACCGAACGGCGTTTCGCTTCGGCCTGAGCGAGCCGGCGCTCAACGATGTGCGGGTATGCTCAACCGGAACTATCGGCTCTTCCGCGAGGAAGGGCTGACAATGCGTAAGCGAAAGGCCCGGCGCTAAGCCGTCAGAACGCGGACGCCGCTCTTGGTCGAGGCGCGGCTCAATGCGCGTTGGTCACTGGACTTCGTCCATGACCAGTTCGCCAGCGGCCAGCGCGCGGGTGCTCAACGTGGTCGACGACGTCACCCGAGAGTGCCTCGCCTCGATCTGCTATGCATCGATCTCGGGGCGCAGGTTAGCGCGTGAACCAACCGCCCTTATCGAGCGCCGCGGCAAGCTTGGAGTGATCGTCCGCGACAATGGGCGGAACCGACCTCTAACGCCATCCTGCGGTAGTGTTCCGAGCACAGGTTCGCATGGCATTGCATCGCCCCGGACAAGGCGATGCAGAACGGCTTCGTGGAAAGTCTCAACGGGCGTATGCGGGACGAGCTGCTCAACGAGCCCATGTTCCGGAACTTGGCTCACGCCCGTGTCGTGATCGCGGCCGCCGACTACAACATTGAACGCCCGCATCCCGCCTTGGACTAGCGAATCCCGGCTGACCATGCGCGACCGCCAACCACCGCAATCGCCCGCCCCGCAATGCGAGATGATAACTCCGCGCGTCAGGCGATTGCTCGACCTGCGCCGATCGCCGTAAACACCGACCGGGCTCCGGTCGCGGCTGGATGGAAGACCCGTGGTAGGTCAGCTCGCCCGATTCCCGAAACCAAGTCATTCGCGCTTTCGCGACGGCAAGTGGCGGTGCTGTCAGGCGAACCCCTCGGCGAAAGCGGCGGCGCGGTTCACCTTGAAGTTGACTTGGCTTGAGAGGCTTCGGTCCAGGTTGAAACGGTTCGAGACAGACGCGTGAAGGACGGCGAACTCCTGTAGACTTCGCATCCGCGGGAACCGCTCCATGGCCCGCTCTCTTCGTCGGAACGGCAGGTAGGAGTTTCCAGCGGTCATTCAGCCACCGATCGGTTTCCTGCCGATCCGCCACCGCGAGATCTTTCAGGGCCACACCGTAGGAGCGAAGCTTGTCCGTCACGAAGACGTCTGCACGGCCATGCTTCTTCATTGCTTTCTCGAGGACTTCCAACGCGACCCTCTTGTCCCGCCGCTTCGTGACGAAACCTTCCAGGACCTCGCCCTCATGATCGATCGCCCGCCAGAGGTAGTGCTGCTCTCCGATGATCTTCATGAACATTCCGTCGAGATGCCACAGCCAGCGTCTCGACTTCATTCCCTCGATCCGGCGCTTGCTCCCGCGAACGTTGATCCAAAGCGCTGCCACCAGAAAGGCACAGTCTCGTGGCTGACATCGATGCTGTGCTCGTGCAGCAGATCTTCGACGTTCCGAAGCGACAGCGGGAAGTGGACGTACAACATGACGACCAGGATGGTCTCGGGCGATGTCTTGAAGTAGCGGAAGGGGCTGCGCTCGCTCATGAGCAGGGCTACGGCGACGCCCTGCCCCGCTCACGGCATTTTGCTCTGACATCACCGGGCGCAGGCCTCTTCCCGGGGCATGTTGCGATCAAAGCGAAACTGCCTCCAGAAGGCTTTCGCGTTTTATCTCGCCCTTGGCGGCAATGTAACTGACCTGCCCGCCAGTCAACACCGAGACCCGGTCAGCAAGCCCCACGGCGAAGTCGAAATATTGCTCCACCAGAACGATCGCGATCTCTCCCTCATCGCGCAGGGTCGAAATGACATGACCGATCTCCTTGATGATCGACGGCTGAATGCCCTCGGTCGGCTCGTCCAGAAGGAGGACACGGGGTCTGGTGACCAAGGCGCGGGCAATTGCCAACTGCTGCTGCTGTCCGCCGGACAGATCGCCGCCACGGCGGTTGCGCATCTGCGCCAGAACCGGGAACAGGTCGTAGATCCGGTCGGGCACCGATCGTGCGCCGCGGCCGAGGCAGGCAAAGCCGGTCTGCAGATTCTCGGTCACGCTCATCAGCGGGAACACTTCGCGCCCCTGCGGCACATAGGCGATGCCCGCCCGCGCGGCCTGAACCGCATCGGGATGCCCCAGATCCTGACTATTCACGACGATCCGCCCCTCACGAAAGGGATGGCGCCCAGCGATCGCCTTCAGCAACGAGGTCTTGCCCACCCCGTTCATCCCCATTACCGCCGTCACCTCGCCGGCGCGCGCCGAAAGGTCCACGCCATGCAACACCTGGCTTTGCCCATAGCGCAGCGTCAGTCCCTGAACATCCAGCATCATTCAGCGCCCCAGATAGACATCGATCACGTCCCGGTTCTTGGTCACGTGGTCCAGCGAGCCCTCGGCCAGAACCCGACCCTCGTGCAGGACCGTCACCTTGCAATCGAGGCGGCGGACGAACTCCATGTCATGCTCGACCACGATCACCGCGCGCGTCTTCGCCAGTCGCTTCAACAGGTCGGCCGTGTGGCCGCGCTCGGCCGGAGTCATGCCGGCGGCGGGCTCGTCCACCAACAGCAGGCGCGGCTCCTGCGCCAGAAGCATCCCGATCTCGAGCCACTGCTTCTGGCCGTGGCTTAACTCGCCGGCCTTGCGCATCAGGTGATCGGCAAGCGAGATCTCGTCCGCCAGTTCGGCGATGCGGCCGGCGTTGTCGGCGCGGCGAAACAGCACCCGGAACGGGTCGCGCCGGGCCTTCAGCGCCATGGCGAGGTTCTCGCGCACGGTCTGATCCTCGAACACCGTCGGCTTCTGGAACTTCCGCCCGATACCGGCCCGCGCGATGGCGCTTTCGCTCATGCCGATGAGGTCGCGGTTATCCTCGCCCCAGACGACTCGGCCGGAATCGGGTCGGGTCTTGCCCGTGACGATGTCCATGAAGGTTGTCTTGCCCGCCCCGTTCGGTCCGATGATCGCCCGCAACTCGGGCTCGCCCATGCTCAGCGACAGGCTGTTGATGGCACGGAACCCGTCGAAGGTCACCGAGATGCCGTCCACTTCCAGAAGCGTCATTCCGCGCCCTCCTCGGCCCGCTTGGCCCCCTTGTCGGGGCCGTAGTCACCCTGCCGGTCGGGCCTGCGCCGATCCGCGATCAGGTCGACCAGCCCGCCGATCCCTTTCGGCGCGAACAGCGTGACCGCGACGAAGCTGAGCCCCAGAAGCACCAGCCACCAATCCGTCCATTGCAGGCTGTAGCCGCCCAGCGCGATTGCGGGCGCGCCGCCGCCGGTAAACCAGCTTGAAAGCAGCGAGACGAACGCGGCGCCGATCACTGCGCCGTAGAGCCGCCCGCGCCCACCGATGGCAACCCAGACCGCGAGGTAGATCGACGCGATCGGCGCGATCTCGTTCGGGTTGATGATGCCGGCCTGCGGGTAGTAGAGCGCGCCGGCGATCCCCGTGACAACGGCCGTCAGGACGAAGGCGAAGAGCTTGAAGCTTTCGACATGGTAGCCGAGGAACCGAACCCGCGCCTCGTCGTCCCGCACCGCCCGCAGGACCGACCCCATCCGTCCCGAAACCACCCAGGCGAAGAGCAAATAGCCCAGCGCCAGCGCCACGGCAGAGGCCCAGAAGAACCCCAGGCTCAGCGCCGCCTGCGAGGTGTTCTCGAACCCGGGGATGTTCTGCAGTCCCGACAGGCCGTTATTGCCCCGAAGGCCGCTGTCGTTCTGGAAGAGGTACAGCGCCAGCGCCAGCGTCATCGCCTGGGTCAGGATCGACAGGTAGACCCCGGTTACCCGGCTGCGGAACGCGAGCCACCCGAAGACAAGCGCCAGCATGCCCGGCACCAGCACCACCATCATCAGCTGCAGGAACAAGCTGTCCGCGAACATCCAGATCAGCGGGAAGTCCGACGACCCGACCACCCCGAAGATCTGGCTGCCGATGGCGTCACGAAGCTCGCCCGGCGTAGGCGGCAGCGGCTGGGACGCGAGACTTTGGACCACCAGCCCCTCGGTCCGGGCATACATCAGCCACATGCCGATCGCGTAGCCCCCAAGGCCGAAGAAGGCCATGTGCCCGAGGCTCAGGATGCCGGTATAGCCCCACACCACGTCCATTGCGACGGCGGCGAGGCAGAGGCACAGCGTTTTGCCCAACGTCTTCACGAACGAGGTCGAGATCGCCCCCTGCTCGGCCAGCACGGTGACGGTGACCGCGAAGACGGCGAGCGCGGCAAGGAACCCGAAGGTCGAGGTCTGGCGCACCGGCGGCGTCCGGTGCGGCAGGGTCATGGTGGCATCGGTCATGGCGCGGGCCTTTCGATGGTGCGCATGGCCGTCACGCTTCGGCCGCGCGGCCGCGCAGGGCGACGATGCCCCTCGGCCGGAACTGAATGAAGATGATGATGAAGAGGATCATGTAGGTCTGCGCGGCCAACGTGTTCGAGGGGTTCATGCTCTCGATCGACTTCTGCAGCACGCCGATCAGCCCTGCCCCGGCAAGCGTGCCCCAGACATTGCCGACGCCGCCGACGACGACCGTCATGAAGCTCTGCACGATGTAGTTGGCGCCCATTTCCGAGGTCACCTGCGCGTAAAGCCCGATGGCCACGCCGGCGATTCCCGCGATGCCCGACCCCAGCCCGAAGGTCGCCATGTTGATCTTGTCGGGGTCGATCCCCATCGAGGCCGCCATACCCCGGTTCTGCGTGACCGCGCGAACCTCCAGCCCCAGTCGTGTGCGCCGCAGGATGAACAGCAGAAGCGCCAGGAACAGTCCGGCAAGGACGAAGATCGCGATGCGGATATAGCTGATCGCCACCAGCTCGTTGAACACCAGTTGCCCGCTCAGCCAGTCGGGCGCTGTCAACGGGCGCGCCTGCGTGCCGAAGATGTTCTTGGCAAGCTGCTGCAGCGCGATTGATATGCCGAAGGTCGCCAGCAGCGTCTCGAGCGGACGATGATAGAGATGGCGGATCACCAGACGCTCCATCGCGATTCCGGCCGCGCCCGCAACCACGAAAGCCAGCGGCAGCGCGATGATCAGCGACAGCGTGTAGTCCGGAACGATCTGCTGGACGACATAGCCGGTATAGGCGCCCATCATGATGAACTCGCCATGGGCCATGTTGATGACCCCCATGACGCCGAAGGTGATGGCCAGCCCGATCGCGGCGAGGAAGTAGATCGAGGCCAGCGACAGCGCGTCGAGCGCCAGATCCGCCGTCTTGTTCAGCGACACCTGCGTATCGACGGATCGAAGCGTTGCACGGGCGGCGTCGGTGACGAGCGGGTCATCCTCGTCGTAGACGGCGTAGAAAACGTGCGACTCCAGCGCGGCGTCGATCTGTTCGTCGGGCACGAAGGGCGGGACGGTGCCGGCCTCGGCCAGGCGTTCGTAGGCATCGCGGCGCGCGGCGTCGGTGTTCATTTCGGCCACCGGGACGCCGGCGATCGCGCCGTCCTCGATATTGGCGATCAGCGCGTCGCGGATGGCAGCGGGAGAGACTGGCGCGGGGGCCAGCCCCTCGTCCACCAGCCGACCGTAGGCTTCGGCGCGGGTGATCTCGTCACCCGGCGTATAGACCTGCGCCACGTTCCCGTCGGGCTCGCCGGTGCCGATTTGGTCGGAGGTGGTCAGAACCTGGCTCAACGCCGCCCGCGCGTCGGGGGTGATGCGGCCGCTCAGGCGCTCGATCGCGGTGATGCGCGCCTCGGTCGTGTCGCCGTAGCGGGCCGTCAGAATGTTCAGAAGCCGCTCCTTGTCAGCGCGGATCACCTCGTCCTCCTCGTCCTCGACAGAGGCGGCGAGGGGCGCGATCTGGTCCGCGTCGGGCTGCCGGGCGATGGCGTCGAGCGCGGCGCGGCGGTTCGCCGGCGCCGGGTCTGACAGCTGGAAGCGCACGAGGGCCGCAGCGATCTCGCGCCGGACGCCGCCATTCGGGCGCACCTCGGTCAGTGCCGGGGCCGCGACGGTGCTCTCGGCCCCGGTATCGAGGTCGCGGATGGTGGCCTGTCCGTCAGCATCATCCACCAGCGCATAGAACCGGCCGTCCTCGGCGTTCAGCACGATCTCGCGGTCCTGCCAATGCGTCAGGAACACCGGCACCACGGGCATCTCCGCGGCAATCAGATCCTCGATGACCACGCCGACCGTCTGGCGGCCGGGGTTCTCGACCTCTTCGGTGTGAAGCTGGAGGATCGTCTGAAGGTCCTGCGCGCGACCGGGGGTCGGAAGCAGGGTCAGGACCCCGAGGGCGAGGATCAGGATGCGGAGCATGGGCGCCTGCGGACGTGAGGGGATGTGGAACGGGCGCCGTCCGATGCGGCGCCCGCAGGTCTTCAGTAGTTCGAGGTCTGCTGGACGCAGGTCTCGGTCTCGGTGTTGTACATGCCGCAATCGAGCTCCTGCCAATCCGAGGTCAGCTTGGCCGAGTCGGGTAGGAAGTCCGTCCAGGCGTCGCCCGCGACGGGATCGGTCTGGCTGATGATGTCGAACTGGCCGTCCTCGCGGATTTCGCCGATCAGCACGGGCTTCGACAGGTGGTGGTTCGCGTTCATCACCGCGGTACCGCCGGTCAGGTTCGGGTGCTCCTGCCCCCACATCGCCTCGCGCACCGCGTCCACATCGGTGGTGCCGGCCTGTTCGACGGCGTTCACCCACATGTTGAAGCCGATGTAATGGGCCTCCATCGGGTCGTTCGTCACGCGGTCCTCGTTGCCGATGAACTCGTGCCAGGCGGCGATGAACTCTTCGTTCGCGGGCGTGTCGGCGGACATGAAGTAGTTCCACGCGGCGAGGTGTCCGACGAGGTTCGAGGTGTCGAGGCCCGACAGCTCTTCCTCACCGACCGAGAAGGCGACGACGGGAATGTCATCGGCGCTGACGTCCTGCGCAGCCAGTTCCTTGTAGAAGCCCACGTTGGCGTCACCGTTGATGGTCGAGATCACGCCGACCTGCGATCCGTCCGATCCGTGCTCGATCACGTCCGACACGATCGTGGACCAGTCCGAATGGCCGAAGGGGGTGTAGTTGACGAAGATATCCTCTGCCGCGATGCCCTTGTCCTTGAGGTACTGCTCTAGGATCTGGTTCGTGGTGCGCGGATAGACGTAGTCGGTGCCCAGAAGGGCGAATTTCTCGACGCCCAGCTCGTCGATGAAATAGTCCACCGCCGGGATCGCCTGCTGGTTGGGCGCGGCACCGGTGTAGAACACGTTCTTCGAGGATTCCTCGCCCTCGTACTGGACGGGGTAGAACATCAGGCCGTTCAGTTCTTCCAGCACCGGCAGGACCGACTTGCGGCTGACGCTGGTCCAGCTGCCGAAGATCACGTCGACGTCGTTCACGGTCAGAAGCTCGCGCGCCTTTTCGGCGAACAGCGGCCAGTCCGAGGCCGGATCGACCACGACGGGTTCGATCTGGCAGCCCAGAAGGCCGCCATCCTCGTTTTGCTGCTCGATGAGCATCAGCATGGCGTCCTTCAGCGTCGTCTCGGAGATGGCCATGGTGCCGGACAGCGAATGGAGGACGCCGACCTTGATCGGGCAGTCAGCCTCTTGTGCTGCGGCGGGCAGCGCCAGCGCGGCAAGAGCGGTGGAGAGGAGCGTGCTTCGGACGGACATCATGTTCCCTCGGATCGGCGCGGGGAACGGCGCGGCACGTTAGGCACGGCCGAGACAGTTGCCCCCGGGCAGGTTAAGCAGGTGCGGCGTCACGCTCGCTTTGGAGGCCTGGCGCTGCCGCACGGGTTCGGCCGGGTCTTTGACCGGCTTGGGCAAAGACTTCCTTCAAGGCGACGCAGTCGTCATCCTCTCACCTACCCCCCCGTGGTGATTCATCGGCATACGCCTGACATCGCAGCACGGAAAAGGTGCATCAGCGTAAATCCTGTGCGATCCGGAAAAGAGACAAGACCAGTCCGGTCGATCAACCCGCGACCAGCGCCGATCGACCAGCAACGGCAACGTCTTGTGAGCGGGGCATTGGCCGGGGCATTGGCGCCCACATTCTCGTCTCGGGCTCGGCGGCCGCAGCCTTCGAACCGGCGACCTCTTTGCTGGCACACGCGGTCTGTGCCTGCTCAAAGCCGCACAACGGGCCGTGCCGAGGAACTAGGGGAACAAAGAATACACCGAGCTTACTCCGAAATCGCCGTGGGCAGCCCCATTGCCGGTGACCACGCCCATGCCGCTCGGATCGCCACACGTCTGCCGCGCTGCGCGCCTCATCTTACTCATGCTACAATATCGCCGACCGACAGATCGAAGGCCTGCTCGAACGAGCCTGCCGCCCGCCCTTGTTCGGTTTCCGCCAGAAACCAATCCGCCGACAGTTCCCTCAACAGCCTGAACCGAAGCCGCACGGAATCGACCTCGGGGTCGGCGTGTTGCGCACCATAGTGCGCCACAACAGATAACCGCGACATTCGCGGCACTTCGGGTCGGCGTTGGTGCAGAACTCTCTTGCCATCGTTTCACGTCGCAAATCCATCCGGTTAGACGGTCGCATGAGCAAGCTGGCCTGCCCCCATCGGGTGGTCCGGTTTCAGTCTTGGTGCATGACGGGAGCCGGTGCCACGGCGGGCGCCGACGGGGGAGAAGTCCGGTTCCGCTTTGACGGCCAATAGATGGCCTCCGGCGCAGGCGGCCGGTAGCCCAGGGACGAGTGGGGCCGCGCTGTATCGTAATGGACGCGCCATGCCTCGATCACGACGCGAGCCTCAGCGAGGGAGTGGAAGATCTCGCCATCCAGCAGCTCGTCCGCTGCCCGGGAGGCGATTGCGGAGCAATCTGCCGAGAGGGGCGAAGCTTCGAGTTGAAGCTTTCGCGGTAGCCGTTCTCCCAGGGACGACCGGGCTCGATGAACGCCGTCTTTGCTCTGACGGCAGCGATCCAGTTCCGAACAGCCTTGGCGATGAACTCCGGGCCGTCACCCGAGCGAACATGACCAGGCACACCTCGCAAGATGAACAGGTCGGTCGAGGCACGTCGATCACCGCAGTCGAGTTCAGCTTCCGGTCGATCCTGATCGCACTCGCCATCGACCTCGGACCGATGGCGGACAATGGCTCGCAACTCCTGGGTGAACGCGTCGATCACGTTGAGCATGCGGAACTTTCTTCGATCATGGGTCCGGCTCTCGACGAAGTCGCAGGATCCCACTGCCCGGCAGGCGATTGCAGAGCAATCTGCCGAGAGGGGGACGTGGTTCGGCCGCTCCGGCCGCAGACGAATGCACGACCCGTCGTTCAGCCAGAGCCGAGCCTCGGGCCAGGTTCGGCTGGCGGAGAGGAAGTCCGCCACTTGCGGACTTCTTGGCATACTATCACACTGTTTTATATGATATTTTACAGTTCTGACCAGCCACTCAGGTAGCACAATGTGTAGCACTTTTGGCGGACTTGGTGCAAACTTACGAACTGCGCCACGGTATGGGTTCTCACCCAACGTTCCGCGCCTCACCAGCCGTCAAAGTCGCCGCTCATGATCGTACGATGACCGACGGAGAGTAGCCCTTCTGCGGCATTCCCATATGGCGCGGCGTCGACTCTGCTGCAGGCGCGGACGGCGACATCCGCACATGTGTCATAACCAGCATCGGCAACCATCGGGTGCTGAGCCTCGTCTATGGCCCACGAGCCCATCAAGGGTAGCGGATCCCGCTGCGCCCAGCCAGCCAGCGATGCAGGGCCGCGACGACCTGCGCGCCCTCGCCGATGGCCGCGCCAACCCGCTTGACAGATCCGGCGCGAATATCTCACGCCGGGGATCGAGGTCTGGAGGGTGATGTCGGCAGCGGGTGGGTCGTGCGGCCAGGACTGGTGTGTCTCAATGAAACCTGCGGCGTCCCGCGCGACGCCACAGGATTGCAGCCAGCCGGATGCGGGGTCGGCGCCCGCGAAGACGAACAGGTGCCGCAGGGCGATGGCGCCCGTGTCGCCGTCGTCGCGCTTGCGCCAGCGAATCCCCGCGAGGGCGGCCTCGCCGAACAGGGCCACGACATCTGTGCTGGTCATCACCTCGACATTGCCAGCCGCGGCGATGCGGTCGACCAGGTAGCGCGACATCGACTGCGCCAGCGCCGGGCCGCGCACGAACATGCGGACCTTTCGGACATGCGCCGCCAGGTGAACCACGGCCTGACCGGCCGAATTGCCGCCGCCGATCACGGCGACCTCCTCGCCCGCACAGAGCCTGATCTCGGCCGCCGCGGCCCAGTACCAGACGCCCGCCCCCTCGTATCTCGCCAGGTCCGGGATGCCGGGCCGCCGATATTCGGCCCCGCTCGCGACCACAACTGACCGTGTCAGGAGGGGCGACGCCTCGTCTTCGAGAGACAGCTCCAGCAGGCCATCGGTGCGATCGCAGCCGAGGTTCGTCACGCGCGCGGGGATCATCATGTCGGCGCCGAACCTCTGCGCCTGGACGCTCGCGCGAGCGACGAGGGCGCCGCCCGAAATGCCGCTCGGGAAGCCCAGGTAGTTCTCGATCCGCATGCTCGCCCCGGCCTGCCCCCCGTAGGAACGGGCGTCCAGTACGGCTACCGACAGCCCCTCGGATGCGGCGTAGACGGCGGTGGCAAGCCCTGCCGGGCCTGCTCCCACGATCGTAACATCGAAGACCTTCTCCGCACCCTCCGGGCGCCCCATTCCAAGGCTGCGGGCAAGAAAGGCCGGCGTCGGTGCAATGAGCACGACGCCGTCCGGGCAAACGACGAGCGGCCCCTCCGCATCTTGCTCGTGTCGGGCGACCAGCGCCGCGGCTTCGGGCGAGGTTGCGGGATCGAGGATGTGATGCGGGATCGCGTTGCGGCGCAGGAACTCGCCGAGCGTGGCCATGCCGCGGCTATCGGGATTGCCGACGAGGACCGGCCCCGCCGCGCCGCCTTCCATCAGCCCGACCTTGCGCAGGATCAGCGCCCGCACGACGCGTTCGCCCAAGTCCGCCTCGGCGACCAGTCTCACATTATTTTGCGCCATATTCCTTTGAGCAGTGGGCAATCTAAGTCGAGTATTGGCTGGGCAAACATGTAGTTCCGCCCGGAAGGAGACCCGACATGACTTTTATCGCCTCCCGTCGCACGGTCATCGCAGGCGCTGCGGCGGCGACCGCAGCACTTGCAGCACCGGCCATATTTAGTCCGGCCCGCGCACAAGAGTTGCAGCCCACCCCCACGATGCGGGGCGGGGCCAACAACTATCGCCCCGGTGCGCCGATCGTCGAACGCATCGGCGGCGGCGGTTTCAGAATGTCCGGCACTGTGCGCCGCGCCGGCTACGGAGCGCCGATCGAAGGAGCGCGCATCCAGATCTGGGCCCACACGACGGAAGCGTACGAGAGCGACCCCGAAAGCCACGGCGCCACGCTAACGGACGCCACCGGGGCGTTCCAGATGGACATGCCGCAGATCGTGCCCGCTTTCGGTCAGCCACACGGTCATCTAGCCTATGACGCCGAGTACGCCGGCGGGTCCTTCCGGACCGTGTTCCTGCGTCCGGTAATGTCGTCGGCCAGCAACACGAGCCTCGAGGCTCATTTCGTACTCGCCGAGGCTTGACCCGTGCCCTCGCGATCCTGGCATGGGGCGCTGTGGCGATCTTCGTCGGGGTGCCGGTCATAGTCGCGGCCCTGAGCCCGCTGCATGCCTACCGCTCGCCCTCCTACGTCGCGGCCAGCCTAACGGGGGTACTGGGGTTGGGGGTGCTACTGATCCAGCCGCTTCTGATGACCAACTGGCTGGCGGGCGTGTCGCTTGCAAGGTTGCGTCGCTGGCACCAACGCAGCGGCGCGGTCTTGGTCGTTCTCGTCGCGATTCACTTGGGCGGCTTGCTGATCGCGAGCCCGCCGGACGCTATCGATGCCTTGCTCCTGCGCTCTCCGACGCCTTTTTCGGTCTGGGGCGTGACAGCCATGTGGGCGTTGGTGTTGAGCGCGCTCCTAGTGACGCTGCGGCGGAAGATGCGGCTCAACCCAACTACATGGAGTGCGATCCATAACGGGCTTGCCTTGGTGGTCGTCTTGGGCACCGTGATCCACGCGATACAGATCGAAGGCACGATGGGCACGTTCAGCAAGTGGGCGCTTTGCCTAGCGGTATTGACCGCCTCGGTGGCTGCCGTGGTCCGTGCCCAGTTTCGAACCTTCTTCCGCTGGAAGCCATGATTGACCGGGTAGGCAACTGTTCCTGAACTCGGCATTTCCTCTCATGCCGCCGACGCGGCGGATGTCTGTTTCGACATACGTCAGCAGAGTGGCATCAGGTTCGATCAATTCGCCGGCCTTGGCTGCGTGCGCGACAACGCGAGCGCGTGTCAGAGGGCATAAAGGCTCGAAGCGGAATTGCAGTGACGCAGCAGGTCGAGCATTCACCCCAGCACGGAGCCCGTCACGCCCGGCCCTGACCTGTCGTTCGCGGACCGTTCACACGCTGCGGCGCAGCTTTCGCATTGCTGCCATTCATGCATGGCGCAGCAGTATTACAGGTTCGATGACGGCAGCGCGGACAAAGCCGCCGGTCGTTGCCGGAGCCTCTGGCGCTGATCGGTCGAAGCCGAGGAGGGCGCATCACACGCGTTTCAATCAATATGCGGGTTGGATGCCTCGAACTCCGCTTCGGTCTTTCGCAGGTGATCGCCTTCCAAGCGGACCGAAGCCATTGACTTGTCGGTGTAGATCTCAGAGCGCAGCGGCCAGTCATGGGCGGCATCAAACAATCCGGGCATCAGATCGTATTCCGCTGCTTGATCATCCGTGTTTCGCATCCAGAGATGCGTTCCGCACGTGCCGCAAAAGGCGCGTTCAGCAAACGGGGAAGATTGAAAGCGCCTGACCGGACCTTTCACTGTAACGGCTTCGGCGGCGGCCGTGAATGCGAGGAAGACCCCGCCGGACCATCGTTGGCACATGCGGCAGTGGCATGCGCCCGGCTGTGCGTCGTGCTCGCCATCGACGTTCACCGTGACTTCGCCACAAAGGCAGCGGCCTGCTAATTTCGTTGTAATACTCACTTTCATTCCTCGTGGATCAAGCTGCTGCTGTCCGTTCATACTTCGCTGTCTGTCCGGCTTCCGGATAGAACCTACCATAACAGCCTTAGACGGCAACGGCGGCTCAGCGGACGGAGCGGCGTTGAGGTGTCGGCCGCCTTCGCGCCCGAACGACTATCTGGAAGCAATGCTAGAGCGCAGACAGAAACTTCAAACAGCGCTCCCGACATTGTTCGCTAGCCGCCTCTGAGAAGTCTGCCAATGCCGGATCCAGAAAATAATGCCCGACATTGTCGTAGCGGTAGACCTCTAATCGCGCCCCAGGATTTTCCGCCTGCCAATCCTCAAATACTTCTTCCTCGTCGAAGGGTTCGGGTCGAGCAGCATGAAGTTGAACCGGGGTGCCGGCCACATCATTGGGCCAGGGGCCCGGTCCGGAGATGAACAGAATGCCCTTCGCATCGAGTCTTTGCTGCCAAGCCCGTGCGGCCATGCCAGCGCCCATTGAGACGCCCGCCAGGACAACTCCATCCTGTGCCTGCTCAGCTGCCTTGATGGCACGATCCGCCGCAACCTGTAGTCCAATCTCCTTGAGGATGACAAACCCTTCGTCATACGTGCCCGCTTGACGGCCTTTGAAGAGATCGGGAGTGACGACGTTGTGGCCCGCATTGCGCCACTGGTCGGCGAGATCAAGTTCCACTTGCCGAAGGCCCAGGACAGAATGGTAGAGCAGAATATCAGCCATTGCACAGATCCATCGGATATGTTCCATCTCTGTTCTGGCGCGTTCAAAGTGCTAACGTCAAGGTCTGCTGTATTCGAAGCGAAGCTTCGTTACCGCGTGGCCTGAGAGGCAGCACGTAGAATAGCGAGCTGTCTGGAGTTCCTCGGACTCGATGCGATTCATTCCCGATGACCCAGAACCGATCTTCCGCCTCCGCAGGCGGGGCTCGCCGCCCAAGATCAACCCGAAGAACGGGTCGATCCAGCTGCGCTACGAGGGGATCGACACGCTTGAGAAGTCAGCGATCACGCCTTTCTCCTCAGACGCAACGGCCTCCAACCTGGAGTTGGCAGCAACCGAGGGCGGAACGACGAACGCACCGGGATACATCTACTCGAACCAGATCGGACCGCACGGGCGACCCATCGCCTTCGTGTTCGCCGGAGAGGCACCGGGAAAGACCGGCGACGAAACATTGAACCGCCCCGGCTTTACCGGAGAGCGTTTCGTTCAACGGGTCAGGCGACCTTATCGCGGGGTTGGGGCTGTTCAAGATGTCGTCTCTCAGCCTCTGCCGGCGGCATGTAACCTAGCGAGCTCAGGAG